>MJAN01000004.1 GCA_001875255.1 Candidatus Sabulitectum silens | reverse complement strand
ACCAGACCACCATCGGCGGCCTTTCCGCCACGGTAACCGTCGGCTCCACAACCAGCTCCGACGCCCTTTCCTCCTTCTCCAGCCTGGGCTACTCCACATGGAAGTACGACGCTCCATGGAACGACTATGCCGACACCGCCCCGGAGATCGGCCTCATCGACCCTGACGTAACCGCCCCGGGTTCCGACATCGTAAGCTGCAGCTACTCCAACCCCGCCGGCTACACCACAATGAGCGGTACCTCCATGGCTACCCCTCATGTTGCCGGCCTCATGGCCCTGCTGCTTAACGTGAACTCGGAACTCACACCTGCGCAGGTAGACTCCATTCTCGAGGTCACCTCCCTGGACCTGGGCTCCACAGGCAAAGACAACTACTTCGGCGCCGGCCGTGTTGACGCCTACCAGGCTGCCCTTGCAGCCCTGGAGCTCACCTCCCTGGAGGACCAGGCCAATGCAGAGGTCCAGGGATTCAGCGGTGTTCTCTCCGCCGTTTCCCCAACCCCGTTACCTCCCAGGCCAGCTTCTCCTTCTACCTCCCGGTTTCGGGAATGGCCAACATAGCCGTGTACGATGTTTCCGGAAGGACCGTTGAGACAGTTCACACAGGAAGCCTCGACTCCGGCTCCCACATGTTCAGCTGGAGCGTTCCCGGTGATCTCGGCTGCGGTCTCTACTTCGTCCGGGCAACCACCCCCGCCGGTTCCGCCACATCCAGAATGACACTTCTCCGCTAGAGGAACCGTCATTCCTTCCGGGCCCGTCCCTTTACAGGGGCGGGCCCTTTGCATAAGTTGAGAACGGAGCCGTTGACGAAACGATATGATGAATTATCATAACGCTTCATCTAAAGACAGGAGGCACCGTGAACAACATCAACATAAGACTGGAAAAACCCCAGAACGAAAGGGTTCTCTCATACGCTCCGGGAACAACGGAGCGGGAGGGGCTGAAGAAGGAGCTTGACCGGCAGGCGGATCAGGTGGTTGAGATACCCGCCCTCATAGGCGGAAAAGAGGTAAGGACAGGGGATCTGGTGGATGTAACCATGCCCCACGACCACGGCCATGTGCTGGCAAGGTTCCACAGGGCCGGGGAGGCGGAGATATGCGCCGCCTGCGACGCCGCTGTAAAGGCCCAGAAGGATTGGATGAAGATGCCATGGGTGGACAGGGCATCTGTTTTCATGAAGGCGGCCCATCTTCTGAGTACCAGATACAGGCTGAAGATCACGCCGCCACAATGCTGGGCCAGAGCAAGAATCCCCATCAGGCTGAGATCGATTCAGCGGCGGAAACCATCGACTTCCTCCGGATGAACGCCGCCTTCGCCTCAAGGATCTTCTCATGGCAGCCATCCTCGGACCACGGCCAGATCAACCACATGGAATACAGACCCCTTGAGGGGTTCGTATTCGCCGTTACCCCCTTCAACTTCACCTCCATCGCCGCCAACCTTCCCACTGCGCCTGCCCTCATGGGGAACACAGCGGTATGGAAGCCCGCCACAACGGCGGTACTCTCCAACTGGTACATAATGGAGGTTCTCAGGGAGGCGGGGCTTCCCCACGGCGTGATCAATTTCCTGCCAACCCGTGGCAGCCTTGCGGGAAGGATGGTTACCTCCCACGAGTACATGGCGGGGATACACTTCACCGGATCCACCGATACGTTCAACCTCCTCTGGCGGGAGACCGGTGCAAATCTCTCGAAGTATGTCTCCTACCCCAGGCTGGTGGGGGAAACCGGCGGAAAGGACTTCGTGTTCGCCTATCCCTCCGCCGAGGTTACCGCCGTGGCGGTGGCCTGGCAAGGGGCGCCTTCGAGTACCAGGGCCAGAAGTGCAGCGCCGCCTCAAGGGCATACATACCGAAGAGCATCTGGCCGGCTCTGAGGGAAGAACTCACCGCAATGGTGGAAGCCATGAAGATGGGGGATGTACGGGACTTCGGGAACTTCATCAACGCGGTGATAGACGAAGATTCCTTCGATTCCATCACAGGAGCCGTGGACCGGGCGGTGAACTCACCTGGAACCGAGGTGGTGTGCGGGTCCGGACACGACAAGACCAGCGGTTACTTCATTCAGCCAACTGTTCTGAGGGTGGATGATCCCGGGCACGAACTGATGAAAAGGAGCTCTTCGGCCCGGTGCTCACTGTTTTCGTTTACGACGACAACAGGCTGGAGGAGGCCCTTGAACTCTGCGACACGTCCTCACCCTATGCCCTCACCGGGGCGGTCTTCGCCCGTGACCGCCGGGAGATCATTCAGGCCATGGATAAACTGTGTCATACCGCGGGCAATTTCTACATAAACGACAAGCCCACCGGCGCCGTGGTTGGAATGCAGCCCTTCGGAGGCGGCAGAAGCTCAGGAACCAACGACAAGGCGGGAAGCCACCTGAACCTTCTGCGCTGGATCACCGCCCGGACGGTGAAGGAGAACTTCGCCCCGCCGCTGGACTGGAAGTACCCCTTCCTGAGTTAGGCATCCCTGAAAGGCGATATAGCTCTTGAAGGGAATAACAGCCTGTATTTCCATGTATGTTACAGGAGAAGGGAGGGTGGAAGATGAATCTGCTTGTTCTTGGCCTGTGCCTTTTCTCCAGTGGCGCCACCGAGGCCATGGAGGCCTTCGCCCGGGGAGAGCTGTACTACATATCATTCGGAAGGCCATCCGCCGAGGTTGTCCGGGATGATGAAACGGGAATACTGTACAGTTCCATGGGCTGCGTGGTCCGTGAGGGGGACATGGAGTACATGGAGGGCTGGAACGGTTTCATGTCCCAGGCCTGGGAGACCCTTTCAGACCCGGGAGTGTTCTTCTCCCTGAGAACCGATACCGAGAGCCTGGAATACAGCCATGGCCGGTGCGTCTACCGGGACATGTGGGGTTCGGTCCCGGTGGAGATATATCCCGAGGAGCTGTCCCATGTTTTCTGGCTTGCCCGGCGTAACATCCGGGGGGAGGCCGGGGTTTACGGCCATCTTCAGGCGTACAGCCCTTCCGCCGGAGACACCCTTTCAGCAAGGGTCCCGGCGGACACGGACATCCTTGAGAGGCTTTTCAGCGGGGCAGGGAAGCGATAAGGATCAACACCCTTAATTAAACTTTAACAATTCCTTCCTATTCTACCGGTTGGATCACAACCGGGAGGAAAAATGGCGAAAACGAAGGTGCTCTTCCTGTGCACCGGCAACTCCGCACGGAGCCAGATGGCCGAGGCCTTTCTCAGGCTTCACGGGAAGGACCGGTTCGAGGCTCTCAGCGCAGGGCTGGAGCCTGTGCCCATCAACCCCTTCACCATTACGGTGATGAGTGAGAAGGGGCTGGACCTCGAGGCCCTTCATCACAGGTCAAAGGGGCTTCTTGAGGAGTTCTTTGACAAGCAGGTGTACATAGGCTATCTCATAACCGTGTGCCAGAGGGCCGAGGACAGATGCCCAATCTATCCCTGGGCCGGTGTCCGGGAGTTCTGGGACCTCGAGGACCCGGCGGCCTTCCAGGGCGGAGAACAGGAAAAGCTTGAGTTCTTCCGCCGCACCAGGGATGAGATAGAAGGGCGGGTCCTGGACTTCATCAGGAGGAGCCTGATCTGACCCTTTTCAGGTAGCGGTTGTAGCGTGAGGATCTCGCCTTTCTCATCCTTTCCAGGCCTGAGCCCAGCCTTCTGAGGTTCCCGGTTACCGGGAAGGTCCCGAAGGGCCTGTCGTGCATTCCGAAGCACCAGGCTATCCCGGCGTAGCTGCAGGGATCTCTGCCGTCGAGCTGGTACCTGTCGTTCAGCAACTTGAGATATTCGAAGGCGGTCTTCGGGCTTTCCGTCCACTGTATTACCTTCTTGCCCCAGTACATCCGCATGTATCCGTGCATGTGGCCGGTTCTGACCATTTCCATCTGGGCGGCATTCCAGTACTCGTCGGCGGTTTGCCCGCTCTCAAGCTCCTCCAGGGAGTAGACCCTTTCCCTGGTGTCCCGGATGTGGTCATCGAGGGTCTTCTTTGCCCAGCCGGGAACAATAGAGAACATGTCGTAGTTCTTTGAGTAGTGAACCATGTTGATCGCCAGTTCCCGTCTTACGATAAGCTGCTCCAGGAAGGCTTCACAGTTGCCCCTTTCCCTGGCCTCCAGGGCCATTTTCAGTGGCGATATCTGGCCGAAGTGAAGATACGGGCTCATGAGTGAAGTTCCCTCTGTCCCCGGCTCCCTGGCCAGTTTTTCATAGTCCGGCAGTTTATCCTCCAGGAACAGCCGCCACCTTTCCTCGGCCTGTGACGCCCCTCCGGTGAATACCCCCGAGCGATTGACCGAGTTATCCGGTTTCAGCCGTGCCATGAGGCCCTGTATGTCCGAAGGGTCAAGGGTAAAAATGGAGTGGTTCGCCGTGTCCTTCAGCGGGTCTTTTTCCTCCAGGGGTTCCATGAACCACTTGAGCTGGGGAACCAGCTTTTTCCGCAGTGTCCAGGCGGCGGTTTCCCTCTTGTCCGAGGCTGTCCATGCCGGGACCACCATGTCGGTTTCCACTTCCGTAACCGGTATAGCAAGGGATTCAGCAGCACTTCTCCTCCATTGCCTCTGTATCCTCAGGTGGCCGCAGTCGGTAACAAGGGCGGATGCCCCCAGTTCGCCGGCGAGTTTTACGGCGCCGGAGGGGGATCACAGATCCTGAGGACCAGGCCGATGCCCCTGTCCCTGAGGCAAAGGGCGGTTTCAGCCAGCCCTGAAGCATGAAGGTGAAGTGCCTGGCGTTGGCCCCGGGATACGAGCCGTCCAGGCCGAAGAACACATAGAGGGGCACCTTCTTTTCATTGGCCACTGCGATGGAGTGTTCAAGGGCATGGTTCCAGCGGGCCCGCTGGGCCTGCTGCATCCAGTAGATAACGCAGCTTCCCCGGGTATCCCCGGCGTCGTTGAGCCTTCTTTTTCTGTGTTCCATGGGTTCAAGATGTTTCCCCGGGGGATGATTGTCAAAGGGAGGGAAACATTGGCATGGATTCCCCTCCGGGTTATATAATGTTTCAGTAAGGCTTGTCTGCTGAAAGGTGAATGCCCATCCGTCGGAAGGGCTTTTGCCATGCTCCTGATCTGGAGGATGCCATGGGAACTGATACCATGAACAGTAATAACACCGGCGTCATCGAAAAGGTACCAACGGGGCTCAAGGGCCTCGACGATGTTCTCAGGGGTGGAATCCCCAGGGATCCCTTACTCTGCTAAGCGGTGGTCCGGGAACCGGCAAGACCCTTATAGGGATGGAGATCCTTGTGAGGAACGCCCTTGCGGGAACCCCGGGTGTGATACTCACCTTCGAGGAGAGGGACACCGCCCTGCGGCGATATGCCGGCGGCTTCGGATGGGACCTGACGGACCTCGAGGAGAATGGCATGCTGGCAATCATAAGCGCCCGTATTCAGCCGGAAGCCATTCTCGCCGGTACCTTCGATCTCCGGGGGTAACGGCAATACTGGAGAACAGAGTGAAGGCCCTGGGTGCCGGGATCGTTCTCATCGACGCCCCGGACGCCTTCCTGACCCTTCTCGACCACCGCCCCTCTGAAAGGGCCGAGCTCCGTTCCATCCACGAATGGCTGCTTGACTCCGGGCTTACCTCCATCCTTACGGTGAAGCGCCATCCCGGCGGACCGGCTTCTTCCCACTACGACTTCATGGACTACATGGCCGATTGCGTGATCCACCTCGACCAGAGGGTTCAGGAACAGATTACCACCAGAAGACTTCGTGTGGTTAAGTACAGGGGTTCTGCATTTGGCAGGAACGAGTATCCCTTCGGAATAACCGACAGGGGAACCTGGATCATTCCCGTTACCCAGACATCACTTCAGCAGAAAGCCCTTGGCGAAAGCCTGTCATCCGGGGTAGCCGGCCTCGACGAACTTCTGGGCGGCGGCTTCAGGAGGGGTTCCTGCACCCTTTCTCAGGAGGTTCAGGCACGGGAAAGACAACCTTTCTCTGCTCATTCGTCAAGGACATAACCTCCAGAGGGGAGAGGGTGCTCTATCTCGACTTCGAGGAGTCCTGGGACGCCCTTGTCTCCTGCATGATAGTCCCGGAATCGATCTGAAGCCTGTGATGGGATCGGGAATGCTCGAGTTCATCTCATCCATGCCGGAGTCCCAGGGGGTGGAGGAACATCTTATACAGGCCTTCAGTGCTATAGGGGACTTCCAGCCGGAACACCTGATGATAGACGCCATTTCAGCCTGCAGAAGGATGGGCTCGAGCCACGCGGCCTTCGACTACCTTCTGCGGCTGATCGACCACTGCAAGCAGCGGGGCATAACCTCCCTCCTGACCAACCTCGCCTCGGCCAGGGATTATGGCAGTGAGATATCAGGGATCGACCTGTCATCGGTGATAGACACTGTGATAGTGCTCCGTAACGAGGTGAAGAACGGACGCTATGTCAGGGATATGGGCATTCTCAAATCCCGTGGCCGGCACCATTCCAGCGCCATTCATACTTTCAACATAACCGACAGGGGAATTGAGATAATGGGGGAGGACCTCCGATGAACACCCCCGGAGAAAAGACGGTGAAGCTCTTCATTGCCGGAGACGCCCCAACTCCAGAATGGCCCTGGAGAACCTTAAGGACTTCCTGGAGTCCTTCGGCGGGGAGGACACCGACGTGGAGATAATCGATGTTCTGAAGAACCCTTCCGAAGCGGTGGAGAACGGTATTTACATTACCCCGGCCCTTCTGATAGGGAACCCGGGAACCGGCACCCTTATCTATGGCAACCTGAGCAGCATCGAAGCCCTGAAAGCAGTATGGTGAGGTGAATGGAAGGCAAAGGATTATCCAGGGAACAGCTTCTGAGGAGGCTTCGGAACGCTGAATCCGCCCTTGACGCGATCAGTGAGGGGCATGCCGACGCCCTGCTGAAGTCCGGCGAACCCCTGATCGTTCAGCTTGAATCGGCAAGGCGGGAGCAGGCCCATATCAAGAGGGTTCTGCACACCATAGGGGCGGTGAACAAGCTAATCGCCGACGAGAAGGACCCCGTGCCCTGGCCGACGGGATCTGTTCCATTCTAACTGAGAACCTCAGCTATCAAACCACATGGATCGCCCTCTTAAACGATAACGGCGCAGTGGAATACACCGCATCAAGTGGTTTTGACTGCGGTTTCAGGGAGCTGGAGGAATCCCTTTTAAGTGGGAGTTTCCCCACTGTATGGAAAGGGCCCTGGATTCCCGGAAGCCGGTTTTCATTAAGTCTCTCCCGGAGGAGTGCCCCGGCTGCCCCCTTGCAAAGAAATACGACGGCAGGGCGGGCTTCACCGGGCTTGTTTGCCAGGGGAATCAGGTTTTCGGCGTTCTTTCCGCTTCGGTTCCCGGTGACTTCGCCGGAAGCGCCGAGGAAACCGGCCTGTTCCGGGAAATCACCGAGGACATATCCCTGGGCTTTCACAGGCTCTCCGTGGAAGAGGAAAGCAAGGCCAGGGAGGGTGAGAAGGCCCGGATACTGGACAGCATTTCAGATGCCATGCTTACACTGGACGGCGGCCTGGTGATCACCTATTTCAACAGGGCGGCTGAGAGCATACTGGGCATTCCAGCCGGGGAAGTGGTGGGACGCAGGGCCGACAATGTTTTCCCCGCCGGGATCGACTCCATCTTCGGCGAGAAGTACCTCCAGGCGGTGAATACCGGCGAACCCGTCCGGTTCGAGACCTGGTTCCCCGTGGAGCCCTTCAAGAACTGGTACGACATAAGGCTCTATCCCCAGCCCGACGGTTCCGTTTCCGTTTACTTCACTGTTACCACGGAAAGAAAGATGGCCGAGGCGGCACTGGAGGAGGCGGAAAGGAAGTACCGTCTCCTTGTCGAGAACAGTCAGAGCATCATCTACACCATTCTTCCCGGCGGCGTTATCGACTTCGTTTCCCCAAGCTGGGAAACCCATCTGGGCCACCCTCCCGAGGAGGTCCAGGGCAGGCTTTTCTCCGACTTCGTCCATGAAGAGGACCTCGCAATCTGCCAGCAGGGTCTTGAGAAAACCCATTCCCAGAAAGCCGTTCTTCCAGCGGCGGAGTTCCGTGTTCTCCACTCCGACGGCTCCACAAGGTGGTTCCGCTCGGTGGTAACCCCGGTTTTGACACCGGGGGAAACTCCTCCAGTTCGTGGGGAACGCCCTTGATGTAACCAGGGCCAAGAACCGTGAAGAGCGGATCAGGCTTCTGGGCCAGATGCTGGACTCCGCCCCGGCATCCATCACCATACACAACATGAGGGGCGAGTTCCTCTTCGCAAACAGGGAAACCATCAGGCTTCACGGATATCAGAGCGAAGAGGAGTTCAAGGCGCTGAGCCTGAACGACCTTGACGTTCCCGAGAGCGCGGAACTCATAGAAAAAAGGGTTAAAGAAATCCTGGAGAAAGGCGAGGCAAACTTCGAGAGCCGCCACTTCAGGAAGGACGGCACGGCCTTTCCCCTGGCCATAATGGCCAAGAAGATCGAATGGATGGGGCAGCGGGCGATACTCAGCGTAGCAAGCGACATCACCGAAAGGAAAAGGCTTGAGGAACACCGCCGGGAACAGCAGGCCCTCCTCACCGCGATCTACAGGAACGCCCCGATACTGATGCTGGTGGTGGATGATGAGCGGAGGGTACAGCAGGTGAACGGATTCGCCTCGCAGTTCTCGGGCAGGACCGAAGAGGAAATGCACGGGCTCAGGGGGGGCGAGGCCCTCCGGTGCGTCCATGCCCTTGACGACCCCCGGGGGTGCGGTTTCGGCGGGGCCTGTGAGGACTGCGTGATAAAGAACACGGTGCTGGACACGCTGGAGAGCGGCAAAACCCACCTTCAGGTGGAAACCGGATTCACCCAGGAGCAGAACAGCTGCCAGGGAACCTTACGCTGCTTGTTTCCTCCACACCCCTTTTCGTGGATGACAGAACAATGGCCCTTGTGACAATGATGGACATCACCGACCGCACCGAGGCTGAAAAGGCCCTCCACGAGAGCGAGGAGAGGTTCCGGGCCCTGGTGGAGAACTCCCCTTATGGCATAATGCTGCTGCAGGAGGGCCGTTACATCTACTGCAATCCCGCCGGGGCAGAGCTGCTGGGGTATCCGCATCCCTCTATGGTTATTGGCACCGATCCTCTGGAGGCCTTTTCCGGGGATTACGAAGCACTGGTAAAGAAAAGGATGGCTAACACCCCACGGGGCAGCAGCAACAGGCCGGTGGAACTGAAGTTCACCCGGCCCGACGGCACTGAAAGGTGGGCCTACTCCACCTCGGTTTCCGTGATGATGAACGGCAGGCCCGCCACGATAGTGGTTGGGCAGGACATCACCGAGAAGAAGAAGATAGAGAGGGAGAACCGCAGGCTTGAACTGCGCTTCCAGCAGTTCCAGCGGCTGGAGTCCGTGGGAAGGCTTGCAGGCGGCGTGGCCCACGACCTGAACAATCTGCTCACGCCGATCCTGGGCTACGGCGGAATGCTCATGGCCTCACGGTCGCTTCCCGATGATGAACTTGAGCATGTGGCCCAGATAGTAAGCGCCGGTGAGAGAGCCCGGGACCTGGTGCACCAGCTCCTGGCCTTCAGCAGGAAACAGACCCTTGAATTCGGCAGGCTGGACCTCAACCGTCTGCTGGAAGAGTTCGGCACACTCCTCCGCCGTACCATAACCGAGGATATAGAGATAGAGTACAGGCTATCCGAAGAACCCCAGTTCTTCATGGGGGACCGGGGGCAGATAGAGCAGATACTCATGAACCTCGCGGTGAACGCCCAGGACGCCATGACAGGAGGCGGGAAGCTCACCATATCCACAAGGTCTGTCAGGGTCTGCGGCAGGACCTCCACCGAGCCGGAGGATATGGCCGAGGGGGAATACTGCCGTCTTCAGGTGGCGGACACCGGCAGGGGAATGTCCGGGGAGGTAGCCGCACAGGTCTTCGAGCCCTTCTTCACAACGAAGAGCGCAACCGAGGGAACCGGTCTCGGTCTTGCCACAGCCTACGGGATCGTGAAGCAGCACAACGGCTACATCTGGGTTCACAGCGAAGAGGGGAAGGGTACCGTCTTCAGTGTTTTCCTCCCCGCCGCCGGAGCCGGATCGATACTGTCTGCACACAGTAGTTCCACGGGTTCCGTCCCCGGCGGCACCGAGATGATCCTTCTGGTGGAAGACGACGAGCAGGTCCGCAACCTCACAGAAGAGATACTCACCGGCAAGGGCTACCGGGTGATCACTGCCTCATCGGGAGCCGATGCGGTCAAAGCAGCGAAGAAAGCCGGGAAGATCCAACTTCTCCTTACCGATGTGGTGATGCCCGGGATGAACGGCCTTGAACTCTTCTCCATCCTTGAAGGGGAGTTGCCGGGGCTGAAGGTCCTCTACATGTCCGGCTACAACGACAATGTGATAGCAAGCCGGGGAATAATAGAAAGCGGCGTCAACTTCATTCAGAAGCCATTCTCCGCCGAGGCAATGGCCCTGAAGGTGCGGAGTGTTCTGGATCCCTGCTGAGGCAGCTGTCCTTATTGAAGCATTGCATGTTGATCAAACAGTGTTTTAAGAGCAGGACATTTCCTGGATTCCCGGAGGTGGTACCTCAGCTTTCTTCGGCGCACCGATAATGTTGCTGGTATCCCTCGTCAGGGAGGTACATAGCAGAATCAGCGGATAACTGCCATTCTTCCGGTGGTTTCCGAATTTCCAGTGGTGATCCTGAGCAGATATGCCCCCTCCCTCAGGTCCCGGGTATCCAGGTGTATCTCCGTTGTACCCGGGGGAAGCACTCCCCGGGAAGCAGAAAGAACCACCCTTCCATCGAAGGAGTAAATTGTCACTGAAACGAAAGCATCTTCCACAAGGGCAATCTCAAGTTCAACCCGCTCATCCACCGGATTGCCAAGCAATCGCACAGCGGTCTGGCATTCCTGCGGAATACCCGAAGGGGGCACACCCAGGAACAGCAGGATCTCGCCGGAGTCATCCGCCAGCAGCATATCAGGACAGCCGTCGTCGTTCCAGTTGCACACCGACGGACGCACATAGGAGCAGATGTATATCTCATCGCCATCGGCCCTGAGGTGTTCCATTGTCTCGAACAGGGGCTGCTCCGGAGTACCGGAGTTCAGATAACAGGCGACAGTACCGTTTGACGAACCCACAAGGAGGTCCGGGAGACCGTCAAGGTCCATGTCATGCATATCGGGATAGGCCGCAGCTAGTTCGATCACCCCTCCCTGGAAAACACAGTGTCTGTGCTGAGGTAGTCAGGGGAGAATGGGCTTCCGGAATTGATGAAAAGATACACCCCGGCAGGAAGGGGGCTAAGGTTGCCGACGACCATATCGGGCAGTCCGTCTGCATTCCAGTCGGTTACGCAGGGAGCCGAGTTGTAGCCAACATCAATGGGTTTGCCCTGTACCTTTACGAGATCCTGCTCCTCAAGATAGATGTCACCATAGGAGAGTCTTCGGAAGAAGTGTACATTTCCCTCCCTGTCCCCCACTATGATGTCCAGTCTGCCGTCTCCGTCCCAGTCCACAGCCTGTGGATCAGTGGCTCCGGTGCATCAACCGAAGGGAACCGAGAGCAACCTACCTCCGTCCAGGAGATACTGAAAATCATTGAACACCGGCTCTTCGGGAGTGCCCGAATTGGGATAAAACCTAATCCTCCCCCCGTCGAACTGACCGACCAGCAGGTCATCAAGACCGTCCCCGTTCCAGTCCGTGAAGAGCGGTGCCGCATAGCTCCCCACATCAATACGATCCCCGAAGGAGTCGGTTAACGGTCCGATCAACTGGAACTCAACCGGGGATGACCAGGCGAAGCAGCAGAACACAAGAACTGGAAGAAAGCCTTTCATGACAACCTCCAGGGAGTAATATCGGCACCGGAGGGGAAAAGAAAAAGCCCGTCAGCTGAACCCGGGGCTCTGCTTTGCAAACATACCGCTAACGACGCCACTGAGGTGCGCTGTTAAGCTTCGCCTCCAGTGGGCTTGTTCGATGCTTGTTCTTCGACAGGAATGCAGATATGAAAGGCAGCGCCACCGAGGTCAGATTGACCAATCAAGACTTCGCCATTGCATGATGAGGCGAACGCGCGGACGGATAGCATTTCGAGGCCGCTGCCATTGTCCTTGGTGTCCATCGAGTCGTGGACGGTTGGGCTTTCTCAATTACTTTCATGATCTTTCCTCCTGCAACGCCAAGGCTCACCGGCGCTGTCAGGCTTCCGAGAACAGCCGCTTGTTGGGTCCTATTCCTGGTTTGCATTACGTAAATCGGTGAGTGTCTACTTACAGTAGCACAGCACTTGCTCTACTAGCCCATGTTGCATCCAACTCAGGGCTTGGTTCGATATCGGACCACTCTGGCCCGGAGAATGGCCCGAATGTTGCTGCCATTAATGCAGTCCGTATTACGGGCCATTTGGGCCCGATGAATGGCCCGAATGAGATAGGTGTAAATTCGCTACCTCTCACGTTGTCACCGACGGATCACCTTATACCGAGTTGCCCGACCGGCACCGATCATCTTTAGCAGGCCCAGTTTCTTCATTTTATGGATATGGTTCTTGGCAGTTCGATTTGGAAGCTTCATCGCTTCCTCATATTCGGCTGTAGTCACCAAGTCTCGTTTCGAAATCCATTCCCAGCCGATGATCTCAGCCTTACTTAGCTGATCCTGTATCTCGTTGGTCAACGTGGAAACCGCAGCTTCTGGGCTTCTATAGATTGTAAGCACCAAGTAGTCATCAGATAGAACGAAGGTGGGCAGTGGCAGGTCAAGCTTCTGAGCTTGGCCCTTGAGGCTCTTCTCTAAGCCAAATCCCTGTTCCTCTGCCATGCCCATACGAGCGAATGTGTAGTGCAGAACGGGATTCCGACTCTTCATCGGTGCTGTAAACGACTGGAGCTGTTCTAGAGTGATCGGAGGAATTGGACCACCCGGACTCTTGACAGTTATTGTATCTGCGTTAACCACAAGCTGGCACTTCTGCCCCACAAGATCGTAATCGCGATGGATCAGCGCATTGACTACTGCCTCACGGATCATGTCGAACGGCAACCTCACTTCTTCTTTGCGCTCCATCCTACTTCGGTCAATAGTGCTTGGAAGAACAGTATTCAGCCACTTCTCCAACTCCTCTGGAATAAGCACCAGAGCTTGACCGAACTCCCTACGCGATGACGTTCCATCTGGCAAATCCGCCCGTGCCAGCAATCCGGCCTGCGGTATGGCGTTGCGCGGCTGCGTGCCGAACAGGAGCATCCCAAAGCCGCTAGGCACAGTCGCCTCACCCTCGCCCACGAGCACCCCCTGCTGTCGCAGCATCCGCATGAATTCTTGGGAGCCTACCTTTGGATCCAGTTCTGCTTTCGCCCGATAACGTTCCAGCGCTCGTTGGGAGAGATCCTCTAGAGCAACAGCTGCAACCGGATCCTCATATTTAGAGAGTTTGATCGGCTCCTCTTCTGGCCTGGCCGGTTGCTGCCGCGCCCATGTAAAAACTCATTGTTCACTGTAAGTATTTCGTCCTGCAAGTCGCGGTCAAACATGTGGACGGTCACTCCGTGACGGCGTAAGTACTCAATACCCTTGCCAGCCACTCGCGGATTATCATCCTCAAGGCCCACATAGACCTCCTTGATACGAGCGCTTACAATGTGTCTCGCGCAGCCGCGTTTGGGCTTATTGCGATCAAGACAAGGCTCAAGGGTTGTAAAGAGAGTGCACCCATCCAACTTTTCACTGAGGCATTTTCGCTCAAGTAGAATGAATTCCGCATGATTCCCGTTGCGCAGTTCTCCCCGTGCTGCTGTCACAATTGAACCATCCGGCCGCACCAGCACGGCACCCACTAACGGACTCGGTGACCCGTCAGGGCGGTGCTCAGGCACCGACAGGCGCATAACCTCAATCGCCTTCTTCATCAAGGAGCGCGTGTCGATCTTAGGCATGATTAGATTTCCCAAGTGAATAGAGTGCCTGTCATCATCTTCATCATCATTCTGCTAGTTGGCAATATACTTCGGTTCTAGCTACCGGTTTCGCTAAGCGTTTCCCCACCGTGTAACCGAGTCATTGTTGCGATTCGTCTCCCGCCCAACGCTCTGAATAACCTGCACAGGTATCACCGAAGCCTGCCATTAACGCCTGTGACAGGTTCATTCAGTTGAGTGACGATATCTTATTTCACTGCTGTTTCCAGAGCGTCATTTATCCATGCATTAAGGCTTTTGTGATTCATTTTTGCTCGCATGGCAAGTGCCTTATGTAACTCAGGTTCAACTCGAACCATGAATTTACCGGAGTATGGTTTCTCAGGAGATTCACCACGAGTTGCACAAAATTCAAGGTAGTCATCTACTGAGTCACGGAATGCTTTCCTGAGTTCATCTACGGTCTCACCCTGAAATGTGACAACATCCCGGAGATTGATTACTTCTCCATAAAATATGTTTGCCTCGTCATCGAACTCTACTTTGCCGATATATCCTTTATACTCCATCTTTACTCACCTCAGCTTCTCTCAGGAACCTTCTCACTGATTTGATCGCGCCCTTCGCTGTGGTTCGCTCTGGATGCGGTCTATGAAACACAGCCCTGGTTCCATTCAGGAATACCCTGACTCGAGATCCCTGCCCTTCTGATATCTCTCCGCCCAGAGCAGTTATAAGTGCCTCAATATCCCTCCATGGTACATCAGAACGCTCAGGCTTCTCGAATATCTTGCTTAGAGTTGTCCTGTGTTTCTTATTCATCACCCCAATATAGTATCATTAGGTGATACCATGTCAAGAGGGGATTCCAATTCTTCTCACTCAAAAATCATTGTACCGACTCCGGTTATCTCAGTTGACCATGACCAAGTTATGATTGTTCAAAGCCAAATCTGAGTCAATAGGGTCCATTTGCACTTCAAGCTGGGAAATGTAGCGCATATCCCTGAAATGGATTGCCTGGCAGAGTCGAGTGATCTCATGTAAGCTTGATAAGCTCTGTGATGTAACCTGATGTCATGAATGGAGAAAGAACGGAAGGTAATTAATTCAAACTCTTCGGTGGGAGATCGGCGCTGGGGTAAAGAAAAAGCCCGTCCTTAACTGAGACGGGCTCAGGTCACCCCTCGGGGCGTTGCTTAAGTACCTGATCAAATGTATCTCAATCAAAAAACTCTGCAAGCCCCGGCCAGCTATTTCGTCTCATCGGGTGGCATGATAGTCAAACGAATAGCATGGAGCTCTTCCGTAGTCTCCTCAGGGAAGCCTGTATATCATGGCGTCCTCACGGCTGGCGCAGGAGCAGCCGGAGCAGCTTCCCCGGGAGCATCCGAAGGCTATCAGTTCCACCCTTCCCTTTTTCACCAGTATGTCCATCATGGGCTCCACCGCCTGGGGGTCGGAGCGAAGAAGGGCGGCAAGCTCCCGGAGGGAGAGCCTGCCGTGTTCCTTCAGGAGGGCCAGTATGTCGCCGAACATCTCAGGCCTTCAGGGCGCTGCCCTTTGACAGCAGCTTCAGGGCCAGGAACATCCCGGCGAGGAGAGCCAGGGCTACCCCTGTCCACAGCGCCGATTCCCCCGGTGCCCCGGCGAAGGTGGCGGTTCTGTAGAAAAGGGTGCTCACCACCCAGGCAAGAAGGGTCAGATAGAGTGTGGAGAAGGCGGCCCACCTGAGGCTGGTCTCCCTGTAAATGGCGGCGATGGCGGCAACGCAGGGGGCGTAGATCAGTATGAAGAGCAGATAGGCGTAGGCGCCGGCGGTGCCGTTGAATTTTTCCCTGATCATGTCGAAGGTGGTGGTTTCCGCTTCCACGTCCTCAACGGCGGTTCCGGTTCCGATGGGGTCAGAGAGTGTGGAGCCCATGTCACGGAAGCCCTGGGGTATGGCCTGGAAGGCAGCGACGATGCCATCGGCGAAAATGAATTCCTCCGGTTCCGCCGGGGTTTCGTTCCGCTGTTCGGCCATTGTTGTGTAGAGATTGTCCAGTGTGCCCACCACCGCCTCCTTGGCGAAGATACCTGTGAAAAGCCCCACGGATGCCGGCCAGTTGTCTTCGGTTATTCCCATGGGCTGGAAGACCGGGGTTACCTTTCTGCCCAGGAAGGCCAGGATCGATCCGGATGAGTCCTCGTTGCCGAAGGAGCCGTCGGTGCCCAAGGAGTTCAGGAAGCTGAGGATCACCACGACTATGACTATCACCTGGCCGGCCCTGAGGAGGAAGCCCTTAAGCCTGGTGAGGGTATGGTACATTATTCCCCTGAAGGTGGGAAGGTGGTAGGGGGGAAGCTCCATGACGAAGGTGGATGTTTCCCCTTCAGTATGGTCCGCTTGAAGACCAGTCCCGTGGCCACCGCCAGAAGGATACCGGTGAGGTATATGCTGAAAAGGACAGGCCCGCCGGTTTCCGGGAAGAATACCGCCACGAAGAGGGCGTAGACCGGCAGCCTTGCGCCGCAGGACATGAAGGGGTTCATCATGATGGCCAGAACCCTGTCCCGGTTGTTCTCCAGGGTGCGTGTGGCCATGATCGCCGGCACATTGCAGCCGAAACCAACAAGCATGGGTATGAAGGCCTTACCCGGAAGGCCGATGGTTCGCAGGAAGCGGTCCATCACGAAGGCCGCCCTGGCCATGTATCCTGAATCCTCCAGTATGGACAGGAAAAGGAAAATCAGGAAGATGGGGGGGATGAAGGTGGCCACGGTCTGAATGCCACCTCCCACGCCGTCGGCAAGGAAGGTGGTTACTATTTCAGGGGAACCGATGCCCGTAAGCAACACCCTGAAGCCGTCCACGAAAACCGTTCCGAAGAGTATGTCAAAGAAATCAATGAAGGGGCCGGCGAAGTTTATGGTGCCGGAAAAACAAGATACATTACGCCCAGGAACACGGGAATGCCCAGGACCTGTTCAGCATCACCGCGTCCAGCCTGTCGGAGACCGTTCTTCGTATCTCGTCGGTACGGTTGATCACATCCCTGGCCAGACCGTGGATGAACCCGTACCTGCCGTCGGCCAGTATTATGTCCATTTCGTCGCCCACATGCCGTTCCACCCTGGAGATCTGTTCACTGAGCAGTTTCCCCGGAACGGAGCCGCCGCAGAGCTCAAGGGCGTACTCGTCGTTCTCAAGGAGCCGCAGGGCAAGCCATCGGGGTCCACATCCCTATGCCGGGCAATGCTATCCACCGCTTCCGCAACGGTATCCGCCGCCTTTTCCAGTATCTCGTCGTAGGCCACACGGGTCTGGGAGACCGGCCTCTTTTCGCCCACTTCGTTTATCAGGTCCTTCAGTTCCTGGATCCCCCTGCCCTTCGAGGCGCTTATGGGTATCACAGGCAGCCCAGGTGCCTTGAGAGATGATCTATCTCTATTCGGACCCTGCGTCTTTCCGCCAGGTCCATCATGTTCAGGGCCACCACCATGGGAACCCGCATCTCCAGGAGCTGTGTTGTGAGGAAAAGGTTCCTCTCTAGGTTGGTTGCGTCTATGATGTTCACTATCATGTCGGGCTTTTCCTCGAGGATGAAACGCCTGGCGATGGATTCATCTATGGAGAAAGCGGTGAAGGAGTAGATACCGGGAAGGTCGGTGACCTCCACCAGATCGGAATTGTGGGTGTAGGAGCCCTCAAGCTTCTCCACGGTTACCCCGGGCCAGTTGCCAACCTTCTGCCTGGACCCGGTGAGGGCATTGAGAAGCGTTGTCTTTCCCACATTAGGGTTTCCCGCAACGGCTATCCGCAGTTTTTTTATGCCCTTCTCCATGTCAGCATTTCTCCACCAGGAGCACGTCTGCCTCCTGTTTCCTCAGGGTGAGCTTGTGGGAGCCTATCTCCAGCTCCACCGGGTCGCCCATGGGGCCTTTCTCACAACCTTGAAGGAGCAGCCCTTCACCAGCCCCATTCTCAGGAGCTTCTGCCTGTATATCCTCTCGCCCTTCTCGTAACCCGTTACCATTCCGGTATCGCCCCTGTTGAGTTCGCTGATCTTCATCCTGTATCCGCCTTTGAGATTTAGATTAGACTAAAACCAGTGACAAAAAAATTACCCGGCTTTTTCCACGATTACCCTGGCGGCCATGACCCTGTCCACCATCAGCCTTGTTGAACCCACTGAAACCAGCATCATGCCATTTTCGCCGTGGGCCTGGACCACCTTTATTTCCGTTCCGGGGAAAAGCCCCATTGAAGTCATCTTTTCTCTGCAGCCCCGGCCGCCTGCGAATGAACTTATAACCGCGGTGGAGCCGGTCCGGAGGTCGCTGAGGGTCATTGAAGCCCTTCTGCGGCAGCCCTTACCACGTCCCATTCCGAACATTCAGTGAGCTCCTTCCGGTGTGTGTTAGACCAGTCTAAATTAATGCGTTCCCTGAAATTGTCAACCCCCTTCGGCAAAAAGGGTTCCCGGGTAACTGGGAAACCGCCATACCGGTGAACATCAGCAGAGCGCCCAGCAGTTCCCGGGGGATCATTGTTTCCCCCAGCAGAAGCCAGCCCCCAAGGGCGGCAAAGGCCGCTTCCAGGCTCATGATAAGGGCTGCCGGCGCCGGTTTCACATCCCGCTGGGCGAAGATCTGTATGGTGAAGGCAACCCCCACCGAGAGTATTCCGCTGTATGCCAGGGGAAGCCAGGCCCGGGGTATGCCGGTGGTCCCCTCCCCGGTGAGCAGGGCGGCGGCGAGGCTGAGGACGGCAACCCATCCGAACTGGACCACGGCGAATCCGCCGGGGTGGAACATGGGGGCATATCTTCCTATGAGCCTCACGTGGACCGCCCACATGAAGGCTCCCGCAAGAACAAGGACATCCCCGGGGTTAACACCTCCGAAGCCCCTGTAGAAGCTCAGCAGCCACAGACCAAGGAGGGAGAGGGCAACCCCGGACCATACATATCTGTTCTCGTTGGCCCCTGTGATGAAACCCAGCAGGGGCACGAAAACCATGTATAGCCCGGTTATGAAACCCGCCTTGCCGGCGGTGGTGTGAACTATGCCCCACTGCTGGAGGGCCGCCCCGGCGAAGAGCACCGTGCCGGCCAGAATGGCCCGTGGTATGAATGCCGATGAGATCTTCCCGGCGAAGAATGGCGCCAGGACGAGGGCTCCCAGGGCGAACCTGATGCAGTTGAACATCATGGGACCCATGTGGTCCATACCCGCCCTCTGGGCGGTGAAGGCGAAACCCCATATGACCGATGTCAGCAGCAACATGGCCCTGGCCATGCCCCTTTTCGGCAAGGGTCAGCCCCCGGAGATCAGGTGGATCACCTTGACGTCGGCGCCGTCGGGGACCGTGGTGGTGTCGTAATCGGACCGCTTGACCAGCTCTCCGTCGATCCTGGTGACCAGCATCCTGAATTTGTAGTTCTTCGCCGTGAGTATGTCCCTCACGGTCATTCCTTCGTGCCAATCCAGCCTGTCGCCGTTAACGGTTATCATGGGAATCCTTTCAGAATGGCTGGAATATATAACCGTCGGCGGTGTACCATGAAGGAACATGAAGGAACTCTCATGGAAAGGAGTTGATGATGACGGCAATGATACTACTGGCAGGAGCCCTTCTGATGGCCTCCCCGGAACAGGATTTCTCAAGGATGGTGGTGCTGGACGACCAGGGCAACCCTGCGGACCTTCCCCTTGAACACACAGAGGCACACATCTCGGTGGAGGGCACCATTCAGCTGGTGACGGTGAGGCAGGTTTACGGAAATCCCTTTTCCGACCCCATCGAGGCGGTATACGTGTTCCCGCTGCCGGATGACGGCGCGGTTTACAGCATGGACATGCAGATCGGCGACAGGACGATAGAGGGGCAGATAAAGGAGCGGCAGGAAGCTGTGAGGATCTACCAGGAGGCAATAAGCGAGGGCAGGACCGCCGCCCTTCTGGAACAGGAACGACCCAACATCTTCACCCAGACCGTTGGCAACATCCTCCCCGGCGACGATATAGTGATAGAGATAAAGTATGCCGCCCCGGTGGCATACAACAGCGGCTCCTGGCAGGTGGTCTATCCCATGGTGGTTGGGCCCAGGTTCATTCCAGCCGGAGTGGATGACGCTGACAGGATAACACCGGACATCGTTCCCGAGGCACCCGCAGCGGCTACGACATAGAGCTTACCATGTCGGTGAACCCGGGCTTCCCGGTGAGGGAGTTCGAATCGGAGAACCACGCGGTTTCCACCTCAATCGGGGAGGACGGCGTTCTCAGTGTTGAGCTCAGCAGGGAGAACGAGATCCCCAACAGGGATTTCGTGTTTAACTACATCACCGCTTCCGAGGGCATCAACACCGGCCTTATATCCCACAGAGGCGACCTTGGCGGCCACTTCATGCTGATGCTGGAGCCCGACGCCGTAGGTGGACCCGGGGATATCGCCCCGAAGGAGCTTTTCTTCGTGGTGGACAACTCAGGCTCCATGAGCGGCCAGCCCATGGAGGTTGCAAAGGAAACAGTAAGGCAGTTCGTCGCGGGAATGAACCCCGGGGATTCCTTCCAGATAATGCGCTTCAGTGAAACCGCCAGTTCCATGAGCCGGACACCCCTGGAGAACACACCCCGTAACATCCAGAGGGGCATCGAGTACATCAACGGAATGAGCGGCATGGGGGGCACTATGATGATCGAGGGCGTCCGGGCCTGCGTGGGCTACCCCGAAGATCCGGAAAGGATGCGCTACATCATTTTCCTCACCGATGGCTACATTGGCAATGAAACGGAGATACTCTCCGAGCTCAGGACAACCCTGGGGAGAACATGAGGCTCTTCAGCATCGGTGTGGGTTCCAGCGTCAACCGCTATCTCATTGAGGGCCTCGCCGAGGAGGGCAGGGGCTATCCGGTCTATGTCGGTCTGGGGCAGGATCCGAAAACAGCGGTGCAGGACATCTACAACAAGATAAACAACCCCTACCTGGTGAACATAGAGATAGACTGGGGCGACCTGGACGTTACCGATGTCTACCCAAGGGAGGTAAGGGACCTCTACGACGGCGAGCCACTGGTGGTAACAGGAAGGTATGACAGGCCGGGAAGGGACAGGATAACCATTACAGGTACCATTGGGGGAAGACCCTGGAGACAGACCATGGATGTAAACCTTGTTGCCCGTGGCGGCACAGAAGCCGCGGACAGGCTTTGGGCCAGGAGCAAGATCCATCACCTTAACCGTCTTGTTCTCGAGGCCCCCTACAGTGACAAGCCCGCCGACGGCCTGGTGGAACGGATAATCGGCACATCACTGGACTACAGCGTGCTGTCGGAGCACACCGCCTTCGTTGCGGTGGATACCTATGTGAGGACCGAGGGCGGCCAGCCGGAAACCGTGACCATTCCGGTCAACATGCCCGAAGGAGTGAGCTACGAGGGCGTATTCGGCTATAGCGGTCAGCAGTCATACGGAGGCTCGGTGAGCCGAAGCATCGCCGCCGCCCCCTCGGTTTCCTACGGCGCCGGAGGCGGAGGTCTTACAGCTTCCTATGCAATGGAGGAGGAATGCGATGATATGGCCAGTTACTCCCCTGTCCATGCGGCGTCACTGGCGGGGATAAGCGAGTACCTGGGAGCCAGGCCCTCGGAGTTCCGGGCGGTGGTGCTGGAGGCTGTGGAAGCCCTTAACCAGCAGCCCGAAATACTGGAGCCGGGCACCATCGAACTGATCCTCACCCTGGACGGCGGCGGCAGGATAACCGCCGTGACCGTAGAGGAGGACACCGTGGAGGTGGAAGAGCTCATAGAAACCATCCGCAGCGCCCTCATGGGCAAATCCATACCCGATGCCTCGGCGGGAAGGGTTACCGTTACCATAAACATCCTCTGAGGAAACAGGGCCTCACAGGGGGCGGCGCGGGCCGCCCCCTTTCTTCGGAACTATTTCATATCAATTTAGTATACTATTCGAACACCAACGGAAAGGATTACCATGCTCAGGAACCTCGTTGTTACCATGGCCCTGGTTGCCGCAATGGGCTGCGGCGGCGAAGGATCCCCCGAAGAGGAAGCAGCCCTTCCCCCGGCGGATGCCGGTGAAACTGATCTGATCGAAGTGGGGAACACCATATGTCCGGTGATGGGCGCCGGTGTTGCCCCGGGCCAGTTCTTTGAATGGGAAGGATACCGGATAGGCATATGCTGTCCCGGCTGCGAAACCTCCTTCAGGAATAACCCGGAAACTACATACCGGTCCTTCTGGAAGACCCGGGAATAACCGAAGAGGCAAGAACAGGCCTCTCCTCCCTGATAGAAACCGCTGAAGAGACCCAGTGAAGAAGCTGATCCCGCCGGCGGCTGCCCTTGCGGCCCTGGTTCTGGCCTTCATTCTCTTTCCCGGGCTGTTCCTGCTCAGTGATGACGAACTTGCCCACGAGGGGCATGACCATGAAGGGGGAAGATGGGCCTGCCCGATGCTTTGTGTGGTTGTGGAGAACCCCGGCCTCTGCCCGGTGTGCGGAATGGAGCTTGAGGAAATAGCGTCCTCTTCTGTAACCGTCACACTGAGTGCCGCGGAGAGGGAGCTCACCGGGTTGACCCTGGTAGAGGTGGAGTTCAGACGGCTCAGGAACAGCGTTACCCTTACCGGCACCGTAACGGAAGCGGAAACATCCAGGGCGGTGGTAACCGCATGGACCTCCGGCAGGATAGACCGGTTCCCCTCCCCCTCCACCGGGGAAAGCATAGGCTCAGGCTCCACCGTTGCCTGGATATACTCACCGGAGCTTATCGAGGCCCAGCATGATCTTCTTTACTCCCTCCGTGCCGGTGAGCCCGGGGGAAGCCTCCAGGCCGGTGCGGAACATAGGCTGAGGCAGCTGGGAGCAGCCCCGTGGATCATTGCCCATGTGGCGGAGACCGGCGAGGTGATGGAAGCCCTGCCGGTGGCCTCCAGGTACTCCGGCACGGTGACCGACCGAAGGGTTGAGGCCGGGGACTGGGTGCAGACCGGACAGGTAATACTGGAAATAGCCAATCTGAGTGACATCTGGGTGGAGGCGGAACTGCTGGAGGGCCAGTCAGCCCTTGTCACCCCGGGGGATTCAGTTGCCATTACAGCCTATTCCGGCGGGACCGTGATCCCCGGAACCGTGACACATCTGGATCCCTATTTCGATCCGGTGACAAGGGGCAGGACAGCGAGGATACAGGCAGGTTCCCCGGAAACCCCCCTTCTTCCCGGAGACTGGTAAGGATCACCCTGGTAAATGAAGCCGGTGGAACCCCTGAACCGGAACTGGCCATACCGGCCACATCGGTGCTTTCAATGGGCAGCCGTCATCTCGTCTATGCCCTCTCTTCAGACAGCGGAACGGTGCACAGGGCAACGGACATTCCATCTCCTCTGGTAGGGGTGAGCCTTGTCCCGGTGGTTGTCGAGCTGGGTCCGCTGTCCCGGGACGAGGGGGAACAAGGCACTTCCCGGTTCTCTCCGGCCTTTCCGGAGGGGAGATCATCGCCGACCACGGCGCCTTCCTGCTTGACTCCCAGGCGGAACTCACCGGCATGCCTTCCCTTATGAACAGCCCGTAGCCCCATGAAAAAACTCACCGGTTTCCTTCTTCAGAACAGGGTCGCGGTCCTCACACTTGCGGCGGCGGTATGCGGCGCCGGCCTCTGGGCCTTTGAAACACTGCCGGTGGACGCTCTTCCAGATGTTTCCGAGAACCAGGTGATAGTTTCCGTGGACTGGCCCGGGGTAAGTCCCGGGGATGTGGAAGACCAGATAACCTACCCCCTGGCCTCCTCCCTCCAGGGTCTTCCCGAAGTACGCCAGGTTCGGTCACTGTCATCCTTCGGCTTCGCCAGGATCTATGTGGTCTTTGAGGACGGAACACCTGTCTACTGGGCGAGGGAAAGGGTCTCTGAAAGGCTTGCCGGGGCCACCGCCACCCTTCCCGAAGGCGCCACGGCGACAATGGGTCCCGATGCTACACCCCTCGGGCAGATATACTGGTACACGGTTCAGGGTCCCCTTGATCAGGGAGAACTGAGGGCCATTCAGGACTACACGGTGCGGCCGGCCCTTCAGAGCGTTCCCGGTGTTTCGGAGATATCAGGTATTGGGGGTTTTCAGAGGGAATATCTGGTGGAGGCCGATCCTGAGCTTCTCCGCCACCTCGGCATATCCCTCACGGACATTCATCACGCCCTGGGTTCCTCCAACTCCGACGCCGGGCCGGGACCATTGAGCGAACCGGGCTGGAGTTCGCCGTGAGGGGCGCAGGCCGGCTGAGGACCATTGAGGACATTGAGAACACCTTTGTTAAGATGGTCCAGGGCAGGCCCTTCACCATTGGTGACGCCGCAAGGGTTTCCATGGGCCCTGGCTTCAGAAGGGGTGCCCTTGCCGATGGCAGGGGCGAACTGGTTGGCGGCATCGTCGTAATGAGGTACGGAGCCGATCCCGTTGCGGTTATCGAGGCGGTGGAGGAACGGCTGGACCGGCTGGCCCCGGGGCTTCCCGAGGGTGTTGTGATAGCCCCTACTACGACAGACGACAGCTGATAGAGGAGACCGTTGGAACCCTTACCGGGGCGATAACCTGGCAGATGGTGATCACCGCGCTGGTGGTCCTCGCCTTCCTTTTTCACCTGAAGACCTCACTTGCGGTGGCTTCAACCCTTCCCTTCGCCGTTCTTCTTACGTTCATAGGAATGCGGATCTTCGGCGTTAACGCCAACATCATGAGTTTTGCCGGAATAGCCATTGCCATAGGCACCATAGTGGACATGGGAATAGTGGTCTCCGAAAGCATTCACCAGGAGAAAAGGACCGGTTCCGGTCAATCGGTCATTCCCCTTGCCGTTTCCAGGGTGGCCCCGGCCATTGCCACATCCCTCTCCACAACGGTGATCAGCTTCATACCCGTTTTCTTTCTTCAGGGTCAGAGCGGAAGGCTCTTCATACCACTGGCATGGACGAAGACCCTGGTCCTCCTTGCGGCGGGACTCACGGCGATAACCCTGGTTCCAGTGCTTAGCATGTTCGCCCTGAAGGAGCCGAGGCTGGAAAGAAGCAGGATGAAGGTCCTGCTCTCCTCCTTCGGGCTGGGTCTTCTGGGAGCCTGGGCGTCAGCCTCCGCCGGAGCCTGGCTTCCCCCCCTGAAGCCCTGGTTCCTTGCAGCCCTTTCCGGCGCCGGGGTATTCCTGCTGGTTTATTTCATGGCCCGGGAAACCCTGGATAACCCCGGAAGGGACAGGTTCGAGGAAGGGCTTACCCGATCCTACACAGGGCTTCTCCGCCGGGCATTCAACAACAGGGGGAAGCTGCTGCTCCTCTTTCTTGTGATCATCCTCACCGGCGCAATGGCCGCAATGGGAGCCTATCGATTCTTTTCACCCCTTAATGGGCTTGGGGTTGATACCCGCCGCCTGCGGCCGGTGGCCCTGCTTCATAACGTCTTCCCGGGTATAGGTACCCAGTTCATGCCCCCCTTGACGAGGGCAGCTTCCTCTTCATGCCTTCCCTTCTCACCCAGGCCTCACTTAACGAGACAGTGGATGTAATGATCCGCCAGAACCGGGCGATGGAGGAGATCCCCGAGGTTGCAAGTGTGGTGGGAAAGGCTGGAAGGGCGGATTCGCCCCTGGACCCGGCCCCGGTGGGGATGATAGAGACGGTGATCACGCTGAAACCGGAGGACACCTGGCGGGAGGGTGTTACCTCCGACTCCATCCTTACCCTTCTGAGAAGATCGGTACGCATGCCGGGAATAGCCCCCTCATGGCTTCAGCACATAGAGACCAGGATAGTCATGCTCCAGTCGGGTATCGTTACCAGCATCGGTCTGGAGATAAGGGGGGATGATGCCGACCAGCTGGAGCGGGTTGCAATAGCGGCGGAGGAGCTGCTGTCGGAGATACCCGGAGCGGTGAACGTACAGGCCCTGAGGACCACAAGGAGGCCCTATCTGGAGGTTTCAGTGGACAGAATTGCCGCCGGGGACCACGGTCTTACGGTGAACGGGGTCCTCTCCGCCCTCAGGGGAGCCCTGTCCGGCACCGTGGCCACCAGTGTTCTCAACGGCAGGGAGCGAATTCCCGTCAGGGTGAGATACACCAGGGAGAACAGGGACGAACCCGGGGATATCGGCGACATATACATTCCGGGGCATATGGGAAGCCCTGTGCTCCTGTCCACGGTGGCATCGGTGGAAGCGGTGGACGGACCGGCGGTGATAAGGTCCGTGGACGGTGAGCTTACCGGCTATGTGATGCTGAATGCCATGGGCAGGGACGAGGGCGGTCTCGTTCAGGAGGCGGACCGTCTTCTCAGGGATATCGTTGAGCGTGAGAGAACAATGTCCCCGGGAACGCAGGCTGAACCTGCCCGAGGGATACCGCTTCGAGTGGATAGGAAACTACAGGAATCAGGAGGAGGCAAGGAGCAGGTTCGCCCTTCTCATTCCCCTCTGTCTGATAGCGATATTCTTCCTGATGTACCTTCAGTTCAAGACCCTTTCCGTTCCCCTGATCATCTTCCTCGGAACAGTGCCCCTGGCAGTTGCCGGCGGGCTTCTTTTCATCAGGTTCTGGCCCGGCATCCAGACCCTGCTTTCGGGTATGGGTCTTACCGGGGCATCCCCGGAGGGAGCGGTATACATAACGGTGGCGGTGGTGGTGGGCTTCATAGCGCTGATGGGAATATGTGTCGATGACGGTGTTCTCATGGCCACCTACATGACCCAGCTGAGGAGGGAGAGAACTCCATCCTCGAAGGAGGAGGTAAGAAGCCTTGCCATTGAAGCCGCCGGCAGAAGGATAAGACCCGCTCTGATGACAACGGTCACCACCCTGGTGGCCCTGGTGCCGGTGCTTCTTGCCTCGGGGAGGGGAAGCGACCTGGCCCGCCCCATGGCCCTTCCTGTCTTCGGCGGGATGCTCATTGAGCTGCTGACCATAATGATAGTTCCTGTGGCCTACAGCTGGTGGATGGAGAGGGGTCTTCCCTCAAGGCCCGGAAGGGCGGATCCACCGGGAGGGAAGCAGGACTGAGGGAGTGAATTCAGCCCTCGAGGAACCACTTCCAAGCGGGGAGAATTCGAATGTTTCCCTGAACTGATCCAACCTCACCCTCTTCAAAAAGGGTGATAATGCAGGACTCCCGGAGGCCTGTCTCCTCCATTGCCTCCTCCAGGGCTTCGATCTCCCTCTTTCTGGTTCCCCCGTCGGCCATATCCGCGCACACCTGGATCAGCTTCCGTGCCATTCCGGTGTCCGGGTCTCCGAAAACGAAATCGACCTCCTTGCAGCTTTTCGTTCTGTAGTAGCAGATAGTGGCAGGTCTTGAGGATGCCGCCCTTCTTCTGAGCTGCAGAAAGACCGCTTCCTCAAGGCGTCTTCCAGTATTCGATGTGCCCGAGGGGGAAAAGGCAAAGGAAAGCCCGGGGTCAACGGTATAGACCTTTCGGGGGTTGCTCTGCCTGACCCTCAGGGACCTGTGGAAAAGGGTGACCGATGACAGCAGGAATGCATCGGTGAGGTGGTTGAGCAGCTCGTAAAGGGTTTCCTTGCCCACACGGATCCCCCTGGATGAAAGGTCGCGGTAAACCTTGTTCACCGAAACAAGCCCTGCTGAAGACTGCAGAAGGAACATCACGAAGCCTCTGATCGCCTGAAGATTCCCCAGCCCGTGCCTCTCCATGATATCCCTCAGGATGACCAGTTCAACATAGCTCTGAAGAACCTGTATCCGCTGGTGTTCCTTAAGCTCCTGCACCCCGGGAAAACCTCCCTGCCGAAGGTATTCAGGGAGGCTTTTCTCCATCAGCGACCGTATGCGGGCTCCATATGGAGGGGCCGACACGCCGATCCCCTTCCAGCTGAGATACTCCCTGAAGCTCAGGGGAAAGACCTCAGTGGTGAACCCCCGGCCCCGGAACTCGGTGGCGACTTCGCTGGAAAGCATTTTTGCGGAGGACCCTGTGACGAAAAGGGAGACCTTCTCGGTATCGAGGATCCTTCTGGCAAACCGTGACCAGCCCTGAACCGCCTGAACCTCATCGAGGAAGATGAATACCCTGCTGTCCCTGGGAGCCGCGGTCTGTCTGTAGAAGGACTCCAGTATATCCGGCAGAATGTTATCCTGAATGGGGTAGAGCCTGTCATCCTCAAGGTTGACATAGAGTATCCTTGACCGCTCCACTCCCTCGGCCAGCAGCCGCTCTATCTCCCTGAACATGAGACAGGTTTTTCCCGAGCGGCGCATCCCGATAACCACCGATGCCATGCCGGGAACGGTTTCCAGGGATGCAGTTCTGGGTTTTAACCCCGGGAAATCCCTGCTCAGTGAATCAGCAACAATGGTGCCCGTGTTCAAATTGTTTCCTTCCTCCAGGGAAACTATATCTATAATATTTCCTTCTGTCAAGGAAAGAAGTGCCCAATTCTTTCCTTCTGTAAGGGAAGCAATACGGGTTCGTTCCGGGCTGGCCGGAGGAGGGTTCCGCGGTTATTTTTTTCCCATCACTTTTGCTGAAAGGAGCCCGGCTTTGGAACAGTACTGCCCGAGATGCCAGGAGAAGACAGTAACGAAATCCTCTAACACTTCCGCCGCCAGCATGCCGGCCTTATCGGAATGCTCATAGCCGGTGCTGCAGCTTCATACACCTGCCCGGCATGCGGTAAGATCCTCCTGGGAGAGTTCCCCGACGAGTTCCAGTCCTCGGTTAAGCGCAAACGGGTTTTCTCCGTGCTGGGCGCCGCTGCGATCCTTGTTGTTCTGGTGGGGCTGCTGATGCTCCGTTCATCCTTCTGAACTCCCGGGCCAAACAATGAAACTCCGCCGATACATATCGGCAGCGGCGCTTCTGGCCGCTGCCGCACTCCTCTATCTGCCCACCCTTCGAACGGGTTTCATCACCGACGACTATCTGGACTGCTCCCATACCTTCGGCGAAGCCGCCGGGGCTTTCGCAGGGGAATCCTCAGGTGGATACAGACCCCTGATGACACTGGCCTGGGCGGCGGACAACGCCCTGTGGGGGGTGGAAAGACCAGGCGCCTGGCACATAACGAGCCTGGTCATACTGGCTCTTTTCTGCTTTTCCACCGGGGTTTTCATGAGGGATTTCGTGGACAACAAGGCGGCGCTCTTCGCCGGGGTAGCCTTCCTGGTTCTCTGCTACCCGGTGGCGGTTTCCGCGGCACGGGTTTCCTGGCGGGCCACCATGCTGGCCGGTATCCCCTTCATCTGGGCCATGATACTCTCCATACGCTGGTGCAGGAGGCCCTCATTGCCCATGCTTCTGATCGTGCCCTTCCTGTTCCTTGTATCCCTGCTTTTCAAGGAAACCTTCCTGGCCGCCCCTCCGGTGTTCGCCGCACTGGGGAGCGCCGGTTCACCCCGGGGGAAAAGGCTTCGCAACGGCATTCTGCTCTTCGGGGTCTCCCTTGCGGCGCTGGCGGTTTACGGGGCCATGCGCTACAGCGCCATGGGACTTCAGGTGAATTACCAGGGACCACCGCCTTCGGGCTGTCCTCCCTTACCGGTGTGCTGCTCTACGGCGGAACCCTTTTCAGCCCCTGGCTGTCCATGATACCCGCAAGGATCCTTCTTTTGGCCCTCACCCTTCCGGTGTTCTTCCTTGCCTCTGAATGGCGGCACAGGTTTCTCCTTCTTTCCCTGGGTTTCTTTCCTCTGATCCCGGTGGCGAACCTCGTTGTCCGTCCGGACCTCGCAGTTGCCGCGGTGCCCGGGGCTGGGCTTTTCATAGCCCTTCTTTTCCAGCGGCTGAGGAACTCACGGGCCTTATACACACTCTTCGCAGTGTTCCTCCTGGGGGTGTTCCAGTTCTCCCTGGATCAGGTGAGAACACTGGCCGCCGCGTCCCGCGCCGTAAATGAAACAACGCACAGAATAGCGCAGATAGCCGAATCCCTCCCCGGTGACACTCCTCTGTTCATCACCGGTGTAACACCGTCGGTGGGGGACTTCGGCACATTCTGGCCCGGGGAGTACATGATGCCCCTTGAATGCCTGGGCCATGAGCCCCGGCGACCGGTGGCTGGAACCGGAGCCATGTGGGAGCTCCTTGCTGAATCCGGGAACGGTCATCTTGTCTTTATTCAGGGGTCGGGACACAGTGTTTACCCTGTTTCACCGGATATGTTCACCGAAGGGGGGGACACCCTTGTGTATCTCGCCAGCGGAATCGACCCAGAGGGGCTGTTCGGCTACCCTTCCTGCGCCGGGGCCGGGGAAGCCGGGGAACTGTTCCTCATCAGCCCTGTTTCCGGACACTCAACTGTCAGTATATGCCCGGTCCAGATGGAGGACTCCCTCTACTACGACCTGGCCTCGGTGCCGGAGTGGCTGGCCCGGGAGCCCGGTTCGGTCCTCTTCTCTTCCAGGGGGTCTCCCTTCGGTTCTCTTCACGGAACCTTGCGGCTGAGAGGGCCCTGGTTTCCGCTTCACGAAGGGGTCCCTAGTACTGTCCCATCTTGTTCAGCCTTTTCGCCTTTCTCTCAAGGAGCTTGAACACGAAAAGGCCGGCGGCCAGGTAGAAGAGGCTGTTCCCGGCGATGAACAGGTACCACCAAAGGGGGTATGAGGCGCCGCTTACGATGGTGTTCCGAACCACCGCGGCTCCGGCGATGAAGGGAAGGAAGCTCTGGGGGGTCAGGGGATATGTGGGCAGGAGCATCAGGCCGATGAGGCCGAAGGACAGTATGCCGTTGATTGCCTGTATCCTTTTGTGTATAAGGCCCAGTCCGCCGAGCATGAAGCTTATTCCCACCAGGGACAGCGTTGAGAGCACCACCATGCCGTAGAGGTAGGGGAGATTCACCGACAGCCACCTTCCCGTGGCCGCCATGGACAGGTAGAGGAGTACGGTGATGAATGCGAAGTTGAAGACCATGTTCATAAGGGCCCTGAAGAAGAGTATGCGGTTGGCCCCATGGGTGACAGATAGAGCTGCTCCAGGGTTCCCTGCTGGGATTCGGAGAGAATTTCCGACCCCGTGTTCTGCATGCAGAACATGGCGCTCATCCAGAGGATGTAGCCACCAGCATTGCATCCAGGGATTCCCCTGTTACCCCGGAGCCGCCTATGGTCTTCACCCCCAGAACATTCCCATGAAGATGAGGAACATTATGCCTATGCCGGACAGGGTGTTCACTATGTAGCGCTTCATGGTCCAGAAGACCATTCTGGCCTCGGCGGCAAGAAGGCTAAGGACCTTCATAGGAGCCTCCCCCGGTCATCTCCAGGAAGATCTCCTCGAGGTTGTTCTCCACCGTTCTGAAGTCTGCCATTTCAGCACCGGAACCCACAACCGCCTGGATCATGGGAAGAAGCCCTGCAAGGGAATGAAGCTCCACCCTGATGTTGCAGCCGTCGACGGTGGTCCTTCCGATACCCGGAGGTCTTCTGTAAGCCCCGGCGCGGAGGGCCTTGAGAATGAACTGGTAGTACCTGCCGGCGAACTTCTCCTTCAGCGAGGCAACGGTCTCGTGGGAGACTATCTCACCCCGGCGCATCATCAGTATGCGGTCGCAGACCGATTCGATGAAGTCCATGTTATGGGAGGTTATGAGAATGGTCTTCCGCTGTTCCCCTGTGATGGTCTTCAGCCAGTTCCTGATATGCCGGCTTATCTCCACATCCAGGCCCAGTGTGGGTTCATCGAGCAGGAGTATCTCCGGATCGTGTACGAAGGCGCAGGCAAGGGCGCACTTCTGCTTCATTCCCGCGGAGAACTGCCTCAGTTCCTTGTCCGCCACATCGGCGAGTTCAAGGGTTTCCAGGAGATAGTTGGTTCTCTCGGCGACTTTTTTGCCGCCGAGGCCCCTTATCCCGGCGAAGTAGGCCAGGTTCTCCCTGGGGGAGAGGTACCAGTAGGTGTTCCTGGCCCCCTCGAGCACCGCCCCTGTGGCCTCAAGTATCTTCCGGCGGTCCTTCAGTATATCAAAGCCGTTAACCGTTATCCCTCCGCCGTCGAAGGTGATCAGGCCGAGGATCGACTTCAGGGTGGTTGTCTTCCCGGAGCCGTTGGGACCCAGGATGCCCAGTATTTCCCCCCTTTTTACACCGAAGGATATGCCCTTCACAGCTGTGAGGTCTCCGTATTTCTTCACGAGGCCGCTAACCTCGACGCAGTTTTCCGGCATGCATCATCCCCCTTGTACCGCAATATATATGCCATGGTCGTCAATAAGGCAAAGGCGTCTTTACAAATTGAAAAGCCTATTTATACTTGTGCTGAATCAAACCCTGAGTGTTACAGCCAAGAACTGAATGGAGAACCCTTATGAAATCCGTATTAACAATGGCAGCCGGTCTTGCCATGCTTCTGGCCGGCTGCGGAGGCCAGGCCCCGGAAGCCGTTACCTCCCCGGGGAGAAGACCTCATCCAGCTCGATATCACCCACTCCATAGGTGTCGAGATGGGGGACAGCAACTATGTGCTGGGGGCGGTGCAAAGCCTTGACCACCACCCTTCGGGGAATATCGTCGTTCTGGACAGATCAGCCTGCAGGGTAAGGATATACTCATCGGAGGGCGAGTTCATACGAAACATTTCCCGGAGCGGCAGCGGCCCCGGGGAACTCTCCAACCCCCTGGACATGACCGTTCTCTCCGACGGCAGGATAGTGGTTGAGAGTCCCTGGAGCGGAGGACTTCACGGCTTCACACCGGAGGGGGAATGGCTGGGGTCCTCACACCCTTCTACAACAATCCGCCCATGGACCTCCGGGGCGCCGACGGAGAGGCCTATGTGGCCAACAGACTTCAGGTCCTCCCGGCAGAGAACGGCGACCTTATGGTTACCACATTCATAGGCAGGTACGAGCTTGGCGAGGAGCCGGTGGTGAAGTACTGGGAATACGAGTTCCCCTTCGACCCCAACGACCTCACGGAGCTTCTTCGGAACACCATGATGGGCCATGCCTTCGCCGCGGACCGGCAGGGTAATGTCTTCATGGCCGAACTCACCGGCGACGAGTACCTGGTTCAGGGGTTCAGGGCCGACGGCGAAATGTTCCTGGAGATAGAGCAGAGCGTGGAACCGGTGGCGAAAACAGCCGAAGAGATAGAGGAAGAAAAGGTCTATGTGGAGTCCTATCTTGAATCCATGGGCGCCAGCGGGGTGGTGATCGATTTCAATCCTGATCCCATGAGGAGTACCATCAGCGAGGTGGAAACCGACGGCGAAAGGATCTGGGTCCGCAGGGGAACCGAGCTCCAGCCGGTTTTCGATGTTTATGACTACCAGGGGGAACATCTCTTTGCCGCTATGGTCCCCGATGCCGGTACCGACGGGGCGTTCTGGGATTTCAACATAGACGAGGAGGGTATTTCCGCCTTCTCCCTCAACCCCGACCTGTTTCAGCAGATCTATGTTCTCGAAATGCCCTGAATCCCCGGCGGACAAGCTGAAACCCGGTGTAAAGGCCGGCCTGGTCAGGGAGCTTGTAAGCTTCCTCGAGGAGGAGTGCGACATACAGCTGTCGGAGTTCAGGGCGGAGATGATAGTTGACCTGGTGGCGGCGGGGATCGCCGCGGAGGTCTACAACGGAGCCATTCTCGACGCCAGGGCATTCCTCTCCGAAAGGCTGGAGGACATGGAGGCAACCCTTTACGCCCACAGGAAGCCCGGGAGCTCCTGACCGCTGGAATATGAAAAGAGCCCCCCGGCCTTCGCCGGAGGCTCCCGTTCCATTTCGCCTCTCAGCCTCCGTGCTTCTCCACGAGCTCAATCACATCCGGGAAGTCCATTCCCAGTTCCCTGAGCTTTGCCGCGGTGGGAACGCCATTCGCGGTCCAGCCCCGGCGCTTGTAAACCGCGTCGAGGAGCTGTTCGTAACGGTCGAGCCTGTACTTCCTCAGGGCGGCCACCTTTCCGTGGTGGACATCCCTCGGGGTTGATCCCGGCTTCTTCCTTCAGCTGGGTATCGTAGCGTTCAACCCGGCTCTCGTACTCCCGGTTGGTAACCGGCCGGCGGAGCGGTAGGGTATTTTGTCGTGTTCCCTTGTGCCGAAGCCCATTTTCAGGTTGAAGACCCTCTGGAAGTTGTAGACCCTTTCGCTCATCACGATGAGGCTGTCCATGGTCTGGGGCTTTCCCGTTACCCCCTCAAAGAGTTCGCAGTAGCCCTGAACATGGCCAGGTACCTTGGCCGGCTCGTCGGTTTCGGCGTTGTCCGCCGGCTCCACATCGTTCCAGGGAAGCTTGCAGAGGCCGTTCAGCCCGAACCAGGTCCTCCACATGGGGAAGTAGTGCAGCGCCTCGGCCTTGTCTTCGAAGGAGGGTATCTGCTTGTTGACCATATCCATGAAGATCAGCCATGCCTCGTCGTGCTGGGCGCCCTTAAGGGCGATTCCATAGCCCCCCTGCTGTGCCAGGGATTCCTTGGTGACATACTCGGAGTACTCCATGCCCTTGGCTTCCATTCCAATGTCCTGAAGGAAACCGGGGTCGGCGCCGTAGTTCTCGGCGAAGTACTTCTTCATGTACCTGATGCCCCTGCCGGCTATGAGGCCGAAGCCCTCGCCCCGTCCCATCCGGTGAAGAAGCTCCATGGCGTGTTCCCAGTTGCCGAACCTTAGGTCGAGGCCGCCGGTCTTCTCCATGTCAAGGATTCCCGCTTCGTAGCATTCCATCACGAATGCCGTGGCGGTGGCGAAGCTTATGGTGTCTATGCCGTAGGTATCGCAGTAGAAGTTGTATTCGATGGGGAAGTGGGGGTTGAATACGCCCATGTTGGAGGAGCCGCCTACTGTTTCGTATTCCGGGCCGTCCACCAGGACCTTCTGACCCTTGTAGGGGCCGGTCTTCAGCTGGAAACCCTCCGCCGCCTTGGCGCAGGCCATGGAACAGCCCAGGTAGCAGCCGTCGGGAACCCCCTGTGTGAGGTAGTTCTCGATGAATACGCGGCTCTCGATGTTCTTCGTGTCTTCGTGGGAGCCGTACTGGTAGTTCATCACCGGGAGTAGGTCGTAGGCGTCCATTATCTCGGTGAGGTGGGCGGTGCCAACGGCACGCATGTTGCACTGCTCGGTGTCCATGAGGATCATTTCCTTCGTAACCTCATCCCCGCCCTTCTGATCATCTCCTGGTCGTGGGGTGGTTCGGGTCCTTGGACATTGTGATGGCTCCGGTGGGGCAGATCTCGGCACAGGCCCCGCAGCTTACGCAGTGGCTCTCTATGGTTTCGTAGGGCATACGGACTTCCCTGTCCTCGCCCCTGCCTGCGAAGTTGATCACATCCTCCCAGATGCCCTGGCTGCAGATCCTGGTGCAGAGTCCGCAGAGTATGCATGCGTGTGGGTTGAAGTCCACCTTCGGGTGGTGGAAGCCCGGGTGTTCCACACCGTGGAACTTCGCCATATCCTTTACCTTCTTGACCTCCGGCCACCGGGCCATCATCATGGCCAGGATGTTCTTCCTGTTGGAGAGGACCCTTTCGCTTTTCGTGTTTACGGTGCAATCCCTTCGGATGGGATAGTTGCAGCTGGTAACCAGCTTCGGCCCCCGGCCCTCGTCCACCTCCACGGTGCAGATACGGCAGGCGCCGTAGGGCTCCACAAGCTCACTGTGGCAGAGCGTGGGAATGTGTATGTCCAGTTTCAGTGCCGCTTCGAGGACCGTTGTGTCCGGGGGTACCTGTACTTCCACGCCATCGATGGTCGCGGTGATCAGTTTCTCAGTCATTACTTCACCTCCACAGCGCCGAAGTTGCAGACATCATAGCAGATGCCGCACCTGATGCACTTGTCGGGGTCTATCTCATGCACTTGCTTCGGAGTTCCCGAAATTGCCTCCACCGGGCACTTCCTGGCGCAGAGGGTGCAGCCTGTGCAGTTCTCCGGGATGATCCTGTAGTTGATAAGGGCATGGCACTTCCCCGCGGGGCAGCGCTTTTCCTCTATGTGGGCCATGTACTCGTTGCGGAAGTATCTGATGGTGCTCAGCACCGGGTTTGGGGCGTCCTTCCCCAGGGCGCAGAGGCAACTGTCCTTCATTGTGGACCCGTAGCTCTCCAGGAGTTCCAGGTCGCCCTGCCTGCCATTGCCCTCAACTATTCTCTCAAGTATCTGGCCCAGGGCGACGAGCCCCTCACGGCATGGGGTGCACTTGCCGCAGCTCTCGCCCTTCAGGAAGTCGACGAAGTACTTGGCTATCTGTACCATGCAGGTGTTCTGGTCCATAACCACCATGCCGCCGGAACCCATCATGGAACCCTCGGCGGTGAGGCTGTCGAAGTCCACGGGAAGGTCCAGCTTCTCCCCGGGGATGATCCCGCCGGATGGGCCTCCGGTCTGGACGCCCTTGAAGCTTCTGCCCCCGGGGATGCCTCCGCCTATGTCGTATATGATCTCCCTGAGGGTGATGCCCATGGGGACCTCCACCAGGCCGATGTTGTTCACATCTCCCACCAGGCTGAACACCTTGGTTCCGCTGCAGCCGTTCCAGGGATTCTTCGATACGTCACCGGTGCCTATGGAAGCGAACCAGTCGGCGCCCTTCTCCATGATGAGGGATACATTGGCCCAGGTTTCCACGTTGTTCAGTACCGTGGGGCCGTCTTTGTAGCCCTTTTCCACCGAGCGGACGTACTTCGCCCTGGGCTCTCCGGGCATACCCGCCATGGAAGCCATGAGGGCGCTGGATTCACCGCAGACGAAGGCTCCGGCACCCCGGTGCACCTTTATGGTGAAGCTGAAATCGGTTCCGAATATGTTCCCGCCGAGGAGGCCCTTCTCAGTCGCCTGGGCGATGGCCTTCTCGAGGCGTTGCATTGCCAGGGGGTATTCCTTGCGGATGTAGATGTAGCCCTCTTCCGCCCCAACGGCGTAGGCGCCTGCCATCATTCCCTCTATCACGCAGTGGGATCCGCCTCTACTATGGAACGGTCCATGAAGGCTCCGGGATCACCCTCGTCGGCATTGCATACGACCACCGGTTCCTGCCGGACTTTTCCGAGGCCGCCACGCAGCTCTGCCACTTGACCCCGGCGGGGAAGCCTCCGCCGCCCCTGCCCCGGAGGCCGCTTCTGAGGACCACCGCGGTTACCTGACCCGGTGTCATCTCTGTGAGCACCCTGTGTATACCCTGGTATCCACCTACCCTTATGTAGTCTTCGATTGATTCCGGGTTCAGCATACCCCTGTGCCTGAGGGCCAGGAGCTTCTGCTTGCCGAAGAAGGGTATGTCGTCCATTTTCGGTACGGGACGGCCGTGGATGTGGTAGAGAAGGCTCTCCACCGGCTCTCCGCCCTCAAGATGCTTCTCGATTATCTCCGGGATGTGGTCGGTGGTGAGTTTCTGGTAGAAAATACCCCCTGGCTGAACCACCATTACGGGGCCCTGGGCGCAGAAGCCGTTGCATCCGGTGGGGACCACCAGGTACTTTTTATCGAGCCCCCTGCTCTTCAGTTCTTTTCTGAGCTGTTCTATAAGGGGAAGGGCCTTTCCCGCCACGCAGGCGGTGCCGGCGCATACCATGAGGGCCGCGGCGTATGATCCGTGTTCCGCGGCGGCTGACCGCTGCAGGCTTTTCAGTTCTTCCAGGTTCATGTCAGCCCTCCTCTCTGTGCCTGTTGACTATATCAGGGATCATGGACGGGGTTACACCGCCGATGACCTCATCTCCCACCACCACCACCGGGGCAAGGCCGCAGGCTCCGACGCATCTTACCTCGGAGAGGGTGAACTTCCTGTCGGGGGTGGTTTCTCCGCTCTTTACGCCCAGCTCCCGCTCGAAGGCGGCCAGCACATCCGGGGCCCCTTCACATAGCAGGCCGTGCCTGTGCATATCTGGATTTCCTTTTCGCCCCTCTGCTCAAGGCTGAAGGCCTTGTAAAAGGTTGCTATGTGGAACAGTGTTCCCCTGGGCTTTCCTGTTCTTTCGGCCACCCTGTAAAGGGCTTCACGGGGAATGCACCTGCAGGCGTCCTGTATGTCCTGGAACATCTCTATGACGAAGTCGGGGTCGGCGTTCCATTTGTCGATAATCACATCAACGGGGTTCTTGCATCCGCACTGGCATGACATGCTATTTTCCCCCTTCCGAGTGGGCCCAGATGGGTCTGGAGGCGGTTGAGCGGGCCACCAGGGCCTTGAGGCCCTTGCCCCGGAATACCGTTCCGCTGCCTCCACGGCCGGCCTGCTTCAGGCGCATGTGTTTCCTGCGCCAGTCCCACCATGAGAAGTTCAGGCAGCCTATCCAGGTGTGGTCGGCTCCCACACCGGCGGAAACTGTGGAGATGTTCCTCTTGTCGTCTTCGTCGGTGGAGTAGAGTTCCGCCAGCTGGTTGGCCACTATGTGACTGTTGGTGTCCAGCTTCTCGTTCCTGACGATGCTCACGGTGCCCCTGTCGCCGTCGATGGCAATCACATGGTCCCGCTCTTCCCGCTTGCCCACCACTATCATGGCGTCGAAACCGGAATACTTCAGCAGGGGCCGAAGTGGCCGCCCACATTGCTGTCGATAACCGAGCCGGTGGTGGGCTGATGGTGGTTACTATGGATTTACCGGTTCCCGGGAAACTTGGTGTTCCGCCCAGGGGACCGCCTGAAATGGCGATGCCGTTCTCGGGGCTGTCCCATTTCGTGTCGCCGGTTACCTCGTTCCAGAGGAGCCAGAGGTCGAACCCCTTTCCTCCGGTGAATTTCTCCCTGATCTCTTCGGGTATGGGAATGATCCTGAAGGAGTAGTTGGAAAGGTCGACCCTCAGAGCCTCGCCGGTATAGCCCTTTATGGAAGGCTTAGGCTTGTATCTGAAGGTGGCGACGGTCTTCTGCGCCTCCTGGATCTCCCGGGTGGAAAAGCTGCAGGACATGTGCATCCTCCCGATTTTGAGTGTGATGTGATTTGTTCTACGGTGATTACAGTGTGCATATTCTAAGGCCGGAAAATGGGAAACGCAATGGCGGCAAAGGGTTACGGCTTTGGTTATGTCGGTTGGACATAACGCATCTGTTCCACCACAGTATCCGGTTCGCCGTTCTCCCTTTATATTGTCACTCTAAAGGAGGTGGATTTGCGCTTTTGTCTTGTTCCGGTGTTCCTTTTTGTGCTGCTGCTTTCCGGCTGCGGTGATAGAAGGACCGGCGGCGACGTCATACTGATCATCGTTGACACCCTCAGGTCCGACCACCTGGGCTGCTACGGTTATCACAGGGACACCACCCCTTCCATGGACAGCCTGGCCCGGGCCGGTGTCAGGTACACCAGCGTAACCGCCGGGGAACCCTGGACCCTCCCCTCCATGGCAACCATTTTCACCGGATTGCTTCCACTGGAACACAACGCCCGCAGAAGGGGAGAGAACTACTACGGACTTGCCCCGGAGGCGGTGACCCTCACTGAGTACATGACCGGGGCGGGGTACATCACCGCCGCTTTCTTCAATGTGATCTTCATGAACGCCGATTTCGGGTTTCATCAGGGCTTCGACCATTTCGACTGCCACAACGCCCTGGGCACCAGCGAAGACCGCGACGCCGGAACCACCGTTACCGAGGTATTCCGCTGGCTGGACAGCGAATACACCGGTGACGGTCCCCTTTTTCTGGCGGTTCACTTCTACGATCCGCACCTTACCTATTCTCCCCCCGACCCCTTCGCCCACCGCTGGCGGAACATGGAATACCAGGGGGAGTTCGACTCATCCTGGGGTCAGAGGGAAACCGTGGTCAATGTGAACAAGGGTCTCATCACTCTGAACCCCGAAGACCTCTTCAACCTGGTTGCCCTCTACGACGGCGAGGTGGCCTACACCGACAGCCAGATAGGAAGGCTCCTGGCGGGGCTCCGCCGGCGTGGCATCACCGAAGACGCACTGGTGATACTGGTTGCCGACCATGGCGAGGAGTTCCTCGACCACGGCAAAATGGGCCACGCGCACTCCTTGTACCAGGAGCTGGTGAATGTTCCCCTCATCATTTCAGGCCGGGGTTTTTCCCCGGGCTCTGTTTCCGAACTCACCGCGAGCCAGGCGGACATCCTTCCAACGGTTCTGGGCTGGTGTGACATTGAGAGTTCCTACGGAGGTTTCGGCCGGGATCTCCTTTCCGAGGATTTTCCCGCCGACAGGGCGGTTCCATCGGGCATGAACATGGAGGGGGATACCGGGTAACCTCCCGTGAGGGCAACCTGAAGGTTCATCTGGCTGACAGGGGAAACCTTTCCGCCATGTTCGACCTGGCAGCTGACCCCGGCGAACACCACCCCCTGGATTTGGTGGACGAAGGCCTTTACGAGAAGGCCCTTTACTATCTGGGTACGCCGCCCCTCCACAGACCCTCCGCGGTGATGGTGGAGAACGTTTTCCTTGACGCGCTGAAGAATCTGGGCTACATCTGAGGAGGTTGACAATGGGTATTTTCAGCTGCTGTCCCCCGGGGTTGGCGGACACCTTTGCCGGGGTACGGATCGGGATCGCCGGCTGCGGAGGTATAGGGTCAAACGCCGCCGGGATGCTGGTTCGCTCCGGCGCGGTGGACCTGGTGCTGGCCGATTTCGACAGGGTGGAGCCGGGGAATCTGAACAGGCAGTTCTTCTTCGCGGACCAGATAGGGATGTCCAAGCCGAAAGCCCTCCAGGCGAATCTCCGTCGTATCAATCCGGGGTTCAGGTCCGAAGTTCACTCCCTCAGGATATCCCCGGAGAACGTCACCGTTGTGTTCGGTGAGTGCGACATACTCATAGAGGCATTCGACGACTCCGAGGCAAAAGCCATGCTCATCGAGGAGTGGTCCGCCCTTCATTCTGACAGACCCATTGTGGCATGTTCCGGTGTGGCGGGAACCGGAACCCACTGCCGAATAACCACCCTGAGAACCGGTTCCCTTTCCGTGGTGGGGGACCATACATCCACCCTTTCCCAGGGAACCTTTTCCGCCAGGGTGACCGCCGTCGCGGCTGCCATGGTATCCGAGGTTTACCAGAGGCTCACCGGAACCTTTGCGACAAGGGGTGCTGCGAGACAATGCCTAAGGGAACAAGACTTGTCTGCGGCGGCAGGGAAGTTCCCCTGTCGGGGTTCCCGGCGAAAATGCTCGAGGGAACGGTAAGGGGCCTTGTAGGGTCCCTGAAGGATGTGGACCCGGATGATTCGGTGCTGATCGAGATGGGTCAGACCCGGAGCTGAATATCATCCACCCCTGAAACCATCTTCGCCGCCAGGTTTCCAGGTAGCCCCCGGGATAAGAGGGCATGCCCATTAGTTCAGCGGACAGTGTTTCTCCGAACGGAACCGCTGAAGGGCGTACCGACGGACTTTTTCGGGGAGAACCGGTCAAGGAGCAGCAGCACATCCTCGGCGTTTATCACTCCGGAACCATGGTGGTCCTGAACTCATAGTCCACGCCCTCCTGTTCCATGAGGATCGCCGCGCTCTCTTCCACCGGCTCGAAGCTTCCCCTTCCCCCGGTTGCAAAAATGTACTTGTCCGGGCTGGCCTTCAGGTCCATGGCAACGAAATCGGTGAATGGAAGGGCCTCCCTCAGTCTGTCCGGGAATGAACCGTTGGTATCCAGCTTTACAGCGAAGGGGGTTTCCCCCTTTATCCTTCTCAGAAGCTCGATGTTCTCCCGGTGAAGAAGGGGCTCGCCGCCGGTGAGCACCACGGCATCAATGAAACCCTCCCTCTGATCGAGCTCCTCGATTATCTGACGGTGGGTCATACTGTATTCGCCGTCTAGAAGGTCTATGTTCACCAGCTCGGGATTGTGGCAGAAGGGGCATGAGTAGTTGCATCCCGCGGAAAAGAGAACCGAGGATATCTTTCCGGGATAGTCGATAAGGCTGGTGCCCTGGAGGGTCCTTATCAAGGGTCAGTCCCCGGCTTTGTCCAGGTTCACGTAGTGCCTCTGGGAAAACTCCTCCTTCTTGCCCCTGTTCCAGTCCTGCACCGGCCTGTAGTAGCCCACAACCCTTGAATAGACCTCTGCCTTCACGGCCTTAACGGTTCTTGTTTTCTCGCTCATGATATGTCCACCTTTTCTATGCTCAGGAACAGCGTGTTCTCCTCTTCCTTATTGTCTTCAGCTTCTCTGTAGCTTCCCTCGGGAAGTTCTTCCACTATTTCCACCACCTCCCCGAAGGCCTCTATCTCACGGTCGGTGTGGGGATAGGGGCACTGGAAGTGTTCCCGGGTATGTAACCGTGAACGGGGCAGATGCTGAAGGTGGGGGTGAGGCTGAAGTACGGGAGCCTGAAGTTGGTCACTATTTTCCTTACCAGCCTTCGCACCATTTTCCAGTCGTTTATTGCTTCGCCTATGAAAACGTGCACCACAGTGCCTCCTGTGAACATTGTCTGAAGGGAGTCCTGATGCTTCAGCAGGCTGAAGACATCCATGGGCGTGCTCACGGGAAGGTGTACCGAGTTGGTGTAATAGGGGTTTGACAGCCCCTGGTGGGCGGCGCCCTTGAACTCCTGGCGGTCTTTGTTGGCCAGGCGGTAGCTTGCCCCTCCGCCGGGGAGGCCTCCAGGTTGTAGAGATGACCTGTTTCAACCTGGAACTCCGTCAGCTTTTTCCTCATGAACTGAAGCACCTCGATGGACCACTGCCTTCCCTCGGGTGTGGCGATCCCCTTTCCCATGAAGTTCATGGCGCCTTCGTTCATGCCGATGAGGCCTATGGTGCTGAAGTGGTTGGCCCAGAAGGCCCCTGCCTCTTCCCGGACATGTCTGAGGTAATATCTGGTATAGGGATACAGACCCCTGTCCGTGAGTTCCTCCACGAAGTTCCTCTTCAGCTCCAGGGATTCCCTGGCCGCCTCCATGACCGAGCTGAGCCTCTGGAAAAGGCATCGTGGTCGCCACCGGTCACCAGGGCTATGCGGGGAATGTTAACTGTGACCACGCCAATGGAACCGGTGAGGGGGTTGGAACCGAAGAGACCTCCCCCCCTTGCCTTCAGCTCACGGTTGTCGAGGCGAAGACGGCAGCACATTGACCTGGCGTCCTCGGGGCTCATGTCGGAGTTGACGAAGTTGCTGAAGTAGGGGATGCCGTACTTCCCCGTCATTTCCCAGAGTGGCTGCAGTTCGTCGTCCTCCCAGTCGAAGTCGGAGGTCAGGTTGTAGGTTGGGATGGGAAAGGTGAAAATGCGCCCCTTGGAGTCGCCGGCCATCATCAGTTCGCAGAACGCCCTGTTGAAGAGGTTCATCTCGTGCTGGAACTCGGAGTAGGTCTCCGGTTTCTCCTCGCCGCCTATCATCACATGGAGATCGCGGTGGGTCGAAGGGACCTTGAGGTCCATGGTTATGTTGGTAAAGGGGGTCTGGAAGCCAACCCTTGTGGGAATGTTCACATTGAAGAGGAATTCCTGCAGGCACTGCTTTATGCTTTCGTAGGAGAGGTCGTCGTACCTGATGAAGGGGGCGAGAAGGGTGTCGAAGTTGCTGAATGCCTGGGCGCCTGCGGCCTCACCCTGGAGTGTGTAGAAGTAGTTCACCACCTGCCCCAGGGCTGTTCTGAGATGAGAAGCGGGTTTCGACTCTATTTTGCCCCGGGCACCCAGGAAGCCCCCCTTGAGAAGCTCCATGAGGTCCCAGCCCACGCAGTAGGGGCCCAGAATGCCCAGGTCGTGGATGTGCATGTCGCCGTTGTCCTGGTATTCCTTTATTCGTGGTGTGTATATCTTCGAAAGCCAGTACCTGGCGGTGATGGAGCTGGAAAGGTAGAAGTTCAACCCCTGAAGGCTGTAGTTCATGTTCGAGTTCTCGTTTACCCTCCAGTCCTGCCTTCCGATGTAATCGGTTACCAGGGAATCCATTCCCCGGAAAATGGCGGACACCTCCCTGGCCTCGTTCCGCTTTTCCCTGTAAAGGATAAACTGCCTGGCTGCGGAGGTGAGCTTTCTCAGTACCAGGGTTTCCTCAATGAAGTCCTGTATCTGCTCGATGGTGGGTATTGAACCCGGTTTGAAGTAGTTCATGTAGAGGGCCGCTTCAACCTGGTCCGCCATTTCCCGGCTGGACCCTGTGGTATCAGAGGCCTTCAGAGCCCTGTCGATAGCGTTCTCTATTCTGGATTTTCTGTAGGAACTACCTTGCCGTCGCGTTTTCTAACCAACCAGTCCATATAGCGGTATATCCCCCCCCCACCTTACTGAGCATCAATCAAATCTCTTCCTTATGGGGCGACAATAACGAAGTGCCTTCACCAGTGCAAGGCTTCAACCACTATATATTGTGTTCTCGACATGGCGAATTACCACATATTGACATATCCCCTTAATTCGCAACCAAATAGAAAATTCACCGGAAATCCAGCAGTTCCGTTGTTCCCGCCTGGACCTCCGCCGGATGTACCTCCGTTCTGGCCTGACCGGGAAAAACTCCGTATGTTGCCGGTTAACCGGGGGTAAAGAATGACTTCGACCAAAAGGGTATCCGACAGAGGAGCGGTGTTCCTCGCCCTGACCTCCGTGCTGTTCTGGTCATGGGCGGCAACGGCCTTCAAGAAGGCCCTGGAATACCATACACCCTGGTTCACCGTTTTTGCCGGTTCCCTGATTTCCGCGGTTGTCCTCGGGATGGTCCTCCTCATTCGGGGAAGGCCGGTGGTTCCCGGCAATGTTCGGCAGGGTGCCCTCTTCGGGCTTCTGAACCCCTTCCTGTACTACCTGGTGCTTCTTAACGCCTACCACGGCCTCCCTGCCCAGATAGCAATGGTGGTAAACTACCTGTGGCCCGTGGTGCTTGTGCTTCTTGCGGTACCCCTTCTGGGACAAAAGCTTACCCCCGGCGGGGTCAGCGGGATACTTCTCAGCTTTTCCGGGGTGGCCTTCATGGCCCTCTTCGGCAGGGGATCGCTCCACATTCCATGGCCTCCCCTTCTGCTGGCCCTTCTCAGTACAGTGATCTGGGCGGTTACTGGCTTCTTAACACAAGAAGCACCGGAGACACCAACGCCGTTCTGCTTATGTGCTTTCTCTTCGGAACGGTTTACCTGGGCATCTACGGTGTTCTCACCGGAGAGAGCTTCATTCCCAGGGCTCCCGCTGTGCCGTGGCTGTTTTACATAGGGGCTTTCGAGATGGGAATTACCTTCCTCCTTTGGAATACCGCCCTGAAGAAGGCCTCCTCTGCGGCAACGGTTGGGGGGCTGATCTTCCTCACCCCATTCCTGGCCCTGGTTCCCATATCCATCGTGGTGGGGGAGGGGATAGCTCCGTCAACGGTCATGGGGCTTGTTCTGGTTACCGCCGGGATCCTTCTGGAAAAGCATTTCAGACCCCGGGGAGCTGTGCCCCGTTGACGAAGATAGAGGTCTGCACCGGGTCCATAGATGATTCAGTGGCCGCCTGGAAGGCCGGTGCTTCAAGGATCGAACTGAACAGCTCACTTGAAACCGGAGGGCTAACGCCATCTTCAGGGGTGATCTCCGGCGTTGTCGAATCGGTGCCTGTTCCGGTCCTTGTCATGATCAGGCCCCGTTCCGGGGGTTCGTCTACTCCTCCGCTGACCGCAGGGCCATGCTCTTTGATGCGGAGAACTGCCTTTCCCGCGGGGCTTCCGGTGTGGTTTTCGGTTCACTTACACCGGAAATGGAGATCGATGAGGAGTTCACCGTGGATATCCTTCGCATCGCCGGAGGGGCGGATACAGTTTTCCATATGGCCTTCGACCTCATTCCCGACAAAGCAGCCGCCGCCTCACTACTTGCCGACCTCGGTGTGAAAAGGATACTCACCGCCGGAGGGAAGGCCACCGCCTGGGAGGGCAGGGATGTCATAAGGGAGCTTGCAGATCCCCGCCGGGGACCGCCGGACATCCTTCCCGGTTCCGGAGTGAACCCCGGGAACGCTGCCGCTATTGTCAGATACACCGGCTGCCGCTGGATCCATGGTTCATTCAGGGGTACCGATGGAAGACTGTCCGTATCCCTGTTGAGGATGGTGGTGAAAGCCCTGTCCGATATCGGTGAAGACTGATGGGCCTTCCTCGGATTTCCCATCCCACTGCCTTCTTCTATATTATTGTGCACAGGGAGTAAGAATGATAACCAGCGGTATAGCCGGAGACATGCTCAGGGACAAGACCGTTCTGGTGGTGGACGACGAGGCCGCCATAAGGGAAGTCCTCAGTGTTTACCTTTCAGAACTCGGCGCGAACATGATATCCACCGATTCCGTCAGTTCCGCCAAACAGAGCCTCAGCAATTTCGACGTGGATGTGATACTCAGCGACATTGCCATGCCCGGCGGGGCAAGCGGAATAGATCTCCTGCGGTGGTGCAGGCAGAACAGGATCATAGCCCCCTTCATCCTCATTTCCGGCTATATCACCTCCGAGGCCGTGGAATACGCCTTTTCCCAGGGCGTTCAGCATGTGATACACAAACCCTTCACCCGTGATCAGCTCCAGGAGGCACTGGTCTCTTCATTCGTCATCTCCGATTCCTACAGCAGGCTGCTCAAGAGCTACCTCGAGGAGATCCAGCGAAGCAACGAACTGTTCCTCTCCGCCATTGACGGCTTTGCGGCGGCGGTGGGAGCCAGGGACGGCTACACCCTCGACCATTCCCGGCAGGTCTCGCGGTTCGCAGTTGCCCTGGCGGAGAAGCTGGGTCTCGACGGCAAGAACATCCGCACTGTCCGCATCGCCGGGGAACTCCACGACATAGGCAAGATAGGCGTACCGGAGAAGATCCTCCTCAAGGAGGAGCTGCTCACCCCGGGTGAGTATGGAATAATGAAAACCCATTCGGAGAAGAGCGCCGAGATACTGAGCCCCATACCTAACCTTCAGGATGTGGTAACCGCGGTCAGGTCACACCACGAAAGATATGACGGAAGTGGATACCCCGATGGCCTGAAGGGTCTGGACATTCCGCTTCTGGGAAGGATACTGGCGGTGTGCGACGCCTTCAGCGCCATGATAACCGAAAGACCCTACCGCCCCTCCATCGAGGTGAGTGCCGCCCGAAGGGAGCTGGAGCTGCAGAAAGGCACCCAGTTCGATCCGGAACTGGTGGAGATGTTCCTTTCCATTCCAGAAATTTCTCAAATGTGAATTTTCCCCGGCTCCGTTTTCTTATATTCCCGCTTTGGTGTTGACCCTTTCACCCGGGGAGGAAGAGCGAAAATGGCCGAGCACGCAAAGCATCTGTTCATCACAGGGGGGGTCGTGTCCTCCCTTGGAAAGGGGATCACCGCCGCTTCAGTGGCCCTGCTGCTGAAACAGCGTGGTTACACCGTTTTCCTTCAGAAACTCGATCCCTACCTCAATGTCGATCCGGGAACCATGTCTCCATACCAGCACGGAGAGGTGTTCGTTACCAGCGATGGCGCGGAAACCGACCTCGACCTCGGCCACTACGAGCGCTTCGCCGGTATAACCTGCACCCGACAGAGCAACTACACCACCGGCCGCATCTACTCTTCGGTGATTGAGCGGGAGCGCCGGGGGGGTATCTCGGCAAAACGGTGCAGGTGGTTCCCCACGTCACCGACGAGATAAAGAAGGCGGTGCTTGGCTGCAGAAGCACAGGGGCGGACATAGTGATAACGGAGATCGGCGGCACCGCCGGAGATATCGAATCCAGCCCCTTCCTTGAGGCCCTGAGGCAGCTCAGGGTGGATCTGGGCCCGGAAAACGCGCTCTTCCTGCACCTCACCCTTCTGCCCTATCTGAACGCCTCCGGAGAGCTGAAGACCAAACCGGCCCAGCAGTCAGCAAGCATCATGCGCTCCATCGGCATCATTCCAGACATCCTCATCTGCAGAACCGAGGTGCCCATGGAAGACGAGCACTTCAAGAAGGTGGCACTGTTCTGCAATGTGCCGAGATCGGCGGTGATAGAGGAAAGGGATGTGAAGAATTCCATCTATGAGGTTCCCATTGAACTGGCTAAGCAGGGGCTGGATTCCCTGATCCTCAATAAGCTTCAACTCCCGGAGAATCAGCTTGACCTCCACGACTGGACCGCCATGGTGGGAAGGGCGGTCAACCCCGCTTCCGGAAGGGTCAGGATCGCCGTCGTCGGAAAATACATGGGGCTCAGGGACGCCTATAAAAGCATTTTCGAGGCCCTTACCCACGGAGCGGTGAAGCACGGTCTCGACCTCAGCCTGAAATGCATCGAGTCCGAAGACCTTCAGAACACACCCCCGCCGAGCTTCTGGGGGATGTGGACGGCATCCTCGTGCCGGGAGGGTTCGGATACCGGGGCCTTGGAGGGCAAGGTTGAAGCCGTGAGGTACGCAAGGGAGAACCAGATCCCCTTCCTGGGGATATGCCTGGGTCTGCAGTGCGTGGTGATCGAGGCCGCCAGGAATCTCGCCGGGCTGGAAGGGGCGAACAGTTTCGAGTTCGATCCGGAAACTCCCCATCCAGTCATTTCGCTCATGGATCAGCAGAAGAAGGTGGTTAACAAGGGCGGAACAATGCGGCTGGGTGACTATCCCTGCGTGCTTCAGCCCGGCTCCAGGGCTGCGGCTGCCTATGGCACCGGTGAGGTGAAAGAGAGGCACAGACACCGTTTCGAGTTCAACAACGATTACAGGGAAAAGCTGGAGGAGTTCGGTCTGTCCCCGGTGGGTCTCTCCCCTGACGGTGGGCTGGTGGAGGCGGTTGAACGGCGGGATCATCCCTGGTTCATAGCGGTTCAGTACCATCCGGAGTTCAGAAGCCGACCCCTCGAGCCCCATCCGCTTTTTGCCGCCTTTATCGAAGCAGCCTTTCAGAAGAGGAACAGATGAATGAGATAGGCGAATACTGCGGTCTGTGCGGCGTTACCGGAGCTGCCGATTCCGTGTCCGCCCTTGTTGCGGAGGGCCTTTTCGCCCAGCAGCACCGCGGTCAGGAAGCCGCCGGGATCGCCGTTCTTCAGCGGGAAGGTTCCATCAGGCTCCATAAGCGCAGGGGTCTGGTTCAGGACCTGATGAACGATTTTCCACCGGACATGATGGACAGCGACATAGTGTCCGGAATAGGCCATGTAAGGTATGGCACATTCGGGGGCACTTCCGTTCTGAATGCCCAGCCGATAAAGGTCTCCATGGGTGACATCCCCGTGGCCATAGCTCACAACGGAACCATCAGCAATGCCTCAACAATAAGGCGCTCCCTGCAGAGAAAGGGCCACATCTTCCAGACCAACACCGACACTGAAATAGTGCTTCATCTGATGAGCCGGGAGCTGGAGGACAACGACTACAACATAGAGAAATGCCTTCTGGCAGCCATTTCAAAGCTGGAAGGAGCCTTCTGTCTCCTCCTTCTGGTCCCCACCGGAATGTATGCGGTGAGGGACGCCATGGGCTTCAGGCCCCTGAGCCTGGGAAAAATTTCCGGCGGGGCTGGATAGTGGCCAGCGAAACACTGGCATTTCCCGTTACCGATGCCGAGTATGTCCGTGAGATCGACTGGAGAGATCCTTTTCTTCCCCGGGGAAGCAGACAGGAACGCCCCGCCGGTAAGGATACCCGATGGTGGTGAACAGGCCTGCCTTTTCAACAGGACAAGGGAAAGGGCCCACTGCATTTTCGAGCATGTCTATTTCGCCCGGCCGGGGAGCTATGTTTTCGGCGACAGCGTTTACGAGGTCAGAATAAAGATGGGAAGACAGCTGGCCCGGGAGCACCCCGCTGTGTGCGACATGGTGATGCCCGTCCCCGACAGCGGAATGTTCGCCGCAATGGGTTTCGCCAGGGAGCTTGGGATCCCGCTGGACATGGGTTTCACAAGGAACCACTATGTCGGCCGCACCTTCATCGACCCGGCCCAGGCCACCAGGGCGGCAATGGTAATGCGCAAGCTTCAGCCCATACCCGAGGCAATTTTGGGAAAGCGGGTCTGCGTGGTGGAGGACAGCATAGTACGGGGAACCACCAGCAAGGCCAGGATAAAAGCCCTCCGGGAGGCCGGCGCGGCGGAGGTTCACATGAGGATCAGCTGCCCCCCCACCGGTTCGCCTGCTACTTCGGCATCGATTTCCCCGAGGAGAAGACCCTTATTGCCAACAGGTTCTCCGTTGAAGAGATAGAAAGGATACTCGACCTCGACAGCCTGGGTTACCTTTCCACAGAGGGTATGCTCAGCTGTGTTTCCGCCCATGAACCAGAGGATTACTGCACGGCGTGTTTCACCGGTGATTATCCGGTGATCCCACCGGTCGACCATACAACCACCGGGGAGCGAACATGATCAAAGGCGGCGTAGCCATTCTCGATTTCGGAAGCCAGTACACACAGCTCATCGCCCGAAGGGTCAGGGAACTCGGGGTCTACTGCGAAATGCTGCCGGGTAACTGCAGCTGGGCCGAGGTTGAAGGGCTTTCACCCGGCGGGATTATACTGGCGGGAAGCCCCTTCAGCGTTTATGACGAGGCAGGGCCCATGCCCCCCTCCGAGGTCTTCGAGACAGGTCTTCCCATTCTGGGCATATGCTATGGAATGCAGCTTCTGGCTCACTGCTGCGGCGGAAGGGTAGAGGGCGGGCATCACAGGGAATACGGTCCTGCACTCCTGCGTCACCGGGAAAGCCCCCTTTTCCACTCCATCGAAACCGGTCTCCAGGCCTGGATGAGTCACGGGGACAGGGTGACTGAAGTGCCTCCAGGCTATTCCGTTACCGCCTCCACCGATCTTCTTCCCATTGCAGCCATGGAGAATGCCGAACTCCGAAGGTACGGAGTCCAGTTCCATCCCGAGGTGAATCACACCGTGTTTGGAAGGGAGCTTCTGGAGAACTTCCTTTTCCGTATTGCCGGCCTCGAGGCAACTGGGACATGAAGCTTTTCCACCACAGGGCCGCTGAGCACATAAGGGAGCTCATGAAGGACGGAGGCAGGATAATTCTGGGGCTTTCCGGCGGTGTGGACTCATCGGTTGTGGCGGCCCTCCTTCACTCCGCGGTGCCGGACAGGTTCGTACCCATTTTCGTGGACAACGGCCTTCTCAGGGCAGGGGAGAGGGAACAGGTGGTGAAAACCTTCCGGGATCACTTTGGAATGGACCTCGTGGTGGTGGAAGGTGAAGACAGGTTCCTGAATGAGCTCAGAGGTGTTGCCGACCCGGAGAAAAAACGGAAGATCATAGGCCGGGTGTTCATAGAGCTCTTCGAAGAGGCGGCGAAGTCCATTCCCGGTGTAACCCATCTTGCCCAGGGAACCCTTTATCCCGATGTGATCGAGAGCGTGAGCTTCAAAGGCCCCAGCGCAACCATTAAGAGCCATCACAATGTGGGTGGTCTTCCGGAAAGGCTTAACCTGAAGCTCCTGGAACCCCTTCGCGAGCTTTTCAAGGATGAAGTGAGGGAACTTGGCAGAACCCTGGGACTCCCCGGGGAAATGGTATCCAGACATCCCTTCCCCGGTCCGGGCCTCGCCGTGCGAATACTGGGTCCCATTACCAGAGAGGACAGAGACCTTCTGCAGAAAGTTGACAGGGTCTTCATAGACTACCTGCTGGAGAAGGGGCTCTACCATGAGATCTGGCAGGCCTTCAGCGTGCTTCTTCCCATAAGAACCGTGGGGGTCATGGGCGACGAAAGGACCTACGACCGCGTGGTGGCGCTAAGAGCGGTAACCAGCCTCGACGGCATGACCGCCGACTGGTACAGAATGGACCCCGATCACATGGCTGCGGTGTCAAGCAGAATAGTCAACAGGGTCAACGGTGTGAGCAGAATTGTTTACGACATAAGCTCGAAGCCCCCGGGGACCATCGAGTGGGAGTAGGGCCTGCAGGCTTCTATACAGCAGCGTAAACATACCCTTACGGGGTAGCGTTAACATCCGCTGTATTCGAAAGGAGCGTTTTCCGGTGAAATTGAGAGCCGGTTATCAGACAAGGGACTATCTGGGAATATTTGCGGGGTCGGTGCTCTTCGGCCTGGCCTATTCCTGGTTCCTTTTCCCATTCAGAATATCCCCCGGCGGTGTGGGCGGCCTGGCCCAGATCCTCTATCATTTTACCGGGGTATCAGAAAGCCTCTGGATGTTCGGTTTCAATATTCCACTGTTCATAGTGGGCTACATTTTCGTGGGCAAACAGTTCGGAATAAGAAGCTTCGTGGGAATGTTCCTTTCCAATACCATGTGCTGGATCTTCGACCCCGCCCATCTCGAGATAGTTCCCGGCGCCTCCAACCATGTTTATAATGTTGCCGCAGCCGGGGAAATGCCCAGACTGGCATTCCTTCTAAGCGGTTCTTCCGAGATGGACATCCTCCTTGCATCCATAGCCGGTTCCACACTTCTCGGGGTGGGCCTTGGACTCATTTTCAAGTTCAGGGGCTCCACCGGAGGAACCGACATACCGGTTGCCATACTCAAGAAGTACACCGGTGTCAGCATAAGTGCCGGATACTGGATGGTGGAAAGCCTGATAATACTTCTTGTGGCTTCGGTATTCGGCGATCCCAAGCTGATGATATGGGCCTATCTGAACCTTTTCCTCAGCACAAAGATGACGGACCTCTCCGCCGAGGGCATGCCCTATGTGAAGGCCTGCGTGATAATTACCTCCCGCCCGGACGAAGTGCGCGACAGCATTTTCAGAACCCTGAACCGTGGTGTGACCTTCCTGAGGCCGAGGGTGGCTACAAAAGGCACCGGCAGGATGTGATCTATGTGTGCATACACAGAAGACAGGTTTCCGTTCTGCAGCGTCTGGTTGCCGAGATCGACCCCGATGCCTTCATGGTCCTCCACGATGCCTACGACGTGATGGGCTACGGATTCAAGAAGAGAACCCTCACATACTGATAATGACCGAGATATTCGATACCCACTGCCATCTGTTCATGGAGCCCCTTTCCCTTGAACCCGAGGCCGTGGCCTTTAGGGCGGCCGGGGCCGGAGTTACCAGGATCCTGGTTCCAGCGGTTTCCAGGGATAGCTGGGATCAGTGCGGCGCACTGAAGGGAATACCCGGTGTTTCCATAGCCCTGGGGGTTCATCCCTGGTGGGCAGGCGAGGGCATTGAAACAGCTTTGCTCAGGGAGAGCATAATCTCCCTCGGAGCATGTGCCATTGGGAGGTGGGCCTCGACTGGAAATGCGAGATTCCGGTGGACATGCAGCTTTCAGTTCTGGAAAGCCAGCTGATCCTCGCCGGGGAAATGGACATACCGGTCATCCTCCACTGCAGGGGAGCCTTTCAGGAACTTCTGGAGATGCTCACCCTTCATCCGGTAAGGGGGACCATTCACGCATGGTCCCGGCATCCCGCCCTCATGGAGCGGTTCCTCTCCCTTGGTCTTCACATTTCCTTCGGTGGCGCGGTTACCCGGGGCAACGCAAAAAATGCCAGGGCAAGCGCCGCCGCTGTTCCCTCAAACCGGTTCCTCCTCGAAACCGATTCTCCCTCCATCGGACTTGAGGGCGTACCCGCAGGAGGATCGGAGCCTGCCCATACAGCGGCGGTCCTCAGCGAGCTTTCCTCCATCAGGAAGGAACCCCCGGAGACAACCGCAGAACTTGCCCTGAAGAATTCCCTGATGCTTTTCGGTGAGAGCCATGGATAAAAGGTTCCGGCGTGTTGAGGACTTCTACGGCGCCGAGGGTTTCAGGCGAATACGCTGCGCATCGGTTGCCGTTGCCGGTCTGGGCGGAGTGGGCAGCCACTGCGCCATTGCCCTGGCCCGTTCCGGGGTGGCCCGTGTCCACCTTATCGATTTCGACGTCGTTACACGGTCAAGCCTGAACAGGAATCCCCTTCTTCATCCTTCCATGGCGGGGGAGCTGAAAACCGACTGCCTGGCCGGTGTCCTCAGGGAGCACTGCCCGAATACCGAGATCCTCGTGTCCGATGTGTTCATTTCCGCCGACAGCCTTTCAAGTGGAGCGATCCCCAAGGGGGTTTCCGCGGTTGCCGACGCCATAGACAGCCTGAATCCCAAGACCGAACTGCTTTCATACTGCGTGGAAAACGGTATTGCGGCGTACAGCAGCATGGGAGCCGCGGGGAGAAGGGACATAACGAAGGTAATGACCGGCGGGATCGAGAAGACCTCGGGATGCCCCTGGCCCGCATGGTCAGGAAGTATCTCCGCAGACGTGGAATAACCGGTGGGATTACCTGTGTCTGGTCAACGGAAAAACCCATGGAGCCCCTCCCGCCGGACGATGAACCCAGGCTTGAAAGGGGCAGGATCAGGAACACCCTTCCCAGCCTGATCACCCTTCCCGGTGTTTTCGGCTACACTATGGCCCAGCTGATCCTTGACCATGTTTCAGGGAAGGGCCTTCCGCCAGACTGATCCGTTTTTCCCGAAGCACCATGAAAAAAGTCAGGGCGAAGGCGCTGAAGTCGGCGATGGGCACCGAGATCCACACACCGTCCAGCCCCATGATGGAAGGAAGCACCAGAAGCAGAGGAATGAGGAAGAGGACCTCACGGGACAGGGAGAGAAGCATCGCCTTGCCGGCCTTTCCCAGCGCCTGGAAAATGCTTGTTCCCACAAAATGAAAGCCCAGTGCCCACAGCCCCATCATCAGTATCCTCAATGAGTCCCTTCCGGCGCTGAGGAGCTCCGGATCCCGGGTGAAAAGACCAACGAACTGGGCTGGGAACAGCTGAACCGCGGCGAATCCGGTGATGGAAATGCCGCTGGCCCAGAGCAGGGCGGTGGAACTTGCTTCCCTCGCCTTTCCCGGCCTTCCGGCACCCCAGTTGTAACCGACTATGGGTTGCAGGCCCTGGGCAATTCCAATGAGTGGAAGGATCAGAAATCTCGCCAGGCGGACGGTTATTCCGTATGCGGCCACGGAGATCTCCGAACCATGAACCAGCAGCTTATTGTTAACCAGGATGAAAACAAAGCTGGCGGCCACGCTCCTGAAGAAGGAGGAGAAACCCACCGCGGCCACTTCCCGCAGCAGCGTGAAGTCCGGCAGCATGGTCCTTCTGTTCAATGACAGGCCGCTCTTTTTCGGTCGGAGTTCGCTGAACTGGTAGACCACGGATATGAACTGGGCGATCACCGTGGCCAGCGCCGCTCCCTGTATACCCATTCTGAATCCGAAGATGAACACCGCATCAAGAATGATGTTTGCTATTGCTCCGGTGATCATGGTGGTCATGGCGGACCTTGCCATTCCAACAGACCGAAGGACGTTGTTCCCGGTCATGGCCATTACGAAGAGGGGAGAGGCGAAGATGATTATGCCGTAGTAATCGGAGGCATAGGGCATGATCTCCGGAGAGGCGCCGAACAGGGCCAGTATCCCGTCGGAGAAGACCAGACCGATGATGCTGAGACCGATGCCGGAGAGTACTGCGGAAACGGCAATGTTGCCGTAGGCCCTTTCCGCCCGCCGGTGCTTCCCCGCCCCCAGGGCCCTGGAGATCACCGAGGCTCCGCCAATACCGAAGAGCATTCCAACGGACATTACGATCATCTGCAGGGGGAACACGATGGAAAGCCCGGCGATGGCCATGGTTCCCACTCCCCGGCCGACGAATATGGTGTCCACCAGGTTGTAGAGGGCTATAACGAACATACCTGTCACAGAGGGGAGGGAGAGCTTGAGAAGCAGCCGCTTCACATTGGGGTCCGCCAGCCTTTTGTTCACTTTGGACCGGTTTTCGAAAGGTATTCTTCAATGCCGGCAATGCTCTGCAGCAGAAGGGATTTGAGCGAGTCAATGTCTTGCTCATCCATGTTTCGGGTCAGTATCTCATTCCACCTTCTCAGAACCCCGTCAAGGGGGACAAGAACCGCCCTTCCCTCCTCTGTGAGATGAATTCTTTTCGCCCTGCCGTCGTTGATGGAGACGGTCCTGCTTACGAATCCGGCGGATTCCATCCTTCCCAGTATCCTTGTAACATTGGCTTTATCCACCGAAAGCCTTTCACACAGCTCCTGCTGGGTGATGCCGTCCCGGCGGGACAGTTCCTTGAGGATGTGTATCATTCCCCTGTGGAGTCCCAGTTCCCTGAGTTCCTGCTCGAAGTATCTGTGCGCCCCACGGTGAATCACTCCGTTAAGAAAACCAATGGATCTGCTATTCATTCAATCCCTTCACAAGGTTGACCGGTCAACCATACACGTTCAGGAAAAGCAGTCAAGTCCCGGGGTGTGATGCCAGGCCCGCCATTGATCTCGCAGATGTTTCTTTGTTTTTGATGAATACCTAGCCGGGTAGTTGCGCGATAGCACAACCCCCGCCAGTGATTTCGCAGATGTTTCTTTATTTGATTACCTAGCCGGGTAGTTGCGCGTCAGCACAACCCCGCCAATTTGGCGATGCCAAATTGGCGGGAACGTGTGGGAATCGAACCCACCCAGGGTGGTTCTAGCACCCGACGTCGGATTTGAAGTCCGAGAGGAACACCAGCTCCCTTCCGCTCCCGCGGTACCGATAAGATTACATAATTATCCTGATTGTCAAGTTTCCGGAAAAATGTTATAGATACGATGTGATTTGTTTCGGAGGGGGATTATGGAAATCAATACCCAAATGATAGTTAAGGCCGTTGCTTCCGCCGCAGAGCATGACTTGCGTATTGAGGAATTAATTAATAAAATGCCTGAAGGGCATGACGCAGTAGAATTATTGGTTGAAATAGATGAAGCAGCCGTTTTATCCCCCGCCAATTCCCTTGTTTTCTTCACCATCATCAATCCCTCTTCCTTTGCTGAAAAAATACCACGGATGTCCTTCCAGCAGCTGCTAACTGAAACGGCTCCCCTCTCGGAAGGCCTCGTAACGGTATGGAAGACCGTCAATGACCTCAAGGCAGACGAAAGGACCAATTTCCTTTCCAGGGCATCGGTCCTTCTGGAAGTGGCCTGTCTTGCGTGGCAGGACGCAAGCGGAACAAGGGCGGTAAGCGGGTCTGCCCTGCTCTCCCGACTCTGCTCCGATGAAGATCCCGGTTCCCAGGTCCTCATTACCGATTCCTCCGACTGGCCCAGGAGCATCTGGAACAAGATTGAGGAGGTTCTCGAGGAACTCGATTTCACCAGGCAGAAAGACCGCTCCTGGAACTACAGGATAGACCTGGACACAAGGGACAGGCTGGTTTCCGGAGCCAACATTCGTGCCTATGTGAAAACCGGTGCCGATACCCTTTCCCCCCTTGCTCTGGCAAGGCTGTCCCAGAATCTCGTTACCAGGCTAAGTCTTCTCCAGAGAACCGTAAGCATGTACCTCCGGATCATCCTTCCATCGCCCCTGCCCTTAACGGTTTCATCGAGCTTCTCCATTCCTTCGTGAACAGCGAGGCGGGTATGGTTGCCATAACCATCCTGGGTGGGGAACTCATGGTTAACAATGTGAAGGTTAAGTCGAAAACGAAGACCGTTCAGAATTTCCTTTCCCACCTTACCGAAAGACGAATAAACAGCATTTCCTTCCACGAGGGCCTGGAGTCGGAGGAGCTCTTCACCTTCATCGATCTCATAAACAGGAAGCCAGGCCAGATACGCGACAGGGGCGGCCTTGTGGAAATGTGCAGGACCAGGGGAATGGAAAATGTCACCATCGATGAGTTCCGTTACGCCCTGGTGGCCAGGGACGGGAAGCTTGTGTCCGAAACTGTTACCGGTTCACTGGACAGCACCCTTGAGGACCTTGTCTTCAAGGAGCTTATTGACAGGCTTCAGAGGGGAGACTCCATCCGCGACATCCCCCACGAAAAGCTGGGCGAAGCCCTGAGCAGAATACTTGAGGAATCCGCCTCGGGCTCCGGGAGGTATCGCTCCATGCTGGCGGATTTCGTTGCCACCCTCGACCCCACCATACTGGAAGAGGGGGTCCTGGTGAGCAGGGAGTTGCAGAAAACCCTTGCCTGGAGTGCCCTGAGAAAGATCATAGACAAGAATCTGGAAGACCTCGACAGCGGCGACCACGACAGGATCCTTGATGCTGTGGACAAATTGAATCAGCTGGCGTGCATCGGTGCTGAAAGGGGTAAGTCCCATACTGTGATGCACATCATCGACAAGATAAACGGGAATCTTCATGCGGGAGATATATCCTCAGATGCCCTTTTTGCCTCCATCATTCTCATGGGCTCGGTCTCCGAGAGGCTTATTTCCTCCCGGCGCCTGTCCACCGCTGCGGAACTGGTAAAGATCATCGCCGACTGCAGGCTTTTACCTGTGCCAAGCCCAACCCACGCAAGCGCGCTCAGAAGGGGTCTTTCCGAGGCTTTCAGAAGGATCGATACCCCGGATGCCGCCGATGTCATCCTCCAGGCCTTCATGGAATCCGATGAGAACAGGTTCCACGCAGCGGAGCAGATCACCGGTGAGGTGATGTTCAGGAACCTGGGAATGCGCCTTACGGATCTTTTCCTGGAGAGAAAAAGGGAGATCCGTGCCCGGGCGTATTCCGTTTTACGGAGATTCGGCGCCGGGTACCTTCTCATGTTCCATTCGCGAATCGACGAAATTGAGCGTGGCGGACTGTCGGTGAGATCAACGGAAACCGGAAGGTTTTCCCAGCATGACTGGTATCTTATGCGAAATCTGGTTTCCCTGCTGGGGGATCTCCAGTCACAAAGGTCCGTCCCTATTCTAGACCGGCTGTGCGACGACTCCGACGACAGGGTTCGAAGGCTTGCCCTGCTTTCTTTGATGAAGGTGGACAGCAGGAAGGCCATACTGAATGCCTCGAATATGATAGGAGATCCCTCACCGGAGGTGGTAACGGTTTCCGTGGAGGTTCTTGCAAAGGCAAAACAGCCAGACAGAGGCCTCATCCCGGCTATGCTGAGATTGATGCACACCCTTCCACAGGCCAGAAGATCCCTCATGCGGTTCTTTATGAAGGTTTACGACGATGAGCATGTAAGGAAGCACTTCCGCGCGCCCTTCCTGCACGGGAGGGGAATACCCTTCGAGGACGAGGAAGTCATGCACGATGCCCTGGCAATCCTGATAAGGGCAGGGAAAACGGAAGAGATCAGTGCCCTGAAGAGCTTCCTCGACAGGAACTCCGGCGGAACCCTCAAAAGGGCCGCCGCCCCGGAAGAGGTCCTGTCCTCCGTTTCCGCCGCCATTGACATGATAAGGTCCTCGGATAAGGCCAGAACTCAGGCTACCATCTGATCTCAGCTCCGAAGAAGAAGTGTCTTGCCGGGGAATAGGCGTTGGGATTCCCCGCCTTTCCACCGGCGATGTGGTCCGGTTCGCCGTCTCCGTCCTGATCCGCTTCCCACCAGCCCACATCGTAGATCCTGTCCACATTCCGTCTTCCGAAGAGGTTGTAGACATCCATATAGAGGTTCAGTGCGGTTTCACCTGACCAGAAACGCTTTTCAACCCGAAGATCGGTGTTCATCCTCCATGGGTACCGTTTCTGGTTCCTGAAGAAGGGATGGGTTCCGTGTCCGGCGTTGTCATAGGGAATTCCGCTGCCGTAGCTGGTGTTCATCCTGAACCCGAAACCCTCCAGCCACCTCTGGCCGAAGATCATGTCTCCCCGTTCCACCATAAACCCCGCTGAACCGTTGGCCGTGTGCCTCTGGTCCCAGTCCAGATACACGTCGTCGTTGGGAACGGGGTACTGACTTCCCCAGCCGTAGGAGTAGTTCTCGGTGGGGGAGGATTCCCGTCCTTTTGCGATGCTGTAGGAATAATTCAGGGCGAAGGAGAAGTAGCGGGATGACCTTCTGAGAAGGCCGAACTCCGCTCCCCAGACGTACCGGTACCATCGCTGTTCACATACTGCCAGTATTCGTCGGTTTCCTCGACCAGAGCGGTGGAAACCAGGCCTGTTATCTCCTTGTGATATGCAACGAACTCAGCAACCGTGAAGGGATCGAACATGTGCTTCACCCCCAGCTCCCATGAAACGGTTTCTTCAGGCTCAAGGTCGGGATTGCCGGAAAGGGGGCCCCTGATGAGGATGAACTTCCCTGGCTGCCGTAGTACATAAGGCTGAGCCCGGGAACCTGGTAGTAATGGCCGTAGCTGGCCCGGATGACATTCCTTGTTGAAACGGGATAGGAAACACCAAGCCGGGGGCTGAGCTTGTACTTGGTTTCGGTGCCTTCTGCATTGGGATCTATCACATCCAGGCGAAGCCCCAGATTGGCTATCAGTCCGGCGGTGTATTCTATGCGGTCCTGGGCATAAAGGCCGTGGAAACGTGGTGAACCGCTCCATGATGAGTATGTGCTGGTGTAGCCCGGTGGCGAATAGATGTCCCAGCCCCGGGAGTCGAAGAACCTTCCCTCATAGCCGGTTTTCAGCTGGTGATAGGCGCCCAGCTGACTGGTGTAGTCCAGTCTGGCGGTTATCACATCGGTTATGGACTCGTGGCGTATCCAGTTGACATGGCCGCTTCTGTAGAAATAGTCCCGGTCTTCGAATCTTGAGGGAGCCTGGTATTCCAACCATTCATCAACTGTGAATCCCTCCCCTATGACATTGCCGGTGGAATCGGTTACTCCGTGTTTTTCCCCGGTGTGAAACAAATTCAGTTTCAAATCAATGAACTCCGCTGGTTCAGGGTTCTGGTTATTGTGAGTCCTGGAGAGAACCTGTTCTGCTCCCTTACTGGAAGGGCTCTGTCGTTTTCCCTTGAATAGTAGAGGGTGTCCCCATCGTCCACATAGTGATCCGTGGTACGGGACCACAACCAGTCCCGCCATCCCTTTTCAGAGTTTGACAGATAGAAATTTGCTGTTATTCTGGTGCCGGGGTCCGGAAGCCAGGACAGCCTGGCCGTTCCCCCATGGCTCCTTATTGTGCTGTTATCCCAGTTGCCCCTGCTGTCAGCATGGTTGAAACCGCTCCGTTGGAATGAGCCTGTAAGAAAGAATCCGCCTCTGCCCGGAAGGATCAGAGGGCCCCCAGGGCACCCTCCAGCCTTATTGCATCGCCCCTGTAGATCTGGTTTTCCCACATGGAGTGCTGAACGGTGTTCACGCTGCCGTCTCCGGATTCCGAATAGGCTCCTCCCCCTCCGTTCACCGAAGCCACGAAGCTGTCGGTTGCATCCCTGGTTATTATGTTCACCACCCCGGACTGGGCTCCTCCGTACTCGGCACTGAATCCCCCTGTGGTTATGGACACTTCGGAAACGGCGGACAGTGGAATGCTCATCGTGAACTGATTTGTTGCGGGGTCGTTCATCGGAATGCCATCCACCAGATATATGACCTCACCTGAACGTCCACCCTCATGTGCAAATCCGACCCTGCTGCGACACCCCCGGAACTCATTGCCATAACATCCCTGATTGATGCAACCGGCATGGACTGGATGTCATCGCTGTCGAAGATGCTCACCGAGGAGGTCTCATCGAATACTATCAGTCCCCTCTGGTCGGAAACGGTGATGACCGTGGTGCCCGATACGGAGTCCCCAAGCTCGAAGTCCATCCTGGTGGTCATATCAGCGGACACATGAACCCCCTCGATGGTCTGCCCGGTTTTACCCACCATCCTGGCAAGGAGTGTGTATTCTCCCGGTGAGAGGTTGTGTATGAGATACTCACCGTTGGAATCGGTCATTGTGCCGAACTCCGTACCGGAGATCATCACTGTGGCACCAGCAATGGGATCACCGGTGGAGTCACGCACCACCCCGGCAATTCTTCCGGTGGTCCCCGCAAAGGCTTGCAGGGACAGAGCCATAAGGCAGATAAGGAAGTGTTTCATTGTGTTCATCCCCCAATAGTGGTTGTTTTTGTATATTGCCATTAATAATCATAAGGGGCTGTTGTGCAAAGAAGACTTTTTTTCCCTGGGTTGATCCTTCTACTGGCCATGGTCGGCTGTGAATCGGTAAACCCCGCGGGAACAGCCGGTTATGAAAACCCGGAGTATCCATCCAGCTATAAGGGGAAGTTCTACTGCGGACAGATGCCATTTCACTGTGCCTTCGCCCCGCTCAGCTATACGGTCTGGGTAAGTGAACCGGCTAACCGCCGCCTTTTCCGCAGGGATATCTCCAAAGCACTGGTAAATCCGCATTTAAGTGATACTATGTATGTGCATTTTTCACCAGGCCTTATAGCGGCTCCCTCTTCCGGTGAGCACATTTATGTTTCCGAGAAGAGCGGTATCGATATCTATGCGGTGAACACTGTGGAAATGACCTATGAAAGGGTTTACACCGCCACAGCTTCCATTTACACCATGAAGCTGTCGGGGACAGCGAATTCCTTTATCTGGGAAGCCAGGGGACTCCCTGGATGGTAGAGGCGGTATCTACCACCAGCTGGCAGCTTGTCTCCAGCCTTCCCTGTGACTGGCCGGTGTACAGGCTTGAAGTGTCTCCGAACGATTCACTGGTGGCTATAGGGAATTCCGGCAGGGAAGAGATCGTCATGCTGGAAGGATCTTCACTGGCCCTCTGGATACACTGGAGATGCCCATGCGGATCGGAACCATGGCATTTTCCAGTGACTCACGGGCGCTGGTTGTGCTGGATGCATCTTCGGGCTATCCCCACATGATCAAGGTGGACCTTGAGACCGGGGAGCACCTCTTCAGCTCCAGACCCTACCATTCCTATCTTATCAATGCTGTCATGCACAGCACAAATACACTTCTGCTACCCAGGAATCAGGACTACGCCATATCGGTTCTCAACATCGAGAACATGATATTCGCCCCCTCCATTCCAACTGAGCACCGCGTCAGTGCCATATGTGTATCCCATGACAATGAATACATCGTCGCACTGTCGAAAACCTCAGCTCCCGGAAGGCTTCGGTTTTCCACTACTCCCACCAGTGAACCAGGCCGGGTTCCACCACCCTGCCGTACTTCCTGTGGGAAGGCAGTACCCTGACCGTGTAGCCGAACCTTCCGGCCTCGGTGCATTCGATGGAACCGGTGAAGAACAGAACACCGTTCTCCTCATGGCTGAACTCAAGTCGGGAGGATGACCTTTCATTCAGCCAGCCGTCTCCGGAGGCTGTACCGAACTGTGTTTCCACCGAGAGGTCGTCGGCGCTGAGCCCCGGGGCGCGGAGGCGGGCGGTGATCTGAATGCTGTCTCCAACGGTGAGGGTGTCCGCAAGACCGGCGGTGTCCACTCCCTCTATGGAAATCCCCTGCCATTTTTCCCTTACGGCTTCCTTCCAGTTGGCCAGGTCCTTCACGCCGTCAAGGTTCTCTTCGCCTATGCTTTTAGAGAACTCAAGGGCGGGGATATAGTAGCTGGAGGTGTATTCCGCCGCCATACGGCTGGTATTGAAATCCGCCAGGGCCATCTTCATGGAGTTTTTCATCAGCGATGTCCATCCGGTGGGTATCCCGCCGTTGCTCCGGTTATGGAAGAGCGGTGCTATCATGTTCTCCAGAAGGTCGTAGAGAGCCTTGGCCTCTATCCTGTCCTGCTGGGACTGGTCGCTGTAGGTCTCGCCGTTGCCGATGGCCCAGCCCCGGTCTGCCCTGTAGCCCTCAGCCCACCAGCCGTCGAGAACGCTGCAGTGGGGAACACCGTTCATGGCGGCTTTCATACCGCTGGTGCCGCTTGCCTCCATTGGTATTCTGGGTGTGTTAAGCCAGACATCCACTCCCTGGATCATGTGCCTGGCGGTGTCCATGTTGTAGTCGGTTAGGTACACTATCTTGCCGTAAAGGTCGCTGCTGAGGCAGGCGTGAAAACCTCCCTGATCAGGTTCTTTCCCTCGTTGTCGTGGGGATGTGCCTTCCCGGCGAAGATAACCTGTATGGGTTTGCTGGAGCCGTTCAGAAGCCGTTTCAGCCTGTCGATGTCATGGAAGAGCAGGGAGGCCCTCTTGTAGGTGGCGAACCGCCTGGCGAAGCCGATGGTGAGGGCGTCTGGGTTGAGAACGGTGAGGTTCTGGTGGGGCAGACCCCTTATGCCCATCTCCTCCAGCTGCCTGTCCCATTTCTTCCTCGCGTAACCTACAAGTCTGGCCCGAAGCCTTTCATGGGCCCTCCAGAGTTCCGAATCGGGTATTCTGTCTATCTTCTTCCAGAAATCCTCGTTCAGCGGGTTCACCGGGCTGGTGCTGCCCACGTACCTGTCCAGCAGTCTTTTGATCTCCCCTGAAACCCAGGTTTCTCCGTGAACTCCGTTGGTTACGTGGCCGATGGGGACTTCCGATTCGGGAAGCCTGGGCCATACATCCTTCCATATCTTCCTCGAAACCTGACCATGGAGCCTGCTTACCCCGTTGGCCTTCCTGGAGAAGTTAAGGGCGAAAACGGTCATGGAAAATGCAGTTGAACCGGGATGGGAGCCGTACCTGAGGAAATCATCGTTGGTCAGTCCTACCCGGTCGAGATAGGGTCTGAGATAACGCAGCACCAGGGCCGGATCGAACTGCTCGTTCCCGGCGGGCACCGGTGTATGGGTGGTAAAAACATTTCCTGCGGTAACCATTTCCCTGGCTTCGGCAAAGGATAGACCGGTTTCTATGAGATGCGCCAGCATTTCCACGATGAGAAACCCGAGTGGCCCTCATTGATGTGCCTCACTGCGGGGGTCAGTCCCATTGCCCTGAGGGCCATTATTCCACCGGCTCCCAGCAGTATTTCCTGGCGCATTCGCATTTCCTTGTCACCGCCGTAGAGCTGGCTGGTTATCTCACGGTTTTCCGGTGAGTTCTCCGGCAGATTCGTGTCGAGGAGGAACAGCTTTACCCTGCCCACCCTGATCTGCCATATGGCCGCCAGAACCCGTTCGCCGTCCATGGGCACCATGATGGTGATGGGTGTTCCGTCGGTGTCCAGGACCCTTTCCGCCGGCATGTTGGAATAGTCGTTAACGGAATATCTTTCCTGCTGCCAGCCGTCGCTGTTCAGGTACTGGTTGAAGTAACCCAGGCGGTACAGAAGGGATACTCCCACAAGGGGCAGCCCCAGATCACTGGCGCTTTTCATCGTATCGCCAGCCAGTATGCCCAATCCGCCGGAGTAGATCGGAAGGCTCTCGTGAAGGCCGAATTCCGCTGAGAAGTAGGCGATTACCTCGCCCTCGTTCAGTTTGCCGTGGAAGTCCTTTCTGAACCATGTGGCCCTTGAGAGGTACTCTTCCATGGATGAACTAACATCTTCCAGGGCCGCCATGAATCCCGGATCGGAGACCAGTTCCCGAAGACGTTTCTGACTCACCCTGCCCAGAAGAAGGGTGGGGTTGTGGCTGGTTGCCTCCCACAGATCGGTGTCCATGGACCTGAAGAGCCTTACGGCACTTCTGTTCCAGCTCCACCAGGTATTTCCAGCGATCTTCTTGAGATCCGCCAGCTCATCAGGTATTCTGGGTACTACCCTGAATAATTTCGATCTCAATCTAATTCTCTCCCTTTTCAGCCTCTGGCGCATGAAAACCGCGGGATTCCCGGCAACCACCGCTCCCGCCGGCACATCCTTCGTAACAACGGCTCCCGCCCCTATTATGGCTCCCCTGCCGATCTTCACCGGAAGGATGGTTGCGTTGGAACCAATGCTTACGCCGTCCTCGATCACTGTTCCCTTCCAGTCGGCGGGATCCGGTTGAGGAGGGTATACATCGTTTATGAACATCACTCCATGGCCGATGAAGCAGTCGTTGCCTATTTCCACCAGTTCGCATATGAAGGAGTGGCTCTGCACCCTGGTCCTGTCGCCGATCTTCACGCCCTTCTGGATCTCGCAGAAACAGCCCACCATGCTGTCCTTCCCGATCTCGCAGCCGTAGATGTTCACGAAATTCCAGATCCTGGTTCCCTGGCCGACCTTGCAGTCGTTGATCAACTGGAGAGGATTCTCCTCTTCCCTGTCTTTTTTGTCCTTTTTGAAAATAGGCATTTTCTTCTCCCTTTAGCCTCAGTTTGGAAAGACCCCCGAGTACCAAACATATTACACATCAACATTGGAGGAAAAACTTGCAGCAAAACATACGAAACTTCTGCATCATCGCTCACATCGACCACGGCAAATCCACCCTGGCCGACCGGCTCCTTCAGGTCACCGGTACGGTGACTCCCAGGGAGTTCCATGATCAGATGCTTGATTCCATGGATATTGAGCGTGAGCGCGGAATAACCATAAAAAGCAGTGCTGTTACCATGTACTACGACGGGGGAGCCGGAACGAAGTATCAGCTGAACCTGATAGATACACCGGGCCATGTGGATTTCAGCTATGAAGTCAGCCGGGCCCTGGCCTCATGCGAGGGGGCCCTTCTTGTCATAGACGCCGCCCAGGGCGTGGAGGCCCAGACCCTGGCCAACCTGTACAAGGCCATGGATCAGGAGCTTACCATTATTCCGGTGGTGAACAAGATAGACCTTCCCTCGGCGGATATTGATGAAACCCTTCACGAAATAGAGAACGAACTGGGTCTCGACCCGGAGACAGCGGTCCTTGTAAGCGCAAAGACCGGTGAAGGGCTACAGGCACTTCTCGACTCCGTCGTACGTGATATCCCGCCCCCCACAGGGGACACAAGCGCACCTCTCAGGGCAAGGGTTTTCGACAGCATTTTCGATCCCTACCGCGGTGTGGTTGCCTACTTCAAGATAGAAGAGGGCACCATGCATCAGGATCAGGACATACTTCTGATGGCAAAGGGGGGGAGTACCGGATCGAGGAGATTGGCCATCTGGGCGTTCACCGGTTGAAGTGCAAAACACTCGGGACAGGGGATGTTGGCTATCTCATTGCGGGGATCAAGAGTGTAAGCGATGTGCGGAGCGGTGAGACCGTAACAACGGTGAAGAACCCCGCAGAAAAGCCACTGGATGGTTTCGAGGAATCCAAGCCGGTGGTTTTCTCAAGCCTTTTTCCCATTTCAAGTGAAGACTACAACGACCTTGCCGTGGCCATGGACAAACTCAAGCTGAACGATGCTTCACTTACCTTTGAAAAGGTGAATTCCGTCGGGCTTGGTTTCGGTTTCAGGTGCGGCTTTCTGGGCCTTCTACACCTCGAGGTGATACAGGAAAGGCTCGAGCGCGAGTTCGGAATGAGCCTGGTTCTCACCGCCCCTACCGTTCTTTACAGAATTACACTCAACAACGGTGAAGTGCACTACATAGACAACCCCAACCTTTATCCCGATCCCTCACAGATAGAACTTACCGAAGAACCCTTCATAAAGGCATCGGTGATAATGCCGGACAGGTACATAGGTCCGGTGACCACCCTGCTACTTGACAGAAGGGGGCAGAATTATTCGAATCTCTATGTGGGTGCAAAGAGAGTGGAGATAAAGGTGGAAATGCCCCTGGCGGAAATTGTTTACGATTTTTACGACAAGCTCAAGTCCGTTACCCAGGGCTACGGCAGTTTCGACTATGAGCCCGCTGATTACAGGGTTGGGGACCTGGCCAAGGTGGACATCCTGGTGAATCATGAGAAGGTCGATGCCCTCTCCATGCTGGTTCACCGCGACAGGGCCCTGAACTGGGCCAGAAGAGCATGCGAGAACCTGAAGGATGAGATCCCGAGGCAGCAGTTCAAAATTCCCATACAGGGTGCCATTGGCGGTACCGTGATAGCCAGAACCACCATAAGCGCCCTGCGTAAGGATGTAACGGCCAAGTGCTATGGAGGCGATATTACCAGAAAGAGAAAACTCCTGGAAAAGCAGAAAGCCGGCAAGAAGAGAATGAAAATGGTAGGCAGGGTCATGATACCCCAGAAAGCCTTCCTGGCGGTGCTGAAAAGGGATGACTGACATGAAGCCATTTGATTCCATGATAACCTTCTGCTACACCGAGGCAGTGGAGGAAACCCACCGGTTCTACACCGAAGTCCTCCAGCTCCCTATGGTGCTCGATCAGGCGGATGCCGGATTTACAGGGTCGGTGCCGGTGCCTTCATAGGGTTCTGTTCAAAGAAGGACCCCGGCCATCGGAGCGGTGTAACCCTTACTCTTGTAACTGACGATGTCGACCTGTGGTTCGATCGTGTGAAGGACGCCGGCTGCGAAGTGATCAAAGCCCCTGCGGCTACCCCCGAGTACAGGATATACAACTGCTTCGTAAGGGATCCAGCGGGATATACCCTTGAAATTCAGAGATTTGAGGACCCCCGATGGCCTCCGGTGGAATAGGTCTCTATGTCCATGTGCCATACTGCCTTCGGAAGTGCTCTTACTGCGCCTTCGCGTCATCGGACAAACCTTCTGACATAACCGGGATGTGTACTGCCCTGAATGCGGAGTTCATCCAGCGCACCGATGGTCTCGATCAAAGCATCAGAACCTTCTATGCCGGCGGAGGAACCCCCACCCTCCTTCCTCCGGAGTTCTGGAGAAGGCTCATCGGAAAGGTCCGCTCACCGGGGTTGCGGGAGATAACCATCGAGTCCAACCCGGCGGTCCTTGACCACAGGGGCTATTCCACCCTTCTTCTGGCGGGCTTCAACAGGATAAGCCTTGGTGTTCAGAGCTTTGATGATTCGGCGCTGAAAAGGCTGGGCAGGATCCACAGCGCAGAGGACGCCAGGGAATCCGTAAGGCAGATAAGGGAAAGCGGTTTCAGGAACATCAGCATAGATCTCATCTATGGACACCCGGGCCAGACCATTCAAGGGCAGAAGACCGATCTGGAAGAGGTTCTCCGTTTTTATGCCCCAGCATTTATCCCTTTATGAGCTGACCCTTGTCAGGGGAACACCAATGGGAGACGCAGGTGACAAGGTCTCCGACGACCTCTGCGCGGACATGTATCACCAGGCGGATCGAGTACTTACCGAGAACGGCTACATCCACTACGAAACCTCCAGCTATGCCCTGGAAGATAAATACGTATCACAGCACAACACTGCCTACTGGACCAGGATCCCCTACATAGGCATCGGACCCTCGGCCCATTCCTTCGACGGGACCAGAAGAACATGGAATCACAGCGATTCCGCGCTGTACGAATCATGCGTGATCCGCGGTGACTCGCCGGTGGAATCAGGGGAAGACCTCTCCGGGGAAAACTGCGCACATGAGATTCTATCCCTGGGCTTCAGGCACAGGGGAGGGATCGACCTCGACGAATTGAGAAGGGCAGGTTACACGCTTGATTGCGGGGAGCTTCTCGGTACAGGCATGGTGTCACAGGTGAACAACCATCTCATCCCCGACGCTAATGGAATGCTCTTCGCCGATTCCCTCGCCCTCCAGGCCGCTGAACTGCTGGCAAAAGTAGACGGGGTTTGACGAAGTGTTAGTTTCACTGCATAATTGGCCCTGCTTTCCCGCCTTGCCCCTGTAGCTCAGTTGGATAGAGCGGCGGTTTCCTAAACCGTAGGCCACACGTTCGAGTCGTGTCAGGGGCACCAGGCGGGTTTCGAAGCCATCCGTAAATTTGACAAATAGATTTCATAATAGATTGTTGGGCAATAGATTAAGCATGCCCTTCATGAGCGGCGGTTGCGCGCTTCGCGCGGTCTTCGACAGCCTAAACCGTAGGCCACACGTTCGAGTCGTGTCAGGGCACCAGGCGGGTTTCAAAGCCATCCGTAAATTTGACAAATAACTTCTGTATAGTGTTGTGATGCATTATTTTAAGCATGACACTACTTATGACGCGTTTTTCCTCGATCTGGGTCCTGATCTGAAATAATGCCTTATCCGGGTCATGCTTAAATGCATTGATGACAATGGATTGGAAGATCTATTTGTCAAATTTACGGATGGCTTTGGATCAGTATCTGAATCGAGGGTTTTCCCTGATAGGATATCGCTTTGGCTCTGATCTTTACATCGATGAGCCTTCCGCTCTTTTTCAGCATCTTGAGCTTATATGCCTGGAGAGGGTCATCCCCTTCCAGCTGTCCGGCGTGAATTCTGGATACCCTTTCCCTTTCGGAGGGGGCTATGAAATCAGGGAAATCCTGGCCGACCAGTTCTTCAACGGCATAACCGCATATTTCCGTTGTAAAGGGATTGGCGTAGATGATCGTGCTTCCATCGATTACCAGGATGGCGATCGCGGCCCTTTCCACAAGGGTCCGGTAGTTTTCCTCGCTGATCCTTAATGCTTCGGAAGCCTCCTTTTGACGGGTAACATCCCTTACGATGGCCATGGTGCCCTGGAAAACTCCCTTTCTGAAAATGGGAGCACAGGAGGCGGAGAACCAGCCGATGTGCGTTACCATGTCCATCCAGTAGTCAAACTCTGAGACCTCACCTTTCCTGTTCATCTCAAAGGCGTTCTCGAACTGCCTGGATATGCGTTCCGGGAGTACTTCAGGAACCATTTTGCCCAGAAAATTACTCGGGGATGCATGCAGTCTGGAGCTGGAATCCGAATGGCCGAATGTGAAGCGGCCCCTGGAATCGAAGATGAAAATGAGGCAGTCCCTGAAGAGTGACAGAAGGGAGGAAAGATCTTCGTCAGAGCTTCTCAGCAGATCCGCGAATTTGGACTGGACATCATTGCGCAAACCGATCACCCCCGATGAGAACGATTGAAAGTGATAATGTATTACATTGCGCCACCGGATGGACGGGTCAAGTGTCGGGGGTATTGAGGACTTGACACTAGTGGTAACTAAGTACTAGTATTGGGTAAGCACTAGCTGTCAAAGGAGAATGCCTTGAAAGAACTAAATCAGGTTGACAGAAAATTCAGCAGGGAGATCAGCTCCGGCACCACCTCACTTGCCCTCCTTGCAATCCTGGCCCAGTCGGAGGAACCGATGTACGGCTACCGGATCGCCAAGGAGATTTCCGGTGATGGGGAAGGCTTCCAGCTGATCAAACAGGGGGCCCTCTATCCGGTCTTGAAGTCACTGGAGCGGAGCGGGCTGCTGGAAAGTACCGTGGAGCCCTCGGTCTCCGGTCCGCCCAGGCGCTATTACACTATTACAGCTGAGGGAATGGAAGCCCTGGTGAGGTGGAAGGATATCTGGAGAAGCACCAGCACTCTCATCAATAGAATTCTTGGAGGGAGCATGTATGAATAGTTCAATAGAGAAATACCTCGATGAGCTGAAGGAAGCCATGGGAGAACTGGACAGGTCCACCGTTCAGGACGCCCTGGCGAATGCCGAGGATCATCTTAACGAAGCGCTTCTCGCTGCACTCAGGGATGATCCCGGAGGGGACAGGCAGCAGATGGCCAGGACGGTTATCGAGCAGTATGGAACGCCGGAGGAGATCCGTGATGTTTATACGGACATAGAGCAGCACACGAAACCTGTTTTCGCCGTCATGCCCCGATCCCTTGAAAGGGGGAAGAGACCCACAGGAAGGTTCCTTTCGGTGATCTGGGATCCGGGCTCCTGGGCAGCCTGTCTCTACATGGTTCTGTCCCTTCTGACAGGAACCCTTTACTTTTCTCTTGCCACAACGGGGCTTTCACTTTCCGTGAGCCTGCTTATCTTCATTGTGGGCATACCTGTCAGCATGCTCTTCCTGTTGTCCGCAAGGGCCCTGGGCTTTGTTGAAGGCAGGCTCGTTGAGGCCCTTCTGGGTGTCAGGATGCCCAGACGGGCCATTTTCCCACGGGGAGAGTCCTGGTGGCAGAGCTTCAAGACCCTGCTGAGGACCGGCACCACCTGGACAACGGTTCTCTACATGTTCCTGATGCTTCCCCTGGGCATTTTCTACTTCACTCTTATCATCACCCTCTTCAGTCTGGGGGTATCCCTTCTGGGTGCTCCGTTACTGCAATATGGGTTCGATGAGGCCGTGATCCAGCCGAATGTCTGGATACCCTTCTATGCAATGCCTCTGGTGATGGCCGCCGGGGGACTCCTTCTGATCCTTACCCTCCACCTGGCGAAGTTCGTGGCTTCGGTACACGGCAGGTTCGCCAAGGCGATGCTGGTAAGCTGACATCCAACGCCGCCCCGGTATGATCGGAATGATGTACCGGGGCTATTTTTATGATTCATTTGACAAATTGCATAAATTTTTTGAATATTACGAAGGCACCCTTTTCTTTAATGAACAGATGGAGGAAGAAATGAAACCGGGAAGAGTTGCGTTGCCCCTTTTTGCTATCCTGGTTGTCTCCTGTGGTGAGTCCCCTGAGGTTATCAGTGGGTCTGACCGTGGGAATGAACCTGTTCTGGAGATCTCACTTTCCATAGGAGAGGAGATGGGTGACAGCTGCTATGTTTCGGGGATATCCGTGACGCCTGCATAACGGAAGACGGCAACATTATGGTCCTTGATGGAACCACCAGCCGAATATCCGCCTACGGCCCAGGGGAGAGTTCCTCTATCGGGGCGGCGGCAGCGGCGAGGGTCCCGGTGAGTTCATCAGACCCTATTGCCTTACCACAATGTCCGATGACCGCCTTCTGGTGAGTGATCCGGGCCTCACAAGGATTACATTCCTCAACCCTGATCTCACCGTTGACACCGTAATAAGCGGCTTCATACCATGGTCGCCGGAAAGGACCGCGCCCTCGCTGAACGGATCCTTTACGGGCAGTTACAGGATCTTCGACCGGGAGACTCCCGGTATGGGCGGCTACTCGCCCTGTGGAGCGATTCTCCGGTGCAGGACCTGGAATACTACAGCCACACGGTGGATTTCAACCGCGAGCGGCTTCGGGAATCCACCGAGGAATCACAGATAGTCTTTACCTCGGATTTCCAGGGAAACGTTTACTATCTGCCCTATTCATACACGGAGTTCGCGGTACATGTCCTCGATTTCCAGGGGAATCCCATCTATACCATCGAAGAGGATAGGATACCCAGGGAGAGGCCTGCTGAGGAGATAGAGGAAGAGCGGGAGGAGGTTCGTCAGCAGCTCCTTGCCGAAGGCGCGCCGCCTGAGATGAGATGGGACCCGTCGGAGTACAGACCCATGGTGCCCTTCATCGGAATGGGCGTCGATCCCGAGGGCAGGCTCTGGGTACGGGACGGCCGGGAAGAGTACCCCTGTTCGATGTGTATGCCGGCGGTCAGCATCTGTTTACCGTTGCCCTGGAGGATCCGCCCCCGGACGCCGATGAACTCCGGGTCAAGGTCACCCAGAGGGGAATACTGGCATGGAATCCGAATCCTGAAGACTTTCCCAGGCTCCACATTCTCTCCCTGAGGGAGTGAGCTTCTTACCGGGGATGGAGTTCTTTAGTATTATTAGATACTCATGTTTCAAAGCCCCTTTCATCCAAGCATACTGGAGGACTCCATGTCTGTAGTTCTGAACGGCAAAGGCCTTACCATAGAAAAAGTCGTTTCCGTGGCAAGGATGGGCGAAAAGGTCGAGATCGACCCCGCCGCCGAAACCAGGATACTTCGCTGCCGAAAAATGGTGGAGGAGAAGATAACCGCCGGGGAGACCATGTACGGCATCAATACCGGGATCGGTGAGTTCTCCGAAACCAGGCTTTCCGACGACGAGGTCCTTTCCTTCCAGAAGTACCTCATTTACAATCATTCTGCCGGAATAGGGAAGCCCGCTCCCATCGAGCATGTCCGGGGGGCAATGCTGGGAAGGGCCAATGTCCACTGCAACGGACACAGTGCCGTTCGCCTGGAGATGACCCGGATGCTGGTGGAAATGCTGAACAGGGGTGTAACTCCCGTGGTGTGCGAGAAGGGTTCCGTTGGCGCCTGCGGAGACCTGGCCCCCATGAGCATGATCGCTCTGGTGGTCATGGGCGAGGGGGAGGCCTTCCATGAAGGTGAGAGGTATCCCGGGAGGGAAGCCCTTGAACGGGCGGGGTTGAAACCCCTGGAACTACATGCCCGGGATGGCCTCGCCCTTATAAACGGCTCCAATCTCCTTACCGCCATCTCAGCCCTGAATATCTATGATATGAACAGATGGCTGATGCAGGCTGAGATAGCGGCTGCAATGAGCCTTGAGGCCCTGTTCGCCAATATGAAACCCTACGAGGACAGGGTTCACACAGTTCGAGGGTTTTCAGGTTCCCTGAGAAGCGCCAGGGCCATACGGAAATGCATAGCCGGAAGCGACCTTACCACCGGTAAAACGCCACAGAAGGTACAGGACGCCTACTCCATGCGCTCCACTCCCCAGGTGATCGGAGCGGCCCACGACGCGGTGGCCTATGCCCGGAGCCAGGTGGAGACCGAACTGAATGGTGTGGGTGACAACCCGCTTTTCTTTCCCGATGAAAACCTGGTGCTGACCGGTGCGAACTTCCAGGGAACACCGGTCTCTCTACCAATGGAAATGGCGGGAACGGCGATCACAATGGTTTCAGTGCTCAGCGAAAGGAGGCTGAACCGCCTTCTCAATCCGGCCCTTTCCGTTGGTCTTCCTCCATTCCTGGCGGAGAAACCGGGGCTCTACAGCGGTCATATGCTCAGCCAGTACACAGCGGGCATGCTAATCGCCGAGCAGCGCATCCTGTCCAATCCCGCCGCGGTTGCCTCCATCCCTGCGGCGGCTGACCAGGAGGATTTCGTGAGCATGGGAATGAACACCGCACTGAAGAACTGTCAGATAATTGAGAACGCCCGGGTGTTCTTGGAATAGAACTGATAGCCGCGGCACAGGCCCTGGATTCAGGAGCCACAGCTGCGGAATGGGGTTCAGGCCGCCCGGGACACGGTTCGGAACATGTGGAGCATCTTGGAGAGGACAGGCCCTATACCCCGACCACAACAGGATGGTCGAGGTGGTTCGTTCAGGGGAAATACTTGAAGCGGTGGAAACGCCGTGGGCTCCCTGGAAGAAGGTAACTGATCATGATAAGGTTCTCACTGGTAGTGCTTTTCGCCGCGGCCTTTGCCCGGGGGGTTCCCCAGGGTATCCCGATCCAGTACATGGACAGCCGGGGAAGGGAGTGCTCTTCCACCAGGATCTCCATTGAGACCGGGAGGGTTCTTATTCAAGACGGATCACGGAAACCCCCATCGGGGCCACCGAAGGGGATCTTGTGGTCCTTCTGGTGGATGCCGGGGTTTACCCGGGAATTACTGGCGGCCTTTCCACATTTCAGAATGACCTCGAGTTGGAGGGGTATGCCATCGAGGTGTGGGAGATCCAAGGCGGCACCGCTTCGGATATAAGGAACGATCTCCAGGCTGAATATGCCTCCGGCTCACTCGTGGGGGCGATGGCCATCGGCGACATACCCACAGGCTGGATGGACAACGGCTACGGCGAGTACCCCATCGACATGTATCTCATGGACATGAACGGATCATGGACCGATTCCAATTCAGACGGTCTGTTCGAATCCTACAGCAACGGTGCCCCGGAGATCTGGCTGGGCAGGCTGACCCCGACATACCTCACCTTCGCCTCGGAGACGGAACTGCTCAATCTGTATTTCGAGAAGAATCATGCCTACAGGACAGGGGCAATGAGCCTTCCCCAGAGGCCCTGGCCTATGAAGAAGCATTCACCGGGCTCACCTACGCCCTGGACGGTCTGTATGACAGCGTAACCCGTGTGAACGACCCCGTGGGCACCAACGCCGACGATTTCAGGGAAAGACTTCTTCAAGGGTATGAGTGGGTGCATCTCATCTCCCACTCCAGCCCCTGGGGAAGCAGTTTCCACACAGGGGCTCCCCTGAGGGCGCCGGAACGCTTAACAACTTCGAGGTACCTCCACTGGATCCCCACGCGATTTTCTATGTTCTCAACTGCTGCAGCAACGGCCGGTGGACCGAAGTGGACAATCTGGCCAACAGTTATATCTGGACCGACTCCTACGGTCTTGCCGCACTTGCCCAGACAAAGGTCGACTACACCAATTACTTCACCGACTACTACGGACAGCTGGCAGGGGGCTCCAACCTCGGAGATGCCTTCAGGGTGTGGCTTGGTAACAACATGGGCAACGAAGACGGCGCGGTACTCTTCGGAGATCCCACACTGAAACCACTGGGTTCACCTGGAGCCTTCTCAGGTTTCAGCAGGGGGATTCACTCCACCTGCGTCGGGATGGCTGGATTATCCCTTACAGACGGTTTCACACACAGGGCAGGGTGGATATGTACTCCGACCCCGCTTCAGGAATGGTCTTTGCCGTTTCAGGTTCCTCCGACCCTGTGCGTGCCAATATCACAGCCACCTGCACCGATGGGGATTCCTGGGCTCAACCGGTTAATGTCTGCCAGCACGAGTACTGGGACTGGCACCCTACGGTTGGCGGCGACGGAACCGGGAACGTGTGGGTTGCCTGGCAGTCCATGAGGGACAACCACGAGGGTTATGACATTTTCACTTCACTCTGGAACGGCTCCGGCTGGAATTCATCTGAAACACTTACCACCGGAGATCCCTTCGATGTAGAACCGGCCATGTCCGGCGGGGCGGGTCACACTTGGCTCGTCTGGCAGAAATGGGACGGAGGAGATCCTGACATAGTGGGCAGAATGTGGACCGGTTCCCAGTGGACCACCGAAGAGGTCCTGGCAGGAACCGATTCCCCCGAGCGATATCCCGATGTGGCCTGGAACGGCTCCGGATACGGTCTGGTTTATCACCGGAAAACCGAGAGCGGATGGGCCATCGGTTTCAGGGACGCTCCGGACAGCGGGTCCTTCGGTCCGGAGATATTGATCTCCACCCCCTCCCTCGAGGGCCGCTACCCATGCATCGCCGGGATTCCCGGAGGATTTGCCGTGGCCTGGCAGGGCTCCGGTGGTGAGATTTTGTTCTCCATGAAACAGGCAAACGACTGGACTGCCCCGGAGGTGGTCTCCGGTGCCGATCATGGAGTTCGGCCCTCCGTGGCCCACACCGGTTCCGGCGATATAGTGGTATCATGGACCGCGGGAATGAGTTCCATCAGATACGCAACCCTTTCGGAAGGGGTATGGAGTTCCGGTGAAACCGCAGCCACGGCGGACGCCATCGACGATGGCCGCATGGCAGCAGGTTCCGACGGCAGGATCTGGCTCGTTTATGGCGCCAGGGGAGACGACCTCCAGTGGGACCTGAGAGCTGCTACTCCGGATCCTTCCGGGGTGAATAACGGAGAAACGGGGCATTCCGGCCTGAGCGTAGCCAATACCGGGGGGAACCCGGTGGGCCCAGCAGCGGTGATAAGCGTTGTAACTGATTATCAGACAACCGAGTTAACAATACATGACATGGCAGGAAGAATTATCCATTCCCAGCCTGTGATCTCCGGGGAGTACACCTGGGACTGTTCCCGGGTGCCCCCGGGCATGTACATGGTAAGGGTTACCGGCGGCGACAGCACAGCGGGGTTCAAGCTGGTTCACGTTAAATAGTAAGCAGGAAACCGCCGGGGGAGGCCTTCAGCTCCCCCGGCATCCGCTATTTATCCAGGCCGATCTCCCCGGAGTTCTTCAGGGCGATCCTTGCGGTTATGGGGCCCAGGATCTCAAAGAGAATGCATGTGGCTGTAATGGTGGTAACCACCGAAGCGGCTATAAGGTGTGCCTTCGGGCTGTTTATGGCAGCGAACTCCCTGGAAACGAGGAGTGAAAGGCCAATGGCCACACCGGCCTGGGAGAGCAGCCCCAGACCGATGTTGTTCCTGATCACCTTCGGTGCCTTTCCCAGCCAGGCCCCCAGCCACGAGCCGCCGATCTTTCCCGCGGTTCTGCCGACTATGTAGGCAAGCCCGGTCAATCCCAGGGCTGGAAGGGCGGCAAAGTCTAGATGGGCACCGGCCAGGAAGAAGAAGAGAATGAAAAGCAGGGGCATCAGTGATCTCAGCTGTTCGTTCACTCCTATCAGAATGCTCTGCCTTGAAGTGTTGGCCAGAACGAAACCGATTCCCATGTTCACCAGTATCAGCGAAAGGTGGTACATGGCGGAAAGACCCGCACCAAGGAGTATGAACCCGAATGTTAACGCAGTTATGTTGGAGTTGGAGTCGATCCTGCGAACAAGGGCGGAATAGATGATACCGAGAACTCCACCTACTCCGAGGCTTCCCGCGATCTCCAGGGCCGGCCTGGCAAGCCCTGAAAGGAGACCGCCCCCGGCAAGACCGGCTTCCGTAAGAAGGAGCTGTTTGGCGATGGCAATGGTGAAGCCGAAGAGCAGTATTGCCACGCCATCGTCGAAACCGGCAACGGCGTAGAGGGAAGAGGACAGCTTTCCCCTGGCCCGGTACTCCTTTATCACCGCCACGGTACCGGCGGGGGCGGTGGCCGGGGCAAGTGAACCGAAGATCAGCGCAGTGACCAGGTCTCCGGTTACTGCGTAAACCAGGAACGCCACCACCACAAGTGCAGCCAGGGACTCGAGAATTATAATGAGTCCGATGGATCTTCCCAGGGATCTGAGGGTGGTTATCTTGAGTTCGTTGCCTATTGTGAAGGCAACGAAACCCAGGGCTATGTCCGTAATGAAATCAAGGGAGCCCAGGTGTTCACCGGTGAAGAGTTTCATCACGGAAACTCCCATGAGGGCACCCAGCAGCATAAATCCTATAATGGAAGGAAGACCTGTTTTCCTCACAAGCCTTCCGGAATAGAGACCAAGTGTGATCGCCACGCCGACAAGGGCGGTAATTGGAATGTTCATGATGATACCCTAAAAATCCAGGGAGCCCAGGGCGTGGTGCAGGTCCGAAACCGTTATCATTACCTCGTTCTGCCCGGCAAGATCCCCGGAGACATACTCGATCTGCCTTATTGTCTGATTGACCAGTGAATCCTTCACCACGGCTATGATGATGCGGTTGAAGGAGCTGAGCTCGCTGTTCCAGAAACCGGCGAACACCGGCATGCTGGACAGGTATTCCGTTGACTCATGGGCTTCCACCACCATGGCACCTGTATAGTCCCCCGAGGCGAACACCTGAAGGATGTCATTGAACTGGGTTTCGTTCCCAACGAAAACATGCAGCATCTTCATGGCGCAGAGAGGCTCGGGAAGGGGTTGAGCCAGGCCCTCTCCCGCGGCATCCAGAATCAGCTGGAGGATATCCTCGGCGGTTCCGGCTCCCCTTACGGCCTTCCTGGTTACGGGGTTCCGAAGGACCCTGGAAATGCCGGAAAGGGCTTTCAGGTGGAGTTTAGGGTTGCTGTCCGGGCCTATAACGAAGGGGAAGATATCGGCCTTTTCATTATCAGCCGCATGGAAATCTATCTTCCTGGAGGTGGTAACCAGGCCCATGGTGATCGATGGGATACCGGGAAGCCTGCAGTGGGGAACCGCCACTCCGCTACCAAGGCCTGTGGATGCAAGTTCTTCCCTGGCCAGAAGAGCTTCACGTACCTTTTCCCTGTCCACCGTTGCCAGGTTTTCGCTGCCGCAGGCGATGTCGGCGATGGCGGATAGTAACTCTTCCTTGCTGCCGATTGAAATGTTCGCTGAAATTGTGTCCGTGCTCAGTGCATCGATAAGGTTCATCGTTTCCTCCAGAATTGTCAACGCAGCCTGTATAGAGCCGCTGTGACCCTATCATTCCACTCCGGCCAGGGGCAGGATCTCCGAAATGCAGGTCACGGTTGTAACAAGTCCGGGTTCGGCAAACTCAGTCTGCTCAGCCTGCCATGTCAGCGCACGCTTCAGATAGAGAGCGTTAACACCGCATCCGATGGCTGGATTAATGTCGGACCTCGGGCTGTTTCCAATCATGCAGGCCATGTCAGGTCGAATGCCTGAGCCAGCCAGCAGTTCCTTCATGGTTTCTTCGGTTTTTACGGGAACCACCCTTATCCCACGGAAGAGGCCGGCTATTCCCGACCTTGAGAACTTGTCTTTCTGGTGGTCTGCCTCTCCCATTGTATATACAAGCATCTGTTTTCCTGCGGCGTGCATTCTGCCCAGTGTTTTCAGAACTCCGGGAAGCAGAACAAGGGGATGACGGAGGAGACAATTTGATATATATTCAAGACTATCAAGAACATATGGCGTTAGTTCCGTTAGCTTTTCCCTGGCGATGTTGCTTAGGGTATCCATGTATGGTCGGGCTCCGTAGCCGGTAACGGAGAGCCTTTCGATGTCCTTTAAGTGGACTTCCTCCCTGATTCCTTCAGGGTCGAACCCCAGACTCTGCATGAGTGCCACGAAATCCTCCTCGCGCGCCGGAAGTACAGTGCGCTTTCCCAGAGGGTATCGTCGGCATCGAATATCCAGAGTTCCGATCTTCTCAGTTTCATTATGCTGTGCTTATCCATGAAGGGAATATAAAGCTCTTGAATCGGGAAACCACACCGGGAGCTCTACAGGACCAGTAAACGATAAAAACAAGGTGGCAGGGAATATTTCAGTGACGGGTTATGGCTGATACTGTAACAGGAAGCTGCACAATAATAAAGGATAGATGTTCCAGGTTAGTTAACAAAAAGGGAAGTCACATGGGTCGAAGAAGGGGTGCTGTATACCCTAACATATCTCAGGGTAAGTGATTAGAAACAGACGGCCCGGGCGGGCATGGGCGGATTACTATGTAAACTCATAATATATGAAGATGCGTAAACATGAAATTATGAACTTCATAGATCCGAAAGCGAGCCCGCCCCTTCAGAATGTCTGCCATTCCCCTTTCTTTCAGCTCCGTTTCTTGTAGTGAAGCAGAAGCATCAGGGCAATGGTATCCAGAGATACAAGGGTAGCCAGGGTCTGGCCATCTCCGTAGTTGTTAATGCTGAACACGAACCTGAGAATAAGGAATACGATAGTACCCATGACCCACCTCCTGAAATTACGGGAAAACAGAACCCATTTGCATTATATTAAAACATTCACAAAAAACACGGGGAGATTCCCGGGGGGTTGAATACAAGTTGGACTGCAGCATAGAGATTAGGGACAGAACGGCTTACTTCATCGGAAGGTTCAGTGTCAAGGATCTGTCCATGGTTACGGGGAAGCTGGCCGAACTACCTTTAAGGATGGCGGTGCTGGATTTCGGCGAATGTGAAAGCTGGATACGGGAATCGCAGCCAGGGTGTGGTCCTTCCATCAGAACAGACTCAGACGGGGAAAACGGGTTCAGATCAACAACGCCAATTCGGATATAGAATCGCTTTTTGACAGGTTCGAGGAGATCGATAAAACTCCACCGCCCTTCAGGTCCAAAAAGACCATCAAGTATCACTTCGCCGATATTGGCGACAGCGTTGCGGAGTCATGGTCCACAATCTCCGGCCTCTTCGTCTTTACCACCAATGCATTCCGGGCCCTTTTCTCCTCCAGGTTCAGGGGTTCCATCACCGCTTATTACATGGAACAGACCGGTGTTATGGCGGTACCCATCATAGTTACGCTCAACTGGCTGATGGGTGTCGTTCTTGGATACCAGGCAGGTTATCAGATGCGCCAGGTCGGAGCCGAGCTCTTCATGCCTGCCCTGCTTGCCTACAGCATCTGCTGGGAGATCGGCCCGATGATGACCGCCGTGCTGGTTGCCGGACGGTCCGGTTCTGCCTTCGCAGCGGAAATAGGAACCATGAAGGTAAGACAGGAGATCGATGCCCTTGAGGTCATGGGATTCAACATCCATGGATACATCGTTACTCCCAAAATGATCGCCCTGTTCCTGGTAATGCCCCTCCTCGTTACCATCGCGAACTTTTCGGGAATGGCCGGCGGTCTGGCCGCCGGGGGAATGTTCCTTGACATGCCCCCCGAGGTGTACATCGCCGAGGCACGGAAAGCGCTGATCCCGTTTGACCTGTACTGGGGAATAATCAAGAGTGTTTTCTATTCGGCGATAATCTCCATAACCGGTTCATACATGGGAATGAGGGTACGGGGAGGACCAGCCGCTGTGGGTAAAGCCACCACTTCGGCGGTTGTGGTGAGCATTTTCCTGGTGATACTCACCGATGCTCTTTTGTCACTTGTTTTCGTTCATCTCAGACCGGGGCTGTCATTATGAAAGAAAGGATCATCCATGTGGACTCCCTCACCGGAGGATACGAGGAGGAGATCGTCCTGAAAAACGTCAGCATGGACGTTTTCACCGGCGAGGTCCTTGTGATAGTCGGCAAAAGCGGCTGCGGAAAATCGACCATAATGCGATACCTTGTTGGGCTAATGAGACCCATGGAGGGCAGGATATTGTTCGACGGCATGGATATATGGGAGGATAAGTCAATATTGTCCGCGGCAAGGAGCCGCTGGGGAGTCCTCTTTCAGTCCGGTGCCCTCATGGGCAACCTGACAGTTCTGGAGAACGTGATGCTTCCCCTTGCGGAGTTCACCGGTCTTACAAGGCCCGAAATGACCGACGTGGCCATGAGCAAACTGGAGATGGTGGGGCTTATCCACGCCGCCTATGAAAACCCCCTGGAAATTTCTGGAGGAATGCAGAAGAGGGCAGCTCTGGCCAGGGCCATGGCCCTTGACCCGGAGGTCCTGTTCTTTGACGAGCCTTCGGCGGGCCTCGACCCCGTCACCAGCGCGGAACTCGACAGGACCATAGTATCAGTTAACAAAAGCCTTGGAACAACGGTTATAATCGTTACACACGAGCTGGACAGCATATTTGCCATATCGGACAGAGTGGTTATGCTTGACCCGGAAGAGAAGGGGATCATCGCAACGGGCAAGGCCCGTGCCCTGGCCGGGGAGTCCACCGACCAGAGGGTCCGGGACTTTTTTGGAAGAAAGACAGGAGACTAGCCATGGCACTCAGGGCTAACAGATTGCGGCTGGGAATCTTTTTCGTTGTGATAATGGGCCTTTTCATCGCTTCCATCTTCTGGCTCGCCGGTGGTTTCAGAAGCCCCGAGAGCACCAGCTACGCCTGTTACTTCGGCTGGAGCGTCGGCGGGCTGAACGTTGGAAGCTCGGTGAACTACAACGGCGTCCCGGTGGGTTCCGTCACATCCATCGAGATAGCTCCGGACGGCAGGCTGGTAAAGGTGGTCATGAAGATCGAGGACGAGAAGTTCGTCGTGGATGAAACAATAGTCGCCTCCCTGAACATAACCGGCATAACAGGCCTGAGAAATGTCAACCTCGAGAGTATACCCGATTCCATTCCAAGGCTGTGGACCGCCGATCAACTTTCCTTCCAGTCCGACTTGTCGGTGATCCCGGTACAGTCCGGAACGGTTCAGTCGGTGACCACCGGTCTGAACAGGATCTTTGAGATACTGGAACAGGTGGATGCCAAGAACCTGAACGACCAGGCCATCCTTGCCCTGACCCGTATCAACCGGATCCTCGAGGGCATCGAGTACGACTCCCTGGGCTGCCGGATGGCAAACACAATGGCAAACATAGACAGGCTACTGATCACGTACAACGAACTGGGAATGGAACTGACGCTGGCCGTAAGGGAGGTGAAGGGTAGTGTCGATCCCCTGGTTGACGACTTCTACCAATCACCGAAAAGCTCTCTGAACTCTCGGCCATTCTGGGGTACCTGGCGGACGACCTTCAGGACACCTTCGATGACACCGGCGTTATCCTTCACGAGTTCAGTGTGTTCATGCCCAGACTGAACAGGCTGCTGGAGGGAATATCCCCCGGCGACAGCGGAGAGGATTTCTGGCAATGAAACTGAAACTGGCGATTACCGCAATTTTGATGTCTGCAGGATGCATCACGGTGAACGTTCCCCTTGGAACAGGAGAAACCGGCCCCTCCTACCAGTGGCTTCTGCGGTGGGAAGCCCCCGATGCCAGGATATCCCGCACATTCAGCTGCCCCGTCCGGGTCAGGGATTTCGAAGGCGCAGGGAGCTACCAGCTTTCCGGTATGGTCCTGGAACGGGCCGACGGCTCCATAAGGGAAAGCAGTGACAACAGATGGGTGGCAAGGCCCGGGGCCATGCTCGGCGAAATGCTTGCCAGGGATATTCAGTCCGCCGGCGGCTTTCCAGCGGTTTTCAGAACCGCTGCCAGCGTCAACGAGATCGTTACGGTGGAGGGCTATGTGAGGCAGTTCGGTGCCGTTCAGGAGGACAGCACCACCTGGACAGCGGTATTCGACGTCGATGTAACCCTCATGGGAAGCAGGGGTTCGGAAGTTTATTTTTCAGAAGAACTACTATTACTCCGAAGGTCTTTCCGCACCTGGTTTCAGGGAGTTGGCCCAGACACTTTCAAAACTCTCCAGGATGTGGTCGGAGCAGGTGAGGGCCGATCTCTATTCACATCTTCCCAACTGATGAACGGAGTTCAATTTGAAGCTATTTTCCAGAAAGAGGAAGCGGACCGGGCTCGTCAGGACCGATCCTCCCTTCGAAGGCATGAACAATTTTATCGTGGTGATCCTGGACAGCTGCAGGTACGACACCTTCATGGAGGCGGCCCCAAAGACCATAATGAAGCTGGGCCAGACCGAGGCCAGGTACAGCTATGCCAGCTGGACCGCTCCCTCCCACTACAATCTACTGATGGGGCTGATGCCCCATTCATCTCCCTCGGGCGTTTTCGCCAGCGAGTACTACAAGCACGATTTTATCAGATACAATGAAAGGCTGGGCGCCAGCAACATAGAGTTCAAAAGCCTTGTCCCCAGGCTCTGGCTTCCGGACTTCCTTCAGAGAACCATGGGCTACAGGACCCATGCCATGGTTTCCCTTCCCGTTCTGAACAGCATGACCCCGGTGAACCGGGGGTTCGATACCTACAGACTGATGGACAAGCACAACGACATGAACGCCATGCTGGACCTGATGACCTTCCCCGAAGACAGACCCAGTTTCTATCTTCTCAATGTCGGAGAGACCCACTACCCCTACGCAAGACCCACCGAGGCCCGGAACGAATGGCCCAGGATAAGCGGTGTTCACGGCGTTTTCAAGCATCTCGACGATAACATAGTGGACGGGTGCATAGAGGAGAGCACATCGGGAAGCCGCTTTTTCGACGGGAAGGAAATGGACATGCTGAGGGCCAGACAGGTGGACACCGTCAAGTATCTCGACGGGGTTTTTCAGAGGCTTTTCGATATTGTTCCCCGGAATACATGGATCACCGTTACCGCTGATCACGGGGAGCTTTTTGGTGAGGACGGATACTTCGGGCATGGCCCCATCTATTCAGAAAAGGTATTCCAGGTTCCGTTCCTGGAAGGAAAACTGCGCTAGGGGAGAACGATGACTATGCAGAAAAAACTGAAGTTCAAGGCGGAGACCAGAAGGGTTCTCGATCTTGTTATCAACAGCCTTTATTCGAACAGCGACATTTTTCTCAGGGAGCTTGTATCCAACGCCTCCGACGCAATTGACAGACTGAGATACCTTGCCCTGGACGACCCCGACCTCACAGTCGAGGCTATTCGCCTGAGATCCTGATAATACCCGATGAAGAGGCTGGAACCCTTACGGTTTCCGACAACGGCGTGGGAATGAACGAAGAAGAGCTCAAGGCCAACCTGGGAACGGTGGCCTCCTCGGGAACCCTCAAGTTCCTCGAGGAGATCACGGTGAGTTCCGGCCGCCCGGAGCTCATCGGTCAGTTCGGGGTGGGTTTCTATTCGGCATTCATGGTTTCCGAAGAGGTAACTGTGAAGACACGAAGGGCCGGCGAGGACCAGTGCTGGATATGGAAGAGCAGCGGAAGCGAGAACTATACCATCCAGCCCACCGAGGATCTCCCCGTGGGGACCTCCATCGTACTGAGGATAAAGGATGACGCCGGGGAGTATCTGCAGCCCTGGAAGCTGGAGTCCCTCATAAAACACTATTCCGACTTCGTCAGCAACCCTGTTTACCTCATCGGGAAAGACGAAGACGGCGGGGAAACCCGTAAGCAGATCAACACCGGAACACCGGTGTGGCTCAGAAGTCCCGAAGATGTGGAAGAGGAGGAGTACACCGCCTTCTATTCCCATCTGACCCACGACCACTCGGAACCCATGGACCGATTCTGGTACCACGGCGAGGGGGTCACCGAGTTCCACGCCCTGGTATTCTTGCCCTCAAACCGGGGAATGGACATGATGATCCCGGACAGGCGCCCCGGACTGAGCCTCTTCTCCAGGAAGGTCATGATAATGGAGAGGGCGGACAAGATACTTCCCCAGTATCTCCACTTCCTCCGTGGTGTGGTGGAAAGCCCGGACATATCCCTTAACGTATCCAGGGAGATGCTTCAGCAGGACAGGGTTCTCAGGACCATCAGCAAGGTTCTCACAAGGAAGCTCATAGATCATTTCAGCGAAATGATGGAGGAGGACACCGAGCTGTACCGCAAATTCTTCCGGGAGTACGGCGATTTCATAAAAGAGGGGGTCTACTCCGATCTCCAGAGGCGTGAGGAACTGGCTTCCCTGCTTCTCTTCGATACCAGCGGTTCCGAGGAGCCCGTTTCCCTGGTCTCCATCTGCGAGAAACTGCCGGAGGACGGCACCATAAGCTATCTGGGGGGAAGCTCTCTCCAGGAACTCAGGCGTTCTCCCTACCTTGAATCAGCCCCGGGCGGGGATGTCCTTCTGCTGCATGGTCCTGTGGACCTGCTTGCCATCGAGTCCCTCATGGAATTCAGGGGGAGAAAGCTGGTCAACCTGGCCAGTGAGGCCACTGAGAAGAATATGACCCAGGAGGAGAAGGATTCCAGGGCCAGGGCGGAAAAGGAACACGGAGATCTGATCGGCAGCATAAGGGAAATACTGTCCGACAGGGTTTCCGGCGTGAGGTTCTCCCCCCGGCTTCGGGGGACCCCCTGTCTTCTGGTCTCAGCACAGGATGACCCGGGGGAAATGATGCGCATGATGATGCGGGCCATGAATCAGGATGAGCCCGGGGAGAAGAAGGTTCTTGAACTGAACCCGGCCCATCCCCTCATAACCTCCCTCGAGGAGCTCAAGACCGCCGAAGGCTCAAAGGATGAATACCGCAGAAGGGTTGAGATGGTCCTGGAGCTCGCCCGGGTGCTGTCCGGTTCGAAACCCGGTGATCCGGTGGAGTTCGGAAGGTTCGTTGCTGATCTGATGGCAAGGTAACCCAAAAGGGGAAAATATGCAGTTCCTTCTCATCGTCGTTGTCTCCATTCTTCCCGCGGTTGGCTGGCTATGGTATTTCCACTCCGCGGATCGATACGAACCCGAGCCGACGAAGCTGGTTTTCAGAACCTTCTTTCTGGGTGTCATGTACGCCGTTGCACTGGGAACCGCCTTCCACGGACTTCCCTATCCCTGGGGACCGGCAAAGTACTCGGCGGTGATATGGGCCCTCTGGTGGAGGAAACCGGGAAGTTCCTCATAGTGTTCTGGACCGTGTTCAGGAACAGGAACTTCAGCGAGCCCATCGACGGGATCGTATATGCCGCTTCGGCGGCCCTTGGTTTCGCCGCCTGCGAGAACGCCTTCTACGTTGTATCCCAGTGGAACGACGGAGGCTCCGGTATGGGTGTTTACACCCTTCTCGCCCGGTCGGTATTCAGCGTTCCCGGCCACGCCCTGTTCTCTTCTTTCTTCGGCGCCGCGTTGGGCCATGCCGCGGGAAGGAAGGGTTTAGGGCCGGTCCTTCTGGTTGCCGGGGGCTGTCTGTCTCCATGGTTGCCCACGGTCTGTTCAACTGGCTAACCATAGAAACCATTTCGGGGGCTTGCATTCATCCTTTTCGTAGGCCTTCTCTGGAGGTTCGTCTATACCAGACTGATAGTACCTGCCCTGGCGGCGTCCCCCTACAGGCACCATGAAAAGGAGTGAGCCGGGTCTTTCCGGTTCTCTGAAAGGGGCTTTTCCTCCTCCTTCTTCTTTCCTTCGGAGGTATCGCGGTGCTTGTGGTGGCCGCCGGAGGAGCGGAATCCCTGGAAGCATTCGAAGCTCTCAGCCTGCCCTACATACTGGCCGGGATCTTTCTTGTTGCGGTGGACCTTTTTCTCGGGGGGGTCCGCAATCACATCTTCATAAGGAAGATAAGGCCCGGAACGGGATACATGCTCAGCTTCAGGGCCAATGTAGCCAATATGTTCATGGGGGCGGTCACCCCTCCCAGGGTCTGGGGGCCCGGCCCAGATAGCCGTTCTCAAGCTGGGCGGAATACCACTGGGCGCCGCTGTTTCCGTGTCCGTTCTCAACTTCATAGGGACCATTCTCTTCTTCGGTGTGGGAGTGGCGGTGATACTTGTATTCCTTCAGGGATGGATAGAGTCCGCTGCCATAAGGTCCATTCTATGGGCCTGTGCCGGGCTGTTCATGGCGGCACTGGTGATCCTTGGAATGGCGATATTCAAGCCATCGGTGATCAAGAAGCTGTTCAGGCTTCTGGTGGCGGTGCTCAAGCGGCTCCCTGGATCGACCACGGCAGGATCGCCGGATTCGAGGAGGTGTTCAAAAAAAGGTGAACGAATATCACCGCTGGTGTCTGGAGTTCCTCTTCAAAAGGCCCGGGGTGGTCCTTTTGTCCGTTCTTCTCACCTGTGTCCTCTACCTGAACAAGTTCACTATTTCATGGCTGATAGCCAGGGGGCTGGGCCTGGATGTTTCCTTTGCGGCAATGCTTTCCGCCCTCTATCTCCTTACCTTTATCTCCTATTTCGCCCCCAGCCCCGGAGCCGGAGGAATAGCCGAAGTTGCCACCGGGATACTTCTTTCTCCGGTGATTCCCGGAGGTTTCCTTCCGCTCTTCACCCTGCTCAACAGAATGTTCATACTGTTCATCCCCGCCGGGGTAGGTTTCCTGACCGCCCTTGGAACCATGAGGGACAATGTTTTGTTGTTAACCGCACAGAACGGGGACAAATCCCCGGAGGATCCATCGGAGGACTGAAAGACAATGGAATTCACCGTTTACTCCATCAATATCTCCCCGGCGAAGGGAACCGCCAAGGAACCGGTCGACTCCGCCGCGGTAACCATGACCGGATTTGAGCAGGACGCCCATTCCGGGAACTGGCACAGGCAGATAAGTCTGCTTGACAGGGAAAGCGTGGTTTCCTTCGCGGAAAGCACCGGCCTTGATATCTCCCCGGGGGATTTCGGCGAGAACATCACCATACATGGCATCGACATCACACAGCTCACCCCGGGCAGAGTCATCTCCGGACCCGGCGGCCTCCTCCTTGAGGTTACACAGGTGGGGAAGGAATGCCACGGTGACCGGTGCGACATCTACACCCGGGTGGGGAAGTGCATAATGCCCGCCAGGGGCGTGTTCTGCAGGGTGCTCCACCCTGGACATTTGCACAGGGGTGATATACTTAGGCTGTTGAAGAAGAACGAAACACCCTGAATTCATGAAAGAAGGCTTCATGTCTACACTGGAAGATGTGGGAAAAAAGGTAACCGAGAACATACGGCGCATAATGAAAACAGGAGCGCAGTACACAGATGCCCGCTGGTATCAGGATGACAGTTCCGAGATGTTCATCATCCTCGACGGCAATCTTGAGGCGAACGATACAAATGTTGAGAGCGGCCTCGGCGTCAGGGTACTCCACGGCGGGGCCTGGGGTTTCGCCGCCACCAGCCGGCTTGGCAACATCGATGAATGTTTCGACAGGGCCCATGCAAACGCCGTTTCCGCCTCTAAACTGGTCAAGGTAAGACTGGAAATGGGCAGCATCGAAGGCCACACAGGTGAGTACACCTCCCCCTTCGAGATCGACCCAATAGAGGTCGATCTTGCGGAGAAGACCGGTTTCCTCAAGGAGGTGGACGATTCTCTTAGGGAGGACTGGATCCAGAGAAGGATGATCCGGGTTCAGCTCCAGAGGATGCTCATTCACTTCTGGAGCAGCGAGGGCACCAGGACCACCCGAAGGCTGGTGAACGCCTTCGCCCACATGACCGCCATGGCCCTTGACTCCGACAGTCAGATGCAGCGCCGTTCCATGAGCCTTTACTGCGATCCCCAGGGAACCAGGGGATGGGAAATGCTCACGAACCCCGGCCTCTGGAGCGGACACTCCGCCAGGGTAAAGAACGAGCTGAAACAGGTCATTTCCGCGCCGGAACTCGAGTACGGCAAAAGGTCCGTTATCCTTCTTCCCGGCCAGGGACACCTACAGGTGCACGAAACCATAGGCCATCCCTTGGAGCTGGACAGGATACTGGGTTACGAACTCTCCTACGCCGGTGGCAGTTTCGTTAACCTCGATTCCTTCGGAAAACTGAAGTACGGTTCGGAGAAGCTCAATGTAAGCGCCTATGGTTCCATCGTGAACAGCCCCGGCAGTTTCGGCTTCGACGACGAGGGAACCCCCGAGAGGGATTACATGCTGATAGAAAAGGGCCTTCTGGTGAACTGTCTCACATCCAGGGCCATGATAAGCGAAGCCAACCAGAGGGCGGGCAGGAAGGTATTCTCCGAAAGCGGAGGAGCAAGCAGGTCCACAGCCTTCTACAGGGCTCCCATCGACAGAATGACCAATGTGAACATACTTCCCGGCTCCGACGGATCCCTTGATGAAATAGTCGCCGCCACGGAAGATGGCATTATCGTGGACAACCCCACAAGCTGGTCCATCGGCTCCAACCGTGAACACTTCCATTTCGGCTGCGAGATTGCATGGGAAGTTAAGAACGGCGAAGTCACCCGGATACTGCGAAACCCTTCATATCAGGGACACACCGTGGAGTTCTACAACAATCTTACCGCCGTGGGCGACGAGGGCACATGGAGGGTGGAGCAGGTGGAGAACTGCGGCAAGGGAGAACCCAATCAGGTGATGGAGCTCGGCCACGGAGTTCCCGTGGTAAGATTCGATAATGTCATTTCCGGAGAGAGGAGGTAGGTCATGCTCAGCGAAAAAGCGAAGAACACCGTGACTGCGGCAAGGGATCTGGCCGCCGCCAGGGGCATACGTGCCTCCATCCATCTGCATCACGAGAACAGCCACCTCATGCGGATAGGGAATAACTCCGTCAGTCTGAACACCAGCGAGGAACTGACCAGAATGGACATCGAGGTCATCTCCGGCCGCAGGAAGGGCACCCACACCCATCTGGGGGAGGTGGACTCCCCGGAAGACCTTCTGGCAATGATACTGATGGTCTCACGGAAGGCGGAGAAGTCCAGCGAAATGGACTATCAGCCCATTCTTGCTGAAATCACATCGAACATCGACGAAGAGAGCCAGTACGACCCGGAGCTGGACAAACTCGACCCTCGGTGAAGGAGGGGATCTATTCCAGGATCATCAGCGGTTCCGGAAGCGGCTACAACTATTCCGGCTCATGGTCAAGCGGAAGCACTGAGACCTTCCTTGCCACCACCGCCAGCGGCTTCACCGCCAGGCGGCTTCTCACCGACCATCAGTTTACCTGTGTTCTCAAGCATCCGGAGGAGATGTGGGAACTGGCCAGCTGGCAGACCGGCTGGCGTGCCGGGGACGTAACCGCGGAAAGGACCGTGAAGGAGTTCACCGATCTGCTTCCCGTTTATCTCAACAACCCCGGATTCATGGTGGACCCCGGGAAGTACCGTGTGGTTTTTGGTTCACAGGCCATAGGGGACCTCCTGGGAATGGCGGTTTGGACCGGCATGTCAGGCAGGACCTGGGAGATGAAAATGGGATGGACCTCCGGGAACACTCCCGGGGACAAGGTCCTTCACGAATCCGTCACGGTGAACGACGACCCCGGTCACGAAAACGTCTTCCGGGATCCGCTCAGCGACTCCGGAGCCCCGGCCAGGAAGCTTCCTGTGATAGACCATGGCGTTTTCGCCGGGTTGATCTACGACAGGAACACCGCCTCCAAGTACGGCAAGGAGGCCACCGCCAACGCCGGTTGCCTTGCGATGGAACCGGGAACCGGCTCCGCCGATTTCCTGGAGGAGGTTTCCGGTGAGGAAACGGTTCTCTACATTCCGGCGATCCACTACATGAACATGCCAAACATGAGCAGGGGCATGTTCACGGGAAGCAGCCGATTCAGCGCGGTTCTTGTGAAGAAGGGGAAGGTGGTCAGCCCCATATTCAGCAGCAGGATAACCGACCGTTTCCAGACCATTTTCGGCAACATACTCGGCATCTCCTCGGACACGGTCAGTGTGAACACATCGAACACCTACGGAAGAAGGGAACCCTCGGCGGTTTCCGTTCCCTCGTGGATACTGGTTGATAATGTGAGCATAACCGATTGCGCTGAAAGCTTCTAAAGCTGTCTCTCCCCCCCGGGAGGAGTATCCTTCCGGGGGGGTGATGTCCTTCCACTTTCCCCGGAACCTGTCAGTTCATATTATCGCAGGATGAAGGATATCCTCGTTGTAGGAGCGGGACCCTCGGGCTCCGCATGTGCATGGAAACTGTCAAGGGCAGGGGTTAACTGTATCCTTGCCGATGCCGCGGTATTCCCCAGGCCCAAGATCTGCGGGGGTGTTCTTTCCCGCAGGGCTGTCAGCCTTCTAACCCAGTCGGGAATGCTCACCACCGAAGAGATCAGGGATCTCACCGTTCAGACCCACTCCACCATGACCATCACCTGGGATTTCCAGCAACTGCGGACGTACAGAAAGGGCGATCCCCCGGTTCACCTCATCAACCGGACCGGTTTCGATTCCTTTCTCAGGCGGCGGGCTCTGGAAGAGGGCGCAAGACCCATGGAGGGCACATTCGCAGAATTGGCCGGAAGCAGAGCCATCTTCAGTTCCGGAGCGGGGTACCCTTTGAGAGGATCGTCGGCGCCGACGGCGCTTCCAGCACTGTCAGAAAGTGTTTCCTTGGGGGCAGGACAATAAGGCAGAGCCCTTCACTCAGCGTTGTGGTCCCCCTTTCCGGAAAAGCTCTGGAACCATTCCGTGAGCTGGGCATGCAGATCTTCTTTTTCAGCGGGATGACAGGTTATGGCTGGCTGTTTCCCAGGGTGGGCGATGCCGTTGCCGGTATAGGTTCCTTTCAGGATCCCCACGGGAATCTGCAGGACATGATGAAAAGGCTGCTTGTGCACACCGGCCTTGGAACTTCCAGCCCGGTAAGGGGCGCCATTCTGCCCGGAGGAAACCAGCGGGTAATCCCGGGAAGGGGGAGCTGTCTGCTGGCCGGTGACGCCGCCTGCCTGTGCGACAGGGTCTCCGGGGAGGGTATTTCCCACGCTATAGAGAGCGGTTTCGCCGTTGCGGAGGCGATCATTTCCGGCGGGGAAACCTGGCACGAGAACGCCAGGTGTGTCCGGCTGGTGAAGCAGTCACTGAGGTACAGAACGCTACTTTATCGCAAACCCTTCAGTATGCTGGCCAACGGAGCCCTGAAGCGCAGCGACAGATGGTTCGAAAAATACTGGAACATCATCTGTGGCCAGGCGGACTACTCCAGCCTTCTTAAACCCTGACTCAGCCCCGAAGGAAAGCTATCACATCCTCGGCGACCTGCTCAGGCTGCAGCCCCTGGATGGTGTAGAGTTCATCGGCTTCGCCGCTCATTCCGTATTCATGGACACCGAAGCGGAGCAGGGGGGGCATTTCTCCAGCATGGGACATGGCAAGGGCCACCGATGCCCCCAGACCGGTTTCCCTGTCGTGGTCTTCGTAGGTCACTACGCATCTGAAGTCTCTGAGATGATCCACAAGTTCCCCGGGAAGGGCATTGGGGCAGCTTACCCCCATCACATCGCAGGAAATGCCTCCCACCGCAAGGATATCCGCAAGGTCAAGGGACTTGGCGCACATGGGCCATGGCGAGAACGGCTATGTCCCCGCCGGTCCTGAGACGGTCGGTCTTTCCGAAGTCGAAACGGTAATCCCCGGCAAAGAACGGGTCTCCGGCTGAACCGGTTATCACCGGCAGCTTCGACCTGCCCATGGCGATGAAGAAGTTCCCCGGTGTTGAAGCGGCGTACCTTATGGCCCTGTCGGTCTGGTTGGGGTCGGCGGGAACGATTGTCCTGTAGTTCGGCAGGGCCTGGTGAGCCCGGCGTACTTGATGCAGTGGTGGGTCTTGCCGTCGGGGCCCACATCAAGTCCGCAGTGGGTTGCCACCACCTTCAGATTGGTGTGGTTTATATCATTGAGCCTGTGCTGGTTGAAGGTCTCATCGATGGCGAAAACGCCGAAATCGCTCCAGAAGACCAGGCGGTCCGCCAGGGAAGCACCACCGGCCATGGCGGCGGTGTGGTGTTCCATGATGCCTGTCTGAAAGAAGTTGTCGGGGTAGGTCCTGCCGAACTCGGCGGTTTTCACGCTGCCGGCCAGGTCGCAGTCGAAGACCACCGGGACATCCCCGGGATTGGCCCCCGCTATGTCCAGAAGGGCTTTACCCCAGGCGCTTCGGTTGTCGCCCCTGTGGTCCGCTGTGTATGTGCGCGGTTCGCCTGTGTTCTTTGCGTTGTGGTAAAGAATATCTTCCCTGTAGCGGTTCATATCCCCCTTCAGGAATCCCCTGCGCTCTTCCCGAAGGATATCCATGTCGTCCTTTGCCCCCAGTTCCCCAAGGGCCGCCTTCAGCTCATCGGTTTTCAGAGCCCTTCCGTGGAAGTCCTCTCTGTTCTCCATGAAGGATACGCCCTTGCCCATAACTGTTTCCGCAAGTACCAGCCTGGGGCTGTTCTGCCCCTCTGGCCTCAGGGCGGCGTAGAGACCGGCGAGGTCGTGGCCATTGGTGGTGACAACATCCCAGCCCGACGCCTGGAACTCGGCCTCGAGGTCCACAGGCATGATGCTGCTGGTTTCACCGGAAATCTGCAGCCTGTTAACATCCACTATGTAGGTAAGATTGCTCAGCTGGTACCTTGCGGCGAATCTTCTGGCCTCGGATATCTGTCCCTTCTGGTTCTCGCCGTCGCCGGAGACCACCCATACATGGTTGTCATGGCCGTTCAGCCTGTCGATCAGGGCCATTCCAACCGCTGAACTGAGACCCTGTCCCAGATTGCCCGTGGTGAGTTCAACACCCGGGAGGTGCCTTTCGATATGGCCTTCGAAATCGCTTCCACCAAGTCTGAAGGAAACAACCGCGCTGTGGAGGTCAAAGAATTCCAGGGCTCCCAGCACCGAATAGACCCCGGGAGAGGTGTGTCCGTGGCTTACCACTATTCTGTCCCGGCCGGGCATTGAAGGGTTCGCCGGGTCCACCGCCGCCTGGCTCCAGAGAAGAGCGTAGATCTCAAGGCTGCTCATGGAGCCCCCGGGATGACCGCTGCCTGCAAGGGAAGTCATTTTGAGAATGTTCACCCTGGCCCTGCGGCAAAGACCTTTAAGGCTGGATATGGTATCTTCCGGAAGTGACCGGGGAATGAATTTCGTTCTTTCGATATTCAATGTTCAGCCTTCATTCTTCAGTTTGGCCATGACCCTGTCTTCCACCATGGATGCCACTCGACGGGTCTCCTCCAGAAGTTCTTCCGCCTGGCAATGGTGTTTTCCCTGTAGGCGGCGTCTTCGATCTCAGGAATGTTGATGAGTACGTTGTAATATGCCCCGGTGGCGCATGCCAGGGCCGAGGCTGCGGCAACCCCGGCATCGGAAAGACTTGACTGCATGCCCCTTTCCACCAGGGCCATTGCCATTTCAGCCACCTTCGGTGCCCGCTGGAGAACCCCAGAGGGACCTCTACCGCACCCTTTACCGCCGCCTGAACATCGCCCTTCGATCTGGCGGTATCCATCCAGTTGTTGAGGCCCTTGTGTCTTCGTCGATTGCATTCAAGAGGTATTCCTTGATACTCTGGGCGCCGGGTGCCAGCTCAAGCATCTCCTCCCAGCTGGACCTGCACTTCCTGTTTCTTACCGTCAGGTTTGCCACCATACTGGAAAGCCCCGCTCCCACGGCGCCCATCAGGGCAGCTGCGCTTCCCCCTCCGGGGGCAGGGCTGTCGATGGAGAGTTCATCGCAGAATTCCCTGCAGGTCATGCCGGAAAGATTCACCGATTTATCGGCTATCATGTACTCGATTATCTTCTTCCCTGGTACGAACTCGGCCACATCGTTGAGCCCCATGGACTTTATGGCAAGATTAACCAGCTCACCTTCAGGGGCACCTGTGGTCTTGGCCATCTTGCCCGTTGCCATCAGGGCCCTGTTCTGTTTGTCCAGGAAGTATCTGCCGGCTTCCACCATGGCACTGAGGGGCACCAGGCCCACAACTTCGCTTCCGGTTACCGCCAGCCCCAGCTTTTCCGCCTCTTCCTTCGTTACCTCGTATCCTATGTGCAGGGGTGTTACCGAAATATCGGTGAGGTTCATGGTAACCTGGGCGGTGTTGTACTCCTCTATGAACCAGCCGGTGGCCTTGCAGTTCTTCAGCCGGCCGGGAACCTTTATCTTCTTGCCGTTCTCGTCCCGGGCGAACTTCCAGTCCGGGGTTCTCTTGGTTCTGCCGGTGTCCCTTATGGTGAGGGCGATCTCCTTGGCCATGGAGGTATCGGTTGTATTCAGGTTGACATTGTAGGCAATGAGGAAGTTCCTGGCTCCTATGGTACATACACCGGTGCGGGCAACCTTATCATTCCACTGGTTGGGGCCATAGTCCGGTTTCCATTCCGGTTTGCCAAGCTTTTCCGGAAGGGCCTCGTACTCGCCCTGGCGGATGTTGGGAAGCTTCTGCCATTCGGGTTTGGATGCGGCGTACTCATAGAGATATACAGGTATTTCCAGCTCTCTTCCCACCCGTTCGCCCAGCTGCCTGGCCAGATCGGCGCACTCCTCCATGGTTATTCCGCTCACTGGAACGAAGGGGCAGACATCGGTGGCTCCATGCCTCGGGTGGGCGCCTGCTGTTTGCTCATGTCGATGAGTTCCCCGGCTGCTTCGATCACGTTGAAGGCGGCCTGAACCACGGCTTCCGGTTCTCCGGCTATGGTGATCACCGTTCTGTTGGTGGCGGCGCCGGGGTCCACATCCAGCACCGAGGCCCCCTTGACCGCGGATGCTGCTTTTACCACTGAATCTATCACCGATTGGTTTCTTCCCTCGGAAATGTTGGGAACACATTCAACTATGCGTTTGGCCATGCTGATACTCCTCTTTTCCAGACAATGAATTCTTGTATAATGTGAAGCTGTGAAATTGAACATAACATAATAAGGATGGAGGTTCAGTGTACCTGGGAATAGTTGAGGGGTTCTACGGCAAACCCTATTCACCGAGACAGAGGAAGATACTCCTTGAGGAGCTTTCCAGCCTTGATTCGCCGGCCTATTTCTATGCCCCCAAGAACGACCCCCGGCACAGGATCCTCTGGAGGGAACCCTACCCCGCGGATGAATGGAAGGAGCTTCAGGGCTGCATGGGGGGGGCAACGGCCTTCTTCTTTTCCGTAAGTCCCTGGCGTTTCCGGGACGGCGAATGGCGTCACGCCAGGGAAAAGCTTCTAAGGGCCGAGGATTCCGGAGCAGCCGGTCTGGGCATTCTCTTTGACGATGTGCCGGAAACATCCGCCTCGGACCTCGCGGAAAGACAGCTTCTCTTCGCTGAGAGGGCACTCGAGGGGACCGGTCTGCCGGTTGTACTCTGTCCCTCGGTCTACTGCGGAGAGTTCATGGAAAGCTTCCCCGGGGGTGAGGAATACCTCGATACATGGCGGAAGGACATCCCCTATGGCTGGAAGTCTTTCTGGACAGGACCCCGTGTGGTTTCCCCCTCACTTTCTGATACCTCCCGGGCGGAGCAGCTCCTGGGATCCCCTCCTGTGATCTGGGATAACCTTCTCGCAACCGATTACTGCCTCAGGAGGGTGTTCCTGGCCGGGGTTGCCGGGAGGAAACCGGAGAAGAGCTGGTGGTTCCTGAATCCCTCGGAGATCTTTCCCGCCGCCCTGCATGCTGTCATGGAGCTCAAGGCCTCAGCAGGGCTTCCCAGGGAGTGGCCCGAAGCCCTGGGGGAGCACACCAGGGGCTGGGAACTCATGCGGGAGTTTCACCATTCTCCCTGGAAAACCGGAGAGACCGGAGGAGAGATAATCGCCAGGCTTTCCGGTGCCATCAGTGGAAACGACCCCGGGGACGCGGTGGTCTGGCTGAACGGTGCCGTTGAGGATATGTCCAGGTTCGTGGAGGATCTCCCTCTGATCGAAGGAGGCTGGGGGCTCGTGCCCCTTGCCAGGGATCTCTACCGTTCCCTTTCCATCATCAGAAGGGCCCTGCTTTCCCTGACCCGGTCAGGGAACTGGATTATCTTATGCGGATCAGACTGCCCTACGAAACCCCATGGCGGAGCTTGCCGCCGGAAAACCCTAGGAGGACAAATTGAGAGTCATTCTCGCGGGATACAACACGGACAGGGAGAACTGCTCGAACACACCTGAAACGGTCTCCGCGGCATATGCCCGAATAAGCAGGGACCCCGCTCCGGTGAACGAGCTCCGCAGGAATGCGTCGATAGAGGTGGAAGAGGCCAGGAAATCCAACAGAACGATCGTTTTCAAGTACGGACACGGATCAATCGCGGAACACGCGGTTTTCAACTTTGACATTCTTGGGATCTCCAGACTGGCGGTGGAGGCCCTGCAGTCATTCCGGCTGGCCAGTTTCACCGAGAAGTCACAGCGCTACATAAGGATAGGGGAGGACTGGCACCTTCCAGGGGAGCTGTCCGGACAGGAAACGGTTCTCTCCGAGCTTTTCGCCTGCTACGATCAGCTCCTTTCCATACTCAGGGAAAAGGGACGGTCCTCAACCGAAGCCAGGGAGGATGCCAGGTACATCCTTCCCCTGGCGGTCACTTCCCAGATGGGAATGACCGTTAACGCCAGGGAACTGGAGCACATGATAAGAAGGATGAAGGCCCACCCCCTGGCGGAGGTCAGGAATCTTTCCAATGCCCTTTACGAAGCGGTGCTGCCCGCGGCACCCAGCCTCATGATCTTCACCGAGCCAACGGAGATCGACGCCATTGCCCATCTTCAGCCCCGGCCCCGGCCGGGACTGGCGAAGGATGCCCTGCTTCTTGAATGCGATACCGACCGCAGGGTGGGGGAGTGGCTGGAGGAACTCTTCGGGAAGGCCGACTTCGACAGGGTTTACGAAGGTCTGGGGATCCACGATGCCCTTCCCAGGTCTTGGGAGCTTTTCCGGGCCGACTTCCTGCTGAACATCTCCGCCACGGCCTATGCCCAGCTCAAAAGACACAGGATGAGCACCCAGCTGGTTACAGCCTACGACCCCTGCCTCGGTCTTACCATTCCCCCGGCAATCGTGGAAGCGGGCTGTGAAAAACTGTTCACCGGCGCGGCGGAAAGGGCTGCCGAAGCGGCAGCTGGCCTGGGCAGGGCCGGGCAGTACCTGTCACCAACGCCCACAGGCGTCAGGTTCGCATGTGCATGAACGGCAGAGAACTCAACCATTTCAGCAGGCTGCGGGAAGACATACATGCCCAGTGGGACATAAGGAAGCTGGCGTCATCAATGGTGGGAATGGTGAGGGAGAAAGCCCCCTCACCACAAAGTTCACCTGCGGCAAGTCGCAGTGGGAGAAGGTTACCGGAAAACCTGCTCAATGAACCTGGGCCTGCCCAGTTTGCCCCCGTCGAACTCCGGAGTAATTCTCAGAAGAGCTGTTCCCCTGTTGCCCATGAGGTCGGTTCCGTAGTGCCATGTGAAACTGTTCTGGTACGAATGCGAATAAAGGCCCTGAGCGTTCCCTGAGATGGTTGCCTGGCGCCAGGTATCCCCGCCGTCGGTGCTGAAGTGTATGACGAGGTTGATCACCCTTTCATTCCTGTCACCGAGCTCGTAGGCCACTTCCGCTGTGCCCGCCGTGCTGTTCAGACTGGCGGTGGTGGCCCGTATCAGCTCCGGCAGGCTGGTGTTCTCAAGGGTTATGGGAGTTACCGCATCGGACCGGACCGAATCGCTGTCGATGGCCACCAGGCGTATCTCCACATCCAGAGCGGAAACGTCCGGGAGGTCCACGGTGCTGTTCCAGGTAACCGAGGAACTGTATCTGGAAGGTCCGAAGGGACCCCGGCTCATCAGGCCCCGGGCGATGTGCCAGGTTTCCTCGGCACCGTGAATCCTGTACTCGAGGTTAAGCTTGATGTCGTCGTTCTCCCTGTCTGAGAGGGCGAACCTTACCGGCACCACCCCCTGAAGACATCGTATCGTGATGGGGATTCTATTCTCACGGTGGGTGGGCTGTTGTTGTCGAGGTGGAAGGGAGAAGATGGAACCGCTATGCCGGTGCTTCTGTCCGATGGCTGGGCTCGCATTCTTACCTGGTTGCCGTCGAAGCCGGGAAGATCGGTGTCCGACTCCCAGATTATCTCGTATTCGTAACGTGCCGTGCCTGCCTCCTCGGCCTCTATCACAGTTGCGGGAAACCATGAGGTGCCGCCGTCGGGGCTGTACTGATAGGCGACGTCCAGCAGGTTCTGGTCGGGGTCGCTGAGCCTGACGCCCAGCCTGACCCTGCCCTGCACCTTGTCCAGGGGAGCAATTATCTGGGCGCTGGGCAGCCGGTTGGTGTCTATCCTCAGGCCGTGGATGAAGTACCAGGGGCCGGGGTCGGCGTCGGCGGCCCTTATCCTTATCTGCACGTTGTCCACATCCACATGACCAAGGTCGCGGACGGCGTTCCACACAACCGGTTCGCCGTAGAACCAGGGTTCGATCTCAAGGCTGCTTCCGCCGAGATGCATCAGGTCCCAGGTGTTCCCGTCATCGGTGGAGAACTGGGCCTGAAGCTGGATGATGTCGCCCTCGGGATCTTCCACGGCATACCTGAGCAGGTAACGGGAATCGTCGATCTTTTCCGGGGTTTCCATGAAAAGCTCCGGGGGTCTGTTGTTATCGATGTGAAGCAGCCCGGAGGTTCCGCTTTCACCGGGTCCGAAACTGGAGTAGGGGGTGATCCTTATCACGCATCTTCTTTCATCGAGTGATGGAAGGTCGAGGTGTGAATGCCAGGTTATCTGGCCCGGCCTCTCGTCGAAGTTACGGGTTTCCGTCCAGGTGTAGCCCGCGTCGGTGGAGTAGCTTACTGAAATGCCGGTGAAATCCTGGCAGGATACTGAATAGGAAAGGGAAAAAGAGCCGCTGAACTCGCCGGAAAGCTCTTCCACCTCGGCCACGGGCAGGAAACCGGAACCATAGGCGCCGGAATTGTACTGGTCTCCAAGGGGCAGTGGCCACATGCACACCGATGATGAGTGGGTTGAGAGGGGATAGGCGGAAACCCGGCCGCCGGGATTCATCAGGATTAACTCCCGCTGGCCGTTGCCATCGATGTCCGCAGCCAGGGGGGCAAAGGTTGCGCCTCCGGGGTTGTGGAAGGGGTATCCCTGGATCCTGGTTCCAGATGTGTCCCAGGCGTAAACGTTGCCGCTGGTGGCGGAGACTATCACCGCAGGGCCGGACTCGGTGAATGCTATTATGGGTTGAAAGGGTCTGGAGTCGGTTCTATTGGGCCATTTCCAGGTGCCTGCCAGCGAGCCGTCGCCGTTGAGCAGGTAAATGTTGTTGTCGATTGAGGCAATTGCTATCTGGGGAAGCTGAAGGTCGGCGTCGAGGAGGCCCAGGCAGGTGCTCCGGATGCCGGCCTGTCATCCATGAAGAAAGGCCAGCCCTCCTGCTCTTCACCCAGAAGGCTGTAAAGATGGACCCTGCCGTCCTGTGTGGCAAAGACTATGTCCGCCATGCCGTCGCCGTTCACATCCCCTGATACCGGTATGGTTCCCGAGGGATAGCCTATGAGCTGAGGCCAGCCGGGCCTTGTGTCTCCCTGATAGTCCAGGAGTGTCATTCTGCTGTTGTTTGTGGCGCAGATGATGCCATTTCCGTTGCCCCCGCCAAGACTGATCTGCGTGGGCTGATGCTGTAGCTGGGACTGAAGGTTAACGGGATATCCCGGTATGTGATCACCCTGATATCCAGCAGATGTACCCTGCCGTCGCCTGTTCCATAGGCGATCTCGAAAAGGCCGTCGTCGTTCAGATCGATTGCTGTGATGCTTGTGATGACATTGCTGGAGTTTTCCACCGGCCATCCGTATTGCTCGTTTCCCTGCAGGTCTATGAGATGAACCCCGCCCTCGTTGTCGGCATAGGCGATGAGGGTTTCACCGGTTGACCCTGGAACCGCCGTGGGGCGAAGAACTGTTCCCGCCCCCCTTGAAACGGGAAAACCGGGAAGGGGCAGACCGCCGGCGCCCAGCGCGCCCAGGCCCGAGCTCCCAAGGGGAACCAGCAGGATCTGGCCGGAGCCCTCTCCGGAAACGATGTGGCCTTCACCCCTCGGGGTGGCTTCCAGCTGTATCTCCCAGAGGGGAAGAAGCCCCGCCGCCGACAAGAGTATAACCGCTGCTATGTTCAAGGGAACCTCCCGGTGAGTAATCTGTTATCTTATGCGTGACTGAAAATAGGAACAACTGCTCTTGCAGTCAACTTACTATTATTAGAGTACGAAACGCAACGGTTGACCAAGGTTGACTCCGCTGAGATATTTCGGTAAATAAGAGCAAGGTCTGTATAGACCCGCTTCGCATGGGGGAGACAACAGGTCAGGAGGGACCGGGAGGAGTTATATGAGACTGGTCGCTGCATCCTTATTCATATTCGCCCTGGCCCTTCAGGCCGGTTCACTTCCCTACGCCTATGGCGGTGTGGTGAATGCCCCGGAGGCCTATGTCCTGGAACACACCGAGGTGGAGGTGGGAATAGCCGCCAGCGCCTATTCCTTCGAGGACTCCACCGGTGCCTCCGAAAGCGACATCAAATTTACCGGCTTCATTAACTTGGGAATACTGAGCTACGGCGAGATCGGTGCCGCCTATCTTGCGACGGCGGCGTTGTGGTCAACGCCAAGGTGGCCATCCTTAAAGAGGGCATAACGGTTCCCGCCTTCTCCCTGGGGGTGCAGAACGCCTTTGCCCCGGAAAAGATCGACTGCTTCACAGGCCCTCCGGGAACACCGGATGAAACGGGGAACATCAATTCCATCTGGGACGAAGACGGCTACTACAACTACTCCCACGCACAGAACTGGTCCGTATACGGGGTGGGTTCGAAGGACCTCCGCTACCTCATCGGAGCCCCCTAACACTGAACCTTGGTATAGGCATTGGCCGTTTCGTAGGGGTCATCGGCGACGGCGGTGCCGGGGGTATTGGAAGTTCCATAGCGAATGGTCTATTCGGCTCACTGGTTTGGGAGCCCGGCGACAACATCGCCCTGGCCCTGGAAGTCGATGGCCGGGACATGAATATCGGCATGGACTACGCCGTGAGCCGCCACATCAACCTGCACATCGCCTGGGGCGAAATGGAGATGACACTGCTCCCCCCGGAAGGGCAGAATTTTCAGGACATCCAGCAGAACTCCAAGGTCACAATAGCCATGTCATCAAGGTTCGGGCCGCTATTCGGCGCCAGCCGTCTTGAACTTGAGAGGGAACAGCAGAGGATCGAGAGGGCAAGACAGAGGCTCGAGGAACTCGAGGCAAGGCGCAGATCCGCCGAGTCCGAGCTTCAGAGGCTCCGCGATCTTCTTGATGAGCGCAGGTAGCAGCAATGTTCCTCCCCAGACGATCCTTTCAGCTTTTAGTCGCGTTGTGTCTGTTCACCGCCTCCGGCGTTTCCGCCCAGGATGATCCCCCAGCTTCCGAAAGGGAAGACCCCGGCGTAATACTGCAGCGTGCCCAGCAGCAGCTGTACGGCCTGGAAGAGCAGATCATGCGGGAAGAGGAAAGGCTGGCCAGGATAGAGGCCGAGCTCATTCAGCTCCGCAGGCAGCACTCCATCCTCTCAAGCGCCAGTTCCGCCTTCGAACTGGGTGAAGAGCTCTACATGTCCGGTTCCATCGTCTGGGCCCGTGATGCGTTCCAGTCGGTTATCGACAACTTCCCCGAGTCGGAGTTCTACGAGGCGGCCCTCTTCCGTCAGGAACTCATATCCTTCGAGCTGCAGGACTTCAACGGGGCCATCGAATACTACGAAACCCTCAGGTCCGTGGCTCCGGGGTTCGAACACATCGATATCTCAACCATAGTGGGAGCCCTTGCCAGATATCATCTTGGCGAGTTCAGCCTGGCCAGGTCCGAGCTTCAGAACATCAGTCAGTCCGGTGAGAACGCCGCCCTGGCCAACTATCTTGTAGCGGTAACCTATGTGGCCGAGAACAACAATGAAGCCGCCATAGCGAATCTTCAGTCTGTCATCGACAATGCCGGCAGGGGCGAGAGCGGCATCGCCGACAGGGCCCGGATCGCCATTGCCCAGATATATGTGGACCAGGACCAGCTGGAACAGGCTATAAGCGAGTACAGAAAGGTATCGCCCTTCAGCGCCTACTACGATGTGGCCATGCTGGGCCTTACCTGGACATACATGCGACAGGAAGATTACCAGGAGGCCTATAACCTGGCGGAAAGGGTCATTGAAGAGGTTCCGGGAACTGAACTCTACAGCGAGTTCGAACTCGCCATGGCAAACTGCGCCCTGGGAGCCCAGGACATTGAGATCGCCATTGACATGTATCGCCAGCTCATGGATGAATACAGAACAACCGGGGACTACTACGATACCTTCCTGTCCGGCCAGGACGTAGGCGCCCAGTATGAATCCGAGCGCGAAAGGCTCGACCGCATCAGGCTGGGTCTCACCGAGCTGAAGGAAGAAGCATACATGCAGGGCGACATGGAGCTGGTTGCCCTCATCGAGGAGGAGGAAGCTGCCCTAAGGGATCTTTTCGTGGACATTTCCCAGTTTGAGGCATCCATGTCCATGCCCGTGGGTATGGACTCTGAAACCATGCAGCAGGAGATAAACAGGCTTATCGCCACATCCCGGGCAGCCTCGGAACGTCTTGCCCTTGAGATAGCCAACACCAGGGACATCGCCGATGTATCCGGCACGGAAGCCGACAGACAGGAGCTCGTGCAGCTCGAGGGAGAGGTCTCCAGGATCAGGCTCGCATTGCAGGACCTCGCCAGCAAAATGGACACCGGCATGGCCGCTGACCACGACTGGATGCAGGAAACTCAGTATGGAATAGCAATAGCCACATTCATGGAGAGGGAGCTCAAGCGTGACTCCCTTAACTACATAGGAGCCTACTACACCAACCGCATCGAAGAAGCATACGCCGAGGGTGATTCCTCAAGGGCCGCTGCCCTCTCCGAGCAGAAAAGGGTGGAAACCCTTGCTCTGCAGCAGCGCATTGATGCTTCCGCCATAGAATGCGCCAGCTATTTCGAGGAGTATCTGGCACACTACCCCGAGAGCAGGTTCACCTCCGACATACTCGTAAGACTGGCACAGCTCTATTACGAGATCGACAAGAACAGCTACCTCGACCGTGTCGATGCCGCCGGTGGGGATTCATACCGGCGGACTATTCCAGGACCATCGAACTCTACCAGAGGGTTCTCAATCAGTACCCCGACAGCGAAGTGGAAGATGTGGCCCTCTATTCCCTGGGCTACGCCCTTAATGAAATGGGAGATCCCGAGGGGGCCATTTCCAACTACAGAAGGCTTCTTCGGGATTATCCCGAAAGCCCCCTGGCCCCGGAAACCTACATCCGCGCTGGAGACTTCTATTTCGATTCCTTCGAGTTCGACAGCGCCTTCGTGTATTACAACGCTGTGCTGAACTATCCCGACGCTTCCTCCACCATTTACCAGTTCGGCATCTACAAGCTGGGTTGGACAGCATACCTCCTTAACGAGTACGAGCATTCCATCGCCCTCTTCGGTTATCTCATAAGGGACAGCGAAAGGATGGACGAGCTCGGCCTGAGGAGGAACGCCAACATGGTGAAAGAGGCAGTTGAATACCTCGCCCACGACTTCATGGAGCAGAAGTCCGGTCCGCCGGTGCAGCTTGCCACCAACTTCCTTGATTACTTCGACAACCAGCAGGTAACCGTGGATGTCCTTACTCAAATGGGGGATTTCTATATAGAGCAGGGCTTCTGGATGGAAGCCATAGAGGCCTACAACGCACTTCTCCAGAGGGATCCCTACAGCCGTGAGGCGCCCTTTATCCAGTCTCGCATCGCCATCGCCTACGAGGGTGAGGGCGACTATGCCAGCGCCGCCAGGGCCAGGGAGGCCATTGTGGAGAACTATGGTCCCCAGAGCGAATGGGCACAGAATGCCGCTGATTCCACCCTTTTCAACGAGGTGGATTCACTGAGGGCTTCCGCCCTGGAGAACTCCATAGCCTACTACAATCAGCAGGTGACCGAAGCTGCCGGCGACCGCGAAGTGGCTTCGTCGGCCTACTCCGTTCTAATTGACAAGATAGAGGTATATCTGGAAGAGTTCGGCGACTCAAGGAACGCCTACGAGTTCAGGTTCCTCCTCGGTGACTCATACTACAACACAGGAAGCTATGCCCGGGCCGGTGACATCTACCTTCAGGTGTCTACGACAGCACATCCGCCCAGCAGAGGGAAAACGCCGCGGGAAACGCTTTCAGCTCCTTTTATGAAGCCTACGCTAAACCCGGTGCCGACAGCCTCTATCTTCGCGAAAAGATGCACGAGGTCGCCATGTACTACGCCGACAACTACCCCGAGGGGGAGTTCGCGGCGCAGTTCCTCTTTGCCGATGCGGGAAATCACTACAACGCAAACGATTACACCACTGCCCGGGAGTCCTATACCCGTGTCTACAATCAGTATCCCACATCGCCTTATACCGCCCGTTCAGCAAGGTCCTCGCTTCGGCCTACGAAGCGGAACAGCTCTATTCCGATGCCGAGTTGTGGTACGGAAGGGCTGCCGACGCAGCGGCCATAACCGGTGAAGACCTCGGCGAGGATGTGGAGCAGCTGGCAGCCGCAGTGGCATACCGCGACGCGGAAACCCTTGCCCAGGCTGAAGATGTCGAGGGTCTACTGGCTGCCGCAGCCAGGTTCGAGGAGTCCGCAAGGTCACACCCCGGGACCGAGGTGGCCCCGGTGTCCCTTTACGATGCCGGTGATACCTACGGCAAAGCCGGGGACATCACAAACGCCATCAGGGTGTTCAAGGACCTGGCGAACGCCTATCCTGAATCGCCTCTGGCGCCTGAGGGCATGCAGAGGGCTGCCTTCCTTGCCATGGAAGCGGAGAGGTACATCCTTGCAGGGGACACCTACCTGGAAGCATACAGCCGATTCCCATCCGCCGAGGGGATGTATTCGGTTCTTTACAGCGCCGCAGTGGCCTATGAAGAGGGTGGAGCAACCGGTCTGGCAATGGATGTTTACAGAACGATCATCAGCGACCGCGCAGCCTCCCCCCAGACATTGGTCATTGCCCTGGGGAAGTATGGTGATCACCTCTACGACTCAGGCGACTATCAGGGAGCCAGGGGAATCTACGAAGAGTGCGTGGAAACCTACGACATGTACCGCGAGGGTCCCGCCAACCATGCCGCAAGAAGCGCATTCAGGGTCGGTGAGATCATAAGACAGGGTTACGACGCAATGCCGGTCACCCCGGAAACCGTTGGGCAGAAGGCCCAGATAAAAACCGAGGTAGAGCTGGTACGGCAAGTCACTGAACTACAATGTGGATGTATGGTTCATGGCTTCCTGCGTCAGGGCGGGTGAGCTTTACGAAGACTTCGCCAATTCCGTGGCCTTCATGGATCCACCGGCCAACATCACCGATCCCGAGGCTATTGATGAATTCTACAGTCAGCTTTATATACAGTTCTACGAGCCCCAGATGCAGAGGGCCAACGACATCTACATTACCGCCATCGAGAAGGCTGTTTCTGCGGGGGTTTCGAACGAGTGGGTGGACAGAGCCGCAGAGAACCTTGAACTTCTCGCTCCGGGTACCGTGGCTTCGCTTGGCCTTCCAGGATATGAGTTAGAAGAGTATGTACCCGAGGAGGAAGTTAATCCTGAGGGCGGAGAAGAGGTTGAGGGTTTTGTGGAACAGGATACCGGAGAGGAGACTGAACAAGAGTGAGGCACATCATCCTGATACTGCTGCTCTTTCCGGTCTGTACCGCTTTGCTGGCCCAGGACGGAACCTTTGAGGGCGGCAGACTGATCCTCGATGAGATCACCATCCAGGGAGAACTTAGAACGCCACAGGCCCTTTTCCTGATGATGAAAAGCACTCCGAACCTGAGCAACGTTCTTCTTGAAAGGAGTTTCCTCGAAGATGTGGTTCGCCCCATATACCCCGGCGCCTTCGCCACAGAAACCAGTTTTTCCGTGGCAGCCAGACAGTCAAACGCCATGCCGGTGTATATTCGGTATGGTTCAGTGGCCGTTCTGGGAGGATTGAGCGCCTGGAAGTATTCCGAGGGTGAGGAAACCACAGGAACGGTTTTCGCCGTAATGGCTGGCCTCAATGTTATTGGTAATTTACTGTATGACCTCATTGGTCAATAGATTGATGCGTGTTACAAGAGAGGAGCCCCTGAATGCGTAGAAACCTGTACTCCCTTATCTCGGTGTTCGTCCTTCTGTTTGTCCCCATGACCGTAATGGCGCAGATCGAGGAACCGGTGGAAACCGATTCCGCCGCCACCGAGGCCGATTCACTTGCCGCCGATTCCACAGCGGTGGAAGAGGAAGTAGCAGAGGAAGAAACACCCGCCGATACCACAGCTGCGGAAGAGGTTGTGGAAGAGGAAATGCCTGAAGAGGTAAAGGCAGGGTTTTTCAGTTCGGTGGCAACTTTCTTCCGCCAGGGAGGTCCCGCAATGTGGGCCATCCTCCTCTTCTTTGCGGTTGGTGTGGTCATAACCATCGAGAGGCTGATATTCCTCTTCGGTACCGCCCAGATCAACCCGGAGCAGCTCATGGCAAAGATAGCCTCCCTCATACGAAAGGGAAGCATCGAGGGCGCAATTGCCTCGGTCAGCGAGGAAAAGGCTCCCCTTGCCAGGATAATCGAAGCCGCCCTGCGGAACTACAAGGGCACCGAAAGAGACATTCAGAATGCCGTGGATGAAATGGCCCTGGCAGAGCTCCCCAGGATCAACGCCAGAATAGGCTATCTCGCCATGCTGGCCAACGTTTCAACAATGGTCGGTCTTCTCGGTACCATTTTCGGTCTTATAGCCGCATTCGCCGCTGTGGCCGCCGCCGACCCCGAGCAGAAGAGCGTTCTCCTGGCCAATGGTATTTCCCAGGCGATGAACACCACCGCCTTCGGTCTTATTTCTGCCATACCGCTGCTCATCGTACATTCTGTTCTCACTTCGAAGTCCGATACCCTCGTTGACGACATCGACCGTTACAGCGTCATGGTGATGAACATGCTGGCACAGGCGAGAAAGGAAGCCTGATGGCGAAGGCGGCATCGGGACGGAGCAGAACGGGAAAACACCTTCCGGAGATAGATCTCCTTCCGGTGATGAACCTTTTCTGCTGCATAATCCCGTTCCTGCTTTTCAGCGCCACCTTCCTTGAAGTCGTGGTCATTGAAATGACCCAGACCGAGGGCGTCAGCAATGCCGGGGCCGGAGCCACGGCCAACCTGATGCGCTCCGAGGAAGACAGGTTGCAGCCGAAGATAATCATGACCGAACAGGAAATGTTCATCGGCACGGCAAGCGGCAGTGTGCACGTATGCTACGCTCTGGAACAGCAGAGGAACGGTGAAACCATCATTACCTTTCCCTGGGACTCGCTATCCATGAAAATAACCGAAGTATATGATGTCCTCACCGAGGCGTATCCCCAGATCGATTTCCACAAGATCACCATACTTACGGTGGAAGAGATGCGATACGAGAACATCATAATGGCAATTGACATTGCAAACGAGGCCGGTTTCGATCAGCCGGGCCTCCAGGTTGCCCCCACTGCTTCTGTTACTTCAGCAATGGGAGGTGGCAGCTGATGAGCGCTCCCTCCAAACGCAAGGTCCCACTTCTCCTTGGTTTCGGCAAATCGGTGGCAGTAACCAGGGGAAAAGACAAAAAAGTGTCACTGAACCTCACATCCATGATCGACATGTTCACCATTCTCCTTGTCTTCCTTCTGAAAAGCTATTCAGCCGAGGGACAGCTAGTAACGCTGAGCGATGAGCTGATACTGCCCAAGGCAAGGGTGGAGAAAAGTGCCGAACTGAAGCTTGAGATTCAGGTCAACTCATCGGTGATCGTCGTTGACGGCGAACCGGTGGTCCAGGTGAACGAAGAACTCCTTTCATCGGGTAACGCCATTCCCGAGCTGGTGATAAGGCTTACAGACCATTTGGAATATTCCAGGCTGACCAGGGGTACCATTACCGAAGAGGAAACCAAGATCAACATCCAGGGTGATGTGGGTATCCCGGCGATTCTTCTTCAGAGGGTGATGGCCAGCTGTTCCGAGGCTGGGTACGTGGGTCAGAACCTGGCCGTCATCAAGACCGAAGAACTGGAAGGCGGTGGGTCCTGATGGTGGCGAATGTGAAAAAGGTCCTTGCTATAGCGGCCATGCGGGAGGGCAAGGTAGTAACCAAGCTCATCCCCGGCGACAAGGAAGTTACCCTTGGCTCCGGCTACAACAACAACATAGCGGTGGAGGGTGCCGGAATACCGGACAGCCTGGTTTTCATAAGGAAAGCCTCCGATGGCCAGTCATGGGAGATGCGGCTTTCCGATTCCATGGATGCCCAGGTCACCTCCGCCAACGGTTCAAAGCTCAAGTTCAGCGACCTCAAGGGGCTGGGAATATTCAGCACCGACGAGAACGGACACTACCTTCTGAAAGTGAACTATGGCGATCAGGGCATGGTCAACGCAGGTCCCTTCGTCATTCACTTCGGCTTCATAGACCCGCCGAAAGCCGCTGAGAAAAACCCGAACCAAAGAAGAAGCCCGAACCGGTTCCCGAGATAAAGGAAGAGTTCGTCCCGGATAAGAGAATGCTGAAACTGGTGGTGGAAGAGCCCGGTGGAAGGAAGGAAGTATTTCCCAATGCCGGAATAATGACCATCGGAAAGGCTGATTATAACACAGTATCAGTGGGCGGTGAAGACCTGCCCCGTATTCATACCCTCCTGGAGCCGGAAAAGGGCAACAAGTACATTCTCAGGCTCCTTCCCCAGATCAAAGGCGGTGTGGAGGTCAAGGGCAGCGTGATCCCCTTTTCCACGCTCATCGAAAGGAACCTTCTGAAGCAGGAGAAACCGGGAGAGCCTTATATATGGGTCTTCGACCGGAATGTTTCAGGAGTTTTCACCATAGGTAATACGGAAGTATTCTTTGGCTTCGCCGAACCTCCCCCGGAGGTGCTGAAACCCAAGCCCAAACCGAAGCCGGTCAAGAAAGAGCCTCCGAAGCCCGCCTACTACAAGTGGGATTCCTTCGCCTGCAGGCCCCATGAACAGGTTACCTTCCATGTGTCCAAGAACGAGAACGACAAGTTCAAGCTGATTCTGGGAATCGGTCTTGCGGCGGCCATACTCATGGGAGCCGTTACCGACCGTCTCATTACAGAGATAAAGGAATCCAAAGCCCAGATGCTCAGGAACGCCCCCAGCGCAAGGTTGCCCAGCTCTCTGAAACGCCCCCCGCCGCCGAGGCGGGGCTTGGCGAGGAGATAATCAGCGACATGCCCGTTGCCGATGTCCAGACATCGGGGGTCGGAGGGCGGAACCGACGCCCCGGCGGGGGGTGGCGCCGCCGAGGGAGCCGACGCAGCAAGCGATGTTCTCAGCAGCATTGGTTTTGCCGCCTACGGAACCGGTGCGGCGGGTGGCGGAGGCGGGTTCATTGGCGACCTTCAGTCCGCCGCGGCATCCGGCGCAGGCCTTGCCTCGGGGCAGACCGGCGACGCCCTTATAGCAGGTGCGGGAGGAGGCGGATCCGGTGGTCTTGCTGGTCTTGCCGGCGGTGGAGGCGGTGTAGCCGCTTCGGCTGAAACGGTGAGTTCCAGCGATATGCAGGCCGCTCACCAGGCCGCCCAGGTCACCTTCAGCGCCAGTGCCTCCGGTGAGGCCATTGATCTTGGATACAGGAACATGAGCGAGATAAGGCGTCGTATCAATGTTATCAAGATGCGTGTCCAGACCGCCTACGAGAGTCTTCTTCGAACCAATCCCGGAGCAGCTGGAACCATAACGATCAACTTCTCCATAACCCCCAGCGGTTCTGTTACCGGGGTTTCCGTGAGCGCCCCGGGGGCACTGTCCGGTCTTCAGGGAACGGTAACCTCCGCAGTGCAGGGGCTTAACTTCGGCCCCGCACCCGAGCAGACCGCGAACCTCCCGGTTACGGTACCCTTCAGCCTCGTGCCTCCCCAGTAGAAGGCCGTCCAGGTATCAGGCCCTAAATAGAAGAGCCCCGGATTATTATCGGGGCTCTTTCCTTAAGTGGGTTTCTCGGTCAAAGCCTGATACTACATAACAATTTGTGAAGCAACAAAATACACAATCTATTTGTCAAATTTACGGATGCTTCGCCCGGGTAAAAAAAGGCCCCGGCAGGTTTGCCGGGGCCCGGGAAGGGACTAGTACATTCCGCCCATTCCACCCATGCCGCCGTCGCCTGCGGGCATTGGCTTCTCGGGTTCCGGGATCTCGGTGATCATGGCTTCGGTGGTGAGAAGGAGTCCGGCGATTGAACCGGCGTTCTGAAGGGCGGTTCTGGTGACCTTGGTGGGGTCCACGATACCGGCCTTGAACATGTCGACATATTCGCCGGTGGAAACATCGATACCTTCGGTGCTGGCCATACCCCTTACCTTCTCAACGACGATGGCGCCTTCCATTCCGGCGTTCTCAACCAGCTGGCGCAGGGGAGCGGAGAGTGTGCTGAGTATGATCTTTGCTCCCACGAGCTCGTCGCCTTCAAGTTCCAGCTTTTCAACTGCGCCTTCGCAGCGGATGAGTGCTGTTCCGCCTCCGGGGACGATCCCCTCTTCAACGGCGGCCCTGGTGGCGTGGAGGGCATCTTCCACCCTGGCCTTTTTCTCCTTCATCTCGGTTTCGGTGGCGGCTCCGACATTGATCCGGGCAACTCCGCCGGCGAGCTTGGCGAGCCTCTCCTGGAGCTTTTCGCGGTCGTAGTCGCTGGTGGTATCTTCGATCTGCCTGCGGATCTGGCTGACACGGCCCTTGATGTCTTCGGTGGCGCCGTTGCCCTCGATGATGGTGGTGTTGTCCTTGTCGATCTTGGCGAGGCCGCATGTGCCGAGATCATCAACGGTGATGTTCTCCAGCTTTATGCCCAGGTCTTCCGTGATGGAACGACCGCCTGTGAGCACGGCGATGTCCCCGAGCATTGCCTTGCGCCTGTCGCCGTAACCGGGTGCTTTCACAGCGGCAACCTGAAGCATGCCCCTGACCTTGTTCACCACCAGTGTTGCAAGGGCTTCACCTTCGATGTCCTCGGCTATGATCAGAAGGGGACGGCCCATCTGGGCAACCTTCTCGAGAACCGGGAGAAGGTCCTTTACGTTGCTTATCTTCTTCTCGTAGATGAGTACGTAGGGCTTCTCAAGGACGACTTCCATGGTTTCCGGGTCGGTTACGAAATACGGGCTGAGGTAGCCGCGGTCGAACTGCATTCCCTCCACAACATCCAGATCGGTTGTCATGGATTTCGCCTCTTCGACGCTGATGGTGCCGTCTTTTCCAACCTTTTCCATGGCGTCGGCTATTATGGCGCCGATCTCATGGTCGTTGTTGGCGCTGATGGTCGCAACCTGTCTGATCTCGTCCTTGCCCTGTACCTCGTGACTGAGGTTCTTGAGCTCGGCGGTGACGGCGTCCATGGCGGTATCGATACCCCTCTTGAGGGCCATGGGGCTTGCGCCGGCGGTGACATTCTTAAGACCCTGGCGATAAATGGCCTCGGCGAGTAGCGTGGCGGTGGTGGTGCCGTCGCCGGCCACGTCGCTGGTCTTGCTGGCGACTTCCTTGATGAGCTGGGCGCCGATGTTCTCGAACTTGTCCGGAAGCTCGATCTCCTTGGCAACGGTTACGCCGTCCTTGGTTATGGTGGGGCTGCCCCACTTCTTCTCGATGACCACATTGCGGCCCTTGGGGCCCAGGGTTACCTTGACTGCCCTTGAAAGCTGCTCAACACCGGAAAGAATGGAGTGTCTTGCATCCTGGTTGAATCTGATTTCCTTACCTGACATAATGGAATTCTCCTTACTGTTCTATGACGGCGAGAATGTCATCCTCGCGGATGATGACCAGTTCTTCACCGTTCACCTTTACCTCGGTGCCCGAATACTTTCCGATAAGGATCTTGTCACCCTCTTTTACCACCGGGGCCAGGAACTCGCCGTTCTCACTGCGCTTTCCCTTTCCAACGGCGATGATGGTTCCCTCGAGGGGCTTTTCCTTCGCGGTGTCGGGAAGAACAATTCCACCCTTGATCTCATCCTTCGGCTCTTCTCTGCGGATTATGATCCTGTCGAAGAGCGGCCTTACCTTCACTTCTGCCATTTTTTTCTCCTTTCAAAGAGGAATACTGATACTGGCAAATGCGACTTGCTTCACTTCACAATTCGGCGTTTATCCTGTAAGCAAGGATTATGCCACTAAAAATGACCCCGGCATGATCATCACTAACTTGCTGTGCAACCGGCAGAAAAGCACCGCATGGCAGGAAGGATGGATTTACCCGGACACCTCCCTTCCTTCCCATGTGTCAGTTTGACGCATGGGCATTGTGATAAGGTATCCCCGGGTATCTTGTATATTTCCCGCTGATGAAAACAGTGCCGTCGGCGCTCACCATTATGGAGGTAATGATGTCCCCTTCTGTTGAAATAGATCCCCGCGGAACCTCTCTGGAGCAGGTAGCCGCTGTGCTCGACGGAGCCGAGTTCACCATCGGTGAAGAGGCGGTATCCGCTATCCTCGCTGGAAGGGAGAAGATAAACTCCCTTCTTGACTCCGGCAGACCTATTTACGGGGTCAACACCGGGTTTGGAAGGCTTGCGGGAACACTGATTCCCCGGGATGAACTGGCACTGCTCCAGAGGAACCTCCTTCTGAGCCACGCCTGCGCCACCGGAGAGCCCCTCCTCCGGAGATCGTCCGGGTAATGATCTTCCTGAGGGTAACCTCACTGGCCATGGGACGAAGCGGCATTAGGATGGAAACGGTAAATGCCCTTACCCGGCTGGGCAACAGCGGTTTTACACCGGTTGTTCCCTGCAGGGGTTCACTTGGCGCCTCCGGCGACCTGGCACCCCTTGCCCACATGTGCCTGCCCATTCTGGGGGAGGGGGAATGCTTCGACCCCGAGGGGAACATCATTACAGGCTCCGAGGCCCTGGAACTGCTGGGAATTCAGCCGGTGGAACTCATGGCCAAGGAGGGTCTTGCCCTTATCAACGGGACACAGGCCATGACTGCGGTGATCTCAGCGGCCCTGCTGATAGCGGAAAACCTCATGACCGCCGCCGATGCCGCCGCGGCCATAACACTTGAGGCCCTTCTGGGGACCGATGCAGCCCTGGATCCGGAACTGATCGGGCTCAGGCCCCATCCCGGGGCCGGGATCTCCGCTGAGAGGATACGGACCCACCTCCTGGGTTCTGAGATCGTACACAGTCATCCCTCCTGCGGCAAGGTGCAGGATGCCTATTCCCTCCGCTGCACACCCCAGGTTCACGGTGCCTCCAGGGATGCCCTTGTCTACATAAGGGAAGTTGTGGAAAGGGAACTCAGGGCAGCAACGGACAATCCACTCCTCATGGAGGACGGCAGGGCGGTGAGCGGCGGCAATTTCCACGGACAGCCCATTGCCCTTGTGGCGGACCACCTGAAGATAGCCGTTGCCGAGCTGGGAAACATCTCGGAGAGGCGCACAGAAAGGCTTCTCAACCCTGACCTCAGCGGTCTGCCCGCCTTTCTATCCAGGTCTCCCGGGACCAACTCCGGTCTGATGATCGCCCAGTACACCGCTGCTTCCCTTGTTAGCGAGAACAAGGTGCTCGCCCACCCGGCCAGCGTGGACAGCATCTCCGTCAGCGGTGCCCAGGAGGACCATGTGAGCATGGGAACCACCGCCGCCAGACAGGCACGGGAGATAGTTCACAACACCGTTCATGTCCTTGCCACCGAGCTGGCCGCGGCGGTCCAGGCCCACAGGTTCCTGAACAGGGGGAAAATGGGAGGAGGAACCTCCAGGACCTTCGAAAGGGTCTCCAGCGTTTTTCCCCCATGGATACCGACAGGTATTTCGCCCCGGACATCGAAGCCATAGCAAGGCTTGTCAGGGAAGGCATAATCAACTAGCGTTTCACCATCGGGGTGCTGCCACAGAGGCGGCTGAGAACACACCCGTAGAACCTGATCCGGATAATGCCGGCGTAGGGAAGCTCATCATAATGATCGGATCTTCACTCCGCGGCCTTTTCCGGTGAGAACCGGAGGTGCCATAATGGAACACCAGGTATCCCAGGCAATTACCAGGGACTATCATGAAAAGCTCATAAGCTCTTTTCAGGCGGACGCCGCCGTGGCCGGAGGAGGTCCATCCGGGCTGGTGGCTGCGGCTGCCCTTGCGGAAAGGGGATTCTCCGTTAATCTCTACGAAAAGGACCTCGCCCCGGGGCGGCATGTGGGGGAGCAATGATGTTCAACTCCATCGTTATAGAGGAGAATGCCGCGGAGATAGCGAGAAGAGCGGAATCAGACTGCGCCGGGGAAACGGGGCCGGATATCTGGCGGATTCCGTTCAGGCCACTTCTGCTCTCATTTCAAGGGCCTGCAACGCCGGCGTGAGGATATTTAACTGCACCACCGTGGAGGACGTGAGCGTGGACCCTCAGGACAGGGTGAACGGGGTGGTCATAAACTGGACCCCCGCCCTGAAACTGGGCATGTACATCGACCCGCTCATGGCTGAAGCACAGTGTGTTCTGGACGCCACCGGCCACCCTGCTTTCATTGTGTCGAAGTTCGCCGCAAGGAACAGAAAGGAACTTTCCGTGCCGGGAGAGCGAAGCCTGAATGTGATAGAAGGGGAGAAGCACACTCTGGAGTATACAGGTGAGGTTCATCCGGGGCTGTTCGTAAGCGGAATGAGCGCTTGCGCCCATGGCGGGGGAACAGGATGGGACCGATCTTCGGGGGCATGCTTCTCTCGGGAGAGAAGGCAGCCTTGGAAATGGAGAGATCCCTGGGGAGCTGACTGCGGTCAGTACAGGCCCGGGTCCCTGGAGGGGCCCGGGGCGCCCATCCCAGACATTTCACCCTCGCCGAAGCCCATTTCCTCGAGCTCCTGTTCTATCTTTTCAGGGTCTTCCCCGGCCTCGAGCCTGTTCAGGGCGTGTTCCAGCTCGGGGCCCAGGTCTTCACCCATTTCATCGGCCATTTTTCGAACGGCCTTCGCCATGGACCTGGGATCGTTCTCGTCGATGTCCGCCAGGTCAGCGGCCATGTCGTCGTCGGATCTGCTCCTGGAAGAGGTTGTGGAGAAGGTGCTCATGACCCTTCTCAGGCCGCCCCGGAACACCTGGGGCACTTCAGCTCACCTTCGCTGCGGTCCCCCTCATGAGAAACTGGAATATGGTGTTGCACTCCCTGCAGAAATACTCGTATATGGGCATCTATTCCTCCCCCTTCGCAAAGCGGCTGAAACCGCGCTTCCCATGGACGCGCCGGTGGCTCTGGAGACCACGGGGCATTTCACCACGAATGAATGATACACCCTCTGGTCGCCGAGGCCGAAAAGACCCTCCAGGTTTCCCTGGCCCTTTGCGAGAACAATATCAGCTTTCGAGAAAACTTCAAGGGGCCTTCCGCTGAGGAGGTCGGGCACCACCGCCGGTAAATCCGTGCCGCTGGACAGCAGAGCAGCCTGGCTGTCCAGCCCCGCCGCCAGGGCATCCTCCATTACCGCATCGTTCATCACCGGTTCTGCCCTTGTCATGTAGTACCGCTCTCCAGTGAAGCCGCTGAGTTCCAGGAACAACCTGTCCATTACCGTTTCACCGGCGTTGTCCCCCAGAACGAGCAGAGTCCCTGCCCCCCGGAGCCCTTCCAGAAAACCGTTCCTTTCGTCCATTTCCAGAGGATCATCGAAGATCCTCATCAGTTCTTCCGGCTCAGGGAGGGGCCTTCCCTGGCCCACATCCAGCAGGTTGCACCAGGTGGCGGCTCCAAGGGCCCGTTTCGCCGGTTCCGGACCGTTCATGTACCGGTCCTTTATCACGGGGTATACCGAAAGCATCTTCCTGGTGAAATCCCTTTTCTCCTCCAGGAAGATGTCGGAACCCGTCAGTGAGATCCTTCTGAGAAGCGCCCATGAATCGGCTCCGGCAATTGGGGGCGGGCAGTCCCTGTCAAGGTTTCCGTCCACCAGCCTTATGAACTCGTCGTAGTTCCCGGTGGAGAGCCCCGCCCTGGTGACATAGTCGGTGAAACCCCTTCTGAAGCATTCCCTGCATTCCGTATCGGGTTTAAGACCCAATTCCGGATTCCCTCAGGAACAGGCTGTGTATCCTTGCATCGTCGGTGAGCTCCGGGTGGAAGCTTGCCAGCCAGACATTCCTGTAGCGGAGGAACACCGCACCCTCCTTACCGAGGAAAGGACCTGAACCCCGGGATCCAGGGGTATCAGAAGGGGAGCCTTATGAAGACACCGGGGTATGTTTCAGAAAGCCCCTCAACGGTGAGGTCTTCCTGGAAACTGGCAACCTGCCTGCCGAAGCTGTTCCTGACCGCCCGGACCGGAGCAAGGTTAAGGGTGTCCTGCATCACGTCGTGTTCCTTCTCGGTTACATCCCCTGCGAGGAGTATGGAACCGGCGCATGTACCCCAGACGGGCAGTCCATCGAGGACCATTTCCCTCACAGGCTCCACCAGATCCCAGCGCCTGAGGAGTTTTATCAGGGCGGTGGATTCGCCGCCGGGAATGAGAAGGGCCTCTATTTTGGAAAGATGCCCGGGAAGACGGACCTCCCGGGTTTCACAGCCTATGGAAACCAGCATGTTCACATGCTCGCGAACTCCGCCCTGAAGGGCAAGAACACCGATGACGGGTTTCACTACCAGCCCCGCTGGGCCATCTTCTGGTTATCCGGGATGTCGGAGATGTTTATTCCCACCATGGCTTCGCCCAGACCTGCGCTTACCCTGGCGATCACATCGGGTTTGTCGAACTGGCTCACCGCCTCCACTATTGCCTTTGCCCGGACCGAGGGATTCCCGCTCTTGAAGATACCGCTGCCCACGAACACTCCGTCGACGCCAAGCTGCATCATGAGAGCCGCGTCGGCGGGGGTGGCCACACCACCGGCTGCGAAGTTCACAACGGGAAGGCTGCCGTTCTCGTGGACATATTTTACAAGCTCGTAGGGGGCACCCATGTTCTTCGACAGGGACATGAGCTCCTCGAAGGGTGTAGCCTGCAGTTTCCTGATATCCCCCAGCACCGATCTGGCGTGGCGGACGGCCTCGATCACATTGCCTGTTCCCGCCTCGCCCTTGGTCCTGATCATTGCCGCCCCTTCAGCGATACGGCGGAGGGCTTCCGCGAGAACCGTTGCTCCGCAGACGAAGGGGACCTTGAAATCCCACTTGTTCACATGGTTTGCCTCGTCCGCCGGGGTGAGGACCTCGGATTCGTCTATGAAATCGATCTCAAGGGCTTCCAGGACCTGGGCCTCGACGAAGTGCCCGATCCTGCACTTTGCCATTACCGGAATGGTAACCGCCTTCTGAATGCCCCTTATCATGTCGGGATCGGACATCCTGGCGACGCCGCCCTGGGCCCTTATGTCCGCCGGGACACGTTCAAGGGCCATAACCGCCACAGCACCGGCATCTTCAGCAATTTTCGCCTGTTCGGCGTTGACCACATCCATGATGACCCCGCCCTTGAGCATACGGGCGTGGCCTGTTTTGACTTTCCATGTACCTTCATCGCGCACAAAACTCATAATTATTACCTCGTGGATTGAACTGAGTTCAAAAAATCCTCACCGCTGGTTTCCCACCTGGTGAAGGAAGCTATCAGGATATCTTCGGTGCCGGGGTTCCCGGCGCTGGAAAGGGCCATTCTGAATGTACATATGCAGTCCGCCGAGGCCTTAAGGTAACCGGACCAGCGGCGGGCGACCTCTTCCGGGAGATCGCCTGTGTCCATGGAAACGGCGGATGTGTATGCGGCTTCTGCCCTCATGAGGGCTATGCCCGCGGTGAGAAGACCGCCGGTATCCTCCTGTGGAAGGGCGATCCAGGAATCCATGAGACCAGCTATCTCCCTGTCCACTGAGCAGAATGTGTCGGTGTCCACAGCCCCGGTCCCGGCCAGGGCGCAGACAGCCGCAAGAAAAACCGATAGAATTGCCATGGGAGGAATATACAACAAGGGCCATAAAGCCCAAACCGTTTACACCCTGTATGCATATTAGTATTATGCACCCTGTGAAGCCTGAAAAGAAAAAAATAACGGAGGTTTCGTGAAGCTTTTCCCATTTTTGCTTGTTTCCCTGCTTTCCGCGGCCTCCGCGGGTATCGTAGAGGACTGCGTCTCAAGGGGTATCCCGGTCCATTCGGCAACGGTCACCGAAGAGCTTCTCACCGTTGGCATGGAGGGAAGCCTTGCCATGGGAGACTCACTTCTGAAGCACTACGGCGGTGTTTTCTTCCTTCTGGCTGACAGCATTGCCGCGGGATGGCCCGTTCTGGGCCTTCAGGTGGACATTCCCGAAGCATCCCTCATTCTGTTCAGAGAGGACGTCTTCAGCGCCGTGGAAAGAATGCAGCAGGGGCTTGACGAAGGAGTTCTGGCAGGCTGGATACTCGAACGCACCTGGGTGAGCCACACCGGCTTATAACCCGCCCTTTCCAAACAGAACCACAGGAACGGTTTTTACGATGAGCCTGAAGTCCAGTGAGTGGGACGCGTCGATGGTGTACAGGAAGTCCAGGAACTGGGCCTTGTCGAAGGGAAGCCTGCTTCTACCGTAAACCTGCCATATCCCCGTGAGCCCCGGGCGCACCATGAACCGTCTGCGCTGCCACCCGCGGTAGTGTTCAAGTTCATAGGGAATGCAGGGCCTCGGGCCGACGATGGCCATTTCCCCCTTCAGAACATTGAAAAGCTGGGGAAACTCGTCCAGTGAGGTCTTCCTGATAAGCCTGCCCACGGTGGTGATCCTGGAGGACTGGTCCAGCTTGTAGGTTTCCCCGTCTTCGTCGGTTTCCGCGCTTATTCCCTTCGCATAGTCGCTGAAATACTTCCTGTGCTCCTCGGCGTTGCTGGCGCCCACCTTCATTGACCTGAACTTAAGGAAGCCGAAGGTCTTGCCGTTCTTTCCCACCCTTTCCTGGCGAAAAAGCACCGGCCCCCGGCTGGTGAGCTTCACCGCAAGGGCAACGAGGAGCAGCACAGGGGAAAGGAGGATGAGTGATCCCCCGGCAATGAGAAGGTCGTAGAACCTGCCCATGGTCACAACACCGGGCCTTCGGCCCCTTTTCATGAAGGTAAGGGCGCCGTAGTCGTTCAGGCTGAACCAGGGGTCGAAATAGCCCAGGTCCAGTATCTCCTCCCCATAGATGACGAAGGGGACCTGGAGGTCGTTGAACATCACCGAAGTTTCGGCGATGCAGTTCACAGTGTGCCTTTTGTCAAAAAGAAGTATTACGCCCCGGCATTTCCTTTCCTCCATCTGTTCCATTACCGCCGAGGTTATTCCCTCCGGGGAATCCGGAAGGGGGTCGGGCCACTGAAGTACCCGCTCCCCGGTGGCGTATATCTTCGACTTCCTGAGCAGGGCGGATATCTTTCTGTTCTTTGAGGGATTACCCGCGATGAGCAGATTGGACCTGCTGCTTCGTTTGCCGCCGTAGAAGGCCTCGAAGAGCGAGGGAAGAAGGAAGAGCCTGTTCATGAGGGTGAGAAGCATGAAGATGAACATGTTGAACACCAGAACGAACCTGCTGTCTATGAACACGTATCTTGCACCGTTGAAAAGAAAGACCACCAGCATGAAAGCGCCGGTTACGATGAACACCATCCGCATGGTGCGGTAGAGAAGCATCGGCCTGTTGAGGGTGGTTCGCACGGAATAGAGGTTCTCCACCACCGAAGTGGTGTAGCAGCCCAGAAAGAAAAAGGCTCCGGTTCCCATGTACTCGGAAAGGGGAAAGGCCCACAAATGTCCGAAACGAAGGAACACCGCCAGAAGCAGGGAAACCGCCACCGTTGCCAGGTCAATGACAACCCCTGCGGCATAATACCTTTTGTTCAGCGTCAAGACCCTTGCTGTAGGCAAGTTAACCCTTTCTGAAGAAGTCCTCGATGGCCCTGGCTACCTCCTGCTGCTGATCCGGGGTGATCGTGGGGAACATGGGCAGTGTGAGGTTTTCCATGGCGTTCTTTTCGCAAAGGGGGAAATCTCCCCTGGAGTATCCCAGGTACTCGTAGGCCTTCTGTGTGTGGAGGGGTTCGGGGTAGTGGAGACCAGCGCCGATATCCCTGGAGGCCAGATAGCTTCTCAGTTCGTCGCGGACAGGAGTGTGAACGGCGTAGAGGTGGAAGACATGCCTGGTATCCCCGGAGGTTACAGGCAGCTTAAGGGGAAGGTCCTTAAGCAGTTCGGAATACCTGGCCGCGGCATTTATGCGCTGGTCGTTCCAGCGGTGTATGTACTTCGTCTTTACACCCAGTACGGCTCCCTGGAAGGCGCTCATCCGGTAGTTGTGCCCTATTGCCCTGTAGTAGTACTTTTCGCTGGAGCCGTGGTCGCGGAGGCTCCTCATCCTTTCAGCAAGGGCGTCGTCGCATGTGGTTACCGCGCCGCCTTCTCCCCAGGCTCCCATGTTCTTACCGGGGTAGAAGCTGAAACTGGCTGCATTTCCGAAGCTTCCCGTGGACTTGCCTCCCCTTGAGCCGTCGTGTGACTGGGCGGCGTCCTCAAAAAGGAAGAGCCCGTAATCGTCGGCTATGGTCTGAAGGGCCTGATAATCCGCGGCATGGCCGTAGAGGTCCACCCCCACTATTCCCCTTATCACCGCACCGGTTTTCGGGTCCACCGGTTTCCCCGAGGAAGAGCAGGACTCAAGGAACTCGGCGGTTGCTTCCGGGGAAAGGTTCCATGTTTCGGCCTCGGCGTCCACGAATACGGGAACATGACCCGCCAGGACGATCCCCTCGGCGGTTGCGGTGAAGGTATTGGGAGGTGTTATCAGGCCGCTCCCCGCCGGGAGGTCCGCCGCCCATATCATTCCGTGGACCGCCGCCGTGCCGCTGGAAAGGGCTATGCAGTGCCTGGCGGAACAGATATCTGCGAATTTCTCCTCGAAGTTCCTTACTTTCGGGCCAAGGACATAGTAGCAGGTTTCCATGACCTCTTCTATTTCGGGCTTGACCTCGTTCTTGATCTCATGGTACTGGGCTTTCAGGTCCAGGAATGGAACAGCCATTTGGAATTACCCTTCTTTAAGGTTTGAAATTCGAGAATACTCTGGTAAAATACAACGGAAAAGACCGAATATCAAATTGAGATGAGTATTCCCCCGGCTAACGCGAGCATGATCCCCACCAGATTGGTTACCGAGGGGTTTTCCTTCAGGACGAAGATCCCGAAAACCACCGCCAGGACCGGATAGAGGGCGGAAAGAGCCGTTGAGGTGCTCACCGGGCCGCAGGCAACGGCTTTCTGGAAGAAAATAAGGCAAGGCCGCCCAGTATGCCGGCCCCTCCGGCTATCAGCACCCCGGTGGCGTCCACCGACCGGAGGTTCTGCCCCAGTCCCATGAAAAGAAGGGCCACGGTCACCACTGAGAAGAGGGTATAGATCAGAATGGAGGGCCAGTGGCCCATTCGGGTTGAGGATATTTTCACGAGAATTGCCCAGAAACCCCACAGCACTGTTGCCGTAAGGCTGAACACTATATGTTTCTCCATATTTGGAACTCCAGTTCTGTTGAAATTGTTAATGTAATATACTTTTCCCCCGCCACAGAAGAATGAAGGAAACCAGATGAGAATTTCAGCTGTTTTGATCGCTGTGATGGCTTCAGCGGCACTGGCCGCCGGGGCTGAGTTATCCCTGTGCGGAACCGAGGAGCTCCTCCCCATCGGTTTCACCGAAGAGGAGCTTACCAGGGCAGGGGAGATCGGCACATACCTGGAGAGGTCCGACCCTCCTCCTTCCGGGGTACGGAACCCCGCCGAGTTCGAACCGTCAACCGGAGTAATGGTCCGCTGGCCGCTGGGCGTTCCCTACGATTTTCTCATCGACGTTTCCAACAGCGGGGAACTATGGGTAATCGTTTCATCCTCCCAGCATGCTTCGGCCCAGTCATCCCTGACCTCCGCCGGGGTCAACATGGACAACACCGATTTCATCGTGGCCCCGACCAACTCCATCTGGGTAAGGGACTACGGACCCTGGTTCATCACCCTTCCCGACGGAACCCAGGGCATCTTCAACTATTCCTATAACAGACCCCGGCCCCTCGACGATCTCATACCCCAGGTAATAGGCGACCAGTGGGGTATTCCGGTCTATACATCCTCCATCGTTCATACCGGAGGGAACTACATGTCCGGGGGTCTCGGCGAGTCCATGTCCCAGGACGAGGTGTACAACGACAACGGTAATCAGGTTGCCTGGGTGCACTCGCAGATGGAGGAGTACCTGGGAGTTTCCGAGTACAGGGTTTACGACGACCCCCAGAGCAGCTACATCAACCACATCGACTGCTGGGCGAAAATGCTCAGCCCCGACCGCGTAATGGTCCTTCAGGTGCCCCCTTCCCATGGAGACTACGCCGCCCTGGAAGCCGCCGCGGACCTCATAGCGGAAACCAACTGCCAGTACGGTTATCCATGGAATGTCTACAGGGTTTTCTCCAGCGGCACCGAGGGCTATGTGAACGGCCTTCTTCACAACGACACCTACTACATGCCGGTGTGGAACACCGGTAACGATTCCGCCGCGGAACTGGCCTTCAACGAAGCCATCCCCGGGTACAACATCACGCCGGTTTACTACTCCGGCTTTGAGAACACCGATGCCCTCCACTGCAGAAGCAGGAATGTCATTGACAGATACATGCTGGAGGTCCTCCACACCCCGGTGGCTCCGGAGCAGTCCGGCTTCCCGGTTGAGATAACCGCATTCATAAGGCCAAACCCCGCCAACTCCCTGGTTTCAGCAAAGGTTTACTACAGGGTCAACTCCGGGTCCTTCTCACAGGTCACCATGACATCCGCCGGTTCCGGCAACTACACCGCGGCGATCCCCGGTCAGTCCAACGGCGACTTCGTGGACTACTACATAAGGCTGAGGATTCCTCCGGCAGGGTGTCCGCCCATCCGCAGTACGCCCCTGGAACATGGTTCAACGGTTACACGGTGAACTCCACCGGTGTAGAGGGGGGTTCATCATCCCCTTCGGTTCCCGGTATGGTCAGCGGCAATCCCTTCAGTAGCTCCATGGTCTTCGCCGGTGAGCCGGAAACGGTGTTCAGCGTTTACGATTCCGCTGGAAGGCTGGTCCACAGCGGCGGTTCAGATGCCTCCGGGCTCATGGAATGGACCCCCGGCGGGGATGTGTCCGACGGCGTTTACTATGTGAGGTTCCATCGCGGTGGTTCCGTGTCCGCAGCCAGGGCGGTGCTGATCCGCTAGGCGAACCTGTAGTTGATGAAGCCCCCCGCCATCACCAGAACAGCTCCGGCCAGCACCGCTGCGGGGGGCATTTCTCCAAAACCGCAACCTGCCACAGAATGGCAAAAACCACGCTGAGGTAGCCGTAGACAGCAACTTTGCCCCCCTCGGCGTATCTGTAGGCGGCGGTCATGAGGATTTGTCCGGTAACCCCCGCCACCCCTATCCCCGCCAGGGGAAGAAGGGCGTTCCAGCCGGGGACGGTCCCTTTTGATATGGCGGGAGGCAGGAACACAGCAACAGAGAACAGGCTGAACCAGAATACTATCAGCAGAGGAGAGTCGTATCTCCTCAGGGCCCTGAGGGTGGTGTAGGCCGCCCCGGCGAAGACCGCCGAAGCAAGGGCCAGGAGCACCGCCGTTGACAGTGTCATGCTCCCGGGTCCCGCCACCAGGGCAACCCCGGAAAAGGCTGTGATCATTGCCAGTACCTGTACCGGCCTGAGCCTTTCGCCGAGAAAGATCCACGAGAAAAGGATAACGAAAAAGGGGCTGAGCTTGTTCATGGTGACAGTGTTTGACATGGGAAGGTGTTCCAGGGCGTAGAAGTAGCAGACCATTCCCAGGGTCCCCAGGGCGCTTCTCAGAAAAAGAAGCGGCGGACGGTGGGACAAGAGGGATATTCCCCTTCTTCGCAGAAGCACAAGGGTTACCAGGGCCGCCACTGAACCCCTTGCGACCAGCTTCTGGCTGGTGGTTATTCCTGAGTCCCCGGGCACCAGCTGAACCGCCAGGGGTACAAGGGAAAGAAAAAGGGCAGCCGCGGTCATGAGGACCGCGGCTTTTGTCCCGCCTGTCAAACAACCACCTTTTCCAGACGGTATTCCCTTTTGCCGAGACCGATCCTCTCACCGATTTCCAGCTGTTTCGAGCCGTCCCGGTCCCGGCGCACTCCCAGGAACTTGTCACTTCCCGCAGGGGCATTGTCTCCCAGGGGTTCCGCCGCTGTGACAAGGTCCAGGGAGGCCTGGTCTATGGCAACTGGGTCGGTGGAGGCAAGCACTCCAATGTCCGCCACCATGGGTGGTCCTTCGTTCTTCATGCAGTCGCAGTCCGGTGATATCTTCGTGAGGAAGTTTACATAGACCGGGATCTCCACCGCCATGGTGGCCGCCAGGGCGTATTCCGTCATTCTACCCATGAAGGCGTCCGCTTCCTGGTTCCATCTTATGCCAATGGCCCCCACAGGGCATACCTGGAGGCACTCGCCGCAGCCCGTGCAGGCTTTCTGATCTATGTAGACCGTTTCCCCACGGTGAGTGATTGCCCCGGAACCGCAGACAGGAAGGCATGCACGGCAGCCTGTGCATTTATCCGCCTTTATCGAGGGAAGTACCGATGAGTGCTGGTAGAGTTTTCCCGCCTTGGCGGACCAGCCCATTCCCAGGTGTTTGATGGCCCCCCCGAAACCCGCCAGCAGGTGTCCCTTGAAGTGGCTTATCATGACCGCCTTGCCGGTTCTGGCCAGGATCCCCGCAAGCCTTGCGGTACCTGTTTCGCAGTGTCCGGGCAGCTTGACCCTGTGTTCCTCGGTACCCGTAAGGCCGTCGGCAACGATGAATGGGGGAAAATCCGGCATGCCGAAGCCGTGGGCGTGGGCAAGGGCAACATAATCCGGGGCGCACATACGCCTGCCGCCGTAGAGGACCGTTGTGTCGGTGAGGAAGGTGCGTCTTTCCGGAAGTCAAGGGCATCCAGCACCATCCCACGAGCCCGGAGAAACAAAGGAGCCGTTCCCCTCCTCGCCGGGTGCAGTTTTACAGCCACCATCTCCCGGCTGCCCTCCGGTGACACCGGTTTAAATGGGGAGAGAAGTTCCTGGAAGCCTTCCCCGGTCATGCTGTCCGCCTGCAGAAATCTTACGGTGGTCATGTTTTCCTCCATTCAATTTCGGTCAATATAACCACACCGGAGGGTTCCTTGCATAACTGGTTTTATTGGCGTATTCTACCTGCATGAGCAGTCTGGTATGGGTGGAACTCAGCGCCGGGTCGCCGGACCGCAACCTGGCGGAAATAAGAAGAGGCCACGGCTTCCGAGGTATTCACTGCGCAGTGGTGAAAAGCAATGCCTACGGCCACGGAGTGAGTGAGATGCTTCCCCTGCTTCCCTCAGCAGGCTGGCTTGCGGTGAATTCCCTTGAAGAGGGCCTCGAGATAAGGGCCCTGGGGGAGAACAGGCCTGTGCTTCTGTTGGGGCATGTTCCCCTGGCAAGGCTGTCCGAGGCCAGAGAGGCCCACCTCCGGATCATGGTGTGCAACTTCGAGACCGCCACCGCCATTTCTTCGCTTCCCCCTTCTGAAAAGAACTGATAGTTCACATGAAGGTGGAAACGGGAACATGGCGCCAGGGAGTCCTTCCCGAAGACGCCACTGCCCTTGCCGGTCGGCTTACGGACATTCCCGGAACGGTGCTCGAGGGGGTTTACACCCACTTCGCCAACATCGAGGATACACTCGACCACCAGTACGCAGGCAGTCAGCTCAGCAGGTTCCAGGAGGTTCTGGATACCTGGGCGGGAACGGTATCAGACCCCCGGTGATACACACTGCCTGCACCGCCGCTGCCATTCTTTTCTCAAAGACACACTTTTCCATGCTTAGAACGGGGATCGGCCTCTACGGACTGTGGCCCTCAAGGGAAACCCGTCTTTCCGCTGAATCCATGGGTGTTCGCATGCCTGACCTCGCGCCGGTGCTCTCCTGGAAGACCCGGGCGGTTCAGCTGAAGGATGTTCCCCGGGGAAGCTTCGTAGGCTACGGCTGCACCTGCCGCACCACCCGGACCACACGTATAGCAGTCCTGCCCGTGGGCTACGCCGACGGATACAGAAGGTCCCTGGGCAACACAGGCTGGGTTCTGGTGAAGGGCAGGCGGGCTCCGGTCCTGGGAAGGATCTGCATGAACCTGTGCATGGTGGATGTCACCGACATACCCGGGGTAAAACTCGAGGACGAGGTTGTGCTCCTTGGAAGGTCCGGCGACGAGGAGATATCCGCCGAACTCATGGCCGGGTGGATGAATACAATAAACTATGAGGTGGTAACCGGGATAAGCCCGCTGCTTCCCAGGGTGGTAAAATGAGGAGTGTCGTATATGTACATTGAGGTTACCGGTGCCGCCGGTTCAAAGAACGCCGTTGACCGCATCGTTTGCATGAGGCTTGGCCCCAGGGTGCTCATCGACGCAGGCAGCGCCTCCTTCATACCACCGGAGGAACTTAATGAAGTGGACGCGGTGATCCTGACCCACGCCCACCTCGACCACATACTCGATCTGGGCTTCATACTGGATTCCATGGTTCACACGAGGAACCGTCCCCTGGTGGTCATGGGAAGCGAAGCCTGCATTTCCATAGTAAAGACCCACTACATGAACGGCCTTATCTGGCCGGACTTCACCAAGATCGAAACCGCCGGCGCCCCGCTTCTCGAATACAGGGTGCTTCCCGACGAAGTGTGGGTGGAGCTTCCAGGGGGGGTGGAGGCCATGGCGGTTCCTGTGAACCATCCCGCAGGGGCCAGGGGCTTCCTTTCAGGGCCGACGGCGGGCTGATGGTCTATTCAGGGGACACCGGGCCCACGGACACCATCTGGAAGAGGGCCAGGGCCGAGGGCACCCCCTCCGGTGTCTTCATCGAGGTTTCCTTCCCCGATTCCAGCAGAAGCATCGCCCTGGCGTCGGACCATCTGTCCCCTTCCCTGGCCGCCGATGAACTGCGTAAGCTGAACAGCCCGGACATCCCCGTCTATGTGTTCCACATGAAGCCCTGGTTCGCCGGGGAGATAGCCGCCGAGGCCGACGTGATCCATCCGGGAACCGTTTTCCTGAACCAGGGAGACGTCATACCCTTCCGCTGAACTCAGCCCCTGATCCTGAGATACAGGGAGGCCTGAAAAACGGCCTCAGGGTTGATATGATCAGGGTTGCAAGAAGCAGCCAGACACCGGCGGCTATCAGTGCGCCGGGGCTCTGGAAACCGGATGAGAAGAGAAGGGCAAGGGCGGGAAGGGCAGCCAGGAACCCCAGCAGCCCGAAGCTTACACCCCCACAAGCTGGTGACCCCAGTTCCCCTTCAGATCCTTCCAGGCACTTTTCAGCGCTGTGAATGGGTCGATCCTGTCGATGACCATCCTCGGGGGAACGAAGAATGCCGCCATGGTCCACATGGTTCCCAGGGAACCTGTTATCAGGCTTCTTCGCCCCTTGCCCCGGAACATTCTGAGGATCAGCCCCACTGTGGCCTCCACCATGGCCCACATGGCTATGTAGCTGGTTACGGCGAAGGAGGCCCTGAAGCCATCGGCCAGCGTGGGGTTCCCCCCTGCCATCCGTATCTCCGCGCAGGCTATGACGGCGCAGTTGAAGAAGGTTATCAGGAAGTAGTTGGCGAAGTAGAAAAGGAATGTCAGAACCAGGAAGCCGGCGCGGTTCGTTTCGTAGAGTTCTTCAACAGGCTGCCCCGAGGCGGAAATCGGGAAGAAGAAGCTGGCGCTCACGAGGAGGCACAGTATTCCCGACAGGCCGGGAAGATTATCAGCTCCTTATCCGCCATGAGAATGCCCCAGCTGGTCTTTACAGCGTCGAAGGTCTGGCTGAAAACGTTCACTCCCTGCTCCTTTCATCCATTGCGGAAAAACTGCGCCTTTCATATTCTTCGTCCATGGAAAATAACGAAATACTCACCCGGGAAAACCTTCCCTGGAAAAGATATGTCTCCTGTCACACTACGCCGCCGTGGATCACCGGTTCAGGTCCACCCTTGATGAACTGCACCAATGGGGTGTGCTTCACGGAGTAATGGGCCCCCAGCACGGTTTCTGGGGAGAGACCCAGGACAATATGATAGAATGGGAGGGGTACACCCATCCGGAATACGGCGTTCCAGTGTACAGCCTCTACGGGAACACCCGGGTGCCCACAGACTCCATGCTGTCCGGGGCGGACGGGGTGCTTATCGACCTTGTGGATGTTGGCAGCCGCTACTACACATACATCTACTCCATGGCCCTCACCATGCGCAGGTGTGCTGAGCTTGACATACCGGTGGCGGTGACCGACCGCCCCAACCCCCTGGGGAACAGGCTGGTGGAGGGCCCTGTACTGGACACGGCCTTTTCATCCTTCGTGGGAATGTATCCCATTCCAGTGCGACACGGATTATCCACCGGGGAACTGGCCTTGTTCTTCGCCGACTTCGACGGGATCCCCCGGCCGAAGGTGTTCAGCCTTCCCAACCCCCCCCCCATGGGTCATGCCCTCCCCGAACATGCCGACAAGGGAAACCGCATTGGTTTATCCCGGCATGTGCCTCCTTGAGGCCACCAACCTGTCAGAGGGCAGGGGAACCACCAGACCCTTCCAGGTATTCGGTGCGCCCTGGGTAGACCCCTGGAGGCTCTGCAACCGGTTGAACGGCTCCAGGTATGTGCAGGGAGCGGTTCTCAGACCCCATTTCTTCATTCCCACCTTCAACAAGCACAGCGGGTACAAGTGCGGCGGGGCGGAAATACACATAACGGATCCCCAAGCCTTCAGACCCTTTCTGGCAGCCCTGGGAATACTGGAATACTGCTTCACCCTTGTCCAGACCCGCTGGAATCCTCCCCCTACGAGTACGAATACGACAAAATGCCCATCGACATCCTCGCAGGGGGAAGCCATGTGAGGGAACTGGTGAAAAGCGGCTCCGGGGAAGAACTGGCCAGACTCTCATACACCCCCCCGGAGCGGTGGCGACCCCTTCAGGGGATTTCCGACAGGTTCCTCTTCCGGTAGTCTCCTCCGGCACCTTGTATATTCCCAGCTGAAACAGAACAGAGAGGAACGATGATTTGCGAATAGCTTTCTTTCCGATATACACGGCAACCTGCCAGCTCTCAGGGCGGCCCTTGAAAGGATCGGCTCCATAGGGGTGGAAACAACCGTATGCCTGGGGACCTGGTCCACTACGGTCCCGACCCCGAAGGTGTCATAGAGCTTCTCAGGGACAGCGGAACAGACTGTGTCCAGGGCAACTGCGACAGGGCTGCGGCCAGGCGGAGGGACACAACCGGCGAGGAGTACCTTAACCCCCACTGGAGGAACCTGGCGGCGGAGTTCTTTCAGTGGACCTGGAGAGCATATCCCTCCGGGAAGGAAGTGGCTCAAGGGTCTTCCCGAGGAACTGAGGTTCCAGGTGGGCAAGCGGACCTTCCACTGCGTTCACGGCCTGCCCGGCAGACAGTCCCAGGGCCTTCCTGAGAATGCCCCGGCAGAGGTATACGACGCCATTCTGAACAGGTCCGGGGCGGATATCCTCGCCTGCGGGTTCACACACACACCCCTGGTGATTAGGCGTCCCGGCGGCCTTATCATAAACCCGGGCTCAGTTGGCGGGGGAACACTTCCCTCCGGGGGAACCTTCATGGTCCTCTCATTTCCGGAAACGGGGAATCCACAGGTCGAGACATATGAGTTCAGTTACTCCATGAAAGAGCTGGAGGAGTCTTACAAAGAGGCGGGGACCGGGGAACTGTTCCTCAAATGCCTTAAGCTCGGCCGTGACCAGAGGGGTAACTGGCATGCCCACAGGCCGGAACAAAGGCAGCAATGGGCCGAGCTCTCACAGAGTAGATCATAGCTGCCCGGAAGGCGGCGACATACAGGTATGTTCACCCACCTGAAAGGGTGATGTCGGACATTTTGAATGGAATCCTATCTGATGTAGCCCAGACTCTCCAGTCTTTTTTGCTCGATCACCTTTTCTTCAAAGGCGGTGGGGGTGCATATGCACGGCCAGGCCCAGTAGTCGGTTACAGCCTCGAAGAGAAGGCTGTCCAGCGGGAGGGCTTCGGTTTCTTCAGGGTCCGACGCCAGGTCGTAGGTTTCCGCTGAGTCCGGTTCCACGTACCAGAGAACCTTGATGGACCCGGAGAGAACCGAGGCGGATGCGGTGTCTGCCAGAACTCCGCTTGAGGGGATGATCCTGTTCTCCGGTATCTCCCCCAGAAGACTTATCCCCTCGGTGTGCTCGGGAGCCGGTATACCGAGATAGTCGAGAATGGTGGGAAGCACATCGAACTGCCCTGCGTTCCTGTGTTCCACCACTCCGGTTCCCAGACCGGGGCCGGTGATGATGAGGGGTACATGGAGGGCCTGCTGATAGAGGTTGTGGGAGTGGCCCCAGTCCCCGTGTTCCATGAACTCCTCGCCGTGGTCCGCAACCAGGACTATCAATGTGTTCTCAACCAGCCCTTTGTCACGGAGGTGCTGAAAAGCCTTTCTAGCTGGCTGTCGGTCCATCGGAGTTCGGAGTCGTACATGGCCCTCATGTGGTCTATAACCGCCTGGCGGCTCCAGAGCTCCGAGGAGGACGGCCAGACGGTGTAACCGGCGGTTCCCGTTGACTTGAAAAGTGTGTCGAAGGGGGCCGGGGGATCATAGGGCAGGTGGGGGTCTATGAGGTGAAGTTTCAGATAGAAGGGCCTTCCTGTGGCCAGGGTGTCAAGGAAGTGCATTGCGGAATCCATGGTGACATGGGCATAGTCAATGCTGTCCTTTCCCATCCAGTAGCTTCCGTAACCCCTGTCCAGCCCGAAGTCAGGGCCCAGATATCCGTTGTTCACGAATGTGGCGGTGGTGTATCCCCTGGAACCCAGGATGGAAGCCAGTGTGGGGACCTCGGGATCGAGACCATGGGAGACACCGCCATACCTGCTGCAGCCGTGGCTTCTCTCGGTGAGGCCGGTGAGTATGGTGGCTGTTCCCGGCAGGGTCCAGGGGGCCTGGGCCTGGCAGTTGGCGTACCTTATTCCAGAGGATGCCAGACTGTCGATGAAGGGGGAGGTGTTCCTTTCGTAACCATAGCAGCCAAGGTGCTTCGCGTTCACTGTGTCGATTATCAGGAGGAGCACATTCGGCGGTGCCTCCTTGGTGGAACAGGAGGCAAGGATCAGAAGGCACATGGAAAGGAACAGGGTGTTTCTTGAAGGGTTCATCTTCATCTCCTGGATTGGTGTATTGCCTTACAGTGTCTTTATTATAATCAACTCCCGGGGGAGGTTTTCTTATGGGTCTGCATCTTCTCGCCGTTATAACCGGTATACAAAGCCTTGCCGCCTCCGGCGGACTTGCGGCCATGGCGGTTGATGGCGGTTCTTCACTGTCCGTGGTTTCCCAGGGTGGTGAAATGGTCTTCACCCTTGAGGCGGAGCCCGGTGAGAGGTTCAGCTACATTGCCTTTGGCGAGTTGAGGATATACTGCGTTTCCTCGTCCCGGGGGCTTCTGGAAACGGACATCCTCACCGGTGAAACCTCCGTGGTGTCCCCTGGCAGGACCGGGGCTCCCTGGCTGGATTCTGCCGGGGATCTCTGGTACACGAAGAATGGTTCCCTCTACAGGTGGAAGGATGTTATCAGCGAAGGGGTTCCAGCCTTCCATGTGAGCGTCGAGAGCGGGACAGCCGCATATACCGACATGAACGACATGCTGAGGATACTCTGCCTGGATACAGGAGGGGAAAGGGTGGTGCAGGGCTACAGGTTCTATGCCCCCTGGTTACCCCCGGAGGCCATGTCATCGCTCCCACCCTCACCGGCGAGATAGTCTATCTCCCCGCCGACGGCTCACTGATGGTGGTGGGAAACGGCGAACAGCCCTGCTGGTGCCCCGGGCTCAGAGGGCTATTCTACTGTGTGTCCACCGACGACGGCCACTGGCTCACCGGGGCAGACCTCTGGTTCGTAAGACCCGGGGAGAACCCCATCAGGGTAACCTCGACTCCCGGGGTGATCGAAACGAAACCCAGGTGCTCCGGGGGGACCCTCTGGTATGTTGACGGCGCAACCGGGGCGTTGGGTACCCTGAGCTTCGATGAACTCTCCCTTTAGCCTTCCCGACCTTAATCGGTGTGTTTCAGCGTAACCACTCCGGGGTCTGGCCGATGTCTTCCTGTACCTGGGTGAAGGTGGTGCCCGCCGGACGGGTGTTCTCAGCCCTGCTGATTTCCAATGGCCCGGACCGCCTCGTCGGTAACTATGAAGTGGTCGAGGACCCGGAAATCCATTTCCTCGCCAAGTTTGGCAAGCTTCCTGGTGAGGGCGATGTCCTCCCTGCTTGGTTCCAGCCGGCCTCCGGGGTGGTTGTGAACCAGTATCACCCCGGAGGCGCTGTGGGCTATCACCTTTTCCACCAGGTTCCTGGGATAGACCTGGGTGCGGTTCACCGTTCCGAACTCGAGGTCCACCTCGGCGATGAGTTCGTTGGAGGAGTTAAGAAGAAGGGCGCTGAACCTTTCCCTCCTGAGTGATCCCAGCCGCTGTCTGAGATAGTCGGCCACCTGTTCCGGGCCGGTAATTGTGATCTTCTTTCCGGGAAACTCCGCCAGGGATACCACCTGCTGCAGAAGGGAGAGGAGAACCGCGGCTGCCTGGCCGACCCCCTTTACCTTCGTAAGGGAGGAAGGCGGCTGTCTGAGAACGTTCCTGAGGCTCCCGAAGCTTTTCAGGAGGTCCTGGGAGATATCCCTGGTGTCCCTCCTGGGAAGGGCGTAGGTGAGGACCAGCTCCAGGACCTCCCTTTCGGTGAAGCCCCTTATGCCGGCCCTTACATACCTCTCACGCAGCCGCTGCCTGTGGCCTTCCACTACTTTTCCAGATAGACCGTGGTTGAAGGGAAGGCGAAGTCCAGGCCCAGGTCCTGTACGATGTGCATTATCCTGATGTTCAGGTTCTGTCTCGCCTGGAGGAACTCGGCGTAATCGGTGGTCTTTATGAAGAAGATCATGTCCACGTTCAGAGAGGAGTCCCCGAAGGTGTTGAAGTGGACATAGGAGTTCTCGTGCTCGGACATTTCGTCGTCCACAAGCATCTGCCGAAGGCTATCCACCAGTTTTTCCATCTGTTCCGCTGTGGAATCGTAGGTAACGCCTATGGAAATGCTGCACCGGCGAAGGGGTCTTTTCGAGAGGTTGTCGATGGTTGAATCGACGATCTCCTTGTTGGGTATGGCGACAAGGGTCTTCCCCAGGGTCCTTATCCTTGTTGAGCGGAGGCCTATCTCCTCCACCGTTCCAACCACACTTCCAACCTCTATGAAGTCGCCCACCATGAAGGGCCTGTCAAGGAACAGGGCCACCGAGGCGAAGATACCCGCAATGGAATCCTGGGCGGCGAAGGCGAAGGCCAGGCCGCCTATGCCCAGACCGGCAACTATTCCGGTAACGGGATAGCCCTTGAGCTGCATGAAGAACACTATGGCCACCGCGGCGATAACCACCTTGGCCAGTTTTCTTAGAACGGGTATCAGCTGGTCGTCCAGTTTCGATTCGGTCTCGTCGGCGAGGGAGCCCATCTGTCTTGCCACATCGTCTACCACCACGTAAAGCACCCTTATGGCGGTGAACGTGAGGAGGAGCTGTATGATGATCATGGCCACGTGATTCACCGTGCCGTGGAGGTTCAGTATGAGAAGGGAATAGTAGAAGCCGGTGAAAACCACAAGGAACGCCATTGGTCCCGCCAGCCCGTAAAGGAGTGCCGTCAGGAAGTTCTCCGTTCTCTTCCTGGGTCTCTTCAGAAGGGCGCAGACCAGTTTTCGCAGAGCCAGGGAGACCAGTATTCCAAGTGCAAAGAGACCTATTCTTCCAATGGGTATCGATCCCGGGGAAAAGTCGGTGATGGCGGTGATGAGATCCATGGATATCCTTTCCTGTGACAGTGAGTTTTAAACAATGAAACTTTGCTGGATCGTGCCCTCCCTGTCAATAGCTGGTTGACGATTGCCCCTCCGTTGGCCATTATCGCTTTCACCATCATACACAGGAGGAAACTTGAACCCGAAGGTAGAAAAGTACGGCAACTGGTTTCTGCAGCTTGCCCTGGCACTGCTGGTCTTTTTCGGTTTTCTCCGACCATATGTCATAGAAGCCTACAGGATTCCCACACCCAGCATGGCTCCCACCCTTCCCGTTGGGGATCATCTGCTTGTTCTGAAGTCAGAGAACGGTCAGCAGATACCCTTCTCCGACCGGATGGCACCCCTGCTGCACAACTTCAGGGGGGATCACCGATGGCTCCTCATGCCAGCCACGGGGTCTGTGGAGCTTGGGGAGAGCATTGTTTTCAGGTATCCCGCCAACGAGGAGGTTACCTTCATAAAACGGGTGGTGGCCCTTGGGGGTGATTCCGTAAGGGTAAGCAACGACACCCTTTATGTTAACGGAGTCCCCTCTCCCTGGGCCCTTGCCCACCAGGACAACATCAATTCCAGCATCATAGACGAACGCTGGCCCGATTCAGTGGCGGACCTTTACGCATACAGGGCCGTGGCGGATCTCGCCTTTGATGAGATACGGGTCGGCACGGTCCGGGATGGTAACGGCAACTGGGTGTATATTGTTCCCGAAGGAAGTGCCTTCATGATGGGGGACAACCGCGATCATTCCAGCGACAGCAGAATATGGGGCCCCTGGACCTCCAGCTTGTCAAGGGACAGGCAATGGTTACATACTGGTCATGGCAGCCAGGCGAGGGTCTGCCCAAGATCGGAAGGATAGCAAGGCTTGTACGCTGATACCTCAGTTGATCTTCCATACATAAGAAGTTTTTTTGACAGAGTGCCGGTTCACTTCCTGAACCTCGATGCCCTGGTCAGAGGGGGAACTGAACTCAGGGACTTCAGGAAGGACTGCTACTGGTCCGTTTCCGACGGGAACGGGATATTCACAAGGCTGATCTTCAGGCAGGGCAAGCCCTACTACATCTCCGGAAGCGACTGCCTTGATTCCGCCTCTTTTCTCAGCATGATAAGGAATGACAAGAGGGAACTGTACCTTTCCCTGCACTTCCTGGATGAACGGGCCCTTGGCCCGGTGATAAAATACCTCACCGAAGAGCCTGTCCTCACCGAACTGGACAACTCCAGCGGTGAACTGGTTCAGCTACTCAAGTCCCTGAAGAAGTCCGGGGAATCCGGCATGATAAGCCTCCATGTTAACGGCGGCATATCCCTTATACCCATCTGCGAGGGAAAGATATCGAAGGGGTTCCTTCCCGGCAGGACCATAGCGGGCAGAGAACTCATTCAGTTCCTCAAGTCACCGGAGGGGTCTGGGCTGGCGGAGTTCTTTGACGGCCCGGTTGCGGAACCATCCGCTCTGGGGATAGGGGAGATCAACCTGATACTTGCCTCGGTGAACGCCTGGCTTGAGAGCATCGGTCCCGTCTGGCCCCAGAGCAGGAGCCTGATGCCTGTTTACGTGGAAAAGATACGGAAGAAGTATCCCGCCCTTGAACCCCTGCAATACGACCTCAGCGAGGGACTGAGCCTCCAGAGCTTCATCGCCGAATCCTCCGAGCTGCCCAGGGCGATGGCCGCCCTGGTGAAATCCATCTGCAAGAAACACCCCGCCTCGGAAACTGCCCTGAAACTGTTCGTGAAGATAAACTCCGAAAGATCGGTGGCCCTGAAATCCACCGGACTGCTGGAGCTGCTCTAGGGCTTGTTCTCGTGAATCCGCTTCATGTTCCTGTTGGTACCTATGAGCCATAGAAGGTCGTCCTGCTCAAGTATGTCGTCGGGATTCGGTATCCTGTACTCATAGTTTCCATCGGGCAGTTTTTCCCGAAGAAGGCGATATTTACCCCGTGTACCCTGCGGATATCCAGTTCACTGATCATTTCCCCAGCATGGTTCTGGTAGGCTGGTCACTATAAGCTCCATGTCTGACCTCAGCCTGACGAACTCCTTTATGCCCGTGTAGGTCATTTCCCTTGCACGGGATTTTCCCTGCTCGTGCTCAGGTCGGTAGACCTTATCGGCGCCTATTGCCCTGAGTATCTTTTCCTCGCGGTCGCTGCTCGCCCTGCTGAAGACCTTTACCTTCCTGTCCTTGAGTATTGCCGTGATGGTAACCGTGCTTCCGAAGTTCTCTCCGATGGCTACCACCACAAGATCGAACTTCGTTATTCCATAGGCCACGAGGAGGGATTCATTGGTGCAGTCAAAGCAGATGGCGTTGTTCACCGTGTTCTTGATGTTGTCCACGAGTTCTTCCTTGGCGTCGATGGCCATTACTTCGGCGCCCTGTTTCACAAGTTCTTCCGCAAGGCTGCTTCCGAAGGAGCCAAGGCCTATCACGGCGATCTTTTTCGGTGATTCCTGCATGATATTCAACCTACCCTATTGTTATCCTGTCCTCCGGGTAGCTGTACGGTGAGGTACGCACCTTATGGTTGCCGCGGCAAGGGTTGCCGGGGCCGTTCTGCCAATGAACATGGTTACTATTATTATCCACCTTCCAGGGGTTGTCAGCACCGAAGTGACCCCTGTGGAAAGACCCACGGTTCCAAAGGCGCTCATGGCCTCGAAGATGTAGTCCGATTCCTGGAACTGACCGGTTGAGTTCTCGGTAATGAGCAGAAGCATACTGCTGACCCCGAAGGTCGCCATTCCCATCAGAAGGACGGCCCCTGCCCGCTGAAGGTCAAAAGCGGGAATACGCCGCCGCCAGATCTCAGGCTGTTTCTTTCTCTGGAGAAGGCTTCTCAGTGAAAGGAACAGAAGACCCACGGACGTGGTCTTTACTCCTCCCCCGGTTCCCCCGGGGGAAGCCCCCACGAACATCAGTATTACGAAGAACCACTTCACCGAGGGCAGCAGTTCGGAGGTGGGCACCGTGTTGAAACCCGCCGTTCGGGGGGTAACCGCCTCAAGGAAGCCGTTCCCAAGTTTCTGTGGAATGGTCATTCCCCTCAGGGTGTTGTTCCACTCAGCTCCGATGAAGAAAAGAAGGGCCAGGGCCACAAGGATCCCGGTGCTGAGCAGAACGAACCTTGCCTGTACCGGCAGGGGTCTTTTCCTTCCTGTTTTTATCCGGTTGAGCCAGGATTTCCCCAGGACGGTGAGCAGCATGAATCCCAGGCCGCCCAGAACGATAAGGGAACCGATGATGAGTCCGGTTTCCGGTGAGTGGGAGAAACCCTCGAGGTTATTGCTGTTAAGGCTGAACCCGGCGTTGCAGAATGCGCTGATGCTGTGGAAAATGGACTGCCAGATGGTTTCACCGGTGGACCATCCGGTCTCAAGGCCGGACCAGGTGTTGTAGAGCAGAACCGCTCCGGCGGCTTCGATGGTCAGTGTCCAGAGAAGAATGGACACAAGGATGTGCTTCAGGTCCGATGCGAACTCGGTGTCCATTATTCGAGTAAGGTTCATTGTGTCGCTGAGACCGATATTCTGCCCGAAGGTCAGTGAGAAGAACGCGGCAAAGGTCATCAGACCAAGGCCACCGACCTGTATGAGCAGCAGTATGATGAGCTGGCCCTGGAAGGTGAAATCGGTTTCCGTATCCTTCACTATCAGGCCGGTAACGCAGGTGGCGCTGGTGGAAGTGAAGAGGGCGTCCACCGGGGATATGCCGCCCTGCTCAGTTGATCTCGGCGCAAGAAGAAGTGCGGTTCCCACCAGAATGACCACAATGAAACTTGAAGGAAGGACCAGGGCCGGGGATGTCCTTCTTGCAAGAAGTATCAGGTGGCCGGAAATGGTGATGAAGGCCATGGCTCCAAGATAGGCGTTGGAAACCCAGGCCGCCGTCCATTCATGGAGATTCCCGGCGGTTCCCCGGTTAACAACGGTGAGGACCAGCCCGGCAAGGAAAAGAAGGCTCAGTATGAGCTGCCAGGGCCGGCTCTTCAGATCTCCCCGGGATCTGGTAAGGCCAACGGTTGCCGTCAGTGTTCCCAGGGCCAGGAGGTAGAGACATCCCTGAATGATGTCCACCGCCACCAAACTGGAGAACCTGAAGAGATATCTCAGAACCAGCAGAACCACTATAACCGGTGCGCTGTTGATACTGAGTATTCTTTCGAGAAGCTTCCTCAAGCCTTTTCCCCTCCGTTGGCTATCAAGCATATTTACCCCGTGAAATTTCTTCAGGGTGAATAATAACATAAAGGAGAGAGAGAATGGACACCTCCCTGTACGACCGATTCCTGAAACTCAGGCCCCTTAATGTCCAGAGGGCCCTGCCGGGGAGCCGCTGCGCCTGGTGAGCGGCCGGGACATAGCGCTGGTGGCCGAGGAGAACAAAGCGATCGTCATGGCCTGCAACATAAGGAACCCCCTCAGTGCCCTGGGGCTTCTGAGGGCGGCGAAGAAAGCGGACAGCTTCGTGCTGCTGGAGCTGGCCAAATCCGAGGCCGGTTACACCGGAGTAAACTACGAGAACCTCCCGGGCCTGGCCATGCACTACTCAAGCCTTCAGGGCGACGGCGTGGTGTACTGCCTGCACATGGACCACTTCGCCATCAAGTCCCCGGGCGACCTCACCGATGCCCTGAAGACGGTTCCCGAAGCCATCGCCGGAGGCTGGACCTCCGTGGCCATCGACGCCTCCCACAACCACGACTGGGAAAACCTCATGTACACCCGGGACCTGGCCATGCACATTCCCCCCTACATCGGTCTTGAAACCGAGGTGGGGGAGATAAAAGGTGCCGGTGTGCTCACCACGGTGAAAGAAGCTGAGTACTACATCGGCGGGCTGAATTCCTGGGGCATCTTCCCGGACTACCTGGCAATAAGCAACGGGTCCAAGCACGGGACCTACGACACATCCTCCGGTGAGGACGAGGGAATAGACCTGGAGAGAACGGGGCAGATAGCAGGGGCAATAGAGAAGTACGGAGTTACCATAGCCCAGCACGGCATAAGCGGAACCCCCCTGGGAAAGGTGGGAACCTTCCGGGAATACGGCATCAACAAGGGGAATGTGGGCACCCTCTGGCAGAACATCGTCTTCGGTCTTGAGATGGACCAGGAAAGCGGAAACGCCCTGACCGACGGCGGGAGCTATGTTAAGCGCCCGGACAAGGGCATTCCCATGGAACTATGGAACCGAATGGTGAAGGCCGCCGACGAGAGGGGGTGGGCAAGGAACTCAGGGGACTACAAGAAGCTGAACCTGCCCTTCCACGGTGAGATAATGGCCCTGCCCGCAGAATACAGGAACAGGATCGTGGCGGAAACGGAAAGCTGGGCCCTGAGGTTCTTTGACGCCTTCGGTTCAGTGGGTCTTGGATCGAAGGTCATTCAGAGTATAGTGAAGAGGGGAGACTGGAACTCATCCCCGGAAAGAAGGATAATAGAGTCCAGGGGTGTTTCCACGGCGGATAACGCCCCGGACGGCGGAGAGGCCAACCACGACGGAGAGGACTATTCTGACTGATCCCGGCACCTGCGGACGCACATTGAGGGCGGTAAGGCTCATCGATCCCCTTTCCGGCACCGATGCCCTGGCGGATGTTTCCGTCTTCCAGGGAAAGGTAACATCCATTTCCCCCCCCTCGTCGGTCCCTTCAGGGCTTTGGCTCATTCCGGGTATAGTGGACATGCACGTTCATCTCCGGGTTCCCGGCGGGGAAGGGGCTGAAACCCTTCTGACCGGTCTTCGGGCCGCGGTTGCAGGGGGTGTCACCGCCCTGGGCATGATGCCTAACACCCTTCCTCCCCTGGACTGCCCCGGGGAAACCATGGATATAGTCCGTCGCGGGAACGATCTGGGCCTTGCCCGGATTCATCCGGTACCCTGCGTGACCATGGGGCGGAAGGGTTTCGATTGCGTAAATTTCGAAGGCTTCCTTGAACTGGGAGTAAAGGCCTTCACCGACGACGGCAGCCCGGTGGGATCCGATACAAGCCTTCGTGAGGCCTTCAGAAGGCTGGCCCCGGCGGGGGGTACGGTGATAGAGCACCCCGAGGTTACCGCAATGGCCGCCGGGGGCGCCGTTAACCTGGGCGAGGCCTCACGGGTCACCGGGGCAGTGGGAATACCGGAAGCAGCGGAGTTCCAGGATGTTCAGAGGTGCATAGATATCCTCGCCGGGTCACCTCCGGGGGCAAGGCTGCACCTCACCCACCTCTCCTCCCCGGAAAGCATAAGAAGGGTGCACAGCGCGGCGGAAGCCGGGCTTTCCGTAACATGCGACACCACCCCACATCACCTGGCTCTGAACGAGAATAGCCTGATCACCCTGGGTGCGGTGGCGAAAATGAACCCCCCCCTGAGATCCGAGGCCAGTCGCAGAGAGGTGGTCGACCTTGCCGGCGCGGGCTTCGTGGATGCGGTGGCCAGCGACCATGCCCCGCACCCCGCAGTGTCAAAGAACCTATCAGTTCAGGATGCCGCCTTCGGCATAACCGGCCTGGAAACCCTTTTGCCTGTCACCGTTGACATACTGGTTAACCGGGCGGGAATGGAACCCATGGATGTGATCAGAATGCTGACCGTTTCCCCGGCTTCCCATACTGGGCATCGCCCCCCCGGGAATAAGCCCGGGCAGCAAAGCGAACATGGTTCTTTTCGATCCGGAGGGAACCTGGACATATACCACCACCTTTTCGAAGTCGGTGAATTCACCCTTTTTTCACAGGGAACTCCGGGGAAGGATCCTCAGTGTCTGGATCGGAGAGGAAATCTACAGGGAGGGCCGGTTTGTTTAGGACCATTTCACTCTTGATCGTGCTTCTTACCGGGGGATGCGCCTACTACAACACATTTTACAACGCCCAGAAAAACTATGAGGAGGCCCTTGAGTACGCAAGGGAACACCCCGACGACCCCGCCAGCCACGAGAAGGAACTCCTGGATGCCGCGGTGGTCGGTGCTGGAAGGGTCCTGGCAAGGTATCCCGACAGCAGGTGGGTGGATGACGCCCAGCTTCTTCTGGGCAACGCACTGCTTCTTCGGGGTCACAGGACCTTGTGGGAAGCGGCAGGAGCGATTTCGAGGAGGCCATGAGATCATACGCCTCTTCCATGGTCATGACCGAGAGCGAAGACATACTGGACCGGGCCAGGCTTGGAATGGGCCGTGCCGCAATGGCCCTGGAGAGATACAACGACGCAGCCGCTGCCTTCATGCAGGTTTCCTCAAAGAACGAAAGACGCCATGCCATAAGCAGGCTTCTCCTGTGCGAGGCCTACATCATGGCCGGACAGCCCGGTCTGGCCGCCGCGGTTCACGATACCCTCACACCGGGCGGGGGGACAGCCTCGAGGCGGAATACTACATAACCGGCGGAAGGATACTCACCGAACTGGGCATGCCCGACAGCGGCGCGGTGGTTGCCCTGAGGGCCTCGGAGATACAGGACAGGGGGGATGTGTACTACCGGTCACTGGTGGCCGCCGCCGAGAGCTTCATAGAAGCCGGTATGCCGGACATGGCCTCCCAGGAGCTTAACCGGCTTCTCATGGGCTACAGATCCGACAGGGAAATGGCGGACATATCCCTTCTCAAGGGCAGGGCCGACGAACTGGCCGGTGATACCACCGCCGCCCTTGCCTCCTACCTGAACGCCGCCCAGCTGGACAGCTACCGGGAAACCGGAGCCGAGGCACTTTACAGAAGGAGCCTTCTCCTGGAGAGGGCCCGTCGTTACGACGAAGCACTTCAGGCGCTGGAGAACTGCTCTTCCAGACCGGGAGACTTCCTGTGGCTCCGCCTGGCCGGCAACCGGGCCAGGAACCTCAGCCTGTACAGGATGTACGCCGACAGCGCCGGGCACACATCCGGGGAAACCTCCATGAAGCTCAGGCTTCTGGCGGCGGAGAAGCGCCTTGAACTCTATGGAGCCGATGAGGAGACCATTGAGGATCTCAGGGATATCTCCGGCCTGGGTCATGTGCTTTTCTCTCCCATGGCAGCCGTGCTTCTGGCTGAGAACACTGAGATCCAGACCGACTCCATGGAACAGGTGCTTCTTGAGATAGTCGAGGAGATACCCACCAGCGACCTCGCCGGAAGAATAGAGGAACAGCTTGGCATTCCCACCCCTGAAGGGATTGCCTCCAGAAGACCCTCGGCGATACTGGAAAGGGCCTGGGTCAGGATCGATGAAGAGAACTGGACCGCCGCCTGGGAGATCCTCGACGAACTGCTTGATTCCCCTTTCAGCTACGAGGTCCGGGCGGAAGCCCTGTGGGCGGCATACCTTGCCTCGGAGGGGGCCAGGATGTCCGGCAGCCTCGTGGATTCCTATCTCAGGGAACTGGTGGACGTGTATCCCATGACTCCACAGGGCATGGAAGCCGCTGTGAGAAGGGCTCAGGGGCTGGAGTCCGAAGGGGAGGAGGAGTGAAACCCATGGCTGAAACCTCGGATCGCCTTTGCAGGGTGTTGCGCCACAGGGAGATACTTCCCGGCGTGTTCCGTACCGTTCTTCAGTGCCCGGAGATATCCGCCGGGGCGAAACCCGGGCAGTTCGTTCAGATAGAGCCTCCGGCGGTGTGTTTCCCCTTACAAGACGGCCCTTCACGGTGAACAGGGTGGTTGAGGACGGATTTGAAGTGATATTCGATGTGGTGGGCAGGGGCACCGAGGTCATGTCCCGTGTTCAGACGGGAAACCACCTCCGGGTCCTGGGTCCTCTGGGGAAGGGCTGGCGGACCGGGCCGGGGGAAAACTGGCTTCTCATAGGGGGCGGTCTCGGCGCCGCGGGCTTTCCCTTCCTGATGGACACCGTTCATTGCTCAGGCATTCTGGTAGGGGCATCGTCATCGGGCAGGGTGCTGCCACTGGGGGATCACCCCGGGCTGACAATTGCCACGGAGGACGGCTCCGCAGGAAGAAAGGGCCTCGTTACGGACATCGTGAGGGAAGAAGACCTCCTCCGCGCTGACACCATAGCCCTCTGCGGTCCCGTGGCAATGATGGAGGCCGTATGGAACACCATTCCCGAAGGGCACAGAAGCAAGATACAGGTATCCACCGAGAGCAGGATGGGATGCGGATGGGGTGTCTGCGACGGCTGCTCCATCCCGGTAAATGGAGGCGGTTACAGGAAGTGCTGCCTCGACGGCCCGGTGTTTCCAGGCGGCGATATAGACTGGAAAAGGTGGAAGGAGGCCGGACTGTGAGTTTTCCCCCGTCCATAAGGAGGGAAATCTGGGGCATTTCATTCCCTTCCCCTATCATGCTTGCATCGGGCACCGCCGGTTTCGGTGAGGAGCTTCTGAAGATGGGGTGCCTGAAGGATACCGGTGCCGTGGTCTCCAAGGCGGTGACACTGAAACCCAGGGCCGGCAACCCGCCGCCCAGGATAATGGAAACGCCCATGGGGCTTTTGAATTCCATCGGCCTGGCCAATCCCGGAGCGGAACATGTTGTGGGGCATATCCTTCCCCGGTTGGAAAACTTTCCCTGCCCGCTGATCATGAATGTGGCCGGGGAAACCGTTGAAGAGTTCGCCGAAGTTGTAAGGGTCCTGGAGGGTTCAGATGTCCATGTCGGCTACGAGATCAATGTTTCATGTCCCAATGTTGCCCGGGGAGGGGCCACCTTCGGCGCGGACCCTTCCATCGTGGGAAAGGTCGCCGGCAGCGTGGCCGATGCAACCGGCAGACCATTCTCGGTGAAGCTCACTCCCAACGGGGGGGATATAGTTCAGGCCGCCAGGGCCGCCGAGGACAACGGGGCCCGGGCCGTAACGGTTTGCAACACCTTTCTGGGGATGCATATTGACTGGAGAACTGGAAGATCGGTAATAAAAAGGAATGTCGCCGGATATACTTCACCGGCCCTGCTGCCCCTGGTGGTGGCAAGGGTGTGGCAGGTCTCACAGTCGGTCTCCATTCCGGTTATCAGCTCCGGGGGGGTTTCCCGGGGCGGTGATGTGCTTGAACTGCTCGCCGCGGGAGCTGAAATGGTTCAGGTGGGAACATGGCTCATGAGGAGGCCATGGGCATCCATGGAGCTCATGGCGGAAATGACCTCCCTTCTGGGAAAATGACAAGGGCTGCCCTGGCGGTGGTTCTTATGCTCGGTCTTCAGGGCTGCGGCCTTGTCTCCTCGCCGGCCTATGTCTACAGGGGGGTTCCCGCTTCGGTTTCCATCGTATCCGGTTTCTCCCAGAGGGGAACCGCCTCCTGGTACGGAATTCCCTTCCATGGCAGGAAGACCGCCAGCGGAGAGACCTACGACATGAACGGCATGACCTGCGCCCACAGAACACTGCCCTTCGGGACGGTGCTGCTTGTTACCAATACGGATAACGGAAGGTCCGCCACGGTCCGCGTCACCGACAGGGGGCCTTATGTTTCCGGAAGGATAATCGATCTTTCCAGGGGGGCTGCGTCCTCACTGGGCATGCTTGAAACGGGCACGGCCCCGGTGGAATTGAAGGTGGTTGGTAATGAGTGATACCAGGATCTATGTGGCCCTGACCAGCGAATGGGGGAATACCGCCAGGAAACTGCTGGAACCCCTGGCAGGGCTTCCAGTTGGTGTAAAGGTCGGGCTGGAGCTCTTCGTCAGGGAAGGCCCGGGGATCGTTGAGGAACTCAGGTCTTCCGGATTCCCGGTGTTCCTGGACCTGAAGTTCCACGACATTCCCCATACCGTTGCCGGAGCCGTCAGGTCCGCCTGCGCCCTTGAACCGGAGATAATAAATGTTCACGCCTCAGGGGGAAGGGCAATGATGGAGGCCGCTGCGGCGGCAAGGACCGGCAGCACGAGAATTATTGCAGTAACCGTTCTCACCAGCATGGACTCCGATGATCTGAGGCTGCTGGGATCCACGCTGAGCCCCCTCGGGGCTGTTGAGGCCCTGGCAGGCGCCGCCATGGGAGCAGGGCTTCACGGGGTGGTTTGTTCCCCGCTGGAAGCCGCCGCGGTGCGCAGGAATACCTCGGAAGACTTCCTGATAATAACCCCCGGAGTGAGGCCATCCGGTTCCGACGCCGGTGACCAGAAGAGGACCATGACCCCTGCGAAGCCATCAGGGCCGGCAACCGCCCTTGTGGTTGGAAGACCGATCACCTCAGCCCCCGACCCGGCACAGGCCGCCGAAGATATCCTTCTTGAGATCAGGAAAGCCCTAGAATAGGGAATGACCCCGGAAAACCACAGGCGTTCCGGATTGCTTCGCATACTTGTCCTGGCTGCCGCCGGGGCAGCTTTTCTTGCCGGGGGAAACCTCCTGGTGAAGAACAGCATAAGGAACAGGATCAGAGAGATCGACCCCCTGGCCTCCTTCGCCCATGCGGGCTACGGAGTGAACACGGTTTTTCTTGGCGGTCTTGCCATGCCCGGCAGGGGCATCAGTGCCGAGAGCGTCTGGGTGATCCTCCAGGGAGCGTCCTTCAACCCCGTTCCATCCAGGGTGATCATGAAGGGTGTTACGGTGACTCCCGTGGGGAACTCCCCGCCGGGGCCAGGGGAGGATCATCCGGTCATGATACCTCCGCTATCGGTGGAGAACGGAATTCTTCCCGACGGCACCGGTCTTTACGCCAGCCGTGCCGGAGGTGTTGACCACATCTCTATGGAAGGAGCCTGGGGTACACTTCATGCCAGGCGTGAAAACGGCATTTTCACGGCGGTCTTTAAGGATGTTACCGGTGTTCCCCTGGCGGACCGCCCCTTTCCAGGGATCATGGACGGCCGGGCACTGTCCGGCATCTGCACCGGGACGATCTCTTCGGACTCGGTGGTTGTTCAGGGGAGCATAACCGCCCTGGACGGAGAACCGGCATCGGCGATATTCCATTACAGTCTCTTGAACGGTGTTTCCGATGCTTCCTTCCACATGGATTTCTCGCAGATAAGCAGGCCGGCAATTGCCTTACTCAGCAGCGCAACCGGCGGAGCGGTCATGGCGGCTGTTCCCTCGGGCTCCCTCCATGTTTCCCTGGGGGAAACTGACTCTGTTCTCTTTTCCACCACGCTGATTTTTGACAGCGTGGAGGTTTTCAGCAGTTCCATAGCACCGGATACCTTCAGCATCGGTGTCGGCCTTGAGTGTTCCGGTTCCCTTTTTCCGGAGAGCGGTTCGATTTCCATCGATTCAGGATCGATACGCCTGGAAAAGGCGGTGGTGGGTTTCATGCTGGACTACGGCGGTGCTGTCAGGCGGAAGCTTGTCCTGAACCTTTTCAGCCGGTCCCTTTCCGGTGAGGACATAAGCGCTTCGGTGCCCCCGAGCTGATGGGCTGCCTCAGGGGACTTTCCCTTGCCGGGGAGCTGAGCTTTTCCACGGAACTCACCCTGGACTGGGATCATCCTGAAAGCTGCGATGTGAGCATCGATGTGGACCCTTCACGCCTTGTGGTCTCCTACAGCCCGGTGAGCTTCAGGACCCTGATGGATTCAGCAGAAGGGGGCAGATGCACCATGAGGGATTCCTGGGGCAATACCCGGGTGATAGCGCTGGATACACTTAACAACGACCTCTACGTTGTTTACGATTCCATTCCCGTTTTCTTTGAACCCCTGCTCCGCTGCGCCGAAGACGCGTCTTTCAGGAGGCACAGCGGCTTCAGCGAATACCACATACGGAATTCCATAAGGGCCGACATGGAGAGCGGGGGGTTCGTCCGGGGCGGTTCCACCATAACCATGCAGCTGGCCAAGAACCTCTTCCTGGGCAGGGAGAAAACCCTGGCAAGGAAGCTCCAGGAGGTCTTCCTTACATGGAGGCTGGAGAGATGGCTGTCAAAGAACAGGATCATAGAGCTCTATGCCAACATCGTGGAGCTGGGGCCCGGGGTTTTTGGCTTCAATTCCGCGGGGTTATATTATTTTGACAAGCCTTTCAGCGGGCTCTCCCTCAGGGAAACGGCCTTTCTGGTATCAATTCTTCCCGGGCCGGGGATCTATCATCGTTATGGAGCGGAGGGGGAGCTTCCGGCCCACTGGGAATCCTATGTTGAAAGGCTTATATCCATTTGCGGGAACAGGGGTTGGATCAGCGACGACCTGGTGGCCGATGCCCTTGGCGACACACTGATCTTCACTGGACCGGTGACCCGCGGGGAAGAGTTGACATCGGCGGTTCGCAAAACTATTAGCATGAAGTATATAACGGGTGTTAACCAGGCCGAAGGAGGGGTTTGAAATGACCGGAAAAGAAAGCGGTGCCTACGAGCTGAAGCATTGTGGAAAGATCCACCGCGCTTCCGATCTCAGCCAGCTTCTGCAGTGGGTAAAGGAGTACAGGGTCTCCCTGGAGGACAGCTTCAGACCGGCGGGAACCGACGAATGGCTGCCGGTGATGTCCAACCCCAGTTCGCCTCTTTGCTGAATCCCGACAACCAGTGGACCGTTTCCATGGACAGCGGTGTATTCAAGGCACCGGACTTCGATGTGATCGTTCAGTGGGCAAGGGATGGCCGTGTAACTGAAGACGCGGTGATAGAAGGACCCAGGACCCCCCCCGGAGGGGTAAGGGCTTCGGCCCTGCCCGCTGTGGCCCCCCATCTTAGAGAGGTGCCCGGGAAGGGAAGCTCCGCTCCCTGGCTCAGAATAGACAACAGGGAATATCGTGCCCCGGACACCGACACCATCAGGAGCTGGATAAGGGAGTCCAGGGTTCCCGTCGAGTCGGAAATCTCCCTGGACGGCAAGAACTGGGAGCCGGTGATAAGCTGCGGACTCTTCGACCTCGAGGACTGGCCTGCGGAGGCCCACGGCACGGTGGAGGAAGAGGAGCTTCCCATGCCCCGGAACCGAAGGAGCCCCGGCCCCGGAGCCGGAGGAACCGCCCGGGGAGACCCCGGAGCAGGAGGAAGAGCCGGACCAGCCGGATGCAGAAGCTCCCTCCGGAACGGATATCGTTCCATACACGGTGGTTACAGCTGACAACGAGATTACCGTGGAATCCGTCTCCGAGCTGAAACGGCTTCTTAAGAAAAGGCTGCTCTTCAGCTACGACGAGATAAAGCACCCGGATATTTCCGAAGAATCACTGTCCGTGGGAGAGTTCCTGGACCGACTGAGAACCAGGGGCAAGAAGAGGGCCCTCTGGATATGGGGAACCCTCACGGTTGCAATATCGGCGGTGGCCGCCCTTGAACTCACAGGGGTGATCGAGATCATTCCATGGTTCTGATCACCGACCTCCTCGAAACCAAACGCGACGGCGGCTCCCTCTCCAGGGAAGATCTCTACCATTTCGCATCGGGCATTGCCTCCGGTGAAGTAAGCGACTACCAGGCAAGTGCTTTCCTTATGGCCGCCTATATCAATGGCCTTAACCCCGACGAAACACTGGCCCTCACCGAAGCCATGCGGGACAGCGGAGAGGTCATCTCCTGGAAAAGTGAGCTCAGCCCCCTGGCTGACAAACACAGCACCGGTGGCGTGGGGGACAAGATATCCCTCATCCTGGCCCCCCTTGCGGCCTCCATAGGAATAAGGGTCCCCATGATAAGCGGAAGGGGCCTGGGGCATACCGGGGGCACCCTGGACAAGCTCGAGTCCATTCCCGGCTTCAATGTAAACCTGTCCGCAGGTTCCTTCAGGGACCTTGTGGAAAAGAACGGCCTGGCCATGGCGGGACAGACCGACAGGCTGGCGCCGGCGGACAGAAAGCTGTATGCCCTCAGGGACGCCACCTCCACGGTTACCTCCATTCCCCTGATAACCGCCAGCATCCTTTCGAAGAAACTGGCGGAGAACCCTGACATCCTCGTATTTGATGTGAAGTGCGGTACAGGCGCCTTCATGAAGGACATGAAAAAGGCCGGGGAACTTGCCGAGGATCTCGTGAACATCTCAAGAATGTCCGGAAAGAAGGCCTCCGCCCTGATCACATCCATGAATCATCCCATTGGGCTTGCCTCGGGAAACGCCCTTGAGGTTCAGGAATCCATGGATGTCCTCCGCGGCGGCGGACCGGAGGATACCGTGGAACTCACCATAGCCCTGGTATCTGAAATGGCCCGCCTGGCGGGGATATCCAATGCCCACGGTCTCTGCCGGGAAAACCTGCGCTCCGGAAAAGCTATGGAGTATTTCGCGGGAATGGTTGAGGCCCAGGGAGGCGACCTCGCCGCCTTCGAAGCCCTTCCCCGGGCTCGGTTCATACTGGAGCTCCGGGCGGGAAGGACCGGATACTGGTGCGGCCCCGACGCCCTTGCGGTTGGAAACGCCGTCAGGGCACTGGGGGGAGGGAGATACCGGGTGGAGGACCATATAGACCATCTCGTTGGATGGAGGCAGGAAGTTCCCTGCGGAGCACCGGTGGAGAACGGACAGATACTGGGCACCGTTCACGGTAAAAGCGAAGAAGCCTGCGGAAGGGCCGCGGAAACCATTTCCGAAAGCTTCACCTGGGACAGGCCCTCTGACCCCCTGGTCCTGAAGGAGGTCCACCCATGCGGGTAATAGACACCACCGCGGTCCCGGCGGCCCTGCTCCGGGACGGCAAGATCTCCAGGTCATCCTACGACCGCTTCCTGAGACTCTCAGAGAACTCCAGCGAAGAGCCCCTTTCCCTCCTGGTCTCCAGCGGAATGATGGGAGAGGAGGACCTCTACAGGTACCTCGCTGAACTTGCCGGGTTACCCTACGCCGATCTAGATCCACTGGAGCTGGACTATCAGGCTGTAACGGAATCCCTCCCCGGAGCCTTTGCCCAGGCCAACGGCATCGTGGCCTTCCGGGAGGATGAGGGATCCATCCACATCGCCACCTGCAACGTCCCCACACCTGCCCAGATAGACGATATGGAACACATGCTTCGAAGGAAGGTGGTCCTCTATCTCAGCCGGCCGGCGGCCATCGACAAGGTCATAAGGCAGTTCTACGGTCTTCACAGCTCCATCGTAGCCGCCACCAAGCAGCTCTCCGACGACACATCGGTGGATCTCGGCAACCTCGAGAGATATGTGGACAGCACCGCCGACCGTTCCATCGAACCCACTGAGAAACCGGTCATAAACGCGGTGAATCACCTCTTTCAGCACGCCTTCGAAGAGAGGGCAAGCGACATTCACATAGAGCCCCACAGGGAGAACACCGTTGTAAGATTCAGGATAGACGGCGTTCTTCACCTTGTGTACAGGCTTCCCAGAAGGCTTCACCTTACAATTACAAGCAGGATCAAGATGATCTCAGGGCTGAACATTGCCGAGAAGCGGCGGCCCCAGGACGGCAGGATACGGACACACTTTGAGGGAAACCGGTGGAGATCAGGTGCTCCACGGTTCCCGTGGCCTTCGGTGAGAAGATCGTTCTCAGGATACTTGACCCGGCAATACTGATGCAGGACCTCTCCGAGCTTGGCTTTGCCCCGGCGGACCTCCTCCGGTACAGGGAGATGATCACCTGTCCCAACGGCCTGATCCTTGTCACCGGCCCCACCGGAAGCGGAAAGACCACCACCCTATACTCCACCCTTATAGAGGTTTCCTCTGAACAGAACAACATCACCACCATCGAGACCCGGTGGAGTTCGTAACCGACGATTTCAACCAGATATCGGTTCAGAGCGCAATCGACCTTACCTTCATCAATGCCCTCAGGTTCGTTCTGAGGCAGGACCCCGACATAATAATGGTGGGGGAGATACGGGACAGGGAAACCGCGGTGAGCGCCATGAGGAGCGCTCTCACAGGTCATCTGGTCCTCAGCACTCTCCACACCAACGACTCGGCCTCAACGGCGATCAGGCTCATCGATATGGGTGTTGAACCATATCTCCTTGTGAGCACCCTCAGGGGAATAGTCGCACAGAGGCTGGTCCGGACCATCTGCCCCCACTGCAGGGAAGAGTACGTCCCCGACGAGGCCGAGAGGCGAATACTGGGTAACGACTCGGTGGATAAGCTGATCCGGGGCGCGGGCTGCAGGGAATGCCGGAACACCGGTTTCATGGGCAGAACAGCCCTCTTTGAGGTGATGACCATGAACGAGGATATGCGGAAAGCGCTGATCGAAAAGGCCTCCCTTGACAGGATAAGGAACCTGGCGGAAGGATCGGGCATGAAAACCCTCAGACAGTCGGGAATAGACAGGGTGCTCCAGGGGGTAACCACCGTTGGAGAGCTTATAAGAGCCACTGCGGGAGGATTATGAAAGATCGAATATTTCTTCTTCTGCTGTTGCTCACCGCTGTGCTGTTTTCCTGCGGTGAACCATCGGATACCCCCCGGGAGACCCCTTCTGAGGAACAGGTGATCGTTCACACAATACCGGACTCTCCCCTGGAGGTGGGGCTTCGTTTTTCCAATGCCCTGGGCATGAACGACCGTGAATGCTTCAGCTACCTGGAGCCGGGTTACAGGGAAACCGTGGAAGGGCAGGATCTGTCCCCCTGGGAGATTTTCGGCAGGTGGAGGGGGTTCGATCCCGGGGGCAGGCTCAGCGCAACCACCCTGGGCCCGGACAGCCTGAACAGGACCAGCTACTTCTGCACCATAGCAAGGCTGGAGGAACTGCCACCGGTGGTACGGATGGATTTCGTGCTGATCGACGGCTGCTGGTTCATAGAGAACATAGAAACCAGGCAGCCGGGGGATGTCATCGATTCACTCAGCATCGAGAATCAGGCTGCCCTTGTGCTGTCCAACCGGATAATACGAAGGGAGATGCGCATAGCCAGGATGCTCCTCGACGACTGCGCCCTCGACCACGAAACCCACTGGGCCTCCTGGTACGCCGCATCTGATGCCGGCTCTTCCTTCGCCGAGTACATAATGGAGCTTTCCCCGGAGAGCTATTCCTCACTTGCCCTGAGCAATGTGCGGGTGTCGGCGAAACTCCAGCTTATACAGAACAGGGCCACCTTTCAGATAACGGATGTTCCCCTGGAACTCCGGGGGCTGATAGCCGCCTGGCGGGAGCTGGCCTACCTCAAGAAAGCTATCCTCCGGGCCACCCACGAGGCCATGCAGAACCTCAGGCAGACCGGCACCTGGATCCCGCCGGAAATAGAGGAGGAGGAGGCAAGAATAGCCTTCCTTGAGAATGTCTTCTACTCGGTGAGCGATATCGTGGAGGAGCGCGACTCCCTTTCAGCCCGGTACGCCGTGGTCCTTACCTCCGGTCACAGCGAACCCCTGGACAACCTCCTTGTGGAGCTCGATCCACACCAGCTGGAACAGAAGGTGGAGAACGACATAGGCATTCCCGTCTGGAGGGCTCTCGGAGTGGACATGAATGGAGATCTGGATCCTGAAAGGGTGGTTTACTGGGCCGGGGATATCTACCTGTTCCTTGGTACCCCCACCGGATACCGCCTTGTATGGAGAAGCTGGATGGATTTCGAAAGCGACTTCCACAGCCAGTTCGGAACCCAGTCATCCCTTCGGGGAACAGAAGCGTGGTGCTGGTTGGCAATGAGGCGCATGGGAGTACGAACTCTCCCTTGATGCCATTTCGAACCCGGTTTCACCAGGACCGGCATAGGGTCCGATTCCGCCGGGGTGGATGAAGACCTCCTTATGGACAGCCCACTTCGCCAGGGAGATCCCGACTGATGAAAAAGACCCTCAAGGCCGTATTTTACTGGATGGCCATAGTTGTGGTGACCGGCCTGGCCTTCACCGGCGGTTTCCTTTTCCGGGTATGGAGCGACACCTCCGAGGCCTTCCGCCAGGCCAGGGGAAACCTACTGGTAGCCGGTCTCAGGGGAAGCGAGCCCGTGAGCGCCACCATCATCTACGACAAGAACGGCGAGCAGCTTGCCACGGCATTCGTGGAGAACAGGTACCCCGTTACCCTGGATCAGGTAAGCCCCTGGGTAATCAGGGGATTCATCGCAACCGAGGACAGGAATTTCTACACCCATTCAGGGGTGGACCTCCAGGGTATTGCCCGTTCCATGCTGCACAACATCAGGACCGGCGGCAGACACGGCGGCAGCACCATTACCCAGCAGCTTTCCCGGGGGCTTTTCCTGGTTCAGGACCAGACCTTCCAGAGGAAGCTCCAGGAGGCCTTCATCGCCATGGAGATCGAGCGGCAGTTCAGCAAGGATGAGATACTGGAGATGTACCTGAACCAGATCTACTACGGGTCCGGAGCCCATGGAATAGAAGCCGCCGCCCGCACATACTTCGGGGGCATTTCCGCCGCGGAACTCACCCTTGCCCAGTCGGCGGTACTGGTTAGAATGGTAAAGAACCCCAGCGGTTTCAATCCCCTCAGGAATCCTGACAGGTGCCTGGCCCAGCGCAACATAGCCCTATCCATGATGGCCGATCACGGCGTCATTTCACCGGAACAGAGGCAGGAGGCTTCCTCGCTGCCCCTGGCGGTGGAGGTCCACCGTTATGAACTGGAGCAGGACTGGGATTATTTCACCGAGTATGTAAGGCAATATCTCGTGGGCCGATATGGCTGGTCAGCGGTGTACGAGCAGGGTCTCGTGGTGCACACCACACTGGACCCGGAAATGCAGGAGCACGCCAGAATGGCCATAGACAGCGTTCTAACCTCCAAGGAACCGGTCTGGGACCCTGAAACCGGTACCTGGAGCGAAAGCACCGACCGGCTTCGTTACAACAGCTCATGGGAACACTGGCAGGCGGTGAAGGACACCACCTCAGGGGCTCCGGACTACATTCAGGGAGCCTGGTGGCCGTGGATCCCACCACAGGCTACATACGGGCGATGGTCGGGGGAAGGGATTTCCAGGACAGCGAGTTCAACAGGGCAACCCAGGCCAGAAGGCAGCCCGGCAGTTCATTCAAGCCCTTCTACTACGCCGAGGCCATAGAACAGGGCTGGTCCCCGGGAAGTGTCATTCTGGATCAGCCGGTGGTGGTAGACCTTAACCCGGGCACCTGGCGCCCCAGGAACTACGACCTTCAGTTCCATGGCATGGTTACCCTCCGTGAAGCCCTGGCACGGTCATACAATGTGAGCGCGGTAAGACTGGGGGATGCCGTTGGAATAGAGACCGGAGCCGCCAGGGCGGTTTCCATGGGCATTACCTCAAGGCTTCCCATAGTGAACTCCCTGCCCCTGGGCAGCTGCTACGCCAACCCCCTGGAGATGGCAAGGGCATACATTCCATTCGCCACAGGCGGCTCGCCATGAACACAACGGCCATTCTCAGGGTTGAGGACCGCATGGGAAATCTTCTGGAGAGCAACGAACGGCCGGACCCGGGCAGGAGGGTCCTCAGCGTTACCGGAGCCTTTCTGATGAACAGCATGCTCCAGTCGGTACTGAGGTCTGGTACCGGTGCCGGCGCGGATGGTACTGGGGAGGCCCCTACGCCGGCAGGGAGGCCGGGGGCAAAACAGGCACCACAAGCGACTACGCCGACGCCTGGTTCGTTGGGTTCACCCCGGACCTCGTGGCATCGGTCTGGGTTGGCTACGACAACCACATAATCAGGATGCGGCTGAAGAACGGCCGTGGGCAGTCGGGAAGCAGCATAGGGCTCCCCATCTGGAACAGCTTCATGCGCAGGGTATTCGCCGATGCCGACCGGTCCACCGCTCCCACATTCCCAGGTCCTGAGCCCGACGAGCTGGAACAGGCTATTATCTGCGGGATCACAGGGCAGCTTGCCAACGCGCATGCGCGGAGCTTTCCAGGGAAGAATACTTCTGGAAGGGGACGGCGCCCACGGAAACCTGCATGCTGCACACCGACAGCACCGGTTTTTCCGCGGACACCACACTGGGAGAGTTTTCCGATTCGACAGGAACTTCGGTGGAGGAGGGATCTGACATGGAGAACTTTCTTTTCCTCATAGCCGGGGTTTTCCTCGCGGCGGCGGTCTTTCTGGGATACCGGCTGATAAAGTCGCCCGTATGGAAGCAGAAGCAGCTGAAGAAGGCCTCCGAAATGGCGGCGGCGGGGAAGGTTGACGAGATGATAGCCTACCTCGAGGCCAACAGAGACAGAAAAAGGGTCTCCTGCCCCCTTACCAATGCCCTGGTTTTCTATTTCATAAGGAGCGGTGACGCCGACAGGGCGGAAAAGGTGGTGGTGGAGGCAATGGGTGCCGGCGACGGCAGCGGGACCGCCATGGCCCAGATGGCCTACATAGCCCAGCAGAGGGGCGACCACGCCGACGCGGAAAAGTTCTACCGCCGGGCCATAGAAACCGACGAGAAGCTGGCCGGGACCATGAAGGTGAACCTGGCGGGACTTCTGATAAACGCTGACGAGAGGCTGGACGAGGCGGAGAAACTCCTTGAAGAAGCCCTGGAGCAAAGGGACGGCGCCGGAAAGAGCGGAGTGTATCTCAACATGGCCATGCTTCACATGAAGAAGGATGACTACTCCAGGGCCAGGATGCACGCCATAACCTCTGCGGAACTCCTTCCCGACAGCCCCATAACGAAAATGGGCAGGGCACAGGCCTTTGGCCTGGCCGCAAGATGCTCCATGAAGCTGAACGATCCCCGGGAGGCAAAAAGGCTTGCGGCAAAGGCCCTGAAGATACTGGACTCCCAGCCCGGAACGAAGAAGCTTCAGGAGGAGCTTCTGGTACTTTCGGGGGAAGGGCCGGACCCGGGCGAGTAATGAAGAAAGCCCTCTGGGCCCTCATCGCGGCCATAGCCCTTTATACACTGCTTGTCCTCCATTCCGACCTCAGCCGGGTGATGGGGGCCGCCGGCTCAATCCATCCCGGCTGGATACCCCTGTTCCTCGTTCTCCCCCTGGCGAACTACTTCCTCAGGTTCCTGAAATGGCACTACTTCCTTCACAGGATAACCGCGAAGGTACCCTTCGGAGAGAGCCTGCTGGTTTTCATAGCCGGGTTCTCCATGACGGTTTCCCCTGGAAAGATGGGGGAGCTGCTCAAGTGCGGCATATTGAAGAAACGACGGAACATCCCGGTGGAAAGGACCAGCCCGGTGGTGGTTGCCGAAAGACTCACGGACCTTATCAGCATGGTCCTTCTGGCACTTCTGGGGTCCCTTCTCACAGGCAGCTCCCTGGGCATCCCCGCCTCCGCCGCCGGGGTTGTGTTCGTTGCCGTTGCAATGTTCATACTGCTTGACAGGAGGGCCTGGAGCCTCTTTGAGAAGCTGGTGAAAAAGATCCCCTTCATGGCCCGGAGGAACGATTCCTTCGAGGGTTTCAGGGAGGCTGCGGTAATCCTTCTGAACGGAAAAAGCATGGCGGTGTCCATTCCCCTGGGAATGCTCTCATGGGGAATAGAGGCCATGGTGCTAAGCGCCGTTGCCGCCTCAATGGGATACGGTCTTCCCCCGGGTATTTCCCTGCTTTCCCACGCTGCGGGAAGCGTGGCCGGGGCGGTATCCATGATACCCGGAGGCCTGGGCCTCACTGAACTGACCATAGATGGAATACTGGGGGATTACCTGCCCGGGGCGGCGGCAACGGTAACAACACTGCTGATGCGTTTCGCCACGCTGTGGTTCAGCGTTCTTCTGGGTGTTATCGCCCTTGCGGCCCTGGGAAAGCCCGGAGCCGCTAAGGATTCCTAGAGACCCCGGCTTACATCCCCGGGGTTTATAAGCCTGCTGCTTGCAGGGTCTTCGGAACCGCTATTGAAAATGCCTGTTTTCCCGGGTTGAACGGAGGATCCCGCTCTATTGCCGGTGCTGCACGTGGAACCTCCTCCGAGGGGAGAATTGCCAACATCGCAGGTCGCACCCCAGCCTGTTGATCCGGCTTCTATTATGGAGAGAAGCGGGGTTTTGAATATCTATCTGGAAAAAGACCATATGCGCTCCCTTCATCCCTTAACAATACTACCAAAGAAGTTTCCGGGCAATCCTGATGTGGATTTTTATAAGCCTGACCCTGCCTTGCAACATTTGAGGTACTTTCAGGTTTCCCACCTTCCTGTACCGTCCCGCAATGAGAACACCTGTGATCCTTTTCAGTTCCAGACGGCTTTCGCATACTGATACGAAGTCGTCCCTTCCGGATTGGTCACCGCCGGTTGCTATGAAGGCCCTGTCCCCAGTATTCGCACACTGAGAACCCTGTGAACGAAGGGCCCTCCGCCGGCCCGGTTTCCAGGGAACACCACCACCATCCCCGGGCGAATGTCCCCGGCGGGGACGGGTTCCGCCCTGAGAATGTCGCCGGGAAGGAGGTTGGGCCACATGGAAATGCCCCTCACCCAGCCAAGTTCGCCCTTTCTGCTCAAAGCATATCTCCAATGACATCATGGGGGTTCACAGGGGGCGAATACCTGACGATAAAGCAGGGAAACCCGCCGAGGATCGACTGGATACCCTTGAGAAGGGCATGATTCTCATTCGGATCGAGGAGCTGAGCTCCGAGGAAGGAACCGATCCTGACAGCCCTGTAAAAGGCGTACTTTGAGGGAACGGGAAGAACCAGGGTGTCACTTCCCTTCTCAACGAAGAAGAGGTTCTTGAGAACACCGGGTGGAATACGCTCCACCCCGGTGAGCCTCCTTATCCTGTGGGTGGGGAGGCACCGAACCGTGCCGTCGGTTCCCCGGGCAACAACGGTTTCGTCGTCCTCCAGAAGGAATATCTCCCCGCCGTCGGCAACCAGGTGGGCAATGGTGGATTTTCCGCCGCCGCTCCTGCCCAGGAACAATGATGCCTGTGAGTTCTTTTCCACGCAGGACGAGTGCAGTACCGCTCCGGAAGGGATCACTGCCCTGCAAAGAGCCCTCAGAAGGCTCCGTTCCGGGGAACTCATCTGAGCCTGGTCTTCGGGAAGAGGCCGTTGTCAAGGGCAAGCTGGCACAGGGGGTTGGGGCTGCTGACAGAACCGCCGGCAACAAGGTTGTTGGCAACGCAGCTTCCCCTGCACCCCGCCCTGTGTATGCAATCGCCGCACACCCCCTCCAGCTTGTCAGGTATCCGGGTCCTTATGCTTCTGTACACAGGGGAGTTTTCCCAGGCTTCGCCCACGGTCATTTCAGGGAATTTCCCCCAGGCCATTTCACCCCGGGAGAAGGCCACACCGCACAGTGAATAGGTGCCGTCGGGAAGAACTCCCATGAGGTTAAGGACCGGGCAGCTGCTCTGCTGAACCAGCCTGTTCACAGGAGTCAGGGCATGGGGAGCCGTGGGCAGAACCCAGGGCGGTGTCTCATTGAAGGCCCATTCGAGGAAATCCATTATCTCCTTGATACCATTATCCTTCAGGAAGCTCAGAACCTTTCCTCTGCCAGAGGGAGTGATGAGGTTAAGTTTCAGGTTCCTCAGGCCGATCTTCTCCAGGAGATCTATCATGCCAATGATCTGACCACGATTGGTTGAAGAGATGGACATGATTACCTGTGCGGGGATCCCGGCGGCCACGAGCTTTTTCCCGAGGCCAGGGTTTTTCTGTATGAGCCTGGCACGCCTCTGAACTCATCGTGTACTGCCTCGCTGGCGCTGTCCAGGCTTATGGATACATTGTGGGGCGGATTCGCGGCAAATGCCCTCCAGAGACCATCCGGTTCAAGTGTTCCGTTGGTTTCCACGGAAACATCGGGAATTATTGCCGAAGCCCCTTCGTAAAGCTCCACGAAGCCATGGTAGAGCAAGGGCTCTCCGCCGGTGAGCTTCAGGTAGGAGCAGCCCAGCAATACCGCCTGCCTGAGCAGCTCGGTCCACTGATCAACGGTGAGGAGTTTTCCGGCGAATGTTCCCTCGTTAACCCAGCAGTGGCTGCAGTGGAGGTTGCAGCCCCGGCGGGGTTGATGTAGAGGACCTTCAGGGGTGGCTTTTCTGTCATGGGTTTTCCATCCAGGGTTTCAGGCAGGATATCCTGTGGGGGTTCAGCCTGTTGCCCCAAAGAAGGGCCTCCACCGGGCAGCCGCCGGTGCAGAACCCCGCGAGATCGCAGTCCCTGCATTCCCGGTAGCTGGATTTGGGCTGGTTCACGAAAGCGGTGAACCTTTTCATCTCTTCACCATGAAGGATATCGATGAGGGGCCTTTCCAGGATGTTACCCAGTGAGTAATCCGGCAGGTGGTCGCATGGAGTAACGGTTCCGTCGGGGAAAACCGTTATCTTATGTGAACCCCCTCCGCAATGGAAAGCGGAGTTGTTCCCGGTTGAAACGCCCCTTTTCCTTATGGTTTCTATGAAACTGGCGGTTTCCACCATGGAGCCCTGTATGAAGCCGGGATCTGACTCTGACATTTTTTTAATCTCTTCCCTGCACCAGTGATCTCTGTTGCTCCGGGAACAATCTCCAGGCCAAGCCCCGGGCCGGCCAGAAGAAAGTGGTTGAACTTAATCCAGTTTGCACCAAGGGTGGTTGCCAGCTCGGCTGTCTCCTCCAGCCTGTCTATGTTCAGCGTGGTCACCGTGCAGTAAAAACCGAAGGGAAGACCGGCTTCCCTTATCTTCGTCACTCCAAGGACCATTCTGTCGAATACCCCTTTCCCCCGCTGGCTGTCCATCGTTCCCCTGTCGGGGCCGTCGAGGCTCACCATTATGTCGTCCAGCCTTCCGGAGTGCTTCCTGAGGCTTTTGATCACCGCTCCGGTGACAAGTGTTCCGTTGGTGTTCACCGAGTACCTGAATGGTCTTCGGGCAACCTCTTCCATGAACTCGAGGAAGTCCGGTCTGGCCATGGGCTCGCCCCCAGTGATGGTGAGTTTTAGCAGCTTGTTCCCTGCCAGATCGTCAAGAATGCCAGCCCATTTCTTCAGGGAAAGGTCTTTCTTCAGGGCACCGAAGCTTAGCACAGAGCAGTGTCGGCAATTCAGGTTGCAGCCACCTGTGATGAGCAGGTTCGCCTCCCTGGGGGAGACCCAGTAGGGTGCTTCACTCAAGCCAGGGCTCCCCGGCTTCGGAGTTCATCCAGGAAATGGTCAAGGTCCTGCTCTATATTGTCCTGATCGGGGTAATTTTTCTTGAGCTCCGTCAGAATGTCATCCCTTTCGGCTCCGTGGTCTATCATGTCGCAGATGCCGAAGGCAACACCCTCGGCCACCTGGAGGTCGCCGGTGTCTACATTGAAAAGTATTCCCCCGGCGGGCTCCCTTCTGAAACCACGCCCTCTGCGTACTGCAGTTCTGTCATAAACGCCCTTCATTGTTTTCTGCTGGAACATTGACCCTGGAACACAGTATAGGTAATATACCTGTCTAACATGGAGGTTCCATTATGAGAACTGTTATTATGCTTCTGCTCGTTGTGTCAGCCGGTGCCATGGCCTTCGGTCTTGACCCCTCGGGCTTCAACCTCGTGGGGTTCCCGGGGGGCGGGTCCGGTTTTCAGCCGGAGTTCAGCAGCCGGGCCAGCTTCTCCTATTCCTCGGGCAGGTACGGCTCCTACGGCCGTGGAACATACCTGGGAAGCATGCGCTTCGCCCTGCACCCGAAGCTCGACGCCACGGTTGAGATGGGTTACTCCCGTCTGATGACCTTCTCCAGCGACGGAAACGATTTCGGCAATGTTCTGGGCGGTTTCCAGCTCGACTGGAGGCCATCGGACAGAACGGTGTTCTCCATCGTTTACAGGGGGGTCCTCCCCGAGGAGAACCTTAACCTGGGAGGCCTCTAGACGGCTCTTCTGCTTCTGCTACTGTTCCTTTCCACCGGCGGGTCGCCCCTTGACAGCGGCGATGTAACCGCCGCCCTTGATCATTATGTCCGGCGTTCCCGGTCCAGGCCCCTCGACTGGTTTCCCCTCTACCGGGCGGCCTGGTGTTTCAACCAGCTACATATGCCCGATTTAGCGGAATCCTATGCCATTGCCGCCCTGGAACTCGACCCCGGCAACGAGAACTGTCTGGCCGAGCTTCTGAAGGCACTGGCCTCAAGGCCCTCCGAGGTTATCGGCTACTCGCCGCTGGTGGCCGGGGGCGGTGTTTGCAGATACCGGCTCGCCAGGGCGGAACTGGAGCTGGGCCAACCCCGGGGACCGTCTGTTATGTGGCTCCTTGAAAGCTATGAAAACAGTGATTCGGCTGTTGCTGCCGATGCCGGGTGCTGGCTTTCCATACTTTTCCGGAAAAGGGCCTTCCCTACATTTCCCGGGCGGTTGAACTGACGCCCGGTGAGGGGTTCTACAGAAGCATACTGGTGGACAGGCTCCTGGAGGAGGGGATGACCGAAGAGGCCCTGCTTCATTTCCAGGAACTCTCAGCGATGGGGGAGGAAGACTTCCATTACTGGCAGACCGCCGCATCCGTATACCTTGCCCTGGAGAACCACGATCTTGCCCTGGATGCCTCCAGGAATGCCTACTCCCTGCGAATGACACCCTCAACCGGGGCGGATCTCGGCTGGATGCTTTACTTCAGGGGTCGTGATCTTGTCAGGGAGAACAGAATGTCCCTTGCTATTCCCTATCTCATCGAGGCCTCCTCGGTATGGAACGAAGACAGCTCCTGGGCCCTGAGGGCCGATTCACTCCTTGACCTTATGAATGAGTTCACTTCGGTCTCAAGCGGATTCGGAGAGCCGTTTTGAGGTTTTCCCTGTGCGTTGCGCCGGTTTTATTCGTTATGTTCCTCTCCGGGTGCGGCGCTGTGATGCAATCCGACGGGTGGAACCATTTTGCTTTCTCCGCCTCGGCTGCCTCCCTGGGCACCGCGGCCACATCCAGGCCCCTGGAATCCGCCGGAGTCACCGCAGGCCTGGGGTTTTTGAAGGAACTGTACGACCAGTGGAGGGGAGGGGGTTTTCAGGCCTCCGATCTCCTGGCTGACATGGCCGGGGCCCTCCTGGGCGGTTATGCCGCCGCAGAAATATGCATGGAGGATTTTCCCTGATGGGCAAGTTTGGTAAATTCGTTAAAATGATACTCGGCGACAGCCAGGCAAAACTTATGAAGAGCCTGGAGCCCTTCGTCCAGGAGATAAACGAAGAGTTCTCCCTACTTGAGTCACTCTCTGAAGAGGAACTGAAGAGCAGAACTCAGAACTTCAGGATAAGGCTGCTCCGGGGGGAAACCGTGGACGACATCATGGTTGAGGCCTTCGCCGTGGTGAAGGAGGCCTGCCGGAGGAACCTGGGCAGGGAATGGAACGTTACCGGCAGGTCCGAGGTGTGGAACATGGTCCCCTACGATGTTCAGCTGAAGGGCGCCATCACCCTCCACCGGGGCATGATAACAGAAATGGCCACCGGTGAGGGGAAAACCCTTGTGGCCGTGCTTCCCATGTATCTCAACGCCCTGCGCCTCAATCCTGAATGGGTGGAACTTGCCTCGGCGGAGTTCGGGGAGGACTACGACGGCTGGGTCTTTCAGCCCCTTGAGGGTATTCCCGTTGGCAGGGGCACCCATCTTGTCACCGTGAACGACTACCTTGCCCTCCGGGACTCCCTCTGGATGGGTCCCATCTACCAGTATCTGGGCCTCACCGTTGGCTGCATACAGGGAGGAATGACCCCGGACCAGAGGCGTGAGCAGTACAACTGCGACATAACCTACGGCACCAACAGCGAATTCGGTTTCGACTACCTCCGGGACAACATGGCGGTAAGGCTTGAGCAGAGGGTCCAGCGGGGTTACCACTACGCAATCGTGGACGAGGTCGACAGCGTTCTCATCGACGAGGCAAGGACCCCCCTCATAATCAGCGGCCCGGTTGCCAGGAACAGGAACCAGTACCTGGAATACCGGTCCACCGTGGCCAGGCTCGTGCGGAAGCAGTCGGAACTGCTGAACACCATAGTGGCCGACGCCAACGAGCTGTGGGAAAAGGGCGACACCCACGGTGCCGCAACGATGTACCTGAAGGCCAGGCGGGCGCCCCGAAGCATCGAAGGCTCACAAAGGCCCTGCGGGACCCGGACATAGCCGCGGCGGTGAAAAGGGTCGAGGGGGAGAGGCTCCGGGAGAAGAACATCCATGAACTTGACGAGGGCTCTATTTCGCCATCGACGAGAGGGAAAATCCGTTTCCGTATCGGACATGGGCCGAAAAATGCTTTCCCCGGAGGATCCCGACTTCTTCCTGCTTCGTGACATAGGCGACGAGATGGCGGAACTCGAGGCTAAGGAACTTCCCGAGGCGGAGAAGTTCGAACTTCGAAAGCAGATATACGAGAACCAGACCAGCAGGGCCGAGGCCCTTCACAACATCGACCAGCTTCTGAAGGCCTACCAGCTCTACGAGAAGGATGTGGAGTATGTGCTGGACCAGGGCAGGGTGGTGATAGTAGACCAGTTCACCGGAAGACCAATGCCCGGCAGAAGGTTCTCCGACGGCCTCCATGAGGCCTGGAGGCCAAGGAGAACGTTGAAATAAGAAGTGAGACCCAGACGCTGGCAACCATAACCATCCAGAACTACTTCAGAATGTACGAAAAACTCGCCGGCATGACCGGTACCGCGGAAACCGAGGAAGAGGAATTCGGAAGCATCTACGAGATAAGCGTGGCGGTGGCTCCCACCAACAGACCGGTGGCCAGGGTTGATCACAACGACAGGGTTTACGCCTCCAAGAGGGAAAAGTACGCGGCCATAATAGACGAGATAGCCTACAGGCATTCCATGGGTCAGCCCATTCTGGTGGGCACCGTTTCCGTGGAGGTTTCCGAGCTGCTTTCCAAGCTTCTCAAGCGCAGGAAGATAGTTCATAGTGTGCTGAACGCGAAACACCACCAGCAGGAGGCGGAGATAATAGCCAGGGCCGGTGGAAAGGGCGCCGTTACCATAGCCACCAACATGGCGGGAAGGGGCACCGACATCAAGCTGGCCCCGGAGGTGAAGCAGCTCACCACCCCCGAGGGGGAAAAGATCGACGGCGGTCTCTTCGTCATAGGCACCGAGCGGCATGAATCCAGGCGGATAGACCGGCAGCTCAGGGGCCGCAGCGGAAGGCAGGGGGACCCAGGCGGAAGCCGTTTCTATCTCTCCCTGGAAGACGACCTCTTCAGGCTCTTCGCCAGCGAGAAGATCATTGATTTCCTGAAGAAGAGCCAGGAGAAAGAGGGGGCACCAATTGAGCATCCCCTGCTGACGAAATCCATTGAGCAGGCCCAGAAAAGGGTGGAGCAGTATCACTTCGGGATCAGGAAGCACCTTCTGGAATACGACGACGTGGCCAACCGCCAGCGGGAGGTCATATACGGCAGAAGGCTCCAGGCCCTGACCGGCGAGGGGCTTTCCGATGAGGTGGAGGAGATGATCAAAGCCGTGGCGGATCACTCCGTGAGGGAAGCCTTCCCCGACGGCACCGAACCCCATGAATGGAACCCCGACGCCGCCGAGGTGATACTCAGGGACCTCTCTGGAATGATGTTCAGGCTCCAGGGAATTGAGGATTTCTCAAGGGATCCCGAAGCGGTCCGTTCCCGGATCGTGGACATGGTCATGGAATACTATTCCAAGAAGAGGGAGAAGCTTGGTGAACGGATGCTCACCGACCTCGAGAAGTGGTCGGTCCTCAGCTCCATCGACAGCAAGTGGCGTGACCATCTATACGCCCTGGACCACCTGAAGTCCGGCATCGGCCTGAGGGCCTATGCCCAGCGGGATCCCCTGGTTGAATACAAGAAGGAGGCCTTCAATCTCTTTGAGGACCTACTGGATGGTATTGACAAACAGGCCGTAAGGCAGATACTATCATTATGGCCAGCCTCTAAAATACAGAGGCAGCAGGGTCCCGCCGGACAGGCGGTGCACCCCGGCGTAACGATGCCCCCTGCCCGGGACAACAGGACAGGGGCAGGCAGGAACGCCGAGGGGAAGCAGCAGACCGTTGTCCGCACCGAGGAAAAGGTCGGCCGTAACGACCCCTGCCCCTGCGGCAGCGGCAAAAAATACAAGCGTTGCTGTGGAAGATAGCGGCGCGGAAGGGAGAAAGAATGAGCGAAAGAGGAAGAGGAGAATTCTGGGCCTTCATGGCAGGTCTTCTGGCCGGAGGAGTGGCCGCAATTCTTTACGCCCCGGCGAAGGGCGAAGACACCAGGAAGAAGATCAGGGAAACCGCGGAAGACGCCTATCATAAGGGCGAGGATTACTACGAGAAGGGTATGACCGAAGCCGAAAGGGTATACCACGAAGGCAGGAACAAGGCCGAAAAGATCTACTCCGACGGCAAGCACAAGGTCGAGGAAGTAGTGGATGCCGTCAGCGGAAAGACCCGTGGCAAAGGCAAAAAGGAACCCGAGGCCGAGTAGTTCTCTGGCTGATTCCATAGCAGTTGCAGGCGACGGCGCCGTGGGAATAGCGGTGGCCGTCGCCCTTTCTTCTGAAGTGTCCCGGGTGATCCTTGCCGGACCCCCTGGTACAACTGAAACAATGGGAAGTTTCAGTGTTCCTCACTGGCGGAAAGACCCGGTAGAGATACTTCACACGGCCATCGATCATATCCCTCCGGTGGATATTACCATTGCCGCCCTTAAGGCCTACGATATAAGGGAGGCATCGGTTCATATCCCTTCACCTGTCATCTGCCTCTCCAACGGAATGGGGCTTTCCTCCCAGTGGGGTCCATTCCCCTTTCCAGTGGAGTATGCCCCACTCACCACCGGCTTCAGGAAAACCGGTCACCATTCGGTGGAGGTGTCACCGGGAAGGGTCTTCTGCCGCACCGGGGGCATGGCCTGGAACCTCTTCAAAGACACACTGCCAGGTGTGATAGGAGTAGAGGACATCGCTCCCCATCGGTGGGCCAAGTGGTACGCCAACAGCATAATCAACCCCATAGGCGCCCTTACCGGCCTTCCCAACAACAGGCTTGAGGATTCACCCATGGGGCATTTCATAGAAGAGCTTGAACAGGAGCTGGCTCCGCTGATGCCCACGGAGGAATCCCTTTCACTGGGAAAAGGAATGCTTCACTGGCTTCTGGAGAACTCCCCTAACAGGTGCAGCATGCTCCAGGACCTGGAAAACCACCGGCCAACGGAGATAGACTTCCTTACAGGCTACGCCGTAGAGAACATGCCGGGTCTTTGCCCGGTGGCCAGTTATCTAACTTCGGAAATAGATTCTAGAACCTGACCATCCTGCAGCTTGCCGTGTTCCCGGTTTCATCGGTAACCACGATGGTGTAAACCCCTGCGGGGAGCTGTGAGCCGTTGATGGTGACCCCCCCGGTATCGGAAGTGGAGCTGGTGATCAGGCGGCCGTCAAGGGAATAGACACCGTAAACCGCATTTCCGAAGAACCCCGCTGCACTCACGGAGAACGACCCGGCGGACGGGTTGGGGCCGGCGGTGACCGAGGGAGATACCGAATGGCCCTCCCCCTCCTCTATGCCGGTAAGGACCGAACTGTTGAACCAGAAGTCCTCGGTGGTGGGGGTGAGGTAGAAGAGGGCAAGCTGGTAGGATGACTGGCCGAAGGCAACCTTTGCCGGTTCGTCGATGGTTGCCTGGTGTCCGGAACGCACGGTGAAGGGTGCCATTGGAAGGGCGGAAAGGTTCGAGGCGTTGGCCACCAGGACATCCCCGGCCTCGTTCACAGCGCAGGCACCCATCCTTCTGGTGCCGGCGAAGTGGTCGATGTAGGGATAGTAGCCGTTTACCACGAAGAGGTCTTCACCCCAGGTCTCTCCGCCGTCGGATGAGAGATTGAGGTATGACTTGCCGGTGTCGCTGTGCCAGATCACACCCAGATTATACTCTCCCAGGTGCTCCCAGGCCGGGATGGGCGTGGCCATGGTGGAGGCGTTGGTGGTAACGGTGACCGCCGGCTGGAAACTGCCGTCGATGCTGCCCACGGCGCACATTATGTCCCCGGTGATGGACTGTGACCAGGTCACCGCCACATTCCCTTCGGCGCAGACCTCGCCGGAGGGTCTGCTCACATTCACCGCCACCGGTTCGAATGGGGTCCAGGTGGAAAGGTCTGAGGACCTGCTTAGATAGAGCCAGTCGTTCTGGTCCTCAACGAAGAGCCAGACCTCATCGGAAGTTGTGTTGGCCACCACGAAGGAGGATCTTATGAGACCGGCTCCGGGGTACTCAAACTCAAGATCAATATTTTGAACCAGAAAAAGGGCATCATAGCTGTATTCTCTTCCGATAAGGAGAGAGGTTTCATTGCCCTGGGAAGCGGAACAGACAACGAAGATGTTCCCGGTCGAGGGTGCTATGCAGAAAGAGGGCGAAAAGATCTGGATAGTAGTGGCGGAGAACGTGTTCTGGCGTGTCCAGGAAAGCCCGTTGTTGAATGACTTTCGTATTATGAACCTGTCCCCGAGATTGGAGGTAGAATCTTCTACTATGCCCACGAAAACATCGGAGTCGGTTCCGTAGAAGCAGTGAAAACTGGAGTAGCCCGGGCCGGTAACGGCAACGCCGTTGTCGAAGTGGGCTATCAGGCGGTCTTCCCCCCAGCGGTACTGGGCTGAGGCTTCCGGGGTCAAAAAGGCAAATATGGCAATGATCAGAATCACTGTGTTGGTTTTCATCTTCAAAGCCCTTTCGCTAGAGCTTACGGAGTTACAAATATTCCTCTCTTAAGATAAAAACATAACACACTGAAAGCAAATCGGTTCTATTCCTCGAATTCCCCCATGTACACATCCTTTTCAAGGAGCTGCCAGACCGGGGTGCCGGTGAGTTTCTGAAGCTCCTCGAGGACATCATGCTGGGCCTGGTCGAGGAGGAGGGACTGCTTGAACATCTCCACCGCCTCTTCTTCAAGGCTCTGGACTATATAGAGCCTTGCCAGGGCGTTCAGGGATGATGTGTTCTCGGGGTCGAGCTCTATGGACCGTTCAAGGAACTGAATTGCATTGTTGAGGAGTTCCTCTTCATCTACCTCGTCGCCGTGGAGTTCCGCCGCTGGGATGTTCTCCAGTATGGACATTCCCCAGGCGAGTCCCAGACCCATGAAGGCCTCGGCGTTCTCCGGGTCGATGTTCAGTATCTCTGTGTAGAGGGGGATGGCCGTGGTGGGGTCTTTGTCTTCCATCTGGATCTTTGCCAGTGAAAGCCTTGCGTCAATGTCCTCGGGGTCTTTCCTGACCTTGCGTTCAAGATCGATCCGTGCGGACTTCAGGTCGCTCATCACAGTTTACCTCCGTGGAGTGGCTTAACAGTATCGCCGTGAATTATACATATACGAAGCCATCGTCAACCCCTGATTGGAGAGAACACTGGAAACGGACCGGAATATAGATTTAATCAAGGGTGTTGGAAAGGCCCGGAAAGAGCTTCTGGGAAGGCTTTCCATAAATACCCTGGGAGACATGCTGCTCTATCTTCCCAGGCGCTTTCTCGACAGAAGGACGGTTACTCCGGTGGCGGGGCTCAGGATGGGCAGCGAAGGGGTGGTTTCCGGGCGAATAGTCTCCGTTTCCAGACGGAAAGGGGCAGGGGTCCCGCCATTACCGCGGTCCTTTCGGATAACACCGGAAGCATCACCCTCACCTTTTTCCGCGGAGGGTTCCCCGCCTCCAGCCTCAGGGAGGGGATGAATGTGGTGGCATGCGGTACGGTGGAGGCATTCAGGGGACTCAACATAGTTCATCCGGAGCTTTACTTCAGCGGTGAGAGTGCAGGGGCGGCGGACCTTCCAGGGATGCTTCCGGTCTACGGACTCACCGCCGGGCTGAACCAGTCGGTGATGCGCAGGCTTGCCCGGTCGGTCCTCGACGCGGTGAGGGGTTCACTGGTGGATATACTACCTTCTGAGTTCCTGGCTGAGCAGGGTTTCTCCACCCGTTGGGAGATGTTCAGGGCGGCCCACCTGCCGGAGTCCCCGGATGAGGCCGCCATGGCCAGAAGGCTGGTGGCAATGGAGGAACTCTATCTTCACCGGTCCATTCTGCAGGCGGTACGGGCAAGGGGAACCTCCCAGGAGGGAAAGGTCCTTTCCGGGCTGGAGGTCTCTGCTTTTGAGGAGGGGCTGCCCTGGGCCCTCACCGATGCCCAGGAGCGGGTGTGCGGGGAACTCCGTGAGGACTTCCGGGGGGGAAAGCCCATGCGGCGCCTTCTTCAGGGGGATGTGGGTTCAGGGAAAACCGTGGTGGCGGCCTATGGCTGCGTTTCCGCGGCGCTTTCGGGAATGACCGCGGCGGTCCTTGCTCCAACCGAGGTCCTGGCGAATCAGCATTTCAACAGTCTTTCCGGTTTCTGCGGCCCCTTCGGCGTTCAGGTTGAAATGCTCACAGGGGGCACATCGGCTTCGGCCAGGAGGGAACTCGGTTCAAGGCTTGTCTCGAACCCTTCCACGGTGCTGGTGGGGACCCATGCCATTCTGGAGGACTGGGTGCCCCTGGATTCACTTGGCTTTCTTGTCATAGACGAGCAGCACCGGTTCGGAGTGGCCCAGAGGGACAGGCTGCTGGGAAGGGTGAAACCCAGACCCCACGCCCTGGTAATGTCCGCAACCCCCATTCCCAGGACCCTGGCGATGACCTTTTATGGCGACCTGGACGTGTCGGTACTTGATTCCATGCCCCCGGGGCGAGGTACGGTGAGTACCAGGATAGTGAACCCGGGGGAGAAGGCAACTGTCTTTCAGTTCATGCTGGAGAGGCTGGAGAAGGATGAACGGGTGTTCCTGGTATACCCCTTAAGGAGGTTTCGGAAAAAAGCGACCTCAGGGATGCCGCCACAGCCTATGAGATAGCGATGTCCGGCCCCCTGGCCAGGTTCGGCGCCGGGCTGCTCCACGGAACCATGCCCCCGGCGGAAAAGGTCGACGTTACGAACAGGTTCAGCAGAGGAGAGATAGGGGTCCTTGTGAGCACCACTGTGATCGAAGTTGGCATAGACGTCCCCGAAGCCACCATAATGGTGGTGGTGAATGCCGAGCGCTTCGGACTCAGCCAGCTCCATCAGCTCCGGGGCCGGGTTGGAAGGGGGGGCGGGACTCCTGGTGTTTCCTTATCCCCGGAGACAATGCCCGGGGGGATTCACTGGAAAGGCTCGGTGTTCTGGCAGGAACCAACGACGGGTTCGTGGTTGCGGAAAAGACCTCAGGGCAAGGGGACCCGGCCAGGTGCTGGGAACGGCACAGCATGGAATTCCGGAGTTCAGGGTGGCGGACCTGGGCACCGACGGCGATCTTGTGAGATTGGTTAATAAGTTGGAACCTATGCCCTTAACCCGGGTTCACAGTATAATCGGCAGTCAGATGTGGAGGTACGGCGGCATCGAGCTTCCCGGCGTGTGAACAGGGGCTTGACACCGCTCCCAATAAGAATACTTTTATCAGATACAATAGACCAGTCGTTTTTATCTTTTTTTCTGGTTCTGAAAGGCCACTGGGGGGGATATGGCAGCAAGCAGCAATGCAAGGGTTCAGAAGCTCATCAAGTCAGCCGAGGAACTTGCCGGCAGGGGCGAGAGGCAGAAGGCCCTCACCGAATTCCACAAGGTTCTGGACATCGATCCCGATAACAGATCCGTTAAGAAACGCATTCAGGAGCTCGAAAGGGAAGTTTCCGCAATGCGTAACTTCAGGAAGACCCGTGACACCAGAACACACAAGACCGGCAAATCCGTAAGCTCCGACGACTTTGTCGCCGAATGCATAGCCAGGTCCGAAGAGGCATTTCAGCAGGGCGACGAGGTAAGGGGGCTCCAGGAACTGGAAAGGGCAAAACGCCACGACCCGGACAACAAGGTGGTCAGGAAGAAGATACTCACCGTCCGGCGTCAGATAAAGACCGACAATCTCTACGACCTTGCCCTTGCGAAGCTCCGCGACAACGATCCGAAAACCGCCGTAAAGAATGCCAGGACCATTTTCAACGAATGGCCCGGTGCCCCTCTCCTTGGCAAACTCCTTGACGAGATAGAGGCCTACACCCCCTCCGCTGCCCCGGAAGAGGTGGAGGAAATAGAGGACCTCGACGAGTTCGAACTCGACGAGAGCCTGGAGGTGGAACCGGTCCCCGAGGAACCCGGGGAGGAGCCGAGGAAGAAGAAAACCTCTCCCGAGGAAGCCGCCATCAACGCCATCAGGGCGAAAATATCAAGAAGCGACTACGCCGGGGCCCTCACCGATGCAAGGAAGGCCCAGAAGAACCATCCCGGCAACGGAACCATAAAGGAACTGGTAACAAGGCTTGAAGACCTCACCGGAGAGAAGAAGGCCGCTGCGGTTCCAGTGACCGCCGGGAAGAAGCCGGGAAAGAAACCGGAAAAGAAGGAAGAGAAGAAGGAAGAGAAGAAGAAATCCATGCTTCTGCCCATCATCGCCGTTCTTCTGGTCCTGGCACTGGTGGTGGTGTTCGTTTTCATCAAACCCTTCGGCCCCGGTGAAGAACCCGCCGACGGCCCCGGTGTTGAAGATGTCTTTGAACCCTATTCCGTGGCCTTTTCCGTCCAGGGTCCCGAAAATTACACCGTAACCGTCGATGGCGAACCGGTCTCCCAGCTTCCCGACGGCTCCTTCGCCGTCGAGGGCAGCACCGAGGCAGCCAGGCTCATCGAAGTAAGGGCCTCCGGATACGAGACCTACACAGAACAGGCCACCTTCGGAAGCGGCCAGTCCGACACCATGACCATCGCCCTGGACACCCTGGGTACCACCACGGTCCAGGTTAATCTTACACCCAACATGCCCGATGGCGTTCCTGAACCGGAAGAGGGAGCGGTAACCTGGCTCCTCGACGGCGAAGAGGTCGATTCCCAGATCGAACTGCCAACGGGAATGCATGTGTTCCAGGCGGTTCTCGAGGGCTACAACTCCGTGCCTGAATCCATCCTCGTGGACAAAAGCGCCGGGGCACAGCAGCTTTCCCTTGCCCTGCTTTCCCAGACGGAATCCCAGGTCACCCTTGCCCTGGGGGGAGACATCCCCGGAGGGGGCAACTTCACCATAAACGGTGAAAGGGTGGGCACCGGTGTTCGCCGGATCAGCGAAGTCCTTCCCTACGGAACATATACCCTCACCGTCGATGTGGAGAACTATGAAACCTGGACAAGGAACATCACCCTGGGCGAGGGCGGCTACAGCGCCACGGTGGTCCCCGAGGAGATAGTTACCACCGGAAGGCTGCTCATAGCCCCGGAACCATGGGCGAACGTTACCATCGACGGCGTTTCCTACGGCCAGACCCCCATGGCTCCGGTTGAGCTCGAAGAGGGTACCCATACAGTTCTTCTCACTAACCCCGACTATGAAGACCAGACCATCACCGTGGAGATCACACAGGGGGAAGACACCAGCATAAGGTACACCGCCGAGGCCGCCGAACCGGAAGGCCCCGAGATCATCGAAGAGGAACAGCCTGTAATACCCCCCTTCCCCATATCACAGGTGGGCCCCGAAACCCCCGGCCTGGCCAGGGACATGGGCGATGTTCACGGATACGTCACACTGGAGGTCCTGGTGGGTACCGATGGCTCCGTAAGGGATGTAACGATAGTGAACGACGAACTCGGACTGGGCTGCGGAGCCGCCGCGGAAGCGGCTGTGCGTCAGTGGGTGTTCAACCCCGCTACACAGGGTGGGGAACCCGTTGAGATCACCACGCAGGTGCAGGTCCGATTCGACATAGAGTAGAAATGTACAGGAATACCGACAACTGGGTACTCCACGCAGATATTTACGGTTCACCGGAGGGCTTCGATGTATTCATCGAGGTCCCCGGTGTTGACCGCGAGGACATCGAGCTTGAAGTAACCCCCCATACCCTGCGGATCCGGGGCGTGAAGAAAACGCCCTCCCGGGGTTCAACCGCGCTGAGCATCGAAATTCAAACGGGCATGTTCGAAAGGGAGATACACCTTCCATCCCGGGTGGACACCTCCGAGGTTTCCGCCGGGCTGAGTTCCGGGGTCCTCCATGTCAGACTGAAAAGAAAGGTCCCTGTAAGGGTTTCGATACCGGTGCAGTCCAAAGGAAACAGCGACCTATGATGAAAGACGGGGAAACACCCGGAGTTATTCCGCTTCATGTTTTTGACGAGGGCGTACTCATGCCCTACACCATTTTACCCATAACCGTAACCGACCCGGACATGATCGCCCTTATCGATCACGCGGTAAGCTCCGAGAAGATAATAGGCATAGTTGCGCTCTCCCCCTCCGGCGAAAGGTACCGGGTGGGTACCGCTGCTGGAATAATGAAACTGTACAGGTTTCCCGGAGATGTGGTCAGACTGACCCTCAAGGGGCTTTACCGTTTCAGGATAATCGAGGACCTCGACGTCCACGGCATTCCCTCCGCAAGGGTGGAGCGGCTTGCAACGGTTTTCCCCAACGACCCCGACGAGATAGAGGCGTGGCGAAAATCCATAGAAATGCAGCTGAGGAAGGTAATGGAGCTTACACCGGGGGTACCCGACGAGCTTCAGCTGATAACCCTCCTCCGGGATCCTGAAAGACTGGGATTCGTTGCTGCAAGCGGCCTTGAAGCCCCCGTGGACAGCAAGCAGAAGCTTCTGGAAGAGAACAATATTATCCTCAGGTTCAGGCTGCTTCGAAACATGATGAACTACGAAATACAGAGGCTGAAGCTCAGGGAGCACATCGAGGGACAGGTACGAACGGAGATGGAGCAGGACCAGAAAGAGTACTATCTCAAGGAACAGATGAAGGTGATCCAGAAGGAACTGGGCTCAGGGCAGACCAACCCCGACTTCATCGAGCTTTCCGAGAAACTCGAGAAAAAGGAACTCACCGATTCCGCCCGGGAGGCCGCCGAAGAGGAACTCAAGCGGATAGCCAAGCTTCACCCCGGTTCCCCCGAGGCAGGTGTGGCAAGGAACTACATCGAATGGATACTGCAGCTCCCCTGGCTCGAGAGCACCGTGGACCGCCTGGACATCACAGAGGCAGCCAGAATACTCGACCAGGACCACTACGACCTGAAGGACGTAAAGGAAAGGGTACTGGAGTTCCTTGCTGTTCGAAAGCTGAACCCCGAGGGCAAGGCCCCTATCATCTGTTTCGTGGGTCCCCCCGGTGTTGGCAAGACCAGCATGGGAATGTCCATAGCCAGGTCCCTGGGCAGGAAATTCGTCAGGCTCAGCCTCGGCGGTGTCCACGACGAGGCGGAGATACGGGGCCACAGGAAAACCTACATAGGAGCCATGCCCGGCAGAATAATACAGGGTTTGAAGGAAGCCGGCACCAACAACCCGGTCTTCATGCTTGACGAGATAGACAAGATAGGAAGGGATTTCCGGGGCGACCCAACATCCGCCCTGCTTGAGGTCCTCGATCCCGAGCAGAACTTTTCCTTCCGGGACAACTACCTCAACACCCCCTTCAACCTCAGCTCGGTCAAGTTCATCACCACGGCTAACACACTGGACACCATTCCCGGTCCCCTCAGGGACCGCATGGAGATAATCAGGATACCCGGCTATACCGAAGATGACAAGATACAGATAGCCAAACGGTATCTGGTGAAAAGGCAGGTGGAGAGAAGCGGCCTTACCGGCAGGGACATCCGTTTCATGGAGAGCGGCCTCAGGTGCCTGGTAAAAAGATACACCCGGGAGGCAGGCGTCCGTGAACTGGAAAGGAAGATCGGTTCCATCTGCAGGAAACACGCCGTCACTGTGGCCGGGGGGAAGGACGCCCTGGCTACCATAACCGAGTCCAGGATACCCGATTACCTGGGATCATGGAAGTTCACAAGGGAGATACGCCTGGAAAAGCCCACCGTTGGGGTTTCCACCGGTCTCGCCTGGACAGCTGTCGGGGGCGAGATACTCATGATCGAAACGGTCCTGGTTCCCGGTACCGGAAAACTCATGCTCACCGGACAGCTGGGAGAGGTAATGAAGGAATCGGCACAGGCCGCCCTCAGCTGGATACGGACAAACAGGAGCCGTGAGATATGCGACATCTCCAAGGTGGATATCCACCTGCATGTGCCCGCAGGGGCAACACCCAAGGACGGCCCCTCCGCCGGCCTGGCAATAGCCGCTTCAATACTCAGCGTTCTCAGCGGAAAACCCGTGGACAACAAAACCGCGGTAACCGGGGAGATAACCCTTCGGGGCGCGGTTCTGCCCGTTGGCGGCGTTAAGGAGAAAGTACTGGGAGCCCTTTCAGCTGGAATAGAGAAGGTAGTCCTTCCCCTGGAGAACACCAGGGACCTCGAGGAAATACCCTCCGCCCAGCGGGAAGCCCTGTGTTTCGTACCGGTGTCCGACATCGACCACGCAATGAAACAGCTGATACCCGGAGGAAAACCATGACCAGGCTCAGAGCATCACTGTTCCTTTTTCTTCTCCTTGGCTCCGGCTGTTTCAGGGGCACCGGGGATGTCCTCATGCTTCCCCACGGCGGGGTTCTTCAGGGCAGTCTTCAGAGCATATCCTCCGGAAGGGCGGTTTTCGACTCGGGGACTGCGGATGTGTCCGGAGAGGGTAGGATATGGCTCTTTGACGGCACCACGGCAAGCGGCATGATCACCTACGCCGATGGAGTGTTTCGAGCCGGTTCCCGGGAGTTTCCGGGTGATTCGGTCATTCTGGTCCTCTGGGGCGAAACAGAGGTCCGAAGTGAATCCTACCAGGTGGGTGCCACCGGGGAGTGGCTGAACACCGGCATGGATCTGAAGGCCGGCGATATGCTCTCAATAACCGCTTCGGGCACCGTGGTCACCGAAACCGGACCCTCAACCCCCGAGGGACAGGAGAGGTTTTCCTCGTCGGTGGCGCTGGTTCCCGGGGCAACCTCGGGCCAGCTCGTTTTCAAGGCCGGGGAAGCCGGTTCTCCCGTTGCCGCCGGGGGCAGCTGGGTGGGTGAGTCCCCCTCCGACGGCCCCCTTATGCTGGCGGTTAACATTCCCCGCCGGGGCAGCATTGATACAGGAGGGCTCTACACGGTGCATGTTACAGCCGGTTCGGGAGGCAGGCAGGGGGGAATGACCGCTCTTTATCCCGCATCACGGTGAACAGCGCAGGTTGACTTTCACCCCGGCCTGAGTTTAGAATTTATGAAGTTATGATATTAGTGATTTCAAAAGTGAGCTGGAGGTGAACCGGTGAAGAATACTCTGTTGGTTACTATGGCCCTCCTCTCGGCTGCTTCACAGGCCGGGGTTTACGAGGTTGGTTACGGTGATACCCTTTGGGATATCGCCACCTGGTTCTACGGCAATCCGCACAAATGGACCCAGATACTCGAGGCCAATCCAGATCTCAGGGGCGCTGAGTATCTTCTCCCCGGAATGGTACTTGTCATTCCCGACGTGCATACGGGGAATTCCACCTCCGGCACCAGCACCTATACCGCGGAAATGCCCGCCGGAGCCATCGTTATAAGGTCAAGCGAACCCATGCTCTCCAGGCTCCAGAGGAGGGTGCGGGTTTCGTCACCTACGCCCCACTGGACCCCGAGGGGTACATACTGGAAACCAATGCCGAGGAAGAGGGCGTTTACAGGCGTCTGAGAGCTCTTCCCGGCGACATCGTTGAGATTGACACCGGTTCAGACGACGGCATCGAGGTGGACAGGGTGTTCCACATACTCAGGCGGGGGGAAGAGGTTAGGGACCCGGAAACAGGCAACAGGGGCAGAATAGTCAGGGTGGCCGGTGTCTGCAGGGTGATAAGCACCACACCCTCCACATCCATTGCCAAGATCGAGCACGGCTATCTTCCCGTTGAAGCCGGCGACATGGTCGTTCCATACCGTTCCGCCGGCGACGTCATGGTGAACAACGAGCCCGATGTGGATCGCGGTTCACTCTGGGTGCTTGGTTTCAGGGACTCCGACAGAACCACCGGTTACACCTACGATGTGGTCTATCTCAGCGCCGGGGACCAGCAGGGCCTTAAGCCCGGGGATGTCTTCACAGCCTATGCCGCAGGTACCCAGGTAAGGGACGTGAACAATGAATGGGTGACCACCGCGGAGATCCCCATCGCTGACCTCGTGGTCCTCACCACCGAAAGCAGAAGCTGCGCCGCAATGATAGTCAGCAGCAGAACCCCCAACCTCATAGAGACCGGGGACAGGCTCTATCTCACCAGAAGCCAGGTTGACTGAGGCCGGAAAGAGCGACTTGTCATTCAAAATAACACTTCGGGGTGAAGAACCCTCCGGAAGGATGCTTGCCCTTCTGTGTGCCCGAACCGGTGACAGCATCGATTCGGTCAAGAGGATGCTCCGGTTCCCGGAAGGACTCATCCTGAAGGAGGGGCTGTCCCGGGAAAAAGCCGACGAGCTGGTTTCCAATCTCCCCCCGGACGGTTCCGTTGAGGTTGCAGTTCAGAGGGAAGTGGATTCCTGGGTCGCCGTACTGATGGGTTACCGCCCCGGAAGCCGGGGAAGGCTTCGTGTGGCCCTTCAGCGGATGAGCCGGCTCTCCACCGAGGAAGTCATACATTTCCTTTCAAGCATTCCCATCGCCCTGAAATCAGCCATCGATCTCAAGACCGCAAGAGCCATCAAGGATGCCCTGGAAAGGGAGGGGGGGATCGTTGAGATACACCCCCACAGAAAATCAGCGAAGGGCTATGTTCCCGGCACGGAGGCCGCTGTGGAAGAACCGGTTGAAACCGTTGTCCCCGGGCCTGAATCCCCTGAGGAACCCCCTCCTTCCCACGGACCCCCGGGCAGCCCACCCCATGTTCCGCCCGGGGCAGGTGATGCCCTTCCAGAGTCCCTTCCGGTGTCCCAGGTCCCCCGGGAGATATGTTTTTCCCCCCCGGAGCAAAAGGACATTCCGTTGCCCGGCGTTGTCCCGGATGAAACCGGAGATGCCGTTCCTTCATTAAAACCCTATCCGGTCAGGTTCACCGTACCAGGCAGAAGTATCCCCCCGGTGATAACGGTTCATGACCCCCATGGTCAGCCCCCGGAAGCAACCCCTGCGGGGATGGCGGTACCCATCTTCCTCCATCCCGTATCCCGGGGGCAGAAGGCTTCTGCTGTAAAGGTCCTGTCTGAAGCCCTGGGCATTCCTTTGAAAAGATGCGGCGAACTGGTTGAGATCGCGCCGGTGGCCGTTTGGGCATCCTCCGACCGCTTCGAGGCCCTGGTGACACTGAAGGGGCTGTCAGAAAAGGGGGTACCCGTTTCCCTGATACCCGCCAGTGAAAACCCACCGGCAAACCCGGCACACAGATCCGTTTTTGGCTGGATGAATGGAAACCGGTGAGCTGATCGATTCCTTCCTGGCCCGTTCGGCCCTTGCGGGGAGCCTTTCACCCAACACGATATCCGCCTACTCATCTGACCTGATCGAGGCTGAGGCCTTCCTGGGAGAGCTGGCCTCCGCGGACACCGGCATGCTCAACGAATGGATCTTCCACCTTTCAAGGTCCGGGCGAAGCCCCGCCACCATATCCAGGAAGCTTTCCACTCTGAGGTCATTCTACGGCTATCTTCTGGAAACCGGCCTGATAGAGGAGAATCCCGCGGTGAAGCTCAGGGCTCCAGGGGGAGAAAAGAGGATGCCCCATGCCCTTTCGGTGGACAGGGTTTTTCGCCTGATAGAGGTATGGAATGGGGAAGATCCCCTCTCCGGGAGGAACAGAGCCCTGCTGGAGCTCGCCTACGGCTCCGGCCTTCGCGAGGGGGAACTGGTTTCATTGACCTTGGACAGGCTCAATTTCGACGACTCATGGGTAAGGCCCCTGGGCAAGGGTTCGAAGGAGAGGATGGTCCCCCTGGGTGAACCTTCCCTTCACTGGATGGGTATCTATCTCGACCGCTTCAGACCCCTGCTGGCCTCCGGGGCCTCGGGGAGAACCGTGTTCCTCACCAGAAGCGGGAATCCTCTGTCCAGGATGACCGTCTGGAACATAGTCCGCGCCTCGGCCCGGAAAGCCGGAATTGATACCGCCGTTCATCCCCATTCCCTCAGGCATTCCTTCGCCACACACCTTCTTGAAGGGGGCGCTGATCTCAGGGTTGTCCAGGAACTTCTAGGCCACTCTGACATAAGGACCACGGAGATTTATACTTCCGTGAGCAGGAAGATGCTTTCCGAGGCGGTACGGAAATTCCATCCCAGAGGGAGAGACCCGTGGTAAGATTCCCCGCTGAACTAAAAACACTGGAAGATCTTGAAGTGCTCTTCAGACGCACCGTTTCCAGGTCCTCCACCGGCAGGAACGCCGTAAGGGTTCCCCAGCTTCCAAGGGTCCGACAGATAGTTTCTGACATCTCCAGGACACCTGCGGGGGAGCGGGTGAGGGAGACCTACAGACAGGTCAACCTGTGGACCGACGAATCGGTTTCAAGCACCTTTCTCCCCGGGAACGGGGCCTCGGCGCTTCTTCGGGCCTGCGCCGGAGAGGCATCGGCACTTTTGGAACTCGGTTACCGGCGCAGGGACGGCATAGACTTCATAACCTCCCTTCCTGAACCGGGAGGCAATCCTGTAAGACCACCCACACAGATCCGCGCGGCAATCCATCACCTGGGCGGTAAAATGGAGGTATTCCTGGATCTCCTGGAACGGCGGGACCCCTCATCCCCCACCTGAAACTGGTCTTTTCCCTCTGGCCCACTGGAGACAGGCTTCCCGACGCCTGGCGACCCGGGCAGGCAACCCTCTGTCTTCATGTACCCGTAGCGGAGTCTTCCGTGCCCGTTGTGGTGTCCTTCAGCGAAAGGTGAAGGGCTATGCCCTTCTCTGCCTGTGGGACCTGGCGGTTGCAGTTTCCGGGGAGAGGAAGGATACCGAGCTTTCCCAACCTTCTTTCAGTGCCTTCGCCCAGCAGTTCTAGCCTTTTGTCAGATCCTCTGTATCATATTATCGTAGGTGCTTCCAGTAATGCTCAGTATCTTCAACGCTTTCCGAGGGGCGGTTCTTCGTGAATACTTTGGTTATGGCGGTTATTGCCATGTTCGGGGCGGTGCTCCCCGACGCATCCTCCGTACCCGGCATCAGCGGTGAGGCGGTGGTTGCCGGTGCAACCATCGATGGCTGCGGCTGGCTCAGGATACTTGAAACCGAGTACTCGGTCCTTCAAGTAAGCTCCAGTCCGGCGGTACCCATGACCGCCTACGACGACGCCGGCGAACCCATGGCGGTCTCCACCGACGGTTCCCCCCTGGTACTCTCCGCCTACAGCGACTACTGGTTCTGGGTCAAGGCCTCTTCCACTGAGGATGTGGTCTTTACCGTTGAATACCTGGAGCCATCTCTTATAACCGGCGGCAGCGTGAGCTCAAGCCTGTCCGCCGCTGAAATGGCAGAGATCTGGTCCTTCAGCCCGGGATCCTCCGGAAAGTGGAACTTCATCCTCGGCGGAACCGACGAGCTGGCGGACCTCGACCTGGAGATATACAGCGGCGACAACACACTCTGGGCAGGCAGCTACGGGGTTACTTCATCGGAGAAACTCACCTTCAACCTCCTCACCGGGGAAGAGATCCAGGTGGTGGTTTCCAGGTACAACAAAGGCGGAAGCGGCGACTACACACTTGAAATGTCCAGAGCAGGGGATTTCCCTGTTCTGGGGGAAAAACTCACCGCCGACGTCTCATCGGGGAATGTTCACCGGTACCTTCTGCCGGAACTGAACGGGGAAACCCTTCTGGAACTCACCTTCACCGGCGAGGGCGACCTTGATATGTATGTTACCGACGGCCACGGAGAAACCATTTACTCCGCCGCCACCTATTTCAGCTCCGAGTGTGTTCTGCTGTCCCCGGGGGATTCGCCGACGGTGGTGGAGGTGTTTCCCTTTCAGCTGGACACCGAGGCGGAGTCCTTTCCCTTCCAACTCTCCCTGGGAGGTGTTCGGGACATGCTTGTCCCCGGGAGGAAGTACACCGGGGAGACCGCCTTCGGTGGATCGCACCTGCTGGGTTTCACACCGGAAGAGTCCGGTTTGTACACATTCTCCGGGGTTTTCGACAAGCTCAGGGACGGCGATCTCCGGCTCTTTGACGGCTTCGGTGAGCCCTCCGTGGTCATGAACACCCCGAGGGGCGACGAAAGCTTCTGCTTCTGGGTATCAGAGGGTGACACTGTATGGCTTTCGCCATCCTTCATGTCACCGGGAATGGCCGGTTCATTCGATCTCTTCGTTACCGAAAGTGAGACGACACCGGTTGCCGGCCTGGTGCGTGGCCGGGTGGATGACACCACGCCGGGAACCAGTTACTATTCCCTGAACGGAGAGGCCGGGAACACACTGGTGATAGAGCTTCGCGGCGATCAGAGGAGCTTTGACCTCGACATGCTGGTGAGCGGCCCCGGTTATGCCCTTCAGGCCCAGGGTGGTCTCAGCAATTCCGACAACGCCGCGGATGAATCGGTTACACTCCACTGCAGGGAAGCCGGACTCTACGGCATAACGGTCTATGCCTACACCCCGAACGAAGAGGCACATACAGGCTTTCCGCTGAAAGGATACCCACCGAGGACATCCCGCCGGGCACCCCGGCGCCGGAAACCTGGGCGGTGATCGTCGGGATCAGCGGCTATGGATCCATGGAGGACATACTCTTCAGGGCCAGCATGGACGCCATTGATATGTACCGTTTCCTCAGGGACGAGCAGGGGGTGGATCCCCGGCGTATGATACTTCTGGTGGATGCCGAAGCCACCTCGGAGGCTTTCACCCGGTCGGTGGGGAGCCTCTCTGAAAGGGCCGGTCCCGAAGACCGCCTGGTGGTTTTCTATAGCGGCCACGGAAGCCAGGAGGCTCCGGGTTCAGGTGGCTCTGAAGAGGCCGACGGCATTAATGAGGTGCTGTGCTTCTACGATGAGGATCTCTCCGACGACGCCCTGGCTGAGCACCTCCGGGGTTTTCCCGGCGGGGTGCTTCTCTTCGCCGACGCCTGTAATTCAGGAGGCCTTGTGAACGACTTCCGTCCCGGTGATGATGTTCTGGTGGTCACCGCCGCCAGAGAGGACAGGTCCGTTAGCGAGAGAATACTTACGCCGGTGCTTCTGGAAGCTTCCAGGGGGCGGCGGATACCGATGGAAATGGAATAGTGACGGCGGGTGAACTTGTTGAATATGTCGATGGCATGCTTGCCAGGATATGTCCCGTCTGTGACGCGGTGGTCAATGAACGAATGGCCGAGTGTCCCGAATGCGGAACGGTCCTCAAGGGAGAGTACCGCATACCAAGGCCGGAGCAGGGGCTCTTCATGCCCGGGGACACCGAGGTCTGGAATCAGGAGAGGTAGCATTGTCTATGGATACAACGGGGGACCTTCATCCCCTGGAGAAAACCCTGCTGGAATGGCTGGCTGAGAATTCCCCGGCAACCGACTCCCAGGCGGTTACCGGTGCCGGCATGGATGAAGGGTCCTGCAGGAGGGCGGTACAGTGGATTCTTTCAAGGGGTCTCGCCGAGGTACTGGAAACCACCAGGACCGTAACCGTGGAGCCGGGGCCCCTGGGTCTCGACAATCTTGCCAGGGGAACCACCCCGGAACTGGCACTCTTTCAGGCGGTGAAGGCCGGGGCTTCCGATCTTGCTGAGATACAGAAGGACCAGCTCTTTGACCGGGCCCGCTGGGGAAGCGCCATGGGTGCCTGGTCAGGGAAGGGGTCCTTGAAAGGGGTTCCGGGGGGCTAACCATTGCCGACCCCGAATGCGGTGTGTTCTCACGGCTTTGGAATGAAGTCTATTCGGTGTTCCAGGAAGGGGGAAGCGTTTCCTTCCACGAGCTGGAGCCGGCGCTGGCCGACGCGGTTTCCGCCAGGGCTCCCAAAAGGGGGAAGTCCAGGGCCGAGTTCATCCTTAACGAGTCAACAAGCTCCACCATCGCCATTACCGAAAGGGGCAGAAAGGCCCTGGAGGATTCCAGGGGCAGGGTTACCATCGGCAGGGTGACCAGGGAGATACTTGCCTCCGGCGAGTGGAAAAAGGGTACATTCCGAAGGTATCAGGTGGATATTCCCCGGCCCGTATACACATTGGAAGGCTGCACCCCTACGGTGTTTCCTTTCCACCGTCCGGAACAAGCTACAGTCAATGGGATTTCGGGAAATGAAGGGTCACTTGCGGAGAACGAGTTCTGGAACAACGATGCCCTTTTCATGCCCCAGTTCCACCCCGCCCGGGACATCCACGACGCCTACTATCTGGAGGAGGGCGTAGAGGTGGCCCCTCCGGAAAGGGCCACCGGGGAAATGGTCAAGGCTGTCCACGAGAACGGCGGAGACACCGGGGGAAGGGGCTGGGAATACAGCTTTGACTGGAACAGGTCACTCCGGGCAATAATGCGCTCCCAGGGAACCGCCCTGTCCGCCCGGACCCTGGCCTCGAACCCTGATATTCCCGGAAAGTACTTCGGAATTGCAAAGTGCTTCCGCTATGACCAGGTCGACGCCACCCACCTTCCGGATTTCTACCAGGTGGAGGGCATAGTACTCGGCGAGCATATCAGCCTGAGACATCTTCTGGGCCTTCTCAAGCTCTTCGCCACCGAGGTGGCCGGGGCAACGGACTACAAGTTCGTTCCCGCCTATTTCCCCTTCACCGAACCCTCTGTGGAGATACACATCAAGCATCCCTCCCTTGGCTGGTTCGAAATGGGGGGCGCCGGTCTCTTCCGCAGGGAGGTGTGCCTTCCCCTGGGGGTAGAGGTTCCGGTGATAGCCTGGGGGCTGGGGCTGGACAGAATGGCCCTGATGGCCCTGGAATTGTCGGACATACGCGACCTTCTCACACCGGATCTGGCCAGGCTGAGGGAAATGATCACCAAACCGGAAAAGCTTCTTGGAGGTGGGAAAGATGCCTAAGATAGAAGTACCCCTGAAGGATTTCCTGGCCCTTGCCGAGCTTCCCGACGCCACCGGGCTGGAAGATGCCCTGGAACCGCTGAAGGCTGAACTCGACGGCATGAGCGGTGGCAGGGTGAAGATAGAGCTCAACGACACCAACAGACCGGACCTCTGGACCACCGAGGGGATCGCCCGGGGCCTGCGGTGTTATCGCCGGGAAAGAGCGGAAGCCCATCTGGCCGACCTGGGCAGCCCGGGAAGGCACATCGATGTCAGCGAAGGACTTTCAGAGATAAGACCCTTTATCGCCGCCTTCACCGCCACCGGCTGGACCGTGGACGAAGAGGGGCTCGAGGCCCTTATAACCGCCCAGGAAAAACTCGCTGCCAGCTTCGGAAAGGAGCGGCGCACCGCGGCCATAGGTTTCTATTCCCTTGAGAACATCTGTTTTCCCGTGGACTACACCACAGCCTCTCCGGAAAGGGTCTTTCACCCCCTGGGAGAGGAGGAAGAAATGAGCCTGGCCCGGGTGCTGGAGAAGACCGAGGCCGGGGTGAAGTACGCCGGACTGCTCCGGGGGCAAAGGGAATACCCAATCCTCCAGGACGCCTCCGGTTCCGTGCTGTCCTTTCCTCCGGTGCTGAACAGCCACACCACCGGCAGGGTGGAGCCGGGGCAGAGTGCACTTTTCTGCGAGGTAACGGGAACCGACCGCCAGACGGTCAACCTCACCGCCACAATACTGGCCTGCAACCTGGAAGACCGGGGCGCCGTTATAGAGCCTGTGGAGATAAGGTATCCCCGGGGAGCAAGCGAGGTCACACCGGTGGTCTTCCGGGACACCCTCACCGCATCCTTCAGGGACATATCCTCGATCACCGGAGAGAGGGCGGAAGACCTTCAGCTGGAAAAACTGCTCTCGAAGATGGACTATGGGGAGATATCCCTTTCCTCCGATTCGGTGACGGCGGTGATGCCCCCCTACAGAAGGGACGGCATCCACCCCGCGGACCTTATCGAGGACATTGCCATAGCCATAGGGCTGAACAATATGGAACCGCTTCTCCCATCGGAGTACACCGTGGGTTCCGCGGCGCCCTCCGAGGTCCTCGCCGCCACGGTGAAGACCCTTCTGGTGGGCGCAGGCTGCGAGGAGATCATGCGGCCTGTCCTTACCAGCGCCGAGAAGATCACCGGGCTCACACGCACCCCCGGGGAACCGATAAGAATAGAGAATCCCATGACCGCGGAGTACGGAGTGGTTTCCAACACCCTTCTCCCGGCGCTGCTGGAGGTGGAATCGGTGAGCGGCCACGCCTCCTTCCCCCATAATGTCTTCACCGTTGGAGAGGTCCTCAAAAGGGATCAGGGCGGCCTCTGCGAAACCGATGTAAATCTGGCGGTTACCGCCGGGGACGGGGACCTGGGAACCGTTCATTCCATACTGGGCATCCTCTGCCACCACAGGGAGCTTCAGCTTTCCCTGGAGGAGATCGACGACCCCCGGTTCATACCGGGCAGAAGCGCGGTGGTGCGCATAGACGGCGCATCCTCCGGGATCATCGGCGAGTTCCATCCCGCGGTTCTTGAAGCCTGGGGAATAGGGGTTCCCGTGGCGGGATTCGAGATATCCCTTGAGAGCCTGAGGTAGCCCTGGCCGGTTTCACCCTTCAAGCCCCCTTCAAACCCTCGGGGGACCAGCCGAAGGCCATAGAGGGCATTCTGGAGGGTTTCTCCCGGGGCCATGAGTGGCAGACCCTTCTTGGGGTCACCGGTTCGGGAAAGACCTACACCATGGCGGCGGTAATAGAGAAGATGAACCTTCCCTCCCTGGTGATCAGCCACAACAAGACCCTCGCCGCACAGCTTTTCGGCGAGCTTTCCGGCTTTTTCCCGAAGAACGCAGTGGAGTACTTCGTGAGCTACTACGACTACTACCAGCCGAGGCCTATCTTCCAGCCAGGGACATGTTCATAGAAAAGGACGCCAGTCTTAACGAAGAGCTGGACAGGCTCCGCCTCAGGGCCACCGCAAGTCTTCTCAGCAGGAAGGATGTCATCGTGGTGGCCTCGGTGAGCTGCCTCTATGGCCTGGGTTCCCCGAAGGATTTCATGGGTACCGGCCTTCGAGTAAGCCTGGGGGACACACTGTCCAGGGACAGCCTTCTGATGAAGCTGGTGGGAATGCAGTATCGGCGGAACGATGTGGCCCTTGCCAGGGGTTACTTCCGTGTGAGGGGGGACATCATCGACCTCGTCCCCTCCTATTCAAGCACCGGTGTCCGCATAGAGTTCTTCGGGACCACCGTTGACAGCATAAGGCAGATGGACCACCTCACCGGCCATGTACTGGATTCCATGGATGCCACCACCATTTTCCCTGCGAAGCACTTCGTGACCGGGGAGAAGAAGCTTAACCTGGCCATGGGCAGGATAAGGGAGGAGCTGGATCGGAGGCTTCTCAGCCTCAGGGCCGAGGGCAGGATGCTGGAGGCCCACCGGCTGGAATCCAGGACCACCTACGACCTTGAGATGATGGGGGAGACCGGCTACTGCTCCGGCATAGAGAACTACAGCAGGCATATCGAAGGTCGGAAAGAGGGGGAAAGACCCTCATGCCTCCTGGACTACTTTCCCGAGGACTATCTGGTCTTCATCGACGAAAGCCACCGGACACTGCCCCAGATACGGGGAATGTACCGGGGGGACAGGTCCCGGAAGGAAACCCTGGTTCAGCACGGCTTCAGGCTTCCTTCGGCCCTGGACAACAGGCCCCTTTTCCTGGAGGAGTTCCAGGACATGACCGGTATGAAGCTCTGCATGTCCGCCACCCCGGCTGAGTATGAGCTGGAAAGGTCCTCGAGGATCATTGAGCAGATAGTAAGGCCCACCGGCCTGGTGGACCCTGAGATAGAGGTCAGACCCGCCCTGGGCCAGGTGGACGACCTGGTGGAACAGACAAGGACCGCCACCGCAAAGGGCGGAAGGGTCCTTGTTACCACCATCACCAAGAAGATGGCCGAGGAGCTTTCGGGATACCTTTCCGGACTGGACATGAGAACGAAGTACATCCACAGCGAGATAGATGCCCTGGAAAGGGTTTCCATACTCAGGGAACTGCGCCTGGCGGAGTTCGATGTCCTCGTTGGGGTTAACCTCCTTCGTGAGGGCCTTGACCTTCCCGAGGTAACCCTCGTGGCGGTGATGGACGCCGACAAAGAGGGGTTCCTCCGTTCACGGACCAGCCTGGTCCAGACCGCGGGAAGGGCCGCCAGGAACAATGTGGGAAAGGTCATCTTCTACGCCGACACGGTAACGGACTCCATGGCCTGGGCCATGGATGAAACCGCAAGACGCAGGGCGATACAGCTGGAGTACAACCGCAGCCACGGAATAACCCCCAGAACGGTTACGAAGAGCCGGGAAGAGATCATAAGGTCCACGGGAATAGCGGATATCATGGGAAAGAAAGCCTCCACACCGGCGGAAGCCCGGACCGAGAGATACACACTGGAGAACATTGCCTCCCTGGAGGCAAAATGATGGAGGCCGCGGAAAGGCTGGAGTTCGAGGAGGCCGCCAGGCTTCGGGACATAATGAGAAAACTCATGGAAAAGGCAAGGTGACCTGCCACCATAAGGGCTTGACATGGCCTGAAACTCACTGAATGTTTCAGCAGTGATACGGGAAACCAAGGGGTTCGTGCTACTCAAACACAGAAGAAAGGAGAGTCATGAAGAAGGCGATAGCAATTCTTGCTGTACTTTCACTGGCGGCTTACGCAGGTCAGTTCGCTGTTGAAATGGGAACAGTACCTGAGAAAGACGCAGATTGGCTCGTGTACGACGACGGTACATTTAACTGGCTCACATGGGGCGGAACCTACAGAGGCGTGTGGTTCAACACCGAGGACTTCATCCCCGGAACCACGGGTGGCGAGGTCTTGCAGGCCGAGATGTGGTTCTACCACCACGCCAGCTATCCCTGGGACAGCGCTGATTTCTACATGGAACTCTGGAACGGCGACGCAATGGGCCCCATGATGCAGCTCGACCAGACAATGGTAACCGCAATCCACCTCGCTCCGGTCTACGCCGACTACGATCCCGGAATTGTCGTTGAGCAGAACTTCTGGAGCCTCGCCAACACCGAGATGAGCGCAGGCGGATGGCCTGCCATCCTCGGCGACAACTCCCAGGGCGGTCTCTGGGGCGGCGCTGCCCACAGTCTCTACAGCGATGACTTCATCGTCTGGGAACCCTGGGCCATCGGAGCCGGACCCTGCAACTACTTCGTGTCCGTCTACGCCGAACTTGGCGCATTCGACAACACAAGCTGGGGTTCACTCAAGACCGCATTCTAGGTCTTACGGTACAGCAGTTTGCAGAGAGCCGGCCTCCGGGCCGGCTCTCCTTCGTTAACGGAATATTCCTTTTCTTTGTATCTTTGCCCCATGAGCGTGATAGTTGCCAGAACAGCGGGCTTCTGCTGGGGAGTGCGCCGGGCCGTGGACAGGGTGGTCACCGAGATAAAGAAGGGGGACGCCCCCTTCAGGGTCTACGGCCCCCTGGTACACAATCCCCAGGTCATCGAGGCCCTCAGGGACCGGGGGGTGGCCACCTGCCATGAACCCTGGGACCAGAAGGGTGGAACCCTCTTCCTCCGTACCCACGGCGTTACCGCCGGGGAAAGGAAGAGGCTTTCCCTGCTTGACCTGAAGCTGAAGGACCTCACCTGCCCCAGGGTGGGCAGGGCTCTCTCAATTGCGGCGAGCCGGGCTTCACGGGGCTGCGATGTCCTGATATTCGGAGATCCCGGCCACCACGAGGTGAAGGCCATCCTTTCAGTGGCGGGCTCCTCGGGCAGGGTCATCTCCTCTGTTGACCAGGTGGAGAAGCTGCCGGAGCTCGAGAAACCCTTCCTTCTCTCCCAGACCACACAGAACACAGAGGATTTCCAGGAACTCATAGATGTGCTTTCCCGAAGGTGGCCCGGGCTTGAGTTTGCCAATACCATCTGCGACTCAACCGCCAGAAGGCAGAGGGAACTCCGTGAACTCATGCGCAGGGCCGACGCCGTTGTGATAGTAGGCGGCAGGAACAGCGCCAACACCGGCAGACTTGCCACAATTGCCTCCAGGAGTGGCCTTCCTGTGTTCACCGTGGAAACCCACGAGGAACTGGATCCCGGGGCCCTCTCCGGCCACCGCCGGGTGCTTCTTTCCGCCGGCGCATCCACCCCCGAGTGGAGCATAAGGAAGGTACGGGAAAGGCTTCTGGAAATACAGGGCCAGTCCCACGGAGGGGTGTGGATACGGACCATCTTCAGGAACCTCGTCTTCAGCGGGGCTCACATACCAATAATCGCCCTCTTCCTTGCCCTGGCCCAGGGGGTTTCCCTGGGTGGCGCGGGATGGGGCACCGCCGGGCTGGCGGCGGGTTTCCTTCTCTGGAGCTTCACCAGCTTCACCGCCGTACTGGAATGCCGCGGGGTATCCATGACCAGCCAGAAGAGGCAGGAGTTCATAAGGAACAACGAAGGGCTTATGCTCGGCGCCGGCTGGTTCTCCCTGGGGGTATCCCTGGCCCTTGGAGCCCTTCTGGGTACCGTCTGGCTGGTGTGGACCCTGGCGGCCATCCTTTCATGCCTTCTCTATGCCCTGCCCCTTATGCGGAAGAACCAGTTCCTGGATGTCATAAGGAGCATTCCCGGTTCCAGGGAGGTACTCTTCACGCTGGCCTGGGGGGTTCTGGTCTGCGTTCTGCCTGCGGTGACCCTGGCGGGGCTGGACTTCGGCCTGAAGCTCATGGTATGGCCCCTTTCCCTGGCCTTCCTCTTTTTCGCCAGAAGCCTTCTCATCGACCTGGTGGACCTCCAGGGAGACGCCCTCCTGGGAATGGACACCCTGCCTCTGCATCTTGGCGCGGCCAGGTGCAGGAAGATACTCCTGGCCTCTGCTTTCACCGCCGCCTTCGTGCAGGTGGGAGCCATCCTGGGGAACGGTCTTCCGGTGTGCGCCGTTACCTTCGTTCTGGCCCCGGCCCTTCTGGCCTTCGCCTACCTTTACCTTGAGAGAAGGCCCTTCCCATCGGAGCTTTCCGTGAGGGTCCTCTCCGACGGCAGCCTTCTTCTGGCCGGCCTGGTTCCATTTATCGTATGCAGTCTGTAGGAGAAATATGAGGATATATTCGTTGATAGCAGTGGTGACAGCGGGCATTCTTGCCGCCGGCTGCGGCGAAACCGTGGTCGCCGGGGAGACACCCCCCCCGCGGGGCGCCGCCCCGGGAAAGCCCCTGGGAAACCGTGGTGGTAACAGGAAGCGTGGTGAACCTCAGGCAGGGGCCGGGAACCGAGTACGCCGTGGTGGGCTCCGCCTCCGCCGGGGACACACTTATGGTGACAGGCGAGGCCCCGGGCTGGTACAGGATATACGCCCCGGAAAAGTCCCTGTTCGCATGGATCTACTCAAACCTTACCACCGGCGCCGACATGCCCCGCTGAGGAGGACGGAAATGATAGAGAGATACGCTATTCCCGAAATGACGGATATCTGGACTACCGAATCCCGCTATTCGAGGTGGCTGGAAATAGAGATACTGGCGGTTGAGGCCCGTTGCCGGGCGGGTCTGGTCCCGGCGGAGGACGCGGAGAGGATCAGACAGAATGCCTCCTTCGACATCCGCAGGGTGCAGGAGATAGAGGAAGTCACCAGGCACGATGTGATAGCCTTCCTTACCTCGGTTTCCGAGTCCCTGGGGCCTGAAAGCCGCCACATACACTACGGCATGACCTCAAGCGACATACTGGACACCTGCATGGCCACACAGATAAGGGATTCCGGAGCCCTGCTGGAAGCCGCCCTGGAAAGCTACGGTGAAGCCCTGGCCGGCCTGGTCCGCCGCACCAGGGGAATGGTTTGCATGGGCCGTACCCACGGGATGAACGCCGAGCCAACCACCCTGGCCCTCAAGTTCGCCGGCCACTATTCCGAATATCTCAGGTGCATCAGAAGGCTCCGTGAGGCCATTCAAGTCTCCGCCGTGGGAACCATATCCGGTGCCGTGGGAACCTTCGCCTACCTCGACCCGTCGGTGGAGGAGTATGTATGCCGAGGGCTTGGACTGGGCACCGAGGAGGTGCCCACACAGGTTGTAGCCCGGGACAGGCACGCCCAGTTCCTCTATGCCCTGGCGGCCATAGGGGCGCCTTTGAGAGGTTCGCCACCGAATGCAGACACCTCCAGAGAACCGAGGTGGGAGAGGTCGAGGAGAGCTTCGGCAAGGGGCAGAAGGGTTCCAGCGCCATGCCCCACAAGAGGAACCCCATCGTGGGGGAAAGGCTCTGCGGCCTCGCCAGGCTTCTTCGGGGATATCTTCAGGTAGGTCTTGAGAACACTCCCCTATGGCACGAGAGGGACATCAGCCATTCCGCGGCGGAACGGTTCATTTTCCCCGATGCCTGCGGAGTGGCACTCTACGGCCTCCGAAAAGCCGCGGAACTCGCCGGGGGGCTTCGCATATTCCCGGAGGCCGTGGCAGGGAACCTCGACGAGGCAGGGGACAGGTACTTCTCCCAGTCAGTGATGCTGGCCCTTGTGAATCAGGGACTGACCAGGGAGGAATCCTACGGCCTGGTTCAGGGCATAGCCATGAGCGCCATGGAGAATGACCTCTCCTTCGCCGAGGCCGCCATGGCCGATGAAAAGGTGACAGGGTTGTCCCCGCCGGGGAACTTCGCAATATCTGCACCATAGACAATCATTTGCGGAACGAGGAATATCTGCTGGCCAGGGTAGGGCTCAGCTGATATGGTCACAGGGGGAGGGGGCAGGCAATGATAGCCGGGCTTATTACAGGACTTATACTTGGAGGCGCCCTGGCATGGTTCTTCATGAACCTGAGGATGAAAGCATTCGCCAGGGAATGCAATGAAAGAATGGAAGGCCTGAAGGTCTCTGCGGGAAAGCTTCCGCCGCCGCTTCCGGGTTTCGCTATGAGGTGGAAAAGCTCAGGAAGCATCAGCAGGAGGGGCAGGACCTGATCCTTCTCTTCCCGGACCTCATCAAGCTGATTTTCAGCGGAAGGGACAGCGACGAGGTGGTCAGCTATGTGAACCGGGCCTGCGAAAACCTTTTGAAGGCAGGAGAGTCCGCTGTTTTCCTTGCGGACAGAAGCGGAGCGAGGCTCTGCCTCGCGGCCTCCAGCGGACTTGATGGAACCCTTCAGCCCGGGCTTAACATAGGCCTCGGGGATGGCTTTACCGGCCTCGCGGCGGAAACCGGAAGGCTCCTCGTCCGGGAAGAGATGGAAAAGGAGAGCGTTCTTGTAAGAAGGAACATGATAATGACCGATGTCCCCGGTTTCAAACCGGAGTACGCCGCTCCAATGCAGTCCGAGGGAGTCCTCTACGGCGTGATCACCGCCGGGGCATTCGAGGGCAGGGAGGCCATGCGGGAACAGACCCTCAGGGCCCTGGCGGCGGTGGGTGCCTCAGCCCTTGAGAATGCCAGGCTGTTGGAGAAGTTCGGCAGAACCTCCGACCTCGACCCAGAGACAGGTTTTCCGGCGGGTCAAGCCTCGAGAAGACCCTGGAGAAGGAACTTGAAAGGGTGGAAAGGTTCGGAAGCCCACTGGCTGTTGTGGAACTCCGGGTAAAATCCGCCGATGCCGACGACAGAATGCAGTCCAGGGAGATACTTTCCGTGGTTTCGAAACACCTGGTATCATCACTGAGGAACATCGACATCGGAGTAAGGACCGGACGGGGTTCCATCATGCTACTGCTTCCGGGAACCGACGAAAATGGAATGGACAGCGTAACGGGCAAGCTCGGCGGTGAACTCCCGGGGCTTTCAACCGAGAACGGTTCCCCGGTGGGAACGGTTTCCATAAGGGGATACTTCGTCCAGGGCGGCTCCCGGCTTACCCCGGCGGAGCTCCTCGACCTTCTTGACAAGAGGGAAATGATGGATTTTGAGGGATACTATGAGGTATAGGAAGGCAATATGTCAGGAAAACCAGACAGCAACGATCTGAAGGGGGCGATCTCCGCCAGGGGTCTCTCCATGACCCTTGAAGAGGCCGAGAAGCTCGCCGGCTATGTGAACAGGATGCCCACGCCCCTTGAGTTCCACCTGTTCGACACAATGTGGAGCGAACACTGTTCCTACAAGAGCTCAAAGCCGGTTCTCAGGCTTCTGCCCACCGATGCTCCCGGGGTGGTGATCGGTCCCGGAGAGGACGCCGGGGTTGTGAAGTTCTGCACCCACAGGGGAAAAGAGTGGGACCTGGTGGTTGCCCACGAAAGCCACAACCACCCTTCCCAGGTGCTTCCCGTGGAGGGGGCGGCAACGGGGATCGGCGGAATAGTACGGGATGTCTACTGCATGGGGGCCAGGGTAACCGGCTCCATGGACCTTCTCAGGTTCGGAGACCCCTGGGGGAGAAGGGTGAGTCAACCAGGGGCATAGTCCGGGGTGTGGTGGAAGGTATCTGGAAGTACGGTAACGCCCTTGGTGTGCCCAACATGGGCGGTGACACCGAATTCCATCCCGGCTACGACGACAACTGCCTGGTGAATGTGGTTGCCTTTGGAATGGTGCCCCACGACAGGGTGGTGCACAGCTTCGTTCCCGAAGAGGCCCACGGGGAACCCTATGTTCTTATCCTCACAGGGAAGCCCACCGACGACACCGGCTTCGGCGGGGCCACCTTCGCCAGCGCCGACCTCGACGGCGAGCAGGGAATGGGCGCCGTTCAGGTGGCCGACCCCTTCCTGAAGAGGGTCCTTTCCGAGGCAAATGCCGAGGTGCTCCAGATGCTTTTCGAGAGGGGCATCAAGTTCGGTTTCAAGGACCTCGGCGCCGGGGGAATAGCCTGCGTAACAAGTGAACTGGCCGCCCACGGAGGACTGGGAATAGATGTTGATCTCGACGCCGTACCGGTTTCCATGAAGGATCTTCCACCGGAGGTGATCGCCTGCAGCGAGACCCAGGAAAGGTACGGCCTGGCGGTTCCCGAAGCGGTTGCCGAAGATATACTTGAGATATACAATGTGAAGTACGAGCTTCCCAGGCTGTTCCCCCATTGCAGGGCGGCTGTCATTGGGAAATTCACATCGAAGCCCGTTTACAATGTGGTCTGCCGGGGCGAGAAGGCCGCCGAGACCCCCATCGAGTACATTACCGAAGGAATAGTTTACGACAGGAAGGAAGACCGCCGGGACACTTCCCTTCCGGAACCGGAAGAGAGGCCCTGCGAACCGGGCAGGGACATAACCGCCCTGCTTGAATCCATCGCCGGCTGCAGCCGTTCATCGATCTGGTCCTATTACGATTCCGAGGTTCAGGGGCGAACCATGCTGAGACCCGGCGAGGCCGATGCCTGCGTTTCAGTACCCGTTGAGGCTGCAGGGCCGGCCTGGCTGTCAGTGGCGACGGCAATCCCTGGTACGGCGAACTCGACCCCTTCCTGGGGGGAGCCCACGCCGTGGGTGAGGCGGTGCGGAATGTGGTGGCAACCGGAGCTACCCCCATCTGCGCAACGGACTGCCTCAATTTCGGAAATCCCGAGGACCCGGCGGCCTTTGCCCAGTTCAGGCAGTCCGTGGAGGGCATTGCCAGGGCCTGCGGCGCCCTGGGCTTCAGCGGGGGGAACTACCCTCTTCCCATTGTTTCCGGAAATGTGAGCTTCTACAATCAGTCCAGGGGAGGCAGGGCCATCCCGCCATCGCCCATCGTGGCCGTTTTCGGAAAGATACACGACCACAGGAAAGCCGTTGACATCGCCCTGCGTAAGACGGGGAACACCATTCTTCTGGTGGGCACCAGGAAGGATGAGCTCGGCGGAAGCCTTTTCTACCGTGTCTGTCTCGGTCACACCGGAGGCACCGTACCGGAGTTCAGGGGAAACCTGGAAAAGAAAATGGCGGACTGGATACTGGAAATGATACACGGGGGAAAAGCCCTTTCGGTACACGATATCAGCTCCGGGGGGCTTGCGGTGTCCGGGGCGGAGATGGCCCTGGCCAGCCCCGGGCTCGGTATCGAACTGTCCCTGGACCCGAACCCCGTTAACCTTTTTTCGGAAACCCCGGGTTATCTCGTGGAGGTGACCCCGGAGTTCTTCGAGGAGTCTTCCCTTCCCGGATTCGTTTCAAAGGCCGGAACCGTTTGCTCCGGCTGCCGGATCTCTGGAGAGGGCTTCAGTGTTGACCTTGAAGCCATCAGGAAGGAATGGTCCGGTTTGCTTGACTCCGTGATCTGGAGAGAGGAGAATGTCTGATGGCCATTGCCGCTGTAATCAGGTTTCCCGGATCCAACTGCGAGTTCGAAACCGCAGGGGCTCTCAAAAAAGCCGGCATTGAACCCTTCATATACAACTGGAACCAGGCTGACAGGCTCGCGCTGAACCGGGCCGATGCCTATGTTCTTCCCGGCGGGTTCTCCTTTCAGGACAGGGTCAGGGCCGGGGTGATAGCCTCCCGGGAGCGGATGATGGACGTTATTTTCGAAGAGGCAGCCTACGGCAAACCGGTGCTGGGCATCTGCAACGGAGCCCAGATACTCCTCGAAAGCGGCCTGGTTCCGGGGTGGAAGCCGGGAGCGGTCCAGGCGGCCCTTGCTTCGAACCTCGTAACCGGCAGAAGCGGCTACCTTTCCCGTTGGGTCTTTTTAAGGAAGACCCCTGGATCCAGCTGCCCCTGGCTTTCCGCCATGGACGATTCACCAATTCCCGTTCCCATCGCCCACGCCGAAGGAAGGTTCATGTTCAGGTCAGATGACTCCGGAAGGGTTTCCGACCATCTCGGCCTTGTTTACTCCACGGTTGAGGGTGAAGCCCCCACCGGCTGGCCGGACAACCCCAACGGCTCCCACATGAACGCCGCCGGGCTAACGAACGCCGGGGGTAATGTTCTGGCAATGATGCCCCATCCGGAAAGGGCGATGGACCTCTGGCAGGTTCCCCCGGGGCTTCCCGGGGAGGTGGGGAGAGGCCAGAAGGGAAGCCACTGTGAAGGAACTGGGGGAGAAACCCGGCCCCGGAGCTGTTATCTTCAGGGGCCTGGCGGATCATCTGGGGGTGACAAAATGAGTGTTATCTCTATAGCGGTAAGGCTTAAAGCCCCGGATCCCGAAGCGGTAACCGCACTGAATGCCATTAACGGAATGGGTCTTCAGCTTCCACCGGCCAAACTTGCCAGATACGATATATGGGAGTTTTCCCTGGAAACCGGCGGCGAGGAAACCCTCCGGGAGATCGTTGGCCACTTCACCGACATAGTCAATCCCAACAAGCATCTCTGGAGCCTTGCCGAACCGGGGAAGAACCTTCCCTGGCAGGATGACTCCATGAACTGGACAGGGGTGCTGGTCAGCGATAGAGAGGACAACCGGGGAAACAACTGGGCCTCCATACTGAAGCGCAGGGGTTTCCCGGTGGAAGCGGTCCACCGCAGAACCCTCTGGATGTTCGGGTATCTCCGGGAGATCGATGACTCTCTGGCGGCGAAACTCGCCATGGACCTTTCTGTCAGCGGCAGCCGAACCGGCGGTCTGCTGAGCAATCCGGTGTCCCAGGAGGTCATACCTGGACCTGAGGCAGGGAGAATACACAGAACTGCTGGGCAGTGTGGAGCGGCCCCAGCAGTACACCGGTTTCGAGTACAACACCCTCCCAAAAGAATCCGGCAGGGGTGTAACACTGGTTTATCCCGATGTGTATGAGCTTGGAGCTTCGAACTTCGGTCTCAGGGCGGTTCGGCACATTCTTCTCAAGGCGGGTTTTCCAGTTGTACGAGCCTTTCATCCCGCCCCTGACATGTATGCCCTTCTCAGGGAAAGGGGTTTGCCCTGGTTGAACTGCGAAACCGGAGAGCCTGTTTCTGAAAGCACCGTTGTGGGCTTCGGCATCAGTTCCGAGATCCTCTTTTCCAATGTCCTTTCACTGATAGATCTGATGGGGCTACCCCTTCGAAGGGAAGACAGAAAGGGGAATCGTCCGGTGATACTCGCCGGTGGCGGAGGTCTTTCGAACCCGGTCCCGCTGATGCCCTTCGTGGATGTCTTTTTCCTGGGAGAGGCCGAGGCCGGCCTTGCCGATGTGATATCGGTTCTTTGTTCGGACCTTTCCCTTCGGGAGAAGCTGGAAGGTGTCCGGGGAATGCCCGGTATCCTGGTCCCGGGGCTCCACGAAGGTGAAAGGGTGAAGTGGGCGAGGGCAGCCTCTCTTGACCTGAAGGACGCCCCTGTGGATCAGGTGGTTCCCCTGGCCAGGATAACCCACGACAGGGCGGTGGTGGAGATATCCAGGGGCTGCACCAGGGGCTGCAGGTTCTGCCAGGCTTCCCAGCTTGCAAGACCTGTCCGGGAAAGACCGCCTGAGGATGTAGTGAAGCTCCTTGGCGATGCGGTCCAGAGCACAGGATGGGAGAAGGCAGGCCTGCTGACCCTCTCCTTCAGCGACTACTCACGCCTTGATGAACTCCTTCGCCTTCTGGAGCCCCTGGAGGAGAAGATGCATGTTCAGGTCTCCCAGCCCTCCCTCAGACCGGATACCCTCCAGGCCTCCAGCAGAAACGGTTTTTCAAGGGAAGCCTTACAATGGCACCGGAGGCGGGAACCGAAAGACTGAGAAGAGTAATTAACAAACCCCTCACCGACGATGAAATAATGGAAGCCGCCGGTGCCGCGGCCAGAATGGGCGCCAGGGGGATAAAGCTCTATTTCATGGTGGGCCTTCCAGGGGAGACCGACGAAGACCTTCTGGCCATTGCTCGAATGGCTGATGCCATTTCGAGGCTCATGGGAAAGAAGAGGAAGGTCACAGCCGCCCTTTCTCCATTCATTCCGAACCCCACACTCCTTTCCAGTGGTGCTCACCGCCGGATCAGGGGGAAATGTGGAGACGGATATCACTGGTAAGGGAAGCCTGCAGAAGGGCCACCGTATCATGGAACGATCCCCGGGTATCCGCGGTGGAGCACTTCCTGGCCACCGGGGACTTAACCACCGGGGATGCCCTTGAAAGGGCCTTCCTTCTCGGGGCTGTCTTTGACGGCTGGAGCGATCTCTTCAGGTGGGACATATGGAGTGAGCTGATACCCGGCTCACCTCCCCTGGCTCCTGAACCCGGGTCTCGGCTGCCATGGGACTTCGTGGACACCGGGGTGGACCGCGACTGGCTGATCCGGGAGTACAGAAGGGCCGGCCTTTCAGAGACCCTGGAGGACTGCAGGGCCTCGGGCTGCACCGGCTGCGGCGCCTGTCCCGGAACAGTGCCCCCGCTGCCCGCCCCAGTTGCTCCCGGGGCATCGGGGAAAGGTCGGGACACCGAACCCAGGGCCCTGGAAAGGTTCAGGATAAGGTACGCTAAAAGGGGGCTCGCTGTGTTCACCTCACACCTGGACATGGTCCGTATGTGGACCCGGACCCTCAGGCGGAGCGGCCTTCCCCTTCATTACACATCCGGTTATTCACGCCGGGTAAAACTGGCCTTTTCCCAGCCGATACCCCTGGGCATGGGCAGCGAAAGCGAGTACACCGACTTCCTTCTGGATGAACCTGTTCACCTTGGAAAAGTGGTGGAAACCCTAAGGAAGGCCCTTCCCAAAGGATTCAGCATATTGGCGGCCCGGCGAATACCGGTGGAAAGCAAGCCACCGGACTCCATAGCCTCCCTGGCTGAGTATATTATCAGGGGAATAGACAGCCTCCAGCTTCTGGAGGACTATCTCGAAAAGAACGACACAGGCGTTTCATTCCGTTCCCAGGGACAGAATGGGGCGATAATGGTCTCCAGCCCCGGGAAGGGAGCTTCCAGACCCGACAGGGTGATGAAAGCCGCCGGAGTGGAGTGGGGATCGATAGTGAGAACTGAATTATTTAAAGCAGGGGAAGGCGGGCAACTTATCCCGCTCCTTCGTGCAGTAAAAGGAGAATTTGAATGAAGGTTGATTTCGTAGTCAACCAGCATCCCGAAGTTACAAGAATCGCCGTCATGGAGGACGGCAGGTTAATGGAACTCATCGTGGAGATGGCCGACGACAAGCACATCGTGGGGAACATATACCTTGGAAAGATAAACGCCGTTCTGCCGGGAATGCAGGCGGCCTTCGTGGACATCGGCCTGGAAAGGAGCGCCTTCCTCCATGTGTCCGATGTCCGGGAGAAGATAGCCGACGACAGGTCCTTCGCCAAGGCGCTGGTGGCGGGGAAACCCCCCAGGGCCGACGAAACCAGAAGACCCATCGAAAAGGTCCTTGAGAAGGGCAGAACCATTCTTGTACAGGTAACTAAGGAGCCCATAGGGACAAAGGGCGCAAGGGTCACCACAAGGATCTCCATTGCAGGGCGGTATGTGGTCAGCATGCCCGGGGACACGGTTTCCGGGGTTTCCCGTAAAATTACCGACCGCAAGGAGAGGAGCCGGCTAAGGGACATAGTTCAGAAGGTCCGGACCGACGGCTTCGGAATAATTGCCCGCACCGCCGGAACGGAGAAGGACCTTGAAAGCTTCAAGACCGATGTCCAGAGGATCGTGGAGAAATGGAAGGAGATAGGAGCCCTGGCCCTGAAGTCAAAGGCGCCGGCCCTTCTTCACCAGGAACACGACCTCATAACAATGACGGTCCGGGACCTGGTATCACCCGACGTGAACTCCATCGTTTGCGACTCCCGGGTGGTTGCCAGACAGATCAAGAAGTACCTGAAAACCTTCGATCCAGGCGTTGCCAGCCAGGTGAAGTTCTACAGGGGCAAGACCCCCATCTTCGACCACTACGAGATAGAGAAGGAAATAGCCGGCCTCGTCAGCAGGGAGGTCCCCCTGAAAAGCGGCGGTTCCCTTGTGATAGACCATACCGAGGCCCTTGTGGCGGTGGATGTCAACACCCGGAGATACGTGGGCAGGAAAAAGCAGGAAGACACCATTCTGAAAACCAACATGGAGGCAGCCCGGGAGGTGGCCAGACAGCTCCGTCTAAGGGACCTCGGCGGAATAATAGTGATCGACTTCATCGACATGGACAACGCCGGTCACAAGGAAAAGGTGGTCAACTGCCTCAGGAGCGAACTGGGAAGGGACAGATCCCCAACGAAGACCTGCCAGGTGAGTCCCATGGGCCTGGTTGAAATGACAAGGAAAAGGGTCAGGCCCAGCCTTGTTCAGTCCATGTCAGGGGTCTGCGAACACTGCGGGGGAACCGGCAGGATACAGGCGCCACTCAGCGTGCTGACCAACATAGAGCGGTTCCTGGAAAGGGCCGCCAACGGCAGGAAACACACCAACCTGGTGGTATCCGTGAATCCCGCCGTGGCGGAATACCTCATCGAGGATGAGGGCAAAAGACTGGAATATCTCACCGCCAGAAGCGACCGTCTCGCTGTTCACATACACGAGGACTCCAGGCTGGGACAGGCCGAGTTCAGGGTCTTCTCCCTGGATTCACACACCGAGATAACCGACCAGTATACCCCGGTTGGTAAAGGTTGACCTGACGGGGGTTACGTAGTATAGAATTGCGCTGTTAAGCCAGTGCTCGAAACTTGGGAAAACTGTACTATTTAGAAATAAACGGAGGTATCCTTTGTACGCTATTATCAAGACCGGCGGAATCCAGTTCAAGGTTGAGCCGGGCATGAAGCTTCTAGTCCCCGGTGTTCCCGGGAAGCAGGATCTGCATATACCTTCAACGATGTCCTGCTGGTAGCCAAGGACGACAAAGTGGTGGTGGGCCATCCCTTCATCGACGGCATCAAGGTATCCGCGAAGATCCTCCACCAGGGCCGGGGGCCCAAGGTAACCGTTTACAAACGCAAGAGGCGTAAGGGTTACGAAAGGAAGACCGGTCACAGACAGGACCAGACCTTCGTGGAGATCGACAAGATCACGAAGGGCTGACATGACCCTGGTTCTCTCCGGGAAGGACTACGCGAAGAAGGTAAGGGCAGACATCAAGGACCACATCTCCCGACTGCCCTCCCACCCCCGGGGCTTGCTGTGATAATGGTGGGAAACGACCCCGCCAGCAGCGTATATGTGGCATCGAAGGAGCGCGCCTGCAAAAGGGTCGGGATCAGCAGCCGGTCCACGAACTGCCCGAAGACACCCCGAGGCCGAGGTGCTTCGGCTTATCGATGAACTCAACTCCAGCCGGGAAGTCCATGGTATTCTCGTTCAGCTCCCTCTGCCCCGGCACATATCCCCTTCCAGGGTGGCTTCCGCCGTTCTTCCGGAAAAGGATGTCGACGGCTTCCATCCGGTGAACGTTGGCAAACTCTGGAGGGGAGAGGATGGCCTTTTCCCCTGCACCCCCAGCGGAATAATCGGTCTGCTGCACCACCACGGTATTCCCCTTCAGGGCAAGAACGCCCTTATCGCGGGAAGGTCCAACATCGTGGGCAAACCCATGGCGGCCCTTCTCCTCAGGGAGAACTGCACGGTGACACTGGCCCACAGCAGAACGGAGAACCTGCCGGAAAAAGCCCGGGCCGCCGACATACTGGTAGCCGCAGTGGGTAAACCGGAGTTCGTCAGGGAGAACTGGGTTAAGCCCGGCGCTGTGGTAATAGACGTTGGCATTAACAGAGATTCCAGTGGTGAACTCATCGGCGATGTTGACTACCACGGTGTTTTTGAACGCTGTTCTGCCATAACCCCGGTTCCCGGCGGTGTCGGCCCCCTGACCATTGCCTTTCTGTTGAAGAACACACTCAAGGCCAGAAAAGATTTTCTGTCGCGGTAACCATTTTAGCAGGCTGATAATACCGGTGCATTCACTCATTGATTGCTCCGGTTATTTTTTGTTCAACGGTTGACGAAGAGCCCGGGATGATAGTATCTCTACAGAGGATATTAACCTTCGCACGGAGTTTGTATGACAGTAATTGCCATTTTGCTGGTAATGCTCGCAAGCGGGGCGGATTACCCGGTTGTTGAAGCATCGAACAACACGACCCTCCAGGATCTTCGCAGCATGCCTGACCGGCAGCGCCGGGAAACACTTCTTCAGATGGAAAGTAACTACATCTCCGGAGGCACAGGCTCCGGCCCTTTACAGGTGGAACCTCTTTCCCCGATAACGTTTCACTGATACTTGCCGAGGTTTACAGACCCCTTTCCCCCGCCGATCTCGAAGTCCTTTTCCGTGCAGGTCTCTGGCCGGCGGGCTACTCCCCCGGGATGACGGTTTCGTGGCTGTGAGGATCGGCCCCCTCGACGCCGGTCTCATCAGGGGTTCCGGTTTCATTCGCCGGCTTTCTCCCTGGGACTGGAACAGAGCCTCCGGGGGCAGCCGGATCCCCCTCCGGGCATTGGCTTGTACTAATGGCACCTGGAACCGATCCCCCTTCGGGGGTTCACCTGCATGGTGACTGGTGGCGGGTTGGCTCCCCGGTTCTTTCCGGAGCCCTGATCGCCCTTCCCGACAACGGCATGGAGGGGGTGAACCACGCCCTTGACACACAGACCGACGACAGCAGGGAAGTGGCCGGGTTCCCCGGTCTCTGGTCCTACTACACCGGTCTGGGGGTTAGGGTGGGGGTTCTCGACACCGGCGTCTGGTCGGAACACCCCGATCTCCAGTCTGCCATCGTCTCCGGGCCACCGGATACCGATGGTCACGGAACCGCGGTATGCGGCGTTATTGCCTCCAGGGGAGAGATAGACCTCCAGTGCGAGCACAACGGAAGCGGCGGAACCCCGGATGCCCAGCTCTATGTGATCCAGCGGCCATCTTCCATGACCCCTTCCCAGCTGGCGGGATTTTTCGCGGAGTTCGTTTCCAGTCAGTGCATGATAGTGAACAATTCCTGGGGATTCGACGGCACCACCTCCTACAACGCCTACTGCCAGGTGGTTGACCAGTACGTGGCCGACGGCGGCATAGCCGTTTTCAGCTCCGGCAACGACCCAGCCCCGGGGGCGATCCCTACACCGGGAACCGCCAGGAACGCCATCACCGTCGGTGCGGTAACCTTCATTCCGGAAAACGGCAGCAATGTTACCCTTGCCTCCTACAGCGGCCGCGGTCCCACCGAGAACGGCAGGATGAAACCTGAGATACTGGCTCCCGGGGGGGATTTCTTTCAGTCCACCATGCAGAACGGCGTGGCAACCACCAATGCCTTTTACGGAGGCGGCTGGCTCGATGATCCTGAAGATCGCTGGCCGGGGGAGGATTCATACACCAGATATGCCGGAACAAGCATGGCGGCGGCCTTCGTTTCCTCCGCCATGGCTATATGTCAGGAGAAGTATTCGACCCTCTTTCATCCGGAAGACGCCCTTGCCCTCATGGCGGCATGCGCCATTCCCCTGAAGGGCTCCAGCGGCACCCCGGAAACCGGTTATGCCGACGCATCCCATGGTTTCGGTCTTCTCGACGGCTATCACCTTCCGGGAACCTATTTTTCCGAAGAGGTGGACCGGATGCTCTGGATCAACTCAATCATCACCGAGGGGCAGGGTTCCAAGGAATGGGTGATGTATGTACCCGCCTACACAAGCTGGATCTCAGTAGCCATGGGCTATTCCGATGTTCCCTCCCTTTCCCCTGACCTCCAGGTGGATCTCGACATGGTCCTCATCTCACCCTCCAGCACCGAGTACAGCTACCAGCTTCCAGCGGGGGTAACCGCCGAGAGCCCGGTTGAAAGGGTCGTGGTCGAGTCCCCCGAGCCGGGTGCCTGGATTGTAAGGGTCACCCCCCAGTCATGGGCCGACCCGGGCAACCCCGCAGAAGAAGAGCAGTTTTCCCTGGCGGCCTACAGGTTCGCCCGGGATCCGCAGCTTTCCATTACCTTCCCCACCGATACCACCATATACGCCCCTCCCGGCGGCGAACTCACGATTCCCGTAACCGTTTCCAACAGCGGCGGCTACATAGCGGTTGGGGCCTGGGTCCTTCTCGACCCTCCCGATTCCTTCACCGGCAACGTGAACATTCCCGCCTTCCTGGGAAACCTTGTATACAAGAACGCCAGCGCTTCGGCGGAGTTCACACTTCAGTGCCCCGACCAGCCCGGCACCCACATTGTCGATGTGGTTTCCGGAGGGGCGAACAGAGGGCTCGAGAACGCTGAAAGCCAGTTCACCATCGTTCTCGCCTATCCCGATCTCACCGTTTCCATTGCCCAGCCTGACATTCCCCCTCCCTTCGCTGTGGGGCAGAACGTGGGTTTCAGCGTAATAGTCAGCAACGACGGCGAAGGGCCTTCACAGGCAACGGAGCTTGCCTATTTCCTCACCGAGGATCCCGATTCACTTGAAGAGCCGATTTTGATCTTCGACGTGCCCGGCCTTGAAAGCGGTGAAACAGAGGCCTTCAAGGGAAGCTACCGATTCAACTACTTCGACCTGGGCAGCAGGCACCTCGTGGCCTTCATTGACCCCGATTCAACGGTGATCGAGGACAATGAGGCAAACAATGTTTCCGTTTATGGACCCTTCGATGTTTCCGGAGAGTTCGCTCCTCCTTTGAATCTGGTGGCCGAGAGCGGGAACGACGGCTTCATACCTCTGTCATGGTCGCCCCCCGAGGCGGCAACCGACGGCAGAGGCCTCTCCGCATACAGGATCTACAGGTCCATCAGCCCACTGGGCCCTGAACCGGAACATATAGTAGAGGTTGGGACCGACACCCTTTCATGGGCCGACAGCAACGTGGTGAACGGAGTGGGGTACTACTACTGGGCAACCTGCGTTTACGCCAATCCCAACGGGGAAAGCCCCTACAGCAACATGGCCTCAGCCACCGCCCAGGGCCCGACGGGCTCCCTGGGGGAATCGTTACCGATGTCTACACAGGGCGCGATCTGCCGGACATGACCGTATCCATCTTCGGTCTGGGGGTTACAACGGTGTCCGACAACACCGGATACTATTACTTCCCGGAGGTACCCGTGGGGCCGGTTCCCCTTCAGGTGGACCAGGACCCCTATCTGGTCTTTTCCGACACGGTCTTCATTGAAGAGGATGTCTACACCGAGTTCGATATCGGCCTGGTAAGGGATTTTTCCCCGGGGATGACCGTTATCCCCACACCCTTCACGCCGAACAACGACGGCATCAACGACACCGCAACCTTCGTCTGGCCCTCCGCAGGCGGTGGCGTCATAGACCTTGTCATATACAACATCGAGGGCATCCCGGTCAGGAACATCACCACCGCTGAACCTGTCTGGGACGGGAAGGACAACGCCGGCCAGCCGGTTCGTTCCGGAGTGTATCTGTTTCATGCAGCCGCTCAATCCGGGGAGGTGACGGGTACAGTATGCGTCGCAAGATAATCCTTCTGACAGTCCTTTTTCTCTTCCACGGGGTTACCGGCGCCGATGTGCTCAACCCCGGTGCCAGGGCAATGGGGATGGCCGGTGCCTTCGTGCCCCTGGCCGACGACGCCTGGGCCTGCTGGTGGAACCCCGCGGGGCTGCTCCGCTCACAGAGGATAATGCTGGGTACCGAGTACACCAGCCTCTATCCCAATCTCGACCTTAACTCCATCGGCTTCGCCGCGCTTGGCTATGTTCAGCCGATCACGAGGTTCGCTGCCTTTGGCCTCGGGGCCGAGTTCCTGAGTGCCTCCGATCAGTATACCCAGGGAGAGGGGCTCATCTCACTGGCCTTCCGGCCGGGTATCTTCCCGGTATCCTTCGGGTTCACCGGCGGATATGCCTTCCGCGACTATGTGGATAACGAGTTCACCTCCTACGACCCTCTCTTCGCCGGTGGCCTCAGGGCAAAGGGAATATCCCTGGATGCCGGTTTCAGGCGGAACTGGGCAGAAGGGTAACCTTCGCCGGTGTGGCCAGGAACATCCTCAGACCGGACATGGGCATAGGAGAGGAAGACCCGATCCCATGGAGATCTCCCTGGTTTCGCCTTCTACCCCAGGTTCATTACACCGGTGATCCAGGCGGACTGGTCAATGGAGGACATCGACGGCAAGAAAGACATCGACATTGCCCTGGGCCTTGAAAAATGGATAGGACGGCAATCCAACTGGGGTCTCAGGGCGGGTTTCCGTACCAGGGCCCTGGGTGCCTCATCGGAACTCACCGCTGGTATTTCCGCCCGTCACGATGGTGCCGTTCCCATCTCCTTCGACTATGGCTTTGCCCTTCCAATGGGCGAACTGCAGTCAACCTGGGGAAGACACCGGGGAGGACTGACCTTCAGGTTCGGTGGAACCCAGTGGCTGGAAAGCGAACCCCGGGTGCCCCTTCCCCCCCTGGTGGACAGAAGGACCTGGGAAACCGGCACCGACCTCACCGAGGTCAGTCTCTGGGCAAACAGAGATGTCCAGGGCGACTCACTGGTCATCGCCCAGTTCGACCAGATCCCCCTGAACAGCACCCTGAAGCTGGACGACGGCCAGATCCTCTACGCCTACTTCCCATCCAGGGCCACCTTCAACGAAGAGGACATAAGGGATCTCAGCGCCGCTTTTCGAGTTCCTCGGTACTGGTTCGAACAGAACAATGTTGAGCTGAGGCTCCTCAGGCTCTACCGAGTGAACGAAGACAACACCCTTGAAAGGATGCCGTCGGCCCTGGTGGACGAGGACGAGGGCTATTACTACTTTGAATCGTCCCTGGACAGGATCGATGATCTCATAATCTCATCCAGACGGGCCGAGCTTGTTATGGTGGAGCCTGAGCTGGTTTACGATCAGGTTGACAGCGTGGATATCATCGAGGCCAGCCTGAGTTTCAGGGTGAGCAAGGTGTGGATGGACCGTAACCGCATCGATCCCTCCTCCATAGGCCTCACACGGGTCAGGGGTGGAATACCCCTGGATGTGGACTGCAGGCAGATCGATGAAGACCTCGAGTACCTCTACTACGAAACCGACCCCGTCAGCCTCTTCCAGTTCATGATAGTGGCCAGGGAGCGCGAGGGCCTCACCATGTCCACCATCTATTTCGACAATGCCAGCGAGTCCATAAGGGAAGACCAGTACCCCGATCTCGACAGAATAGTACAGACCCTCAGGAACAATCCAGGCGTCTTCGTTTCCGTTGAGGGGCACGCCTCCAGCGACGGCACATTCAGTTACAACGACGGCCTTTCCAGTGGCCGGGCCCTTGCGGTGGCCCGATACCTGGAAACACAGCTGGAAGGTTACGATGTTGAGATAGAACCCATCTGGTTCGGTGAAAGACGGCCTGCGGCGGCCAACCTCGACGAAGCCGGAAAGGCTCTGAACAGAAGGGTTGAGATAGTTATTCTGAGAAGATGATACACGAAGGGAACTTGCAGCTATGAACGCAACATCCATAATTCTGCTGGTGGGGCTCATTAGTTTCTGGGGGGCGATCGGTCTCATGGTGATCGCAATGATAAGGTTCAGGAAGACCCTTGATACCCTGGAAGCTACTCTGACAAGGGTACAGAACGATCTCGCCGAACTTTCCCCGGCCCTGTCCGATACCCTGCACGAGGTTGAAAAAACAGGCCAGGAGGTGGGCCAGACCGCCGCCGAGGTCAGGTATCTTGCAAAAAGGGTCAACGGAGGACCGGCGCCGGATGCCCTGCGGGGAGTGGTGGGATACCTGCCCGCCGCCATTGGCATTTTCAGGCTGGTAAAACCCCTCTTCCACCGGAGGAAGAAGTGAAACGGCTGGCCCTGCTTCTGCCACTGCTCCTGATCTCCTCGTGCAAACAGGATTCCATAGGCCCCTTAACGGGGTTCTGATCGTTTACAGCGAAGACATTACCGAGTTCATCGACAGCGGAGGTCTGGAAGATATCCAGATAGTTGTGGAAACCGTGGACCCCGAGAATGTTTTCAGCTTTTCCTACGCAAGCCTTCCTGAGTTCACCGGTACACTGAGGGAAAGGCGGATCATTCTCATGCTGCTTTCCCCCGGGGACGCCGACGAATTTCCCGGGGGGCTCCGGGAAACGGATTCGGGAATCCTGCAGGGTAGGGATATATGGGCTAACAACCAGACCGTCATTGCCGCAACCGTCCCCCCGGCGGACCCCACGCTGCCCACCGGGCTGCAGGACGCTCTCCTTGAAGCCTGCAACGACCAGATGAGGGCCTATATTTACAGAAGTTTCGTTAGCACTTCCATGTCATCACCGGAGAGGATCGACAGCCTTTCATCCCTGGGTTTCACCATGGATGTGCCGAAGTCCTATGCCACAAGGAAGTGGATGCCCGCCGACGGCTTCATCCAGTACCAGCGCCAGCCCGACGACAATTCAATGCTTCTCCTCAGTATAGCCATCATATCCTCCGGGGGTGAACTCACACCGGAGAGGGCAATGCTGGCAAGGGAGGCCATGGCCAGGAACTTCTTTTACGACGCCAGGGAAGACTCCGTGGACAGGGCCAGGACAACCTCTGAACCAATTGCTTCATCAGGGCTGAACGGCATTCAGCTCACCGGTGTATGGAGGAATCCCGAGTACCTGAATGCGGGTCCTTCACAACAAGGGTTCTTGATGGGGGCACAGAGTGGTATATTCTGGATATGGAGGTGTATAATCCCGGCCATGCCAAGGAACCCTACCTCCGCGAGGGCTGGATAATAATGAATACGTTCCACAAGGAGTAACAATGCCCAACGGCGAAAACGAAATTCAGGAGCTGTATCAGATCTGGCTCTCAAACCCTTCCCCCGCCATCTGTGTCCGGCTTGCGGGCAAACTCCGCAGGATCGAAAGGAACAGCGAGGCCCTGGATGTCGCACGAAAGGGTCTGGCCGACTGGCCCGACAACATATCGGTAAATGTCATCTTCGGGCGGTGCGCCCTGGACAATGACCTCACCGAAGAGGCAACAGCTGTGTTCGAGAAGGTCATCTCCATCGATCCCCTGAACCTTATAGCGATCAAAAGCCTTGGAGAACTCCATTTTGAGAAGGGAAACTGGGATCGCTCCATTGAGCTGTTCGAGGAGTACCTCTTTGAGTATCCCGGTGACCCGGAGATAGAGGCAATTCTTGAAAAGGCCAGGAAGAAGAAAGAGGAGGGCCTCAGGGATGCCCGCCTCACCGGACAGGACGTGAAATACCCGGAAACCGGCAGGATGGCCTCCATACTCGCCGCCCAGAAAACAGGCGGCTCTCCGGGGAAGGAAAACACAGGGGAAATCCCTGCGGCTTCCGGGGAAAACCCATCCGTGGAAAGGCCCGAGGGGGGGAGAGGGCTCCCAGAAGCCTTTATGATCTTTTTACCCCGGAGGAATGCGAAGAACTGGGGCTTTCCACATACGACAAATGACGACCATCGCGGTGATCAACGGACCCAACCTCGGCATGCTGGGCAAACGGGAGCCTGAGGTGTACGGAGGGGAAACACCGGAGGAACTGGAAAGCAGGATCCGTTCCCATGCCAGCCTCTGGGACTTAGCCGTTACCTTCCAGCAGTATGATCTCCTGGGGGGTATGGTAGGTGCGGTTAACGCCGCCTCAACCGGCAGCAGCGGACTGGTGATCAATCCCGGAGGTTTTTCCCATACTTCAGTTGCCCTCCTTGACGCCATGCGAGGGTTTCATGGTCCGGTTGTGGAGGTTCACATTTCACCGATACACAGAAGGGAACCCTACCGGCATCGTATGCTTACCGCCCAGGGAGCCGATGCCGTTATATCCGGCGCCGGTATTCAGGGATACATTTCAGCAATCGACATAATCAGGGAAATTCTGCGGAGGTAGTTCACATTGGCTTCGACAAACGACTTCAGAAGAGGAATGGTTCTCGACATCGACGGCAGGTACTATTCGATACTTGAGTTTCAGCACGTAAATCCCGGCAAGGGCGCTGCCTTCGTCCGGTCGAAGCTCAAGGATGTTCTTCAGGGAAAAGTTCTTGAGAAGACCTGGCGCGCCGGCGAGAAGGTTCAGGATATCCGCCTTGAAAGACGGGTCTTTCAGCTTCTTTACCACACCGATGACATGTACACGGTGATGGATCCCGACTCATTCGAACAGATCGACCTATCCACCGAGCTCATAGGCGATGCCGTCAATTATCTCACCGACGGATCCGATGTGGACGTGCTCTTCGTTGGAGACAAGCCGATAATGGTGGAGCCCCCAATTTCGTCGAGCTGCTCATCACGAAATCCGATCCCGGGCTTAAGGGTGACACCGCCACCGGCGGTACGAAACCGGCCACACTGGAAACCGGCTTTGTGGTTCAGGTGCCCCTTTTCGTAAAAGAGGGTGAAAGGATCAGAATAGATACCAGGACCGGAGAGTACATGGAACGGGCAAAGGGCTAAAGGGTTCCGTAAAGGTCCTCTATGAAGGCATCCTGCCAGGATCTCGCCCTCCACAGGTGTCCCCTGGGTATCTGAAGGAAAAGGGTAAGGGCCACCGGTCTTCCACTTGCTGCAGTCAGTATTCCGGTAATGGTGCAGGTGTCGTTCAGCGAGCCTGTTTTTCCCCTGAAGGCACCCTCCGGGATACCTGTCATCCTGGTGCGCAGTGTTCCGTCCACTCCGTTGACCGGGAACCCCGCCATGAATTCCGGGCCGTATTCCAGGGATGAAGCCCCGGCATGGAAGGCAGTGGCCAGTTGACTGGCCGTGAGAAGGTTATGCCTTGAAAGCCCGGAGCCATCCGCCAGCTGCCATCCGGTCTGCCCGGGGCAGATGCTTTCCAGCAGCGCTCCTGAAACATCGCAGCCCGCTCTGGTGGAACCGGGGCTTCCAGCCGCCTCCAGGGCGATGGTCCAGAGTATCTGCTCCGCCACCATGTTCCTGCTCCATTTGTTCATTGAGGCCAGTATGATCCACAGGGGATCGGAATACATCACCGAAGCAACCATGCAGGGAGGATCCTGGCGGTTGACGGGGTACAAACCTCTGTAGGTCACATCAAGCCCGTGTCGGGCAAGCTCCGCCTGAAGGACCAGGGCAAGTTCCAGCGGAGCGCCGGCAAAGGGCTTGTACAAAATCTCCCGGGTACCCTCTCAATTGTTCCCGAAAGGGTTATCTCCGGGACTCCGGTTTCCCAGTCGCCCCCGGTGGCGGTGATGGAAGTGCTGTTTCCAGTGGTCAGCCCCGATGAGTTCATCACAAGTGAAGGGAGGGGGGATAGGTGAAGACCCTGAGCCCTGAGCCTTTGGCGGACACCACGATCTGGATCACGTTGTCACCGATGCAAAGTGGCTCTACAGGCGGGCAGTAGGTTCTGTTCCAGTCGCTCTGGTCCCATCCTGGAAGGTGGCTTTCTCCCATGAAGGCGCCGATGTCCAGGTAGAGGTTCCAGGAGGAGTTCTCAGGGAGAAGCGCCGCGGTTTCCATGGCGGTCCTGGCCACGTCCTCCGCCGACAGCAGTGGTGCTCCGGCGCCGCGAAGAATGAGGTTCCTACCCGTTGTGTCCGCCATAATTGAGGTGTGGTATACATACTCCGGCCCCAGGTATTCAAGGGCCGCCAGGGTGGTGAGAACCTTCACCGTGCTTGCTGGACGGAAGGGGACATCTGAGTTGATGTCAAGCAGCACCTCCCCTGTATCCATGTCATAGGCATAGGCCCCGAGTTCCCATGAACCCGGAAGGTCCGGAGGCGCAAGCTGAAGCAGCAGGGCCATAAGAAACGCTGTCATCGATCCCAGTCCTTCCTGTTGACATTTCCCTTTCAGACCATAACAATAATGCTCTCAGGTAAACTTGTAAAACCTTTGGAATAACGGAATGGAGCTTGTTTTGAAATACCTCATTATTGTCCTGACCCTATCTGTCCTGGCCGGATGCGGCTCGAACCCACGCCCGGAAGTTCCCGGGGCGGTCATTTCCGTTGCCGGCCGGTCGGTCCTTGACAGCGAGGTTGCCGGCTCTTTCGAGGAGCACAGGGGAGATTCCACAGCGGTGACAGTTCTTCGAGACAATATCCTGGCCCGGGAACTCTTTCTCGCCCACGCGGAAGAACTCGGCGCCTACGACGATCCCGAGGTTCAGAGGATGCTCCATGAAAGGCGCAGGGAGATCCTTCAGAACGCCTGGGTCGCCCATGAACTCGACAAGGTGGAATCCGATTACGAGGAAGTAAGGGAGTTCTGGGAAACCCTGGGGACAGGTGTGAGGTACACCGCCCTGGCCCTCCGCGACAGTCTTCTCATGGACAGTGTGGCAACAATGGTAAGGGAAGGGGAACACCTCTCGGTTTTCGCCGTTGAGTTCGGTCTGGAAGACATTACCAGAAGCACCGCCGGCCGGATTGAGATATCCGACAGGAACTATGCCAACATAATGGACCTCCCCCATATCACCGATCCCGTCCAGGGGGAGATCATAGGTCCCTTCACCGTTCCGGTTGGTTACAGGATACTGCAGATAGATTCCGTATGGACATACGAACCGGCACCCTTCCAGGAGGATTCCGCACGGATAGCCTCCATGCTTCTTGCCAGGGCCAGGGAGGAGAGGAAGAAGTTCGCCGAGGACAGCCTGAGGACCGCCCATGGCATTGAGGTTAATCCCGAGGTGATCGAGATGCTGGTTTCCAGGGCCACCGAAGATGCCAGGAGCTATCAGCCCTTCTCTGAAGAGGAGGAAGAGCTCATCGCCGTAACATGGGACGGAGGCACCAGAACCGCATACTCGGTGTACCGAAATGCCATGAACCTTCCCGGCTACCTCCCGAGGAATACCGCGAGTTATCAGTGGACAAGGGACTATGCCGAGCAGCTGGCCCTTTATGACGTAGAGATGCAGGAGGCCGAGAAACTCGGGCTGGATACCCTGGAGGTTAACGCCACCCGGATCCGCCGGAAGGAAATGGAAACGGTCCTCGATCACTACTACGACCTTGTTATAGAACCCCGCATCGAGGTGGACTCGGTCCTGATCAACCAGGTTTACACTGAGATCAGAGAGGATTTCCCCGTCCCCGAATCACGGGTGTTCAATGTTCTCTACCTCCCTGACCAGAGCAGTATAGACACCGCCGAGGCAATGCTCGAGTCGGGAGAGAACATCCTGGAAGCGGCTGACCGCTTTGAAACCTTCCCTCCCATTCTCGAAGAGGGGGAGAGCTACCGAACGGTTCCCCTTCAGAGGTCAATGGTTCCCGAGGATGTCCGTGAGATACTCTTTGCCCTCACACCCGGTGAAGAGACCATCGTTCCCCTTAACGAAACCTCCGGCCTCTGGTTCAGTCTTCTTTCCATAGACCCCGAGCACATCCCGGAACTGGGGAGATAAGGGATCGTGTTCTCTCTGTTGCGGGGCAGCACCGGGAAACACAGGTGATAGAGGGGCTTGTAGACAGTTTGAAAGCTGTTTATCATCCTTTGTGGACGAAGACTTTTTTTCAGGAATACCTTATTCCCCTTGAGACCCCCGGGGTTTCAGAGCCAGAGAATGCAGAGGAGGTAACCGATGCGTTGTAGAAGCTGCGGCCATGAAAATCCTGGGCGCACCCGGGGCAGATGCGAGAACTGCGGTTTTCTGCTTGACAACCAGAACGATCCCCTGAGGGAACAGAGGTCTGCCCTTCAGAAACCCCTCCATGACAAAGACTCCGACGCTCCGGTGGAAACACCCAGGCTGGTTCCCACCCATCGCAAGCGGACCGGTCTTCTGGGGCTTGCCATCTTCCTGGTGGGGGCACTGGGGGTATCTATATAGTCAGCAACTTCGAGCGGTCCGTGTACGAGCCGGAGGTGAACCGGGATGATCTCGCCCTTGAAGAGGTGGAGATCCCCATTGATTCGCTTCCCATAATGCTGGGAACGGATATAGTCTATGTGTTCAATGCCGAGGGAACCTCCGCTTCCCCCAGAACAAATGTGGATCTGTCCCTCATACCCGAGGGAACCACGGTATCCTTCCTGGCCCACGGCTCCATCTCCATTCAACCGGTGGTGAACTACATGGGGCAGAAGATAAACAGTTCCGATTTCAGGTATCTCGCAGCCGATTCCCTTTTCGCCTGGCTCGATTCCACGGAAACCGCCTACGCCTCAGTACCCATTCTTAAGCCTGTACCTCCCCCGGAGGTTGACTCCACGGTGGTTCAGCCGGTGGAGCTGAAACTGCTTTTCACCGAAGAGTGGTTCAGATGCCAGGTGGAGGAGTATGGCACCGATGTGGTGGAGCCCGTCACCTCAATGGCTTTCAATCAGAGGGTTTTCAACAGAAGTCTTTCCCAGGTTGAACGGTCCATCAACAGAAGGAACACCGAGGACAGACCGGTTCACATTACAATGATAGTACCGGGAACATCAACACTTCTCGAAGCGGTGAATATCGCCGAGTCGGTTCTCGTTTATACAGATACACTGGGCTACTCCGGCTTTCACATAAAATGGGCGAATGTCACACAATGACCTTCTCGCCCACCCCGGAGAAGCGGTAAAGAGGTTTGCCGGAACGATAGGCTTTCCCACGGTTTCCTCACCGGAGGAGTTCTCCCTTGAACCCTTTCACAGGATGAGGGAGTACGCCTTCTCCAGCTGGCCAGGTGTGTTTTCCTCTCTGGAAACCGAGGTCATCGGGGAGGCCTCCCTGCTCCTTTTCTGGCGTGGGACCAGCCCCGAGGCCCCTCCCCTCATGCTCACCGCCCATCAGGATGTGGTTCCCCCGGGCCAGGGCAACTGGACCTTCGATCCCTTCAGCGGCCGTGTGGACCGGGGAAGGGTATACGGCAGGGGAACCATCGATTACAAGTGCGGTTTCGCCGGAATGCTGGAAGCCTGTGAACAACTGCTTCATCGTGGTTTCAAGCCATCCCGAACGGTGCTGCTTGCCTTTGGTCACGACGAGGAGGTTGGCGGTCTTAACGGGGCGGGAGCGATCACCGCGAGGCTTTCCTCCATGGGTGTAAGGTGCAGCAGTGTCCTGGACGAGGGCGGTTATATCTACCAGGGGGTCACAGGCGGGGAAACGGCGGTGATCGGTATTGCCGAAAAGGGCTATGCATCCTTCCGTCTGGTTTCGGAAGCTGTTCAGTGCCACGCTTCAGTACCGCCGAAAAGGACGGCCATAGGTGAACTGGCCCGGGCAATTGTCCTTCTTGAAGAACTCGACTTTGGTGATCCGCCACTCCCGGATTCCCTGAAGGGTGCCATGTTCCAGGGGACCACCCTTGCACCCACCATCATTTCAGGGGCTGCAAGGAGAATGTTCTTCCCGGCGGAGCCCAGGCCATAGTTAACACCAGACCGGCACCGCTGTCTTCCGTGGAAGGGTTCCCGGTGCATCGCCTCCGCCCTCTCCGGTAGTGGAGTAACCGCAGAGCTTCTGGAAAACCCCAGTGTTTCCGAACCCTCTGGCATAGCGGACACCGATACTCCGGACTTCAGACACCTTCGGGAATCCATGGCCGCCGTTCTTGGTGGTTCCATAACAACAGGTGTTTTTCCCGCGGCAACCGACTCCAGAAGGTACGGAAGGATAGCTGACAACACCTACCGGTTCCTTCCTGTTCACCTGGGTGGGATGGGTATAGGGCTCTCCATTCCATCAACGAGAGCATCGCCGTTGAAGACTATCTGAACTGTGTAGGGTTCTATGCGGAATACATCAGACGAGCATCAGTCGTACTCTGAGATAACAGGGCGAGCAGCCCTGACCGGGTTGGTGGTGAACCTTCTTCTGACCGCCCTGAAGGCCTATGCCGGCTTTGCCGCCAACAGCAGGGCCCTTGTGGCCGATTCCGTACACAGTCTTTCCGACATATCCACTGATATAGCTGTGATCATAGGTTCCCGATACTGGTGCCGCCCCCCCGGACGAGTCCCATCCCGTGGGACACAGAGGAATAGAGACCGGTGTGGCCATCTTCATAGGGGTGATGCTCGCTGCGGCGGGTCTGGTATTGGATATGAGGGGGTGAAGGCACTTTTAAGCACCCGGGTGCATACGGTGCCGGGTACCGCCGCGGCGGTTGCGGCAGCCGTTTCCATAGTGGTCAAGGAAACCCTTTACAGATGGACACTGAAAAAAAGCAGGATCACCGGATCAATGGCCCTGGCCGCCAACGCCAGCCACAATCGAAGCGATGCCCTTAGCTCAATACCGGTGCTGGTTGCCGTGCTGGCAGCCCGGATATCCCCGGGACTTGCCTTCCTTGATGCCGCCGCAGGGGTGGTGGTCTCGATTTTCGTGGTGTTCTCAGCCTGGAAGGTGCTCTGGCCAGGTCTGCTTCAGATGACGAACAAGGCCGCCCCCCCGGAGTTCATCCACAGGATCAGGGCAACGGTCCTTGAAACCGGGGGCGTCATGGGGGTGCATGACCTCAGGGCAAGGCTTCAGGCAGGAGGGATATTCGTAGATCTGCACCTCCAGGTGGAGGGTCAGATCCAGGTGGAACAGGCCTTCCTGACCGCCAGGGAAGTGGAAAAGGCCATCCTCGCCCTTGATCCCTCCATAAAGGATGTGATAGCCAGGATCGAGCCCTGGGCTCCCTGTGGCGACGCGGACAGGTGTCCGGCGGATTTATAGTCCCGCCCCTTTACAATCCGGGTTCACACACGATATGTTGCGTATGTCATAGGAAAGAGGTGGGAAATGGAATTTAAAGTCTGCAGCAGCGCTTTCAACGAGGGAGAGTTCCTTCCGGAATGGTACTCGGGCAGCGGCCTCAACGCTTCCCCTCCCATTGGCTGGGATGGCGAGCCGGAGGGCACTGTTTCCCTGGCCCTTATCTGCACATCATCCAGGAACAAGGTCCACTGGCTTATGTGGAACATTCCCAACACACTGAAAACCGTCTACGGGAAGCTTCCCCGGGATAGCGTTCTTGAGGACGGCAGCCGGCAGGGCTTGAACGATTTCGGTGAGATCGGCTGGACAGGTCCCCAGGGCAACTCGGAAGACCTCAGGCTGAAAATCACCCTTTACGCCCTGGACAGAAGGCTGGACATCTCCGGTTCAGCCATAAAGGCCGCCGACCTCACCGTCGCCATGAAGGGTCACGTTCTTCGGGAGGCTTGCCTCGGCTGTGTATGCCCCTGACCGGTTCCCCGGAGGAAGCCGGTTCAGCGATCACTGGAGCCTGAAGGAAAGCATTGTCTTTTTGAACCACGGCTCCTTCGGTGCCTGTCCCACTGCGGTGATCAAGGGCAGGTCCGAGCTTCTGAGCATCATCGAAGGGGATCCGATGGAGTTCCTGCTGGAACGCCTTCAGCCCATGCTCCGTCAAACAATTTCCCGGATTGAAACCTTCACCGGCGCTGAACCCGGTGCCCTGGCAATGGTGGAGAACGCCACCACCGGCATCAATACCGTACTGAGGAATCTCAAACTGAATAGAGGCGACTCCGTTCTGGTTTCAGACCAGGAGTATTTCTCTTCGAACAACGCCCTCAGAAAAGTGGCCGAGGCTGAAGGAGCAAATGTAGTCACCGTGGAGCTGCCCTATCCGGTGCCCGGGGAGGATTCCATACTTGATGCCTTTGCCCGGGCCCTGAACCCCTCTGTGAAATACGCCCTTGTGGATCACATAGTCAGTTCCACGGGGATGATCCTCCCCCTGAAGAAGATAATCACCCTGCTGGGGGACTATGGAGTGGAAACCATAGTCGACGGCGCCCACGGCCCGGGTCAGGTTCCCCTGAACCTCCGGGAGCTGGGCTGCCTGGCCTACACGGGGAATTGCCACAAGTGGCTTTGCAGTCCCCGTTCCGCGGCCCTTCTCTATGTCCGTCCCGATTTCCAGGAGGGTTTTCAGCCCCTTGTGATCAGCCACCTTCCCGAGGAGTTCGAAACTGACCTTTCCGATTTTCAGGTGCTTTTCAGCTGGAACGGAACCCCGGACCCCACACCGGCCCTTATGGTTCCCCACGCAATTGACCACATGAAGGGGATGGTGAACGGGGGGTGGCCATCGATCATGTCAATGAACAGGGAAAAGGCCATTGCCGGCAGGAATATCCTCTGCGAGGCCCTGGGGTCAGAACCGCCCTGCCCGGATTCCATGGTGGGGTCCATGGCGGCGGTGACCCTTCCTGGAACCGCTCAACGGGGAAAAAGGCCCGTGAACTGGACCGACCCGGTCCAGAAAAGGCTGAAGGAGGAGTTCAAAACCATCGTTCCCGTAACAGAGATAAGAGGGGGAGAACTCAGGATAGTAAGAATTTCCGCCCAGCTCTACAATTCCGGTGAACAGTATTCCTGGCTGGCCGATTCCCTCCGCAGCATCCTGGGCAGGTAGTTCCCCGTGGGTTTCCTTATATTCCTTGGTGCGGAAAGGAATGCACATTGATCTATCTCGACAATGCCTCCACATCCTGGCCGAAGCCCGAGTCGGTAACCGAAGCGGTTTCCGGGTTCATAAGGAACATCGGCGCAAGCCCCGCCAGGGGTAACTGCACCGCCTCCCTTGATGCCATGGGCATTGTTCTTGACTGCAGGGAAGCCGTTGCGGATTTTTTCGGATGCGGCAGCTCCATGAATGTGGTTTTCACCCACAATGTAACCTGGGCCATCAACACCGTTCTTCACGGGATGCTCGACCCCGGCGACCGGGTCATTTCCTCGAAAATGGAGCACAACGCCGTTACACGCCCCCTCACCTCCCTGGCATCAAAGGGCATCAATGTTGCCTACTGCCGCTGCGATGGCATGGGCCGGCTCGACCTCGATCACTTCGCCAGGGAAATTCCCGGTTCCAAGCTCGCCGTGATCAATCACGGATCCAATGTAACTGGAACCGTGCAGGATGTGGCCGCCATCTCCAGTATCTGCAGGGAACACGGAACGGTCCTTCTGCTTGACGCCGCCCAGAGTGCGGGAATAGTTCCCCTGGACTTCTCTTCAGGGGCAGACATCATCGCCTTCACAGGCCACAAGGGGCTCCTCGGCGTTCCCGGTACCGGAGGCCTTGTTTTCGCCGACCACTTCGATACCGGGAGAATCGCACCCCTGGCCCAGGGGGGCACCGGAAGCCTTTCCGAGGAAACCAGGCAGCCGGACTTCATGCCGGACAGGTTCGAGGCGGGAACCATGAACGGTCCTGGCCTTGCGGGGCTTCTGGCCGGCATTCAGTACATCAGGGAGCTGGGGTTCGAAGAGATCTACAGAAGGAAAATGCAGACCGCCGGAAGGCTTGCCGAAGGCATAGGGGAGATCAAGGGGGCCAGAGTATACAGACCCCCGGCGGGTGAACCCTGGACCGCAGTGGTCTCCTTTACCCTTGAGAACAGCTGCACCGCAGGTGTGGCTCACTATCTGGCGGTGGAACACGACATCTGCTGCAGACACGGTTTTCACTGCGCCTCCTGTGCCCACCGTACCATAGGAACATTCCCCGGGGGAACCGTAAGGCTCAGCCCCGGTGTCTTTACCACAATGGAAGAGATCGAAAAAACACTGAACGCTGTGAGGTTATTCCGTGAGTGACCATCTTTACATGATCTTCGAATCGATGTCCCATGTCCTCGCGGCGGAAAGGGCCGCCAGGAAGGAGGGCATATCCTGCAGAATGGTCCCTATTCCCAGGAACATGTCCACCGACTGCGGCATGTGTGTTTCGGTCAGGGCCGATGAGGGTCCTGCTTTTCTGAAGATAATAGAGAAGAAGGGTTTGAAACCCAGAAAGATCGAGGAGCACAAGGGGCCTGAGCCCGGCAGCAGGTGTTATTCCAGCTGATCACTCAAGGAACATCAGTACCTTGTCAGAGTCGGCGAAGGACTGAAGCTTGTCGATGGCTCGGTTCTTCAGCTGCCTTACCCTCTCCCGGCTTATTCCCATGGTTCTGCCGATCTCCGCAAGTGTGTGTCTGCGGTTGGTGCTGAGGCCGAAGAACAGGCTGATGATGGTTCTTTCCCTCATGTCCAGCGAAGAGAGCATTTCATAAACGCTGCTTTTCAGAGAGTCCTCCGCGACGGCGTCTTCCGGGGCACCTTCGCCGTCGGAGGCCATCATTTCCTGGAATGTTTTGTCGCTTCCGTCGTACACCGGTCTGTCCAGGGAAAGGTGCGTACTGTGGATGGAGAGCATACCCTCTATGTTCTTCCTGGGGACATCCAGCTTTCCTGCTATTTCTTCAGCGGAGGGAGCCCTTCCCAGCGAGTGGCCCAGTTCCCTGGAAGCCCTTCCCATGCGGTACAGTTCGTTCACCCTGTTCAATGGGAGCCTGACTATCCTGGAGTTCTCCGCCAGGGTCTGCAGAATGGCCTGCCTGATCCACCATACCGCGTAGGTGATGAACCTGCATCCCCGGTTCTCGTCGAAACCCCTTGCGGCACGGATAAGGCCGACATTGCCCTCACTGATAAGGTCTTCCAGGGCAACTCCCTGGTTTGCGTACTGTTTTGCGATGCTTACAACGAAACGGAGATTTGCCTCCACCAGCACTTCCTGTGCCTCGGTGTCGTCGGCCTTTATCCTGCGGGCGAGGTCGGCCTCCTCCTCGGAAGTTAGAGACTCTTTAGAACCAATTTCCCTTAAATAAAGCTCTAGTGATTTGCCTTCTACCCTGCGAATACCCAAATTATATAACCCTTCTTTGTGTCAAGACAAAAACAAACTAACTTATTCAATGGTCAACTGTTACTATCTGCAGTGTCAAGTGACGAATGTCAAGTGCAATGCCCTGTTCTTTCAGAACCATCTGTTCCGGGTTCCGAAGCCGCTATTGCATAAATGATTGACAGAAGGTAAAATACAGAATCTATTTGTCAAGTTTACGGATGGCTTTGCAGATGCCGAAAAGGCATCAGGGGTGGCATGGACTTTGAATGTAAAAACCGGCGCTGTTCCTGAAGAAGGCCCCAGCCGGGAAAAGACATCCCACACGGATTTAGGAAGACAGGTTCAGAGCGTCTCCAGGCTTCGGCAAAAAGAGGGCTCTGGTACTTTCGCAATGTACTTGACTTGCCCCCC
>MJAN01000003.1 GCA_001875255.1 Candidatus Sabulitectum silens | reverse complement strand
GGCGAGGAAATTGTCCGGAATCTGATGGAAAACCGGGAAAGGGGCCTTTTCCACGGCGGCGGGGGGAAAGTGATCACCCCTTCTCTGGATATGGTGGACTACCGGCCATACCTTTCATTTCAGGAAAACCTTTCCACCGGAGTGGAGGTGAACCGGGGGTGCGGCCTCCGGTGCAGGTACTGTTCCTACCCGGCCATTTCCGGGGGTACCGTAATGGAGCGCCCCATTGATGACATTACAGGTGACATGCTGAACCTGGCATCCGCAGGAGCAGGACATTTTTTCCTGATAGCCCCGGTGCTTAACTCCACAAGGGAGAGGGGCATCGAGGTTGCCATGGGGGTGAAGGCCGCCGGGGATTTCACCTGGGAGGCCTACCACACCCCGAAGGGTTTCGACGACAAGTATGCAGGTCTTCTGGCGGAATCCGGATGCGCCGGGGTTTCCATCTCCCCGGATGGCGGAACTCAGGAGCAGCTGGAGCTCATGGGTAAGGACTACGGAGTGGATGAACTGGAAGGGGCGGTAAGGGCCGCCGCCGGGGCGGGGATCCCGGTCTCCCTGAACATTTTCCCCTGGCACGGTGAAACCGGTATGAGGGGCATGACAGAGGCTTTCAGGAACGGTGTTCGGTGGGGTGAGATGGCCGGCAGCCGGCTGAAAAGGCTGCGGTTCGGTCTGATAAGACGTATGCCCGGCACCGTCTACGGCCCCGCCGGTCTGTCCCTTTCCTCCGGGATCGATCCCGGTGAGTTCGTGAAGCCTCCCCCGGCGGCCATGGTGGCCTACCTTGTGATGAAAAAGCTCCATGAGAGGAGAATTACAGGATGAGGGTGCTGATACCCGCCGCGGGAATGGGTTCCAGGCTCGGTGCGGGAGTTCCCAAGATACTTGTGGAGGTGGGGGGAATCTCCATTCTTGACCGGCACCTCAGTTCCCTTTCTGAAATCGGTCTTTCCCCGGACCGGGTAACGGTGGTCACTGGCTTCCGGGGGATATTCTAAGAACACGGTGCCAGTCCCTGGGGCAGGGACCCTGCACAACCCTCACTGGAAGAACCCGGGGACATATTCATCCTTTCATCTGCTGCCCCATCCGGGGAGGACCTTCTTGTGATACACGGCGATCTTCTTTGGGATACCGGGCTGGTGAAGCCTCTCCTCTATCAGCCCGGGGAGATCCTTCTGCCCGTTGATCCCCGGCGGAGGATGGACACCGAGGCAATGAAGGCCGAGATCCGGGGCGATCGTCTTCTGCACCTTTCAAAGGAGCTTCCGGTAAGCAGGTCCGCCGGGGAATCCATGGGTGTGTTCCTCCTGAGACGTCACCGGCGGTTCCGGGAGGTATCAGCCGGCCTCCTGGACACTCCGGAGGCCTCCATCGACAACGGCCTGAACCTGGCCGCCGCCGGTATGGACATAAGGGTCCGCTGCCTCTCCGGGGAGGACTGGGAGGAAGTGGACACCCCGGAGGACCTCGAGAGGGCGGAGGTGATCTTCGGTGGCCGGTGAATCCTGGGAGGGCCTCTGGAGGAACAGAAGGTCATCCTCGTCCATCGCCCATTCCCTGGCCGCCCGGGGAGACCTCCAGAGAATGGTTTACGATGCCCTCAAGGAATCGGGGGGCTTTTCGGCTCTTCATCTGTGCTTGAGGTTGGCTGCGGCACCGGAGCGGTCCTCGCCATGCTGGAAACCGATTCCGCCACAGGGGTGGACATATCCCCCTCCGCCGCGGCTATAACATCACTCCATACACCCGCCGGTGTTTCCGACGGAAGGAGACTTCCCTTCAGGGACAACTCCTTCGACCTTGTGTACAGCACCGGAGTGATAGACCTCTATCCCGACAACGAAGCGAAGCTGTTCCTGAGGGAGCAGATAAGGGTGCTCAAGCCCGGAGGGAAAGCGGTTGTCACCACAGCCTGGAGCGGCTGCAGGCTCCACTCCCTTATCATGGATCACCTTTCGGAAAGGAACCGGTGGCGATACGGGCCGAAAAGGACCTTCTCCACCCTGGAGCACATTCTTCCCCCGGGAGCTGTGCTTCTCGGTGAGAAAAGGAGGGGGCGGTGTTTCAGCTGCGGTTCATATCGTATCTTTTCGAGGACAAGGCCTTTCTGCGGAGGCTTTATCACGGCTTCTTCCTGGTCCTGTCGGTTCTCTTACGCCCCTTGAACCGGCTGCCGGGAGCGGTGCTGATAACATTTCTGGAGAAGAGATGATCCCTGTTTCCGAACTTCGGAGTATATGCCAGCCGGCGGATCTGGACCTCTGCCTCTACAGGCGGAGGCTGGTGCGCAGGATTTCCATTTACCCCACATGGCTCTTCATCAGGCTGGGGATGTCCGCCAACGCGGTCTCGCTGATCAAGAATGTCATCGCCTGCGCAGGGGCGGTGCTTTTCGCCCCGGGGGAACCCCGCTTCGCCCTGGCGGGAGCCCTTCTACTGCAGTTCTCTTTCCTCCTCGACGCCTCCGACGGAGAGGTGGCCAGGTACACCGGCTCCTCAGCCACCGCCGGGGGGGAGTTCATCGACAAGCTGGGCGATGCCGCCTCCAGGGGGCTTTTCTACGGTGCCTGGGGCTACGCCCTGGGAACCGACGCCGGTTTCCTTGCAGGGGCCTTCATCGCCGGCACCTGGCTGGTGGTGAGGTTCTGCGCCCTTGAGACCGTTCTGGAGAGCATGAGCAACCACCCGGGGATACCCCCTTCACAGAACGAACTTGCCGCGGCGAAGGGAATGTTCGTGAGGAACCGCCGGGGTGGCCCTGCTGAATACCTTCTCTCCCTGATCTTTCACCCCTGGATAAACATGGCTACCCTGGCCGCCGTTGCCTCCTTCCACCCCCCGGCCTTCAGGGCAATCTTCTGGGGCTATGCCCTTCTCTGGACGGTGAACACCGCGCGAAAGATACTGCAATATTACCGTATTGTTAATTTTAAAAGACCGCGAAGCCATCCGTAAATTTGACAAATAGATTGTGCAATATCATGTTAAGCAATAATTTAAGCATGGGCATGCCCTTCGCATATTCCACAGACATGAAGGGTGACAGGGGCTGATGAGTGTTCAGGGAGTTGTGCTTGCCGGAGGCCGTTCCACCAGGATGGGCAGGAACAAGGGAGACATCCTTCTTCCCCGGGGTGTATCAATGACCGTAAATGCCGCCTGCCTGCTGCGACGCTCCACAGATTCCCAGGTTCTGATCTCGGGACCCGGGGGAATACCGGACATCCGTTACGGCGTGGGGCCCTTGGTGGGATGGAGGCCGCGCTGTACGCCGCGAAGGGTTCCGGTGTGCTGTTCCTTCCCTGCGACATGCCATTCCTGAGTGAATCCATTCTTGGAGGTCTTCTCAGATCCTTCGCTGAAGAGAAGAGGATCCCATCGGTGGCGATCTCTCCCCATCTTGAGCCTCTTCTTGCGGTGGTCCCCGTTTCCCATCGGGAAAACTCACCAACGCGGTTGATGCCGGGCACCTGAAGGTGGGAAGGCTGTGGATGGACCTGGGCTTCGTTCCGGTGATGGTTAATGCTCCGGAAAGACTGGCTGATGTGGATTTTCCCTGGGAGTTGCCGGCATGACCAACCTGTTCTTTGGACTTTTCTTCATGTTCGAAGCGGGATTTCAGATCATGCCACTTCAGGGTGTTCCCGTGGATATGGTTCAATATGGCGGTGGTTTTCTGGTTTCCTGCATCGATCCGCCCTCGGTTCTTATCCTTGAGGGGGACGGTATGGTCTCCGCTCTTCCCGGTGTTTTCCATGAACCGCGTAACCTGGCGATCTGGAAGGGCATTCCCGCTATATCCGACTTTGGGGCGGGGAGGCTGTTCACAGGGGGGACCGAAGTGGTCATGAATGGCGAACCGGAGGGCATGGCGGAGGTTATCTGGGACCGGGACCAGGAACTGGCGGTTTGCCTGTTCTCCCCGGGCAGTGTCGTTCTAGTGGATGGGGACGGCGGGGCCAGGCAGCTTGCTGAGGTGCCCGGGGCTAAGTCCGTAGTCGCCGCCGACGCCAACGGGGATGGTCTGCAGGACCTTTTCGTTTCAGCCTGCGGCACCGGCGTTGTTCTCCTTGAAAACAGGGCAGGTGAGGCCCAGGCCCATTACATAGGCAATATCGAAGCCGGGGTGAAAAGGATTGCCGCCTATGATATGGATGGAGACGGTTTTCCCGATGTTGCGGGGATCGCCTGTGCGGATGGAGGCGCCGGGTGGTGGCGTAACCCCGGAGAACCGGCTTCAGCATGGGATTACACCCCGATAGACCCGCTTCTGCAAGGCCCCAAGGATATCTGCATCGCCAGGGGAAGCATTGTCATCGCCTCTCTGTTCAGCCCGCTGATCCTATCCACCCATGGTGACCGGGAGCTGCCTGGGGGGTTTACCAGCTGCTGTGTTTCGGATAATGGACGAATCCTTCTAGGGCACCGGAACCGATTCCTTGTATGCGGACAGCTTTCTCTGGGGATGCAGTTGGACATTTCGCGCTGATCCGTAGATATTTCGATTCACCCCATACGCTGGAAATGGAGTTTATATGGCTATCAAGACAGTGAGAGTGGAAGCTACCCAGGGAAGCGGCTATGAAATGAAGGTCAGGGCAGGGAACCACACGGTGACCATCGATCAGCCGGAACCCGCCGGAAATGATGCCGCCCCGAATCCACTGGAATACTTCCTTGTTTCCCTTGCGGGATGCGTAGGCGCCGTGGCACGAATAATCGCCGGCCAGAGAAAGATTGACCTGAAGGGCATCAGCCTTACCGTGGAAGGCGAGCTGGACTCCGACCGGCTCCTTGGAAAAACCACCGATGAGAGAGCCGGTTCACTGAGATCAGGTGAAGGCCGATTTCGACTCAGATATGACCCGGAGGAAAGAGCGCTTTCTCATGGAGGTCGATTCAAGATGCCCTGTCTCCGACGTGATGCTGAACGGGACAAAGGTGAAATTCGAAACCCGATCATCGGGTTGTGATATCTGTCACGACAAACTGCAACTAAATCTCAGGGCTGTTCACAGCAATTAAAGACCATTGCGAATATGGCTCCTGCAAGCACTTGACAAGGTTGTTCCTCTGTTGTCTTATTGGGGGTCCGCATACCATTCAATGAGGAATCCCAGTATCAAATTAATCCGTTAGAAAACCATGACAAACGGATATGGAAAGGGCTGAAAAATGGCAGACAAGATAAGGGTATTGCTTGTCGATGATGATCCTGATTTCATCGAAGCCAACAGCATCATCCTTGAAGCCAGTGGATTCGAGGTGCTCACCGCTTTCAGCGGCGCCGAGGGTCTGAAAAAGGTTGAAGAGGAAAAACCCGATGTTGTTGTTCTTGATGTTATGATGGAAAATACCGATGAAGGTTTTTCCGTTGCCAGGAAGATTCGAAGGAAGCTTCACAGTGATGTTCCAATCATCATGCTGACATCGGTTGCCCAGGCAACCGGTTACAGCTTCAAACCCGAGGAACACCCGGATTTCTTCCCGGTGGATCAGTTCCTTGAAAAACCCATTCCTCCAACGACTCTGGTCAAGAAGATCAAAGACGCCTGGGAAAGGGGGAATGACATTGGCAAGGAATCCAAAGGAAATAGTTGCTGAGGGTATTCAGCAGTTCGGAAGCGGAAGAGAAGCCATCATGCAGCTTCTCACCATGGTCAACGAAGAGCTCAGCTGGGTCCCCGAGGAAGCCATAATCGAGATCGCCGAGGCAACCGATGTGAGCGCCGCCGAAGTATACAGCGTCGTGAGCTTCTACAGCTTCTTGAGCACCGTTCCAAGGGGCAGGAACATCGTACGGCTCTGCAGCACCATCAGTTGCGCAATGGCAGGCCAGGGAACCGTTCTTGACGCCCTGATCGACGAGTTCGGGATCGAGCCCTTTGAAACAACCGAAGACCGCAGGCTCACCATTGAGACCACTCCCTGCATAGGTCTCTGCGACCAGGCCCCTGCAATGCTGGTTAACGGAGAGCCCCATGTTAAACTTACACCCGAAAAGGCGTGCGAAATCGTACGCGGACTGGAATAGGAGGCACCATGGAACGGAAAGTGCTGCTTGCCGATAACCAGCCCGAGTTCGGTGCCGGGCTTGAAAAGGCCCTTACCATGGAGCCTGCGGATGTGGTTTACGCAGTTCGTGACTCCGGCATCAAGGGCAGGGGAGGGGCCGGTTTTCCCACAGGCGTCAAGTGGAACCTCGCCGGCGCCGCCTCAGCTGACCAGAAGTACGTACTGTGCAATGCCGACGAAGGGGAACCAGGAACCTTCAAGGACAGAATACTCATCGAGAAATACGCCGAAAGGCTCATAGAGGGCATGGCCATTGGCGGATACGCCATCGGCGGTACCAAGGGCATCATATACCTCAGGGCGGAGTATCCCTACCTGGTTCCTGCAATAGAGGCCGCACGAAGGAACCTCATGGACAGGGGTCTTCTCGGCAGGGACATAAAGGGAAAGGGTTTCGATTTCGATGTTGAGGTCCGTCCCGGAGCCGGGGCATATGTCTGCGGCGAGGAAACATCCCTCATCGAAAGCCTTGAAGGAAAGCGCGGCGAGCCCAGGAACAAGCCGCCCTATCCGGTCAACAGCGGCTATCTGAACAAGCCCACCATCGTGAACAACGTGGAAACATTCTGCGCCGTGCCCCATATAGTTCTCAACGGACCTGAGTGGTACGCAGACCTTGGGGTGGGGACTGCTCCGGCACGAAGCTCTTCAGCGTCTCAGGAGATGTGGAGAGACCTGGAGTTTACGAACTTCCCATGGGCGCACCCCTCAAAGACCTCCTTCAGCTTGCCGGCGCAACGGATGTTCAGGCGGTTCAGGTTGGAGGAGCCAGCGGCAGGACCATCCCTGCTTCTGAAATAGGCAGGGCCCTCTCCTTTGCGGACCTTCCTCCCGGAGGCTCTGTGATAGTTTTCAACAGTTCCGTCAACATGGTGGAGGTCCTGGAGAACTTCATGGAGTTCTTCGTGCATGAATCCTGTGGTCAGTGCACACCCTGCCGTGAGGGAAATCTGCGGCTGATGCATGCCGCCGAGGACATCATCACCGGCAGCGTCTCCTGCAGGGAATGCATCGCCCCGTTCTTTGAACTGGCGGATGCGATGAAAGCCTCAAGCAAGTGCGGCCTTGGTCAGACCTCCGCAAACTGCTTCGTTGACATAATCAGCAACTTCGTGGAGCTTTCCGATGAGTGCAACTGCGAAGAATGCGGCTGCGAAGGAGGTGATGAGTAATGCACAGCGTTACCGTCAGCATCAATGGAAAAGAGTTCAGCGTTAAAGAGGGCGCGACCATACTTGAGGCCTGCAGGGAGCTCGGGGTGGATATTCCCACTCTCTGCTACCATCCCGACCTTTCAATAGCCGGCAACTGCCGTCTCTGTGTGGTGGATGTGCAGGGCTGGAAATCACTGGTTCCCGCCTGTGTTACCCCCATCACACCCAACATGATAATCAAGACCGACAGCCCCAGGGTCAGAAAGACCAGGAAGCTTCTCCTCGAGCTTCTCCTTGCCAACCACAACAACAACTGCCCCGAGTGCGAGAGGAACGGAAACTGCGAACTCCAGGACCTTGCCGAAAGGTACAACATCCGTTTCAACCGGTTCCAGACCGACTGGAAGCCGGAGAGCATCGAGCAGGTAAGCGTAGGCGTCTCCCGGGACAACAGCAAGTGCATCATGTGCACGAGGTGCACAAGAACCTGCGAGGAATACCAGAAGGTTGCCGTTATCAAGTCCATCGGAAGAAGCGCCGAGGTGCACATCGGTACATTTGAAGAAAAGGGTCTGGATAACGTATCCTGTACCCAGTGTGGCCAGTGCATCAACCGCTGCCCCACGGGAGCTCTTTATGAAACCGATGAGACCGGAGCTGTATGGGCCGCCCTGGATGACCCCGAGAAGATCGTGGTGGTACAGACCGCACCGGCTGTGAGGGTTGGCATAGAGGAGGCCCTTGGGCTTCCAACGGCGCACCACACCGGCAAAATGGCCGCGGCCCTTAGAAGGATGGGCTTCGACAGGGTTCTTGATACCGACTTCACCGCGGACCTCACCATAATAGAAGAGGGCCACGAGCTCCTTTTCCGTCTTAAGGACGCACTGGTTGAGAAAAAGGAAGTCTCCCTTCCCATGATCACCAGCTGTTCTCCGGGCTGGATAAAGTTCATTGAGCACAAGCACAGCGATCTTCTGGGCAATCTTTCCACATGCAAGAGTCCCCAGCAGATGTTCGGTCCCCTTGCGAAAACCTATCTCGCAGAGAAGGAGGGATTCGATCCCTCGAAGATGGTTTCCGTATCCGTGATGCCCTGCACCGCAAAGAAGTTCGAGAAGGACCGTCCCGAAATGCGGGACAGCGGCTATCAGGATGTTGATCATGTGATAACCACCAGGGAACTTGCCAGGATGATAAAGGAAGCGGGAATCGATTTTGACCGGCTTCCCACGGAGAAGTTCGACAGCCTCATGGGCGAATCCACCGGTGCCGCGGTGATTTTCGGTGCCACCGGCGGAGTAATGGAAGCTGCCCTCAGGACCGCATACGAAGTGGTCACCGGCAGGGAGATCCCCTTCGAAAAGCTCAATGTGGGCCCGGTAAGGGGCTTTGAGGGCATAAAGGAAGCTGCGATAACCATGCCCTCGGAAATGGCTTCAGGGTGGGAGTTCCTGGCGGGCGCCACACTGAAGGTAGCCGTTGCCCATGGTCTTGCCAATGCCGACAAACTTCTGAAGGCCATAAAAGCCGGTGAAGTTGAGTATCACTTCATCGAGGTCATGGCATGCCCCGGGGGATGCCTTGGAGGCGGCGGCCAGCCGATCCCCACGGACATGGAGAAGAGAATGGAGCGGATGAGGGCCATCTATGATGAGGATGAATCCCTTCCACTGAGAAAATCCCACGAGAATCCCGAAGTCCAGCTTCTCTATGCAGAGTTCCTCAAGGAGCCTCTGGGGCACAAGTCCCACGAGCTTCTTCACACGAAGTACACCAAGAGGAACAAGTTCTAGAACCGTCAGAAGAAACCACAGGGGGCGCAGCTTTCCGCTGCGCCCCTTTTCGCCTATCTTCCCTGCATAAGAAAGGGGGAGAATGTGATGTTAGTGTTATACGCGGTTGCAGTGACCGCCCTGTTCGCCGCCGAGCCGGAGGTCCTCTGGTCCGCTGTTACCAGTGGTGGAGTTTACTGCTCTGCAGAAATGGGTGATCTGGATGGTGATTCAGTTCCTGACGTTGCCTGCGGAGTGAACTTCTGGGATGGCGAACCAACACTCTGGGCTGTCTCAGGCGCCGACGGCGGAACCATCTGGACCAGCAGCAGCCACAAGGGCATTTACTCCAACGAGGGATTCATGTGGTTCCCCGATGTGGATGGCGATGGCATGCGGGAGATCCTGATGGCAACACCCGGAGGGTACGAACCGCCGGGAAGGTGCCTCTATCTGATATCCGGGGCCGACGGATCCACCATCTGGGAATGGGCGGCATGCGAGATAATGCCCTCAAACACAGGCTGGGGCTACTCCGCCTGTGTGATGGATGACATGACCGGGGACGGCATACCCGAGGCGGTGGGCGGTTTCGGAACATCCGGTTCTTCAGGGACCGGACTGGTGGTCTGTATCGACGGGGCCTCAGGTGACAGCCTTTGGACCCGTTGGATGCCCGACGCCACTGAGGACCTTCACAGCTACGTCGATGCAGATGAAGACGGTATCATGGACATCCTCGTGGCCACAGGGGGCAACAGCTACACCGCTAATACAGCCACCCTCATCAGCGGAGCGGACGGTTCCATTATGTGGCAGAAGGACCCTGGAGGGGATTGCATGTCCCTGGGGCTGGTTGAGCAGCCGGATACATGGCCCTTGGCGGTTTTCTGCACATTCAACGGAAATGTGGCCTGTTACGATGGCGGCGGAACGCTGCAGTGGGACTACGACGGTTCGGGAATGTACATGGATGTACGGGGAGGCCCCGATGTGAACGCCGACGGAGTTGGCGATGTGGCCCTGGCTGCTGATAACGCCGGAGTTATCTGTTTTTCAGGCGCCGATGGCTCCATCCTCTGGACATATCCTTCGGGAAGCAATACATGGTCCGTTGCCTGGGTTGACCCGGTAATCATCGAAGGATTTCCCGTGCCATGCGTTGCAGCCGGTTCGGTAAACGGAAGAGCCGTCACACTGATAAATGCCATAACCGGTGAAGCCTTTGGGAGATGCCCTTTACCGAGAGGGTCTACAACGTTTCCGCCATCTCCATGGGGCTTGCGTCTCCCGTGGTCATTGCCGGTCTTCAGGATCAGGAATCCCTGCCCACCCACGCCTGGGCCCTGGCAAGTTCAACGGAATCCGGTGTTCATGATGAAGCGGAGCAGGGGGAATCCTCCGCGGTGTCAATCCCTCATCGGGATCTATAAGATTTACCGTTACAGGGGAGAGCGATGCTGAAGTGGAATGCTTTGATCTGTCCGGAAGGATGGTGTTCAGGGGAACCTATCCCGGCGGGGGGGAAACCCACTCATCTGAAGGGCTGTCCCCGGGGGTTTACCTGCTGAGGGTTTCCTCGGGAACTTCCATGGAGACACACAGACTGACGGTCATATAGCGCAAAGGGGGAGCCCATGGCTCCCCCTCCTGATGGGTTACCGTACTCTAGAACCTGTCGAGGGGGCTCTGGACCCTGAGGGGTGTGCGGTGCCTGGCAAGCTTAAGATACGGGGTTATCATTGAAGGAGTGGAGATACCCAGAAGCTGCTGTACCATTTTCCTGTCGACGCCGTCTTCAAGGAGGTGGACGGCGAAGCTGTGCCTCAGCCAGCCCAGGGTTGCCTTCTTGTCGATCCCGGCTTCTTCAAGTGCGTCGGTAAAGGCCCTCTGGATGGTTCTCGCGGAAACATAGCTGGTTCGTCCGCGGCCCGGGAACAGATATGGAGAAGGATCGGTCCTGAGGTCGAGATACTGGGCCAGTATGCGTCCGGTGGTCTTTGCGAGAATGGTGTCGCGGAGGAACTCGCCGTCGATGTTGTAAACATGGATCACATTGTTGTCGAGGTCTACATGATCCCTTTTCAGTATGGCGGTTTCACTGACCCTGAGGCCGCTGGAGTAGATGAACATAAGGGCAAGCCTGTACTTGAGATCGTGGACATGCTGAAAAACCTCGGCGATCTCGTCCCGGGTGAACACTCCGTGGAGGGGAACCTTCTTGGCGATAACACCGGGTCCCGGAAGGGGATTGCCCTTTTTCAGGACCTGTGAGTAGAGATATCTGATGGCGCTCTGTGCCTGGTTGATGTAGGAGAGGGACTTGCCTTCACTTACCAGGTTTTCGAGATACTCTCTGAGATCGTTCTTGTCCAGATCGCCGGTTCTTTCCCCGAAGTGGTTAACAAGCCTGCGAAGATGGGAAATATAGCTGTTAGCGGTTTTGGGGCTCCGCCCTGAAGCCTCAAGCATTTTTCTGGTTTCTTCTACGAAATCCATTGTGTACTCGCCTTTCTATTGGGTGCAAGGTATCAGGTGTCAATTCCTGCGAAGAATATAATAAAATGCAATCACCGGGATGTCAACCACTATTCGATATTGTGTATGAATAAAGAAAGTGTTATTCTTTTAACCACTGGCATTGGATTCATTTCAGAGTAAGAAGGGGGAAATGTTTGACACACACTGCCTACGATACCGGAAAGACTCGCTTCTATGTCCCTTTCATATTGGCATTTCTGGTATTTTCAGCTGTTCTGGCCACCGAGTACATCATTGTTCAGGGGCTCGTTCGGGATATCTATCGTGATCAAACCCACTATTATCATGAACTCTCACGTCATCTAATCTCAGGCATAGAGGGCCGAGGCTGGAACAGTACGGACCGCATGAATGAAATAAATGCAGTTCCCGATCTCCTCGGCACGGCCACCACACCGGAGGGCCTGAATGCTTGGATAGTAGCTGACAGTCTTGTGTTAAATGCCTATATGGATTCCTCCATCGCCGGGGGAGCCCTCCTCGCCGGCGAAGCCCTTGATAACAGGGTTATAGAAACATCAGTAGCTAAATCGACAACCGGAGAGTACATCCTCATAGAAGCAATAGGATACAATAATAGTCTAATAAAAAACCTGGAAGATATCTCAATAGCCATAATTATTATTCTTATAGTAATGATAATATTCTCAACGATACCCGGCGTTCTGATGATCGAATCCTTTACGAGGAGAAGGAGGATGGCGGGTTCGGTTCTTAATCCACTCTCGGCACTTTCCCACGAGGGTGCCATGGATGTGCTTTCCGGTTCCAGGGTGACAGGTTGTATGGTGGTATCCGCCGGGAACGAGATCACTTTCCTGAATGATCTCTGTAGAGAACTCCTGGATCTCCAGAGTGCCGGAAAGGGGTCCTCCCTTGCATCGGTGACTTCCCTTCCCGATCCTGTGAGAAAGTCTTTCCCCCCCTATCCAACCGATGTTCAAACCGATACGGTCAAGGTAAGGTCCATGACCGGCCAGGTGAGAACCCTGCGAATGGAGATCTTTCCGGTATGCGCCAATGGATATGTTATTCAGAGGATATTCACATTCACAGAGCAGTCCGTGAACACCTCTTCAGGAGGCATCCTGACCGGAACGACGGACATGAAGGATGGAACCCCGCAGCCATACTCCCATCTTGTCGATTCCATTGTTCATGACATGAACAACCATCTTTCGGGAATCATCGGAGCCGCCTCCCTTGAACTGGATACCCGGGGACCGGGGAAGGAGGGGGATAACTGCCGGGCAATCATGCGCTCAGCGGAAAAGCTGACAGCTCTCTCCTCAGACCTGCATCTTCTTTTCAGCCCCGAGGATGATTCCGGTCTAAAGGACCCCTGCGAGGAGATCAATCTGATAGCGGAGGTTATGAAAGGGTACTCCCGGGAGATGTTCATTTTCGAGTTTCGGGAAGCTGCTCCAGACTTATTTCCGTAAGAAGGCTTCTGCTGCGGGACCTTATCTACAACCTTTCCCTGAATTCCACTGAGATGATGAATGGAGAGGGCCGTATACAGATCGATGTTTCCGAGAGGACACCGGCGGGGGCTGATTCCACCAGGAACATGCCCCCGGGCAAAAGGGTGGTCATCAGGTATTCCGATGGTTTCATAATGCCTGTTGCCCTGAGGGACGTCCTTTCCAGCATGCAGTACTCCGTTTCCGATGTTGAACGGCAGTTCGGGTCCACCGTCGGAACCATCTACAGGGTCCTCAGGGAGATGAACGGGGTGATAGCCTTTGAACGAGGCTCCGGTGAAACGGTCCTCTGCGTTCTGCTGGAGGGTTATGACAGACCCGAGGAGGGAACCGGAGGCAAACATGAAGCCGGGATGATCCATGGAGTAAGCGGTCTGTCGGTCCTGGTTGCCGACGCCGTTGAGATCGTTCTTCATTCAACATGTGAGTTCCTCGAGCACAGGGGCATGTCCACAACCGGTGCATCCGACGGAGACAGGGTAATGGAACTTCTCAGGGAGAATTCATACGACGCGGCGGTCCTCGACCTGAACATGCCCGGTATTCCCACACCATCCATAGTGAGGTACTGCCAGACCAGGCTGCCAGAAATGGCGGTGATCATAACCACCGGCTATGCCGTTTCCGGCCCCATTCGAGAACTGATCAAGTGTCCCTCCACCGACTGCCTCTACAAACCCCACCGACCTGAGATGCTGGTTGAGACCATATATTCCACACTCATGAGGATCCAGGAGGAGGCTGATATGGGTTTTCTGGAAATATTGTTCCGTCTTCTGGCGGCCTTCGCCGCCGGGGGGCTGGTCGGTCTGGAAAGGCAGATACACGGAAGACCGGCGGGTCTCAGGACACATATTCTTGTGAGCACAGGGGCGTGTATCGCCATTCTGGCAGCGGTCATTGCCCAGGAGAGACTGCCGGGTATGTCCCTGGACCCCGGCAGGATAGCCGCCGGTGTTATCACCGGTGTGGGATTCCTGGGGGCTGGGACCATCGTGCGTTACAGGGATGGCGTGGGGGCTCACCACCGCCGCCTGTGTCTGGTTCGTTGCCATGACGGGGATACTGGCAGGCCTGGGGTTCTATGAGATCACGGCCCTGGCATCGGTGCTTGCCCTTGTTGTGCTGCTTCTTCTGGACCGTCTGGAAACCAGGATTCCGGAAGCCAGCTACTGGAAACTGAGGGCACGTTTCACCGGCAGGCAGCTCCCGGGAATAAGAAGGGATTGCCTTAAGCTTCTCCACCACCATGGCATCAAGGTAAAGGGCTCCACAATTGGCCTTTCCGAGAAATCAACTGAGATGACCTTCCTTCTAAAAACACGTCGCAGAGAGGATAATCTCTCTATCCTTGATGAGATGTCGAAGATCCCGGGACTTGTCTCGGTGAAGTGGACCCACCGATCGGAAGAGACATAGGAACCGCACCGGTAACCGGCGGTGTTGGTTACGTGGGGGCATTCCTGTCAAAGGCTTTGATTTTTCCCTGAAAGTTTGCATAATCACACCTCTGAGGGAATACCCTTGTTTTTAATCTTCATGGAGGGGCGATGGCACTGTTCTCCAGCAATTTGAAAAAAATGCGGAATGAACTCGAGAACGAAAGGGTCGACTGGGAGAAAATGGCTTCCCTTTCCGGGGGAAGGTACGACCTCTCGGGAAAGAACTCCGCTGAGGGAAAAGAGCTCGTCAGTCTGCTTATCAGGAGGGCATCGGAATGCACCGCCGAAAACCCGTTCCTGGCCATGATCATCCGCAACGTTTCCTCAAGGGGTGGAGATTTCAACAGGTCCATGAATGAGACCGGTGCCACCCCGGTTCACATGGCAGCCGCGGTGGAGAACGGTCTTCTTCTCAGCGCGCTACTGGAAGCCGGAGTGCCAGCGGTGGCCGTTACCCATTCCGGGGCAACTGCCCTTCACAAAGCTGCTGCAGCGGGTTGTCTTGGAAATGTGCGTCTGCTCCTCGCCGCCGGCGCCGACCCAGGTGCTGAAGACAGCATGAGCAACTCCCCCCTTCACGTCGCCGCCCAGACCAACCACAGCACCGAGATCGTCAAGGCCCTTCTTCAGGCCGGCGCGAAGGCCTATCAAAGGAACTCAAGCGGCAAGCGGCCAGTGGATTATGCCGGAGAGAAGGGCTGTCAGGTTTGTGCTTCCATTCTGAAGGAAAGCCTTCTCGATCTTCGCAGGAACAGGAAAACAGGATGGAGCTGCCCCGGATGCGGCACCGAGATCAAACGTCCTTCCCCGGAGAAGGTGGATTGGTATCTCAGCATTGACATGTGGGAGCACCTGCGTTTTACCTGCGGCAACTGCGGAAGGGTTACCCCGGCCCTTCAGCTGGACGGCGAAGTTTAGCTCTCTCTGAAAAGGGGTTCCGCTGCGTTCTCGAAAATTGCCCGGCAGGCCTCCGTGGCCCTTTCAAGGTATTCCGGCGCGCAGGATACGGTGAGCAGACTTCTGTTCGGTCTGGCCTTCGCAAGGTATTCAGAGAAAGGAGGATCGATGTCCTCCAGGGGGATGATCCGTCCCCGTTTATCCTGGAAACGGATGTCCAACCTCTGGAATCTCTCTTCTGAGACCTTTACGGCCTCTATGGGAAGGTCCACTATTAGATATTCCCCCGGGATCCCGGACCTCTCCGCGATCTCACCGGTAAGAAGCCGGGCGGTTTCCTCAGGGGTGCTGTTCCGGTTCCTGAGACTGTTCAGGAAATGGTTGTCCCCCTCGGAGGGGGTAATGGAGTCTATACGGAAAACCTGCGAGAAAAGGCCCTGTCTGTACTTTACCCGCCAGGCCATCTCCCTTACCCAGGGATCCGCTGAATCGTTCTCAAGGAAGCTCAGTATCTGATCGTCGGTCATGAACATGAAGTCCTTTATCTCCCCGAGCTCGATAATGCTTTTTCTGGCGGCGGCGAGGAGCATCTTGTCAACGATCCGGGTCTTTCTGTGCAGGTATACGGAGGAATACATCTGCAGCCTTGCAAGAAGGAAGTCCCTTACGGCGTTGAGCCCCTTTTCCATGAAAACGAGCCTGCCCTGGTGTATGGTCATGGTGGAAATGATCCTGTCCACCTCTATGTGGCCGAAGGCTACCCCTGTAAAATGGAAATCCCTCTGGAGATAGTCCAGCATGTCGGCGTCGACCTCACCAAAAATCATCTGCTGCACGAAGGGTTTCCCGGTGTAGCCCCCTGTTATCAGCCCGGCGACCTCCGCAGGATCAACGCCGTGCTTTTTAAGTATGCCGGGTATTTCCCCCGCTCCGCGTATAGGCATGACGGTCTTTCCGGTGACCATGTCCGCCACAAGGTCCATGTGGTCCTCTCCTGTGAGCTCGAGATACAAAGGCTCAAGGGTGTGGGACCATGGGGTGTGGCCTATGTCGTGGAGCATGCCGGCGGCCTCCACCAGGTTCTTTGTGTCCCGGTCCCCGGTATCATACCCCTCGGGGCATCTTTCCTTAAGGTGTGTTGCTATCCTCCCGGCTAGATGTGAAACGCCAAGGGCGTGGGCCAGCCTCATGCAATGGGCGCCGGGATAGCTCTGAAAGGTGGTTCCCAGCTGGTGAACGAAACTGAGCCTCTGAACCTCCACCGTTTTCAGTATGTCTTCCTGGAGCGGTGAGAGCATTATGGTTCCCAGTACCGGTTCGCGTATGTACATTACCTTGCGCTGCATTCTGTCCTTACCTCCATGGGTTCTTTTCCGGGAAGCGTTGTTCATCCACCCCACTATGATAATATTCCAGGCTCCGGAAAGGAGAACAATTGGGTTTATGTGATTTTCATGTACACAGCACCGCCTCCGACGGGAGGCTTACCCCTGCGGAACTCGTGAATGAAGCTGTTTCCAGCGGTCTGGAAGGTTTCGCCATCGCCGACCATGATACCCTGGCCGGGGTTTCCGAAGCAGCTGAAAAGGCATCCGCCCTGGGTCTTTGCTACATTCCAGCGGTGGAGCTCAGCGTCGATCTTCATTCCGGCGGTTCAGCGCATCTACTGGGCTATTTCCCGGGGGTGGCCCTTAATGAGCTCCTGGATCCCTCCAGCGAACTCCAGAGCGCCCTTGCCGGGGTGATCCGGGGAAGGAACACAAGGAACCCGCGAATAGTTGAAAAGCTTCGGGAACTTGGTTTTGCCATCACCCTTGAGGACGTAATGGAAGAGGCCGGTGACTCCGTGGTTGGAAGGCCGCACATCGCAGGGGTGATGGTCAGGAGGGGTTTTGCCTCTTCCGGTTCCGAGGTTTTTGACAGATACCTGGGTTCCGGAAAACCAGCCTATGTGGAAAGGGAAAGAATAGGGGATTACCGGGCGATCAGTATCATACGGCAGTCCGGAGGGCTGCCGGTGCTTGCACATCCGGTGTATATTCACACCGAAGGGCTGACGGGGCTTGAAGCCCTTATCCGTTCGCTGGCCGATGCCGGTCTCTCCGGTCTTGAGGCCTATTATCCCCAGCAGGCGTCGAGATCACGTCGTTCCTGAAGAAAACCGCCGGGAAGCGTGGCCTTCTCATTACTGGAGGCAGCGATTTCCATGGGATCAAGCATCCCCTCCCCGGCTGGACGGAGGGTTCCTTCGGTGTTGAGACGGAAAGGGTATCGGAGTTCTATAATCTTTGCAGGGAAAGGATAGCCAATGGCAAAACTAAGTGATTTGGTGAGACAGATCGATCAGACCGCTAAAAGCGGTGAAAGGGAAAAAGCGATAAAAATGCTCGAGAGCCTTCTGAAAAAGGTGCCCGAGGCAAAGGCCCAGCCCCTTCTCATAAGAAGGAAGCAGTACAGGGACGAGCTGAAAACAGAGCGCCGCATCGCTGCGCTGGAGGAAAAGTACGGGGCCTGAAAAGCGGCTTTTCTGCTGACCGCCGCCGGTCTTCTTCTTTTTTCGCCTGCGGCACGTATACTGAGGGAGTTAACGTTTCAGCGTCTTCCTGGGCTGCTTCCGCCGCATGGAAATGGCAGCAGACCGATCACTTCCTGCTCCGTGGACGGGCAAGGCTCCAGGGTGAGAACCAGGTTTTTCAGGACCATTCATTATCTGGGCTTCCAGGTCAGAAGGTTCGGTGAGGGCGGATTTCTGCGGACCCGACGGGTCCCCGCTGGTTTCCTTCCTGGGGGACTCATCCGGTGCTCTCATTTATTATCCCGACCGCAGCGAAGCCTTCTTCTTCCCCGGGGGGATTCCCCTGGAAACGGGCTTTTTAGCGTTAACGCACTCATTTCCCTGATTCGAACCGGCTTTCCCGCCGTTCCGGTGCACTGGGCACTGACGGAAACCTGCGATACCCTTGGAACCAGCCTCACATGGCGGCTCACCTCTACAGGAACCGACACACTGACCGTTTCCCTGGAGGGCGGAAGACTCTTCCCCGTGGTTACCGCCGGGGACACACACCTCGAGGCAACGGCTACCTCATGGCACGACGAGTTCAACGCATGGCCCCTTGAATGGCTGCTTACCTCCCCCTCCCTCCAGGTCATTCTAAGGATAAGAAGCATCGATACCGATACCGGCCCTCCGGAGATGGCGTGGACCCTTACGGTTCCGGTTCCCGTGGACACGGTTTCCCTGCTTCATGGCCAGTGGACCCTTGCAGAGGCCCTTCCAGTTCGTTAACTGATCCAAGTTAACGGCTGTTCCAGCCACTGTTACCCTTTTCAGGTAAGCCTTTTCATCTGACTTGCAGTTTTGTATATAGCCTGCGTTACCATGTGAAAGGAACAGGGGTTTTCCACTCGGGGGACAATATGGGAATAAAGAGCTTTTTGAAAAGAATAACGGGTTCCGGGGAGGGATCGTCCTCCGGGGTGTTCTCCACCGCCATGGCCATCGATCTGGGAACGGCGAATACCATGATCCATGAAGTCGAGCGGGGAATAGTTCTCGAGGAACCCAGTGTAATAGCCATCGAAAGGGACTCCAACAATGTGATCGCAGTTGGAACCGAAGCGAAGTCCATGCTGGGAAGGACCGGCCGGGACATTCTGGTGGTAAGACCCCTGAAGGATGGCGTTATAAAGGAAGCAACCGCCACCATGGCAATGCTGAGGCGATTCTTTGAGCAGGCACAGACAAGGCGCTTTTCCATGCGTCCCAGGGTTCTTGTATGCGTGCCAAGCGGGATCACCGAGGTGGAGGTTAACGCAGTTCGGTCCAGCCTCGAGAGGGCCGGCGCCAGAGAGGTCCTTCTGGTCCCGGAACCCCTGGCCGCCGCGGTGGGTGTAGGCCTTCCCGTGGAGGCAGCCGTAGGGAACATGATAGTTGACATAGGCGGGGGTACCACCGAAGTGGCGGTAATAAGCCTTAATTCCATAGCCGCGGACAGCTCCATAAGGGTTGGCGGCGACGAGATGAACGAAGCCATTATAAACTATATGAAGAAAACAGCCTATCTCCTGATCGGTGAGAGGACAGCGGAGCTGGTGAAGATCCAGCTGGGATCCATGCTTGAGGATGACCAGAGGGAGGCGGAGGTCAGCGGTATGGATGCCACCTATGGAATACCGAAGACCTATACGGTGAAGGCCAGCCAGATAAGGACAGCCCTTCAGCAGCCGGTTAACGCAATCATTCAGGCGGTTCAGCAGGGGCTGGAGAAGACCCCCCCGAGCTTGGCAGGGACATTGTTAACAGAGGCATAGTCCTCACCGGCGGAGGAGCTCTTCTGAAGGGGCTGGACATACTTCTTTCCAGGGAAACCAGCCTTCCCATAAGGATAGCCGATAATCCTCTGTCATGCACGGTTCTCGGTGCGGGGATCATCCTCTCGGACCTTTACAGATACCGGAAGCTCCTCATAGACTGATATGCGAAAAAGAAGCAGAAGACTCCTCTGGAACACACTTGCGGCACTGATCCTCATCGTCGCCGGACCGACGGTGTTCGGAGTGGGGGAGCGATCCTGGGCAACCGGTTCGCCGGGCTGTTCTACCCCGCTTCGGAACAGGGGGAAACCGACTACATGTCCCTCTCCGTGCAGCTCATGCTGGAAAACGCCGAACTGAGGGAGCTGGCGGCAAAGAGCCAGCTGTACAGGTCCATGCTGCAGTACACAAGGATGCCGGAGCTGAACGCGGTGGTGGGACGGGTGCTCTTCCGTTCCGAGGGGCTCGTGAGGGGCGACCTCATCATTGACCAGGGCCTCACCCATGGCATTTATCCCGGGGCGGTCTGCATAACCGACAGGGGGCTCGTTGGCATCGTGACCTCCTCAGAGGACAGGACCAGCACCGTGGTTCCCATAACCAGCCCGGCTGTTCATGTGAGCTGTATAACATCAATAAGCGGTTCTCTGGGAATTCTCACCTCGACCCCCGAAGGAGCCCTTACCATGAAGTATGTTGACATATCCGCGGAGCCCCTTCCAGGGGAAACGGTTCTCACCAGCAGGTTCGGAGGTGTCTATCCCGAGGGGATAGTGGTAGGAACGGTGGAGGAGGTAAGGGAAGGTGACGCCGGGCTGGACCTTGGCCCTTTCAGTTCAACCGTCGGTTGACTTCGACAGAGTGGACGAGGTCCTGGTTCTGATCGAAGCCAGCGGGGAAAGATGAACTCAAGGCTTGCCGGGTGGCTTATTGTTTCCGCCGCGGTCATTCTTCAGTTCCTCTTGGAGGTGACCCTTGGCAGGGTACTTGTGGCCCCGGCCTGGTGGTTCCTGTTCTGGTCTATCTCAGCATATCAAAGGAGGACTACTGGTCAATAGAAGGCGCCTTCTGGACCGGCCTGGTAATGGATATGCTCCTTCACCACCCACCGGGCACGAGCTCCCTTGCAATGATACTGGGGATCTCATTCTCTGGCTGGATAATGAGGATCACCACCGGCGCCCTCAGGATGACATTCGCCGCCAACGCCCTGATCGCCTCACTGGTTTCAGACACCATTTTCATTTTCCTGGCCTCGTCGCCCACCGGTTCCGGGTTTTCCCTGAAAACCCTTCTCATCCTTCCCAGAATAGCCGTACCCCTTATTCTCTTCCTTGCGGTACCCCTGCTCCTGGGAGGTAAGATCCCTGAGGCGGAAGGGAGACTGCGGTGAGATCGGAATCCTCATCGGTGCAGAGGCCATTTGCCTCCACAATTGCCCTGGCGGGGATACTTTTTCTGCTCATCACCGCAAAGCTCGTTGAACTTCAGCTTGTCAGGGGGGACTATTACAGGGAACTGTCCTCCAGGAACCACATCAGATCGGTCATTACACAGGCGCCAAGGGGGCAGATCATCGACAGGAACGGCGTAGTTCTGGCGGATAACGAACCGTCCTTCACCGTTTCTCTGGTGCATGCCGAGTTCGATCCCGCCGAGGCTTCCCTGCTCAGGGATTTCCTGGGGATGGATGAAGAGATCCTATCGGAGCGTCTGGAGGCTGCCGGCCGGAACCCCTTCAGGGCAACGGTCCTTGCCACAGGTCTCAATGTCATGGAAGCGGGGCGGATCGCCGATAACCTCTACCGTCTCGGGGGTGTTTCCGTGGAGGTACTTCCCCGAAGAAGGTATCCCCACGGGCGGGAGTTCTGTCACCTCGTGGGATACGTCGGTCTGGCGGACAGCACCCGTGTGTTCGAGGGAGAGATTTCCGGAAGGACAGGGCTAGAGAGGGTCTTCAACGAGAGACTCACAGGGAGGCACGGTGTGGTCCGGGAGGTGGTTGACGCCACGGGAGGGTGGTGGAGAGGTTCGAGGGTGGAGAGGTGAATCCCGTTCCCGGGGAAAGATTGACCCTCACAATAGACTCCGAACTGCAGCTCTATGCTGATTCCCTCATTTCACAGACGGGCCATCCCGGCGCCGCGGTGGTGCTGAACTATGAAACCGGCGAAATCCTTTCCCTGGCCTCCGTACCGGGATACGATACCAATCTTTTCATAGGAGGGATTTCCCCGAATGACTGGAACGAAATGCTTCATCATCCGGACAAACCCCTTCTGAACAGGTCCTGGGCCATGGTTTATCCACCGGGTTCCACCTACAAGACAGTCACCGCATGCTGGCTTCTGGAATCGGGAAGGGTGGACAGGGACTACATGCCCGATCCATGCTACGGAACCTTTCACTTCGCCGGGAGCGATTTCCGCTGCTGGACCACCCACGGAAGGCTGAGCATGGTTCAGGCCCTTGCCCAGTCATGCGATACATACTTCTACAGAACCAGCATGGAGGCAACATTTGAGGAAATGGCCCATTACGCCGGCTGTTTCGGAATGGGGAACCGTGTAACTGATATCCTTCCCGGGGAAGCCCGGGGAGTGATCCCCACCAGGGAGTACCTCAATGAAGTCTTCGGCAGGGGGGGGTGGGGCATTGGAAACCTCATGATCGCTTCCATAGGTCAGGGAGAGGTACTGGCCACCCCACTTCAGGTTGCTGTTACATCCGGCCTTATAGCATCCGGGTTCGACATGCCCCCCCTCAGCGTAATCCAGGGAGAGGACACAGGGGAGGCCCCATGGCGGAACTGTGTCTCCCATGAGAACCTGGAAATAGTAAGGGAGGGGATGCTTCAGGCTGTGGTGGGCTCCAGGGGAACGCTGCGACACTCCATGGGAGGTCTTCCAGTGACGGTCTGGGCGAAATCCGGCACCGCTGAGAACTCCAGCGGTGAGAACCACGCCTGGGTAACCGGGTTCATAGAGGAACCCCTTCCCCTGGCCTTTGCCGTGCTGATAGAGAACGGCGGCGGCGGAAGTGATGTGGCCGGGCCTGTGGCGTCGTCCATTATCAGAATGATAGCGGGGGTTCAAGATTGAAGCATGAAGCGGGAATCGACTGGGTCTTCATCACCGCTCTGGTCCTCCTTGTTGTCACGGGAATCCTATGCATCTACTCCGCTTCCTCCTCAAGGGGTTCCATTTTCCTGCACCAGCTTTTCTACTATGCCGCCGGTGCCGGTCTTTTCTATCTCGGCTCGGTGTTTCCCCTTCGAATAATCGAGGAGTCAACTCCCTTCCTTTACGCCCTCACACTGCTCCTGCTCATACTCACCGTGTTCTTCGGCGGAGGTCCAGCCGGCCGGTGGCTTCAGCTGGGGCCACTGAACATACAGGCTTCGGAACTGGCCAAGTTCACCGTGATAATCCTCACGGCAAGGTGGCTTCCCGCCATAAGAAGGGGATCAGTCCGGGGAGGGGTCAGCCTGTACTTCATCGCCGTGGGATTCCTTACCGTGCTTACCCTGCTCCAGCCGGATCTCGGCACTGCGGTGGCCATCGCCATGATAATCTTCGGCCTGGTTTACTGGGCGGGTTTCGGTTTTAACTGGATATTCCTTTTCCTGAGCCCCTCTTTGCAGCGCTTTCCTCCATACATTTCCTTTCCTGGGTTCTTTTCACCGTGTTCCTGTGCGTTGTTCTGTACCGATCCGGGGCCAGGCTGAGGAGGTGGGTCTTCTTCCTGGTGATGACAAGCCTGATCGCCGCGGCCACCCCTGCGGCCTGGAACCTTCTCAGACCCTACCAGCAGTCCCGATTGACCACCTTCATGAATCCCGAAGCCGACCCCTACGGCGCAGGCTGGAACGTGATCCAGTCCCGGGTGGCGGTGGGGGCCGGTGGATTGACGGGCCAGGGTTTCCTTCAGGGAAGCCAGAACGAACTGGCCTTCCTTCCCGCAAGGCATACTGACTTCGTTTTCTCGGTATGGGCCGAGGAATGGGGTTTTGTCGGAAGCGTTCTTCTCCTGTTCCTGTATCTGCTTCTTATCTGGAGATGTCTCAATGGGGCAAGGCGGTCACTCAACCCCTTCAACTCCATGGTCAGCGCCGGGGCTGCGATGTATCTCCTCATACATGTCACGGTGAATACCGGAATGACCCTGGGCATGATGCCAGTAACGGGCCTGCCCCTTCCCCTGATAACCTACGGAGGCAGCCACATAGTAATGGAAATGCTTCTTCTTGGACTGGCCATGAACGCCATACGCAACTGGCGGAGTTACTGACAGAGAGCCTGCCTCTTGATTATCTTTGGCTTCAGCGTTCCTCAACCAGGAAGAAGAGAGAATTATGCACCCAGTTCTTTTCAGAATAGGCTCACTGCCCATCAATACATACGGCCTGATGCTGGCCATTTCCTTTCTTCTGGGAGTTAAGCTTGCCTCCAGAAGGGCAAGCAGGATCGGCATTCCCGAGGATGAAACGGTTAATCTCAGCATTTGGATAATGGTTGCGGCCATAGTGGGTTCCAGGGCCTTCTATGTCCTTACCCACCTTGAGCAGTATGCCGGGGACCCCATATCAATGGTGGCCTTCTGGAACGGTCTTTACGGACTGAGCATGCTGGGCGGCGTGGTTCTGGCCATGCTGGTGGGCTTCACATGGATAGCAAAGAAGAAATGGCCCGTATGGTCCTTTGCCGACGCGGTGATACCATCCTTTGCCCTGGGTATTTTCCTCACCCGTATCGGATGCTATTTCAACGGCTGCTGTTTTGGTTCTGAAACCTCCTGCTCAACCGGTGTGGTCTTCCCCCAGGGCTCCCTTCCCCATTCCGTTTTTGGCCTGGTTCCCATCCATCCCACACAGCTTTACAGTTCCGCCGGAGGTCTGGCCATTCTTCTTATACTGCTTCTCAGCGACAGAAGAAAACACTTCCCGGGTTTCATATTCACCCTTTTTACCGGTCTATACGGCGTTACCAGGTTCGGCCTTGAGGAGTTCAGGTATTTCGACCATGACCACACCATCATCCTGGGTCAGAGCTTCACAGATAACCAGGTGATCAGCCTGGGCATGGTCGCTGTGTCCATCGGCCTTGGTTTATGGCTGTATCGCAGGAACCGGAAACAGCTTTCCTGAACCCCTTCAGGAAAAGGTGTCCCGGCTGCGGAGCAGTCATGGATCGCCAGAGGGGGCTTCTCTGTCCCTGGTGCGCCATCAGGGTCTATCCCTTCGGGGGCAGTTCCTTCCGGGGCAGGGAGGTCCTGGCTGCCTTCCGGCACTCTGGTGTTCCAAGGGAGATGATCATCAGGCTGAAGTTCAACGGAGAGCGGAAACTCGCCGCACCCCTGGCCCGGCTTTCCCTGGGCGGATGGCGCCGGACACCCCGTCCGGGGACACCCTGGTTCCCGTACCCTCCACCGGCGGGAGGATAAGGAACGGGGATACAATCAGGCCGCCCTTATCGCCGAAGAGATAGCCTCCGCAACGGGAGCCTCCACGGGCAGAATGCTGAAGAGGGTGCGGGGTGAGACCCAGGTTGGTCTCAACGCCGGGGAAAGGCGGGAGAACATCAGGGGAAATTTTGTTTTCACAGGCCATTCCGGACCGGGGGGCAGGACCTGGCTGATCGACGATGTGATGACCACCGGGGCTACATTATTCGAATGCATTGCCGTTCTTGAGGATGCGGGAGTTGAGGATGTGATCCCGCGTGGTGTGCTTTCGAAAGCCGGGGATGAAAGTATTATTCATGGCAAGGAGGTTGAAGATGGAGGGTTCTGAGAAGGCTGTAAGAAACTATGTTCACAAACTGAGCTTCCGTGCGGGTGACGCGGTGCTTTCGGCAAGATACGGATTCAATGCCAGGAATATCCTTGTTTTCTTCAGGGGTCTGACCGCCGCGTGGCTGGTCTGGGTGATCTTCATCTACCTGGGTTTCTACGCCGCCGGGGATTCAATTGCCGAGAGGTTTTCCACTTCGCTTTTCTGTCCACTCCCCGACGCCCTGTTCCTGAACAGTTCCTCCGCCCTGGTGCTCATGGCCGCCGGGGGTCTCCTTTCCCTTTTCATCTTCATGTCCACCTCCCTCAAGGTATCCAGGCTTACCTTTGAACAGCTCAGGGGAGACCAGTTCTACTCCGCCGGGGATGCCCGCAAGTTCTGCGAAGCCAACTGGAAACCGCTCCTTATGACACCGGTTACCATTCTATCCGGAATAGCCCTTGGCATCGCTGTGGTTTCCCTTCTTGGCATTGCGGGAAGGATACCCGGAGCCGGTCCGGTGATAGCGGGGTTGTTCGCCGTTCCCGGAGTGGTGCTGGGGGTTTTCATGGTCCTGGCCATTGTGGCTCTGGTCCTGTCCGTTTTCCTGGTGCCCTCCATAACCGGAACCACCGGAGGCGACACATTCGAATGCCTTTTCGAGCTTTTCAGCATCGTCACATCAAGACCCTTCAGATTGTTCCGGGGGATACTCGCCGGGGTGGCGATGCGGGTGGTTGCCCTTGCCACTCTTTTGTTCTTCATCTGGGGGCGGTATCACTTTTCGGAGGGGTTCTCGATTCGGTGTCAGGTTTTTCCGGAACCTCCACAGCTCTGGGATCGGGTTTCTCCAGGGCGGCTCCGACCTGGTTCCCTTCTATTCCTCCATTCTCGGTCCTGTGGCATCAGCTTCCCACGGTGAAGGAACCTGGACCGGGTTTCCGGGAATGCTCATCGCAGCCTCTGGGACAGCCATTTTCCTTTTCCTGGCGTCCTACTGGTACTCCAGCTGCACCGCAATGTGGACCATCATCTATCTCGGCGCCAGGCACTCCAGGGACGGTGAGGATCTCCTGCTGAGGGCCGAGGAAGAAGAGTACAGGGAGTTCAGAAGGGTTTACGGCTCAACGGACAATGGAGGGGATCGGCAGGACAAATGAGCTCTCCCCGATTCGTTCACCTTCATCTACATTCCGAATACAGCCTGCTCGACGGCGCCATAAGGTTCGAAAAACTTACCGGACATCTTCTCGAGAACGGAATGGATACCGTGGCCCTCACCGACCACGGCAGCCTTTTCGGCGCGGTTCACTTCTATGATGTGATGAAGGCTGCGGGGATCAGGCCCATCATCGGAAGCGAGGTTTACATAGCCCCGGGGAGCCGCCACGAAAGAAAGACACTGGCGGGAAGGCCGAACTACTATCACCTCACACTGCTGGCCTCCAGCGAAGAGGGCTACAGGAACCTCATGAAGCTTTCCACCCTTGGTTATCTCGAGGGGATGTATTACAAGCCCAGAATTGACAGGGAGCTGCTCAGGGAATATGGCGGAGGGCTCATAATAGGTTCCGCCTGTCTTCAGGGGGAGATACCCAGACATCTTCTCGCGGGAAGGAAGGACGAAGCCCTGAGGGCGGTGGAGTTCTACCAGGATGTGGCCGGGCAGGACCGCTTCTTCATCGAACTGATGGACCACGGCCTTGACGACGAGAAGCGGGTTCTGGAAGGGCTTGCGGATATAGCACGTGAAACAGGGGCTCGTCCCGTGGCCACCAACGATGCCCACTACATCGCCCGCGAAGATGCCGAAGCCCACGGGGTCCTTCTATGCCTTCAGACCGGCAAGACGATCAGCGATCCCTCCAGAATGAAGTTCGAAACCGATGAGTTCTATGTTAAATCCCCCGAAGAAATGGAAAAACTGTTCAGCTGGCTCCCCGAGGCGGTGGAGAACACCGGCCTGATAGCGGATATGTGTGATTTTCCTTCTCCCAGAAGGTGGACCTCCTGCCCCATGCCCCGATGCCCGGTAACCACACCAGCGAGAACGATTATCTTGCGGAACTCTCCCGGGTTGGGCTGGAGAAAAGGCTGGGAAGGCAGGCCTCACCGGATGAGATAGAACGGCTGGAGCATGAGCTGGGGATCATAGCCCACATGGGTTTTCCCGGTTACTTCCTCATCGTTTCCGAACTTATGCGCTGGGCCAGGGAAAACGGAATCCCGGTGGGACCGGGCAGGGGTTCCGCCGCCGGAAGCCTGGTCTCCTACGCCGTTGACATAACCGATGTCAATCCCCTGGAACACGATCTGAGCTTTGAAAGGTTCCTCAACCCCGCCAGGGAACAGATGCCTGACATCGACCTCGATGTCTGCGTCGAGCGCCGGGGAGAGATAATTGATCACATGAAGGAACTCTACGGGGATCACAGCGTATGCCAGATAATCACATTCAGCAGAATGAAGACCCGTGCGGTGATCCGTGACATTGCCAGGGTGCTTGATATGCCCTACTCCGAGGGAGACGCCTTCGCGAAACTCATCGGTGAGGTCTGCGACGGCGATGATAAATCCCTGGACCAGGCGGTCAGGGAAAATGCCAGGCTTGGCGACATGGTGGCCAAGAACCCCCGGGCAGCAGGAATGATAAGGTTCGCCGACACCCTGGAAGGGCTTGTGAGGCATGCCGGCGTACACGCCGCAGGTGTGGTGATCACACCGGGCAGGCTGGATTCCCATGTCCCCCTTTACTGGAACAGGGAAAAGGGTGTCACCACTCAATATGAGATGAAATCCGCCGAGAAGATAGGTCTTCTTAAGCTTGATGTCCTGGGTCTGAGGACCGTAACGGTTTTGCACCACGCCGAAGAGGCCATCAGGCGCCGAGCGCCGGGTTTTTCCATGGAGGACATCCCTGGAGACGACCCTGAGACCCTGAAAATGATAAGCTCAGGGGACACCACAGCTGTGTTCCAGCTGGAGAGCTCCGGCATGCGTGACGCACTGAGAAAGATAGGTGTGAACAGGTTCGACGACATCACGGCGGCGGTTGCAATCTACCGCCCGGGTTCAATGCACATGATCGATCTTTACGCCGAGAACAAGGAGAAAGTGCTCCGGGGTGAGAGCATCACCTATCCCCATCCCGCCCTCGAGGAAGTCCTGAAAAGCACCTACGGCGTCACCATCTATCAGGAGCAGGTGATGAAGATCGCCAATGTGATAGCCGGAATGAACATGGCCGAAGCGGACAACCTGAGAAGGGCAATGTCCAAGAAGATGGCCGAAAAAATGGCAAAGATGAAGGATGTTTTCATAAGGGGAGCCGGTGAAAAGGGAATAAGCAAAAGGAAGGCCCTGGCCATCTGGGACCTCATCAGGAAGTTCGCGGAGTACGGCTTCAACAAATCCCACGCGGTCTGCTATGCCATCATTGCATACAGAACGGCCTATCTGAAACGCCACTACCCGGCGGAGTTCATGGCGGCAATGCTCACCAGCGAGATAGGAACGGTCTCCAAGCTCAGAAGCCTTGTAAAGGAGGCAATGGATCTGGGGCTGCGGGTAATACCGCCTTCGGTGAACGGAAGCGGTTCCAGGTTCGAGGCATCCTCCCCGGGGGAGATAAGGTACGGTCTGGCGGCAATAAGGAACGTGGGGTTCAGCCCGGCGGAGGAAATAGCCAGGGCGGCGGAGGAGAGGGGAGAGTTCAGGACCATTTTCGACCTATGCGCCGGGGTGGCCATGCTGGAGGACTCCAGCGGACTGAATCGCCGTACGCTGGAATCACTGATCCTCGCCGGGGCAACCGACTGCCTCGAAGGGAACAGAGCCCAGAAACTGTCCGCCATGGAACAGGCCCTTGGATATGCTTCCGGTGTCAGGCAGCACCACAACGCCGGGCAGATGAGCCTTTTCGGAGGCTCCACCGCACCCCAGCCTGTGGTTCCCGCCCTGCCGCTTCAGGAGGAGCTTTCCCTTGAGGAGAAACTGGAACGGGAGAGGGAAATGCTGGGCTTCTATTTTTCCGGCCATCCCCTTGACGCCTTCTCCGAGGAGATGCAGGGCTTTACCACCCACCGCATGGAAGACATAGAGAACTCCCCCTGTGGCAAAGCCACCATCGCCGGCACCGTAACCGCAGTTAGACCAATAGATTCCAGGAAGGGTCCCATGGCCTTCGTTACCCTTTCGGACCAGAGCAGCAGCTGCGAGGTCATCTTTTTCAGTGATTCTCTGGAAAGATACCGTTCCCTCCTGTCCGAGGGTGCCCATCTCCTCCTCGAGGGCGAGATATCCCAGGGACGCAGGGAGGGGGAGAAAAGGATAGCGGTGGAGAGGGCCATGCCCCTGAAGGAGTGCAGAAGGGGGCTCAGGGCCGGTGTTCTCATAGAGGTGGACGGCTTCTCCTGCAGCACCGGGCTGCTCCAGCGCCTGGCGGGGATCTTTCGGAACAACAGGGGGGAAGGAAGACTGATGATGAATGTCAGGTTCCCGGGCGGGAGAAAAGACTGGTCTCCCGTGGAATAACCGTGGAGCCCTCCACAGACCTTCTTGATGAGATACGCAGTGTTCTTCCAGAAAACTCAAGGGTTACCCTCTGCAGAGGGGACGGGAGGTAGTTGTGAGAACGAAACTGACGGTTCCCCTTCTGTTGCTGGCTCTTTCGGCCACGGCGGGCGAACTGATGAGGGTGGCCGGGGAACCCACCGCCGGAGTGATCGCCCCCGGACATTCAACGTGGCAATGAACACCTTTCCGGTGAACGGTCTTCGTTTCTCCCTGACCGCCGGGATATTTCCCAGGTTCATGGCAGGTCTCGGTTACGGGGGCTGGAACATAACCGGAAGCAGTGACCCGGAATGGTTCGATTCGGTATTCCTCAAGGCCAGGTTCAGGGTTCTTGACGAAAAGAGGAGCTTCCCAGCCATAGCCTTTGGCTACGACAATGAACCGGAACACGCCCGGGCGGGTGTGGACTATCTCCGTCCGGAGAGGGGTTTTTATCTGGTCTTCAGCAAGAACTTCGCCGGATGGGGCGGCGATGCCGGTTTCCATGCCGGTGTGAGCATCGCCGGGGAGAGCTCCGATCACGCCGGTTGCTGGCTTGGTTTCGATAAAACCTTTCCCGCCGGTTTCGGCGCGGCCATTGACTGGGATCTGGGCACCAACGGCCACAGTGAGTACAGGGCGGACAAAACAGGAGGATTCGTCAGCATCGAAACCTACTGGGAGAGTTTCGGCCAGGTCAGGGTGGGACTGCGTTTCTGCGATGTGCTGGAAACCGCCGGTTCCCCATACAGATCCCTTGCCATCGATTTCCTGGGACTTATTTAAGGAGATGAGATGAACAGCGACATACTGGAGGCCTATTCCAGGGTGATACTGGCGGGAGCCCTCTCTCTGAAAAAGGGCGACAGACTTTGGCTGAGGAGCGAACCGGTTCACCGGACACTCCTTGCCCGCCTGGCCCGAATGGCCTATGAAATCGGCGCGGAACATGTGCAGGTAACCCTTGAGGATCCTCTGTTCAATAGAGTAAGGGTGGACCATTCCTCCGAAGGGAGTTTTCTGGATTACGTGCCCGGCTACACCGCGGCAATGTACGATTCCATCGTGGAGGAGGGCTGGCGCTCCATGGCCCTCAGGGGGCCTTCGGACCCGGACCTCATGCGTGGAACTGATCCCGGCAGGCTGGGCAGGATGAACAAGTCCGCCTCATTGGCCAGGAGGGGGTTCCTGAAGGCCATTTCCTCCAACAGAATTCCATGGAATGTCTGCCTTGCTCCCACGGAGGCCTGGGCCGGCAAGGTCCTTGGAGGGACCGGCAACTGGGAAGAAAGAATATGGGAGGTTCTTACCCCCATACTCAGACTTGACCTCCCGGACCCGGCCCTGGCATGGAGGGAACACGACGCCGAGCTGAAAAGAAGGGCTTCCTTCCTTAATGAAAAGGCCTTCGATGCCTTCCGATTCAGCGGGCCGGGAACCGACCTCACCATAGGAATGGGACCGGGCAGGATCTTCCGCGGGGGAAGCAGCACCTCCTCCGACGGTACCGTCTTCTTTCCCAACATTCCCACCGAAGAGGTTTTCAGCACACCGGACATGAAGGCCACCGAGGGCAGGGTCTCCTGCACCAGCCGGTCACCGTGCTCGGTGCCCAGGTGGAGGGTGCCTGGTTCGTTTTCAAAGGAGGCAGGGTAACCGACTGCGGCGCCGACGTTAACGGAGCGGTACTGAACAGCTATCTTGAAACGGACCCCGGTGCCTCCATGCTGGGAGAAATAGCCCTGGTGGGCACCGATTCACCTGTTTACAGCTCCGGCCTGGTGTTCCACAACATTCTTTTCGATGAGAACGCCACCTGCCACATCGCCCTTGGGAACGGTTATACCGACTGCATCCAGGGCGGCACCGCCATGAACGAGGAGCAGCTGGAGGAAGCCGGCTGCAACCAGTCCCTGGTTCACACGGACTTCATGATAGGAGGCGAAGGGGTGGACGTTTTCGGTGTTTCCTACCCCGGCCATGAAACAGCGGTGATCAGGAACGGAGAATTCGTTATCTGATCCAGGGAGGACGACATGCTTGATGAAAGACTGATCGAGATCCTGGTATGCCCGGCATGCAAGGGTGATCTGGAGTACATCACCACCGGGGATGAAATGCTTGTCTGCCGCAAATGCCAACTGGGCTATCCGGTAAAGGACGACATACCGGTAATGCTCATGGAGGATGCAGTTCCTGTGAAAGGAAAGGGCCGGGAGGATAGTTGATCTTCACCGTCAGGGTGGTCCCCCGCAGCGGCAGGACCGGTTTCCATTCCCTTATGGCCAATGGTCACTACAAGCTGCGGCTGAGAGCCTCCCCGGTGGACGGCAGGGCCAACGCCGAGCTCGTGGGGTGGCTTGCCGGGGGAGTTCTCCGTTCCCAGGGAAGAGTGATCATCAGGACAGGAGCCACTTCCCGAAGGAAACACTGGAGATAGTTCCCCCGGCCAGTTCCCCGGAATGGTTCCATGGCTGAGAGGGAACTTGCGGAAAGGATATCCCGGGAGCTCACCGATGGCGGCGGGGTTCGAATCCTGGTGCGAAACGTTCACCGGGTAGAAACCCTTCTGCAAAACCTCAGGCGGGTAATGGAGAACACCTACTTCCTGCCCATAAGGTTCGGTGCTCCAGAGCCGGTGCTGGAAGCCCTGAGGACCATTTCATGGGAACTCCCTGCCGGATCCGGAAAGGGCCTTCGAGGCCGGATGGCGTTCCCACCTTACTGAAATGGCCCTTGTGAGCGGAAGGGAGGGAATGGAAGCCGCCGCCGGTCTGCACTGCTGCAAGGAGAGCCTGAAGGGACTGCTTCTTCACCGGCTTGAACCACAGCAGGGCACCGAGGTGCTTTTCAGGAGTGTTCTGGCCTCCTTCTCCAAACCCTCTCCACTGTGATCTGCCTCCTTGACTATGTCCATACTCCCCTCTTCGTTAACCTGCCCGGGCACTTTCCACCGGTGGTCTGTCTTTCACCGGGGAGGGATGGGATCCCTTCACCGGACGCGGTTCTGATTCCGGCTGTATTTCCAGGGAAGAGGTGGAGGCCATCCTCTTGGAGGAAGGGGTTCCTGTCTCTTCGGATGAGGCCATTCAGGCCACCGGCGGCAGGGCGGGTCTCGTCGGGCTCTATGCGGGTATTGTGAGGGAGTATGGAATACGCCAGGGGAAGGTGTTTGCCATGCTGGACCAGGTGTTCCTCCGGGATCCCGGTCTTCATTCCTTCGCCAGGGCGGCGGCTGTTCTGTCCCCGGGGTTTTTCCATTTCGAGGCGGGGGCGCTTTCCTCCGCCCCTGGGGAGGAGATGTTTCTCAGGGGAAAAAGGATACATCTGTGGAGGGGATCTCTCATGGGTGAGTTCCTCTCCGGGGAGGTCCGTAGAAGGATCCTCATGGGAATACCCGATGAAACCATATCGGAACTCTTTGAAAGGGCTTCCAGCACCGTCCTTCATTTCAGGTCCGGGTCCCCAGGGGCTCTGGCCTTCGCCGGAAGCCTGCTGGCCCGGTCAAACCCCGGCCCCCGGGCGGCCTGCCTTTACCGGAGGGCAGCGGAGATAACCGGATGCCAGCACAGAAGGGCAGAACTCTTCAGGACCGCAGCCCTCCTGGACCCCGACCACAGGGAAGAGTTCACATTCCAGGCTGCCCTGAGCTATTACAGGGAGGAAATGAGGGAGGAGGCCCTTGAGCTCCTGGAGGATGACGGTCTCAGGGACCTTTCCGGTGGGGAAGCCCTCAGGGCGCTGTGCTCCCGCTCTTCGGAGCCCCCTTCCCCCTCATGGGACGAAGGGGGGCATCCCGAGCTTTCCCGAAGCATACACTGCGCCGGGTATCATCACGGGAGGGGAGAGTTCAGCCAGGCGGAAAAGCACCTCACGGAACTGGCCCTTCGGGGAGGTACATCAATGCCTCTGGCTTTGACGGTTTACGGAGAGCAGCTCTATGAGAGGGGGCTGGTGGAGGCATCCCTCAATGTGTCCAGGGCGGCGGTTTACCTGGCTGCTGAAGAGGGTATCGAATGGCTGGAGACAAGGGCTCTGATCATCTTGCCAGGGCCTGCACCAGAAGGGGGCGTTTCCGTGAATTCACAAAGGCAGCGGACAGACTCCTGGAACTGCTTCTGCCATCGGGGAACCGGCGAAGGCTTGCTTCGGTGTACAATCTGCTGGCGAACTCAATGATACTCAGGCTTGACTACGGGATGGCCCTGAGGATATACGAATCCTGTCTGAGGACAATGGGGGACCGGGCTGACTCGCTTAGAACGGTCATACTGAACAACATGAGCGTGGCACAGCGGAAACTCATGAAAACCACCGAAGCCCTTGGTTCCCTTATGCGCCTGGTTGGCGTTACCGTTTCCCGGGGAGACCTGTCCCGGGCATGCGTGGCCTACTGCAACATGGCCAGGATATTCATAGACCTTTCCAGGTTCGATTCCGCAAAGGACTGTCTGGAAACCGTACTTGAGTTCAGGGAGCTTGCCGGGGGCATCGCCGTTGACGATTCCGTAAGCTTCATTTCCGCCCAGATCGCCTTCCAGAAGGGCGATGTACCCGGGGCCATCCATCTGATGGAGTCTTCAGTAGAGAGCGCAAGGTCTTCAGGGGACACCAGAAGGCTTTCACTTAACCTCCTTAAGCAGGGCTCCATGCTTCTTCGCTCCGGGGATCATTCCAGGGCCATTCCGGTGCTCACCGAGGCCATAGAGGTCTCATCGGAATCCAACTCGAAACTGAACGGCTTTGTGGCCATGGTGAAACACACAGCCGCCAGGTGCCTGGCGGGGAAGGCCGATCCCTGGGAGCTCCTTGCGGTTCCCGTTCAGGGCAACCCGGACCTTCTTCATCGCGGCGAGCAATACTATTACCACTGGAGGCTTTCAGGCAGTGCCCAGAGCCTTACGGCGGCGGGTCACCTTCTGTCAGCAGGATTGTCCGCCGGTCTCCATCACCACTCTTATCTGCATATGCTGCAAGAAATTAAACCGAATATACCCCGCCGTCTTGCAGAAGCTCTGCCCCTTGTGCATAATTACCCTTCCGGTTCTTAAATGAAAGGTGACCGATGATATTGTTCCTGCCCGGCTCCTGGGGAGGGGATGTTTCCCCCCCGGATGGCGTTTCCGTTTCTTCGGAATATTCCCCCGGGGCTGTCAGAAAAGCCCTTGAAAGAGGCGAAAGGCTCTTCTTCATAGGTGCCGACGCCCTTGGGAAAAGAACGGAATGGCTTTTCGCCTCGGACCACCTGTGCCTTTTCGGAACCGGGGATCTTGCCGGGGCAAACCTGGACCATCTCGGTCCCCGTTTCCCGAACCTGAGGGGAATGTACAGAGTGCCCTCACTGGATGGCGAAACACTTGCCTCGGGGACGGTGATGCGGGTTCCCGACACAAGGTTCAGCACCGGCGCCGAACTGAAAGCCTTTCCCTGCCGGGCGCTGGTGTCACAGGGCATCGACCTTGCGGTAACCGCGGCCCACGGAGGGGCCAGGGTCATATTCGCGCTTAACTGCGTCGGACCGGACACAACGGAAAGGAACAGCTTTCTTTCCTGAACCGAGTGATTCAGGAAACCGAAGGAGGTGAGGAGTAGTGAACTATAAAGATACCATAAGGCTTCCACGAACCAGCTTCTCCATGAAGGGGAACATGATCGCCAGGGAACCGGAGCTCATTCGGAGGTGGGAGGAAATGGATCTCGAGGGCCTTATCTCAGAGGCCGGAAAGGATTCAGACCCCTTCATCCTTCACGACGGCCCCCCCTATGCCAACGGCCATGTCCATCTGGGAACCGCTTTGAATAAAATACTGAAGGATTTCATAGTCAAGAGCCATACCATGCTGGGATACTACTCCCCCTACGTTCCAGGATGGGACTGCCATGGAATGCCCATCGAACACAAGGTAATGACCGAAGCCGGTAAGGACCGCGCCGGCCTTACCAAAATGGAGATACGGAAGCGCTGCCGGGAGTACGCATCCTCCTTCGTTGATGTCCAGAGGGAGGAATTCAAAAGGCTTGGAGTTTTCGGCAGGTGGGACAACCCCTACCTTACCATGAAGAAAACCTATGAAGCCGGCATCGTCCGGGCCTTCGGGCAGCTTGTGGAAAACGGCTATATCTACCAGGGGCTCAGGCCCATACACTGGTGCACCTCCTGCTCCACAGCCCTTGCCGATGCCGAGGTGGAGTACGCCGACCACACTTCCCCCTCCATCTATGTGGCATTCACCATCAAACACCAGGAAGACTGGGAAAGGGCCGGTGTGCCCGGGGACACCGAAGTGGTCATCTGGACCACCACCCCATGGACCCTTCCGGCCAACATGGCCGTCGCCCTGAATCCCGCCGAGAGATACACCATTGTAACCTCCCGGGGCAGAAGTTTCCTGGTGGCGGAAAGGATGGCGGAGAAGTTCATGGAGGAATCCGGTGCAGAGGGTTCGGTGGACACCGGTGTGAGCATTCCCGGAAGGAATCTTGAGAACCTCCTTCTGGAACACCCGCTGGATCCTTCGAGAACCTCCCGGATGATAGTTGCCGACCATGTCACCATGGAGGACGGCACCGGCTGCGTCCACACCGCCCCGGGCCACGGATCCGAGGACTTCATGGTGGGAAGGGCCTACGGAATAGACACCTTCTGCCCGGTGGGGCCCGGTGGAGAATTCACCTCTGAAGGCGGGAAATACGCCGGAATGCATGTCTACGACGCTAACCCTTTGATAGTTAAGGACCTGGAAGCCTCCGGGCACCTTCTGGCGGTGAAGCACATCAGGCACAGTTACCCCCACTGCTGGCGCTGCAAGACACCGCTGATCTTCAGGGCCACCGAGCAGTTCTTCCTCAGCCTTGAACACAGGGACCTTAAGGAAAGGGTCCTTGAAATGGTCGACGACATTAAGTGGCATCCCGGCTGGGGCTACGAACGGATGAAGAACATGATGTCCGTCCGTCCGGACTGGTGCCTTTCCAGACAGCGCTCCTGGGGTGTTGCCCTGCCTGTTTTCACCTGCCAGGACTGCGGAGAGCCGGTAATGGACCCGGTCCTTATCGACAGGTTCGCCGACAGGGTCCTGGAAGAGGGCGCCGATGTATGGTTCGAAATGACACCGGAGGATGTCTTCGCCCTGGACGAAAGAGAGGCTCTGTGCCCGTCCTGCGGCGGGACCTCACTGAAAAGGGTGGATGACATACTGGATGTGTGGTTCGACAGCTCCCTCAGCCATTACAATGTTCTCACAGAAGAGTACCGCCTTGAAAGACCCTCCGCCGTTTATCTGGAGGCTACCGACCAGCACAGGGGCTGGTTCGGTGTGAGCCTTATAACATCCAGCGCGCTCGGACTTTCCCGTCCGGCGAACCACATAGTGACCCACGGTCTCATACAGGATAAAAAGGGAAAGAAAATGTCGAAGTCCCTGGGCAATGTGATCTCCCCCCTGAAGATCATCAATTCCAACGGAGCGGACATACTGAGGCTCTGGTTCGCGGGAATTGACTACACTGCGGATTTCAGAGCAGATCTGAGCCAGCTCGACGACTGCAGGGAAGCCTACAGAAAGATAAGGAACACCATCAGGTTCATGCTGGGGAACATAGCGGAATGTACCGGGAAGCTCCCGGATCCTGAGGACCTCCGGGGACTCGACCGCTATATGTGGCTTCGCTTCAGAAGCTGTTTGCCTTCTGCCTCGAGGAGTATGGCAAGTTCCAGTTCCACAGGGTTTACCGGGAGCTGAGGAACTTCTTCGTCATCGAGCTGTCCGGCCTTTACCTGGATGTGAGGAAGGACAGGCTTTACTGTGACCACCCCGGAGGTCCCGAACGGAGTGCCACCGTGGAGCTCATGGGCTGGCTGACCATGAATGTCACGAAGCTCCTTGCCCCGATCATTCCCTTCACCGCCGAGGACATCTGGGACCACCTCCCGGAAACCATCCGTCCGGTGGAGAGCGTTCACCTGGCGGCATTCAGTAAGGACATGGCCCTTACCCCGGTGAAGAGGCCGAGCTGGCATCCTGGGCTCCCTATCTCGAAGTGAGGAAAACGGTGCTCAAGCAGCTGGAGGAGAACAGGGCGGACGGCACCATCGGTGGAGCCCTGGACGCCCATGTTCACCTGATCCTTCCCGATGAAATGGTGGAGAATGCAAGGGGAGAGAACTGGGCCGATCTCCTTATAGTTTCCAGGGCGCTGGTGAGCTCCGGGGAGCCGATAGAGATACAGACAGTGAAAGCCGAGGGGAACAAGTGCCAGCGGTGCTGGAAGATCACACCGGAGGTGGGCTCACATCCCTTCGCCGAAGATGTCTGTCCCAGGTGCGGAAGGGTACTGCAGTCAATTGGCGATTAAGGGCAGAACACCGGGATTCCTTGCCGCCGCCCTTGTGCTGCTGGTGGATCAGGCCACGAAGATACTTGCCAGGAACCTGCTTCTGGACGGCATTCCGAGGGAGTTCATCGGAAACGCCGCAAGGTTCACACTGCGCTACAACTACGGGGCTGCCTTCAGTATAAGCTGGGGGGGACCCATCCTCCTTTCCGCCCTGGTGGGGCTGGCCTGTTTTTTCCTTGTGAAGTACATGCTGAAAGTTGAGGGCGGCGCCAGGATAGTGTGGCTGGGGGTGATCCTCGGCGGCGCCTGGGTAATCTGGTTGACCGGATACTGATGGGCAAGGTTACGGATTTTATCGATCTGGGCGTCTCCGGATGGAGATGGCCAACCTTCAACGTGGCGGACATCGCCATCTGTATCGGGGGCATCGCCGTTTTTTTCCTGTTCAGAAGAACCGGACGGCTCGAGGTCTCATCGGAGGAAAAGGAATGAGAAACGAAGGCAGAACGGTTGTGGCCATCGGCGGGAACTCGCTGATCGAGCCCGGTTCCCGAAGGGGGAATCTGGATACCCACAAGGTTGCCAGGGAGGTATGCGAGGAACTGGCTGAGATAGCCGATCTGTTCGGAAGCCTTCTGATAACCCACGGCAACGGGCCCCAGGTGGGCTATGAACTCATAAGGAACGCCCAGGCCGCCCACATAATCCCCCCTGATGGCATGGATGTCAACGTTGCCGCCACCCAGGGCATAATAGGCTACTTCCTCCAGCAGGTACTCGGCGACGTTCTTGAGGAGAAGGGCCGGGACATCCCCGTATCCAGCCTGATCACCCAGGTTCAGGTAAAGGCAGACGATCCCGGCTTCCAGAACCCCACGAAGCCCGTTGGGCCTTTCTACACCGAGGCAGAGGCCCGGGAAAGAATGGACTCGAAGGGATGGATAATGAGGGAGGACGCCGGCAGGGGCTGGCGCAGGGTTGTTCCCTCCCCGATCCCGAAGAAAATAGTTGAAATAGATGCAATCAACGCCCTGCTGGACGCCGGTCAGATAGTTATTGCCTCCGGCGGGGGCGGCGTGCCCGTGGTGCGGGACGGCAAGAAGATACGGGGAGTGGGCGGCGGTGATAGACAAAGACCACGCCACAGCCCTTCTGGCCACCAAGGTGAACGCCGCCACCTTCATAATCTCAACCGGTGTTCCCGAGGTTTACATCAACTTCGGAAAGCCGGAGCAGAAGGCACTGAGAACACTCACCGCCCTGCATGCAGAAAAATACATGGAAGAGGGCCAGTTCGCCTCGGGATCCATGAAACCGAAGATAGCCGCCGCCCTGGGCTTCCTGGAACACGGCGGTTCAAGGGTGATCATATCTTCCCCGGGAAACCTTGTTGCCGCTCTGGAGGGCAGAGCGGGAACCACGATAGTTCCCGGCTAGAAGGAAAGCTTTATTCCCGCCCAGGTCTGCCTTTCCAGTGAGGAGGGTGGCGTGCTCTCTATTATCTTGAAAAGATCCCCCTCTTCTATGGACTGGCTGTAGGGCTGCCAGCTCCACCCGTAGGATAACGTTCTGTGGGCTTCGGAACCGGAAACCGTGGTTCCCGCCATGGGATACCAGTTGCCTCCGTCGTTTCGCCTTGAACCCAGCCACCAGGTGCCGGCCTCGATCAGGGGCGACGGCGAGAGGTTCAACTCGGCTATCCAGACGGTGTAACCGGCGAAACTGAAACCGGAATCGGCGATACCCGCGGCGTAGACCCTTGTACTTGACGGGCCACCCTGGGGCACACCTCCCTGGTCGGGAACAAGCATGAGTTCAAGCTCGAAGGGCGGCCCTTCGGTGGTTACTCCCCAGCATGTATAACCGTAAACAGAGCCAGAGAAGGTGAAGTCGTCCACAACGGCGTAGTCGCCGAAGGACGCTCCCACGGTGCTTGTGATCTGGGATTGCTGATAGGCGTAGGTGTCGTAGATGTAGTCGGTGGCCGGAAAGATCGGGGCGGTCTGGGGAAAGGGAGACCATGGAAAAAACGAATACAGCTGCAATGAACTTCATAAAACACCTCCTGCCGCTATAATCCGATATTTTCCAGGGGATGTCAAGAAAAAAGGGGAGGCCCGGAGGCCTCCCCTTAAACCTGTTACGGTTTAGAACATGTTCTTGATGCCTGCCCAGGTGTTCCTCTGGAGGGAAACGGTTCCCTCGACCACCTTGAAGAGGTCGCCGGCTTCAAGTTCCTGGCTGAAGGGCTGCCAGTCCCATCCGGCGGCTATTGTTCTGTAGCCCTCGGAACCGGTGACGGTGGTTCCGCCGATGGGGTACCAGGTATCGGCGCCCTCGCGGTGGTGTCCCAGCCATACGGGATCGTCAACTACGGGGTTGCTGGAGAGATCGAACTCGACCATCCAGATGGTGTATCCCCCGTAGGTGTAACCGGTGTTCCCGGCGGTGATGGAGTAGGAGGTGATGTCAGGGGCTCCGGTGGGAACGCCGCCGTCGTCTACCACCACAAGGAGATTGAGGGATGAAGGAGTGGATGCGGTGGTTACGCCCCAGCCCACATAGTTGGTGAGGGTGATATCGTTGCCCGGGCTGTAGGTGAAGTCGTCGATGGCTGCGTAGTCGCCGAAGGAGGCGCCGATGGTGCTCATCTGTTCGGCTTCGCTGTAGGCGTAGCTGTCAAGGAGATCGTCGGTTTCAGGGTAAACGGCCCCGCCGCCAATGCCGCCTCCGTGGCCACTGAATGTGGCGGAAGCAAAGGCGAAACCGGTAACAGCAAGAAGAACTGCAAAGAGTTTCATAAGTATCCTTTCAAAAAAAGTCTTGTAGAACAGTGCCGCGGATGCCCCGCGGTACGAGTGTAACTGATAACCAATATTCCCCCGGTGGTCAACACCCCCCGCACTTGACACCACCGATGGGCTTTGGATATTGTTCGCCGGCGGTATTAACATCACTGTTCAGTATCGGTGGGCGATTAGCTCAGTTGGTTAGAGTGCTTGCTTGACATGCAAGAGGTCACTGGTTCGATTCCAGTATCGCCCACCATATTCTATTCAAAGATCGATCACCCGGGGGGAGGTTGAGCGAAATGATGCGTATATTCTTTCCAGACAACAGTTCAACAGAAATATCCCCGGGCACCACCGGCCTGGAAGTTGCTTCTTCCATTTCCGGAAGCCTTGCCAAGAAAGCCCTGGCATTCAGCCTCGACGGCGTACTGCACGACATCTCCTCACCGGTTCCCGCCGGGGGCCGTATCAGGATAATCACACCGGCGGACGATGAAGCCCTGGAGATCATCAGACACAGCTGCGCCCACCTCCTTGCCGCGGCGGTGCTCGAACTGTATCCGGATGCCATTTTCGGCATAGGCCCCTCCATAGAGGACGGCTTCTACTACGACATGGTAATACCAGGCTTTGGCGGCGAGTCAGATCTTGCAGGGATCAGGAACAAAATGAGGAACCTGGTGAAGAAGAACCTGCCCTTCAGGCGGAGTGAACTCACACTTTCCCAGGCCCGGGAGCTCTTTTCCCGCAGGGGCGAAAGATTCAAGATGGAGCTTCTTTCCGAGATAGAGGACCGTGGGGAGACCATTTCCCTCTATTCACTGGGGATTTCACCGACCTGTGCAGGGGACCCCATGTGCCGTCCACGAAGTTTCTCGCCGCCTTTGAACTCCTCAGCGTGGCCGGGGCCTACTGGCGGGGCAGCGAGAAGAATGAAATGCTCACAAGGATATATGGAACGGCCTTTCCCGCCAAGGAAGAGCTGAAGGAACACCTGGCCCTGGTGGAAGAGGCAAAAAAGCGCGACCACAGGAAACTTGGCAGGGAGCTGGGCCTTTTCAACTCCAGCGGCATGGGTGGGCCGGGTTTCGTTTACTGGCTTCCCGGGGGAACCATCATTAAGGAGAACCTCGAGAATCTCTGGAAGGACGCACACCGGGCCGCCGGCTACCAGCTGGTGAGCACACCCCACATGGCCCCGGTGGAACTCTGGAAGACCTCCGGGCACTACGACTGGTACCGTGACAACATGTATTTCACCGAGGTGGAGAATGGCCAGTACGCCCTGAAACCCATGAACTGCCCCGGGCACATCATCATCTACAAGAGCGAGAAAAGGTCCTATCGCGACCTTCCCCTGAGGATAGCCGAGCTGGGAACCGTTTACAGGTATGAAAGAAGCGGCGCCCTCCACGGTCTGATGCGGGTGAGGGGCTTTACTGTGGACGACGGCCACATTTTCTGCACCCCGGATCAGATAGTTGGAGAGATCCAGGATGTGGTGCGTTTCGCCCTATACTTCCTGAAGATCTTCGACTTCGGATATCGCATAGAGCTTTCCCTGATGGACCCGGAAAACCCGAAGAAGTACGCCGGAGACCCGTCGGACTGGGCGGCTGTGGAGCCCACGCTGGCAAGGGCCCTGGACGACATGGGAGAGGAATACACCACAGTAAGGGGCGAGGCGGCGTTCTACGGTCCCAAGATAGACATCAAGCTCAGGGACGCCCTGGGAAGGTACTGGCAGGGCCCAACGGTTCAGTTCGATTTCAACATACCGGGAAGGTTCGACCTTAACTACACCGGCGACGACGGCGCGGAACACAGGGTTTATATGGTACACCGGGCCCTCTTCGGTTCCGTGGAACGGTTCGTCGGGAATCTCATCGAGCACTACGCCGGTAATTTCCCGGGTTGGCTGTCACCGGTTCAGCTCGTTATCTTACCGATTACCTCGGCGCAGTCTGATTTTGCCGGGGAAGTTTATGAAAAAGCGTTATCCGCCGGCATAAGGTGCCGGCTGGACATGCGGAGTGAAACAATAGGTTACAGGATTCGGGATGCCGAAACCGGCAAGGTTCCCTATATGTTCATCATTGGTGAACGGGAAACCGAATCTGGCACTGTGGCTGTTCGCAGGCATGGCGAGGGCGACATTGGAACCTTCGGCGTCGATCAGGCGCTGGATGTTCTTGTGGAAAACTGCCGCAGACCTGCGTTGCCGGAACGGAGGTAGAGGGAAATCGCAAACTCCACCCGCGTAAATGGAGAGATCAAAAGCCAGAAGGTAAGGCTGATTGATCAGGATGGTGAGCATGTGGGAGTGGTTGATTTCGCCAGGGCCATGGATATGGCAACCGAGGCGGGTCTTGATCTTGTGGAAATAAGCGGAGTGAGTGATCCCCCCGTTTGCAGGATAATGGATTACGGGAAGTACCGGTATCAATTGAACCGCAAGGAAAGGGAAGCCCGTAAGAAGCAGCATTCAGGCGGATTGAAGGAAGTGAAGTTCCGTCCCAATACGGAACTCCATGACTACAATTTCAAGATGAAGCACGCCAGGGAGTTCCTCGAAAACCGCAACAAGGTAAAGGCCACCGTTGTCTTCCGGGGAAGGCAGCTGGCCTACAAAGATCAGGGATACGCTCTGCTCGAGAGGCTTTCAGAGGATCTGAACGATCTCGCGCAGATTGAGAAACAACCGGCCATGGAGGGCAGGTTCCTAGTAATGATTCTTGCCCCCAGGCGGGAACAGAGTTCTAGCTGACAGAGTAAGGAAATAGAGCAATGCCAAAAATGAAAACACACAAGGGCGCTGCCAGGCGCTTCAAGAAAACCGGGACCGGCAAGATAGTCGTCAGGCACAGCCATGCCGGTCACATAAAAACCAAGAAGAGCAGAAAGCGCAAGCGGAAGCTTCGCACGGCGGGAATCGCGTCGGCTCCTGATACCAGGCGCATGAGAGTACTCCTGCCCTAGAATACGGAGACCTGAACCATGAGCAGAGTAAAAAGTGCAGTAACCAGACACAAGCGGCACAAGAAGGTACTTAAAGCGGCCAAGGGCAACTTCGGAGGCAGAAGGAAACTCTACACGGTGGCTTCTGAGGCCGGGAAAAGGGCCCTGGAGTACCAGTACCGTGACAGAAGGAACAAGAAGAGAAACTTCCGAGCCCTGTGGATAACACGGATCAATGCCGCCGCCCGGGAGAACGGAATGAAGTACAACACCCTCATCGACGGTCTTCGAGGCCGGGGTACTGATCGACAGGAAAATGCTGGCTGACCTCGCGGTGATGGATCCCGTCGCCTTCAGCAAGATAGTGGAAGTGGCCCGGAAGGAACTGAATCCCGAAGGAACTGAATAGACAGGAGGATCTGCATTGCCCATCACCGGTTCTGCCGAAAGGCTGACTGAAGCGGTGGACAGGCTCATTCTCAGGTACGGCTCCGTCTGCCGGGAGAACAAAAAGCTCCTCGACAGGATAGAAGAGCTCGAGAAGAGGCTCGAATACCAGGCGGGGAATACCGACTCAGAAGGGTACAATCTTCTCAGAATTCACTATGCCAGGCTCCTGCGGGAAAGGCAGGAGATGAAACAGAGGCTTGAATCTGTTCTGGAGAAACTGGATGGTCTGAGGGATGATAAAGGGCAGAATACCAATGGGTGAGCGTCCGGAGAACACCAGGGTCAACATCTACGGACGAGAGTATTCGATAAGAGGAGAGGGCGATCCCGCGTACATAGCGGAGATCGCCCACTTTCTAGATATGCGCATGCGCCAGATGACCGAGAACGTAGCAATGACCTCCACTGCCAAGGTGGCCATTCTCGCCTCTCTCAACATCATCGACGAGCTGTTTTCCAGGACCTCGCAGCTGGAAGAGATGGAAGATGCCCATCATATGCTTCTTTCGTCACTTGCGGACAAGATAGACTCCGCCCTTTCCGAGGACGGGGATGAAACTGGAAACAGAGGCGCGGCTAAGTTATCCGAATCACCCGGCTCATCTGCACCTGTCATCTTTCAGGGTTCCGACCAGAGCAGCGGCACAGAATAGACACAGTCATCAGGAAGGCAGTACCGCAGTTAAGCGTCGCGGGAATCTGCGGAACCGGACAGCCTCCCTGATTAACATAGATGCCGCCCGCGCCTGAAACGGAGAACTGAAGAAATGAGCACTTATCTGATACCGGCAGCAGCGGGGGCCATAATGTTCCTGCTTGGCTGGCTGCTGCATAAGATGCTGGTAAACAAAGAAATAGGTAGCGCAGCCACCGAAGTTGAGAGAATCCTTGCCGAGGCAAGACGGGAATCCGAGAGCCTGAAGAAGGAAGCTGTTCTCGAGGGCCGTGAAAGGATAACGGAAGAGAGATCCACCGAGCTTGAGAAGCTCAGGAAGAAGCAGTCCGAACTCGACCGCAGGGAAAACGATATCAATCGCCACGCCCAGCAGATGGAGAGAACCAGGGAGAACATCGAGAACAGGGCTGAATCCCTGTCCCAGCAGGAAACTGCCCTGGGAGAGATGGAGCAGGCGCTGATAGCGAAACACCAGAGGCCAACAAGCTCCTGGAAGAGCAGAACGCCATGCTGGAGGAGGTTGCCAAACTCTCCAGGGAGGAAGCCCGGGACCTTCTCCTTTCCAACCTTCGTGAGGAGACCGACCTTGAAGCGGCTAAACTCACCAGAAGGATACTTGACGAGGCGGAGAGGCAGCCGAGGACAAGGCGAACAATCTTCTTGCCACGGCCATACAGAGATGCGCGGCTAACCATGTGGTGGAGAGCTGTGTTTCCGTGGTGAACCTGACCAACGACGACATGAAGGGCAGGATCATAGGCAGGGAAGGCAGGAACATCAGGGCCTTCGAGAAATCCACCGGTGTGGATGTGGTGATAGACGACACCCCTGAAGCGGTTGTTCTCAGCTGTTTCGATCCGGTACGGCGGGAGGTGGCCAGGCTCTCCCTCGAGAAGCTGATCAGCGACGGCCGGATCCATCCCGGAAGAATAGAGTCCGTGGTGGGAAAGATCCGCAGCGAAATGGAAAAGACCATCCGTAAACTGGGCAACGAACTTGTCATGGAGGCCAGCGTTACCGGTCTGCACCCCCAGCTGATCAGGCACCTCGGCAGGCTCCGCTACAGGACCAGCTACGGCCAGAACATGTACCAGCATTCCCTGGAAGTAGCCCACATATGCGGCCTTCTCGCCAGCGAGCTGAGGCTCGATCCCGCCCTTGCCAGACGGGTGGGCCTCCTTCATGACATAGGTAAGGCCACCGACCACGATCTCGAGGGCTCACACGCAATGGTGGGAATGGAACTTGCGAGGAAGTTCAACGAACCCAGAACCGTATCAAATGCAATAGGAGCCCACCATGAAGAGATGGAACCGGAAAGCCTCTATGCCATACTGGTGCAGGCAGCCGACGCGGTGAGCAGCGCAAGGCCCGGGGCAAGGCGGGAAACTCTGGAACTATACATCAAGAGGCTTCACAGGCTGGAGACCATTGCCGACTCCTTCGAGGGTGTAAAGAAGTCCTACGCCATCCAGGCGGGCAGAGAACTCAGAATAGCCGTACGGCCGGAAATGGTCAAGGACGAAACCGCCATTGACATGGCCAGACAGATAGCCAGGAAGATAGAGAACGAAATGGAGTACCCCGGACAGATAAAGGTTACGGTGATAAGGGAACTCCGGGCATCGGAAACGGCAAGATAAGCCGGTGCGGATACTGATACTCGGCGACATCGTTGGAAGACCGGGAAGGAACGCGGTTCTCTCATACCTGCCCGGTCCGGAAGCGGTTACCACCTGAAGATAGTTAACGGCGAGAATGCAGCCGGAGCTTCGGAATAACGCCGGACATAGCTGAAGACCTGTTCAGGGCAGGTATGGATGTGATAACATCCGGAAACCATATCTGGAAAAGGAACGAGATCATCCCCCTCCTTGAAGCGCCGGACTCCAGGGTTCTCAGGCCGGCCAACTATCCCCCGGGAAACCCGGGCAGGGGGAGCCTTGTTATTTCAAGGTGCGGTCTTTCGGTTCAGATAGTCAATCTGCAGGGCAGGGTCTTCACCGAGTTTACCGGGGAATGCCCCTTCAGGACCGCCGAACGGATCATCGAATCCCGGGGTGCCGATGTCAGACTGATAGATTTCCACGCCGAGGCCACCAGCGAAAAAATGGCCCTGGCACGATATCTCGACGGCAGGGTTACCCTGGTTGCCGGCACCCATACCCATGTTCAGACGGCGGATCAGCGTATACTTCCGGGAGGTACGGCCTATATCACCGATCTCGGCATGTGCGGATCCCCTTCCGGTGTTATAGGCATGGAAACGAAAACATCCATCGCAAGGTTCATCAGCGGCAGATACAGCAGGCTTCAGGTCGCCCAGGGTAGTGGAATGGTCAACGGACTGGCGGTGGAACTCGACGGCGGCGGCAGAGTCATTGAACTGAGGCGGATACATGAGCATATCGAAGATACTGAAAAGGAAGCTTAGCGAGAGCGCTGATCTCGTGGATCAGGGGCTGAAAAACCTTGAAATGTTCAGTGAGAATGGGCCCCACGCTGAAAACTGCGCCTATTCCCTCGGGGCCGGCGGCAAAAGGATAAGGCCATTTCTGGTATTCCAGGCCTGTTCCGCCCTGGGCGGTGAAACCGCCGCTGCCCTTCCCTCCGCCTGCGCCGTGGAGATGATACACACCTATTCCCTGATCCACGATGACCTTCCGGGAATGGACAACGACGACCTCAGGCGGGGAAAACCGACACTTCACAGGATATGCGGCAGGGAAGGGGCTCTTTTCGCCGGGGACATACTCCTGATGCAGGCCTTCAGGGAGGTTCTCAGAACACCGCTGCCCTCCAACGTCACCAGGCTGATGGCTGAAAGGCTTGTGCTGGCCGCCGGTGCATCCATGCTGGTGGGGGGACAGTTCATGGATATGTACCACCCTCCCTGGCTGACCCTTCCTGGACCGAAAGGATGATCAGGGGCAAGACCTCTGCCATGATACGGGTTTCCATGGAACTTGGCGCCCTTTCCGCGGGGCTTCCCCCCGGTGAACTTGTTTCCATTTCCCCTATCGGCGATGATATAGGCTGGCTTTTTCAGCTCACCGACGACATTCTCGATGTTACCGGAACCGCTACCGAGATGGGAAAGGCCGTGGCGAAGGACGCAGAAATGGGCAAGTGCAATCCGGTTACCACACTCGGGCTTTCAGCGGCCAGGAAGCTGGCCAGGGAAACCGCCCTTTCCATCCGCCGGAGGCTGGAGGCCCTTCCCGGTGACTGGTCCGGAACCGTGGAGCTGGTGGAATATCTGCCTGAAAGAAGGAAATAGTGACCAGACTTCTTGACAGCATAAAGGATCCCTCGCTGATCCCCGGTCTTTCCATCGAGGAAAGGGTCCACCTGGCCGGGGAGGTCCGTGATCGAATAATTGGAGTGGTGTGCAAGACCGGGGTCATCTTGCCTCCAGCCTGGGCGTGGTGGAACTGACAATAGCCCTGCTCACCGTTTACGACCCGAAAACCGACAGGATCATCTGGGATGTGGGCCACCAGACATATCCATGGAAGCTTCTCACCGGAAGGGGAGACCTCTTCCACACCATCAGGCAGACCGGTGGCCTCAGCGGTTTTCCCAGGCGTTCGGAAAGCCCCTTCGACGTTTTCGGGACCGGCCACTCCAGCACATCCATAAGCGCCGCTCTGGGCTTTGCCAGGGCAAGGGACATAGCCGGCAGGGATGAAAGGGTGGTTGCGGTTATCGGCGACGGCGCCATGAGTGCCGGACTTGCCTTCGAGGGGCTGAACAACCTCGACAGCAGGGGAACCGACATCACCATAATCCTCAACGACAACGAGATGTCCATATCCAGGAACGTGGGTGCCGTTTCAAGGCATCTCAGCAAGCTCCTCACCGACAAGACCTATAACCGTTTCAAGGACGAAGTCTGGCACGCCCTGGGCAGGGTGCCTTCCCTGGGCGAAAGAATGCGCATAGCCGCCCACGAGGTTTCTTCCGCCCTGAAGAAGACCATAGCCACAAGGGCATCCATTTTCGAGGAGTTCGGGGTTAACTACTTCGGTCCCATTCCCGGCCACGACCTCGCCAGTCTGACCGCTGTTCTGGACAGGGTCAGCAGGCTCAGCGGGCCGGTCCTTGTCCACGTGATCACCAAGAAGGGCAAGGGTTTCGAACCCGCCGAATGCCAGCCGGTCTCACACCACGGAGTGAGCGGTGTGGCGGTGAAAGCCCTGGAAGGACATTCACCTCGGCATTTGCCGAAGGAATGCTGAAGGCCGGGTCAGAAGACCCGTCGGTGGTGTCCATAACCGCCGCCATGCCCGACGGCACAGGGCTCAGGGAGTTCGGAGAGGTGCACCCCGAACGCTTCTTCGATGTGGGCATCGCAGAGCAGCACGCGGTCACATTCGCCTGCGGCCTTGCATTCGGAGGGATGAAACCGGTGGTGGCGGTTTACAGCAGCTTCATGCAGAGGCCTACGATCAGGTGATCCACGACGCCGCCCTTCAGAACGCCCCGGTTGTCTTCGCCATGGACAGGGCCGGTGTGGTGGGCGCCGACGGACCCACTCACCACGGCATTTTCGACATATCCATGTTCCTGGCTGTGCCGGGGCTCTCCCTTGCTGCCCCGAGGGACTGCAGCATTCTCGAAAAGATACTTCTTCAGGAATTGCGTACCCTTTCCAGTCCGGTGGGCATCAGATATCCCCGGGGCCAGGAACCCCTTCTGCGCTTTCCCTCTCCGGGGAGTCTGCCCATGGGCTCCGGTCAGCTGATCAGGGAGGGTAGGGATATTCTCATCATAGCCGTGGGTCCCATGGTGTCCGCCGCGGTGGAGGCCGCCGCTGTCCTGGAGCATTCATCGATATCAGCCTGTGTTTTCGATCCCGTGTGGCTTAAACCCGCTCCGGTGGACCAAATCCGTGAGCTGGCGGAGAACAGATCGGTAATAACCATCGAAGAGGGATCCCTTGCCGGGGGCTTTGGAAGCTTCATTGCTTCGGTACTTCCGAAGAAGAACGTTCTCTCCCTGGGCATACCGGACAGTTTCGTTCCCCACGGCTCAACCGGGGGCATACTGGCGGAACTCAACCTTGACCCCGGTGGAATAGCCCGGTCCGCCGAGGGGCATTTCAGGGAGACAGGATGAAGCCTATTCGCAGGGTGTTCATATCCGGCCACAACGATTCCGGTCTGAATGAATCCTTCATCCGTGGGGCTTCACCCTTGCCGGTTCCCCCGCCGAAGCCGAGGCGGTGGTCACCGTGGGCGGCGACGGAACAATCCTTCGCACAATGGACGAACTGCTGGGCACCGGCGTTCCGGTCCTGGCGGTTAACTCCGGGCACCTGGGTTTCCTGGCGGACTGCGAGCTGTCCTCGGTGAGGGACTCCATGGAGTGTCTCCTCACTGGAGATTACATGATAGATCACCTGCCGGTGCTTAAAACAACCGGACCCCGGGGCAGAAAGGTCAGGGCCCTGAACGAGATATGCATAAACAGGTGCGCCGAGGGCGGCATACTTCACATAAGGGTATCCGTTGATGACAGGCAGGTGGCCCTGATGGCCTCCGACGGCGTTCTGGTATCAACCCCTTCCGGATCAACTGCATATAACCTTTCCTGCGGTGGTCCGGTGCTCTACCCCGACCTTCCAGTGGTGATAATCACCTCCATCTGCCCCCACCTCCTGGCCATAAGGCCCATTGTGGTACCACTTACCGCGGACATCGAGTTCACGGTATTGAGGGCCAGAGGAAAGGACCCCCTGATCATCGCCGACGGAAGGGCCGAATGCGGCCCCATAGCCCAGGGTGAATCCATCACCGTCAGCGCTTCAGAACTCAAGTGCCCGGTTATCAGGACCGGCAAAAGAGCCGACTACTTCTCCACCCTGGGAAGGAAACTCGGCTGGGGATTCAGGGGGTAGCGCCTGTGATCCTGAAGTCCATAACACTGAAGAATCTGGCCACCATCAGCGATACCTCCCTGGAGTTCGAGAGGGGTCTCAATGTTCTCACCGGGGAAACGGGAAGCGGCAAATCCATACTGGTGGACGGGCTGATGCTGGCCACGGGAAAAAGGGCGGATCGCTCCCTGGTAAGACCGGGCACAAGGAACGCCTCGGTGGAGGCGGTCTTCCTGGATCCCGCCGCGGGAGAGACCATTGTCCGCAGGGAGATAAGCCTTGAGGGCAGAAGCAGGGTATTCATCGACGACTCACTTTCCACCCTCGACGAGGTCAGGGCCGCGGTGAGGCATTTCGCCGAGCTTCACAGCCAGCGCTCCACACCGATCCTTCTGAAATCCTCAAGACAGCTTGAGATCCTGGACGATTTCTCGGGAACAACCGCTCTGAGGGAGGCCTTCAACGGTGAATTCACCGGTTATCGAAGGGCCCTCTCAAAGATCCAGGAGCTGAGGTCCTTCATTCAAAGCTCAGTTTCCAGCAGGGAAATACTCCTTCATGAGATGAACATGTTCCAGGAGCTTAAGCCCTCTGAACAGGACTATGACCAGCTGACCCGCCGGGAAAGGGAGCTCAGGGATGCCGCCAGGCATACCGTACTCTTCGGGCAGTCGGAAGATATCCTCCAGGGTGAGAACGGGGTCTCCTCCCTTCTCAGTAGGGTACTTGGGAACATCCAGCGGGAATCCCCGGGCAGCGGCGCCATCATCGACCTGCTGGAACAGGCCTCCATCGCCGTTAAAGAGGCTTCTTCCCTTATTGCCCGGGAGATATCCACCGGAGAGGACGCCCCGGTAATGATGGCCGAGATAGAACGGCGTCTCGACGGATACTCCGGCTGATGTCCCGTTTCGGGGGAACCCTTGAGGGGATGCTGGCCGCCGGGGAATCCCTGTCGGAAAGGCTTCGGGAGTTTGACGAGGCCGAGGCATCACTGGAGGGGCTCGAACTCTTCGCGGAAAAAGCCTCCCGGGGGCTTGTAAAAATGGCAAAGGAGCTCTCAGAAAAACGGCGCCGGGGGGCCGAGGAGCTATCCAGAAGGGTCCGCGGCGAGATAAGAAGCCTCAACATGCCCCATGCCGATTTCCATGTGGAGTTCAGGGACCCGGTGAAGGCCATCCCCGTCGAAGACGCTGAACTTTGTTCCACCGGTGCTGAAACCGTGGTCTTCATGTTCACCGCCAACAGGGGGATTCCACCGGACACCCTGGAATCGGTGGCCAGCGGTGGAGAGCTTTCCAGGGTGGCCCTGGCCCTGGCACTGTCCCTGGCTGATTCCGGTTCAGCTTCTACACTGATCTTCGACGAGATCGATTCAGGAACCGGGGGAGAAACGGCCCATCATCTTGCCGACTCCCTCCTCAGGGCCGCAGGCTCCCGTCAGATAATCGTCATTTCCCACCTGGCCCAGATAGCCTCCAGGGCACACAGGCATATGGCGGTGGAGAAGACCTTCAGCAGCGAAATGCCCGCCACCGTGGTGAACCACCTCGACACAAGGGAAAAGAGGCTTGTGGAACTCTCCAGGCTCCTTGGCGGCGGCGACGGCGCGAAAGCCCACGCAAGGCGTCTTCTGGAGGCGACTCCGTGATAAAGGGAAAATTCCTGACCCCTCCGAATATCATCAGCATGACAAGGGTCCCCCTTGCCCTGGCGGCGGCCTTTTCCCTTCAGGGGGGGCACAGGCTGGAAACGGCGGTATTCATGGTTCTCGCCGCACTCACCGACGCCATAGACGGCGCCCTGGCAAGGAAGACCGGCACGGTGAGCGACTGGGGTAAGATACTTGACCCCGGAGCGGACAAAGCGGCCTTTCTCATAATGGCCTTCGCCTGATCAGGCGGGACTCATGCAGCAATGGCTTCTGTGGCTTCTTCTGTGCCGGGAGGGCCTGATAGTGGTCGGCGGGCTTTTCATGGCAAAGCGGGTCAGGGTTCCGTCATCCAATATCTGGGGCAAGACCGCAACCCTGGTTCTCGCCCTGTACATGATACGCCAGGCGGTCCTTCCGGAACTGCGTTTTTCAGCGGGTCCGGTGGTTTTCGGCACGGACCTTCTCGGCATTCTTGCAGCACTGCTCATTATCGTCAGCTTTACCACTTATGTTTTTGTGTTTCTTCGATCGAACGGACCTTCAGATGCGCCTTAAAAGTCTTGAGATAGTCGGTTTCAAATCCTTTGCAGATCCCTTCAGGATAGATTTCCGAAGGGGAATATCCTCCATTGTAGGTCCCAACGGCTGCGGCAAGAGCAATGTGGCCGATGCCCTCCGCTGGGTTCTGGGGACACAGAGCCCTAAACAGATCCGGGCGGAGAAAATGGAATCGGTGATCTTTTCCGGTTCCACGAAGAGAAAACAGCTGGGCATGGCGGAGGTCACACTTACATTCGACAACACGGAACGGTCCCTGGGCCTTGATTACGACGAGGTCTCCGTTACCAGGAAGCTCTTCCGGTCAGGGGAGAGCGAGTACAGCATAAACGGTTCCCGGTGCAGGCTGATGGACATCACCGACCTCATAGTGGACAGGGGTCTCGGCTCCACCGGTTACTGGATACTGGAGTCGAAAATGGTTGGGACCATACTGTCCAGCAGGCCGGAAGACCGCAGGTTCCTCTTCGACGAGGCGGCGGGAATAGTGAAGTACAAGATACAGAGGCACAGGGCCGAACTCAAACTGGAATCCGCCGCATCCGACCTTGAAAGATTGGCCGACATCATATCCGAGGTGGAAACCGGCTGCTCCTCACTGAAAAGACAGGTATCCGCCTACAGGAAACACGAAAGGGTTACCGAATCCATAAAGCGCTACAGGGAGGCGATGAACCTCATCGAATCCACCGAGATCAGGGATCAGCTCGCCGGGATCACCGGCAGGCTGGAGGAGACCGGCGCCGTGGTGGGAAGGGAAACCGCCGCACTGGCAGCGAGAAGCGCGGTCCTCGCCGAGGCCAGGACCGAGTTCGGAAGGGTCCAGGGCAAACTGGACGAAGCCCACGGGAACTGCGCCAGGCTCGATTCAGGAATGGCCTCCTGCGACAGGGAGATCGCCGTCACCCGGGAAAAGATAGAGGCCGCGGAAACCCGCATGGCGGAGAACCGGGCAAGGATGGCCAGGGAGCGGGAACGGCTTGAACTCTACAGAAGGGACATCGAGGAGCTTCAGGGGGAAAAGGACGGTCTTGCCCCGGCGGTGGTGAAACTCGAGGCCAGCCACGGGGAATCCATGGCGGCCCTTGAGGAGATACGGGCCCTTCTTAAAAAAACCGAGGGAAAGATAAAGACGCTCAGGGATGACAAGGCTTCCCTGGAGGAAGAGCTGGAGGAACTCAGGAACAGCTTCATGGCCGGGGTAAGGAAAGAGGAGGCCAGACTCCAGAGGATCTCCTGGCTTGAGGACTCCCTGAAGGAGAATGAAGGGCTTCTGAAGGACCTCCGGCTGGAAAAGGTATCACTGGTTGCCCGGAAGGAAAAAATCGGGACCGATCTGAAAGAACTGCGCCAGGCTGCCCTTGAAAGGGCTGAAACCGCAGCGGAGATAAGGGCTCGAATGGATGGGGCCGGAAGCGAGGCCGACCTTGCCGGCAGGGAAACCGCAGTTCTGGAAGACCGCATGGCAAGGATCAGTAGCCGGCTTGAAAAGGCCGGATCCGGCGAATCCCTCTCCGGCGGAATAGTTCCACTCCATGGTATGGGAAAGCCCTTGGAGCTTTCCTTTACGGTTTCGATTCCGCTGTTCTGGTGGAAACTCCGGATATCTCCCTACCCGGGGATGGCTCCCTCTACGCCATGCCCCTTCCGGACTCCCCGGGATCACTCCCTGAGGAAGCCCTGCCCCTTGACCGCTGCGTTGAATCCTGTGCGGACCCTGCCATTCTGGCCATTCTGAGCCGGGGCGTACTGGCCCCTGACAGAGCATCCGCTGTGAGCTGGATAAAGGGGGGGCTCATGGTTCCCGTGGTGACCCCGGGGGAGACATCTTCAGGCCTGAGGGCTTTATCAGGATGGGTGTTGAACCGGAGTCCGCCGGATCCCTGGAGCTTTCCCAGATACTCTCGGAGACAGAGGAAGGACTTCAGAAGAAAAGAGAAGTACAGAACCAGTTACTGGCCGGGCTGGAAAAGCTGAAGGAAGAGGCTTCCGCGATTGATATAGAGGCCGGTGAAGCTGAAAAGGCCATTGGCAACCTGGAGAAGGAGCTGGCCGGGGTGACTTCCTCCCTGGTCAATGCGGAAAAGGAAGAACAGGTCCTGGAAAAGAGGATCCTTCAGGGCACCGAAGAACTGAAGGGATCGAAGGGCGGGGAAAAAGAGGACTCCACCGAAAGGTACAACCGCGCCATGGCCGGTCTTCAGAAGAGGAAGGACAATATTGCCACCCGGGAGGAAGGGCTTCTGAAGGAGCGTTCCAGCCTGGAGGGCAGGCTTGCCGGCACCCTCCGGGATTCTGACGGCATCGTTTTCAGCCTCAGGGAGAAGAAGAACAGAGAAAAGGAGATAGAGGACAGGATCTCAATGCTGAACTCCGAAGAGGACCGTATACAGGGGCTTATGGAGGAACTGTCCTCATCCAGCGCCTCCTCCTCCGCCGGGGTGAAGACAATGAAGGACAGGCTTGAAGAGCTGGAATCCTCAATTTCCACATTGAAGAAGGAGAGGGGAGAGGCGGAATCGGTCCGCTCCGGTCTTTCCGTGGAAAGGAACCGGCTCATGGAGAGCACCGCCGTCCTTGAGAAGGAGGTTCAGCAGATAAGGGACCGACTGGGCAGATCACGATCCGCCATGATAGAGCTGGAGGCGGTGGCCAGGTCCCTCCGGGAGAAGCTCCGGCTCATGGAAGGATCCGCCTCCCCGGAAGATAATCCCTACCTGGGCCTATCCCAGGAGGAGCTGAAGGCCGGTCTTGAGGAAGAGGACCGGAAACTGGAACGGATCGGTCCGGTGAACATGCTGGCGGTGAAGGAGTACGAAGAGGCCTCGGGAAGGCTTGCGTACCTCACCGAACAGAGGGATGACCTCAACCGGGCCAGGGAATCCCTGTCCCGGGCCATAAGGGAGATAAATGAAGAGGCGGCCCAGAGGTTCAACGAGACCTTCGAAAAGGTTCGGGGGAACTTCAGGGAAATGTTCGTCAAGCTGTTCGGGGGAGGCGAGGGCGACATTATTTCCATAGAGGGGAAGACCCCTTGAGGGCGGCATAGAGATAATGGCCAGGCCCAGGGGCAAGAACCTCAAGAACGTGATAGCCCTTTCCGACGGCGAAAAGGCCATGACCGCCGTTGCCCTTCTGTTCAGCCTCTATCTGGTGAAGCCCTCCCCATTCTGTGTCCTCGATGAACTCGACAGCCCCTTCGACGACTCCAACACCGATAAGTTCGTCTCCATACTCCGGGAGTTCAGCGTGGATACACAGTTCATAGTCATCACCCACAACAAGCGAACCATGGAGGGCTCCGACATACTCTACGGGGTTACCATGGCCGAGGAGGGCGTGAGCAATATCACATCGGTCAATATGGAAGAGATGGTGAACATAAGTTGAACCTGGGAGAAAAGCTTAAGAAGAGCAGGGATGTTTTCTCAAGGAAACTCAGCACGGTCTTCCGCCCCGGGGTGGATGCCGAAACCCTGGAGGAGGCGGAGGAGGTCCTTCTTGGTAGCGACCTGGGATGGGAACTCACCGAGTATGTCCTTGAGAGGTTCAAAACAGAGTGCAGACTGCAGGGTACCACGGCCTGGAGGAAGGTCCTGAAGGAGGTCCTTCTGGACATCGTTCCAAACCATCCGGTGGAAACCCGGGGCGGCAGGCCCCACGTCACCATGGTGGTGGGTGTTAACGGCGCCGGGAAGACAACCACCATAGCAAGGCTTTCAGGTATGTATCTCGATCAGGGGCAAAGTGTTCTAATGGCCTGTGCGGATACCTACAGGCCGCCGCGGCTGAACAGCTTTCACTCTGGGGGGACAGGCTTGGGATCCCCGTTTTCTCCTCACCTGCGGGTTCCGACCCCGGGGCGGTGACCTTCGACGGGGTGAAGAAGGCGATATCCGGCGGGTATGACCGGCTGATCATCGACACCGCGGGAAGGCTGCCCACACAGAAGGGGCTCATGGACGAGCTTTCCAAGGTCTACCGCGTGGCGGGTAAGGCCATGGAGGGAGCTCCCCACAGCGTTCTGCTGGTCCTCGACGGAACGGTGGGCCAGAATGCCCTTCCCCAGGCCAGGCGGTTCATGGAGGCCCTTCCCGTGACCGACCTGGCCGTGACCAAACTCGACGGGACAGCCCGGGGGGGAGCGGTCTTCGCAATGGCAAGGGAGCTCTGTCTGCCAATAAGGTACATAGGAGTAGGCGAGGGCGCCGGGGACATAATACCTTCCGGGGCGAAGAGTTCGTGGAAGCGCTGGCCGGTGGCGATGACTGAATCATCCGGCTGGTGCTGGAAGGCCTCGCCAAGAGCTATGGAGACAAACCCGCGGTGGACGGCCTTTCAATAAGGGCCGAACCCGGGGAGATATTCGGCCTCCTGGGCCCCAATGGAGCCGGCAAGACAACCACCCTGAAGATGATAGCCGGCCTGATCATTCCCGAATCAGGCGATGTGAGCCTTGATGGAAGACCGGTGGACAGTGTCCGGGAGAGGATTGCCTATGTTCCCGATGAACCCACCGTGTTCCCCACCTGTCCGGCAGGGAATACCTCCTCTACACAGGCCGACTCAGGGGGATCCCCGGGATGTCCTGGAAGGCCGGATCGAACTGTGCGTTAGGGTTTTCGAGATGGAGGGATGGATAGACGGCCGTTCGGGCTCCTACTCCCACGGCATGATACAGCGGGTGGTGCTCTCCGGCGCCTTCACCGCCCGGCCGGACCTCTATGTGATCGATGAGCCCCTGGTGGGCCTCGATCCACCGGCTGCCGCCACTTTCTGGCTCATGGTGGAGTCCGCCGCCCGGGCTGGGGCCGTTGTGCTCATCTCCACGCACACCCTCCCCGTGGCCTCGGTTCACTGCCACCGGTTCGCCATCATCAGCAGGGGTAAGCTGCAGCGTGTCATCACCCGGGGAGAGCTTTCCGGTATGGACCTTCAGGAACTGTTCTTCAGCGTTACAGGGACTTCTCCAGGGGATGTCAGGGGCATTTTCGCCGAGGGCTGAGCCTCTTTTCAGCGGTTCTCCTTTGGGATATGTATTTACCGTTGGCTTTCAAGTTCGCAGCAGGGGGGGAAATTGCCCGGGACCACGGATCATTACCAGACAGACTCGCTCACGGGGCTTCTAAAAAGGGAAGCCTTCTCCCGCCATCTGGCTGAACTCTCTTCCTCGGCACGGGATGACAACGGTGTGTTCTCCCTGGCCATCATAGACATAGATCACTTTAAAAGCATAAACGACGGTTTCGGCCACAGCAGAGGGGACAGCATACTCACCGAGTTCGGAGAAAGGATCTCCGGAATGTCCAGGGAGGACGACGTTCTTTTCAGGTATGGCGGAGACGAGTTCACCGCCCTCCTTCCCGGGGCTGACCTTCCCGAGGCGGAAAGATTCGCTGAAAGGCTGCTCAGGGCCTGTTCATCCAGTGAGTTCCAGGGGGATCCTCCCCTTTCTGTAACCCTCAGCATCGGTCTGGCTCAGTTTCCCGGGGACGGCGTTTCCCCAAGGGATCTCTTTGAAGCGGCGGACAGAAGGCTGTTCTGCGCCAAAAGGGATGGAAGGAACCGGGTCGTATCCCGTGATTCAGCCACGGTCTACGATGAACCGGGAATCCAGAGCGGAAGACTTCTGGGCCGGGACAGGGAAATGGCCTCCTTCATCGCCTTCACCCAGGAGGCCGCGGAGAAGGGCAGGGGTTTCTTCCTCGTCCTCGGCCCCGACGGCGCCGGAAAGAACTGTTTCCTTCAGGGGGCTTCCTCCTATCTGGCCCTGGGGGACTACAAGCTTCTCACCATAAGGGGTTCAGGGGATACCAGGGGATCCCATTCGGCCTGGCCGGGGTTCTGGAGTGCAGCCCTGACAGGGGCTCGGTGATAGATGCCCTGTATTCCTATTCAGGCTCATCCATGAGCCTGGGTGTGTTCCTCATGGACATGCACGCCATTGACAGGGATTCCATAGAGGCACTGATGGAGTTCTATTCGATCTATCCCGGCTGGCTGATCATAGCCGCCTCCACCGAAAGGACCGCCCCTGTTGAGGGGGTGGGTTTCGGGGGTGTTTCCTCCTCCGTACGCCTGGGGCCGGTATCCCTGGAGGACTGCCGGGCATGGTTCCGTGCAGGGCTCATGTGGAATCCTCCGGACGATTTCCTGGAGTGGTTTCACGGTGAGACCGGGGGTCTTCCCGGCCTGTTCGTTCAGGGCATTACCCACCTCAGAAGGCGGGGATATCTCTCCGGCACCACCGGTTCCTGCCGCCTCGAGGAGGACTTCCGGGATTTTCCCCTGGGCAGCAGGCTTGCCTTCGGCTCCCGGGCGGAGATAAACAACCTTCCGGTGGACCTCACCCCCTTCGTGGGAAGGGAAAAAGAGCTTGAGAACATAAGGGAGCTCCTGGAGGGCAGCGCCAGGCTCATCACCCTCAGGGGGATGAGCGGTATGGGATGCAGAAGGCTGGCCATCAGGGCCGCCGGGCAGAATGAGTTCATGTTCCCCCCGGGCATATGCATGGTGGACTGCGCCGCGGGAGGAACACCGATACCCGCCCGGCTGGCATCGGAGCTCTCTCTGCCCTCGGGAAGGAAACCCCTGGACACCATCGCAGGGTTCATCGAGGATTCTCCCATGCTCCTGCTGTTCATTAACATAAGCCCCGGGGACGAAGTGGTCTCCTTCATCGGCGAGCTTCTCAGGGCCTGCGGCGAGGTGAAGGTGTTAGCCACCTCCAGGGCGGCCCTGGACCTTCCGGGAGAGTTGGTGGTGCCGGTGGAGGGTATTTCCACCGAAAGCCCCGACGGCGAGGCGCCCTCACCGGCGGCGGTGATATTCATACAGACCGCCGAAAGGCTTGCGGGCATACGGTTCCCCGGTGACCTCAAGCTGAATCTGGTGGAGGAGATATGCTCCCTCCTGGGGGAGCGCCCCTGGCCATCGAGCTGGCGGCTTCATGGACCCGGGTGATGTCCGTGGCGGCCATATGCAGAAGGATAAGGGCCAACCCGTCCTTCATAGGCGGCTCCACGAAGGAGAAGAACACCGAGGGTCTGTCGGACCTCTTCCAGCAGTCCTGGGACCAGCTCTCCTCCGTTGAAAGGAACTCCCTTTCAAGACTGACAGTTTTCGCCGGACATTTCACCGTTGAAGAGGCCGAGGAGATATCCGACGTCTCACCGGAGCTCCTTCTCTCCCTGGTGGACAGATCCTTCCTTCTCAGGGATGACATGGGCATACACATCCCGGCAATGACACGGGATTTCATCATGCAGGAGAAACCCCCCTATTCCAGGGGTTTTGAGGTTGCCAGGGAGATGCACTGCAGGTATTTCGCCTCCAGGGCAGCCTTCTACGGCGAAATGGCCTGGATGGGCCTTGAGGCGGGAAGGGGGCTGGACGGGATCAAATCCTCCTTCGACGACATATACCTGGCCTGGAAACTCGCGGTGGAAAAGAAACGGTTCCGTTTCCTCAGGCAGATGCTGAAACCGATCTCGGTGTACTGCCAGGACCGGGGCAGGTTCCGCACCGGCTTCAACATGATGGAGGAGGCGCTGGAGGGGGCAGGGGCCTCGCTTCCCGAGGGCCTTGCGGCGATAATAATGGCATATCAGCTTCCTGGCCTTCAGGACCGGCAGGACCGCCGTTTCGGAAAAGCTTATCAACTCCGCAATGGAGATCAGTCAGGGACTCATGGACGCCGACAGGGGAACCGTTCTTTACACCAGGGGATCAATTCTCCTTGAGATGGGAAGCCTCTCCGGCGCAGGGGACATACTTGAGCAGGCCCTGGAGCTTTTCAGGGAGTCCGGCTCGCCGGTGGAAGCCCTGGAGACCGAACTGGAGCTTGTTAATTACCATCTTCAGTCCGGCAGCTATGCCAAAGCCAGATCCCTTCTTCCCATGCTGGCCAGACGCTGCAGGGAAATGTCATTCCGCTGCGGAGAATGGAAGGCAAGGCTTTTCATGGGTGATCTGGCGGCAGCCGAAGGGGACTACAGACGGGCCAGGGACGCATTCCTGACATATCTCTCCGCGGTGAAGACCGCCGGCTACACCGGGAAGTGCGCCGTTGCCCTGAATCAGGTGGCCGGTATCGAGGCCAGCCAGGGCAGGTATGGAGAAGCGGAGCAGCACTATTCCACCGCGGCGGACTATTTCATGCGCATCGGCAGTGTCCGGGGCCAGGCGGGTACCATGCTGAACCTGGCGGTTCTCAACCAGATGAGGGGTAAGTCCGAAGAGGTTCGCAGGAACTATGAAGAAGCCCTGGTGCTGGGGGAGAAAGCCCGTGACGAGACCATTATATCCAACGCCCTTAACGGCCTTGCCTTCTACTATCTGGAAAGGGAGGAGTTCCAAAGGGCTGAATCATTCCTCACAAGGGCCGGGGAAACCGCGGAAAAGTCCGGAAGCAAACCGGTCCTCATCAGGATCATGTACGGTTTTGCCCTTCTGGATCACCGCAGGGGTCTTTCCGCAAGGGCGGCGAAAACCGCCATCGTCCTCCTTCACGAACCCGCCGCCGACGCTGAGTCCGAGGGTTTCTGCCTCGAGCTTCTGAAAAACCTCAGGGAGGCCATCGGCGCCGAAGAGATCGACCGTCAGAGGAGGGAGGCCCGAAGCGCAACCCTTTCAAAGCTTGCGGCGATGTACATACGCCCCTCGGCACCTGAGGAGGAAACGGTTTACAGGAAAGGATGAACAATGGAGCAGCAAAGAGCAGATGAAATACTTCGCCGGGTCCTGAAGCTCGATACCCTTCCCGTGGCCGTTTCCCTTCTGGAGGACCCCTCGGAACTCCACGGGGAACCCCTTCAGATGAAGCTGAACAACTGCCAGCTCATATCCAGGGCAAGACACGGAGGAATGTACTCCTCAGGTATCCCTGACAGGATGGTATGCTCCATCGGAGCGGCCTGCACGGGACTTGTCCAGACCCCCGAGGCTTTCACCGACGGCACCGCCGCCCTGGGGAAATACGCCGCCACCCGGGAAGCAGGGGTCCGGTTCTTCGGGAACACATACAAGACCGGGGACCACCGGGCTACCTATAAAGCCATACAGTTCGCCCCCCTGGGAAGCTGTCCCTTTTACCCCATGGCCGTGCTGGTCTACGGCAATCCCGCCCAGATAATGCGTCTCGTCCACGGGAACAGCTGGTACACCGGTGAAAGGACACTGGGGGACACCGTGGCGGAAGCTGCGGTATGCAGCGCCATGGGACTGGCGGTTGAAAGGGCGCCGTGGTCATGGGCCTGCCCTGCGCAGGGGACCGAAGGTCGGCGGCACCCAGAACCATGAGATGGTCTTTGTGGCTCCCTGGTCAGCAATGTCCGAAAGGATCGCCCCGGCACTTTCGGAAATGGAGGAGAGCATGGGGTCCCTGTATCCCGTGGCCCCCTGGGTAACCTGTGAGACAGTTATGCCCGATGCCTACACACTGAAGCCCTGATGGGGTTGCACGGCCCCCGGGGTGAAGGGTAGGATAGCCACACAATTACAATGAAAATATTGGCAGTTCACGATAAAGGAGTGTTTTATGGCTCTTTCCACAAAGCCTCTGGGAGGAATGCGGCAGAGGTATCCCGAAGAGTTCAGGACCGAAGGTATGTAACTGACCTCCTGAGGCAGGCTTCCCTGAGGGCTGGCTTCCAGGAGTACGACGGCCCGGTGATGGAGCCCTGTCCCTCTTCGCGGCGAAATCAGGGGGAGAACTGGTCGAAAGACAGAGCTACTCCTTCGCCGACAGAAGCGGCCGGGAGGTGATCCTCAGGCCGGAGATGACCCCCTCCCTGGCCAGGATGGTCTCCGCAAGGGGTGAGCTGCAGCTTCCTGTCAGATGGTTCTCCATGCCCCTGTGCTACCGGTACGAACGCCCCCAGAGGGGAAGGTCCGGGAGTTCCTTCAGTACAACTGCGACATACTGGGTTCGGGAAGCCTGGCCTCCGAGCTTGAGATCATCCTCGTTCTTCAGGACATAATGCAGACCGCCGGCGCCGATCCCTCTATTTACAGGATCGGCTGGTCCAGCAGGAAGTTCATGGCCGGGGCCCTGGCAATGTGCGGAGTGGATGAAGGCATGATCCAGAAGGTCTATTCCGCCATCGACAAAAGGGACAAGATGCAGAAGGATGCCTGGGAGGAACACATCCTCCAGGTCTGCGGAGGCGATGAAAGCGTCGCCGGAACAATAGGAAGACTGGTGAATGTCAGCTCGGTTTCAGATGAATGGCTCGCCGGGCTCATGGGGCAGTGCCAGGCCTACCAGGAGGTGGTGGCCTTCAGCGATCTTCTGAACCAGGTGAATGCCGAGAGCGCGGTTTTCTCCCCCGGGGTGGTCAGGGGACTGGACTACTACACGGGGATCGTCTTTGAGCTGATGGATACCGGCGGGGAGAACAGAAGGGCCCTCTGCGGAGGGGGAAGGTACGACAACCTCACCTCCCTCTTCACCGGAAAGAGGATATCCGGGGTGGGTTTCGGCATGGGTGTCCTCACATTCACCCTCTTCCTGGAGACCTACGGCTCATACCGGAAAGAGTTCAGGGGGAATCCCCGGCGGACCTCTTCGTGGCTGTGTTCTCCCCGGAAGTGATAGGCCAGGCGGGAAGAATAGCGTCAGAGCTGCGCAAAGAAGGTATCAGGGTTATCATGGACGTATCGGGAAAAAAGCTGGGAAGGCAGTTTGCCGAAGCCTCCAGGCTCAATATCCCTGCTGTTCTCACCGTAGGGCCGGAGGAGCTGGAGAAGGGCATCTATGAACTCAAGCTCCTTGCCGATGGTTCGGTGTTCCCGGTTACCCCGGACCAGATAGCCAGTCATCTGAAGTAGGGAAAATGGGAAGAGCACCGTTTCCAGCCGGAAGGAAGCTTTCAGGGAAGCCTCATTCTCTTCGCCCTGCTCATAGTTCTTTTTCCCCGTCTTCCCTGGGCAGTTCATTCTCCAGGGTTTCAGCGGGGATACTCCTGATCGCCGCCGGTTTTTCTTCTACCTGGGTGCCGGAGAGCTCCTCAGCGGCCTCAGCCTTTCCAGAAGGCTTGCCTTCTGTTTCTTCGCCGTTGTGCTGCTCTGGGGGCTCACCGGTTTCGCCGGCGCAGGAAGGGATCCAGTAAGCACCGGCGGGGTTGGTTTGCGTGGAGACAGGGTAAGGGATCTCGGTCAGAGGATAGACAGGGTGGCCGAGGTGGGGGTACCCAGGTAAAGACCTTCCTGGATTCCGCCTTCACCGGGCAAACGGGTCAGTTCCTGGGTACACTGGGAGAGGTCACCGGTTCCGCCGCCGGGGTCCTTATCGATGCCGTTCTTACATCCACGAGCACCGACACCTCCATGGGGCAGCAGCCGGAAGGCCCCCGGGAAGGCTCCCCCCGGAGAGCCCTGTTTCCAGGGTCCCCCTGGCCCGGCTGGGCATACTGGCGGTGTCTCTGTTCCTTCTGGCGGCCATCAGGGCTTCGTTTACATAGACAGGTCCCCCTTCGTTGTGTGGCTCTACAGGATCACCACAGCCCTGGCTTTCCTCACCGCCATACTTCACGTTACCGGTCTGAGACTGATGATTTCTCCCGGAATGGAGCTCTTCTCCGGAATAGAGGTGGAGCTCAGCAGTCTGCTCCTTCTGCTTTCCTCGGTTTCCCTGGGTTTCTGCCAGAGATGGGTTCAGTACCTCTCCCGGAGGTCCAGGTATATCCTTCTTCCCGCCGCCCTGATAACGGTCCTCCTGATGCGGAACATCTATTTTCATCTGGCGGAGAATCCCCAGGGTGTCATGGGGGGGCTGGACCTTTCGGTGGTAACGGTCCTCGCCGTTTATGTACTCTTCGCCTTGATAACCATGGTGCTTCAGCTGCCCACCGCCAGGATACTTGAAAAGCGGGGCCGGGAACTTGCCACGCTGCAGGACCTCAGCCAGGCACTGCATTCCAGCTTCGAACCTGATCAGCTGGGAATGGCCTCGGTGCGTCTTGGAGTAAAGCTCACCGGTGCCGATGCCTGCTGGTTCCATCTGAATAACGGAGAAGAACACATCCATGAGAGGAACGGGGACTGGTCCGGCCTTTCGGAAAGGCTGGGTGACAGATGGTACCGGGGGGTGGACCAGAGGATAGACGCCACCGGCCATGGTTTCATGATCAACAATTACAGAAGGAGCACCCTCAGGAAGCTTGAAGAGGGCGACGCATGCCGCACCAGGATTGCCTCCCTCGTGGCGGCACCGGTGGAGGTAAGGGGGGAGAGACTGGGGGTTATCGTCGCCGCCAGCTCCCGGCAGTTCTTCTTCCTTGACTACACCAGGGGTCTCTTCGACAGCTTTACAAGACAGATAGCCCAGGCCATCCAGAGCGCCAGTCTCTTCGGGGAAAAGCTTCACAGGCAATCCCTGGAGAGGGAACTGGCCCTTGCCAGGGAGATACAGAAAAGCCTTCTTCCCGGACATATTCATCAGCCCGCCGGGTGGGAGATAGAGGCGGTGAGCATACCCAGCAGGGTAATGGGGGGGACTACTACGACGTGATTCGTTTGAACGACGATGAAATGGCCATTGCCGTTGCCGACGTTTCCGGCAAGGGCGCCGCCGCCGCCATGCTCATGGCAGCCCTTCAATCCAGCCTGGGTACCCTGCTTCGGGAAGATCTGCCGGTTGCGGATACAGTTTCCAGGCTGAACAGGGCCCTCTGTGACAGAATGCCCGACGATACCTTCATTACCTTTTTCCTGGCCTTCATCAACACGAAGACCGGCGGAATAAAGTACTGCTGCGCCGGCCACGATCCCCCCATGCTTTGCAGGAACAGGGGGGACCGCCCGGTGGAAAACCTTCACCTGGGAGGACTGGTCCTGGGAGTGGTGCCCGATGCCGCCTATGAGATGGGGGAGGTGGTCATTCATTCCGGAGAAAGGCTTCTGCTCTACACCGACGGCATCACGGAAACCATGACCCCGGAAGAAGAGCCCTTCGGAGTGAAAAGGCTGGAGACCTTCCTCCTTAAACACTGTGAAGAGTCCGCTGAAAGCATAATAGTAACCATTACGGGGCTCCTTGAAAAATTCAGGGGGGACTGCGACCAGCAGGACGACGTTACTGCCCTTGTCCTCGTAAGGAAACCCATCGGGGAGGAACAATGTCGGAATACAGTTCAATAAAGGAGTTCCTGGAAGGGCGGGATGAGCTGAACAAAACCCTTATCAGCGGTGGGGACAGGATACTGAAGAGGGTCCTCAGCGTGGATTCATCCGCCTATGATTCCGGTGCCCTGGACGAAGGAATGAAGGAGCTTCTCGGGCTCACGGCTTCACTGGTCCTCAGATGCGACGACTGCATAGCCTGGCATGTTCACCGCTGTATGGAGACCGGCGTAACCCGGGAGCAGTTCACCGAGGCCCTGGGCATTGGCGCCGTGGTCGGGGGAACCATCACCATTCCCCACATAAGGAGGGCCATGGCCCTTTGGGGACCTGAAGATCTGGAGGATAGCGGTGAGAACTGATGCACTGAGAACGGCGATAATGGAAATAATGGACGGAAAAGCGACCCACACAACGAGGCTCCAGGCGGTCTGTGACCTGCTGAACATGGAGATGGCGAAGTGCGACTGGGTGGGCTTCTATCTGGTGGACCCTCACCGGGAGGAACGGCTTGTTCTGGGCCCATTTTCAGGAGAGCCAACGGAACACACCAGCATTGCCTTCGGAGAGGGTATCTGCGGACAGGCGGCTGACACCCTTCAGGTCTTCGTTGTGGACGATGTTGAGGCGGAATCCAATTACCTTTCCTGCAGTCCCTCGGTAAAAAGCGAGTTCGTGGCTCCGGTGATGATGAAGGGCGTTCTAGTTGGAGAACTGGACATAGACTCCCACACGAAGGCCGCCTTCGAAAAAGAGGACGCCGCCTTCCTGGGGTGGGTGGCTGACATAACGGCACCCGCCGTGGCGGGAGCGGCGGGTCTTGGGGAATAGAGGAACGGACCGGCTCACTCCCGCTGGTCTTGCAGTTATCTGTCTTCTTATCGCCGGGGGTATCCTCACCGATACCGCCCTTCCCGTTGCCGCCGGGGCATCCTTCCTGCTCCTCGCCCTGATGACAATGGCATTCCCGCCGGGGATGACCGCCATGCTTTTCGCCGTGCAGATAGTTTTTACCACCTCCCTTCTGGGAGGACTGGGTATCTACGCCGGCCCCTTTCGTCTGGGCCCGGACGATGCTCTTCAGCTATGGATATTCATTCTGTGGATCGGAGCCCTGATCGACGGCGACGGCCGAATTCCCTCCTCCGGTGCCGGCAAACTCATTCTGCTCCTTGCCGGGCTGTCCCTGGCAGCCTTCGCCAGGGGTGTCATCCGGGGATATAATCCCGAGATAGCCGCTGTCTTCCTGAAACCCATGCTGGGTTATCTCTTCTTTTTCCCGTCCATGTGGCTCCTTAAAAAGGCAGGGAATCTCAAACTCCTGGCGATGACCATAGCTGCGGCGTCCTTCGCAGCGGCCCTTTGGGTGATACTGAAGGGCTACATTGGCGGCGAGGGAGTATATGTGCGGCTTACATCAGGCCTCCGGGTGAGTTCCCGTGAACTGAACGTGGTAATGATCGGTCTATTCCTTACAGGTTTTGCCCTCTGGAAAAGACACGCCTCCGTCCCGGTCCTTCCCGCTGCACTGGCCCTTGTCACCATGGCGCAAGCCTGCTTCTGGGCAGTCCAGGGCATTGTGGCTGGCGGTGGCCTCGGGAGCCCTGGCGGCCTTCGTGGCGGACCTGGGCAGGTCCGGGAAGCAGGGCCTTCGCCTTGGGCCGCTGGTTTCAAGGGTACTCCTCATAGCAGTTTTTACCGCCGGTTCCATTGCCTTCGTCTATGCCGCCGGTCTGCTCACCCCCGGGGATGTCGCCGCGAGGAGCGGAGGGGCAGACGGCGGTCTGGCCGGGGATGTGTCCCTCTGGGCCAGGTTCCTCTCATGGTGGGAGATAACCCGCACTGTCACCGCCTCTCCTGTTACCCTGGTCTTCGGAACCGGTTTCGGCCACGAGATAACCTACTTCAGGCCGGATCTTTTCTCCGTGGTCTCCATTCCCTATGTGGATGGCAGTTTCTTTCAGCTTCTCCTGAACACCGGGGTTGCCGGGGCGCTGCTCCTGGCCCTTCTCTATGCCCGTGGAATTGCCGGGAGCTTCAGGCTGGTCCTGGGAACCGGTTCGGTCTATGCCATGTGGCTCACAGCCTCCTTCACCGCCCTTACCATTGCCGCCCTCAGCAGCTCCCTGATCACCAATTACCGTTTTACCTGCATCTGGGGATTTCTCTTCGCTGTGATGGAGACCCTGCGGTCCCCACCGGCGGAAAACAGTTGAAAAAACCGGGGAAATCAGGTATGTTCAAGACGAATTTTTTTGTGGTTCTCAACACCAATTTCCAATAGATCAAGAGGCTGATATGAAGATCCTTGTTATCAACAGCGGCAGTTCATCCATCAAGTTCCAGGTCATCGACGGCGAGAGCGAGGAAATGCTCGCCTCGGGTCTCATAGAGAGAATAGGCCAGGACCACGGCAGGATGAAGTACAGGTGCAACGGCGAGAAGTCCGAACTCACCAGACCCATCCCCGACCACGAGACAGGGCTGGATATGGCCCTTGAGGTTATCATCCACCCGGAGATGGGTGCCATGGAGTCCCTTGATGAGATAACCGCCTGCGGTCACAGGGTGGTCCACGGAGGCGAGAAGTTCACCAGCAGCGTGCTGATAGACCAGACGGTGCTCAACGGCCTCCGGGAGGTCAGTGAACTGGCCCCCTCCACAATCCCGCCAACATAATGGGCATAACCGCCGCTATGAAGAAGCTTCCCGGGGTTCCCAATGTGGCGGTGTTCGATACGGCCTTCCACCAGACGATGCCCGAGGTCAACTACATGTACAGCCTTCCCTACAGCCTTTATGAGAACTACGGCATCCGCCGCTACGGCTTCCACGGAACCAGCCATCAGTTCGTTTCAGAGCGCACCGCCGAGATACTGCAGAAACCCCTTTCCGAGATAAACACCATCACCTGTCATCTGGGCAACGGCTCTTCCCTTACCGCCGTAAAGGGTGGTAAGTCCATAGACACCAGCCTGGGTTTCGGCACATTCTGCGGTGTAATGATGGGAACCAGATCCGGCGACATCGACCCCGCCATTCTCATCGACCTGATGGAGAACCGGGGCTGGTCCCTCGAGCAGGTGAAGAAAATGGTCTACAAGGAAAGCGGCCTTCTGGGGATAAGCGGCGTCTCCATGGATATGCGGGATGTAGAGGAGAAGATGTGGAAGGGCCACGAAAGGTCAAAACTGGCCTTCGAGATGTTCGCCGACAGGGTCAGGAAGTACATCGGTTCCTACGCTGCAACCCTCGGGACTCTGGATGCCGTTGTGTTCACCGCCGGCATCGGCGAGAACGGCTGGGAACTCAGGGAGCTCATCTGCGATAACATGGAAGCGCTGGGAATAAGGATCGACAAAGAGGCGAACAAGGTAAAGGGCGAAGAGCGCATTGTTTCCACCCCTGACAGCAGGGTTGCCGTTCTTGTTGTTCCCACCAACGAGGAACTGATGATAGCAAGGGAAACACTGCGCCTTACAAGCTGAAACCCCGGGGAGGCTGAATCATGAACGCTCTGGCACTGTTCAGCCTTTTCTGCCTGGCCCAGGTTCCCCAGTACACCGTGGAGTGCGATCCCGATCAGTTCCAGTACATGATGGACAACTATGAGGAGGAGATCGTCATTCCCTGCACGGTTGAACACCAGGGAACCGTGTACGAGAACTGCACCATGCGGATCAGGGGAGACACATCAAGGGCATTCAGGAAAAATCCTACCGGATCGAGTTCCCCCTGATCAGCCCCATCTCGGCAGGACCAGATGGAACTTCAACGCCGACTATCTCGACCATTCCTACATCCGAGCCTGGTTTTTCTCACGGGTACTCAGCGGCATGGGGTTTCCCTGTTTTCAGGTTTCCCACGCCAGGCTGGACATAAACGGCGAGTACAGGGGCTGTTCATGCTCCTGGAGCCGGTGAACGAGTCCTTCCTGGAAAGGAACGGCATCAATACCCTGGGCAACCTATACAAGGCCAGGAGGGACGGCGCCTGCGCCAATATTCACGACGACATCGATTCGCTCTGGTCGAAAATGACCAACGAATCATCGGGTATGAAGGATCTCCAGCAGCTCATAGAGGGCATCGAATCCTGCCCGCCGGAGGACTTCGAAGCATTCATGGACAGTTCATTCACCATGTACGGCCCCGGGGCTCATAAGGATGCTGGCCATAAACGCCGCCTTCGCCAACAACAGCACCTACTACCACAACTACTACCTCTACAACGATGTGCTGGGTGATGGGAAGTGGATCATGCTTCCCTGGGACGTCGACAGGGTCCTCTCAAAGAACATCAGGATAAACTACGCCGGCTGTACCAATCAGAACTGGTACGACAACCCCATCCACGCCAGGACCCTCACCGTCCCGGGCTTCCGGGAGGCCTTCATGGATTCGGTTGAGAGCATGTTCAGCCATCATCTCACCCCGGAGAGGCTGCAGTTCTGGTGCGATTCCCTGGAGGTGGCACTCCACCACGCGGTGGAGCAGGACACCTGGGACAACACGGACATACAGGGGTTCCAGGGGGCCCTTCAGGAACTCAGGGACAACCTCGACATAAGGATATCCGACCTTCAGTGGCAGTTTCAGTACAAATACCATCCCTTTCGCTCCCTCAGGTCCGACTCCCTGGTAACCGACAGCCTCACTGTGTCCTGGCTGCCAACGGAGGACCCTCCGGGGTTCCGACGGCATCCTACACGGTGATCCTCCGGGACAGCCTGGGAACCAGCTCCGATACCATTGCCATGTTCGAAGGGATAGAGGACACCCTCTTCACCATAACTGGACTTGCTCCCGGGGAGTTCTGGTGGACGGTGGAAACCGGGGAACAGGCAGGCTGGAGGGTAACCGAGGCAACCGACAGGTACAATCCCTTCACAGTGGTGAACCCTGTGGTGCTCACCGGGACCCTTCCCGGAAACACCACCCTGTACAGGGCACTCTCCCCCTATTCGATACCGGGAGAGGTAACAATTCCCCAGGGGGGCACGCTGCAGATAGAGGCCGGTGTGACCATTCTGATCGGGGAGAACGGAGCTGTTAACTGCCTGGGCAGCATCATCTCCGGTGGATCCGCCACCGACTCTGTGATCTTCACGGCAGAGAACTCCTTCGCCGGCTGGCGGGGCATCAGGATTAACGGGGGCTCACTGGACATGAACCACACGGTGGTTTCCGGCTCCAGGGGCTACGCCGGTGGGCCCGGAGCCGATTTCGCAGGGGTGGCTACCCATTCCTCCGAAGTGCTGATAAGGAACAGCACCTTCAGGAATAACTGGTCCTGCCTGAAGGTGAACGGGGGCACCGTCCAGGTGGACAGCTGCATATTCACCGACAACAGGGGTGAGCTCTTCTTCCTGGGCCAGGGGGACAGCGGCAGCGTCACCAATTCCCTTTTCAGGAACCTCACCGACCCGGTGGCGGACAGCATGGACGGAATAGAGTTCCAGCTGTGCACCGAGGGCTCCTTCACCGTGGACAACTGCGTGGTTCAGAACATGGCCGACGACGGCATAGACATTAACGCATCCACTGTAACAATAAGCAACACACGGATCTCCGACTGCGCCGACAAGGGCTTTTCCATAGGCGCTCCCACTTCCGGTGGAGCCGGGGGAACACTGATCACAATTGAGAACTGCGTTACCCAGGGTTCATTAACCGGGGCAGCGGTGAAGGACGGCGCCTCCGCCGTGATAGAGAACACGCTGTTCAGGGACTGCGAAACCGCCCTTCATGTTTACGACAAAACCACTGGAAGCGGCGGTCATGCCGCGGTGTCCAGTTCCATATTCGAGCAATGCGGAAGCGATGTATTCGTGGAGGAGGGTACCGCCTCGGTCCAGTGGTCCATATCCGACGGCGGCCTGATCCCCGGCCAGGGAAACGTTACCGGTGACCCCTCTCTGGATTCCCAGGGTCGCCTGCTTCACCACTCCCCTTGCATCGACGCCGGTGACCCGAACAGGGAAGACCCCGACGGCACAAGGCTGGACATGGGCCCCTTCTTCTATCCCGCCAGGATGAACGGCCTCTGCGTGAACGAGGTAATGGCCAGGAACGATACGGTGATACAGGACGACTGGGGCAGGTTTTCCGACTGGATAGAACTGTTCAACGGTACCTCATACGATCTCGACGCCGGGGTCCTTGTATTCTCGGCGGGGGACACCGCCTGGTCGGTACCCCGGGGAACCATGATCCCATCCGGAGGCTTCATGCTCTTCTGGGCCGATGGCGACGGCTGGAAGGGGGGGAACCATCTTCCCTTCACCCTCTCTGCCGGAGGGGACACACTTTCCCTGGGAAGGATGGCACCGGGTGACCCCCCCCGGGTATCTCCCATCGAGGAAGTGGAGTTCCAGAACCAGACGGCGGACATCTCACTGGGACGGTTTCCCGACGGAGGTCAGTGGAGAATACTCGATAACCCCACACCGGGTTACAGCAACGGAACCCTCTATTCGGTTCCCGTACTGCTTGGGAGTCCCAGGCCCAATCCCTGTTTCACCGGCCTTGTAACCATGGATGTCACCATTGCCGGAGGGGAGACCGAGGTTTTCGTTTACGACCTGGCGGGCAGGAGGGTGGCAACGGTCTTTGACGGCTACGGCCAGCCCGGGCTGAACACCTTTACCTGGAACACCTCCAGGGTCCCCGCCGGGCTCTATCTTGTTTTCGCCAGGTGCGCCGGGCAGCTCCCGGCATCTGGTAAGGTTACGGTGCTGAGATAGGGGGTTAACCGAGGTTCCTTATCCGTCTGGTTTCGAAGGCGGTGATGTCCTCCAGCATTTTTCTGTTCGCCGCGGAGATATCCGCGATGGAGGCGAAGAGGACCAGGAGTATTCCGAAGGTTATCATGAATAGCCCGCCAATACCGAAGGCTGCGAAGGGGGTTATCTTTCCCACCACCAGCCACCGCACCAGAACGAAGAGGTCAAGGGCAGCCCCCAGGAACAGAAGGGTAAAGGCCGGTCTTCCGTAGAACCGCCAGGGGGAGTGGCCATGTGCCACGGAGTACATGGCCTCCATGGAGAGGTGGGCGTACCTCCAGAGGTTCGAAGCTATACGTGATCTTCCATGTTCCCGCTCGCCCCGTATCCTCAGGGGATCTCCCTTATTCGAAGCCCCTTCCTGGCTATGTCGATTATGGTTTCCTGTGTGTATGTGAACCTGCTGAAGCAGGACACCCTTTCTATGGCCGCGGGGCCATAGACCCTGAACCCGCAGGTGGCGTCCTTTACCTTTATTCCCGCCATTCTGCTCACCAGTTTCGCCACACGGGCATTGCCCCACTTCTTCACCGGCGGCATCCGCGGTGTGAGGGCAGGGTCGAGGAACCTGCTGGCGGTGGTAAAGTCAGTCTCGTCGGCTATCACCGGCTGGAAAAGCGCAGGCAGGTCCTTCGGATCGAACTGGCCATCGGCGTCGATGGTTGCCATGCAGTGGAACCCTCCCCGCCTGGCGTAGGCCAGCATGGTCCTGAAAACCGTGCCCAGCCCCATGTTGCGGCCGTGGGACACAACCGCTGCCCCGGACTCCCTGGCAATGGCGGCGGTGGAGTCGGTGGAGCCATCGTCAACAACAAGCACCTCCACCTGGTGGGAATCGATAACGGAAGGTATGGCGGAGACAACACCACCCAGGGTTATCTCTTCGTTCAGTGCGGGAACCGCTACCAGCAATTTCATGACTGTAGTATATAAACAAGAGTTTTTCCCGCAAACAGCATATCGGAGGTAATCATGACTCTTCTCCTTGCCATGGCCATACTGCTCCAGCCCCCGGCGGAGTACGACCTCAGGGACGTGGCCGGCGAAAGCTACGTTACATCCATAAAGAGTCAGCAGGGAGGAACCTGCTGGACCCACGGAACCATGGCGGCAATGGAGTCGAATCTCCTTATGACCGGTGTATGGGAAGACAATGGCGAATCAGGTGAGCCGGACCTGGCGGAGTACCACCTGGACTGGTGGAACGGTTTCAACGATTTCTACAACGCCGACATGGATCCCCCCGGAGGAAGCGGAGGTCTCACCGTTCACCAGGGGGGCGACTATCTCGTCGCCACAGCCTACCTGTCCCGGGGGACGGCGCCGTGCGGGACATCGACGGCCAGTCCTACGACCAGGCGCCCCAGCTGTATTCCCCGGATTTTCACTATTACTATCCCGCCGATGTCCAGTGGCACACCGGCGGCGACGACCTGGCTTCCCTGGACCACATAAAGGAAGCCGTCATGGAGCACGGCGCCCTGGCAACCTGCTACTGCGTGAAGGCCGCCTTCATGCAGGACTACATTCAGTACCAGCCCCCTGAAACCGACGACCTTCCCAACCACGCCGTGGCGATCATAGGCTGGGACGATAACATGATAACCCAGGCTCCCCAGCCCGGTGCATGGATATGCAAGAACAGCTGGGGGGAGAACTGGGGCTACGACGGCTACTTCTACATCAGCTACTGGGACAAGTGGTGCGGCAGAGAGCCCTTCATGGGAGCGGTTTCCTTCACCAACACACAGTTCATGGAATACGAGCAGTTCTACTACCACGACTACCATGGCTGGCGGGACACGTTCACCGGTCCGACCCAGGTTATGAACGCCTTCGAGGCCCAGGGCGACCACTACATGACCGCGGTCTCCTTCTTCACCGCGGCGGACTCAGTGGATTATACCGCCTCCTTCTACGGCAGCTTCCAGGGGGGGCCCTCTCAGACCCCATGGGTACCGAGACCGGTTTCTATCAGTACAGGGGCTTTCATACCCATCAGCTTGAGAGCCCCTTCGAGATAAACCCCGGGGACAGCGTTTACTTCGTCATGGAGTTTTCCCACGGAGGCTACCCCTTCGACAGGACCGCCGATGTTCCAGTGCTTCTGGGTTCAGCCATGCGGGTCATTGTGGAATCATCGGCCTCCCCGGGGGAAAGCTGGTTCCACGACGGCTCCTGGCAGGATCTTTATACATGGCCGGGCAATCCCTACCCCGGAACGGCCAACTTCTGCCTGAAGCTCGCCGGGTTCGATGCCGGGCTCAGGGTAACCCCCAGCCAGGACGCCCTGTTCCAGGGCGAGGTCGGGGGCCATTCGATCCCTCTTCCCACACCTGGGAACTCTCCTTCTATGGCGACGGTTCAGCGGAGTACAGCGTTTCCCCGGACCAGGCGGACTGGTTCGAGCTTTCCGGTCCCCTCACCGGCATCATTTCCCAGGGTGAAACGGTTCAGATAACCGTTTCCATAACCTCCGCAGCCTCGGAGCTTCCCCTGGGGGTCTACACCTCCGATGTGGATTTCGTTAACGAATCCACCGGCACAGGGAACACCACCGGCACAGTTGTGCTTGTTGTGGGCCAGGCCGGTGTGATCTACGGCTGGAACATGGACTCTGATCCAGGCTGGACAGCAGACCCGGGCTGGGAATGGGGGCAGCCCCTTGGAATGGGCGGTTCCCACGGATATCCCGACCCTTCGGCGGGACACACGGGCTCCAACGTTTACGGGTATAATCTTGAGGGTGACTACGAGCCCAACCTTCCGGAACGGAACCTCACCACCGGAGCTATTGACTGCTCCGGGCTCTACGGCACACAGCTCCGTTTCCAGAGGTGGCTGGGCGTCGAAGGCAACCAGTACGACCACGGGTACATAAGGATATCCACCGATAACGAGACATGGTTCACCGTCTGGGAGAACGGCACCGAGGAGATCACCGAAAACCAGTGGAGCTCCCGGGTGATCGACATCTCAGAGTTCGCCGACGGGGAACCGGAGGTGTACATAAGGTGGGTCATGGGAACCACCGATCCCGGCTGGGAATACTGCGGCTGGAACATCGACGATGTTGAGATATGGGCCGCCGGGGCAATGTCCGTGGAGGGGGGAACCCCTCCCGAAGCACTCTCCCTGGGGTTCGCCGGGGTAAATCCCGCGATGAGCTCCACGGCTTTCAGGTGCTCCCTTCCCGGCGATGGAATCCTTACACTTCAGGTTCACGACATCACCGGAAGGGTGGTGAACACCATCTACAAAGGCACCGTTCCCGCCGGCAGCATCGAGGTTCCCTTCAACCTCACCGACTCCTCGGGAAACAGGCTGCCCGCCGGGGTCTACCCCGTTGTGGCCACCGGAGCCGGCGGGACCGCGGTGTCCAGGCTGGTCGTTCTGGGCAACTGATTAATAAGCCCGGCGGATGACCGCCGGGCAACCACCCTGAAAGGAGCTCTCTTGGCAAGGGTACTTCTGGTTAACCCGCCATCTGCGATAGATGTTACAGCAACAGCAAGATAAGGTGGCCATCACCTCGGCGCCCTTCATTACACTGGGCTCCCTGGGTGGCGCGGTGCTCCTCGACGGCCACGAAACGAAGATCGCCGACCTCATGATAGAGGCCAGGCCCCTGGATGCCTACCGCGACATACTGACGAAGTGGAAACCCGACTACATAGGAATAACCTTCACCACCCCCCTTGTCACCGAGTCCATTGCCCTGGCTGCAACCGCCAGGGAGCTATGCCCGGAGTCGGTGGTGATCGCCGGAGGAGTCCACGCCTCTACACTTCCCGAAGAGGTCCTCAGGGACACTGGATTTGATGTGGTGGTCATCGGCGAGGGGGAGAACACCCTCAGGGAGATATGCCGCGGGGATTCCCTGGAGGACATCCGGGGTATAGCTTACATGGAGGAGGGCAGGCTGAAGCAGACCCCCCCCAGGGAACTCATAGCCGATCTCGACGAACTGCCAATGCCCGCATGGCAGCTCTACGACCTGAAGTACTACCGCTCTCCCCGGATCGCCTCCAGGAAGAACCCGGTGGGATACATGGAAACCAACCGGGGCTGCAACCACCACTGCACCTACTGCAGCCAGAACATTTTCGGCCACAGCGTGAGGGAAAAAAGCCCCGGCAGGGTGGTGGACGAGATGTTCAGGATGCTTGAGCTGGGCTTCAACGACATCCATATAAAGGACAACAACTTCACCGCGAACATAGACAGGGCCAAGGAGGTTTGCAGGCTTCTCATCCAGAGGGATTTTCCTGCTCCCTGGGCGCTTCCCACCGGGGTAAACGTTCACGACGTGGATGCCGAATTCTTCGGTCTGGCAAAGGAATCCGGCTGCTATCAGGTGCCTTCGGCATAGAGAGCGCCTCCTCCGAGGTCCTGGGGAAGGTTGGTAAGAGGCAGGACATCGAACTGATGCGCAGGGCGGTGAACATGGCCCACGAAGCCGGAATAGAGACCGTTGGCTTCTTCATGATAGGTCTTCCCGGCGACACCGAGGAAACACTCCGGGAAACCCTTAGGTTCGCCTGCAGCATACCCCTTACCTATCTCAAGGCTTCCATGACCCTGCCCTTCCCCTCAAGCGCCCTCTTCCGCCAGATAGAGCGTGAGGGCAGGATAAAGAGCAGGAACTGGGACATATACAACTTCCACTGCACCACCGAGGTATGGGAACACGAGAACCTCTCCTGGGAGACCATAAGGAAGTACTACGGCCTCTTCCACAGGAAGTTCTACTTCAGGCCCTCCTATATCTGGAAAAGGTTCTGGAGGGACATCAGGACCGGCTACCTCTTCGACGACATAAAGGCAGTGCTTTCCAACAACTGGGGGACTGACCGTTGAAGAGGGTCCTTCCACCGGTGCTGCTCCTTCTCATGGCCGCCGGGGCGGCTTTGTGGCTGTTCCCGAGAATAACCATGAAGCAGCTCACCATAGTGACCGTTCCAAGGGGAGCGGTGTTCTACATAAACGGAGTTCCCGGGGGGCTCACACCGGCGGTGAGGCTGGTCCCCTCCGACGGATTACACCTGTCCGCCGCCAGGGACGGCTTCTTCCCCAGGGACACCCTTCTTGAAGCAACACCGGACACTGTCTTCCTTCAGCTGACCCAGGGATGCCTGCTTGTGGTGAACACCATCCCCACCGACTGCCATATAGAGGCGGGCAATTCTCCGGAAGCTCCCCCTGTTCCCTTATCATCCGTCCGGGCAACCCGGTCGAGGTCACCGCCAGGGGCCCTATGGGGCTCTCCGTCACAAGGACGGTCAATGTGCTTTCCTCGGATGTGAAACTACTGAACATCACCGTTCCCTTCTACTTCACCGACACCGACGGGGGAATGGAATTCGTTGTGATACCCAGTGAGCTGATGCCCTTCGCCATGGGGCCCATGACCGTGGGGAGGGACGAGGTCACCGCCGGTGACTTCGCGGCCTTCATGAACGAGATGGACCCGGGCCTCCTCAGGGACTCCCACACCATACGGGGCAGGACCCTGCTCATGGACAGCATACTCAGAAGCAACTGGAACGGTCCGATATCCTTCAACGACGACACCACCGCCTACTCGCCCGTGCCCGGGATGGAGACCCATCCGGTAACGGGCGTTACCCAGGAGGGGGCCGCACTCTTCTGCTCGTGGCTTTCTGAAAGGTCCGGAAGCGGCCTGGATTACAGGCTACCGGATCCTGTGGAATGGGCCATTCTTGCCGGGGCCGGGGAAGATATTCCTGTGAACCTCTCCGATGAGACCGAATCCATACTCGGTAGACATCCTGATATCAATGACGGCTGCCCCGGACCGCCCCGGCCGGGGCCATGGGATACAGCGAATGGGGTCTGGGGCACATGGGGGCAATGTCTGGGAATGGACCTCGGATACCGGTGTGGCAGCCGGGGGCAGCTGGATATCCTCACGGCAGGACTGCGGCCGGATGCGCTTATCGAGCTGGATGAAACCCTGGGCTACCCCTTTACGGGATTCAGGGTGGTTGCCACGGGAGCCCCTGAAAGTATTATTCAGGAAGACCATAATCGGACGGAGATGGAATTATGAACAGAACCATACCAGGCGGTCCGCTGAATCCAGTTCCTGAAATGCCCAGTATTCCGGAGATGCTACAGAGGACCGCCAGCAGGATCCCGGACACCATCGCAGTGCGTGAACCCCTGGAGCCGGGCAGGTTCCGCTCCATCACCTATTCCCACCTCGCCGACGACATGGACTGGCTTGCCAGGGGACTACTGGAGCTGAACCCGAAACCCGTGGTGGGCATAGTGGGAAGGAACAGCATTTCCTGGTACACCGCCTATCTTGCCACCATGAGGGCCGGGGGCATAGTCGTTCCCATCGACCCCGCCCTTCCCGAGGCGGACATGCACACCATCCTGCACTACTCCGGAACCAATATCATCTTCCACGACACCGAGTTCACCGACTGGTTCCAGGGCCTGAAGGATGTTCAGTCCGTTACCATGAACTCAGGCTTCGAGGATGCGAGAACCACATTCAGGGGTGTTCTCAGGAGCGGCAGGCTGAGCAAGGGAGAACTCCCGGCCTCCTACGACGTCCACAGGGTGGCGGTGATAAGCTACACCTCAGGGACCACCGGCACCGCCAAGGGCGTAATGCACTCACAGAACTCCATACTGACCAATGTTAAGCAGATCATAAAGTTCGTGAACCTTGACGAATCCGACACCTTTCTCAGCGTTCTTCCCGTGCATCACATGTACGAGGGCACCGCCGGTTTCCTCCTGCCTCTCTCCATGGGGGCCCAGATCGCCATCGTCCATGGTCTTCGCTACATTGCCGATGACCTTGTGACCACCGGGGCCACTGTGATCCTGGCGGTACCCCTTGTCTGGGAAACCATGTACCGGAGGATAATGGACAAGATACGCAGCGGCAGCCTGGGCAAGGCCAGGCTGGGTTTCGGCATGGCGGTCTCCGCCGCCGGGGAAAAGATCGGAATGAAGGGGCTCCGGAAGAAGGTCTTCGGCAAGGTGCATGAGAAGTTCGGAGGCAGGCTCAGGCTACTGATATCCGGCGGGGCCGGCATAGACCCGGTGGTGGTGGAGGGGTTTGAAAAACTGGGGTTCAAGGTACTCCAGGGCTACGGCCTCACCGAAACGGCCCCTATCATCAGCGTGAACAGGATAAGGGCCAACAGGTACGGAAGCGTAGGGCCGGTGATACACGGAATGGAATGCAGGATAGACGAGCCCGACGGCACCGGGACCGGAGAGATAGTGGTTCGTGGCCCAATGTGATGCTGGGCTACTACGGTGACCCCGAGGCCACGGCGAAGGTGCTCTCCGATGACGGCTGGTTCCGCACCGGCGACTACGGGTATGTGGACCCCGACGGCTTCCTCTTCATCACCGGCAGGAAGAAGAACGTCATCATAGCCAAGAACGGCAAGAACATCTACCCTGAAGAGATCGAGACAAGGCTGAACAGGTTCAGGCACATCAGGGAGTGCGTGGTCTTCGGCAAGGCCTCGGAAACCAAGGGTGAGGAGATATTCGTGCTGGTGGTCCCGGACCGCGACCTCCTCATCGAAGAGGCCGAGAGCCAGGGCAGGAAGATCACCGTGGAAGACGAGGTACAGGCCATCCGGGACGCCGTGAAGCGGTACAACTCAAAAACCGAGATACACAAGCGGATAGCGGGATTCCTCATTTCCGAGGACGAGCTTCCCAAAACCACAACGAAAAAGATCAAGAGGAACACCGCCCTGAAGGAAGCCGGCGTGACCCCCGGCCGGATCTTCAAAGCCTGACCCGGGCATGGCGGGACGCAGGGCCAACAGCGCGTACATGCTCCTGGGGCAGATAGTCGGGAAAGCCGGGCTATTCGGTTCACTGATGATCTTCAGCAGAATACTGGAGGACGGTGCCTTCGGGGAGCTGCTTCTATCGGTTTCCATAGGCCTGATCGTGGTGTTCCTGAGTGACATGGGCGTGAGCATGCTCGTTACTAGAAGGATCGCCACCGGTGAGCCGGTGAACTCGGTGTTCACCGCGGCACTGGTCACAAGAACGGTGCTGTCCTCAATTGCCCTTGCCGTTGTGATGCTTTCGGTGTCACTTGCGGGCTATTCATCCAGACAGATACTCCTGGTGTTCCTGGTCTCATCGGCCTTTGTCCTCAACGGCTACTGCGAGAGCGCCTTCGCCCTTTTCAGGGCCAGGGAGCAAATGGTGTACGAAGGAGCGGCCAGGATACTTCACGGCCTTCTGGGCATAGGTCTTGCACTGTATGCTCTTTACAGCGGAAGAGGAGTGGTTTTCGCCGGTTCTACCTATATTCTCAGGGAGATACCCGCCCTGGTCTTTGCCGGTGTGGCCCTGGTTTCCGTAACGAAGTTCAGACCTGATCTCAGGAGGGAATCCCTGGGGAAAGTCCGGCCTCTTTTCGCCGCGGCACTTCCCCTGGGCCTTGCGGGAATAATGATAGCCGCCGGCCAGAGACTGGATGGTGTATTCATCAAGGCATTCCTCGGCGACGCCGCCATAGCGGCCTACCAGCAGTGTCTCAAACTCCTCGAGGCCCTTGTGCTCATCGTCACGCCTACCCTGCTTCCCGGTGCCCTTTTCCCGGTGCTTTGCCTGGCGGTGAAGAAGGGATGGGGGGAGGCCAGGATGCGGGTTGCCTGGATGACCGAGCTTTTCCTTGTGCTCGCCTTCCTCCTGATCATTCCACTATGGGCAGGGGAAGACCATGTGCTGAGGACGGTCTGGGGAGAGGATTTTCTCAGGGGCAGCAGCCCCGGTGATGTAGGGATGACCTACCGTCTAGTGCTGCTTACCCTTCCCGTTGCGTATATGTTCAACATGTTCATGTCTACCACCATAGCCACGGAAAGGCAGAGGAAGGTCCTTCCCGCCGTTTTCTTCCCTCTGATGATGGAAATGGCCCTTTTCCTTCTGCTTATTCCATTCCTGGGAATAGTGGGAGCAGCCTTGTCCCACATGGCCTTCCTGGCCTCGGGGGCTGTCTGGATGGCGTGGAATCTCCACGGCAGGTACGGATCAACGGGATTCTTACGGGGAGCTCGCCGCCCGCTCATCTCATTCATCCCTGCCTTCATTATCCTCCTCCTGAGTCCCCTGGAGGGCATTCTTAACGGGGTTCTGGCAGTAGCTGCCTTCCTGGCCGTCTGGATATCCTTCGGAGGTCTTGGGACCGTTCCCGTACGCAGGAGCTGAACGGGAAAGCGTCCCCGGGAACGAAACCCGCCTCCCCGGTGTCTGATAGACTGTGACAAAGGCCGGCGAATGGGCTATCTTTCATGTTCCCGCAGGTAAGGAGAGCAGTGAAGACAGCGCTTGTTTATCCCAGGTTCAAGTGGTTCGAGTACAACGGACTGGCGGAACCCCTGGGCGTTCTGCATCTGGTGAGTTCCCTCAGGAACTCCCGCCACATTCCGGTGTATCTCGACTACTCTTTCTGCTCTGAATTAGGCGAGCTGGACCACCTTGCCGGCGGATGCGGCATCGTTGCCGTGGCCATATCCGCCGCCGCAAAGCTGGAAAGGGCTTCCTTCGTTCTGAAACACCTCAGGACAGTGGTTCCCGATGCCCTCTTCGTTGTGGGGGGTGCCTACCCGAGCATTTTTCCCGGGCATTCCATTGAAGAGACCGGTGCGGACTGCGCACTGGTGGGTGAGGCCGAGGAATCCATCGTCGAGCTGGCGGACAGGCTTGACAGGGGAGAGGACCATCTCTCCATGGAGAACCTGGCCTATTTCGATTCCCGGGGAGAGCTGGTTCAGAATCCCAGAAGACAGGTCAACGGCAAGATAGACAGCATTCCCTTCCCGGCAAGGGATGTGGTTGACTACGATTCCTACCTGGCCCATGGAATGGCCGAGTACGGCATGGTGACCAGCCGGGGATGTCCCTTCAAGTGCATATACTGCAAGCCAAGCACCGACATGATATACGGAGGCGGAATCAGATTCCGCTCGGCCATGAATGTGGTGGAGGAGATAGCAGAACTGGCCTCCCTCAGGAAAACAGATTCCCTGCGGATATTCTTCAAGGACGACACCATAACCATGCATCCGGTGAAATGGTTCGAGGAGTTCAGGGACCTTCTGAGGAACGCCGGGATCAAGCTGGAGTGGCACTGCAACAGCCGTGTGGACACGGTTACCAGGGACAAGGTAAGGGTCATGAAGGAGAGCGGATGCCACTGCATTTCCTTCGGTGTGGAGAGCGGCAGCCAGAAGATCCTGGATTCTACAGGAAGGGAACCACCCCGCGCAGGCCATCAGCGCCTTCAACTGGTGCCACGAGTTCAGGGTGGAGGCCACCGCCAACCTCATGATAGGGTTCCCCATGGAAACCGACGAGGACCTCAGGCTCACCTACGAGCTTCTGAAGAAGCTGAAGCCCGACGACATCATCGTTTATTTTTCCACCGCCATCCCCGGGAGGTACATACACGACTGGGCGGTGGAGAACGGCTACCTTGCCTCGGATACCAATCCCGAGCTCCTCGACCCAGCCAGGAACAGGGCCCACGAGGTGATGAACATGAGGCTTCCCAACATGACCGTCGAGGATGTAATTGGCTGGAAGCACAAGATCGAGAGATACAGAAGCTGGAGAAAGGTAACCAGCTACTCCAACATCCGCAGATGGGCCGGGGAGCTTGTCTCACAGCCGGGTCAGGCGGTTGGAAAGGCCAGGCGTGTCCTCCGGGGTTTTTCCGGACATGGGGACTGACCTCAGCGTAGGGTTTTCATCTCCGGTATAAGGTCGGGCCTAAGATCATCAGGGTCAGTTGCTGACTCCAGCTCTACCTCGTTTTCAGGGATCCTTCCAAGCCTGGCTATGGTGTTCGATTCCCTGTGCCTTATCAGCAGGTTGTCCCAGTCGTACTGCCCGGGGCACTCCCTGGCCTTCCTTTCCGTCAGGTCGAAGACCTTCTGTATCAGCTCCTGCCGGTTATCGCACCGGGGGATCTCCTGGAACTCCATTCTGAAACGCATTCCCGGAAGCTGGGTATTGAACCCGAGCACAAGAGAGCATCCCGTCCGGGCATGGAGCTTCCAGGGGCTGGAAGGGGCCAGCACCGGAACGCCGAAACTCCCGACCCATGTGCCCGAGGGACCGCCGTAGGCCGTGGGGGCGAAGTGTACCACATCTCCCTTCAGGAGGGTATCGAACATCCACCTCGGACTGTCTCCGGGGAAATGCAGCTCATTCCATCTGTTTCCGCATTCCAGCTTCATCCTGCGCACCGGGGGCGGCATGTTGGAGTAACGGCTGGTCATGACCCCCACGCTGTATCCCGCCATTCCCAGAAGGATGTGAAGGCTTCGCTCATCACCGTAATGCGGTGCCAGCAGAAGCAACCCCTTTCCCCGGCCCAGAGCCTGTTCCAGCAGGTTGCGACCCCGCCACTCCACCAGACCGTCCAGTTTTTCCCGAGTAATCCTTTTCATGAAGAACAGGCTAATGTTGTTTCGCTCGTGTTTCCGCCAGTGTTCCCTGAGTATCCCCAGAAGGGTCTTCTCATCGGCTGAGGGGAAACCCTTTTCAGATGGCTCATATAGATGGGGTTCCTGGCGGTAGATCGCATTCTTGCGGAGCCCAGGAGAGATGCGAATCTTTCAAGGGTCAAGGGATTTGAAACGGTTTTTACAACCGCACCTATGAACCTGTAGTAGCCGGAGGTAGCCATACTTCCCGCCGATATCAACTTTACCTCTTTCCGCAATGATAGCCTTCGCCTTGAACTGAGAAGCGAAATACTATCCAAGTATCCGCCTCCGGTCAACGGCGGATGGAATGAAGTATCTTCCGGTTTACACTGAAGTATTGTATACTTGGCCCAGGATGGCCCCTATATGTAGCTTTTTGGGTACAGGGTTCTGGAAAAGCACATCATGTGGGGCATGACGCAAGACTGAAATCAAGATATGGTGGTGAAATGGGCGGAAACACCGCAGAGAAATACGACGAAAGCAAGATAAAAACGCTATCGTCCATCGAGCACATAAGGCTCAGGACAGGAATGTACATAGGCCGGCTGGGCGACGGCTCCAACATCGATGACGGCATCTATGTGCTTCTGAAGGAAGTAATAGACAACTCCATCGACGAGTTCATCATGGGGCACGGAAAGCGCATCAGGGTGAAACTGAACGGCAGCTGCTGCTCAGTCCGGGACTACGGCCGGGGCATACCCCTGGGCAAGCTCCTGGAGTGCGTATCCCAGATAAACACCGGTGCCAAGTACAACACCGACGTGTTCATGTTCAGCGTGGGGCTCAACGGCGTGGGAACCAAGGCGGTGAACGCCCTTCCGAACACTTCATGGTTTGCTCCCACCGCGACGGCAGATCAAGAAGGCTGGTTTTCACCCGGGGAGAGCTGGTGGAGGACGAAGAGTCGGAAACCACCGAGAGGAACGGAACCTATGTGGAGTTCATCCCGGATCCGGAGATATTCAACGGATACACCTTCCGGGACGAGTTCATAGAAAGAAGGCTTCAGCACTACGCCTTCCTGAACTCCGGGCTGAAGATCCAGTACAACGACAAGGCATATCAGTCCGAGAACGGCCTTAAGGACCTTCTCGAACATGAAGCCGGGGAAGAGGCCATCTATCCGGTGTTCTATTACAGGGAAAAACACTGGAGTTCGCCTTTACCCATACATCAGCCTACGGCGAGCGGTACCTATCCTTCGCCAACGGGCAGTACACAAGCGCCGGGGGCTCCCATCTCTCAGCCTTCAAAGAGGGAATACTGAAGGGGGTTAACGCCTACAGTACCGAAAAGTTCACCGGCGACGACGTCCGCGACGGCATAACCGCCGCCATATCCATCAAGCTGAAGGACCCGGTGTTCGAGAGCCAGACGAAGAACAAGCTGGGCAACAGTGATATCAGGCGGGACATCGTCGCAAGGGTTCAGAGCGAGATCGAGCAGATGCTTCACCGGGACAGCAGCCTTGCGGATCAGCTGATCAACAAGGTCAGGGCAAACCAGAAGCTCCGCACCGAGCTCCAGATAGTGCAGAAGAAGGCAAGGGCAAGGGCGAAGCAGACCGCCATCAGGATCCCCAAGCTGAAGGACTGCAAGATACACCTTGGCAGCAACCACGCCAGGGAGGAGGAAAGCTCCATTTTCCTCACCGAGGGGCTCAGCGCCGCGGGAAGCCTGGTGGCCTCCCGGGATGTGTACACACAGGCTGTCTACGCCCTGAAGGGCAAACCCCTGAACGTCTACTCCCACAGGCGGGACACGGTTTACAAGAACGAGGAGATCTACAACATAATGCGGGCCCTGAACATCGAGGGCGGCGTGGAGGGTCTCAGGTACAACCGTGTCATCCTTGCCACCGACGCCGATGTGGACGGGCTGCACATAAGGAACCTCCTGATGACCCTCTTCCTTCACTTCTTTGAGGACCTGGTGCTGAACGGCCATCTCTACATACTGGAAACTCCCCTTTTCCGTGTGCGCAACACGAAGGAAACCATCTACTGCTATACCGAAAGGGAAAAGGAAGATGCCCGGGCCTCCCTTGGGAAAAAGGCCGAAGTAACCAGATTCAAGGGACTCGGGGAGATAAGCCCGAAGGAATTCGGCCAGTTCATCGGGGAGGACATCAGGCTTCAGAGGGTGGGGATCGACCGCCTGGGGGACGTATCCGATATGCTGGAGTTCTACATGGGCAGGAACACACCTGACAGAAGACAGTACATAATGGAGAATCTCAGATGACCGGGCTTAAAAAACTCTATGAGGAGAACTTCCTCGATTTCGCATCCTATGTTATCAAGGAGAGGGCAATCCCCGACGCTTCCGACGGGCTTAAGCCTGTCCAGAGAAGGATACTGTGGTCCCTCCGGGAAATGGACGACGGCAGGTTCAACAAGGTGGCCAATGTCATAGGACACACCATGAGGTACCATCCCCATGGCGACCAGTCCATAGGCGCCGCCCTGGTGGCCCTGGCCAACAGAAGCTATTTCATCGACCGCCAGGGGAACTTCGGAAATGTCCTCACCGGCGACGAGGCATCCGCACCCAGGTACATCGAGTGCCGGCTGACACAGCTTGCCAGGGATGTGCTGTTCAACAATGAGATAACCGATTTCGACCTGAGCTACGACGGCAGGAACAAAGAGCCGGTACTGCTTCCGGCAAAGGTGCCAGTGGTGCTTCTGCTGGGGGCCGAGGGAATCGCCGTGGGTATGTCAACGAAAATACTTCCCCACAACTTCAACGAGGTGCTGAGAGCCCAGATAGCCGCCCTGAAGGGGGAGGACTTCACCCTCTATCCCGACTTCGTCCAGGGGGGCGCGGTGGATGTCTCGGGCTATGAGGACGGCAGCGGCAGGATCAAGTGCCGGGCCCGGATAGAAAAACGGGGGAACAAGAAGGTTGCCATTACCCAGATCCCCTTCGGCACCACCACCGAGTCCCTGATAGCCTCCATCGAGGGTGCGGCGAAAAAGGGCAGGCTGAAGATATCCAGCATCGACGACTTCACCGCGGAGAATGTAGAGATAGAGGTAACCATTGCCCGTGGAATATCCTCCGAGGAGACAATTCAGCAGCTCTTTGCCTCCACCGACTGCGAGGTGGCACACACCGCGAACATGATGGTGATAATGGACGGCGCCCCGGTTGAGACCACCGTATCCGATCTCATCAGGTATTCCGCCGGGATGCTGAAGACCATTCTCAAGAGGGAGCTCTCACTGGAGATAGCCGGTCTGAAGGACAGGCTGCACTGGATGACCCTGGAGCAGATATTCATTGAGAACAGGCTCTACAAGGCAATAGAGGAATGCAAGACCCTGGAAACCGTGCGTGATGCGGTTCTTCAGGGGCTAACACCCTTCCTTACCAACTACGACAGGGAGGTAACCACCGAGGATGTGGACAGGCTCCTGGCCCTGAAGATAAGAAGGATAAGCCGGTTCGACATCGATTCCCACAGAAAAGAGATGGGCGAGATAAAGGCCGCCATGAAGGTTGCCGCAAAAAGGCTCCGGGAGCTCACCCGCTACGCGGTGGAGGTGCTGGAGGGTTTTCTGAAGAAGTACGGCCGCCTCTATCCCAGGCTTACCTCCATCGAGGAGTTCACCGACATCGACAAGCGGGAGGTGGCCATTGCCAACCTCAAGCTTGGCTTTGACAGGGAAACCGGTTTCATCGGTACCTCGGTGAAGGGGATGTATCCTGGAACGTATCCGAGCTTGACAGGATTCTCTTCTTCCTCGCCGACGGCACTTACAGGGTGGTTCCCATGCAGGAGAAGTTCATGATAACCGGAAGCGTTCTCTGGTGCGGACCCTGCCACCGGGAGAAGCTCTTCGCCTGCGTCTACCGCGACAAGAAGAAAAAGATAGCCTATGTGAAAAGGTTCAGCATCGGCGGTTACATACTGGAAAGGGAATACAGCTTCATTCCCGACAACAGCGAGGTCATGGTCTTCCTCGACAGGCAGAATGTCCTCCTCGACTACTGGTTCGAGCGGAAGAAGAGGATGAAGACAAGGAAGGGGGAGACCTTCTGGAGGATATCGCCGTGAAGGGAGTAAGGGCGAAGGGGGTTCAGCTCTGCGGGAACCGTGTGGTATCCACCCTCAAGGCCATCGAACTCCAGGACGGGGCCGATGAACCGGAGGAACACGAAGGACCGGAGGAAAGGGAAGAGGAGAGGGATCAGGAAAAAGAGGATGAAGGGGAAGGGAAAAAGACCGAACCCAGAAGATCCATCGAGGAGATAAGCGCCGACGCCGAGGAACTCAGGAACAAAATGAGCAACATTCTCAAGAAGTTCGAGGGGGATACGCCGGACCTCTTCGGAGACCACCGGTGAAAAGGCTCAGGAACTCTGCCAAGGCGGTGATAATCAGGAACGATGAACTCCTCGTGACCGAGAACCGTTCCATGGGCACCGTCTGGTACCTTCTTCCCGGGGGCGGGCAGAACCACGGTGAGACCATCACCGACGCACTGATCCGGGAGTGCCTCGAGGAGATATCCATACCTGTTATCCCAATGGACCTGCTTTTCATAAGGACTACATATCAAGGAACCATGAGTTCGCCGCTGAAGACGCCGATGCCCACCAGGTGGAGTTCATGTTCCGGTGTGAAATACCCGAAGGGTCCAGCCGGCAATGGGCGGAACCCCGGATCCCATGCAGACCGGTGTGGCCTGGCTACCCCTGGAGAAGATAGAGGAGTTCAGCCTCTATCCGAAGCAGCTGAAGGAAATACTAAAGAACGGCATCCCCGAGAACCATCCGGTCTATCTGGGTGACATCAACTGAGGAGGACCATGGAGTGCAAGAAGGAAAGGAATCTCAGGAACTGCAACTGTACCTATGACCCCTGTTCCAGGAAGGGCGTCTGCTGCGACTGCATAGCCTACCACCTAAGGATGAGGCAGCTGCCCGGCTGCTGTTTCCCCGAAGGGGCCGAGGGAACCTGGGACCGCTCCTTCGAGCACTTCGCGAAGCTGGTGGAACAGGGTAAAGCCTAGCGGTTCCGCCTTCTGAGCCTGAGGCACAGCAGCGGTAGAAACGCTATCCACAGAGGCACAAGGACCCAGAGCCTGCCCGAAGAGATATCGTAATCCTTAAGCAGGGCTTCCCATGAATGCCCCGCAACCCAGTGGCCGAATCCGAACTCGAAGAGCACGGTAAGCAGAAACCACATCAGACCAAGCCCCAGTGCCTCCCGTCTTCCCGATGGTTCCCTGATCCCGGTGAGCACCCAGACGAATCCCAGGAAGAGAAGCAGGGCGATCAGGGTGGAAACCTGATGCCCTGCCAGTTCGCTCATATGAGGGCCGTATCCGTAGACCCGAAGCACTCCGTTCAGTATGCCGACCAGGGCCATAAGGGGCCATGCCAGCAGATAGAACAGGAAGGAGTTCAGTTTCACTATAGCTTTGAAACCGCCTCCAGGAGATCCTTCGCAGGATCCCCCTCCACCGGTTCGAACTCCTCTCCGGTTATCATTTCAAAGAGAGTTATGTACCTTGATGAAAGCTCCACCACCAGTTCTTCCGGGGCCTCGGGGAGCACCTCGTCATTGTAGGGGTCGCAGTTGTCCTTGAACCACAGACGCAGGAACTCCTTGTCGATGTTCTTGGGCTCCAGGCCCTGGGTCAGCCTTTCCTCGTAGCCTTCCATGAGCCAGTAGCGGGAGCTGTCCGGTGTGTGTATCTCATCGATGAGGACTATGTTGCCCTTCTCGTCCCTTCCCATCTCGTACTTCGTATCCACCAGTATGAGACCCCGTCCGGCGGCGGTCTTCACACCGAAGTCGAACAGCTCCATTGCGATCCTGGAGGCCTCATCCCAGTCCTGCTGGGACATCAGGCCGCTGGAAACTATCTCCTCCGGGGTGATCGACTCGTCATGGACCTCGCTCTTGGTGGTGGGGGTGATAATGGGAGAGTCGAATTTCTGGTTCTTTACCATTCCATCGGGAAGAACGTTGCCGCAGATGTTCCTTTCTCCCTTATCGTAAAGGGTCCAGGCGCTTGTGCTGCTGCTTCCGGTGAGATAGCCCTCATAACGAATTCCACGGGGAATACATCCATTTTCTTTCCCAGTGTGGCGTTGGGATGGGGTATTGATATCACATGGTTGGGCACTATGTGCTCGGTCTGGCTGAACCACCAGGCGCTGACCCGGTTGAGTACCTGGCCCTTGAAGGGCACCGAGGCAAGGACCCTGTCGAAGGCGCTCTGCCTGTCGGTGGTTATCAGCAGCAGCCTGTCCCCAAGGTCGTAAATGTCCCGGACCTTGCCACGCTTGCATTCGCCTATTCCCAGATCCTTCGTTTCCGTGAGGCAGTTGTTCAGATTCGCTTTAATTACCGTTTCTTTGTTGTTCATTGCTCCTCCAAGGGTTATGTCCACGGGAAATTCATACCTCTAACATAAAGATTTGAACACAGGGTTCGCCATATGGTTATATTTCGCCTTCCCCCACAACAGCTAAGGAGTTTTTGATGACCACAGCGGAAGAAAGAAACCTCACCTGGCACCCCCAGGCAGTTCGCAGGGAAGACCTGGAGCATCTCAACGGCCACCGGGGAGCCACCATCTGGTTCACCGGCCTCAGCGGCAGCGGAAAGTCCACCGTAGCGGAGTACGTTTCAAGGATACTCCACGCCCGGGGCATTCGCACCGCGGTGCTGGACGGCGATAATGTCAGGCACGGCCTGAACAGGGACCTGGGCTTCTCGCCGGAGGACAGGACCGAGAACATCAGAAGGATAGGTGAAGTGGCCAAGCTTTTCACCGGCTACGGCATACTTAATCTGGTGGCCTTCATAAGCCCCTACCGCACCGACAGGAACAGCGCCAGGGACATACAGCTCAAGGGAGATTTCATCGAGGTTTATGTGGACGCCCCCCTTGAAGTGGCGGAACAGCGTGACCCCAAGGGCCTCTACAAGAAGGCCAGGGCGGGTATAATTCCCAGTTTCACCGGGATCAGCGCCCCCTACGAAGCCCCGGAAAAACCGGAGATCCACCTCCACACTGACAGGCAGACCCCTGAGGAATCAGCCATGGAGGTCGTGAGGGCCCTTGAAAGATTCAAGATAATCCCGGAGGAATAGAAATTGTTCTTTCAAAGAAGAGCGGTTCCGCCTGTAATAGCGGACCGCTCTCTTTTCAGGGTGCCCCTTTCCCCGGATGAAAAGAGCGCCTTCAAGCTTCATCTGTTCAGCCAGATCCTCGGGGCGGTGGCCACCGGTGTGATCCTCAACCACGACTACATCGCCACCAATGGCCTGGGCGCCTCTGTAACACAGATCACACTGCTCACCATGATCTGGCCTGTCAGCAACCTTTTCAGCGTTCTTTCAAGCCATTTCATAGACAGCTCCAACCGCCACTCCACAGCCATCTTCATAGGGGCGGCAATGAGGCTTCCCATTGCACTGATGTTCTTCTCCTCCAGCGTGAACCTGATGCTGGGCCTTCTCTTCCTCTACTTCGGCAGCAACAGCCTGGTTCTTCCCGGCCAGAACGCCGTGATGCGCAGCAGGTACAGGAAGGGGCACAGGGGGCTTCTCTTCGGCTGGTCCATGAGCGTTCTGAACCTCTTTGCCCTTCCGGCGGCCATGCTTGCCGGAGCCCTCCTCGACGCCGACTTCGTTTTCTACAGATGGCTTTTCCTGGTGGAGGCGCTAATGGGTTCCGCCCAGGCTGTGGTAATGGGCTTCATGGCCAGGGGAATGAAAGACCCGGTGGCAGTGGCGCAATCCAATCTCAGGGATTTCTTCACCAGCCTGAAGAACGTTCTGAAGACCGACAGGGAGTTCGTTCTCTTCGAAGCCTTCTTCATGACCTACGGCTTCGGCTTCATGAGCATACAGCCTGCCATACCATTCTTCTCCCAGGAGGTGCTGGGCCTCTCCTACGAACAGTACGCCATGGCAAAGGGGGTTCTGGGCCAGATGGGGCTACTGGTGCTGGGACCATTCCTCGGCGCAAGGATGGACAGGCTCCACCCATTCAGGTTCACCGGGGTGGTGTGCCTCATCCTGGCGGGATTCCCCCTTGTGCTTGTCTCCAGCAGCCTTGTTCCGGTGCTTGGAATACCCCTCTTCTACATAGCATGGATCTTCTTCGCCATAGGAATAGCCGGGGTCAACCTGTCCTGGAACATGTCCAGCATGTACTTCGCCCCGGAGGGAAGGACAGCCACCTACCAGGGCCTTCATGTTACCGCCACGGCCCTCAGGGGCTTTCTTGCCCCGGTGCTGGGCAGCGTGGTAATGACCTGGCTTGGCTACACCGCTAACTTCATTCTCTCCTTCGGATTCTTCGCCGCCGCCGGTATCCTGTTCCTACTCCACTACAGAAAAAGGTGTGAGGCCGGCCTCATATGAAAAAGGGGGCGGCCGCAGCCGCCCCCAAAGCAACGGGCCGTTCTAGAAGTTGATTCCGCCCTGGATGCCTACCCACATGTCGTCGAAGTCGACGAAGTGCAGCTTCGCGCTGATGTCAACATCTCCCGCGGCCATGGGAACGATGATTCCCGCGCCGAGGTATCCGCCGAACTCGCTTTCGGAGTCTTCAGTTGAGTCTCCCATGTACTCTACTTTGCTGCTAACCATGTCGAGCTCAAGTCCGCCGGCGGCGTAAATCCGTGAGGAGTAGCTTCTGATTCCTACAGTTATAGGAATGATGTGACCAGAGAAGTCATAGCCCTCGACTTCTTCACTCCACTTCAGCGGGGTGTAGCCCACTGAACCCTCAACAGCCACAACAGCCATGTGGTAGATGTACTGTCCTCCGAAGTAGAAGTTGCCGTCGAAGGCATCTCCCGCGTCTCCGGTTGGAAGCCAGTAACCCACCTGCACGCCGAACTCACCGAATCCGAAGGCGGCCGCCGCAAGAACAGCCATTACTATAAGTGTTCTCATATTTTCCCTCCTTTACCGTTAGAGTGTTCGAACAGAATATGTACCCTTAACACTATCTTAACCAGTGCCAGGGCAACTGAACAGGTATATAAGAAACCCGCGGCTTTAATGTCCACTGCCCCGGCTGGGATTCCCAACCTTCGAACTCGCCCTGGGGTGCTCTATGCTCTTCTATGGAATGTATCGACTGCTTCCAAGTTAGATGTTCGATTGTCCTGAGTGGAAGCTTTGCTCCGAAATATGCATAAGAGAAGCATTGCATAGGAGCCTGCAACGAATCTGAATGATATGAAGCGTTGTTAATATATTGTGATATATAGAATATTACTAAGATATTCTGTTGACACGGCATTACCCATGGTATAGAATTCTTATTAGAGTAGTTGCCCGTTGATAGTCTTGTGTATGGTTCTGCGAACCTGAGATTAAAGGGAGAACCTCCCTGCTGCCAGTTATATTGATTCGGACATATGAAAGAAGGTGGATGATGTTCAAGTGGATTCTTACTTCCGGTATTCTTCTCATGATAACAGGTATTGCTGCTGCTGGAGAAACTCAGTTTATCTGGTTCCTTGGAGATGGACTTATGGGCCCTACTCTGGATTGGTCAGGCTATTTCTATCAGTCTTCAGGTATCTGTTTCTGGAGTTCAAACCCACCACCTTATCCAAAGCTAACTCTGTCGCTTGCAGAGAGACATCTTATACCTGTCTCTGGTGGTAAACCAGTTTCGGTTTTTTCTTCAGACTTGGATGGCGATGGGGACAATGACATCATAGCTCTCTTTGGATACATGGGCGGCACTCAGCAGATACTCTGGTGGGAAAACTTGGACTCAGCGGGTCTCTCCTGGGAAGAGCATACCATCGATTCAGGATTCCAGATAGGTCAGAATGTGGTTTCCGCGGATATCGACGGCAATGGTACTATGGATGTTGTTGCAGCCAATCGGAATGAACAGGTGTGCTGGTGGTCCAACACCGATGGTACTGGAACCCAGTGGGAAGAACACCTGGCATGCGAAGTAGCCGATTGGGTGGAATGTGCTGATATTGACGGAGACGGTGATGTCGATCTGGCACTGGCTTCCTGGTGGTTTGATACTATGCTCTGGTGTGAGAACGTCGACGGGAACGGGGAAGTCTGGCAGGATCATCAGGTCGACAGCAGCGTAATAGGAGCCATATGCGGGAATCCATGCGACATCAATTCCGACGGATACCTCGATTTTATCGGACTGGCCTGTCTCAACAATAGTTTGTACTGGTGGGAAAACCTTAATGGAACGGGTACCGAATGGGCGGATCATGTCATAAGTGATTCATTTGTTCATCCCCAGGCAATGCATGGGGAGGATATTGACGGAGACGGGGATATTGATGTTGCAGCAGTTTCCGGAGACGAAGGCGATCTCGTCTGGTTCAGGAACGACGACGGGCTTGGAGGATCTTGGACACAGTTCACTGTCACTCACTTTCAACTTGGACTTAATCTCCTGTTCGATGTTCATATCTCCGATTTAGATTCAGACGGGGACATGGATATTTGTTCGATAGTGAACTCCACCGGTGGACACATTTTCTGGTGCGAGAACCTTGATGGTATCGGGGAGGACTGGGCAGTGCATAATGTTGCTCCCTACATTAACTCCGCATGGTCAGTTCACCCATCAGATGTTAACGGTGACGGCAAGAATGACCTGGTTGCCTGTATGCTTTTCAACGACCAGCTCTCATGGTGGGATCTGAATGAGAACGGTTATTCAACCGAAGGCTATCTGGAATCCAGTATTCTTGACACGGATACGGAGTATCCCTGCTACAATACCCTTACATGGGACTCCGAAGTGCCAAGTGGAACTGAACTTTCCGTGCAGATCAGAGCTTCGGATGACTACAATGTTATGGGAGACTGGTCCGAGCCTCAATACTCCTCACCGATCCAGGTAGGTGAAGTGGTGGAAGACGGAGACAGTTACTTCCAGTACAGGGTCAACATGGAAACCAGCGATCCGTTGGCCACTCCCTGGCTTTCGTATATCAGTCTTACCTGGAGCGAAATGGGGCTGGAAGAAGGTGGACTGGAAGACATGGGCATACTATCGGTTGCCTCTAATCCTGTTTCAGGCAGCGCGACAGTAGCACTGACATGTGATGAGCCTCTCGATATTGAACTGACGGTTTTCGATATCTCTGGCAGACAGGTTTATCATGTTCCGTCAACACAGTACGAAGCGGGTGTCAGCACAATGGAAATAGGGAGTGTCCCACCCGGCATCTACATTTGTGTAATTACCGCAGGGGACTCTCAAGAAAGCCTCAGGTTGGTCCTTACTGAGTAGGTGGCCTTCTATTTAGCAGCTCGAGAGAGAGTTCGAAAACCGTCCAATACGGGGTGCCAATGCTACAGTTTGAAGAGTTCAGAATGAGAGCCGCATCTTTCGAAGATGAGCAGATCATTATCGATTTTATAGATAAGCAGCCAATCGGATTCGATATGGCATTCCCGCCTGCCTGCATAATTCCCAATGAGTTTGTGATCCCGGAAGATTGGATCAAGTACTTTGCCTGCCAGAAGGGATCGAGCGATCAGTTTGAATTGATCGATGTTCCGCCCCTGTTTTTTAGCTGACTTGATGTCCCTCTTGAACTGCCGGGTATAAACCGGTCGGTACATCAGATCCCAAGCTGCTCAAACAGGTCGTCAGCATCCTCGCAGAGGATCAGTCCTTCTCCAGAATCAGTTTCATCCATGGTCTTCTTTGTAAGGACGGAAGGAATTCTAACATCAAACGGGAGACCTTCGCTCATCTCGATTTGCCTGAAGAATAGAGTAATAGCCTGGGTAGTTGACAAACCCAGCTTGCTGAGTATTTCCTCAGCCTTTTCCTTTAGACCGGGCTCAAGTCTGGCTCTAACTGTTGCGGTCTTACTCATAGAAACCTCTCCTTCGCTATGAATGTAGCCTGGATGGGCTACAATGTCAAGAGAGCGCATCAGACCCATTCGCCGAGCAGGTTCTAAGAGTCTCCACTACGGGGTGCCAGAAGTGGTCAGTGCTTGTAAGCTTCTCGACGGTGTCTTACTCTGGTAATGAGTATTGAATCATCAAGGATGGTGAAAACCACTCGGTAATCCCCAACACGGTATTTTCGGAAGCCTGAGAACTTACCCTTTAGTTCCGGAAGAGAATCGGCAATATGCGGTAGCTCTTCAGTAATGAGCTTGAGAACTCTTTCAGCATCGCTTCTGTCGAGTTTCTTCAAGTCCCTGGAAACAGAGTTCTTAAAGGTAATGCTATAGGCCAAGACTCTTCTTCATTTCATCGAGTGAGATGACCTTATCTGTTGGATCCTGGAGCCTATCCAGAGAAACCTGAAGATCAGCCATGTCCTCAAGGTAGGCCTCAATTGCCTTCTGTATCAGATAGGATTTCGATCTGTCTGTTTCTTTGGCAATTTCTCCCAACTCAGATGCAATTTCATCAGAGAGCCTTACTGATATTGCAGTGCTCATTCTACCTCCTGCACGTACTGCTGTGTATTCTAATGTAATACAATATACTACAATCAAATCATCTGGCAAGACCCTTCTCTGGTTCCATCAGCATCCAATACGGGGTGCCGAAGTTTGGGATCATGGAGCGTCGCCAGGATTCTCTCTGATTTTTTCACTCGTTGACATTCATAAGCTATCGGGATACTGTTTATAGGGAGGATGGCTATGAATAGACTATTGCTTCTTATGCTGCTTGCAATACGAATATCTTACTCCAACACCGCAATACAGACCGATTGGTCTGGAGGCGATGGAGTACTCGGACCAGTGAACGACTGGAACAACACCTTTAACGAATCATCCCTCGTGAATTCGGTTGCAGAGGGGTACATTCAACTTGGCATTTCTCCGAACTTGATCGAGCATGTTCCTCAGATTGAAACCAGTGGTGCTCTGAAAATTGTTTTATGGGGAGACATTGATATTGATGGAGACATGGACATGCTTGAGGTATCTGAAAGTGACAGCATTTTCTGGCATGAGCAACCTGATGGAACAGGTGCATGGATATCCCACTTCTGTGCTGCTCCCGGAGAAGTGATTTCCGCGGATCTGATAAGTTATGGTGGGGCACTCCATTCTGGGCAGTCGATTATGAAAGCGGAGATTACGCGGTGGTGGATGTATTCAGCACTGGTGGTTTTACTATAACCTTGGTGACCTGGGTTACAACCAATACACCCATGGAATCACAACAGGTGATGTTGACTGCAACGGTACCTGTGATGTGGTAGGATGGAATTGGGGTTATGATGATATTCGGGTCTGGTGGTCCTGCAATCCAGATTCCTCTGAACTTCTGTTTTCTCCTCATACGCCGGAAGTGGTTTATCTCTTCAATATAGATGGAGATGATGATCTGGATATGGCTATCCACAAAAGCTGGTACCCAGAAACAGCCCTCTATCTGTATGATGGAGAATGGTATCCTGTGATACTTCCCGACTTCTTCAATGGATACGGCTTCGGAGCCGGTGATATAGACGGGGACGGATACTGTGAAGTGACATCAATTGCTTCGGGTGTTCAGAAGCTTTTCTCGAGTGTGAACGGCTGGGAGGGTGAAACTCTGGCAACCGGTATTCAGTTTTGCACTATACTGGATCTCGATGGTGATGGTGATAGTGATGTGGTTGGATTCGGGTCGGTTTCTTTCCATTTATTCTATAGCTGCGATCAGAGCGGCAGATTGTACTGTGGCCTTTTTAACACAGGTTTCGGCGCAAACAACCTGGATCATGTGGACATGGATCAGAACGGTATCGAAGATCTAATACTTACGAATAAATATACCGGGGAGATCAGATGGTATGAGCATAAAACTGAGTACTATTCCTCAGGTTACCTTGATTCCAGCATTCTCTATTTGATGTCAGATCCCGGATGGGGAAATCTGGACTGGGATGCTGAAACACCCGAAGGTACATCCGTTTCACTTCAAGTTCGAGCAACAGATGACTATTCAGATCTGGGCGCATGGTCGGATACACTTTCAGAACCCTGCAGCTTGCAGGGAATCCTTGATGAGAACGACAGCTACTTCCAGTACAGAGCAATTCTCTCGACATCCAATCCTGACGTAACCCCAACTCTTCATAATGTTACACTGAACTGGGATCCTCTGGGATTCGAAGAGCAAGGCTTGTTAGAAACCCTTCTTCCCATCTCCCCTAATCCTGTATCAGGAAATGTAACGATCCGATTCGTTCTTGAAAAAACTTCCGATGTGAGAATTGATGTTTTCGATATGACGGGAAGAAGGGTGGATTATCTTGATGAACAGAATATGCTTGAAGGTATTCATGTTTTGGGAATAAACACCCTGCCCTCAGGGATCTATATATGCAGGATGACATCAGGGAGCTTCACTGACGCAAAGCGCTTTGTTGTTATTGAGTGACCATATCAGTTCGAAAAGCGTCCACTACGGGTTCCTGTGATGATCCACTCAGTCCGATAAAGGAAAATGTCGCCGGGGCCTATTGCCGATATGACTCTTTCAGGTAATGTTTCAGTTATGAAAACCATTGATTGTCTGAAACAGAGCGGCGAAGGGCTCTGAACTTGAAATTAAGGAGAACTGGTTCCTATGAACCGCTCCCTGCTTAAAGCAATGACATTGTTCGTTTTTCTTTCTTCCTCGTGCACATACCGCCACTGGGTTAAACCTGATGAGGTGGATGTCAGGGAAAGTGAAACGGTATTCAGGGCGGTAACACAGGGCGGTATCCGCAGTGAAGGCACCATTACCGGTGTGGACAGCGGCGGTAAAACGATTTCCCTGCCCGAGGAGGATATCAGCGCGCTGGAGATCCCTGATAGAACTGCCATGGTGGGGACAGTCTCACTGATGTTAGTCAGCATTCCCGCTGCTATCATAGTGCTGGGAACTGTGTTCAGTAACCGCTACCATGGTTCGGTGTTATGAAGTATCCACTTCCTGGTGCCGGCCATGTTTTGACCCCTGGCTGCTGACGGAGCCGGTGACTTATATCATTATCACTTATCAATGCTATGCCAGCGGCGGGAATGCTTCTTTGGAACTGTCCGGTCTTGATGAAGGTATGTACCTGCTGTCACCCGGCCCTGATTTTTTCTGCAGGACCAGGATGACCATACTCCGGTAGCTTCCCGGGGATGATCCATCTGCGATGGTCTGAAAGCCTGTCCCGGGATCAGGAACAAACGGTCATGCGGGAGAATAATATATCTATCACGGTTTTATGAATGGAGGCTTGTCTTGCCATTGCTTGCTTTCCTTGTTTCCTGTGGTTTCGCCGTTACCGACTCCCTGGTCCCTGAAGGGTCTTCTGTTTTCGATGTTTCCGTTAATGAGACCCTGGCACTTTCCTATTTCTATGAGAATGAGCTTGACGGGCATCCCCATTACTCCCTTCTCTTCTCCGGAGGACCATTGCTCTGTTCCGGTGACTATTTCGAATCCACCAGCTGGGGCTGCGGGGTCAATGCGGAACTGAGAAGGTACAAGTTAGAGGGTTCTTCAGGCTCTTTCATTTCAGGTATTGGCGGAGCTGCTCTGAACTGGTCAGATGGGAATGTGATTGAATCCTTTTTCACGGGCTTCAAGTTCGGATGGAAATGCAGTCTTGTAGAAAGCGGGGCTGGGCTGGACCTGGAACCCGGTATCGGCGCCGGGGTGATGCTTGAGAACGCTGGGGATGAGTACCAGCAGGGGTTTGAGCCGGAGCCCTATGTCAATTTCGGGCTGAGCCTGATGATCCAGTGACTTTCCTTTGTTACAGAAAGCCGCTGGTAATGTTGTTGCCTCACAAGTTCTTCCCACCTCTATGAAGGAAACATCTGGATTTACCGGCTGAGCCATCACTAGCGGGGAAGACTCATTACCGGATGTCTTCATTTTTTCTCTGTTTCAACATACTGTCGATTGGTAATTGCTTTCCTCTTTACAATAACTGCTCCCGCTTTCATTATAACTACCTGACTATTCATCAGTATCATTGTGTACATATGAATTGGAGGTTGCCGGTGAAATTTGACGAAATAGTGAATGACATCCACCCCATTTCTACCCTCAAGCGTATCGCCAGTGCTTACGTTGTTGATCACAGAAACCTGAAGGAAGACGAGCTCAGAACAGCGGTAATAGCGGTAAAACCACAGTACACTCATATTGAATCAGTGAATAAGAAGATCGAGGAAGTGTTCTACACGGTAAGTGACATCTCTGTCAGAGTCCTTTCAAAGATCATTCTGAGGGAAATACTCCTTGAAGAGATTGGATATGGTCTTGCGGTAGATGATCTGGAAGAGAGGATAATTGCCCAGGAACAGTCAATTGTTGATAAGTCGAACGAAGTTGAGCTTTCTGATATTGCAGGTGGGAAGCAGACTGAACTCTTTGAGAATCTTGAGTTGTACAATTTTGTTCTGGGAGTGGCCTGGGATCATAGGAATACAAAATCTCCTGATGAAGCAAATCTGCTCAGGAAGCTGCGTAACAGACTGGGAGTAACGCACAATCAGCACAAGATACTCGAAGCAAAGCTGGGGAAGTATCCAAAGCCGAATAATGAACTCCATACAAGATCAGAAATAAGAGATGTAAGGAAGGAATTACAAAGGAGGGGCCTGCTATTTCAAATTAAGAATGAAAACGGAGTATATTATGATATTATACCGGATGAGATCGCTGATGTAATGCAGGAGATATTCCAAATTGATATGAGAACCGACGGTTATCGAATTCTGCTTGGCTATAAGCTGTTCAGGAAGAAGCAAGTTCTCCGGGACATTCTCAAGGCTAGCAAAATTCCCTCTCGAAGCCACGAACTCAATGACTTCCTCGTTGAGAAAATCATTGAAAGGATCAGGCCGACAGTCTGCATGAACTACTTCAACAATGATGACCTCCATGACTGGTGCGACAACATAGATCTTCCAGTGAGCGGCACCAAGGAGCAGCGCATTTCAAGGATCATCGAGTACTACAACTCAATGCAGATCAGGAATCCCGATGAAGAGGAAGATGAACGCCGAATCTGGTTTGATGTCTTTGAGTCTCTTGCGTGCAGGGACAGGAATTCACTTAGGGCTGAAGGGGTAATCGATAAGGATCTTGAGATAGAAGCTAAATTTGAAAAGGCCACAGAATACCTCTTTGAAAAGCACATGAATCACACTCCTTTGAATCAACCTGGTTCGAACAAGCCCGACGGGCTTCTCAGCTTCAAGGATATGTACATCATGTGGGACAACAAGAGCAAAGAAAGCCCACATGAGGTTGATCTGAACTCTCACCTGACTCAATTCCACGGATATATGCAGAACTCAAACAAGCATGTACCGATTTTTCTCGTGATAGCGCCCTTGTTTACCGATGTTTCTGAATCAATTGCGGTCAGATATGCCGCTGAGAATATCGGGAGGAATATTGTGCTGATAACAGCTTCTGAGCTCAAGGAGCTTGCGCTCGAGTGGAGCTGTGACTCAAACAAACACAAGGACGAACCATTTCCCCTGGGTATGCTGGCAAGACCGGGAAGATTCAGGAGGGAATCACTGGGGTGCCTCTTTTAAAGAGACGATCCCCCGGCGTTAAATGAACACCGGGGGTGTGTGCCTTCGTTCAGAACTGGTTCAGAACCTCTTCGTCGGCTATTTCCGGGATGGTGACCTTCATCAGGGCTCCGCCTGCATCGCCTGCTTAATGGCCCAGATGGCGCCGTTGTTCCTTGCCCAGCTTCTTCGGGCAAGGCCGTTACCCACATCCCAGCTGAGCATGGACTTCGCCCTTTTTTCCGCTTCCTTCGAGCCGTCGAGGAGCATGCCGAAGCCTCCGTTGATCACTTCGCCCCAGCCCACGCCTCCGCCGTTGTGGATGCTCACCCAGGTTGCTCCCCTGAAGGAGTCACCTATGACGTTCTGAATGGCCATGTCCGCGGTGAACATTGAGCCGTCGCCTATGTTGGCGGTTTCCCTGTAGGGGCTGTCGGTGCCTGAGACATCGTGGTGGTCCCTGCCCAGGACTATGGGGGCGGATATCCTGCCGTCGGATACCGCTCTGTTGAATTCTGTGGCCAGGGCTATCCGCCCCGCCCAGTCGGTGTAGAGTATTCTTGCCTGGGAACCGACCACCATTCTGTTCTCCTCGGCCTGGCGTATCCAGAGGAGGTTGTCCAGCAGCTGCTGCCTGTTATCCTCCGGGGCTTCTTCGGCCATCTTTTCAAGCACGAAGGCGGCTATCCTGTCGGTCTTTTTCAGGTCGTCGGGGTTGCCGGAGGTGCAGACCCATCTGAAGGGGCCGAAGCCGTAGTCGAAGCACACCGGACCCATTATGTCCTCCACATAGGAGGGGTAGGAGAAGGTGCCATCTGCCTTCAGAATGCCCTCGGCCCCGGCCCTTGAGGCCTCGAGGAGGAAGGCGTTGCCGTAGTCCCAGAAGTGCATTCCCCTGTGGCACATGGTGTTGATCGCCCGTACCTGCCTTCGGAGGGATTCCTTTACCCGTTCCTTGAACTCCTCCGGCTGGTCGACCATCATCCGGTTGCTTTCCTCGAGGGTGAGCCCCGCCGGGTAATAGCCACCCATCCAGGGGTTGTGGAGGCTGGTCTGGTCGCTGCCCAGTTCGATGGTGACATGCTCCTGGACGAGTTTCTCCCAGAGGTCCACTATATTGCCCAGGTAGCCCAGGGAGAGGGGTTTCCCCTCCTTCTTTGCCCTTTTTATCCTTGCAATGACCTTGTCGAGGTCTTCCTCCACCTCCTGGAGCCAGCCCTGCTCGTATCTTGTGTTGAGGGCCATGGGGTTTATCTCGGCAACCACGCCTATGGCTCCGGCGATCACCGCGGCCTTTGCCTGGGCTCCGCTCATTCCCCCCAGGCCGCTTGTTACGAAGACCTTTCCCGCGAGGCCGCTCTCACCGGTTTGCAGGTACTTCCTTCCGGCGTTGAGAAGGGTAATGGTGGTGCCGTGGACGATGCCCTGGGGGCCTATGTACATGAAGCTGCCCGCGGTCATCTGGCCGTAGCTGGTTACTCCCAGGGCGGCCATTTTCGTGTAGTCGTCCTGGCTTGAGTAGTTGGGTATGACCATTCCGTTGGTGACCACTGCCCTGGGGGCGTCGGGGTGGGAGGGGAAGAGGCCCAGGGGGTGTCCGGAATATAGAACCAGGGTCTGCTCTTCGGTCATTTCCGAGAGATATTTCATTGTGAGAAGGTACTGGGCCCAGTTCTGAAATACCGTTCCGTTGCCGCCGTAGGTGATCAGCTCTTCCGGGTGCTGGGCCACCGCCCTGTCCAGGTTGTTCTGTATCATGAGCATTATCGCCGCTGCCTGGGGGTTTCAGCGGGGTATTCCTCGATGGCCCTGGCCCGCATCTCATAGGAGGGTCTGAACCTGTACATGTAGATCCTGCCGGTTTCCCTGAGCTCCTGTGCGAACTCCGGGGCCAGGGTTTCGTGCCACTCCTTAGGGAAGTACCTGAGGGCGTTCTTCAGGGCGAGCTTTTTCTCTTTTTCGGTGAGTATGTCCGGTCTTGCCGGGGCCCTGTTCACATTCTCCACAGGGGGGGCATAGGGGGATCTCAGAGGGTATGCCCTGTCTTATCTGTTCCTTGAAGGTTTTCACTTGTTCCTCCGGTTCCTAGATTGATTTTCGATAACCAAAGATACAAAAAAAAAGGCCCCTTCGTGGCCCTTTCGCTCAATTGCTTCCGGGGCCGGCCCCTTGTATAAATAATACATTACCCCGTATTGACTTTTCAGGAGGCAGAAATTGAGAATACTACTGTTGATCTTCGCGGTTGCTTCGGTTGGTTTTGCTGGAGAGATACACTCACTGATGCATTTTACCCCCTCGTCACCTTCCCAGGCTGAACTGTTTGGAAGACTGGGCTTCGATGTGGTACAGATTTATTCCGACGGCTCGGCGGACTTCGTGGCCGGAGCCTACGAGAGGGCCCTTCTGGTCCAGCACGGTCTCGGGGCTGAAACCCGTATCGCCGACATGGCCGGCTACTACAGGGCGCTGAACGGCACCGGGCGCTCCATGGGCGGTTTCCTGACATACTCCGAGATCAATTCCTGGATCGATTCACTGGTGGCGGCCAACCCATCCATCGCCAGCGTTTCCTCCATCGGGGACACATACCAGGGACGCCCCCAGCGGGTGGTGAAGCTTTCGGTGAACAACACATTCGGCTCCGACGACCCTTCCATGGCCAACGCCTGGTACGACGGCCTGATCCATGCCCGGGAGGCTCCGCCATGAGGAACGTCCGCTACTGGATGATGTGGCTTACCTCGAACTACCAGCGGAACGGATACTGCGGCTACCAGGCCACATGGCTCCTTGAGAACCGTGAGATATGGTGCCTTCCCCTGAACAACGCCGACGGCTGGGTGTACAATGAAACCCAGTCCCCCGGCGGCGGCGGAATGCACAGGAAGAACATGAACTGGTCCGCAGGAGGCACCGGCGTAGACCTGAACAGGAACTGGTCCGTGGCCTGGGGCGGCGCCGGTTCCAGCGGCTCGCCAACTTCGGAGACCTACAGGGGAACGGGCCCCTCTCCGAACCCGAGTCGGCCAACATCGACGCCTTCTGGCAGCAGTGCCCCCCGGCCCAGATGCACTCCACCCACGCATACAGCAACGCCCTTATCTACCCCTGGGGATGGACCGACGATCCCACCACCCATGCGGCTCAGTACAATACCCAGGGTGAGATGATGGTTCAGTGGGCCACCGGAGAGGAACACTATCCCTCGGCGCAGTTCTACTACGCCTCGGGTAACACCCGTGACCATTCCTATGCCCTGTACGGCGCCATGAGCTGGAACCACGAGACCGGGGCGTCATTCGCCGGCTTCTGGCCCTCGGCAACCGAGGTGGTCAAGCTCTCCAGGCGGAACCTGAGAAGCTATCTCGTTTCAGCCTGCCTTGCGGGCTGCCCCTACGATCCCCACGAACCGGGAGTGCCGGTGGTGGATCCCATCGGTCCCGTAACACCGCCTTTCACCGTTGACTGGACCGATGCCGCCAACGCCTCCTCCTACGCCCTCCAGAGGCTCCAGGGCTATCAGGTCCTGGTGGATGACCAGGGCGACAGCGGACCCTTCGACAGGGTTAACTGGATAATGACAACCTCCCAGTACCACAGTTCTCCCCAGTGCTATCTGTCCAACGGCACAGGCACCCTGACATGGCAGGAAACCGTTACCATTCCCGAGAACGGCGGCGGACGGATCAGCTTCTGGTCCATGCAGAACATCTCGCCGGAGAGCTATCAGGCGCCTTTTCATACAGCCCCGACGGCGGAGCGAACTGGTACTACCTGCAGACATTCGGCAGGAACGACATGACCTGGCGGTACAACATACACGAGCTCGACGAATTCCAGGGCGAAACACTGATGTTCCGCTGGGAGAGCTACGGTTCCGGTTCCGTGTGCAAGCTCTACATCGACGACATCAAGATAGATGTATGGGATTCAAACACCATACACGCCGACGGTATTACCGCTTCGGAATACTCGGTAACCGGCATTGCCGACGGCGACCACTGGTTCAGGGTCTGGGCGGTGGACGATTCCTTCGGCCCGGGCTGGGCCTCGGAGCCTGAGCTGGCCCAGGTGGGGGGCTCCTCCACAGAAGACTTCAACCAGGGGCTTGCACCCTCTGTGTCCGGGCTGGGTCTTGTAACCCCGAACCCCGCGGTTGCCTCTGCTGTAATACCGGTGACAGCCGCCCCGGGGGACATGGCCGGTATCAGCCTTCGTGTTTACGATGTTACGGGAAGGACCGTTGCCGATCTCACATCCCTTGTGCCTGAAAGCGGTTTCAGGAATGTTGTCTGGGATGTCAGCGGTGTTCCCGCCGGGGTACATTTCATAAGACTGGAAGCCCCTCGGGGGTGTCCACACGGAGAGTGGTTGTTTCCTCGAGATAACCTGAAAACGTCCAGGGGGGGTAACGGCGGATGAAACTGGAATGCACACAGTGCGGAGCCCAGATAGCCGTTACCTCCCCCGACGCCTTCGCAAGCTGCGCCTACTGCGGGGCGAAGGCGGTGGTCAAGGGTTTTTCAGGGGGAAGCTTCTTCCACAGACCGGTACTCACCGCCCGGGAGGCGACCCGGAAGTTCCCCCCCGGCGCGGTGGCTTCTGTATCACTGTACTGGTTCCCATACGACCCCGACAGCCTTGCCGGGGTCTTTACACAACCCTACCCGGAGATGGAGGCTACACGCCCCCCTCGGCGGACAGAAGGGTCTGGGACAGTGAAGCCGCCGAGGGCACGGTCATTCCGCCTGACCCCGATCTGACTGGAGAGAGGGGAGTTATCTACCACCCCTTTCTTGTTGTTCTCAGCGCCTCATCCGGCCAGGGGACCATGGTGGATGCCGTCAGCGGCGGCATTCCCGGAAAGCCCCCTGCTGCGGCTTCACCGGAGGGGTTAGATCCAATGCGGGAATCACTCAAGGCCTTCTTCCGGGGTGTTGTTCCGGCCCTGGTGATCTTTTTCCTTTTGCGTGGGGTCTCCCTCTTCTGGGCCGCCGTTACCTCAATGGCCGCTGCCATTTTCATTCCGGAACTGTTCCCACGGATCATGGGCCGGAAGGAATGAGCGATCTCGTAACCCTTTCCTGCCCCTGCTGCGCCGGACTGCTGGAGGTGAGCGAGGGCAGCAGCAACACGGTGTGCTCCCACTGCGACACCCCACTTTTTCTCGGCGGTACGGTGAACAGGTACATCCTTCCGGCAAAGGTGAATTCCACCGGTGTCCTTCGATCGGTCAGGAGGAAACTGGAGGAGCTGTCCGGGGGTGTATTCTCTGAATGCCGGGTGCAGAAGCCCTTCCTGGCCTATGTGCCTTCTGGTTAATAGCGAGCAGGGTTGACGGGTATGTTTTCGGAGTAAAGCCGGTTTACAGGGAGAGGAAGATAAAGGCGGCGGTGGAGGGGGAGGACGGCGGCCAGGGCTCCATCATAAGGACAATAAAGCAGAGGAAGGGCGTAAGGGCGGAGGAGCACCAGATAAGCAACGGCATCGAAATGATCATAAGCGCCGCCCGGCTGGAACCCCTGGGCATTCCCTCCCTGGGCATAAGATCCCAGATGGGCCTTTCCGGAATGGCCCTGGGCCGTTCCGGCGGCGGGCTTCCTCTGGAGGTCTTCGATTCAGGCAGGCTTCCCGAGGGGGCCCATGTGGTGGATCCCACAGTTCCCATATCGAAGGCAAGGGAAGAGGCCGAGGGCTACATTTCCAGGCTGTGCGAGGGGGTTGGAGTGGGTCTTGAACAGCGATCCATGTACCTGGCTGTTACCGGGGTCCGGGAACGGCTGGTACACTATCCCCTGTGGACCGTGGACTACTCCCTGGGAGAAAGGACGTTCAGGACCGTGGTGGACGGATTCAGCGGCCAGGTCCTGAAGGGAACCTTTCCGGCGGATTCAAGGCACTGGAAAAGGGTTTGCAGGGTACTGGGAAGCATATGGGCCGGGCTTTTCCCCTTGTGCTCCTGATCATTTTTTCCCCTGCCATGGCCATTGGCCCGGTACTTATTGTGATCCTTTTCATGCTGTGGGGGCTGGTGGCCCTTTCCGCCAGGTTCCTTAAACTGGCCTCGAAACACGGAGGGATGGACAGCCACATATGAAGATTACCAGGCTTGTCTGCCGGGGATGCGGTTCACCCCTTTCAGGGCTGGGAACCGATTGCGTCTTCATCTGCTCCACATGCGGCAGGTGTTTCGCCGGCGGGGGCAAGGGCCTGGAACCCCTTTCAGTGGAGCACAGGGCCCTTCCCGGTTCCGGCATTCCTCTTCCCTTCTGGAGGGTAAGCGCGGCGGTTCATGTTCTCAAGAGGACCGTAAGGAACGAGTTTACCACCACTATACTCAGTTTCGGGTCCATGTTCGACAGCGATACACTGCCTGGAAAGCACAGGGATACAGGCGGTTCCTCCGAAAGAAGGGAGTTCCTGTTCCCGGCCTTTCCCGTGGACGGGCTTCCCGGGATAGGAGTGAATCTCAGCCGGTGCCTCGAGGGTGTTCCACCTGTCATCGACGGAGCAGCGGGATTCCCGAAGGTTTCCGGCGGTTCGGTGAGTCCCGAGGATGCCCTGGTGCTGGCCAGGTGCGTTGCGGTGGGGAGGAAACCGAGAAATCAGACTGGCTGGCCGAGATCGAACTGGTGATCTCCGCGGCACGCAGTTCCGTGGTGGTACTTCCCTGCTTTCCCCGGGGTGAAAGGTGCTCATAGGCGAAACAGGGGTTTCGTTCTTCAGAAGGGCGGTTCCCCGGTGGAGCGATATCCTGGAGCACATCGGCCCCAAACTTGACCTTGGCCCCCATACATTCTAAACTAGACCAGACGAAAACCCATAAAAAAGGAGAAACCCAATGTCCGGACATAATAAATGGAGCACCATAAAACACAAGAAGGGCAAGGCCGATGCCGCCAGGGGCCGGATCTTCAGCAGGCTGGTGAAGGAAATATCCGTGGCGGCCAGGCAGGGGGGAGGCGACCCTGAGATGAACCCCAGGCTCCGTGTGGCCATAGACACCGCAAAGAGCCAGAACATGCCAGGAGACAACATAGAGAGGGCCATCAAAAGGGGCACCGGAGAGCTCGAGGGCGTTACCTACGAGGAAATGGTCTACGAAGCCTACGCCCCGGGTGGAGTGGCCATGATAGTGGAGGTTCTCACCGACAACAAGAACCGCTCCGCCGCGGAGATCAGGCACATCCTGACCAAGGGCGGGGGAAGCCTGGGCTCCAAGAACAGCGTGGCCTACCTCTTCAGCAAGCAGGGCCAGATAACCATCGACGGTTCCCTCCACGGAGAGGACGACGTGCTGGAAGCCGGCCTGGAAGCCGGTCTGGAGGATGTCCAGGAGCAGGACGGCGTGATAATAGCAACCACATCACCTGAGCAGGTCTTTGAGGTTAAGAAGGCCCTTGAAGCCGGAGGCATAGCCGTGGAGTCCGCCGAGGTCACGAAGGTTCCCGCCAACACCGTTGAACTGGAGGGCAAGGAGGCGGATAAGGTGATCAAGCTTCTGGAGGCCCTGGAGGAGCACGACGATGTACAGGCGCTGCACACCAACTTCGACATGGCGGAGTAGTTGCCTGACAAAATTATCCTGGGGGTGGATCCCGGCCTGAACATAACCGGGTTCGGAGTGATAGCCTCACGGGGCTCCTCGCTGAAGCTTCTTGACGCAGGAACCATCAGAACAAGGGCTTCCGACCCCATAACCCCCAGGCTGACAGAGCTTTACCAGGGAATTGCCCAGGTGATCGAGAAGTATCGGCCCCAGGTGATGGGCCTGGAGAAAATTTACTCCCACTACAAACACCCCACCACCGCCATAATAATGGGGCATGCCCGGGGAGTTCTCTGCCTTGCCGCGGGGCTGAAGGGGATTCCGGTGGAATCCATACCTGCCAGCCGTGTGAAAAAGTCCGTCACCGGGAACGGACGGGCGAGCAAGATACAGGTGAACGGAATGGTAAGAAGGATATTCGCCATGAAGGGTGAGCTGAAACCCCTGGATGTAAGCGACGCCATTGCCGTTGCCCTGGCACTCTACGAAGGGGAGAGGCATGCTTGAGAGCATAAGCGGAAGGGTATGGGGAACCGACGGCCAGAATATCTTTCTGGAGGTTGGCCCGGTGGTCCTCAGTCTTCTGGCCCCGGGCTATTTCCTCAGACATGTTTCCGTTGGAGAGGAAGCCCGTTATCACCTTCTGTTTCAGATAATCAACGAGGGGAACCGGGGGGTTCCCCTTGCGGTTGCCTTTCCATCCACCAGGGACCGCGACTTCTTTACGAAGTTCATAAGCGTTTCCGGAATAGGTGTTCGGGCCGCCGTAAGGGCCATGACCATTCCCCCGGGGGAGCTGGCCTCCGCCATAGCAGCAGGGGACATAGGCGTCCTCAAATCCCTGCCGGGTATCGGAAGCTCCAGGGCGAAGCAGATCATTGCCAAGCTGCAGGACTCATTATCCGGTTTCAGCACCGAAACTTCGGCTTCTTCTACCCGGCCCGGCAACGCCTCGGACGCAAGGGCCATCCTCGAACAGCTGGGTATTCCGCCATCGGAGGCTGTCTCGCTGGTCAACGCCGCGGTGGAGAAGACCGGTCCCACGGCATCCCCTTCGGAGATAGTCCGGGCCGCCATGAAGGCAAGGAGCTGAAATGTCCCTGGAATCCATCATACGAAGCACCGACGACGCCTCCGAGGAGAGGGAGTTCACCTCCCTGAGGCCAAAGGATTTCTCGGAGTACATAGGGCAGAAACGAATTATCAGGAACCTCAAGATAGCGGTTCAGGCCGCAAGGGAGAGGGGCGAGCCCCTGGACCATCTGCTTTTCCACGGCCCTCCGGGCCTCGGAAAGACGACACTGGCCCACGTGATCGCCGCGGAAATGGACGCGGAGATCGTCTGCACCTCAGGCCCTGCCCTTGAAAGGCCGGCTGACCTGGTGGGGATACTCACCAACCTTTCCCGCGGGGATGTTCTTTTCATTGACGAGATACACAGGCTTCCAAGGATAGTGGAGGAGTACATCTATCCCGCCATGGAGGATTTTCAGATAGACATGGTGATAGACCCGGGGCCCACGCCAGAACGGTGAAGCTGGAACTGAACCATTTCACCATAGTGGGCCACCACCAGGGCCGGGCTCATCACCGGCCCCCTCCGGGACCGGTTCGGTTTCTCCATGCATCTGGAGTTTTACGACAGCAACGACCTCTGCACAATTATCAGGCGGTCGGCGGGCATACTGGAAACCCCCATCACCGAAGGGGGGTCCGAATCAGTGGCCCTGCGATCCAGGGGCACGCCCAGAATAGCCAACCGGCTATTGAAGAGGGTCAGGGATTATGCCCAGGTAATGCGCCGTGAAGCGGTGGACGAAGGTACCGCCATCGAGGCCATGGACATCAATGGAGTTGACGAGGCGGGTCTCGACCGCCTGGACAGAAGCTATCTCACGGTGATAATAAAGCACTACGGCGGAGGGCCCGTGGGCGTATCCGCCATTGCCGCTACCCTCAACGAGGAACGGGACACGCTGATAGACGTTGTTGAACCCTTCCTTCTGGCCAGGGGTTTCCTGAACAGGACCAGCAGGGGAAGGGTGGCCACCGGTCTTGCCTACAGGCACCTTGGCTACACCAGGGCCGGACAGGAGGAGCTTCCCCTCTGATGGACAGTATCCTGCTTCACATCTGCTGCGCTCCCTGCGCAACCGCTGTTCTGGAGGAGCTTCGCTCCGGTGGAGATTCCGTTTCCGGGTATTTCTACAACCCGGCCATACAGCCCTGGAAGGAACTTAAACGAAGGATCGACGCACTGGAGGCCTGGGCCCCCGGGGTGGATCTTCCTGTGGAGATATTCCGGGACTATCCCCTCGAGGCAACGCTGGAGATGCTCCTGGGAGCCCGAAACCGGTGTTCAGCCTGTTTCCTGGACAGAATGCTTAAAACCGCCGTCAGGGCTTCTGAGATGGGTATTCCACGGTTTACAACCACACTGCTGGTCAGCCCCTACCAGAACCGGGAGATGATCCGTGAAGCCGGGGAGAAAGCAGCCCGGACAGTCGGTGTGGAATACATTCACCATGACTTCACCCACCTCTACAAAAGGTCCATTGCCCTGTCCCGGGAAGCGGGGATGTACAGACAGCCCTACTGCGGATGCGTTTTCAGCGAGCGGGACCGGTACCTTAACAAGAGGTCCCGGGGCAAAACGGTTAATCTCCTAAGGTATTGACTGTTGCCGGTTTTTATGCGATACTTTCACGGATTACGCGTACGCCAATTTAAAAGGGGGAATATACATGAGGAATCTATTGTTATGCGCGGTTCTGCTTCTGGTTTTCACCGGGGCCTACGCCGAAAGTGAGACCCAGACCACATGGGAAGGCGGCCCGGGTATACCCGGACCGGTCACCGATTGGTCAAACAGGTTCGATGTGGCCGACGAGATGGACTGGGACACCGAACCCGGCCAGCTTAAGCTCATTGTGGACCGCAGCGAGAACTCCATCGCCACCAGCAACGGTCCCTACTATGTGATAGCCGTTGACATGGACCTCGACGGCGATCTCGACGTAGCCTCCTGCGGCTACAACTCCGACGATGTCTTCTGGGTGGAGAACACCAACGGACAGGGAACCTCCTGGACCAAGCGCACCGTCGGATCGGTCTCCAATCCCAGGTTCATCGCCGTGGCCGACTTCGACGGGAACGGCTACAGGGACATCGTGGCATCCAGCGGCGATGAGGACAAGATCATCCTCTTCCGCTACTTCCCCGGGGGCTGGAGCGCAAGTACCACCATCGCTTCCGGTTTCGACGCCAGACAGATAAGGGCAGCGGACATCGACGGCGACGGCAACACCGATGTGGTGGGTGTTTCCTCCCTCTCCGGCGATGTGTGCTGGTGGAAGAACGACGGCACATCCAACAACTGGAACATCAACTACATCGACGGCGCCCTCATGGGGGCCTACGCTGTTGATGTGGGCGACTTCAACGAAGACGGCCACATCGACGTGGCCGCCGCAAGCAACAGCCAGAACGATGTGGTTGCCTACATTTCACAATCGCCCTACGGCTATTCATGGTCGAAATACACCATCGAGAACAACTACAACAACCCGGTTTCCATAACCGTTGCCGACTTCAACAACGACGGCGCCGACGACTTCGCGGTAGCCTCCTCCTCCAGCACCGGCAACCTCAGGTGGTACGATTTCCTCGATACCCAGAGTTCCTGGACCTCACACCAGATGAACGGCGCCTCCGGGCAGCAGATCTACGACATCAGCGCCCATGACATGGACGGCGACGGCTATCCCGACATCACCGCCGCCAGTCTTGGCGAGGACAAGATAATCTGGTGCAAGAACAGGGAATACCTCGGTGAGGCCTGGGAAACATTCTCGGTTTCAACTTATTTCCAGGGCGCACTGGGTGTTTCCGCCGGGGACATCGACGGCGACGGAGCCCCTGATGTCCTGGCTGCGCCTTCTACGGTGACAAGATAAGCTGGTGGAGGGTGAGCGGATTCACCTCCCCCGGAATACTTCGCAGTTCCATAATCAACATCGAGCCCCCGGACCCCAACATGGTGGAGTGGGACTACATCTACTGGGCAACAACCCTTCCCGGGGGAACCAGCGTAAGGTTCCAGCTGAAGACCTCCTACGATTCGGGGAACATGGGCCCCTGGAGCGCCTGGATAACCTCCCCCGGCGACCTCTCATCGGTGGTTTCCCAGGGCGGAAGCTATCTGCAGTACCGGGTGGAGCTGGCAACCAGCAATCCCAACGCCACCCCTTCCCTGAAGGATGTTACAGTCCTCTGGGATCCGGTCAGTCTTGAAGACCAGGGCACCGCCCCCATCGACGGCAGGAAGGTCTGGATCATGTCCGGCAACCCAGTCTCCGGAGCCTTCACCATAGGCTACAATGTCGAGCAGGCCGGCAGGGTGAGCGTTGCGGTGTACGATGTTACCGGAAGGACAGTTGCCGTTGTGAACCAGGGTGAAATGACCCCCGGTGTCTACACGGCTGTGGTTTCCGCTCTTCCCGCGGGCAACTATTCCGTGATAATGCAGACACCTGAAACAATGGCCGCCCAGAGGGTGGTAGTTCTGCCCTAGCGGATGAACCATGAACGATTGAAGCCCCGGTTCCGCCGGGGCTTCAGCTTTTCTGTGGAAGTGCTGCTATTCCGGGGCGGTGAGGTTCTTTGGAGAAACCTCGGTTACCCTTTCGCAGTAGGCGCAGCGGTACTTCACGGCCTTTTTGTCTTCCAGGGTGAAGTGCCTGTGGGCGCCGAGCCTGTTGGTGGCGCAGTTGGGGTTGGGGCACTCCATCACTCCGTGTATCACCCGGGGAACTGAGATCCTCCTTTTTTCGCTTACACTGCCCTCCCTTATGATGTTTATGGTGGCGTCCGGGGCGATGAGGGCTATGGTGTCGGTTTCGCTTTCAAGGAGAATACGGTTCTCTATCTTGACTATGTCCTTGCCCCCGGGGTATTTCTTTGAGTGGAACCCCACGCCTATGGTGAATATGCCCTCGTTGCCTATGCCCAGTATCTCCACCACCTTGAGGGCCAGGGGGGTGGGGATGTGGTCGATGACCGTACCGTTGTCTATGGCGTAAACCTTGTATGCCCTGTCCATCAGCTTATACCTCCTGTAACCAGCCCCAGAAGCGCCTGTCTGGTGGGAACCCCGTTGTGGGCCTGTCTGAAGTAGATGGCGTTCGGTGTGGAATCCACTTCCTCGGCTATCTCGTCAACCCTGGGGAGTGGATGCATTATTCTCACCCCTGAGCCGAGTTCCTTTATTGTCTCCCTGGTTATCCTGTAGCTGTGGGCCACATTCTTGTACTCCTGGGGGTCTCCGAACCTTTCCTTCTGGATCCTGGTGACATAAAGCACATCCAGGTTCATGCTTCCGGCCTCCTCGGGGGTCATGGCGGTTGAGTAGGTGATACCCCTTTCGTCCAGCTCATTGAGCATGGTGGGGGGCATCTGAAGGGAGGGAGGCGAGATGAAGATCATCTCGGCATTGAAAAGGGACATGGCATGGGTGAGGGAGTGTACCGTTCTTCCATACTTCAGGTCTCCCATTATGCCGATCTTAAGGTCGTTCAGCCTTCCGAACTCCTCGTTGATGGTGAACAGGTCAAGGAAGGTCTGGGTGGGGTGCTGGTTGGCGCCGTCGCCGGCGTTTATAACGGGAACCGTGGCTGTTTCGCTTGCAAGCCTGGCGGCGCCTTCCACCGGGTGTCTAATGACCATGGCATCGCAGTAGCCGGTTACCGTCCTTATTGAATCTGAGAATGACTCACCCTTCTTCTGGGATGAGGCCCCGGGGTCGGCGAAACCGAATACCTTTCCACCGCTTTCATCACGGCGCTCTCGAAGGACAGCCTGGTCCTGGTGGACGGTTCGAAGAACAGGGAGGCAATTGTCTTGTGGCTAGACAGTTCCTGTGCCCCCCCTCCTTTACCTCCTTCGCCGTGTTCACGATGGTCCAGAGATCCTCGATGGTCATGTCCCTGAGAGAGATTATATCTCTTCCCTTAAATGCTTTCACCCTTCCTCCAATCAGCTCTTGACACTTGAACTGATAACTTCCAGTTCGCGGTGTTCAACGGCGTTTATCACCTCTTCTTCAGTTATGGACTCAAGAAGGGACTCAATGAATTCCTGATCTCTCAAAAGTCTGTTCAGCCTGGCCAGTATGTGAATATGTCTGTGGGGGTCGGGAAAGAGCAGAAGGAAGAAAAGGGAAGTGGAGCCTTCCCGACGGTTCCCCCGAAGGGGATGGGGGTGGGGGGGTATCATGAGAAGCAGAAGTTCATGCTCCACATAGATCTTCGCTATCTCCAGGGATGTACCAGGGCGGCGCCGCACCTGAGGGCGGTTGAAACCACATCTTCCCGGCTTTCCAGCTGTTCCCTGAGTTCGTTCTGGTCGTAGACGGCACCGAGTTCCACCGCCTTCTCGGAAAGGCACCTGAACACCGAGGATCTGGTGGATGTTTTCGGAGGAAAGAAGACCCTGCCTCCCTGGAGGAGCTGTGTCAGACCGCAGGTGAAGGGATCGAGACCGCCGTGGTCACCGGAGGATACATCGGCCTTCATGAGCCTTTCGGTGGTCAGGGAACTGAAATTTTCCGCCATCCAGTTCATAACGTCGTCCCGGTGGTAAACCGTATGCCCCTGGCGCAGGATGCTTTTAAGCCTGCTGCCGCCTATGGCCTTCCTTGCGTCGGGCAGGCTCTGGCCCAGAAACCGGGCGATGTCCCTTTCCGTGAGGAAACGGTTCATTCGGTGCACACTCCCTATTATGGTTGGCTGCTCTGCTGGCAATTATACTATCCGGACAATATTCCCTGAAAGGAGCAACCCATGAATTCCCTCGTGGAAAGGTTCATAAGGTACGCAGCCGTTCACACCGCCTCGGATCCTTCGGGAAAGGGAAGCCCCTCTTCGGGGATTCAGTTCGACCTGTTGAGGATCCTCCAGAGGGAAATGGCCGACATGGGCATGGAGGACGTCCACCTGTCCACCGAAGGGGTTCTCTACGGAAGGGTGCCCGGCGGGGAGGGGGATGAGGTCATCGGTCTCATCGCCCATGTGGACACATCCCCGGAAGCCCCGGGTGAGAATGTCAGGCCTGTGTTTCACGAGAACTGGGACGGAGGGGCCATAACCCTTTCGGAAGGCGTGGTGATAGATCCCGAAGAGTGCGCCGACATGGACCGTTACCGTGGAGGCACCATTATCACCTCCGACGGAAGCACACTTCTCGGTGCCGACGACAAGGCCGGTGTGGCGATAATAATGGAGGCCTGCAGATGGTTCATGGAAAATCCCCTGGTCAGAAGGCCCGGAATAACCGTTGCCTTCACACCGGACGAGGAAGTGGGCAGGGGGTGGACAACTTCGATGTGGACAGGTTCGGAGCAAGCTTCGCCTATACCGTCGACGGCGGTGAGGTCACGGAAGTTTCCTCGGAAACCTTCAATGCCTGGTCGGCGGACTGGAGAATAACCGGCAGGGAAGTTCACCCGGGAAGCGCCGCCGGCAGCATGATCAACGCCGTTCGAATAGCCGGGGAGCTGGTCTCCTTGATGCCCTCCGAGGAAATGCCGGAGAACAGCAGGGGCCTCCAGGGATATGACTATCCAATGAGTGTCAGGGGAACCACCGGCTTTGCCGAGGTGAAGACCATCCTCAGGGATTTCACCACCGAGGGAATGGTTCAGCGCCGGAGGCGGATGGAGGCCATAAGGGACTGTCTGGCGGCACTTTTTCCCGGCGCCGGTATAGAACTGGAGATGAAGGAGCAGTACAGCAATCCCGGGGAGATACTGCGGAAGGACAGAAGGCTGCTTGACTACGCCCTTGAGGGGTTTCGCCGCCTGGGTCTGGAATCCGTGGAGGGCTCCATCAGGGGAGGCACCGACGGTTCGAGGCTGAGTTTCATGGGGGTTCCCACCGCCAACCTTCCCACCGGGGGTGAGCTGTTCCATTCCAGACGGGAATGGGTGGCCGTGGAGGGGTTGGAGATCGCCCTTGAGGGGTTGAAGAACACGCTGGTTATTTGGGGAGAAAACCTTTAGTCCGGTGCCCCTTGCGGCTTGCTCCAGCTTTTTCTATTATGCTGTGGAGAACACTCACGGAGGGGAAGCATGAGAAATCTCGTACTGCTTGTATTTTTAGCCTTCTTCGCCGGCTCATCAGCCGGGGCAGATGCTGAAACCGATTCTCTTGTAAGGGCCGGTGTCGAACAGTTCATGGATGCCCTCCAGAGCGGCGAAGGTCCTGTGGCGGCAGAACTTTTCTCCACTGAAGCCATGGCCCAGGTGGAGGCTATGCTGAACACCATCAAACAGAGCCTCAGGAGCGACCCCGAAGGCACCCTCAGACGGCTTACCAGCGCCGGTTACCAGATCGAGCTGGAAACCGCCAGGAACTGGGATCCGGTGGACTATCTGGCCCAGACACTCTCCCTTCCCATGATCAGCGCCAGATACATACCCTATGAACTCAGGATAGATACGGTAATGGTTGACAGGCGCAGGGCAACGGTTGAAATGATATTTGAAACCGCAAGCGGGGCAGAGATCCCCCAGCAGGCCCTTCTCGACTACGAGGATGACCAGTGGAAGGTAACCTCATTCATGGGAATTACCGCCTTCCCCTGATCATTGTTTTCCCTTTATGACCTCTCTGGTTCCACGGGTAATCTCGGGGCAGGCCGGGCAGTTGTCTTCCTTTTTGAACTCCCCTGCGCGGAGCCTCTCATAGGTTTCTCCCCGCCATATTCCCCGAAAACCCTTCATGACATTGCCCAGGGGGTTCTCCGTGTTCCAGTAGGGGCATGGGAAAATTGAGCCGTCGGGGTCTATGTAAACGGTGCTTTCAAGATAGGGACAGGGATGTGGGGCACCGCCCCGGGAGACATTTTGGGACAGGTGGAAGCGTATTCCCAGCTTTTCCGCCTTATCCCCGGCCCTGCGAATGTGCTCCGCCACATCGGGTGAATCAATGTCAACCACTCTGTCCATGGTGTTCAGCCCCTGGTAGGGAACCAGGGGAACCACACCACAGGAGCTGGCGGACACGTCGGCGGCCAGGGAAACGATCCCCTCCAGTTCATGGTAGTTGTCACGCTGAAGGGTGGTGCTTAGGCCTATCATGGGGAACCTCCGCCTTCCCTTCAGCCGGGTCAGTAACCTCAGCATTCTAACTATGTGGCTGAGGTCGGCTCCGTCCCTGATCCTTCCGTGGGTCTCCCCGGTGGCGCCGTCCACGGAAACGAAGAGGCTGGTGGGGGGTATTCAAGCAGTTCATCGATGATCCCCCGGGTTAGAAGGGTGCCGTTGGTGACCATTTCCCGGTAGGGAACACCGCTTTCATACAGGGCTCTCAGATGGTGGGTGAAACGGGGGTTGGCCAGGGGTTCCGCCCCGCAGGAGATGCCAACGGTCCGGGCAAGGGGGAAGACCTCCGAGGATATCCTGTCGAAGACTCCTGTTCCATGTGGTGCCATTTTCTGTTCCGGTCGCCGTCGGAAAGACGCATGGGACACATCGAGCACCTGAGGTTGCAGTAATTGGTGGTGTCCATTCGCACAAGCAGTTTCCTGGCGGGACTGACCGGTCGGAAGTAGGGGAATGGGTTCTTCCTGGCAATGATTCCCGGTGACATATTCTCCCTTCGGCATTGCAGGAATGATACTGCCGGACAATGCTTGTTGCAAATGTTTTCAGGTGTTGGTTATTGTTGTGGTGAACAATTCCTTTCAGAGGGGCGTGGCAGATGGAAAAACCGGTTCTTATCCTTGACTATTCCGTTGACCGCAGATCCGGCGACAACATCGGCAGGTGGTTCAAAGAGCCTCTATGCGTGCTGAGAATCCGGTCGGAAAGCCCTTTCCCGGCCCTGGACCCCTCCTGTTACAGTGCTGTGGTCCATTCCGGTTCGGCGTTGTCCATCACCGATTCACACCCCTTTCTGGAAGGAGCCCGGGAGTTCATCAGGTCATCCACGGGCTCGGTGCCTCAAATGGGCATCTGCTACGGCCACCAGCTTCTGGCAATGGCCCTCTGCGGAAGGGACGCCGTGGGGAAATGCCCCTCGGCGGAGGTTGGCTGGCTTCCTGTGAATTTCCTTCCGTCATGGCCGGTTCCCGGCCCGGCGGGTATGCTTCGCGTCTGGCAGTCCCACTACGACCGAGCGGTCAGGCTTCCCCCGGGCTCGGTGATAACCGCTTCCAACTCCCACACCGAGATACAGGCCTTCGTTAACATGGAGCTCAGACTTTTTGGAACCCAGTTCCATCCGGAGTTTGACAGGGAGAGCGGAAACGCCTGTTTCGCCGCCGACCCCGAAATATTCAGGAAGAACGGCCTCAGCCTGGAAGAAACCCTTCAGGGGGACCGGATCTCAACACGGGAAAAGTAGTGTTTCGGCACTTTCTCAAAACTTTCGAACAGGAGCTCTGATGTTTCCAGGGGAACTGAAGGATAAACCGGTATGGAGGTTTTTCAGGGATATCTGCGGAATCCCCCATACAAGCGGAAATGAGTCGGCACTGTCCAGATACATTATCAACTTCGCCGGGGAAAGGGAGCTTGAGTGCTCCTCCGACAGCTTGGCAACGTACTTGTAAGGAAACCGGGCAGGGGTGAACCGGTGGCCATCCAGGCCCATATTGACATGGTGGGGGAGAAGACCAGCAGCAGTACACACGACTTCCTTACCCAACCCATCAACGCCGAGATCGAAGGGGAAGTGCTGATCTCAAGGGAAACCACCCTGGGTGCGGACAACGGAATAGGCGTTGCGGTGATGCTGGAGCTTCTTGACGGAGAGTACCCCGGCCTTCCCCCCCTTGAATGCGTCTTCACCGTGGACGAGGAGCGGGGGCTGATAGGCGCCCTGGGAATGGCTCCGGAATGGATTCAGGCCGAAAGGCTGATCAACCTGGATTCCGAGGAGCTCGGTGTTCTCATAATCGGCTGTGCCGGGGGCAGGGATGTGATGATCACCCTCGAAGGCCGGTTCGAGGAGTATTCCGGAACCGGTGTGGAGATAACCGTGGATGGCTGAACGGAGGCCATTCCGGAATGGAGATAGGCTCCGAGAACGCCAATGCCATCAAACTTGCCGCGAGGATATGCCATCAGCTCAGGGAAGCCATGAACGGAAGGCTGGTGAGATTCACCGGAGGCACGAAGCACAACGCCATACCAAGACAGGCCTCGGCGGTGCTTCCGTTGACGATCCCGTTAGGGCGAGAACCCTCTGCTCCCTTATAAGGAAGGATCTCGCCGAGGAGTATGCCGGCATCGAGGAAAGCATATCCGTGAAGTGCAGGGAGTGCAGTGTTGACAAAAGGCTCACCGGTGATTCCTCGTCATCAATGATCGACCTTCTCCTGGCGCTGCCCCATGGCGTGGAAAAATGAGCGGAGTGGTGGACGACCTCGTGGAAACCTCCTGCAACCTGGCAATCGCCTCCTGGAGGGAAGATTCCCTGGAGATACTTCTCAGTGTAAGGAGTGCCCTGGAATCCGCCAAGAACGCCCTTACCGATTCCATTACCGCCGGGGGCAGGCTTGCCGGCGGAAGGTGTGTTCCGGGGAAGGGTTATCCCGGCTGGGCCCCGGACACCTCATCGGAACTCCTTGAAAAAGCCGGGGAATCCTGCAGGGAGATACTGGGAATGGAGCCCTCCATCGAGGCGATACACGCAGGCCTTGAGTGCGGCATCATAGGGCAGAGGGCCGGAGACCTGGACATGATAAGCCTCGGGCCGGACATCAACGATGTGCATGTGCCCGGAGAGTCGGTCCGCATCGAATCGGTGGACCTCTTCCTTGCCTTCCTGGTGAATCTTCTGGAAAGTCTCTGATTTGAACAGGCTGCTCATACTTCAGGAGCCGGGCATATCCCCGGCCAGGACCATCGCCGCCGCGGCGGGTATCCTTCCGGGATGGAAGATACAGGGGGGGAACGAACCCGACGGACACCGGGCCCTTATCACAGTAAGACGCTCCGTCGACCGGGAGATGATGAAGAAGCTCACCGGCGGTATCGTATCCGTTGCATTCACCGGATACGACCACATAGATACCCACTCCGCCAGTGAGTTCTCCGTGGCGGTGAGCAATGTGCCCGGTTATTCCACTCGAAGCGTTTCCGAACTTGCCTTCGCCCTCACGGTTAAGTCCCTCAGGGACCCCAGGCGGGAACACGGTATTGAACTATGCGGAAAGACCGTGGGCATCATTGGAACAGGCAGCATTGGAAACCGGACCGCTGAGCTTTTCAAGACCGCAGGGTGCAGGGTGGTGGGCTGGAGCAGGTCAAGAAGCTCCGCTTTTCCCGGGGAGTACCTTGAACTGGACGAGGTCCTCCGGGGATCGGACATCATCAGCCTTCACCTTCCCCTTACCGGGGAAACAGCGTTCTTCCTTAATGAAGACAGGCTATCAGCCTTAAAAAGGGAGCAATTCTCGTGAACACCGCCAGGGGGGGGCTTGTGGACCAGGAAACCCTGCTGCGGCTGCTGTCCTCCGGCCATCTCGGCGGGGCGGCCCTTGATGTGACCACCCCGGAACCCCTGCCCGGTAACAGCCCCCTCAGGGATATTCCCGGCGTGATAATTACCCCCCATGTGGGTTACAACACATCCGAGGCCCTCCAGAGACGAACCACCGAGGCACTCATGAACATAGCCGCCTGGACCCGTGGTGAAAGAAGGAACCGCATTGTATGACTTCACTGGTTTCAAGGCCCTTTTTCCCGGTGCTGGAAACCTTTTTCACCGGGAGCTCAGGGATGTCACTGAAGGGGAGATAAAGGGCCTGGTTTCCCGGGGGTGCCACTCCGGGAACTGGAAGGGCGTAAAGGTCACCGGTTCCACCGGTTTAGAACTCATAAGGAACTGCCGCTTCAACGGGGATGTATCCATTCATCTGCCCGGAGGCGAACTGTCCGGAACGGTTTTCTCCAACTGCCGTATCATCGGACCTGTCACGGTGGTATCCACCGGCCTTGTAAGCGGATACACCCTTTTCCCCGGTGCCCGGGTGGAATACTGCGGCTCCGTGGAATGGAAGGGTTTTCCCGGCTTTCTTCAGGCAAGCATACAGGGGGGGCTGGAAACCGGGGAAAGGGCCATCCCCCTCCTCGGTAACATGACCCACGGGGATGCTGCCTTTCTGGCCTCGGCACCGGGAAGGGAACATGTTCCAGAGCTGAGGGAACTCCTTGAAGGAATGAAGGACAGCCTTTTCGGCTCCATCGGAAAGAATTCCCTGATCAGGTGCTGCCCGGTGATAGAGAACAGTGTTTTCCTTGAGAATTCGTCGGTGGACGGAGCATGCGCCGTAAGGGGCTCACTGCTCTTCCCCGGTTCGTCGGCCTGCGACGGCTCACTGGTAAGGAACAGCGTACTGCAGTGGAACGCCTCAGCGGACTCCATGGCCGCGGTTCAGGATTCCATAGCAGGAGAATGCTCCCTGGTGGAGAAGCACGGCAAGCTCACATCATCCTTCCTCGGGGCGGACAGCGTTCTGGGTCAGGGGGAGATCACCGCATCGGTCGTGGGCCCACTCACCGGAATGCACCATCAGTCCCTTCTCATAGCGGCGCTATGGCCCGGGGGCAGGGGGAACATAGGCTACGGAGCCAACATAGGAAGCAATCACACCTCAAGGCTCCCCGACCAGGAGATCCGGCCGGGAACCGGTTTTTCTTTGGCCTGGGCACATCGGTGAAGTTCCCCTCGGATTTCAGCCGAAGCCCCTATTCCGTTATTGCCACCGGAATGACCACCCTTCCCCAGAGGGTGGAATACCCCTTCTCCCTCATCACGCTGCCCATGGCCAGACCGGATGGTGTTCCCGAGGCTGGTGCCGGCTTGTTCCGGGCTGGATGCTTCATTCAAACCTCTATTCCCTTCTGAGGAACCTCTGGAAGTACAGGCAAAGAACGAGATCGGTGAAGACACCTGTGGAAACCGGCGTTTTTACCCCCTCAGTACTTGAAGGGGTGGCCGACGCGCTGGCGAGGCTGGAGGCCTGCAACGGGATCACCCCCGAGGGAGCGGGAAAGAACTTCGTAACGGAGACAGACCGCCTTGCGGGGATCTCAGCCTACAGGAAGTGCCTCAGGACATTCCGGCTTCTGGAGATATACCGGTCCGGCTCCATGAACCCCGGGGAGGCCGGGGAACTCCTTGACCTCATAGCCCAGATCAGGGAAGGCGCCCGGAGGTCCCGGGAAAAGGACATGACCAGAGGCCTTCGAATAATCGACGACTACGGTGCCATCAGGCCGTCACCGGAGGAGGACCCCTTCCTGAACACTCTGTCGAAGGCGGCTGCGCCGGTGGAGTTATCCCTGAAAGGCATGCTGGCCGGGGGCTGAACCTGGAATGGTTGCACTGAACCTTACGCTTTCTTATATTTGAACAGTTGTTCAAGTATAACAATTACCGCGGAGGTTTCCATGTCCTTTCTCACAGAGCTTGCCGGGGGCTTCTGGTCAACCGGCCAGGCCCTTGCCCCCTCGCTTTTCCTTGGCCTGTTCATCGCCGGTCTGCTTCATGTCTTCGTCAAGAAGGACAGGATCTTCAGGCACATGGGGAAACCCGGTGCCGGAAGCGCCGTGAAGGCAAGCCTCATAGGCATTCCACTCCCCCTGTGCTCATGCGGGGTGCTCCCCGCCGCCCTTTCACTCAGGAAGGAGGGCGCCAGCAGGGGGGCGGTGGTCAGCTTCCTGTCCAGTACCCCCCAGACCGGTGTGGACTCCATTCTTCCCACCTGGGCCATGCTCGGCTGGCCGGTGGCCCTTGTGAAGGTTGCCGCCGCCTTCATCTCCGGAGTGATAAGCGGAACCACGGTGGATCTCATCGAAGGCGGGAACCCGGTTACCGACCCGGGGAAGCCGAGGTCCTCCGGGAGGAGGGGGCATTCTGAAAAGAATATGGAACTACGCCTTCAAGACCCTCTTTGCCGACATATACCTCTGGCTGCTGGGGGGGATAGGGGTGTCCGTCCTCATAATGCTCTTCGTTGAGCCAGGGCAGCTTTCCGGATACCCTCTGCTTTCTGGTCCCCTTGGTCTTCTTGCCGCCCTTGCCCTGGGAATACCCCTGTATGTCTGCTCGGTATCCTCAATACCCGTGGCCGCCGCTCTGGTTCACGCGGGATTTCCCGTGGGCAGCGCCCTCGTTTTCCTTCTTGCCGGCCCGGTTACCAACGCCGCCACCATGGGAGCGGTGCGCAAGACACTAGGTAAGGTCTCCTTCAACAGTTACATCATTTCGGTGACGGGAATAAGCCTCCTCGCCGGCCTTCTTCTCAACGGCCTTGAGATACCGGCGCCGCTTCCGCCCCTCCAGGGGCACTCAGAGGGTTCGGGGCTTCTGCCGGGGATTGCCGCGGGGCTGCTCTATTCCGGTATGATAGTACTTGCAGTTAAAGGGATACTGAAAAAACTCAGGTCTTCAGGAAAAAGCGAGGGATCCCGGGGGTGTGAATGTGGAGTATGTGAACGATAAAGAGCTTCAGAGCCTTGCCGACCTTTTCAGGAACGCCTCGGATCCCACCAGGCTGCGAATACTCCTTATCCTTCTCAAGGGTGAGGAGTGCGTTTGCGCCATTGCCGAGCAGCTGGATGTATCCGTCTCCGCCGTTTCACACCAGCTGAGGCTGTTGAGGACCGCCGGTCTTGTGGATAAAAGGAAGCAAGGCAGGCATGTTCATTACCGCCTGGCTGATTCCCATGTGGAAACACTTATCTCCGTGGGGCTGGAACATGTCAGGGAATGAGCGAAAGCAGCATATTACCCCCTATGACCAACGAAGTGAGAATGATCCGGGGCGAAGCTGTGGCAGAAGCGGTCGCATACCTCTACAAAGAGGTGTGCACCACCCCTGATCCCGGTGTAAAGAACCTTCTTGAACAGGCACTTGAGGGGGAGCCTCCCGGCCCTGGCAGGGAAGCCCTGGCCATAGAGCTGGAGAACTTCCGCTGCGCCGGGGAGACCGGCCTTCCCATATGCCAGGATACCGGCACCGCAGTGGTCCATATCGAGCTGGGCAATCTGGTGTGCCTTGAGAACGGCCCACTGAGTGAATTCGTTGACGAAGGGGTTCGAAGGGCCTGTTCGCAATGGTATCTTCGCCCCTCCCAGGTCTTCCCTCCCCTCACCGGAAGGGCCAACACCATGAGCAATTCCCCGGCGGTGCTGTATATCGACCATGTCCGGGGCAGTGGGCTGAAGATATCCATCATGGCCAAGGGAGCGGGATGCGAAAATGTGTCCCGCTCCGCCATGCTTCCGCCCCTTTCCGGGGAAGAGGGGGTCATGGGCCTGGCGGAAAGGTGCCTTGAAGCAGGGGCCTCCAGGGCCTGCCCGCCGGTCTTCCTGGGCATAGGTATAGGGGGAACACTTGAAACAAGCGGCATACTGGCAAAGAAGGCCCTCTTCAGGGAGCCGGGCTCCGGGAATCAGGAACCGGCCCTGGCGGTCCTGGAGAACAGAATGAGGGACAGGCTTAACGCCCTGGGAATAGGACCCCAGGGCTTTGGCGGCGGAACCACTGTGCTGGAGGTCCGGATTGCCCAACTGCCCTGCCACATGGCATCACTGCCGGTAACGGTGTGCGTGGAGTGCCATGCCCACAGAGCGGCCTCATGCGAAGTCTGACATTTCCCGGGGACATGTCCTGTCTGGGTGAGCTCGCCGCCGGGGAGCTCATAATGATCTCGGGAGTGGTGGCCAGCGCCCGGGACGCCGCCCACCAGCTTATCACCGAGTCAGGCATCGCCCCCTTTGACCTTTCGTCGGTCCCGGTCTTCTACATGGGCCCATCACCGGCCCCCCCGGGCAGGCCCTGCGGCTCATGCGGGCCCACCACATCCTCACGGATGGAGCCCTTCGCGAAAAAAATGCTGGAAATGGGAATGAGGACCGCCATTGGCAAGGGGGACATGGACCGGGCCACCAGGGCGCTCTTGCGGAATACGGCGCCGTTTACCTGGCGGCGGTGGGCGGAGCCGGCGCCCTCTGCGCCACCCGGATCATTTCAAGGCGGGTAATTGCCTGGGACCACCTGGGGCCCGAAGCGGTATCCCTGCTGGTGGTTCAGCGGCTTCCGGTATTCGTGGCCTGGGACCTTCATGGCGGGAACATTTATGAAAAGAACACGGGGGATTGAAATGACACCTTCACAGGCCTGGCAGAACTGCGGGAAAGACTTCCAGAGAACACCAGGGACGAGGCGGCAACGGAGTTCCTTTACCGCCTCTCCCTTGACGCCCACGGCCATTACCGGGGCAAGATGATGACCATTCCCCTTGTGGACCAGGTGGACCACGGCTGGCTGGAGGCCTGGTACACACCGGGGGTTTCCTCGGTTTCCAGGGCCATAAGGGACAATGTCGAGGTATCCTTTTCCCACACCTGCAGGGGACGCACCGTGGCTGTGGTAAGCGATTCCACCAGGGTACTGGGCGACGGCGATGTGACCCCCCGGGGGGTATGGCGGTGATGGAGGGGAAGGCCCTCATAATGAAACTCCTGGGTGGTTTCGACGCCGTTCCCCTGTGCCTGGACATCCGGGGAGACATGAACAGGTTCGTAAATACCGTGAACGCCATTGCCCCTTCATTCGGGGCGATAAACCTGGAGGACATCGCCCAGCCCGGCTGCTACAGGGTGCTCCGGGAACTCCAGAGCTCCTGTCCGGTGCCGGTATGGCACGACGACGCCCAGGGAACAGCCTGCGTTGTACTTGCCGGGCTTTTCAACTCCCTGAAAATAGTAGGCAAGAAGCTGGAAGAGGTCAGAATGGTCTTCTTCGGCGCAGGGGCTTCGAACTCCACCGCGGCAAGACTGGCGATAACCGCCGGTGCCGACCCTGAGAAGATGATCCTCTTCAATTCCGGAGGTGGTCTTCACTCCGGCAGGCTGGATGAGTTCCAGGGGGATGACTGGTCATGGCACAGAGAGCTGTGCATGAAGACCAACCCTGAGAAGATAGAGGGGATAAGGGAAGCCGCCCTGGGAGCCGATGTGTTCATTGCCGCATCAAGACCGGGACCGGATGTGGTTCATCCCGCCTGGATCAGGAAAATGGCCGACGGGGCCATTGTTTTCGCCTGCGCCAACCCGGTTCCCGAGATCTATCCCTCCGAGGCCCTGGACGCCGGGGCGGCCATCGTGGCCACCGGCAGGGGAGACTTCCCCAACCAGGTGAACAATTCCCTTGGCTTTCCGGGAATACTGAAGGGGGTCCTGCTCACCGGGGCCACCTCCATAACCGACAGGATGGCGGTGTCCGCGGCGAGGGCCATCGCCGGTTACGCCGTAAGGGGAATAATCGGACCGGGAAGGATACTCCCTTCCATGAATGAGACCGGGCTTTTCTCATATGTTGCCTCGAAGGTTGCCCGGGCGGCCCAGGCCGAGGGAGTGGCAAGGTTCTTCCCCTCTCCGGAGGAAGTTCTCGAAACCGCCGGAAGTGATATGGATAATGCCCGGAAGGCCTGGGCTGCGGTCACGGCAACCGACGCCGTGACGCCCTATTCTTCAAAGAGGATATCAGAACTGATGGAAGAGGTGATAGAGGAGTATCAGTAGAGGTCGTACCTGGCCAGTCTGCCGTCCAGCCCCCCCGAGGTCAGCTCCTTCCTCCAGGTGGACCTCAACCCCACCTTTTTCAGAAGGGCTGTGTCGCCCAGGTAGATGTAAGCCTCGGAACCGCTGCACCTCTGTTTCAGGAAGTCCCCGAACTGGGTGATCAGGGCCCCGGCGGTTTCCTCCATTAGCCTTATTCCATGGGGCGGATTGGTTAGTATCACCATTGACCGATAGCCCGGGTTATCGTGCCAGTCCTGCTGGCGGACCTTCACAAGGCCGCCCTGTCGGAAGGTCTCCAGGTTTGCCCTGGCGGCGTTAACCGCCTGGTGTGAGATGTCGCTGCCGGAGATCAGTCCCTCGGGCAGGGAGATTATATCGTTGTCGGATTCGGCCTTCACATTCTTCCATTCCAGCTTTGAAAAGCCCTCCATTCGATAGAAACCCCATTTGTCCCTGTAGAAACCGGCGGGGATCCTGCAGTACTTCATCAGGGCCTCGCATAGAAGGGTGCCTGAACCGCACATGGGATCCACCAGGGGTTTCTCTCCGTTCCATCCGGTCATTTCAAGGGCCGCCGCGGCAACGGTCTCCCGCATTGGAGCCTTGATGGTTTCCCTTCTGTAACCCCTTCTGTGAAGGGCTCCTCCCGAAAGGTCCAGCCTTACCTCGGCCACGGCTCCCCTCACCCTGAGGTCGATGTTCACGTCGGCCAGGTGCCTGTCCACCGATGGCCTTTTGCCGCAGATCTCCCTGAAGTGATCCGCAATGGCATCCTTCAGCTTCAGGGCAGCCCACCTTGAATGGCGTATCTTTCCCCCGGAAACAGCAGCGGAAATGGCGAATGTGGAATTTATGCCGAATATGTTCTCCCACTGAAACCTGAGGGCCTTGGAATAGAGCTGGTCGGAGTTGTGGCAGGGGAAGGAGGCCACTGGAAGCAGGAACCTGTCAAAAAGCCGTGAGTTGTAGTTTATCCTCATGGCGCCGGCGGTGTCCGTTTCAAAGAACACCCCCCTGAAGACCGGCCTTATTGACAGGGCGCCCAGCTTTTCCAGTTCCCTGGAACCCAGTTCCTCCAGTCCTCCGGATATCTGTCCTAGTATTTTCACCGGGCAAACTCCAATATTGCGTCCGCGGTTTCAACGGGACACTGCCAGGGAAAGCCATGGCCGGTTTCCATGACGGTAATTCTGGAGCAGGGCATCGTTTCGTGGAGAGCCCTGGCATGTACCACCGGTGTTATTATGTCGTGGCGACCGGCCAGAATGAGCACCGGCGTCTTCAACCGGGCAAGTTCTTCAATGCGGCCCTTCCAACTGTTTATCGCCAGGCTCTGGACCTTCAGGATATCCCCGGGAATGGACCTCTTTACCCGGGGAAAGAATTCGGTGACATCGGGATGGGCCGCCAGCCAGGCCGGGGTGAACATCATTTCCAGCATGGATGCGGACCACCTTCCCCTTCCGTCGGAGAAATCGTGGGCGCTCTTCGGCGGCCCGGGGAAACGTTTTCCCGCCGGGGGAGCCATCAGGACAGCCATTGAAACCCGGGAGGAGGGGGATACCAGCATTTCCTGAACCACCGCGGCGCCGATGGAGAAGCCTATGACGATATCCGGCGGCGGTGAGAGGGATAGCCCTTCGGCCATCTGACCTATGGTTTCCCCGGCCCCGGGCAGTTCCACCTTATCAACGGTGAGACAGGACTGAAGCCTTCCTGTGAATAGCGGGTTCCAGCAGTCGGCGGTGCCGCCTATCCCGGGTATCAGAAGGGCTCTTCTCACTGAATGAGCCTGTCCCTGATGGAGGCAAGGGCGTTCTCATCGTTCCTTATGGGGATCATTACCGCCCTGGCGGTGGCCAGGATCTCACCGCTGTGCTCGATCCTTCCCCTGGCGGTTATGGACCTTCCCCGGTTCTCTTCCACCTCTCCGGTGATGACTATGGCTCCTCCGTGGGACCGGTCTGTGGAACTTCACCTCGATGGTGCCCGTTACGGTCATCCATCCTATGGATGTGCATGCGTATACCATTGTTTCGTCCAGCAGGGTTGTTATTATCCCGCCGTGGACCGCGCCGAACCATCCGTTGAAGTGTTCCGCTATCACCGTTCTGGCTTCCGCCCTGCCTGAATCCGGTTCGATGCTGAACTTCAGCCTGAGTCCCACGGGTTTCCGGTGCCGCAGGCGAAGCAGTTGTCGTCGTCGAGGATCACGTCTTCAAATTTGTTCATGATCGCTTTTCCCTGGTGAGATGCATTATTTCATTGGAAAGATCCGGAAAGATGCCTATGAGCTGGTCTCTCCCGGGCATTATTAGATCCTCGAAGGAAAAGCCCGGCATTACAGTGCATGACGCAAGGGCGAAGGAATTCTCCTCGGCCACCTCGGCCCCGAAGAAATACCCCGCGGGTATGGTGTGGCAGGGCACCTCTCCAACATGTACGTCCATCCCCAGCCTGACCTTGCTGTATATGCCCCCCGGGCTTATGAGGTGAAGAAGGAAGGCCGAACCGTAGTGGAAGTGCCAGGTTTCGTCAGCAGGGAGCCGGTGAAATGCCGAGAAATCGTTCCCGGTCAGCAGATAATAGATAATGGAGCCAAGGCTGCGCCTGCCTTTGTAACCGGAAGGAAGGACCTCCGCCTCGAGGGAATGCCCCGAGCGGTAGAACTCTCGGTAGTAGCCTCCCTCGGGATGGGGAAGGAGACCAAGTTCCTGTATCCAGTCGGTACTGGTTATCATTTTTTCCTTTCCCTGCTGGCATTGCACCGGGTAACATAGCAATGTTTCCCTCCTTTGGAAAACCGGGCAGAGGTCCTCACCCGGGCTGACTTCCGAAGGAAGTTGCTGCTTTCCCGGGTGTTTGGGGTATATTACGCCCTGGAAAACTGTTTACGGTGTTTACAAAGGTCAGATAAGGGGTTGTTTCAATGGGTTGTGAAGGCGACAGGCACCTCTGGACGGCGAGGTTCTACCAGAGCGGCTCACTTGCTTTCTGGTTCTGCAGCAGGTGCGGTGACACGGACAGGGACGTGGGTGAGCTGAAAGGGCCCCTTGAGCCGCCGCCGGCGGCGGGCTTCGAAGACTCACCCGGGGTGACCTGCCAGGGCGAAGGCCCTGAAACCTCCGAAAGGGAATGGAAGCTTTCAGACGGGTCGGTGCTGGCCGAGGGTCCCCCGGCCTCGGCATCCTTCAGGGGCGTGCCCCTGCCGGGGATCCCCGATTCGCACAGCTATGTTCTGAGGCTTGCCGACGGCGGGGAAAGACATTTCGATCCCATGCTTGACAGGTCCTCCTCCAGGGGGACTGCTGTATCCTGACAAGGTACAGGGTTCACCGGGACAGGCTTGTGAAGTACCGCATTCACTGCTGCGAGAACGTCGACCAAAGGCCTTTGGAGGTACAGGTGGACGAGCCCTCGGAGAACACCATACTCAGCGGCCTGGAGATACGGCCATAATTCCCCTGATCGGAATAAGCGGATGCCTCACCGGCATGAAGGTGAGGTACAACGGCGGCCATGCCCTGAGCCAGTTCATCATGGACCAGCTGAACATCAGGGCCGAGCTGGTAAAGTTCTGTCCCGAGGTGGGCTGCGGCCTTCCCGTTCCCAGGGAACCCATGGACCTTTACGCAGAACCGGGAGGGGTAAGGGTCAGGACCGTGGGCACCGGAGAGGACATGACCGATTTGCTCACCTGCTGGTCCGGCAGGTTCCTTGACAGGCTGGAGAACATGGATATCGCCGGTTTCATACTGAAATCCGGCTCCCCCTCCTGTTCCAGGTGCACCGCCAGGCTCCATTCCCGGGGAGTCCTTTCCCGGAGCGGCACAGGGATCTTTGCGAAGGTCCTCATGAAAAGGTTCCCGGAAATGCCCGTGGCCGAGGAAGGGGAGCTTGCCACAAGGGAAGGCATGAACGCCTTCCTTGAAAGGACCCGGCAAGGAAGGGCAGGTGGAAGTTGCTGAGGGTTGACCGGCTCACAAAGGTTTTCAGGAACCGCCGGGGATCCTCCTCCGGGGAGACCAGGGCTGTCAGCGAACTCTCCTTCCAGTGCCTGCCCGGTGAGATATACGGCCTCCTGGGGCCCAACGGGGCGGGAAAGACCACCACCCTGAGATGCCTTTCCACTCTCATTAAGCCCACCTCAGGCAATGTATGGATAGACGAATACAACGTCCTTGAGCACCAGAGGGAATTCCGGTCCATGATCGGCTTCCTCACATCTGACATGAAGCTGGACGGCTACTTCACACCTGACTACATGATAGACTGGTTCGGGCAGCTGAACAAAATGGAGGGATCCCTGATAAGGTCCAGAAAGCAGACCCTCCTCCGGGAACTGAAGATGGAGGACTTCGCCACCGGCGAATAGATGACCTGTCCACGGGAATGAAGCAGAAGACCGCCGTTGCCATAAGCCTGGTACACGACCCCGGGTGATCATTTTCGACGAACCCACCAACGGCCTTGATGTGGTCACTTCCAAGGCTGTCACCGACTTCCTCGTTAAGTGCGCCCGGCGGGGAAAGACCGTGATAATTTCCACCCACATCATGACCATCGCTGAGAAGCTCTGTGACAGGTTCGGCATACTGGTAAAGGGTCGCCTGAAGGAAGAGGGAACCCTGGAGGAAGTGCTTCGAGGAAGCGGTATGGACAACCTGGAGGATCTCTTCTTCAGCCATGTCCTTCCCGGGGAGGGTGAAAATGCTGAATGACAGCTTCATAATTCTGAAAAAGGAGCTTCGCAGGATATTCACCGACAGGAAGCTTCTTTTCATGCTGGTGGTGCTTCCCCTGGGAATGCTTCCCCTCATGTACTCCTTCATGGGCCGGGCCGACAGGTCCAGGGATGCCGATATCGCCGCCTACAGACCAAGTATAGCCATCCATGTACCGGAGAGTTCACGGGAGGGAGCCGGTGTGATCCTGGCTGCCCTCGGATCCATGAACGCCGAGCTCATTCCCGCCGGCGTGTCCAGCCTTGATTCCATGAGGCAGCTCGTTTCCGAAAAGGAGATGGAGCTTCTTCTGGTGTTTCCTCCGGCCATGGATGACCCCGACTGGGATTATCCTTCCTTCGACATCTCCGCCTACCACAATTCAACCGGGGACTATTCCCGGCACGCCCTCGGCAACATTACAGCCATCCTTCAGGCCCTGGACGATTCACTTGTAAGCCTGAGGGTGGCCGGGGCCGGGCTTCCACCGGGCATACTCTCCGCGGTAACCGTGAACAGCGGGATGCCTCCGGAGAACTACGACCTGGCCGCCGAGGGCAGCCTGATGGGAAAGATAATCGGCGTAATGGTTCCCTTCTTCATAGTGATCTACCTCTTCGCCAACGCCATGAAGGTGGGGCTGGACACCGTCGCCGGAGAAAAGGAGAGGGGAACCCTTGCCGTTCTTCTGGTGAACCAGGTGGGAAGGCTTTCCATCGTTCTCGGCAAGATGATCTCGGTGATGATCGCCGCCATAGTAGGGGCCGTGAGTTCCGTCATCGGTCTTAAGATAGCTTCGGGATACCTCCTTGAAATGATGAGCGAGGGGGGAAGACCGTTTCCGGATATACCATGGGAACCGCCGACATCCTGCAGTTCGGCGTGATCGTTCTGCCCCTTGCTGTCCTCATATCCAGCATCGTTCTGCTTGTGTCCACCTGGGCCAGGAACCTCAAGGAGGGTCAGGGAATGATAATGCCCGTCTATGTGGCTGTGATGGTCATGGGCCTCACCACCATGCAGTCCGCGGAAACCCTCCGGGCTGGATGCGGACAGCGCCGGTGTTCAATTCCCTGGTTGCCTGAAGGACATCTTCACCGGCGGAGTGCTCTGGGAAACGTGTTCTTCTCCGCGGGAAGCAGCCTGCTTGCCGCGGCGGTGCTGGTCTTCATCACACTGAAAATGTTCAACGACGAAAGGATACTCTTCAGAGTATAGGGAGGAAATGAATATGAGAACCATCTCCCCGGGTAACCTCGTTCTAAAGCCTATGGACCTCTGGAAGGACCAGTGGCTTCTGCTTACATCGGGCACCATGGATGACTGCAACATGATGACAGTGGCCTGGGGAAGCATTGGCTGCATGTGGAACCGTCCCTTCGTTCAGGTGGTGGTAAGGCCCCAGAGGCACACACTGAAATACATTGAGAATTCAAGCTGCTTCACCCTGTGCGGATTTCCCCCGGAGTACAGGGATGCCCTGAAACACCTGGGAACGGTATCCGGAAAGGACCGCGACAAGCTGTCGGAGACCCGGCTGACCCTGAGACCGTCGGAAAAGGTGCTTTCTCCGGCCTACAACGAGGCTTCCCTCATCCTGGAGTGCAGGAAGATATACCGCCAGCCCATGGACCCCTCCGGCTTCATAACCGACGCCGGAGCCTCCGCCTACCCGGAAAAGGATTACCATGTGATCTTTTTCGGTGAGATAGTGAGGGCACTTACGGAATAGGGGCATCTGTTTACCGGGACCTCACCGGTAGTATCTTCGGGTATGTTCAGCCATCTGCGAATCCTTCTTTTAATGCAGCTCCGCTCCTTCGCCGGGGGTCTGGCGGAGGAGTGGGAGAACAACCGTCTGAAGCTCATTGCCGGAGTCATAACCATGGGGGTGATGGCCTTCGGCTTCTACCACATGTTCCGGGGGCTTTTTCGTTACCTGGCCTCCCTCGATGCTGAACTCTACGGTTTCGGCACCGCCCTGGCCTCCCGGCTGTTCGGTATGGCCCTCCTTGCCTTCGGTGTGTTCGTGGGGGTTTCCTCGCTGATCACCGGGAACTCCTCCCTTTACCGTTCTCCCCGGACGACCCTTCTCTTCGCCTCCTCGGCCAACCACTCCTCCATGGCGGTTTCCGCGGTGCTGGAAGCTGGTTCAATGCCGGCTGGACAATGCTTCTAATGGGCTATCCCATCCTTCTGGCCTTCGCCCGTGGTCTGGCCTTCAGCGAGGTACACCTTACCCTGGGCTTTCTCCTTTATCCCCTGATGCTTCTGTGCTGGACCGCCCTGGGAACAGTGGTAACGGTGCTCCTCGGGCGGCTGGGGGGGATGAACGGCTGGAAGCTCTTCGGGGGGATCGCCCTGATCGCTGGAAGCGGAGCCCTCTTTTTCTTTGCCAGCGGCACCAGCACCGATCTCGTAATTGAAGAGGCCCCGGGGATGCAGCTGGGGGGACTGCAGGAGTTCGTTTCCGGCCTGCCCAGCCAGAACACCGGATACTGGCCCCATTCGCTTTTCCTCCGGGCCATGGGTGGGGGGCAGCCTGGTTTCCGGTCTTCTGCTTGCCTGCCAGGCCATGCTTCTGGTTCTGGCGGCGCTTTTCCTTGCCTCTGGAAAGTATCTCAAGGCCTGGAACCGCTCCGCCGAGGTTTCCGTTCGTTACCAGTCATCCCTTTTCTTCAGGGACGGGGGCCGGGCTTCCACAATTTTTCAGAAGGATGTGCTCCTGTTCCTCAGGGACCCGGTCCAGTGGAGCCAGCTGGGGCTTCTGGCAGGGATGTTCGCGATCTATGTCATCAACCTGAACAGATTCCCCATCGACTTCGGCAATCCCTACTGGCTTGCCGTTGGTATATTCATCAACATCTCCTTCAGCGCCTTCGTGGTGGCAACCATGATGGTGAGGTTCGCCTTTCCAGCACCCAGCATGGAGGCCCCGGGTCTCACGCCATGATACAGCTGCCACGGGGCAGGGAGCTCTTCTACCGCTCAAAGTGGACGCAGACCCTGCTGCTATCGGTGTTTCCCGCCAGCGTTCTTGCCTGGCTTTCCACCAGAAGCATCGGTGCCGGAGCCCTGCTTCAGATAGAGTCCGTGGCCTGCATTTTCATCACCGCATTCGTATTGTCCACCATCAACATCACAATGGGCTGCATTTTCCTGAAAAGCGGCGAAGGGAGTGCTGTGAGCGTTTCCAGCGGTCAGGGGGGGATCATTACCGCCTTCGCTTCGGTTGCCTTCGTGCTTTTTGTGGTAACCGTCCTTTCCGTTGTGACCAGGCGCTACATGACCGACAATTTCACCGAGGCCATGCTGGCCGGGCCGGTACGGGACTCCATCGTGTTCCTGATGATGCCCGTTGGAGCCATTGTGAGTTTCCTGATGTACAGGGCCGGGATGGCGGACCTCAGGCGAAGGGTGTTCTGATGGTGCTTCTCGCAGTGGACTACGGCAGGAGGAGAACCGGTATTGCGGTGCATATCCAGGGCGTTGTCCTTCCCTCGGAGCCAGTCCGGGGAACATGGAAGGACATACTGAACAGGCTGGATGAACTGAGGAAAGATACGGAGAGGTGGAGGTGGTTCTGGGGCACCCCCTGTCGGCCCTTGGAAACCCACCGAGCTGAGCAGCGAGGTGGAGGTTCTCGCAGAAAGGATAAAGGAGATGGGTTTTGCCCTTCACCTGGTGAACGAGGCCCGCTCGTCGAGGGAGGCTGTGCGTCTTACCGGCAGGAAGGACAGGAAGGGTCATGTGGATTCCCTGGCCGCCTGCGAAATACTGAAAAGGTACCTGAACATATTATGAAAAGATCCAAGATCCTTTTGCGGTTCCTTGCTGTGATCCTGGCTGTGATCCTGGCGGCGCTGCTCCTGTACAGGAAGCTGGAAAGCCCCCCGGGCACCGGCAGGAACATCGAGTTGGCCCTTGAAAGGGGCTGGGGAGTCCGGACCACCGCCGCTGCCCTGGAGGACAGCGGGCTGGTCAGAAGCCGCTGGATGGTCCTTCTGCGCTACAGACGGTTCTTCAACGGCCAGTCGCTCCAGGCGGGGAGGTACGCCCTGTCGGACACCATGGCCATAGACACAATGCTTACCATGTTCACAAGGGGGGATGTGATCCCTGTGCCCACGGTCTGGGTTACACTTCCCCCGGGTCTTCGACAGGAGGAGAGCCTGGAACTGCTCTCCAGCGCCATGGGCTTCCCGCCGGAGGAGCTCGAGTCCCTCTCCCGTGACAACGAGTTCCTCAGCGCCATGAACATACCCTGCTTCGAGGGCTATCTTTTCCCGGAGACATACGAATTCGCCGACACACTCAGGTCATGGCAGGTGGTGAACAGGATCGTGGCCACCGGCCAGGGAGTGATGGACGCCGGGTGGAAAGCCCGGTGCGAAGCGGTTGGACTGACCCCGTTCCAGGGCGTTATACTGGCCTCCATCGTTGAAAGGGAGGCGGCCTCGGACGGTGAAAGGGACCTTGTTGCCGGTGTTTTCATCAACAGACTTAGAAGGGGAATGCGCCTGGAGAGCTGCGCCACGGTTCAGTACGCCCTGGGCGAGGTACGGGAGCAGCTGCTTTTCAGTGATCTGGAGATAGAGAGCCCCTACAACACATACAGGAACAACGGTCTGCCCCCGGGGCCCATATGCTCCCCGGGGACCGCGTCACTGATGGCGGTTGCCGAACCGGACACCACCGAAGGCTATCTTTTCTTCGTAAGCAGGGGAGATGGTTCCGGGGAACACCTTTTCGCCACCACCGCCGCCGGTCACGCCAGGAACATTAATGCCGTAAGGTAGTGCGTTATTGACGCGAAGAGGCTTAGTACATAGGTATGATATTCATGGTTGCAGCTGACAGAACAATCATCCTGGGAGGGTAAAATGAGCGAAGGAAGACAGCTCAATTTCCTGGAAAAGGCCATAAGGATTATTCCGGGATACAAGGGCTACAAGGCCAAGGAGGAAAGAAGGGACAACGACGCCCTTTTCCGCTCCATGCTGGCAAAGAGGCTGGAAGGGCTTAACGCCCTTGCCACAAGCGGTCTTGCGAACCTGAAGGGCCCCGGGGCCCTCACCGCCGCTGGAGGTTTCGACAGGCTCACCAAGAAGCTGGAAAAGGCGGCGGACATGGTTCGTTTCGCCTCCAGGGGATACAGGGGCTGGTTCGACATGCACAAGGTTCAGGAGAACGAGCTGGACAAGCTCTACCAGTTCGACTGCTCCCTCACCGAAGACACCGAGAAGCTGGAAACAGACTTCAGGGCGGTGGGGGCCGCGGTGGAATCGGGAACCGGCATCAGCGAAGCCCTGGATGTGGCCATTTCAGGCCTCGACGAATTCATTCACAAACTCGAGGGTCGCAGTGCGCTCATGATCGACCTTCAGAACAATACACCGATCGATTAGGGAGGGTGAGACATGTTCAAGCGGCCTGAAATAATCGAGTTCCTTGACAGTACCGGAAAATCCATGGCCCACAGGATACCCGAGCAGGTTCCGGGGAGTTCCGTCTGGGAAGCCAGTGCGTGGTACGTGAGAACCAGGAGGCGGTGTTCTACCGCGACGGCAAGGCAATGGATGTGCTGGGACCGGGAAGACACACACTCACCACACAGAACATCCCGCTCCTCGCCGGCCTTGTGGACATGGCCTTCTCCGGAGAGGGCACGCCCTTCAGGTGCGAGGTTTACTATGTGAACAAAAAGACCTTCACCGACATGAAGTGGGGAACCAAGGAGCCCATCATCTTCCGTGACAAGGAGCTCTCCATGGTGAGGCTCCGGGCCTTCGGAAACTTCTCCATGAAGGTGGTGGACAGCCAGCTTTTCGTTAACAAGATCGTTGGAACCGAGGGCAGGTATTCCACCGACTCCATCGAGAGCTTCCTGAAGAACATGATAATAAGCAGGCTTGCGGACCTGCTGGGCGAGACACTTGAGACCATTTTCGACCTGGCCGCCTACTACGATGAACTTGGAACCCTGGCCAAGAGCCGTTTTGCCGACGACTTCAGCAAATACGGAATACAGATGGTGGACTTCTACATAAGCGCCATCACCCCCCCTGAGGAGGTCCAGAAGCGCATCGACGAGAGAAGCGCCATGGGGGCCCTGGGGACATGAACGAATACATGCGCTTCAAGACAGCCACCGCAATGGGCGACGCCGCAACCGCAGGGGCGGAGGACGCCGGCGCCGGTGTTGGAATGGGTGCCGGACTGGGCATGGGAATGGCCATGGCCAACCAGATGGGCCAGGCCATGAATCAGCCCTCCGGAGGCGGAGGGGGCGGAGGTGGCCAGGCTGCCCCGGCTCCTTCCGGTGTAACCTGTCCCTCCTGCGGAAAGACAGTCAAGGACGGCAAGTTCTGCCCCGAGTGCGGAAAACCCCTTGCGGTGTCCTGCGCCGCCTGCGGAAGTTCAATACCCCCGGGCAGCAAGTTCTGCCCGGAGTGCGGAGCCAGGGCGGGAGCCGGAAAGAAGTGTGAGTGCGGCGCCGATGTTCCCGGGGGCAGCAAGTTCTGCCCTGAGTGCGGCAAAAAGGTTGATTAGAGAGAGCATGACCATCCATGGCCTGCTGGAGAAGTGGGCCATGGAAAGACCTGACAGAACCGCCATCCTGGATGGCCGGAGTTCCCTTACCTTCGCCCAGTGGCACCGGGCATCGGAGCATCTGGCCGGACGGCTTCTCAGTGCCGGTGTGGAAAAGGACACCCTTGTCGGCGTTCAGGTGGGCAGGGAATGCAGCCTGCCGGTTGCCTTCACCGCCATATCCCGGGTGGGGGCAGGTTTCTCGGCCTGAATCCCAGCTGGCTCTCCGAGGACAGGGAGATGGTCTTCACCAGGTGGAACAAGAAATTCATCCTCTGCTGGGAGGGAATGGACGTCGAGGGATGGAAGGCGGGAACTATCCTTCCCTTCTCCAGGAACGACATCACATCCCCTGCACTTTCAGCCCGGGGAACCCCTACGGTTGGGGTATTTGACGACTTCTACATGAATGTCACAAGCGGCTCCACCGGTCTTCCGAAGGTGGCCGTGAGCACCCACAGGGAACTCATGGTCAACACCGCCGCGGTATGCGAAACCCTCGGCCTTACCGATTCCGATGTGCTCATGTCCCTTTTCGGTGTAATCGGACACCCCCACGAGATATTCCTCAGGGGGCTTTACCTCGGGGCCACCACGGTCCTTGAGCCCTCGGTCTACCCCCGGGAACACCTGAAAATGATAAGGGACCATGCCGTTACCTTCCTCATGGGGCTTCCGCCCCAGCTCGACGCCATGAGCCGACTGGTGTCCCGGGAGGATGCCGACGTTTCCTCTCTGAGGATAATCGAAGCCGGTGGCATGAGGGTTACCGACCGGTTCCTGGGTTCATTCCGGGACCGAACGGGAAAGGATGTAACCCCGGTATGGGGAAGCACGGAAACCTCCGGGGTGGTCCTTGTGGGCGAACCGGGGATCGCCGGATTCTCAAGGGTGGTCAGCGGCTACGACATACAGCTCCGCGGGGACAACGGAGTGGTGGAGAAGGACGGCAGGGGTGAACTCTGGATAGCCGGCGAGGGCATAGTGAACCGCTACCTCGGCGAGAGATCCGATTCATCCGAGGTACTCATAGATGGCTGGTACCGTACCGGTGACATCTTCACAAGGAAAGGCCACAGGCTCTACTTCACCGGAAGGCGTGGAGGGCTGATAAAGGCCTCGGGGCTGAAGGTGTATCCCAGCGAGGTGGAGCTTGCCATACTGAAGCACCCGGCGGTAAGGGATGTTTGCGTTGTGGGAGAGGACATCCCCGGCAGGGGAGAGGCTCCGGTGGCATACATCGTGCTCCGGGGCGGCGAGGAACTCTCCGTTCCGGACCTCCGCAGCTTTCTGATGAACATCCTTGAAGACTTCAAGATGCCAAGGAAGTACAATTTCGTTCTGGGCCTCCCGAGGACTGTCTCAGGCAAGCTTGACAGGGCCAAGATAGGCCGGGAGGACGTAGAACCGGACTACAGATCCGAGCTTCTTCGGCTCGATGTCGATCTGGTTAAACTACTGAATGCGAGAGCGGATCTGATGGAAAAAATCGATTCCCGTTTCAACCCGAACTGGGTCGAGGAGCAGGTCAAGAATGCCATGGGGCATAACCCCGGCCCCCTCTCCGACAGCATTGTCCGCGAGGTTATCAGATACATCGTGAACAGTCTGGGAAGGGTTAGCATGCCTATCAGACACGTGATAGTGGGGAACGCCGTTTTCGGCGGCCCGGGTCCGGTGCTGATCGCCGGCCCATGTTCCGTTGAGAACGAGGAAATGGTCCTCAGGACAGCGGAAACAGTGGCGAAGAGCGGCGCCGGTGTCCTCAGGGGCGGCTCCTGGAAACCCCGGACCAGCCCCTATTCGTTCCAGGGACTCGGCGAGGAGGCCCTTCGCATACTCAGGAAAGCCGGGGACGAATTCGGTATTCCCGTGGTTACCGAGGTGATGTCCCCTGAGCAGATAGAGACCGCCGCCGAGTATGTGGACATGCTTCAGGTCGGCGCCAGGAACATGCACAACTTCATACTCCTGAGCGAGATAGGGCGAAGCGGCATGCCGGTGCTTTTGAAGCGGGGTTTCATGGCCACCGTGGAGGAGTGGCTTCTGGCTGCGGAGTACATCCTTAAGGAGGGAAACGAGCACATCGTTCTCTGTGAAAGGGGCATAAGGACCTTCGAAACCTGGACAAGGGCCACCCTTGACATATCCGCCATTCCCCTGGCCAGGGATTCCATCGGGCTTCCGGTTATCGCAGACCCCTGCCACGCAGCCGGGCGGAGGGACCTGATCCTTCCCCTGTCACTGGCGGCGCTGGGCGCCGGGGCCGACGGCCTGATGATAGAGGTTCACCCCGACCCGGACAAAGCCCTTTCCGACGGCGGACAGTCCCTGTCCCTGGAAGAGTTCGACAGGTTTGCCGGAATTATTTCTGCCGCGGGGGAATCACCCTGCCGATTTCAGGAAAAGATCAGGAGGTAACAAGTGCATTTAGGAATACTGACAGGCGGAGGCGACGCCCCGGGACTCAATGCCGTTATTCGTGGAGTGGTGGTGAAGGCCGAGGCCGGCGGTCACAGGGTGACCGGTTTTCTAAGGGGCTGGAAGGGCGCCATCGAAGACACCTCGGTGAGCCTGGACCGCGACAGCGTTCTGGACATTCACACCCAGGGCGGGACCATACTGTTCTCATCCCGCACCAACCCCCGGAAGGTGGAGAACGGATTCCAGCGGATCAGGGAGACCATGGAGAAGAACGAGATCGACGTTCTCATTGCCGTGGGAGGAGAAGACACCCTTGGGGTGGCGGTGACACTGGCGGAAATGGGCGTTTCCGTGGTCGGCGTGCCCAAGACCATAGATAACGACCTTTCAGCAACGGATTTCACCTTCGGTTTCGATTCCGCCATTAACTATGTGATGGATTCCCTTGACAAACTGAAAACCACCGCGAAAAGCCATGAACGGGTGATGGTGGTTGAGATCATGGGCCGCCACGCCGGCTGGATGGCCCTCCATGGAGGAATTGCAGGCGGGGCTCATTTCATACTGACACCGGAGAAGGAGTTCGATACCAACAAGCTCTGCGACGCTCTCCGTAAAAGATATGAGCAGGGAAGAAGATACGCAATTGTGGCGGTGGCCGAGGGGCCATCGACCCCGGGCTTGCCAGGCATGTCTACCACTCGGCGGAAACCGATGCCTTTGGCCATGTTCAGCTCGGTACGGGGATAGGTATCGGCGAGGTCCTGAAGAACGAAATTCAGGACAGGACCGGCCTTGAAACACGCCACGTGGTCCTGGGTCACGTTCAGCGGGGAGGCAGTCCCTCGGCATTCGACCGTGTCCTGGGAACAAGGCTGGGGGTGAGGGCAGTGGAGATCGCCGAATCCGGGGAGAACGGAAAAATGGCTGCTCTAAGGGGAACGGAAGTTGTTGCCGCGGACCTTTCCGAGGCTGTGGGAACACTGAAGACCGTTCCGGAATCTGACATAGAAACAGCGGAACTATTCTTCGGCTGATAGGAGGTTAATAATGTCTGTTAAGATAGCAATAAACGGATTTGGTCGAATCGGACGACTGGTTTACAGAGAATCCCTGAAGCACGACGAGATTGACGTAGTGGCGGTGAACGACCTCACCGACCCGAAGATGCTTGCTCATCTTCTGAAGTACGATTCCGTCCACGGCAGATTCCCCGGTGAAGTGGCCGTTGAGGGCGACAGCATAAAGGCCGGGGGAGACTCCTTCAGGGTACTCAGCCAGCCCGAACCGGCGAAGCTCCATGGAAGGAAATGGGCGTTGACATGGTGGTTGAGTCCACCGGGTTCTTCAGGACCAGGGAAAAGGCCGCCCTTCACATTCAGGCCGGGGCAAAGAAAGTGCTGATAAGCGCCCCTGCCAAGGGTTCCCCCGGGGCTGACATCACCGTTGTCTACGGTGTGAACTGTGACCTCTACGATCCCGAGCGGCACCATGTCGTAAGCACCGCCAGCTGCACCACGAACTGCCTGGCTCCGGTTGCCAGGGTGCTTCACGACACCTTCGGCATAGAGTTGGGAATAATGACCACCATCCACGCCTACACCAACGACCAGAGGATACTCGACCTTCCCCATTCCGACATGCGCAGGGCCCGGGCCGCCGCTGTGAATGTGATACCCACCACCACCGGCGCCGCCGCTGCGGTTTCCCTGGTGATCCCGGAGCTGAAGGGCAAACTCGACGGCATGGCCGTAAGGGTCCCGGTACCCGACGGCTCACTGGTTGACCTGGTCTGCACACTGAAGACCGACGCCACCGCCGAAGGGGTGAACGCCGCCATGAAGCAGGCCGCTGAAACAACCCTCAAGGGCGTGCTTCAGTATTCCGAAGAGCCCATAGTTTCCTCCGATGTGGTGGGCAACCCCCACAGCAGCGTCTTTGACGGCGATGTGACCAGAATGATGGGCAGCAGGATGCTCAAGGTCCTTTCCTGGTATGACAACGAGCTGGGATACTCCGCGAGAATGGTGGACATGCTGGTCAAGATGGCCAAAAAGGGATTCTGAGATGCAGTACCCCTCAATAAGAGACCTGAAGACCGGAGGGAAAAGGATCTTCCTCCGGGCGGACCTCAATGTACCCATCGAGGGTGGCAAAATACTTGACGACACCCGGATAAGGTCCGTCCTCAGGACCATCAGACACCTCACGGAACAGGGTTCTCCAGTGATCCTCGCCTCCCATCTGGGAAGACCCGGAGGGAAAATGGATCCCGTTCAGCATGAAGCCCGTGGCGGAGAAGCTCAGGGAAATACTTAAGGAAACCAGGATCCTCTTCGCCCACGACTGCATAGGAAAAAGGGTGGAGGCCATGGCCGCAGGCCTGGCCCCGGGGGAGATGCTCGTTCTTGAGAACCTGAGGTTCCATCCCGAGGAAACCTCCAACGATCCCGATTTCTCAAGGAAACTTGCGGCCCTGGCGGACATCTACGTGAATGACGCCTTTGGAACCAGTCACCGTGAGCACGCCTCAATGGTTGGAATTCCGGGAATACTGGGCGGAGGATACGTAGGCTTCCTGGTGGAGCAGGAGTTGAGGGTTTTCGGCGAGATAATCAAACACCCCAGGAAACCCTACACCGTGATCCTGGGAGGCGTTAAGATCAGCGATAAGGTCGCCCTTATCGAGAATGTCCTTCCCAAGCTGGACAACCTGATAGTGGGCGGTGCAATGGCCTTTACCTTCTTCCGCGCCATGGGGCTGGAAACCGGAAAAAGCATTGTGGAGGAAGACCGCATACAGACCGCGAAGGATATCATCAAAGCCGCAGAGGAGAGGGGAGTGAACCTTCTGCTTCCCCGGGACATAATCTGTGCCCCGTCCAGGGAGGAGGGCTCCCAGGCCGGTGCCTACCGGTACGACAATCTTCCGGCGGACATGGCGGGTTTCGATATCGGACCGGAAACCATCGATCTCTTCCGGCGGACCATGATGGACAGCAAGACCATCGTATGGAACGGCCCAATGGGACTCTTTGAGGTTCCCCCCTTCGATGTTGGAACCAGGAAGCTGGCAGCCTTCATGGCCGACGCCACCAGTTTCGGCGCCGACGCCGTGGTAGGCGGAGGCGACAGCATGAGGGCGGTGAGGGAAGCCGGTGTGGCGGAGCAGATAACCCATGTAAGCACCGGGGGGGGAGCCTCCCTGAAGCTTCTTCAGGGTGAGGAACTCCCGGCACTGGAACACCTGAAAATAGACGGTGTGAAACCCTTCATAGGCGCCAACTGGAAGATGAACGGCACATACGAGATGGGAATGGACTATCTCACCGCCCTTGACGAGGGGAACGTCAACTACTTCGGCGCCGATGTGGTGGTGTTCCCCCCTTCACCCTTCTCCGTTCCTTCTCGAACCTGGCGGACAAGGCCGGGGTGGATCTGGGCGCCCAAGACCTGTTCTGGGAGGAAAGGGGAGCCTTTACCGGTGAGATAAGCTCGGAAATGCTTCTGGAGGCCGGATGCAAGTGGTTCCTGGCCGGACACAGTGAAAGAAGGCACATACTCGGTGAAACCGACGAAATAGTGCGCAGGAAGCTGATAGCCGGTCTCAGGTCCGGACTCTACTGCGTTCTATGCGTGGGTGAGCTGCTGGAGGAGCGGGAAGCCGGAAGGACCGAGGAAGTGGTAAGGGGTCAGATCGAGGCTGCCCTGGGCGGCCACGACGAGGCCACTCCCTTCAACCTGGTCATCGCCTATGAGCCGGTATGGGCCATAGGTACCGGAAAGACAGCAACCCCCGAGGAAGCCCAGAGGGTTCATTCACTGATCCGGGGCTGGGTGGCGAACCTCGAGGGCAACGACTTCGCCAGGGACCTGCGAATAATATACGGGGGCAGCGTCAAGCCGAATAACGCCGAGGCTACAATGGCAGGGACCGATGTTAACGGAGCCCTGGTGGGCGGCGCCAGCCTCAGGGCGGAGAGCTTCATCGAGATAGTGGCGGAGTGCAGATAGGTTTTCAGGCGGCGGCCTTTGGGTGTTCTGAACTATATTGCCACCCTTCTTCTCTTCGCCGGGATGGAGGTGGCCAGCAAGCCCCTGATGGGCTCCGTGGATCCCTGGTGCTCACGCTGTGGAGGTTCCTCTCCGGGGCCGCCGTTCTCGGGACGGTACTCCTTCTTAAAAGAAGGCCTCTGGGGATGAAGTGGAGATCAGTTGCCCCGCTGGCCCTCATGGGAGTGCTGAACACGTTTCTCAGCATGTCCCTGCTTCAGCTGGCTGTGAAGCACACAACCGCGTCCCGGGCGGCCACCATTTTCTGTTCGAACCCTGTTTTCGTTGTTGTTGCCGCTTCACTTATGGGCTGGGAGAAACTCAGCGGAAAGAGGATACTGGGCCTTCTTCTCGGTGTGGGGGACTGGTCCTCGTTACGGGACTTCACAGGATGAGTGTGGATTCCGGCACCATATACGCACTACTGGCATCAATCACCTTCGCCCTGTACATGATCATAGGGCGAAGGGCCTCTCTGAAGCTGGACCCCCTGGTGATCAATACCCTTTCCTTCCTGTTCGGCACCGCTGCCCTTTCCGGTTGGCTTCTCCTCAGGGGGTCAGTCTGAGTCCGCAGCCCCTTTTTCGAGAACTGCCGGTGTTCCTCTTCATGGGCATCGGTGTCAGCGGCATCGGCTACATGACCTTCATGGGAACCATAAGGAAGATGGGGGCGGGGAACGCCTCCACCATATTCCTTCTTAAGCCGGCGGTGACCACCCTTCTGGCGGTGGCGCTCCTGGGTGAAGGGGTGTCCCTCCACTTCGCAGCGGGCCTTCTGCTTGCCGGGGCCGGGAGCTGGCTGGTTGCCGCCGGGGGGGCTAGGCCTTTACAGAAGCCCTCATGAACTGCACCCTGCGGTGCTCAGCTGGATTACCGCTTTTAGAACTGCTCAGCTCTCCACGGAAATCCTCTATGGAGCTGTAGTTATGGCTGCGCATCCAGTCCGCCAGGAAACCGTGCATACGGGAAATGACGCCGGTTCCGTTCTTGTAAAGGGTTGAGGCCACCTGCACCGCGTTCGCCCCGGCCAGGAGATGCTTCACCATATCGGCTCCATTACTGATCCCCGTTGTGGCACAGATGTCGCAGGAGGTCATCGGGCTGAGGAGGCTTACCCACCTGAGGACCCCCAGGGTTTCCCCGGGGGATGAGAACTGACCGCCGTCGATGACCTTCAGCTTGTCAATGTCAAAGTCGATATCAAAGAAACGGTTGAAGATCACCACCCCGTCGGTTCCGATCTCGTCCAGTTCCCTTACGAAGCCGGAGATGCTGGAGAAGTGGGAACCTATTTTCACCGCCACCGGCACCGTCACCCTGGACTTTATGTCGCCGACGATGTCAAGGATGATGTTTTCGTTCTCCCGGCCGGTTCGCCTGGGATCAGAGGGCAGGATGAAGGCGTTCAGCTCGATGGCCGAGGCTCCCGCCCTTTCCAGCTGTGATGCCCATTCGGTCCACTTTCCCGTTCCGAAGCAGTGGATGCTGGGGATCACCGGAATGTCCGTGGCCTTCCTTGCCCCTTCAAGGAGCTTCAGATAGCTGCCCAGGGCATTCTGCATGCCGTAGTTGCCTATGTAGTCGGCGGCCTCGGGATACCAGCTGTCGCTGACCATGTGTCCCAGTTCGCTTTCTATCTGTTCCTCGAAAATGGACTTGAGCACAATGGCCCCTGCCCCGGCGTCGGCACACGCCTTCAGCCTGTCTACCGTTCCGGTGAGGCCGCAGCTGCCCACTATTACGGGGTTTCGGAGCTTCATGCTCATATACACGGTGGAAAGATCCATGAAAGCTTTCCTTTCTTCTGTTATTACTGAGGATTCATTTGCCAGAACATATCAGCGGAAGTGAAAAATGAACAGACCCCGAAGAGGCCGTTTCCCTGTTCTAGCCGTCGTACATGGTTATTCGGTTCCTGCCGCTGGTCTTGGAGTAGTAAAGGGCCTTGTCCGCCCTTTTAACCAGTTCGCCGGGGTCATCACCGGGTCCGGGAATCATTGTGGCTATTCCGATGCTCACGGTGACAACAGGCAACACCGGGGAGGATTCGTGGGGTATGCACAGGTCCTCCACACCGCTCCTGGCCTTTCTGGCAACCTTCACCGCCCCCTGTGAATCGCTTTCCGACAGAACCGCGGCGAACTCCTCACCACCGTACCGGGCCACGAGGTCGGTGGTGCGGTTCGCCGCCTTCCTCAGGGTCCCGGCGATGGTCCTCAGACAACTGTCACCGGCGGTGTGGCCCCGGGTGTCGTTGTAGAGCTTGAAGAAGTCTATGTCTATCATTACCAGGGAAATCGGCGCGGATCTCCTCTTGCACCTGTTCCATTCCGACCCCAGGAACTCGTCGAACCTTCTTCTGTTGCTTATTCCGGTCAGGCCGTCGGTTATGGAGAGAGTGCTCAGCTTCGAGTTGGCCTCCTCCAGCTTCCTGTTGGCTGCGTATAGTTCCCCGTTCATCAGCTCCAGCTGTGCCTCCATGCTGGCTATCCTGGTGGAGTTCAGTATCTGCCTGTCCAGTCTGTGGAACTCCCGGTGGTGGGCCAGGGCAAGTTCGAAATTATCCGTGGCACTGTAGAGATTGGAAAGGCAGATGTGATTCTCCCGGAGGGCGGTCTGGCTGCTTACCTCACGGGCAAGCTTCGAACCCTTTTCAAGGTATTTCCCTGCGGCTTCGTAGTCTCCGGTTATGGTGAAGAGGCTTCCGATGGTGTTGCATATCCTGGCGGTTTCCAGTTTCATTCCAAGACGGATCTTGATGTCCAGGGACCTGAGGTAGTACTTCAGGGCCCTGTCATGCTTGCCCTGATCCTCGTATATCATTCCCAGGTTATTGAGGCAGAAGGATATGCCCTCCTGATCGCCAAGGGATTCCCTTATCTTCAGGGCCTTTCTGTGGGCACCGGCGCTTTTTCCCGTTTCCCCCAGATGGTGATAGCAGGTTCCCAGATTGCTGTAGGCGTCGGCCTTTACATTGCTGTCATCGAGCTCCTCCGCCAGCTCCAGGCATTTGGTGTAGTACTGCAGACCTTCGGGGTACTGCCCCATGCTGTCGAAGATGTTCCCGATGTTGCCGTAGAGCTTTACCAGATTTCCCGGATCGTTCCTTTTCTTTTCGATCTTAAGGGATTTCATGAGGCAGTCGAGGCCCCTGTCGAAGCTTCCGGTGTTCCTGAAGGCTATGCCGAGGGTGTTCAGTGTGCTGCTGATTCCGTTCTCGTCGCCGATGTTATGGAAAATATCAAGGGCCTCACGGCTTATCTCAACGGCGGAGCGCAGATCGCCGCTGCGGAGATGATAGAGGGCTATCAGATGTTTGGCCCGGGCGATTCCCCTTACGCAGTTCTCCCTGTCTGATAGCTCCTCCGCCCTTTCAGCAAGCTTCCTGCTTTCTTCGGGGTCGCTGCTGGAAATGGAGTAGGCCCTTTGAATGAGGGAATCGATCACGCCGTAGGGCGGTTCCTTTGATGTCAATGGATCTCCATTCCAGCGGAAAGCCCGCAGCCATTATAATCCCCAATAGCCCTGCGGATGTCAAAGGCCCAGTATCTTGAAAGGGGGAACCATGATCTTTCTGTTTTCGGTTATCGCGGTGTTCACCACGGCCTCGTCCCCGGAGACACTCACCTGGACCAGGAGCAGGGTCACCACCCGGCCGGGGAGGGATCATATAGCGGCATGCTCCCGGTCCGAAGACCTTTCTTCCTACAGCCTTGTGGTGCTCAACGAAGGGGAAGGCCTCTGGACATGGAGCCTGCTTTCACTGGACAGATACGGGGCAGAAACCGGGAGCACACCGATTCTCTTCGACATAGAAGTCATGGAGCACTGGGTTACCCCCTGCTTCCTTCCCGGATCACGGCTGGCCCTGGCCCTGGGAAGCAGGCTGCTTCCCGGTGACGCCGAGCTTCTTGTCATGGATACAGCTTCGCCGGAGGATTCCTCCCGGGACCCCGTAACCGGATTTCCCGAAGAGTACGGTGGGATCACCATAACATCAATGGAGTACCTGGATGACGGGGAACTGATCATAGCAGGGGCGGCAACCGGCGATGGAGGGTTTCTGTTCACCGGGGCCCTTGGTCTCCATGGCGATCTAAGCTGGTGCGCCGAGGTCCCCGGTTTCAGGGGGAGGGACATCCAGGGCACCACCCTGGAAGTGCTTTATGACGGGAGTTTCATCCTTGGTGTGGAGCTGGAGGGCTTTCAGTCCTCCGTTGACATAATCAGGCTGGATTCCCGGGGAAACGAGCTCTGGAGGGCCTGCCCCGACCTCGAAGCGGAGTTCGTGATCCAGGTGGAGGATTTCCTGGAGCTTCCCCAGGGGACCATCCTCTGTGCTGTAACATCGGATATCAGGGGCAGTTTTCACCTTCAGGGTCATCTGTTCCTGTTCGACCCGGCGCTGAACGAGTTATGGAACCTCCCCAACAGGTACGATCACAATACCTCCCTCACATCACTGGAGCCCATGGAGGACGGCGGGGCAATGATCGCCGGCTGGACAGGACCCCGGGGGGAGAGACCCTTTGAAGTGGAAGGGCTGAATGCTTTTCTGGCCCCCATGGACCCATCCGGGGAGATGAGGGTGTACATTATCAGTGCAGAGGGTTCACAGATCCCCGTGGGGGTCTTCCCCGGGGGATTCAACGAGTACTTCGTACTTGGCGAGCACACACCCCGGGGGGAAGAAGGTTCGGACATTTTCTGGGGACAGGTATATCTCAGATAAGGGAAAGGGGCGCCGGACCCGGCGCCCCTCAAGCGGTTATCTAAAGGACTTCCTTTATCAGCTTGCCCAGCCTTCGGCAGCCCTCGATGATCTTTTCCTCGTTGCAGTAGCTGAAGTTCAGCCTCATTGACCTGTGGTTGTCGTTGTTGGGATAGAAGGCGCTGCCGGGAACATAGGCAACGTTCTCCTCCACTGCCTTCACGAATATGTCGTCGGTGCTTACCCCTTCGGGTACCGTGAGCCACAGGAAAAGGCCGCCCTCGGGTTCGGTCCAGGTTACACCGGTGACATCGCCCAGGTTGGCCTTGAGCTCGGCCAGCATTATGTCGCATCTCTTATGGTAGAGTTTTATGGTTTCCTTGAGCCCTGCCTCAAGGGCTCCCGCCTCCAGCATGTGTAGGTGATCGCCTGGTTGAAGGGGGGGTGCAGAGGTCCATTGACTGCTTGGCCATGACCATTTTGTTCACCAGCCAGTCCGGTCCGTAGGCCCAGCCCAGTCGAAAGCCGGGAAGCATTATCTTGGAGAATGTGTAGAGGCTGAGGACCCGTTCCGGGGCCAGGCTCTGGAAGGTTGGCTGGTGCTCTCCCCTGAACCTGATCTGGCGATAGGGGGTGTCTTCAACTATCAGGTAGTCCCGATCCCGGGCGATCTTCACTATCTCAGCCCTTCTCTCCCCTGGAATGGTAACCCCCGCCGGGTTCTGGAAATCGGGGATGATGTATATGAGCCGCGGGCGTCTGCCCTCTCCCTCGAGCCTGTCCAGGGTTTCCTCGAGCTTCCCGGGGATCATTCCGTGTTCGTCGAGTTCGACCCCCACCGGAACTCCGCCGTAGCTCTTGATGGCCTGAAGGCCTCCGAGATATGTGGGAAGGCCCACTACACAGGTGTCTCCAGGGTTGAAGAACACCTTTGCCATGAGCTCCAGACCCTGCTGGCTGGCGGTGGTGACCATGATGTTCTCGGGGTCGGCATCGATGCCGTCCTTCCGCATGATCTCAGCAAGTTTGCCCTTCAGCCTTGGGTCGCCCTCGGTGGCGCCGTACTGCAGAGCCCTTTCCGGTTCTTCATCGAGAACCTTCGTAACTGCTTTCCTCACATATTCCACCGGGAAGGTTACCGGCGCCGGCAGACCTCCGGCGAAGGAAATGATCTCGGGCTTGTTGGTGAGCTTGAGCAGTTCCCTTATCACCGATCTCTGCATGGAGTTGGCACGGTGGCTGAAGAAGGAAGTTCGGTCCAAGATAGGACCTCCTTTCTGCGTTCATTAACTGGGGGCAAAAAATGCAATATGTACACACCGATACTATCGGTTGCGCACTCCGTCGGTGTCAACACCGGAAAGAACAAGCTATATTTCCCCGTTGATCGTCTTTGGCCAATAACAGAAAAGGAGCTGTAATGAAGAAACTGATCTACGCACTTCCCATCCTGATGCTGGTGTTTGCCTGCGGCCAGGAAGAACCGGTGGAGGAAGCGGCGGATGTCACCCCTGAACCGTGGAAACGGTAGAGGAGGTTCCCGTGGAGGAAGGCCCCCACGGTGGTCACCGCCAGGCACATACTGGTCTGCTACGACGGCTGCGCCGTTGAAGGTCCCTTTGACAGGACCCCCGAGGAAGCCCTGGAACTCATTCAGGGTGTTGAAGAAAGGATCCAGGCCGGCGAGATCACCTTCACACAGGCGGCCATCGAGTACTCAGACTGTCCCTCGGGACAGGACGGCGGAATGCTGGGCGAGTTCGGCAGGGGCGCCATGGTTCCCCCTTCGAGGAGGCTGCCTTCGCCCTTCCCGTTGGCGGAATGTCCGGCGTGGTGGAAACACAGTTCGGATACCACCTCATTCTCAGGGAGCAATAGACTGCTTGGGCGTTCCTGAGTATCAGGTGGAGGAGGACGAATCGGGGATAAGGCTGGACAGCTTTCTGGCCCTTCAGGAAGACCTTGGCCTCAGCAGGAGCTACATCAGCACACTGGTAAGGAACGGTCATGTGAAGGTTGACGGGGAGGCCCCGGCCAAACCGTCAACCAGGCTCCGGGAGAGCCAGGTGGTATCCCTGAGCGTTCCCGACCCCGAACCCATCGACCTCACCCCTGAGAACATTCCCCTGGACATCGTTCACGAGGACAGCCATCTGATAGTGATAGACAAGCACGCCGGCCTCGTGGTGCACCCCACTCCCAGCACCAGGCGGGGTACGCTAGTGAATGCCCTGCTGCATCACTGCCGGGGCTCCCTGTCCGGTATTTCCGGTGAACTGAGGCCCGGGATCGTCCACCGGCTGGACAAGGACACAACCGGTCTCATCATGGTGGCCAAGGACGACGAGACCCACAGACACCTTGCTGCCCAGCTGGCGGCGCGAACGGTGAAGAGAAGGTATCTGGCCCTCTGCTGGGGAGCCCCATCACCCACCGAGGGAAGGATAGACGGCCCAATCGGCCGGGATCCGGCCAACCGGCAGAAAATGACGGTGATACAGGGGGGCAGAAGGGCGGTGACGAACTACAGGATACTCAGAAGGTATTCCATAGCATCCCTCATAGAATGCAGGCTGGAAACCGGAAGGACCCATCAGATACGGGTTCACATGTCGGTGATGAAGCGGTGCCCCATCGTGGCGGACATGAAGTACGGCGGGATGAACCCCAGGGGATTCCCCTCCACCCGTGGCAACCGGGAAACGGTATCCGACGCCATTCGACTTGCCGGTCACCAGATGCTCCATGCTGAAACCCTTGGGTTCATTCATCCCATCACCGGCGAGGAACTGGAGTTCCAGTCGGCACCTCCCATAGAGTTCCGTCTCGTTCAGAAGAAACTTGCCCCGCAGAAAGGAAAGGATCGAATTGGCGGCTGACATAATGGTCTTCGCCGCTCTCCTGGCGGTTCCCGCTTCAGCTTTTCTGTGTCCCGCGGCCTTTCTTCCCTGTTTCGCCCTGTTTCCCCTGGCTTCCCTGGTTCACTTTCGCCTCAAGTATTTCAGGAACCTGCTGTTCATTTCCCCGGGGCCGGTGCTTTTCCTTATCTGGGCCCTGGCCACCGGGAACTCCTCCGGGGCCCTGGCAGCACTTCGCTGGGTGTGCGCCCTTTCCGCCGGTGTCTACTTCGCCGGCTCCCTGGGCCCCGGGGGCATCGCCTCGGTGCTGGGGATGGCCCGGGGCTTTACCCCTGCGGAAAGGCTTTCGGAAACCATGATCCTCGCCGGCGGTGCGGCCTCCGCCGCCGGTGAATACTGGAAGGCCCACCGGGGAAGGCCGGTAAGGGAGCGGCTGACCATGACCGTTACCGACGCCCTTGGTGCCGGTGGATCACCCCCCGGCCCCCGGAGACCTCCGGGGCCCCTGACGGTCTTTGTTGCGGTGCTCTCCTGGTGCTTCTTCATCCTCTCCCTTTCAGGGAGCCTTGGATGAGGATCCTTCTCAGGTTCCGGTACGATGGTACCCCCTTCAGCGGATGGCAGGTACAGCCGGGCCTCCCGACGGTTCAGGGAGTGATAGAATCCGCCCTTGAAAAGCTCTGCCGAAGACCCTGCAGGATACATGGCGCCGGCAGGACCGATGCCGGGGTACATGCCCTTGCCATGCCGGCCCATCTCGACATCCGCGATGAAGAGCTCCCCCGAATAAGGGGAGGGCTGAACGGCCTCCTGCCCCGAAGCGTTCACTGTCTTTCCGTCAGTACCGTGCCCGATGGCTTCCACGCAAGGTTCGATGCCCTGTCCAGAAGCTATGTATACAGGATAGGGAGGACCCCGGACCCCTGAGAAGGCTCTATGAATACCAGCCGGGTTTCCCGGTCCTGGCGCTGGCTCCGATGAAGAGGGCTGCGGAGCTTTCCCTGGGGAACAACACATGGCGGGGTTTTTCAAAGGAGGGCAGCGGCAATTCCACCTGGGACATGACGGTGACCGGGGCCGACGCCATGGAGAACAGCCATGGCTGGGAGTTCACCATATCCGCTAACAGATTCCTCCGGGGAGTCGTTAGAATATGGTCCGGTACCCTTTTCCGCTCCGGAGCGGGATGGATACCGCCTGAAAGGGTAACTGAGATACTCGGATCGGGAAGCAGGACCGCCGCGGGGCCATCCCTTCCCCCCTGCGGTCTTACACTTACGGAGGTGTTGTACCCACATGACATTTAAGAGAACTGTTCCACTGGCCCTTATCCTTCTGGCCTCCGCCTGCGGGACCAGTACCTCCAGCGGAGACCGGGGTCTTCCTCCGGACCCCTATGCGGATCCGCCGGATTACTCCGGAGACCCCTTCGAGGGCTTCGGGCCGGTTACTACCATAGCATTTCCCGCAGGTGACCGGCCCCCGTCGGAGGAGGACGGCAGCTCCGGCCCCTGGAGCGTTCAGATAGCCGCCTGCGGAACCCTTCAGGCCGCCGAGGCTCTAAGGGAGCGTGTCGGGGCGGTAACCGGCGAGACCGTTTTCATAGACCGGTCCGGAGCTTACTACAAAGTAAGGGTGGGTTCCTTCTCCACCGCGGAGGATTCCGCGGACCTGAGGGTTCTGCTGAGAAGTTCGGGATATCCGACGCATGGAGCGTGGAGAGGGAGACTACGCCTGAGGGCCCTTCGTATCTTCTTCACTGTGTTGGATTCCGGAACGGTGTGGTCCAGTAGAAGGTTCATGTTCTCGGTGAAAACCTCGGAAATGGACTCGTTCTGGGAGCATGCGGTCTCATACCAGCTCTGGGCCGCTTCGTGCCTGCCCCTGATGAGGTTCGCCTCGCCCATGATCGCCGACAGATAGCCGTCGGGCTCACCGGTTCCCTCCATTATCAGGTTCCGGCAATGGGCTGAGACCTCGGCGGCCTTCCTGTAGGCTTCCCGCTCGTTCCCGCTGAGCAGGAGCAGTGTGGCGGTGTTGATCCCCGCCTCTGCATTGCCTGTGAGAAGGTGGCAGCGGGAGAAGAGGTGGAGGGCATCCTTCAGGAGGTCGTAGTCCTCACGGTCGGTAGCCAGCCACATCCGTTTCCTGAGCTGGGCCTTGTTCAGCAGGAGCTTCTTGTCCCAGGGCTTCCCCGCGATGAGCTTGTCCAGAAGCTCCTCGGCCTTGTCCCATTCTTCCCTGGTGATGAAGGCCCAGACCCTCTGAAGAATTCTGTCTACGGCGTTGCTGTTAATGACCGACCCCTCATGGTTGAGAAAACAGAGATTCCGCGGGTTTCATAAATAATGAATCGACATTCCCGGTGCAACCGGCCCCTTACCCTTGACACATAAATGACGGTTTTGCATATACGGCCACGCTTCATCGGAGCGGGAATAGCTCAGTTGGTAGAGCCCTACCTTGCCAAGGTAGCTGTCGCGAGTTCGAGTCTCGTTTCCCGCTCCACCCAAAGCCATCCGTAAATTTGACAAATAGATCTCGTAAGTTTTTAGGGCACAACATATAAAGCATGGGAACAAAAATGCCAATTTCCGGTATCAACCGGTAAAGGCATCCGTTGCCTCCGGCCCCGGCGACGGTTATATAGATTCCGGAGGAATACCCGCCGGAAGGAGGCGACCATGCACGTGATCCTGCTTATCCTTGCCCTGGGACAACCGCAGATTGCTGTTGATGGGCTGGACGGGGGAGAGCTCCTTTTCAGGGAAACCGGTCCCATGGAATTCGATATCGCCCTTGCCCTGGACTCCGTGAAGGTGTCCCGGTGGCTTCCCTTTCCCCTTTCTTTCAATCCCGCGAAACCTTTTGCGAGTATTCCCCGGAGGACGGCACGCTGGAGGTGATTTCTCAGATGCCCTTCACAGCAGACTATGTTTTCGCCTGGTATCTCGTTGGGGAAAACCGGGACCTGACACTTATCGATGAAGGCGAAGGTGACTACTACGGGGATGTGTCCTCGGAAATCGAACTTCTCCTTTCCCGGGGCTTGCTGAACGATGCCTTTCAGAGAGCCATGGAGATAATGTACCCCGGAGCGATGCCTGGAGCCTGGATATCTCCGCCGCCTTCGTGATAGCCGCGGCTGAGGTCGGCACACCGGAGGCGTTCGGTATGGCGGGGGAGGTTTCCATGTATCTTCTGGGGGTGCCGATAGAGGACATCCCCGCCATGGCTGATCCTGCCACGGCTGAACAGATACTTGAGAGGATAGAGGGACATGAATAAAACAGCTATTCTACTTACTGCGGCTTTCCTTCTTCTGACCGGATGCGGGATCACCGACGCCCTTTCATTCATGAGGGCAACCTTCAGGGTGGAGAACACCAGTGACTTCAGCATCTGCGGAATAGACATATCCGAACTGGGAAGCCTTTCGGTTACCCAGGCGGCAACGGTCGCCTCCTACTGGCTCCAGGGAGAATGCCCGATGGACTTCGATCTCGGCCTTGGGATCAGGAATCCAAACACCGGGGAATCCGGGCTTCCGAAGATATCCATTACACTCACTTCCCTGGACTATGATGTTTTCATGGATGCCGAAGAGGGCCCCGCCGAGGAACTTATCCAGGTTGCCCAGGGCCTCTTCACCGGCCAGTTCGGCATAGGGGACGACGGCCTGACTGCCGTTCTGGATCTGGGGATCGGCTTCGACGCCTTCCAGGTGCTGGACATACTGGGACCCGCCGGTGTGATCGACCTTGCCCTTGCGGTGGGTGGTATAGACGGCAACATCCGGGACGAGGAACACCTCGGAAGGCTGAGCATGTTCGCCCTTCCCACCATTGAGACGCCACTGGGGGACATGACCTGGGAAGAGGGTTTCTGGGTGGGCCTTGACTGGACCGACGGCTCTTGATTTATTGCATTCTGTTTTGTATGATTGCCCTCCGGTGAACAATGAACCTGAAAGGCGGCGTGGCCAAGTGGGAAGGCAGTGGACTGCAAATCCACCATTCACCAGTTCGAATCTGGTCGCCGCCTCCAGTTTTTTCAGGTATCTCCTGCTTTTTCTGGCCACCGCCTTAATGGTGGCGGGCTACATCCTTGGCGATCCCTTCGCCATTCTCTTTAAAGCCGTGAATATCTGTCTGGAATGCATAGGAATAGGCTGATTAACCAGAACCTCCTGAGGAGGACAGTGCAGTTCGGCGCTCTTCTCGCCACGAATCTGCACCTTTCCGGGTGGGTTTCCGGCACCATATACACAGGCTCGTCAAAGGTTGCCATGATCCCGGGGCTCCACTGCTACAGCTGTCCATCAAGTGTCCTCGCCTGTCCCCTTGGCAGCCTTCAGTCCATTCTCGCCACACCGAACTTCTGGGGGATGCTTGCCACCATGCGTCCGGACGCCCTCATAGTGGGGGCCGTGGTTGGATTCATCGCCATTGTGGGTCTCATTGCCGGCAGATTCGCCTGCGGATGGTTCTGCCCCTTCGGGCTTCTGCAGGACATTCTTTACAGGATCCCATCTCCCCGTCTTTCCTTTCAGGATTCCCTGAGGCCGGCTAAATACGCGCTGCTGTTCATTCTTGTACTGTCCCTTCCAGCATTCCTAAGGACCGTTCCCGGGGGGGCCGGCGACCCCTGGTTCTGTAAGATCGTCTGTCCCGCGGGAACTTCCCTGGCAGGCTGGCCACTGGTCTCTGCCTCGTCTATCGAGTTCGAACTGGGCTTTCTGTTCTGGTGGAAAACATCCATCGCCGTTCTTGTTCTTTTATGGGCGGTTACAGTGGAAAGACCCTTCTGCAGGGCCCTGTGTCCGCTTGGGGCCGCATGGGGTATCCTCGGCAGGGTCTCCGTTGTGAGGATGAAGGTATCGAATTCCTGTGTCAGCTGCGGGAAGTGCGGTAAGGTGTGTCCCATGGGCATCGACATATACCTCGAACCCTCAAGTGCCGAGTGCATAAGGTGCGGAAAGTGCATTTCCTCCTGTCCCGTGAAGGCCATCTCACACGGAGCGGGAAGATGAGAAGGCATTTCTGGATCCCCCTTACCCTTCTTCTCCTTGTTCCGGTCCCTGTGGTCCTTCTCTCCCACCATACCGTCGAAGGGTATGGCCAGGGGGCGAACTTATTCTGGGGATCGCCGCCCTGGACAGCGTGCTGGCGGAAGCAGACGGAAGGCCGGTCCTTCTTAATTTCTGGGCCACCTGGTGCGCTCCCTGCGTTCGTGAGCTTCCCGAACTGGAACATCTGCAGAGGGAACTGCAGGGAGACGCAGTTTTCCTGGCGGTGGACATAGGCGATCCCGATCTCTCCACACTGAGCAGTTTCCTTGAGAACCGTCCGGTGGGTCTCACGGTGGTATGGCTGAACCCCTCCGAAGCGCAAACCGTTTCAGCCAGATACGGTCTGCCTGACGCACTTCCGGTTACCATTGTTCTCGACGGCGGGGGTGAAGAGTCCCGAAGGGCCGTGGGAGCCCGGAGCGGGGAATGGTTCTCTGCCGCGCTCTACGGAGCCTCCGCTGGGGAGCCCCTCCCCCCTGAGGAGGAGATCTATATCCATGTTTATGTGGTGGGCCCCCCGGGAGACCCCCTCACAGGCCAGCTTGCAGCGGAGGCTAACCGATTGGCCGGTGACAATGTGGACATCCTGGACCCTACACTTCCCGGGGACTCCCTTCTGATGGAAGAGGCCTATCTTCCCATGACCGGCTGGCCCTATGCCCAGCTCTGCGTGGGGCTTGCCTGCAGCCCTCCGGTCATCACCGTTTCAGACCTCGCCGATGCCTATGAAGGAATGCGCTGAATGGTTGCCCCTGCGGTTTCCGTTGTAATGCCATTCAAGGACACCGGTGACTTTATTCAAAGGGCTCTTCAATCCCTTGTCGATCAGACCTTTACCGATTTCGAGGTGCTGATGCTGGACAACATGTCAAGGGACGGTTCCCGAAGGATAGCCGCAGAATACGCCTCCGCGGATCCCCGGTTCAGGCTGCTGGACTGCAAGGGCAGTTTCGTCCAGGCCCTTAATACCGGGCTTGGGCAGGCAGGGGGCAAATGGATCGCCAGGTTCGACAGTGACGACATTTGCCATCCGGAAAGGCTAATGCTTCAGCACCGTGCCGGGGAGAAGCTGGGGGAAAGGACCATCATAACATCCCGGGTCCGCTGTTTTCCAGATAGGCTGGTAAGCCGGGGTTACAGACGGTATGAAAGCTGGATCAATGCCACGGAGACGCCGGAGGAAATAGAACACTCCCTTTTCATCGAAAGCCCGGTTCCCCATCCCACGGCGTTCTACAGCAGGAAGGGCGTCCTTGAGGCCGGTGGATACCGGGACATAGGGCTTCCCGAGGATTATGAGCTCTGGCTCAGGTTGTGGAGCACGGGATACGGATTCTACAGGGTACCGAAGACGCTCCTGGCCTGGAGGGAGAGAAGGGAGCGTTTCAGCCGAAGTTCCCCCATGTATTCCCTTACCTCCTTTTACAAGACCAGGGCGATGTATCTGAAGCATGTGCCCTGCCTCGCCGACAAAAGGGTATACATCGCCGGCACCGGCCAGTGCGCCAGGCGCCTCTCCGGCCACATGAAAAGGGAGGGGTTTTCCATAGCGGCTTTCCTGGCTCCGGTGGAAAGGATTACCAGACCGCTGTTGAGGGGGCTCCGGTGATACCGGGCAGCACCTGGGACCACCACGACGGAATCCCAGTCCTGGGAGCCTCCAGGGAACCCGGAGCAAGACAGCGGATAAGGGCGTTCCTGGAGGGCAGAGGCCTTGTGAACTGGAGGGACTTTGTTCTCTGCTCATGACATCGGCCCGATAATTATCTATTCTTCATGAGTTGGTGAATTTCAACGGATCTCTTTCAAGGAGGGTTACAGTGAAGATCAAAGAGGAAATGAAGGAAGGCATCAAGATAATAAGGCTCCACGGCAAGGTCATCAGCGGCCCGGATCTCATGGAGCTCCAGACCGTTTTCCAGACCGCTGTGAACAACGACATGGGCAATGTTCTCCTGGATCTCGGCGGAGTGAGCTGGATGGACAGTTCCGGGCTGGGAGTCCTTGTCAGCGGACATACATCCATCTCCAGAGTTGGCGGAAAAATGGCTATTCTCAACGCCACCAAGAAGATCCACGAGCTCTTCATAATCACCAAGCTCATAACCATCTTCGAGACCTACACCGACGAGCAGGAAGCACTTGAAAGCCTGAAGGGCTGATCTTGCTTAAGGGAATAGTACTCACCGTTCCGGGGGATGAGCTTCTTCTTGAGACCATTCAGGTTTTCGTAGAGAAAGTCGGCCTTGCAGCCGGGGTTGAGGAAGAGGATGTCACCAGCCTGTCCATAGCGGTGATGGAAGTGGTGAAGAATGGTATGGAACACGGTAATGCCGGGGACCCTGCGAAAACGGTCACCATTTCCATCGATGCCTTCCCGGGAAGGCTTCAGTTCATGGTGGACGACTGCGGGAGCTGGCAGCCCGATGCCGAGCTGGGCCACAGGCCCGGCGAGGGAGAGGAGCTCATCAACTGCCGCGGCAGGGGTGTTCTTATCGCCAGGAACCTTGCCAGGTGGCTCGACTACGGCCTGAACCCCGAAGGAAAGACCCGGGCCACGCTTATCTGGCCTCTTAACTGACGGAGCTCTGATGCCTGACAGTTTCGAGCTGCTCGTATGGGCGGATGCCGGCGTTCTTCCCGATGGGGAGGATTCGGTCTTCGTTTCACAGGCGGGGAAGCTGCGCCCGCCTGAATGGGCCGGGGCGGTTACTCTGGTGCAGGGCTTTACCGGTACGGTTCCCGATGCCGCCCTGCTGCTGATAGGCAGTTCACCCTCCGCAGGGGCAAGGTCCCGTTTCTTCTCGCTGTTCCGCATGGGGGTTCCCATCGGTGCCCTGGTAACGGGAGAACCGTCCTATTCCGAGCCCATTTTCTCCAAGCTCAGGGAATGGAACAGGTGCTGGACCTACAAGGACAGGGCGGATATGGTCTCCCTGGTACTCAACTCGGTCCAGGGGTGGCTGAAGGGTCTCAACCGGGGGCTGAACTCTTATCCATCCGGTGAAGAGCTCATCCGGTCATGGAAGGGTGTCGCCGGGGAATCCGTAGACCGTGAGAGTTTACTCCGCGCCTCGTCGATCTTCAGGGACAGGGGTTTCGTGTGTCTGTCCGGTTCCCTCGGGGCGGGAAAGACCACAATGGCAAGGCTTCTTCTCATGGAGGCGGCGGACCAGGGTCTAGTTCCCATGGAGCTTCTTGAGGAAAACGTGGTTGCCCCTAACGTGGAGAGAAAGCTGAGGGGCCCCGAGGATTGCGCCATTCTCTTCGATATCGATTCCATAAGGAAGCAGACCGAAATACACCCCCTGCATCTTTTCCATTCGGTCTTCACCATCATCCTGAGGGCCACCGACTCCAGAAGACGGGTGGTGCTCTCTTCCTCCGATCCCCGGATGGCCGGGCTCTTCAGCCTTTTCGGAGACGCCCATGTGGAACTTCCATCCCCGGAGACCAACAGACAGTGGAGAATAGAACAGGGCGAAAAGGTCCTGGCCTCCTTCAAGGACCTCGACCTTTTCTCTAAGGCAGAACTGATACTGCTCTCCCTGTTCGAACCCATAGTGCCGGAATCGGTGTTCAAGTCCGCCCTTTCGGAGATATGGTCAAGGCTTCATTTCCTTTTGAGGGAAACCTTCCCCTCGGAGACCCTTCTGGAAGAAATGTACGCAAATACCGCCGCGGCACAGGGCAAATCTCCCTTCCGCAGGCTATCCATCGATGGGAATGCCCATCTGTGCAGCGGAGACACGCTTGTACTCAGCGCCGTAGACCGGGGCATGGCGGAACTGTCCGGGGGGGAAGCCCTCTGATAAGGGTTGTGATGGAAACCCTTCTAAACAGCAGGGACGCAGGTCACAGAAGGGCCGGCTACAACATTGCCCACATGTACAGACACCTCTCTTCCTCGGAGAAGTCCAGACTTCTTTTTCCGCTTCACGGGAGCCCATGCAGGACAATCTTGCGGACTTTTTCGCAATGCTCCTTTCCGATCGTGAGGCATTCGACAGGGCCGCCGAGGGACTGTGCAGGCACATACTGGAATCCGGTCCGGTGGAGTCAAAAAGGGCCCTGGCGGTTGCCCTGGGCAATCCCTGGCTCAGGAAGGACCACTACTTCAGGGACCTGGTGGAAGCCGCCGCCTCCGATCCCGATGAAAGGGTCAGGGGCTACCTTCTTCAGAGTATCGACCTGTGGGGCATGGCCGGTGATCCCGGCGGTTTCGTGGACAGGTTCATAGACGACGGCTCCTCCACGGTGCGGGGGTTCCTTCTGTTCCTTCTGGGCAGGCGTTTCCCCGAGCTTTCCAAAAGGGAAATGGCGGTGGTCAACGAGACCCTTGCTTCGGAGAACACCGCTGAACTGCAGTCCCTGGTCCGGGGACTCATGAACAGGCAGCCCGGGGATTTCGAAGGGGAACCGGGGGACCTGCTCTGGCTTCTCATGCAGAGGCTTCCAGACGGAGGACGGGGCATAGTTGCCTACACCATCGGGGCCAGGATACGGTTCTTCGATCCCTCCATAAGGGAAACGCTTTTTTCGAACATCCCGGAGAACGACCTGCGAAGGGTTGCCCAGTGCATGCTCATGAACTATGAAGACCTGAACTCCGGTGAAAAGGAAGTGCTCTGGGGGCTGATCGCGGAGGAAATGCCCCAGAGCAACAAGATGGCATCTATGGTGCTGCCCTACATTCGGATACTGGATCCCGACGAACAGAAGAAACTCCTTCGGATCACCATATCTTCCGAAGGATACGGAGGAAGGGAGTCCCTGTCCCAGCTGCTGGCCGGGGGCAGGGAGGATGTTGCCATGATCGCCCTTGAGGTGATCCTTCAGCTGGCGGGGAAGGGAACCGTCGAGGAAAGGTCCAGGCTTCCCTGCTTCTTCTTTGGAACAGGTCATCCTTCGGCGACGGGGCCTATGCCTGTATGGATACCCTTGCTTCCGATATCGATCCCTCTGTGAGGAAGGCCCTGGCAGTGGGTATCAGAAGACTTGGGATATCCGAGGAAAGGGAGCTGGGCTTCCTTGAAAAGCTCTCCCGGGACAAAGAGAGGTCCGTCAGGGCCGCGGCGGGGGAGGCCATTGCCGAATTCTCCACTGAAGGCGCCCTCTCCGGAGGTTCCCCGGCGGAACTGATAACAGATGACGACCCATATGTAAGGATAAGCGTTCTGAGGGGAGCCAACCGAGCCGCGGCGCCGTCGGTGTTGGAAAAGACCTCATTCTTTACCAGACTCCTGGATGACCCCGATGGCTCCGTTCGCCTGAAGGCCGTTGACTGCATCTCTTCACTGGAACACATACCTGAGATCCCCGGCTTATCGCGAAACTCACCGCTCTCCTCGGCGACAGGTCCGAGGAGGTTCGCAACGCCGTGGTGAACCTGGTTACCGGTCATCCCTCGGTAACCAACTCCAGGGAACTCCGTGAGAAACTTCCCGATCTCTATCTGGGAAGGCTTTCCGGCGGGGATTCCCTGGCGGAGGAACTGGGTACTGCCCGGAGGATCCAGGCGGGGCTTCTTCCCAAGGAAGCCCCAGATATGAGAACTATGATATCGGGGTTTACTACGGTTCCGCCCGGGAAGTGGGAGGCGATTACTATGATTTCTTCACCCTTCCAGACGGGGAATCTGGGGATCGCAGTGGCGGATGTGGCCGGGAAGGGGATACCCGCCGCTCTGACCATGGCGGGCATGAAGGGAACCCTTGGGGCCAGCGTCAAGAGTCTCTTCGATATTTCCCAGATAATGAAGCGGGTTAATTCCGATCTCACCGTAGGGGCCGAGGTATCCAGCCTGGTTGGCCTTTTCTATGGTGTGCTCAATACCCGGAGCGGTATGCTCACCTTCTGCAACGCCGGTCACAACCCCCCGCTGCTCATTTCCCGGTCAGGGGATGTGGAAGAGCTGAGTGAGGGCGGCCTGCTGATGGGGGTGATAAAGGACTCCGATTACGATTTCGGAACCCGGCAGGTTCGATCCGGGGATGTTCTGGTACTGTATACCGACGGCATCACCGAGACCATGGACGAAAATGATTCCGAGTTCGGTGTTCAGGGACTGACCGGAACGGTGCTCAACCACAGGGACCTCAACGCGGAACAGATAGTCGAAAGGGTCCTAAGGGCCGTTGACGACCACTCCGGGGGCGCAGCCCAGGCGGACGACCGCACACTTGTGGTCATAAGGCACAGATAGGGGGAAGCCAGCCATGAAAACACCGGTGTTCATTCTTTCGGATTTCGGCGCTGAAGATACCTACACCGCCCAGATGAAGGCCGCCATCCTCTCCTTCGCCGGTTATGACACACCGGTGATCGACCTTACTCCGAAGGTGGGGCGGGGAAATGTTCTCCATGGAGCCTTCCATCTTCGGGCAGCCCTTCCGCACCTTCCCTGCGGCTCTGTGACCCTGGTGGTGGTGGACCCCGGGGTGGGCACAGACAGGCTCGGCCTCGCAGCCCTATGGCGGGGCAGGTACCTGGTGGCTCCGGACAATGGCCTTGTTTCACTTCTCCCCGGACCCGTTTCCTTCTGGAAACTGCCTCCCCCGGAAAGGAATGCCTCTAACACATTCCACGGAAGGGACTACTTCGCCCCCTGCGCCGCAAGGCTCTCCGTGGACCCGGGCTGGACCGATTTCCTGGAACCCCATGATAACCCGGTCCTGCTGCCCTTTCCACAGGGAGCACCATCGGCGGAAGGCCTTGCCGCCTCGGTTCTCCACACCGATCACTTCGGCAACTGCATTCTCAGTCTAACACCTGAACAGGTGGCGGGTCTTGTTGTGACAGACCTGATGACCTCCGGAGGGAGCATTCCCCTGAAAACCGTAAGCTGCTATGCCGATGAACCCTCGGGCAGGGAACTCCTGTTCCTCAGGGGAAGCCAGGGTTTCATGGAGATAGCCCTTTCAGGGGGCTCCGCAGCGGAGGCCTCCACCTGGTTCCGGGAATGGATGTCCTCCTGGCCGTGAAGGAGAATGAACCTGTATGAAACACATAGGACTGCTCCTGCATTTCTACCAGCCTCCCACTCAGGACCCGGATGTTGTGAAACGCATCAACCGGGAGTGCTACGAACCTATATTCGAGATGCTTTCCGAGACCGATTCCGAGATCACGGTGAACATGAACCTTTCCCTGACGGAACAGCTGGCGGAACTTGCTCCTGAGACACTTGAAAGAGTATCCCGGCTATCCTGCTGCAGCTTCACCGCAAGCGGAGCCTATCATCCCATCTTCCCCTTATCCCCGTGGAGGAGATCACCCGCCAGCTGGCACTTAACGATTCAGGCAACAGCAGGCTTATCGGGGAGGTATACAGGCCCGGGGGTGTCTTCCTCCGGAGATGGCCCTGGATGAGGAAACCCTTCGCGTTCTGGGAGAACTGGGCTACAACTGGGCGATAACCGACGATGTGCCCTGGGTATACGCCAAGGGCGAAGTACCATCAAGATGGATCCCCTCGGTGGGGGGAACGGCGGTTTTCCTTAGAAGCAATTTCTGGTCGAACAGGATATCCTTCCATGGACATGACGGCGGTGAGATGGCGGAAAGAATGGTGCAGGACCTTTTCCAGTGGACCGGAAAGGATGATTCCTACGTTATCCTGGCCATGGATGGAGAACCTTCGGTCATCACAGGGCGGAAGCCATTGATTCCTTCCTTCTGCCCTTCCTGGAGGAGATCTCAATACTTGATGGAATACGGATATCCTCCCTGGACAGGATACTGAAACGCTTCCCACTGAAGGAAACCCGCCTTCCGGCGGGAAGCTGGTCGACCACCTTTCCCGATATGGAGGCCGGCGAACCATACCCCCTCTGGAATCACTCGGGAAACGCAAACCACAGGACCTACCGGGACCTTCTCCTCTTCGTTCTGGAACACTACACCGGGAAACGCCGGGACGGGGTTGCCGACGAGGTTGACAAAATGTTATACTCGTGCCCTCTGTGGTGGGCTTCTTCGGGCCGCGAGTCATTTTCGCAGGTCCGCAGGGGCATACTGATGATAATTGAAGCCGCCCTGGCGGGGATCCCCCGGGGTGAACTCCTTGACAGGGTCATGGAGCTTGCAGGAAAAATACCGGCCATGGCGGGAAAGGATAGATAATGCCCAAGAAAGAAAGAACCTTCGCGGCCAAGCTCGCTCACGAGATCCGTGATGTCCGCAGGGAAACCTGCCCGGTTTGCGGAGAGGACAGAACGGCAATCGTTTATATCGCCTCCCTCAGCGGTTCCAAGAACACCTGGAGACCCCAGAGGCGAAGGGTTAAGGTGTGCGGCTGCAACAGAAAAGAGATCTACGGCTAGTCCGGCCGCCGGATCGATCCAGGGGGTTCTGTTCCTCACCGCCGGTTACGGCACGAGGGCGGAACCCCTTTCATTTGCCAGGCCGAAGTGCCTGCTTCCCATAGGAGAAACCACCGTTCTGGGAAATCTCGTGGGTCAATTCGCCGGCCTGGAGCCCGAGGTAATGGCATTCAACTCCTCCAGGTGTCCGGAACTGGTCATGGCCGAGGTTCGCAGACACTGGCCTGGAAAGATCCTTTCCTTCCTTGAGGAACCCCCTGGGCGCAAAGGGACCCTTGGGCTGAATCAGGATGTTTTTCAGGGAACCTGGATCCTATGCAACACCGATTTCGTCATGGATATCCCCCTGGCCGACCTTCTTCTGGATCACATCAGCCTGAACTCCCGATGGACGGTGCTCACCGCCGAATTTCCCGAAACTGGTAACTACGGCACCCTGTCGGTTTCCGGCACCCGGGCCCATTATGCCGGGGTGAGCGTTATCTCCCCGGAGGTTGCCCGATGCGCCGGGGCACCGGGTACCGGCCCCGGCTTTTTTACCGGACTCAGGAAGGCCTTCCGGGAAAGGGGTTTTTCCATACATGGTCACCACTCCACCGCCCGGTGGCACGACACCGGGGAAACGGAGCTCTATCGCCGCTATGCCCTCTCCCGGGGTTCATTCGTTCATCCCCTGGCCGAGGTCCGCGCCGGAGCTTCACTGGAGGGCTTTTACCTTATCGATGCATCTTGTATTATTCATGGTGGCGCGGTGGTAAGGAATTCCGTGCTTCTTGAAGGCTCATCGGTCCTTCCCGGCGCAGCCGCCGAGGATACCGTTCTGCCCTGGTTTTTTTCGAAGGAGCCCTGATTGACTGACAGAATGGAAGACCTGGCCAGATGGATAAAAGCCAGCTATGGCGAGATCGACTCGATCACACCTGTGGCCGGGGACGCCTCCAAGAGGGAGTTTTACCGCATAGAGTCCCGGGGCGATACCTATGTGGCCATGGACAGCACGAGAACCCCCCTCTGGCCATGGCTGGACATACACAACCTTCTCCGGGGAATGGATTTTCCCGTTCCTGAGATAATCATAAGCGATGAATCCCGGGGTTACGTCATACAGGAGGACCTGGGCAGCACCCGACTCTGCGACATAAAGGACGACGCCGAGTACACGAAGATGCTTCAGCAGGCCCTGGGCCTTCTGAGGAAGCTTCAGAGGGAGATCAACCCCATAAAGTCCAGCGGAAGCATCGCCGGCAGAAGGTACTTCACCACCAGTTTTTCATGGCGGAGCTGGAGCATACCCTCGAACACCTGTTCTTCAGACTGCTTCGGGTTCCTGTAGACGAACTGATGGAAACCCAGAGGCTGATGAGGGAGCTCTGCGAAAGGGCCATGGGAACCGGAGGTCGGTGTTCACCCACCGGGATTACCACTCGGCCAACCTCATGATCAAGAACAATTCGGTTTTCATCATAGACTGGCAGGATGCCCGGCAGGGTCCGCCCTGCTACGACCTGGCCAGCATTCTCCGTGACAGCTACCGGGACTGCGGCGACCACTGGAGGGGCATGGCCCAGGCATTCATACTGGGGATAAACGGGGCGAACATGTTCGAGTTCGTTTTCGCCGCCCTGCAGCGGAACCTCAAGGCCCTGGGCACCTTCGCCTACCAGTACAGGGCCCTGGGAAGGAAGAAATATCTTCAGCACATTCCCCGGACGCTAAGGTATCTCGAGGGGTATACCATGGTCTGTCCCGCTGTTCGGGAAACCGTTGAGAACGTGCTGAACATCATCGACAAACACACCGGAGAGATCGACCTGAGGAACTTCAGGGACCCCGATTCACCGGTAAAGATCAACTCTTAAGGAAACCCATCAGATGAAACGAATTCTTACCGGCGACCGGCCAACCGGCCCGCTCCATCTCGGTCACTATGTTGGCTCACTCAGGAACAGGGTGAGGCTTCAGGAACAGTACGACACCTTCATCATAGTGGCGGATGTGCAGGCCCTGACCACCCACTGGGAGACACCGGAGCTCCTGGGCGAAAATGTAAGGGAAGTGGCCCTGGATAACCTTTCCGCCGGGCTCGACCCCGACAAGGTCAGCATTTTCGTTCAGAGCATGGTCCCACAGATAGCGGAACTTACGGTGCTCTTCGGCCTTTACACCACGGTCAGCCGCCTGAGGCACAATCCCACCATAAAGACCGAGGCTAAACAGTACGGCTACACGGACATGACATACGGCTTCCTGGGATATCCCGTAAGCCAGGCGGCGGACATCCTGTTCTGCAGGGCGAACCTCGTTCCAGTGGGGGAGGACCAGCTGCCCCATGTGGAGGTTACAAGGTTCGTGGCGAGGAGGTTCAACGAGCTTTACGGCGAGGTTTTCCCCGAGCCTGAGGCCATGGTGAGCGAGGTTTCCAGGCTTGTGGGTCTCGACGGCAACGCGAAAATGAGCAAGTCCCTGGGGAACGCCATATACCTCAAGGACAACCCCGATGAGATCCGGAAGAAGGTCATGAGCGCCGTCACCGACCCCGCCAGGATCAGGAAGACCGATCCGGGCCACCCTGAGATCTGCACGATCTTTGCCTACCACAGGCTTTCAACGCCGAAGAGGTCCCCGGGATAGAGACCGCCTGCAGAGCCGGGGAAGTGGGATGCGTCGCCTGCAAGAAGAACCTGGCGAACAAGCTGGAAGCCTGCTGGAACCCATCAGGGAGCGAAGGAAGGAATTCCAGAGACCCGGGGTCATCGAAGAGATACTCAGGCAGGGAACCCGAAGGGCGGTGGAAGCCGGCGGGGAGACCATGGAGAAGGTACGGGTCTCGATGCAGATCGACTACCTGAAGGGAGCCCTCTAGTGTTATCCATTTACAATACCATCACAAGGAAGAAGGAAGAGTTTCAGCCCCTTGATCCCCCCTTCGTGGGCATCTACGTCTGCGGACCAACGGTCTACGGCCACAGCCATCTGGGGCATGGCAAGAGCTATGTCTGCTCCGACGTCCTGGTAAGGTATCTGAGGCACCTGGGCCATAGGGTGCGGTACGTGCAGAACATCACCGATGTAGGGCATCTTACCGACAACGCCGACGCCGGTGAGGACAAGCTTCAGAAGCAGGCCAGGCTGGAGAAGCTGGAGCCCATGGAGATCGCCGAGAAGTACACAGCCAGCTACTTTCGCGACATGGACGCCCTGAACGTCCGTCGGCCGGACATCTCACCCAGGGCAAGCGGTCACATTCCCGAGCAGATAGAAATGGTGAAGAAAATGCTTGAGAATGGCAACGCCTATGTTTCAGGAGGTGATGTGTACTTTGACGTTTCATCCTTCCCCGATTACGGAAAGCTCTCCGGCAGGACCGGCGGGGACCAGATGTCCGGAACAAGGGTAGCGGCGGCGGAGGGCAAGAGGGACCCAAGGGACTTCGCCCTCTGGAAAGAGGCAGGGGATGACCACATCCTGAAATGGAACAGCCCATGGAGCTGGGGATACCCCGGCTGGCACCTTGAGTGCTCCGCCATGTCCATGAGATACCTCGGAGACACCGTTGACATACACGGAGGAGGGCTGGAGAACTCGTTCCCCACCACGAGTGCGAGATCGCACAGTCGGAATCGATCACAGGCAAGCCCTTCGTAAGGTACTGGTTCCACAACAATATGGTGACCGTCAACGGGCAGAAGATGGGCAAGAGCCTTGGAAACTTCACCCTTCTGAGAGATCTGTTCAAGGAGTGGGATCCCATGGTGGTAAGGCTCTACATAATGAGAAGCCACTACCGCAGCCCCCTGGACTTTTCCAGCGAAGGCCTTTCCGGGGCGAAGAGCGCCCTGGAGCGCCTGGTGTCCTTCCGCTCCAGGCTGGGAAGCCCAGCCCCCGGCGAACCATCCCCGGAGACCAGGGTCCTGGTCAGGGATGCGGAGAACGCCTTTACAGCCGCCATGGATGACGACCTCAACACCCCCGGAGCACTGGCTGCGGTGTTCGACCTGGTCAGGGCCGGCAACACCATCATGGAGGGAGGCAATTCCACCGAGGGCGACAGGTCCGCCATGGCCTCCTTCATGGACCGTCTTGCCACCGGTATCCTCGGCATCCGCCTGGAGCCCGAGGCGGGTGGTTCCCGGGAAGACCTCTGCAGGATACTCGGGGAGGCAAGGGGATACCTCAGGAAGAACAGGCTTTTCGAGGAGGCGGACAGGATCCGGGACGAGCTGGCGGAGGCGGGTTATTCAGTACGTGACCTTCCCGGCGGCATCAGCGAGGTCCTGCCGGATATCTAGGTCTGGAATACCCGCCCCTTCTTTCATGTATCACTTGCAGAAAGGAGGTGCGAAATGACCAGATCGAATGATATCGGCATGGAGATCGGAGTGCTCTTCGGTCTTCTTCTTCTGAACCTGCTCTTCCAGTTCATCCCGGCGGGTGAGATGGGCAGGCTTTCCACACCCACCATGGACAGCGCCATGGAGGCGGTGGACACCTTCCTTCCCTACGACTCATCGGTGGATGAGCAGCAGGAGGAGGTGATCGAGGAGCAGAACCTCATCGAGGAACAGATCGAGGAGGTCATCGAGGAGGTGACTCCGGAACTGATCATCTCAGTAGGCGACGATACCACCGGGCTGGGCACCGCCACCACCGTTGAGACCGGGCTGACATCCGGCAACGACTCCGACGGTGAGATCGGCCCTCCGGGCTTCACCCCGGTGGAGGTGTTCCCGGTGTGCACCTACATGCCCCCGCCGGCCTATCCTGAAATGGCCAGAATGGCCGGGGTGGAGGGCACTGTTACCCTATGGGTCTATATAGACCCCGGGGGAGTGGTCCGGGAAGTGAGGCTGATGCAGACAAGCGGTGTCTCCTCCCTGGACAGCGCCGCCATGGCCGCGGCGGAGAACACGATGTGGAACAGCGCCAGGAACAACGATGTTCCAGTGGGTGTGTGGACCACCCTGAGGTACAACTTCTCCCTATCGGATTAGTAACTCGAAAAAAGAAGCCCCCCTTGCGAAAGGGGGGCCTGATCTATGGAAAGAAAAAGCTAGAGAGCCCTGCTTTTTAGACGCCTGGCCTTGTTGGGGTGGATGAGCCTTGTCCTTCCGGCCTTGTCGAGGAGGCTCTGGGCCGCCCTGACCGCAGCTGATTTCTCTTCGGGGGTTTCAGCGGCTTCCACCTTTTTGAGGGCCGTACGAAGCCTTCTGAGCTTCCTGTGGTTCCTCTCGTTCTTCACGCGGTCGGTCCTGAGACGCTTGAGTGATTGTCTGCTCCTTGCCAAGAGCGTTCTCCTTTCACAGAATAACGGCATAAGCCGAACTTTTTACCCGTCTGGGTTTTATTCCTTATGACGGGCAAATTTAAGAGATTCCCGCACAGATGTCAACAACAGATAAAGGAGTGACCCATGCGCAAAATACTTGTTGCCGCACTTGTTCTGCTGCTTCCCGCGGTGATGAACGCTGACAGGCTCATTCGCATACCGGCGGAAACCGATTCCGATTTCACCTCGGTCCAGGCAATGGGGTACGATGTTACCTCGGGCAGCCGGGCCGACGGATATGTGGATATCATGGTGGAAGACCGCTTCGTGGAGGAAACCCTGGTCCGTTATCCCCAGGGCAGGCTGCTTCCCATCGAATGGTCCCAGCTTCTGCCAAGGGATGACAGGAACGAGTTCGGCTTCTACCACGGCCCCAACGAGAACAACGCCTTCTGGGCGACGCTGGCGGCGGAGAACGACATGGTGGACACTCCTGTTACCTTCGGCACATCCTATGAAGGACGGGACCTTTACTATGTAAGAATTACCAACGCATCTCCCTCTGCGCCGGCTATCCTTTTACCGCGCTGCAGCACGGAAGGGAGCCCGGGGGCAACTCCGCGGTTATCTACTTCGCCGACTGGCTGGCAACCGAGTACGGAAGCGACACCATGGCAACCTTCATACTGAACAACGCCCAGATCTATTTCGTTCCCATGAGTAATATCGACGGCTACCACTACAATCTTCCCTCCGGCGGCCCGAATCAGCGGAAGAACATGAACTTCTCCGATCCGGTGGCCTCGAGCGGAGTCGACCTCAACAGGAACTGGAGCTACATGTGGGGCTACGACGACTCAGGCTCAAGCCCCGACCCTTATGCCGAAACATACCGCGGGTCAGCTCCCCTCTCCGAACCCGAGAACATCCATCTGGCGGCGCTGATGCAGGACATCGATCCCCTGGGCGGTTTCCACTACCACACCTACGGCGGCTATCTGCTTTATCCCTGGGGATACAACAACCAGGCAACACCGGATCAGGCCACATTCCAGGGCTGGGGCGCACAGATGACCTCCCAGAACAACTATCAGTACGGAAGAGCCGGTCAGATACTGTACATGGTGAACGGCGAGGCCAACGACTGGGCCTACGGCGAGCTGAACTCTCTCTTCTTCTGCCCTGAGGTTGACGACGCCGGCTTCTGGGGCAGCCAGAACAACCAGTCCCTCCTCGACCAGAACAACGAAGACTGCCTCTTAATGAACAAGCTTCTCTGCATGAACATTCTTTCCATGACCTCGGTGGAAGATGAAACCAGCGCCGGGATCGACGGTTCCTCCGGTCTCGGGTTTCCGTGAAGGGCAACCCGGTGACCTCGGTGCTCTCCTACACGGTTCACGGAGGACAGAACGCCTCGGTATCGGTTCTCGATGTTTCCGGAAGAACGGTTGCATCCCCCGAGAACGGCAGCTGGATGGTCCCCGACGGCCTGGTGAACGGAGTTTACTTCCTCAGGGTCCAGAGCGGAAACCAGTCAGCGGTTGAAAGGTTCACCCTTCTGCGGTAGCGGGGAAGCTTCATGAGTACCGAATCAAGGGAACTGATAAACTACTACCTCATACTGGACATCAGAAGGAACGCCGACCTCGACGCCATTGAGACCGCCTATGCCAGAATGGCCCTGAAGCATCACCCGGACGTTGCCGGGGACAGCCCGGAGGTCCAGAAGCGTTTCGCCCTGATCAACGAGGCCTATTCGGTGCTCAGCAATACCGAAAAGAAGAGGGAGTACGACCAGAAGCTGGGAACCCCCTCGGAAATTTACCAGGAGGAGGTAATTACCTCCGAGAGGGTACAGGGGCGGAGTCATCGGATTCCGCCCCGGCCCCGGGACCAGAGGTCCGAAAACGACCGGAGCCCGTCCGGACCACCGCTGACAAGATGAGCCGGAAACGGCTGGACCTCCTCATGTCCCGGGCGAGGAAGCTCATAGGCAAGGGGGACTTCTGGGGGGCTGAAAACCTTCTCAGGAAGGCCGTCCTCGCCTTTCCAACCGATCCTGACATAAGAAGGCTTCTGGCCAAGACCGCCGAGGGAAGGGGAAGGCTCCGGGAGGCTGTGGAGGAGCTCAAGGCCGCCGCGGAAACCGAGTATTTCAACCCTGAGAACCATTATCTCATGGGCAGGATGTACATGAAGGCCGGTCAGACCCAACGCGCCCGGAAGGCTTTCAACGACGCCCTCTCCTGGCAGGAGGACTATGAACCCGCCCTGAAGGGCCTTGCTGAACTCCAGGCCATCCAGAGGGCCCGGCTGCCCTGGTGGAAGAAACTCTTCAGAATGGGCGGATAATGAAGGAGAACACCGGCAGGCTCTATTATTCCATAGGGGAGGTCAGCGAAGAGCTGGGCATCAAACCCCACACCCTCCACTACTGGGAAACCGCTTTCCCCTCACTGAAACCCCACAAGAACAACGCCGGGAACAGGTGCTACCGCACCGGCGACATCGACCTCATCAGGCTCATCGACCGCCTGGTGAACAAAGAGGGGTTTTCCATCGAGGGTGCCAGAAAGCAGCTTGAGAACATGAAGGACCACAGCGGACAGCTCCTCCTCGACCTCAAGAACGGAGGGAATTCCGAGAGGATACTCGCCGAGATACGCTCCGAGCTGGAAGGAATGGTCAGGGACCTTTCCCAGGATCCCCGGACCGAACTTGACGACTGAAAATCGGTTGTATAGAATTGTGCTTCCTGACGGGGTGTGGCGCAGTCCGGTAGCGCACTTGAATGGGGTTCAAGTGGTCGCTGGTTCGAATCCAGTCACCCCGACCAGACGAAGAGGAACCTCCGGGTTCCTCTTCCGGTATAATGAACACCATCGGAGCATCTGTTGAAATCACGGGCCGCAGAAATGACCGCGAAACTTGCACGGCTTTTCCCGGGACAGGATCCAAGGGTTCTCGAGGCGATGTCCAGAGTACCCAGGGAGATATTCGTGGACCCCGGATGGAGCCGATTCGCCTATTCCGACAGAAGCCTTCCCATAGGACATGGCCAGACCATCAGCAAACCTGCCACTGTCCTGAGGATGCTCGGTGCGCTGGAACCCGTATATGGCGGTACCCTTCTCGAGGTGGGCAGCGGAAGCGGTTACCTCGCAGCGGTTGCATCTTCGCTCTTCAGAAGGGTTTACTGCGTGGAAAGGGTCCTGGGGCTGGTGGAACCCTCCAGGGCAAACCTTCTCCGCACCGGGGCAAGGAATGTGATGGTCCGTTTCGGCGACGGCAGTGCCGGATGGAAGAAGTATGCGCCCTTCAACGGAATTCTCTACAGCGCAGGGGCTCCGGGCCTGCCCCCTTCACTTGTGGATCAGCTGGCCGAAGGCGGTCTTGCCGGAGTTCCCGTTGGTACCAGAACAAGCCAGACATTCACCGTCTGGCAAAGGAATAACGGCGAGCTTGAACAGGTTTCATCCTTTCCGAGCTCCTTTGTTCCCCTTATAGGAAAAGAGGGATGGAATGGGTGAACACATTGCCCTGGAGATAATCGACCTTCTGAGGAACATGCCCGGGGAGCTTGTAATGATGCTCCTTTCAGCCATCCCCGTAACCGAGCTCCGGGCCTCCATTCCCGTTGCATACACCGTTATGGCGGACAAGTGGTGCTGGCCATGGTGGAAGATATATCTCCTGGCCATAGCCGGTAACATGCTTCCGGTGCCCTTCATACTGACACTCCTGGGACCGGTAAGCAGATGGCTTTCCCGGTGGAGGTTCTTTGACAGGTTCTTCACCTGGCTCTTCGAGCGGACCAGGAGAAGGGCCGGCGGTCACATACAGAAGTACAGGGCCCTCGGTCTTGCGGCCTTCGTGGCGGTTCCCCTTCCCGTGACCGGGGCCTGGACAGGAAGCGCCGCCGCATTCGTTTTCGGTATTCCCAGACGGCTGGCCCTGCCCTCCATATTCCTGGGAGTCTGCGTTGCCGGAGGAATAATCACACTGATCATGACCGGGGTTCTCTCCGGGCTGGGGTTCCTTCTGTAGCGGAGTTGCCTCCGGCAGGTTTTTACTTAGATTTCATCTCCTTCGGTCGGGGCGTAGCGCAGCCCGGTTAGCGCGCCTGGTTCGGGACTAGGAGGTCGGAGGTTCAAATCCTCTCGCCCCGACCACATTTTGCTTTTCATCCATATTTTACTATCTTTCATGAATGTATCGAATGATAAGTGTCATTGGTGGGAATATCGCTTCCCCGGGCGAAATATCCTTCGCCGCTGAACTGGGTTCGCTCCTTGCTCGAAGGGGTTTTTCCATTGTATGCGGAGGGGGAGGCGGAGTCATGGAGGCTGTGGCAGGGGGGTGCTCCTCCGAAGGGGGGCTGACCCTGGGCATCCTTCCGGGAGATTTCCCGGGGGAAGCCAACAGCTTCGTGGACATCGCCATTCCCACCGGTTTAGGGTACGCCCGTAACAGAATGGTGGTACTCACAGGCCAGGCGGTATGCGCGGTGGGCGGTTCCCACGGGACCCTCTCCGAGATCGCCTTCGCGCTCCAGGCGGGAAAACCGGTCTGCTGCCATGGAACATGGAGCGGCCTTCCCGGGGTGGTTCCCGTGGAAACACCCTCACTGGCCCTTGAGTTCGTGCTGGAGAATACGGAGGAATGAAAATGCTCACCGTGGAACAGATAGCAGGGCTCTTTCGGGATGTGAGGGATTTCCCGAAGGAGGGTGTCGTTTTCAAGGATATCACAACTGTGCTGACCCATCCGGGAGCCCTTGGGGACGCGGTTACCCATCTGCTTAACCTTCTTGAGGACATCGAGTTCGATTCCGTGGCCGCAATAGAATCCCGTGGATTCATGTTCGGCGGCGTGATCGCCGACCGTCTTCGTATCCCCCTGGTACTGGTGAGAAAGCCGGGAAAGCTTCCCGCCGTGGTTATAAGCGAGGACTACACGCTGGAATACGGCACCAATACAGTGGAAATGCACAGAGATTCCCTGGCGAAGGGTTCCAGGGTGCTCATAGTGGACGATCTCGTGGCCACAGGGGGAACAGCCCTGGCAGCCGCCGAACTGATACGGAAAGATGGCAGCAAACCCGTGGCCGCTGCTTTCCTCATGGACCTTCTCTTCCTGGGTGGAGCGAAGAAGATCGAGGATGCCGGAATTCCGGTACGGTCACTGATCAAACTGAACTGAACTGAACCGGCACCGCAGAGCCGGTTCCAACGAAGGAGAGAAACAATGGCAAAACTCGTACTGATCCTGGCAATGCTACTTGCTGCGTTTTCCTTCGGCTGCGCCGAGCAGGGCGAAGGTCCTGTTCCAGCCGATGAGAACGGAGAGACCACGGATACCGGAGATGGAGATACAGGGGATAACGGCAACGGAGACACCCCGGAAGTGATGGTTTCCACCGCCCTTGACTATATCGCCCCTGAGGTGGGCCAGTGGATAGCCTACGGAGTAGAGGGCGAAGAGGGCGAACTGAAGCTCTCCATAGTCGCCGAGGAAGAGGGCAGCCTCTGGTACCAGATCCAGTGGGACGGCGAAGCGGTGGCCCAGCTCCTGGTGGACCCCGCCGTGATGGAACAGCTCGTCGCCATCAGTGACGAGTACATGAACGAGTTCGTTACCGATCCCGCAGCCTTCATAGAGGCGAACATGCCCCAGAACACCTCCAATATCATGGAGAACGAGGAATACCTCGACAACATGATACTCTTCCTTACGGGGATCAAGAAGGCCAAGATCAACGACGGCTCCCAGCTCATACTTCTGGACATGGCCGGTGTTCCCGAGCTCGTGGAACAGATGATCGCGGAAAACCCTGAGATGTTCAGCGAGGGAATGGACATGTCTCCCGAGGACACAGCTGACATGGAAGAGTTCATCGCCCAGGTGGAGAACGCCGACTTCGGATACGACGAGGTTGAGATCGACGGAGTGAACTGCATTCAGTTCACCGCCAGCCACGAAGAAGAGGGCACGATAATCATCTCGGTGTCCGACGACCTCCCCATCCTTCCCCTCATGGAAGCCAGGGTTACACCAAGCGACCCTGAAGAAGAGGGCGGGATCGTTATGGTTACCGGCTTTGGCTTCGAGGGGGCCGAGAACCTCATGACCGCCGAGCCCGACCAGGTATTCCCCGTGGCAATGATGCTCCAGGGATTCGCCTCCCAGGCTTCCCAGCCCCAGTAGCCCCACCCGGCGAAAAGAGAAGCGGGCGCCTTCACCGGCGCCCGTTTTCCGTTTTGCGGTTTTTGGGTATAATGATGTATTCCACGGGGGAGCGGGCATTGAAGGAAGAAGTTGCCGGGGGATCATCTGACACTGCATTTAAAGACAGGTATGTCCAGGGCATCATAAAGGACGCCATCCCGGATGCAATGATACTCAAGGCGCCGGACGGAAGCTGGCTCGAGTGGAACAGAGCGGCGGAGGAACTACGCCTCACCAGTTCAATATTCAGTGAAAGCAACCCGGTACTCTCCCCTGAGTGTACCGATTCCGACCGTGAGGCCCTGGCATCGGATTCCTTCATTCGCAACGACGAAACCCTTCCCGACGGCAGAATTTTCAATGTGACCAAAACACCCATAAGGAACCCCGACGGCTCACCCCACGGCATCCTTGTCCTTGCCAGGGATGTAACCGAAGCCCGGGGGAGGGAGATCAGGCTGGGTTCCCTTAACCGCCTTGTGAGGACCCTGAAGGACATCGACCGAATGATTATTGGCTGCAGGACCCCGGATGCCCTTCTGCAGGGAGTGGTTGCCACCCTTGTGGAATCGGGCTTTCTACGGAACTGCGCCGCTTTCACCGTGGCAACCGACGCTTTTGCCCCGGTCTTCAGGAAAGCCCCTCTGGACTGCCCGGCGAAGACCCGGTTCCTCTCCGCGCTGGACAGGCACGGATGGCAGGGATCCATTCTTCAGGGAGAACAGCTGAGCCGGGCAGTTCCAGAGATCCAAAGCGGAGACTGGGCCGCCCTTCGAATTTTTCATGAAGGAAGGCTCTTCGGCTACCTTCTGGCGGAGATCTCCGGAGATGTTCCCTTTCCATCCGACCAGCCCCTCACCGGAATGCTCGAGGACATAGCCGGAGACCTGGGTTACGCCCTCCAGGGAATGCTCATGGAGTGGGAACGGAGGAGGTCCGAAGCCCAGGTACTACGCACCAGGGACATGCTTGACTCCTTCCTGGAGAACTTCCCGGGACCGGCCTTCATAAGGGATTCAAACTCGGTTTATCTGAAGACCAACCGGGAGTTCCTTAAAACATCCGGTTTCGAGGACTGGAGGGGCAGATCACCGGAGGACATCTATCCCGAGGACATATGCGCCGCTCTGCGAAGGAGGGACGGGGAGGTCCTTGAAAAGGGCTATTTATCCAGGAGAAGGACCATCCCCATCGAGGGGCTGGGCCAGAGGACCCTGGAAGTGCACTATTTCAGGATAGACCAGGCGGGGCGAACCCCTCATAGGGGGATCGGCCTCGACATCACGGACAGGCTTGAAGCGGAAACCGCTCTGAAGACCAGCGAGGAGAAGTACAGGGCCATCTACGAGAACACGGGAACGGCCATGGTAATACTGAATCCCGCCGGGATCATTTCCGAGGTGAACGACAACGTGGAACTACTCACCGGCTACACCAGGGAAGAGACCGTGGAGAGAATGGGCTGGGCACAGTTCGTGCACCCCGACGACCTGGAGATGGTGGCGGAACAGAGAAGGCAGAGGCTGGAGGGCTCAGAGGACAGACACCTGGAGTACGAGTTCAGGCTGGTGAGGAAGGACGGAAGCCACAGGAATGTTCGCATGCGGACAGGAACCATCCCGGAAAGCGGCGGAGCAGGAGTGCTCTCCCTTTCGGACATTACCAGCCTCATCGAATACCAGAAGCAGCTCAATATGTCCCTGGAGAAAACCCAGGCGTTGCTTCAGGCAATCCCCGACCTGATGTTCGTGCTTTCAAGGGACGGGGTGTACATAGATTTTCACGCCCGGAACAGGGATCAGCTGGCCTTCCCCGCCGACGAGCTCCAGGGCAGGAACATTGGTGAGATAGGCCTTCCGGAGGAAGCTGCCCGGGAGGTGCTCACCGCTTTGGCAAAGACACTGGATACAGGAAGTGTCCAGACCCTGGAGTACGAACTGGACCTTCCCGATGGGCACCACTTCTACGAGGCGGGGCTTTCACCCTTCGAAGAGGACAGCGTTCTGGTACTGTGCAGGGATGTCACCGCCAGGAAGATTGCCGAGGCGGAACAGAGGAAACTGGAGTCCCAGATCAGGCATGTTCAGAAGCTGGAGAGCCTCGGGGTGCTGGCGGGAGGAATAGCCCATGATTTCAACAACATCCTCATGGCGATAACCGGGAATGTCTATCTCGCCAGAAGGGCCTCCGAGTCAGGCGACTCACCCATGGTGAACCTGGAGGCGGTGGAGAAGGCCGCCGGCAGGGCTGCTGACCTGGCCGGTCAGATGCTTGCCTATTCCGGAAGGGGAGAGTTCAAGATACTGCCCCTGAGCCTGAACGATGTTGTCCGGGAGATGACCGACATGTTCAAGGCCGCCGTCTCCAAGAAGGCTGAGATCGTCTATTGTCTCGATCCTGACCTTCCCCACATCCTGGCCGACGGCACCCAGGTGAGACAGGTGGTGATGAACCTTATCACCAACGCCTCCGAGGCCATCGAGCAGAACCGTGGGCGGATCACCATCTCCACAGGGGTGATGCACTGCGACAGGGAGTACATTCGGGATCTCAGCAGAACGGAAGACATAAGGGAGGGCAACTACGCCTGGATAGAGGTGGAGGACACCGGGAAGGGAATGACGAAGGATATCCTGGCAAGGATATTCGACCCCTTCTTTACCACCAAGTTCACCGGCAGGGGCCTGGGCCTTTCCGCGGTGCTTGGAATAATGAGCAGCCACGCCGGCGCCATGAAGATATTGACGGAACCCGGTTCCGGGTCCTCCTTCAGGGCTCTGTTCCCCCTGGCGCCCTCCGGAGGAGGTATTCCCATTGAACCGGAGGAGTTCACACAGGAATGGACCGCCTCCGGGAAGGTTCTCCTCGTGGACGACGAACCCCTTATCCTCTCGGTGGGGAAGGCCATGCTGGAGGCAATGGGTTTCTCGGTGATCACCGGGAAGGACGGCTCCGACGGTCTGAACCGGTTCATGGGATCCTCCGGCGGGATATCCCTGGTGATCCTTGACCTCACCATGCCCAACATGGATGGCGACGAGGTCTTCAGGAGATAAGGAAACTGGATCCTGATGTCCCGGTACTTATCTCCAGCGGCTACAACGAAAACGAGATACTGACACGTTTCGCGGATTCTCCCCCGACGGCTTCCTTAAAACCCTATTCCGCCTCGGACCTCAGCGGCAAGATACACTCCATCCTTCACCCCTGAACTCCCGTGCACCCTTTCGAATCATTCGGGCTTTTTTATATTCAAAGGATGGAGAACACACTATTTGAAGACAACCCCGGTCCGGCACCACCCTTCGCAGACTTTTCAGGCCCCGGACACTGGATCAGATGGCCGGGCAGGGGCATTTGCTGGCGGATGGGGCACCATTCAGAACATCCCTGGAAGCCGGCTCTTCCGGCTCCTTCATACTCTGGCCCCCGGGAAGCGGTAAGACCACCCTTGCCCTGATCGTTGCGGATCATGTAAAGGAACATTTCATAAGGTTCAGCGCCGTCACCGGAGGGGTGAAGGATGTGCGGAAGATCGTGGCCGGGGCATCGGAGAGAACCCTCACCGGCAGGGGACAATGCTCTTCGTGGATGAGATACACAGGTTCAACCGGTCACAGCAGGATGCCTTCCTGCCCCATGTGGAGAACGGCACCATACGCCTTGTGGGCGCAACCACCGAAAACCCTTCCTTCCATGTAAATGCCCCCCTTCTCAGCCGCTGTTCGGTGCATGTGCTTAAACCACTTTCAGTTGAAGACCTCGTGTCCATGCTGGAGAGAATAACCTCCTCGCCGGAGTTCAAGGCCCTTTCCCCGGCCAGGATCACCGGGGAAGCCATGGAGGTCATGGCCTCCGCCGCCGACGGCGACGCCAGGCGCTGCATCAACCTTCTGGAACAGCTTACAGGGACCGCCGGGGAGGGCGGAATAACCGGGGAAACCGCCGCCAGGCTCATACAGTCAGCCCCCTCATGTACGACAGGTCCGGCGAGGAGCACTACAATCTCATCAGCGCCCTGCACAAGTCCATGCGTTCAGGGGACCCCGACGCGGCGCTGTACTGGCTGGGCAGGATGATCCTGGCAGGGGAGAACCCCCTCTACATAGGAAGGCGGATGATCCGTTTCGCCTCGGAAGACATCGGCCTCGCGGATCCTTCCGCCCTGACCATGGCCATGCGGGCGGTGGATTCATACCGTTTCCTGGGGTCACCTGAAGGGGATCTCGCCCTGGCCGAAGCGGCGGTGTACCTTGCACGGGCTCCGAAATCGAACAGCATTTACAGGGCCTGGAATGAGGTCATTCGGGAAACCGGCCGCTCCGGCAGCCTTCCTGTGCCCCTCCACCTCCGTAACGCTCCCACGGCACTGATGAAGGAGCTTGACTACGGCAGGGGCTATCAGTATGCCCACGATACCAGGAACGGCGTGGTCACCCACAGCAACTTCCCCGATGGCATGGGTGAGAAAGAGTTTTATTCCCCCTCGTCCTCAGGACGGGAAAAGAGGATATCTGAGGAACTTCGGCTCTGGAAGGCCTCAAGGGCTTCCGCAAGGGCAGATGAAAGGAAAAAGAATGAGTGAGGAACCGCTGTTCACCGAACTGCCGCCGGGAAGCGGATATGAGCTGCTGAAACCGGGAATGTACACCGCCGGATGCGCCGGTATGTTCAGCCCTGATTCGGTAAGGGAACACATGGGAAGCCACCTTTCGCCGGGGTGCTGCAACGGCTGCTTCACCGGGGTTCTGATACCCTATTTCATGCACAACATCAACAACCTCATGGTTGGTGTCATGGGCAACCTTGATCTGGCCGGGATGTTCATGCCGGACGCAGCCAGAGTAGAGCCGAAGATCAGTGCCGCCAGGTCATCCACCGGTTCAGTGGTGGACTTTATAAGGGATGTTTCCGAGGTTTTCTCCCCGGGAAACCTTACCACCCTCACCAATGAAGACCTGAAGAAGACCCTTCTGCTCCTCAAGGCGGCATGCGGACGCAGTGTGGCCTCACAGGGGCTGGATGGCATGGTCTTCAATGAAAGCCCCGTCTGCTCCCGGCCGGTGGAGGTTCTCTGCACTCTTCGAGGAATGGCGGCATGGTGCGTTCTCTGTCTCGGGGGAAGCGGCATCCTCCAGGGAGAGGTCTCGGGATCATCCATCACCCTGCGCTGGAGCCGTCCAGCCGGTTCCGGCAGACCACACATGCCCGGAGGGACACAGCCGGGGACATACTGGCCCTGGCCGGCGGGGTGGCTGCCTCCGCCGGGAATGTCCTGGTTGTGAAGGGCTGGACAGATATGGCGGGAGAAGTGACCATTGTCTTTAAGTAGCAGCGCAAGGACGATACTGGACCATCTGGTCTCCACCGGAGACCGCCTGAACATCAAGGCCCTTAACCAGAGGCTGCCGGATGTACCGGACCGCACCGGGGCCATTGAGGAGCTTCTGGAACAGGGCCTCATCTGGCACGGGGGCAGGGGGCGCTACGCAGCCCTTGAAACCCTGGGGATGGAAAAGGGCACCATCAGGGCCAGGTCCGACGGCTCGGCGGTGCTCTTCACCACCGGCCCTGATTCAATAAGGGTGAGCATCGATGCCCGTGACACCGGCTCCGCTCTCCACGGGGATACTGTTCTGGTAAGGCTACTGGATCCCGATCCCCGGGGGGGCTACAGGGGAAGGGTGGTCCATGTTCTCCGCCGGTTCCGCAGCAGGGTTGCCGGAATCGCCAGAAAGCATTCAGACAGGTGGTTCCTTGATCCGCTGGATCCCAGGCTACCGGGGAACATACCCATCAGAACGGAAGACGACTCACTGGTGGAGGGCGACCTCATAGGATGTTCCATAGAGTACGGAAAGAGTTCGCTTGTGGTGACCCCCCTGGAAAGGTGGGCAGTACCACTTCACCCAGGGCTCTCATCGACTCGGTCTGTATCGACAGCGGGTTGGATGCCGCCTTTGGGGAAGATGTCCTGGAGGAGGCCCAGCTGGTGGCGGCGTCACCGGCACCACACCGGTCCCGAAGGATCTCAGGCAGACATACACCATAACCATCGACCCGGTGGACGCCAGGGATTTCGACGACGCGATCTCCATCGAGAGAACCGAAGAGGGCTACATCCTGGGCGTACACATCGCCGACGTTTCCGCCTATGCCCCGCCGGTTCCCTGGTGGACGCCGAGGCCCGGAAAAGGGGCACCAGCGTATATCTCCCCGACAGGGTCATTCCAATGATACCGGAGGTCCTTTCCAACGGAGCGTGCTCCCTTCAGCCGGACACCGACAGGCTTTCGAAAACCGTGCTCATCCGGTACGACAACCGTGGCAAGCGCATGGACTACAATGTCTTCTCCTCCACTATCAGGTCACGAAAAAGGTTGAATTACGGGGAAGCCCTGGATATCCTTGAGGGCGGCTCAGGGGAAGACAGCGAGCTCAACGGCGCCTTCAACCACTTCGCAGCCCTGAACAGCCTTCTGGATCAACAGAGGGAGAAGCGCGGGGCGGTGGACCTCGGAGCATCGGAGTTCAGAACGATCTTCAACGACGACGGCACCCCCGGCGGGTTCGCCCCGGTGCCGGACGACAAAGCCCACAGGATGATAGAGAATTTCATGGTGGAGGCCAACAGGGCCGTGGCTGAGTTCTGCAGGTGGCTTGAGCTTGACGTCCTTTACAGGGTCCACGGCGACCCGGCCCAGGAGGCGGCTGACAAGCTTCGAAGAACCCTTTCCATATTCGGTTTCAGCCTGCCCGGCCAGGGTCCCCCCTCGGCTTCCTCCCTTTCCAGCGCGGTCCAGGAAGCCAGGGACACACCATTGTTCCCCCTTGTGAGGGACGCGGTTCTGCGCTCCATGCAGAAGGCTGTTTACTCACCGGTTAACACCGGCCATTACGGTCTTGCCCTGAGGAACTACATGCACTTCACAAGCCCCATAAGGCGGTATCCCGACCTCATAGTTCACCAGGCCATTACCGCCCATGAACAGGGACGGGCTCCCCGGCGGAACAGGTCCATGGCGGAAGAGGCGGAATCCTGCTCCGCCCTCGAGCGCCGGGCCGAGGCCGCTGAAAGGACCGCAACGGAACTCATGGCACTGCTCTATCTCTCCGGGCAGACCGGTGAGGTCTTCAGGGGCGTCATAAGGGATTCCGTCGATTTCGGTCTCTTCGTGAGGCTTCTGGATGTCCCGGTGGAGGGCCTTCTTCACAGCTCGGCCATGAAGAGATACAGCGGCTTCCTTCCACCCCGGAAGGAACCTGGAACCCCCCTCAGCGTTTCAGTTGAGAGCGCCGACCCCCTGGAAAGGAAACTCTCCCTCCTTCCCGCTGAGAACACCGAAGGAGATGCCACATGACCGATATGGAACTCTACTCCCGTCTGGGGATAAAATTTCCCGGTGGATAGAGGAAAGGGTCCACAGCGCCGGTATGAAAGGTGTGGTGGTGGGGCTCAGCGGCGGGATCGATTCCGGGGTTACCGCAGCCCTTTGCCGAAAAGCCCTGGGCAGGGAAAACGTTCTCGGGCTGGTAATGCCCTGTGACAGTCTCGGGGCGGATACAACCGACGGCCTTGGTACGGCGGAGTTCCTTGGCATAAAGGCCCTGCAAATCGACCTCTCCGGAGTTCTTCACCGGTTCATCCAGATCGGGGGATCGATCCCGACAACAGGCTGAACATAGCCAATGTGAAGGCAAGGCTAAGAATGACAATGGAATACGCCCATTCAGAAGGTCGTCTCGTGGTGGGAACGGGAAACCTTTCTGAAACCATGACCGGCTATTCCACCAAGTGGGGCGACGGCGCCGCGGACCTTTTTCCCATCGCGGATCTCTGGAAGGATGAGGTCCGAAACCTGGCCCTGGCCCTGGGCCTTCCGGATTGGATCACGGAAAGGGTTCCCTCGGCGGGGCTCTGGGAGGGCCAGACCGACGAGGGGGAAATGGGTGTAACCTATGAAGAGATAAAGAAGTACCACACAGAGGGGCCGGGAACGGTCAGCGAAGGTGCCGCGGCGAGAATACGGCAGCTATACCTGTCCAGTTCCCACAAGCGGGAACCGGTTCCCTCCTTCCACGCCAGGGGGTTTCTTGATGGCCGTTAGACAGGCTCTGATAAGCGTTTGGAACAAAGAGGGGCTGGCCGGGTTCGCCCGGGGGCTTGCCGGTGAGAACTGGGAGATTTGGGCCTCCGGAGGAACGGCTGATGCCATTTCCCGGGCCGGGGTGCCTGTTAAAGAAACCGAGGGGATCACCGGGATCTCCTCCATACTCGGCGGCAGGGTGAAGACCCTTCATCCTGAACTCCACGCCGCCATTCTCGCCGCCGGTGAAGACCGCGAAGACAGAATAAAGGCGGGGAAACCGGTCTTCGACCTTGTAGCGGTGGATTTCTATCCCTTTCATATGGCGGAGGATATGGACCTGAAGGGAATGAGACCATCGAGCTCGTGGACATAGGCGGCCCACAATGGCAAGGGGAGCCGCAAAGAACTGGAACCATGTCATTAGCGCCACCGGCCACCGGGTCTTCCAATGGTCCTCGACGCCATCAGGGAGGGAAGGGACGACGCCGGTTTCAGACGGGAAATGGCATCCCGAACTTTCTCAATCACTTCCATGTACGATCTTCAGGTATCCCTTAAGCTGGAACAGGGCATAGTGGCCCCGCTCAGGTACGGGGAGAATCCCCACCAGAAGGCCGCGGTACACTTCACCAGCCCTCCTTCGGGTTTCGGCACCGCGAGATACTGTGGGGCAAAGCGCTCAGTTACAACAATTATCTCGACGCCTCGGCGGCATGCTCCATAGCCGCCGATCTCTCCGGCTGCGATCCCTCGGTGGTCCTTGCCAAGCACGGCAACCCCTGCGGAGCAGGCAAGGGTGCCACACCTGCCGAGGCCTCAGGAATGCATTCAGGGCAGACAGGATCTCTCCATACGGCGGTATCCTCGCCTGCACTTCCACGGTGGACGGCGAACTGGTGGCTGAACTCAAGGGAATATTCATGGAGATAATCATTGCCCCTGAATACACGGAAGACGCCCTCAGAAGGCTCAGGAAGAGGAAGAACCTGAGGATACTCAGAATGCCTGTTGTCCCTCCGGAAGGGCTTCAGCTGCGGTCCATACAGGGAGGTATCCTGGTTCAGAAGCCGGACCTGGCAATGGAAAGGGCCTCTGAAGCCGAGGCTGTAACCAACAGGAAGCCCACGGAGGAGGAGCTTGCCTCCCTGGATTTTTCCTGGCGGGTGGTAAAGGGGGTAAAGAGCAACGCCATTGTCATTGGTGACAGGTTCGGCACCCTGGGTGTGGGCATCGGTCAGCCCAGCAGGATAGAAAGTCTTGATCTCGCTGTGAGAAGGGCCCTTCGCGAGGGCAACGATCTCAAGGGCTCCGTTCTTGCCAGCGACGCCTTCTTCCCCTTCCGCGACGGCCCGGACAGGGCGGCGGAAGCCGGTGTCACCGCCATTATTCAGCCCGGGGGTTCCATAAGGGATGCAGAAGTGATCGAAGCATGCAACCAGCACGGCATCGCCATGGTCTTCACCGGTGTTCGCCACTTCAGGCACTGATCATGAACAGGACAGTCATCCTCGCCGCCCTGAGCCTTGCCCTTCTCTCCTGCAGGGTGGTCAGCGAAGATACAGCGGTCCCGGGGGCGGGGCGGGAGAACACCACGGCGTATCACCCTTTCAGACCGCCGATTCACTGATACAGAACGGGATGCAGGACCGGGCCCTGAGGCTTCTCAGGGGAATGGAACACACCGATGAGATGAGGAACGACTTCCTTTGGCGTTTCGTTGGAACCGCCCACGGCAGGGGCAGGCCCCACGGGTGCATAGCCCTTCTGGACAGCCTGGAGGAAGCTGGATGGGGCGATCTCACCGGCTGGAAGATCTCCGTTCTGGATCTGAACAGGGAGAGGAACAGGGCCCTTGCCATGGTTTCCCCGGAGGATGTCCTCCTTACGGCGTGGCTCCTCCGTGACAGTATTTCCTCCATGCCTCCCTCCGGTTCCATCCCTTTGCCCACACACCTTGGTGAAAGGGCCGCAAGGCTTCTTCTTGCCCTCCGGGGATCACACCCGCCCAGCTTCAGCTCGCCGCGGAGGATGTGAAGTACCTGCCGGTGACAGTTGGCACCAGGGTTGCCGCTGAGCTGGAACTGGCTTCAGGAAACCCGGGAGTCTGGTGGGAGAACGCCCTGAAATCATTCGATCCCACCCTCGACAGCCCGGAAGCCCTCAGGCTGAGGGCCCTTGGAATGAAATCCTCGGGAACCGGCGACCTTGACGAATGGAGGGCTTTCATGGGAACCGCCGCCGGGGCGGTGGCAGCCGATGTGATAGCCTCGAGATGGCCCGGGTCCCTTGACTGGGAAACCGCCGACGAACTGGTCTCCTCCGGTTTCAGCTCGGTTGCCCTGGACATAGCCTCCAGAAGGGGAGACCCGGTTTTCGAGGCCGGTGTCAGAATGGCTGTGCTCAATGGTTCGGGTATGTACTCCCAACTCATCGCGCTGTGTGACTCCGCCGCTTCATTCAACTCCCTGGAGCTTTCCGCCAGGGCGGCGCTGTTCAGGGCCAGGGCACTCCGTGGCCAGAGGAACAACACAGCTGCCCACAGGGCATATTCCGCCTTCGCAGCTGAGTACCCCTGGCACCCCACCGCCAGGGAGGCGGCCTACATCGCCGGAAGGTATTTCGACAGCGAGCAGAACTGGGGTGAAGCCGCCGATGCCTACCTGGCCAGCCTCAGATCCTCAGGCACATGGGACGGCGACTCCAGGGGATATTGGCGTGGGGGATTCTGCCTTTACATGAACGGCAGGGGTTCCCTGGGAGATTCACTCTGGGAAGCGGGATGCGAGAAATACCCCTACAGCCACTGGCGGGATGAAATGCTCTTCTGGAGGGCCAGGTACGCCGAAAGACAGGGCGACCATACCGCCGGTGCCCGGCTTCTTCAGACCGTTGCCGGGGAACACCCCTGGGAGTTCTACGGAATGCTGGCGGCGGAGAGGCTGGGGATTCCCCACGGCCTGAAGCTCACGGTACTCAGCCCCCTCTTCAGTGCCGATCCGGTCCTGGATGCCGCCGCTGAACTCTTCAGCCTGGGTTATGGAACCGCGGCAACCCAGATGCTGGCCTACGGCAAAGAGGGCGATGCCGCCCACCGGGCGGTTGCTCTCGGGCTCCTGGGAGAGCATGGTCTGTCCATCGCCCTCATGCGCCGAATGGACACGGAATACCGTGACCTGGATATGGGCATGCTTCCCGACAGCCTCATAGGCTGGTATTTCCCCAGCCCCTACAGGGAGCTGGTCGCCTCGGTGACCGATACCATGTCCCTGGATCAGAGTTATGTGGAGGGAATAATGAGGGAGGAGAGCTACTTCAACCGTTTCGTGATCTCCAGCGCCGGCGCCGCCGGGCTGATACAGCTCATGCCGGCAACCGCCTCGGACGTGGCCAGGTGGAACGGTCTTCCACGGCTGTCACCTGAGGAGTTCTTCATACCGGAGCATTCGGTGCTTTACGGAAGCCTCTACGTGAACTCCCAGGCAAGGCGGTATTCCCATCCGGCGGTATTCCTCGCGGCGTACAACGCCGGTCCTGGGAACGCCTCCAGGTGGATCGACATGCATGGTTCCAGGACGACGACCAGGAACTCTACATAGAACAGATAACCTTCAGGGAAACGAGGCTGTACGCCAAGAAGGTGCAGCGTTCCGCCTGGATATACGGAAGGATAAGACAATGATCATCTTTCTGCTCACAGCGGTAATGGCAACCGGATTCATTCCTGAGCCGGACCAGCACACCACCATGGTGTATCCCCCCTATGGCCACTGCATGGGTATCTACCGGGCGGGACAGGAACAGCTGAACATGCTCCTGGGGGGCATGATATCCTTCGATGATCCCCAGGGGCTTGCGGCGGTCCTCCCCGACGAATGGGACACCCCGGACCCCGGGGACGACGACGAGCTGGCGGTCTACGGCATAAACAGCGGTTCAGGCCACATAATCTACAACGCCTCCATGTACACCCTGGGCTATTACGGAGGAAACGGTTCCGGTCCCGATCAGCTTTCCTCCCCCCACGGCATAGCGGCGAACACCACCGGTTCGGTCTATGTGGCCGACACAGGCAACAGCAGGGTGGCGGTGCTGAAAAGGTCCGGACAGAGGATATCACCCCAGTCCTTCATCGAGGGGTTCACAGAACCCTGGGACGTGGCCCTGGACGGCAGGTACATCTGGGTGACCGACAGAGCGGCGGGAACCCTTTCAAGGTATTCCTCATCAACCGACGTTGATCCCGAAGTGATCTCCCTGAATACCCCCACCGGTATTGCCGCAACGGGATACGGCGAGTACAGCAGCGGCCATGAAGCATGCCAGGTGGTGGTCACAAACGGCGGAACCATGCTGACCAGGATCGTTGACGGCGGCGTAACTCACACCGCCGGCCTTTCCGACTGCGGAGGAAGCTTTTTCAACTATGTGGAGCTGGACTATCACGGGAACGCCTGGGTAACCGATTCGATCAGCTGCGTGATACACAAGTTCGACCCCTCCCTGAATTACCTCGACAGCTGGGGACAGGGGCGGGGGCAGGCGGACGATCAGTTCATGAATCCCACCGGGATCGCCATTTGGGACCGTTTCGGCCAGATATTCATCGCAGAAAGCACCGGAGCCAGATATTTCTGGGTGGGTACGGACATAAGGGACCTCAGCTTTTCCTCCACCGGTACCGGGTGCACCGTTTCCGGCGTTCTCACCGAAACCGCCACCATGATAGTGAATGTTCTGCGTCCCGACGGATCCATGGCCAGGAACCTCTATTCAGGCAGAAGGCAGCCCGGTCCCTTCACCTTCCAGTGGAATGGAAAGACCCTCCAGGACCGGGGCGTCCCCGCCGGTGAATACACGCTGAGGATGAACATCGAACCGGTGTACTCCAGCAGAACCTACTTCGAGAAGAGCTGGGAGAGGACCTTTACCATGGAGGACACCGGCTCGGAAACAGAGGCGGGTTCCGGGAGGCGGTTGAGCTGATCTGGGCGGCACTTTTCGTTCTGCTGGGCGCCTCAGCGTTCTTCAGCGGCACTGAAACCGCCTGTTTCAGCCTCGATCAGCTCCAGCGGAGCCGAATGGCCTCCACGGACCGGGGCAGGCGTGTTCTCCATCTTCTCAGGGATCCCGGCAGACTCCTTGGAACGATCCTTCTTGGGAACACCTTCGTGAACGTGGCCGCCTCCTCGGTGGCCGCGGTGATTACCGCCGAGATCCTCCCGGGCTCACTGGGAATGGGGCTGGGAGTCCTTGTGATGACCTTCCTGCTTCTCATAGTTGGTGAGATAACCCCGAAGACCATAGCCAGGAACAATAACCGCGCCTGGGCCGAATCGGTCTTTCCCCTTATGGCCGTTCTTCAGAAACTCCTGTCCCCGGCGGCGGCCTTTCTGAAGTATCCCGCCGACGAACTGGACAGGCATCTGCCCGGCAGGGACCAGCCCCGGAGTACAGGACCGCCGAGTTGAACATCCTCATGGAACTGGCCAGGGAGGAGGGGTTCCTCGGGGGAGAGGCGGACACCGCCTCGGCCATACTGGAGCTCGACCACAGAAGCTGCGTATCCGCAATGGTGCCCCGGGAGGATGTTATCTCCATGCAGTCCGACTGGACCATGGCCAGAATGATCCGGGAAGCCCGTGATACCACCCACACGGTGTATCCCTTCGTAGACGCCAGAACCGGAAGGATGTCCGGTGTGGTTGACGTTCGGGACCTTCTGGGCTCTGAGGAGTTCCTTGTAAGGGAGGTCCCTTTTCCCGGAAACCGCCAGGCTGATCTCCGTGTTCAAGGCCATAAGGGAGGCGGAGTCCTCCATAGGGGCGGTGGTGGACGAGTACGGCGACTGGACCGGTATAATCTCCGTGACCGACATACTGGAGAGGGCTGTTTTCGCCGGAGCCCCGGGGGATTTCCTTCCTGAGGGAGTCACAAGGAGCGGAAACGACTATGTGGTTCCCGCCAACCTTCCGGTTGACGTTCTGGCGGTACTTCTGGGGGCTCCGGAACTCTCCGCCCGTTACGCCGAATCCTGCGGCGGTCTTCTTCAGGAACTCACCGGACGGATCCCCGGGAAGGACGAGGAAGTCATCCACATGGCTATGCCTTCAGGATCCTGGAGAAAAGGGGCAACGCCCTGAAAAAATTCTGATCAGATCTCCGGAGCTTTCATGACCGGCGTTGTAGTGTATATCTCCGCCTGGGTCCTGTCCATGTTCTGCAGCGGCACTGAAACGGCTTTTTCCGCCTGCTCCAGGGTCAGGGTGGCTGCCTCCAGAAAGAACAGCGCCAGGGCTCTGTGGTTCCTGGGCAAACCCTCCAGATATCTTGTGACCATACTTGTGGGCAACAATGTGGCCATGGTCCTCGCCGCAAGCATTGCCCAGGGCTGGGGCGCTTCCCTTGGCGGGGCATGGAAGTTCGTTTTCGCCTTTTTCACCGCCCTTTTCATCCTTGTTTTTGCCGAGATGGTTCCCAAGCAGCTGGCCCTGTTCAGAAGCAATGCCATAACCGTTGCCTCGGCACCTGTGCTGAATGTGATCCGTGTGATGCTCTATCCCATCATAGCCGTGGCCGCTTTCGTATCAAGATCCATATCCGGCAACAGCGAAGAGGGCCGCTTCTTTGAGAGCAGGGAGGAGGTGAAGGGTCTTCTGGTCTCCTCGGGGGGCAGGCAGGGTCACCTGGCCTCGGCGGTGATCGCCCTGGGACACACCGGGGTAGGGGACTTTTCCAGACCCCTTTCCGACTATCCTTCGGTGGTAGCCGGCTGCACCAGGCAGGAAGCGGTTACGGTCCTGAGAAGGTCCGGCAGGAACTTCCTTCTGGTCTGGGAGGAACCCGGCGTAACCCTTCTGGGGGCCGTCCGGGGTTCCGTTCTGGTCCGGTGGAACGGAGGGGGCTCCATTACCTCCATCGTCAGCGGTCTGCCCAGCTATTACCCCTCCTATCCCGCTCTGAGGATACTTCCAGGCCTTCGCCGTTCCGGTGCAGTTGCCGCTGTGATACTAGACGGTATGGGGCAGCCCTCCAGGCTTATCACCCCCGGTGCGATACTCACCCACCTGATCCCCGATGAACAGAATGACTGACAGGAACCCCCTCACCGGCCTTCCCGGTAACAGGACCATAAGGAAGGTCCTGGCGGAAAAGGTCCTAAAGGGTGATCACACAGCGGTTTATATTGACATAATCAGCTTCAAGCCCTTTAATGACCACTACGGTTTTGCCCTGGGTGATTCCGTGATAAGAAGGCTTGCGCTGATACTCACCGAATCCCTCAGGGGTTCCTTCGTGGGACACATCGGAGGCGACGACTTCATCTGTGCAGGGACAGGAGGGGGTTCATAACCGCCGTGGAGGGCGCCAGGCAGAGATTCAGAAGCATCGTACCGGGATTCTACTCCAGGCGCGACCGCGAGCAGGGGGGGATCGAAACCTTTGACAGAAGGGGAAGCTACAGGTTCTTCCCGATGCTGGACATCTCGGTGGTTACCGCCGGCGGCGACGATTTCGGCGGCACCATCGAGGAACTGGCGGCTGCCGCTGGAAGGGAAAAGAAACGGCTGAAGGGAGAACGGCTTCCTGAACCTGTGCATCCGGTGCTTGAACGGGCACTGGAGAGCACCCTTTCAGTTGCCGACCTCAAGGCCCTTGTGGAAGCCTGCGGCGTTCTTCGGGAGGAGGAGGCGGTTCCTGTCCTCAGCCGGATACTCCAGGGGGAGTACGGCTGGAATCTGAGGAAGAGCGCCGCCCTGGCCCTTGGCCACATAGGCAACCGGAGTTGCGAAGAGGTCCTTCTCCGGGCCCTTGAAGACTCGAATCCCCATGTGAGGACCAGGGCTGTGGAGGGCCTTGTGCTGGCCGGGGGCAGCACCGCCGGACCTGTGATCCACCGCCTTCTTGGTGACAGATCAACATGGGTGAGAAGGGCGGTACTTCGGGGCATGGGAAGGGCCGGCTGGATGGAGGGCGCCGAGAGCCTCAGGCTCGCCTGCACCGCCAGGGCTCCTGGAAGGGGCATCAATACCACCGAGGAAAGAAGGGCCGCCCTTGAGGGGATATCCCTTCTGGGAAGTCAGACCCATGCCCCCTTCCTTCACTCCCTCTGTCTGGACCGGTCCTATTATCCGGCGGAGGCCGCCTTTTCCGCCCTCTGCTCACTGGGAACCGACCATGCCGCCCATATGATATTCGCAGGGAAGGGTGAGTTGCCGCCGGTACTGAACCTTTTCGCCATGGGAAAGGAGAACCTCAGGCGGCTGGAGGGGCTTGCCAGGAGCACCCTCACCATGGGCGAACCCCGGGCGGGTTACGCCATGAGGTTCTTTGAGGGTTTCCCCGGGGAGCTCTGCGGCGAATCGATCTCCGTGCTCAGGAACTGCCTGGGCGAGTTCTACGGAGAGCTGTTCCGCAGGCTCGTTCTCCTTCTTGGCTCCAGGGACATCAAGGCGGACCCCTCCTGCATAGCCAGGGTATCCAACAGGGTTGAAAAGGGGCACAGAATAGGGGACGACGGTCTGTGCGCCTTCCTCAACTGGGTTTCGGCGAAGGGAGGCGTGAGTCCCAGAGCTCTTCTCAACCCCTTTCTCCGCACCTCCAGAAGACCGGTTGCCGCCGCAGGGGCAATGGCAACCGCCGCCCTGGCCGAATGGGGCTTGACGCCAAAGACGATCAGGTGAACAATTCAGAGAACCGGAACGAACCGAAGGGTGCCCAATGACCGAAGACGTACGCGACATTCTGGCAAAGCTCCGCGCCGCCGACGAGCCCCAGCTCTCCGCCTTCCAGCCTGATACCGAGGGGCAGAACACCATCCTTCGCAACATGCCATGCGGTCTTATAGTAAGGGATGCCGACGAGGGGATCATCCTCGAGGTTAACGATTATGCCCTTGACCTCTTCGGCGTTCAGAGGTTTCCATCGTCGGTCAGTCACTGAACAAGATCAGCCTATCCATGGAAACCGGAGATGAGAACAGTTTTTCAGCACCTGGACAGCCATCCATGGGAAGCATTACCGATTCCAGCGGCGTTTCCATACCGGTTCTGATCTTCAGAAGAAGAATAAGGATAGGCGGCAGAAAGGCGGACATTTTCCTCCTTGTGGATTCCACCCTCCTCGGGGGAAAGCGCACCGCCGAGGTGAGGTTCAACCTTTTCAAGAGGGCCCTTGCTGAATCGAACACCTCATTCATACTGGCGAACATATCAGGAGAGGCCCTTCAAAGGGATCTCCTTGTTGCTGAAACCGGCGGAGAGCTGCCGGAGAGCCTTCGGGGAAAAGCACTGCCCGGTTCATCGGTGTCCGACCTCTTCTCACCGGTGAACGCCGCCAGGATAGTGGAAAACGCCATAATCCTGTCAAAGAACGGCGGAGAGAAACTCATAGAGCTTAAAGACTACTGCCCCATGAAGCTCTTCACCGACCCCGGCGGTCTGGTGCTCATAACCTTCCCGGCTGAATGCGAAGAGAAGAAGTCCTTCCGCACCACCCGTAGCCAGCTCAGTTCCGGCATACGGAGGGCGGTGCTCTACATATCAAGCCCCGATGCGGAGTATTCCGGAAAGGATATGCTCCAGATGATAGGTTTTCAGGTTGTGGAAGTGGAATCACCCTCCAGCGCCTCGATCCTGATAGAGGAGAATCCCGGACGGTTCCATTTCGTTGTTTCCGACGACTTCACCGACGACCCCGACCTGATAACCGTGGCCGTGGAGCTTGAGAGGACCGGAATCGGCCTGGTTCTGGTGTCCGACAGCGACTTCACCCACGGAGATGAACTGAAGCTGGTAAAGGTGTCTCCGCCTCTGAGCATCAATCTTCTGGCCTCGGCGGTATCCGAGGTGACCGGGTAAACGGGTGTGGCTCTACTGCAGTTTTGTAAGTGATTGCATTTCTTTCACAGTGACCACGCTTTTGAATTAATACCGATTAGTTGCTCTATAGGTATAACAACGGAGGATAATATATAGTGAATAGACTTATACTTGGATTCGTTGTTATATTGTTTTCCTATATTTGTCTTGCAGATACAGCAGATATTATTGGCTTTGTATATTATCAGAATTACGATCAGGATTATACTTACTACTTTGCCAATGACAGCACTGATGGAGTTGAAACCTATCCCATTCATGAAGCTACTGTGAAGTTGTATAAGAGGAATTCCTCATCGGAATGGGAGGTGTTCAGCTCCTCAATTCTTACGGATAGCGGATTTTTTGCTTCAATGATGTGGATTTGAGCAGAGACTCTTCAGCTTTGTGCACTAGTTCAAATTGGTTTATGGTGGAATTTGATGCAAGTGAACAGGGATGTCTCCCACCCAGATGGGCATACCAGGATACTCTATACAGGTTTTCCCACAATGAAGTTCGCCCTGCCGGGGTTCCAGATGCTGGATCAATACGGGTTGATTGCATCTTTGAAGGATCAGATTGGGTTGTGTATAATGGGAGTTCATTGCAAATTGATAAGTTAACGGGTCACTGGATGTCTGAGGATAGTGGCGGAATAACATTCTCGTTAGAACAAGGAAGTGGTAAGGCAACTTGTCCGATAGATAGTATTCAAGTGGATGTCGGTAGCTGTATGATTGGTCATTGGAGTAACACTGAATGTCTGGATGATTGGGATGATGCTTCAGGATACTCGTATTACTTCTTTTACCCGAAGAACGGTACTCAGGCTGATGCACTCGGGTGGTACTACACTGTTTGGTCGAATGCATGGCCGAACTATGGATTTCATCAGGATGAGTCCATGCCTTCAAGTGTGTTTATTGTAAATGATTTTGCTTTTATAGAAGACTAGAAATCCAGCTTGAACTATCTGAATAGTGTTTTGATCTCACCCCAGGAGAATCGTTCCAACGACGTCGTTGCCTGAAGGATAAAAAACGTTGCATAAGGTGCTCCAAACTGAGCTACACTGGATTCCCATGTCACGCCATCATCCAAGCTCATATAGAACATGCTGCCCCAGCCTGTCGGGTTAGCTGGACCCAGCCAGTAAACAGCAGGAACACTCTCAGCCTGAAGGCAAAACCAGTAAACTTCCGGTCCTGAAAGAACAGGACCATCAGTGATAGTCACATGTGTATACCAGATGTCATAACCCCAGGCTGAAAGACCGGTGTTTGCATTGGAAATATCGGTTTCAACATCCTGCCATATAAAAATTCCGTCAGGGTCATTACCGGCATCCCCCTGGAAGCCCAGGGTATACTGTGCAACGGGAGTTCCAGAGGAATAAATCATCCAGATCTCCAGTTCATCCACAGAAACATTGCCCGTCACTGAAAAGTCTTCGGAGATCATAAACGAGTTTCCACTCTCGCACGCAAAACCGCTTTCAAGGGAAGCGTAGTCGAATGGTTGGGAAACCAGTACATCATCTGTAGATAGATTTGTCATTCGAGCATAGCATTCTTGACGGTTTGAGCAATTTTGCTGCTTCTCCAGATAAGGAGTGCGAAGCAACATATTGGAAGTAACTGAACTGCTAACAAACATCACTATTATGACCCCTACTAACACCACAGAACCTTCTCCCTGCTTCCTGTAAAATCAGTATAGCTAACTGCATAGTATATGTCAAGTTACTTATCTATTCGGTTCTGGCGGAATCTGTGTGAAACTCCTTCGCTTCCCCATAAGCTACAAGGTTCTCTAATGTCATTTTCCAAATCTTCAAGGAATATGAATGGCTGATGGAGAAACCTTTCAATGATTGGATTCCGAATTCGCCTTGTAGAACTTTCAGCTGAACTTCAGAGAATAAGATATGAGCTATCCCCATTAAAGGATAATCCTGGGTTCTGCTTCTATCAGAAATGCTCTTCTTTCCCATATGGGGAAGAGTACCGCCCATTCGGGAATATGCCAGTGGGTCATGTTATTAGAGCATAATGGGTGAATCCCGTGTGGTACCGGAGGAGGGACTTGAACCCTCACGTCCTTGCGGACAACGGATTTTGAGTCCGTCGCGTCTGCCATTCCGCCACTCCGGCACGGTGAGTGAATTTAACCAAAGAACCCCGGGGCTGCAACCTTGACAATTTTGCGCAATCGGGGTAAATTCGGCGTTCGAAGGGCCCATAGCTCAGTTGGCTAGAGCCACCGGCTCATAACCGGTCGGTCCCTGGTTCGAGTCCAGGTGGGCCCACCATTACTTCCTTTGTACTGAAGGCGGGTAGCTCAGTTGGAAGAGCACAAGCTTCACACGTTTGGGGTCGCAGGTTCAAGCCCTGTCCCGCCCACCAGAATCCGCGGACACCTTTTGGTGTCCGCTTTTTATACCAGGGAACGGACGGATCCAGCATGGAAGAATTCATAGCAAGGCTCCTTGATCTCCAGGACCTCGATCGCAGGATCGACAGGCTGAAGGCCGACGGGGAGTCCATCCCCGGGGAGATAGCGATACACCGTAGGGACATCGAGGGGCACCGTTCCAGGTCCGGGCCTCCGAAGAGCAGCTGATCTCTCTGAAGGAAGAGCAGAAGAAGCTTGCGGCGGACAGGGCCGAAACCCTTGCAAAGATATCGGACTACAAGAGCAGGCTGCTCACACTGAAGTCCAACGAAGAGTACTCAGCGATGCTGAAACAGATATCCCACGGGGAAAAACTCGTGGACCAGATAGATGACAGGATCCTCGAGGCCATGTACAAAGAAGACGAGATCCGGGGAGAACTGGAAAGGGCCGAGAAGGAGAAAGACCGCGCCATAAATCGCTCCGAGGCCAGGGAGCAGCTCCTGAAAAAGAAGCTTGAGGAGATAGAGAGCCAGCTGGAGCAGCTTCAGATCGAAAGGGCCCAGGCGGCGGAAAGGGTTGATCCCAAGCACCTGAAAAGGTACGAGATCACCAGGGAAAGCCGTCACAGGGAAGTCGTTACCGGAATACGCAACGGCGCCTGCGGGAGCTGTCTCACGAAGATCCCCGCCCAGGCCGCCGGTGAGATAAAGGGGGGAAGCACCTTTTCCTGTCCCATATGCGGCTCCTTCGTTGTCTGGACCCCCGACAGTTCCTTATAATAATATTCGGATTCGGCGGAGCGGACGGCCGCCTGGTAGTCAAGCCGGGAGGAAAGTCCGGGCTCCACAGGGCAGGACGCAGGGGAAATCCCTGGTGCAGCAATGCAGGGAAAGTGCCACAGAAACGATTCCTGCGCCGTTCATTCGGCGTAAGGGTGAAAAGGGGCAAACCCCGTCCGGTGCAAGGCCAAATAGGAAGAACAGCCCCTGGGCTGGGGAGCTGCCCGTTCTCCCTGTTCTTCGGGTTGGCCGCTAAAGCCCACCGGTAACGGTGGGATCAGACGGATGGCCGTCGTCGCGTATGCGATACAGAACCCGGCTTACAGCTCCACCGAATCCCTCAATTCACGGGAGAGAAGATTGAAATACACATGGAAGGCCCGACAGGAACCAACATCCGACCCTTCCGACCCGGGTCCTGCCGGCCTTCCGGAGCCCGTGCGGCTGCTCATTCAACGGAGGGGCCTCTCGGGAAGTTTCCTCAGCTCACCCTTCTCCGGCCTTTCCCACTGGAAGGATCTTCCCGGGGCCAGGGCCGCCGCGGATATCATCGGGGATGCCGTCGATGCCCGTGGGCGAATTCTGGTTCACGGAGACTTCGATGCCGACGGAATAACCGCCGCGGCAACCGCCCTGAGGGCGCTTAACCATCTGGGCGCCCGGGTGGATGCTCACCTTCCCTGCAGGTTCACCGAGGGCTACGGTCTGGGTAGTACCGGTGTGGAAAAATGCCTCAGGGATGGGGTTAAGCTCCTCATAACCGTGGACTGCGGAATAAACGCCATTGAGGAGGTGTCTCAGCTTCGCAGCCGGGGGTGAAGGTCATCGTCACCGATCACCACGTACCCGGTGAAACACTGCCCAATGCGGACTGCGTGGTGGACCCGGAGCTTTCCCCTGAAACATCGGCCCCCTGGAGGCACCTTTCCGGCGCCGGGGTGATATACACGGTTCTTCGGGGGCTCTTCACCGATCCTTCCGGTAGCCTTCCCGGTGTAATGGAGCCGGACCTGACCGCCATCGGAACCGTGGCGGACATGGTGAAGCTCACCGGCGACAACAGGATCCTCGTGAAGCGTGGCCTGGGGGTGATGGGAAGTTCACCCTCCCGGGGGATAGCCGCCTGATCAGGCATCGGGTATAGAGAATGGCGGGCTCACCTCCGCCGATCTCGGCTTCGGCCTGGGGCCCAGGATCAATTCAGCCGGAAGGATAGGACACGCCGACACCGCCCTTGAGCTTCTGCTGGAAAGGGACCCCCGCAGGGCAAATGAACTGGCCTCCATGCTGGAAAAATGGAACTCGCGAAGGAAGGAACTGGACAGGATGGTCTTCGATGACGCCTTCGCCATGCTCTCGGGAACCGAAGACCCGGTTGCGGTGGCGGCGTCGGACAAATGGCACTCCGGTGTGATCGGCATTTCCGCCTCCCGGATCTCCCGACGGCTGAACCGCCCGGCCCTGCTCATAGCCTGGGAGGAGGGGACAGGAAAGGGCAGCGCCAGGGGAGTTCCGGGAATGCCGGTGCATACACTCCTGGCCGGGGCAATGGAGACCGGGCTGCTCTCACGTTTCGGCGGCCACGCAATGGCGGCGGGATTTTCCATTGAAAAGGAAGCTACCCATCCTTCAGGGATTACATAACTGAAAAAGCGGCATCTCTATACGCCGGGATCGAAAAACCTGTTCTCTACATTGACGGAAGGCTCGACCCCGAGAACTGCACCATGGATGTGTACCTGGCCACCGGTCTTCTGGAGCCCTTCGGCCAGGGCAACCCGGAGCCGGTATGGATAGGCAGGGGGCTGTACCCGTCCACATACAGAACGGTTGGCAGGGACAGCAGGCACCTCCAGGTAAGCTTTCAGAGTGGAAACACCACCATTCGGGCAATAGGGTTCGACATGGGTCACAGGACCGCTGAACTGAACAGACCCCTGGACATCGCCTTCAGGCTGAAGCCGGATTCATGGCGGGGGGGCGGGGGCGGTTCAGCTGGTGCTCGAGGACATGAGGCCCGCCGCAATGGAGAATCGGTGAACATTCAGGATGCCTCAGAGGCGGTATTTCGCGGCGGAAGGATCGGAACCGTTCTTTCCGGTTACACCCTTCGCCACTCCCAGGTCAGTATGGCCAGGGCCGTTTCAAGCCTCATAGAACTTGGCGGAACGGCGGTCCTCGAGGCGGGCACCGGTGTGGGCAAGAGTCTGGCCTACCTTGTTCCGGCGGTGCTTTCCGGGCAGGCCGTGGTCGTTTCCACCGCAACGATAACCCTCCAGGACCAGCTTCTCAATAAGGACATACCGGCGGTGGGGGCCATTCTGGGCAGGGAGATAGACGCCGCGGTCCTGAAGGGCCGTTCCAATTACCTCTGCCTCAGGAAATGGAGTCTCTGGGGGGAGAAGGCCGCGCCTGAACTTGCCCGGTGGGTATCCGAAGGTGGAGGAGACACATCGAGCCTCCGGGGGAACATGGATCAGGGGGTCCTCAGGAAGGTAACCGGGGATTCCCTGGACTGCCTGGGCAGCCAGTGCCCGGATATGCACCGATGCCACTACTACCGGGCGAGGAACCGTGCCAGAAAAGCGTCCATACTCATTGTGAACCACCACCTGCTACTCTGCGGAATAGAGACCGGAGACCTCATCCCCGATGCCTGGCTCCTGGTTGTTGACGAGGCCCATGCCCTTCACCAGGCCGCCTCCTCCACAATGGGCTGGATAATGAGCGAGGGGCTTCTGAACCCGGTATTCGACGGGGTTGTGCTCAGCGGCGGTGACCCCGGCGCAAAGGCTGAGTTCCTCGCCTCAGCCAGGGAAATATCCGGCTGATCGCCGAGCTTGTTCCCGGGCAACGAGAACGGGGAGGTGGAGCTTCAGAGCGTTCTTCCCCTGCTCCAGGCCATCGCCGATTCCGCCGGGGACCTCAGGAAGCGGCTGAACAGCCGGGAGGAGCTTGCCGGAGCCTGCCAGGCTCTGTCCGGCCTTGAGAGAACCGCCCTTTCCACAGCACAGACCGACCCTTTCACATGGTGCTGCTACACGGCAAAAAGTGGCAGACACGCCACCTTCAGATCGGTACCGGTGAATCCCGGTCCCCTTCTTCGGGAATCCCTTTACGGAGTGTTCCCCGCTGTTCTTCTCACCAGCGCAACCCTGGCATCGGGCAACTCCTTCAGCTACAGTGATTCCCTTCTGGGAGTTCCCGACGAGGCTGACAGGCGAGTTTTCGAGAGCCCCTTCGATTACCCCGCCCAGTCGGTCCTGGCCCTGCCGGACAGTTCTCTGCACCAGGATGACCACCCGGCACTTGCAGGTGAGGCCTGGAGGATCGCCAGGGAAGCCGGGCTCATACTGGGCGGGAGGACCATGGCCCTCTTCACCAGTTACAGGAACATGGAACTGTGTTACGCCGCCGCCCTTGAGACCCCGGCACCCGGTCTGGAGCTTCTGGTACAGGGAAGGATGAGCCGTTCAGCCATCCTCGAAGCCTTCAGGGGGGATCCCCGGGGAATAATCCTGGGTACCGCGAGCTTCTGGGAGGGAATAGACCTTCCCGGTGAGCTCCTCCAGGCGCTGGTGATAGACCGCATCCCCTTCCCCAGCCCGGGACACCCCCTCACAAGGGCCAGGATGAAGCTAAGCGAGGATATGGGTCTTAGCAGTTTCACGTCGGTGATGCTCCCGGAGGCCGCCACAAGGCTGAAACAGGGAGCCGGAAGGCTGATAAGGTCCTCCGGGGACACCGGGGCGGTGTTCATACTGGACAGAAGGATAAGGACCGCGGGATACGCCGGGCTGCTTCTTCGGTCCATGCCCCCCTTCAGAAGGACCACCTTCGTTGACGCAATGGAGTTCCTCAGGGAACAGGCCGCCGGCTCCGGGGGTATCAAGGGGTAAGGGGGACAGCATGAACGGAGGTCTCACCATCCCCGGGGGAAGGAACATTGTCCCGCTTGCGGAAAAATCGCATGATTGGCATATTCGGCAACCCAAATACCACTCTGTTTACCACGTCCCGAGAGGAGAATAAATTGAAAAAATGCTGCTGTTCCTGTCCATAGCTTTCATGGCCGCCTGCTCAACCGCCGTGGCAAGCGGCGGCGAAGACGGCACCGCCGTGGGCATCATACCCTTCGGCTACAGCGACGATGACTCCCGCTGGATAAGCGGCAAGCTCAGCGATTTCCTGGAAGACGCCATGGAAGACAACGACGAGTTCGCTCTGATCAGTGAGAACAGTCTGAAAGACGCCTTCCGCGACATAGGCTTCGATCCCGACCAGTTCCAGTACGGCGTTCCACCGGAGATGATAACCGAAGCCGGGGCGGGCATGGGCGCCGACCTCATCATATTCGGTTTCGTGGTACCCGCCGGCGGGGACCAGTATCAGGTCATGTGGAACGTTGTGGTGGTATCCAGTTCCAACACCATCTCACCGGCACCCGCCATGGTGCAGAAGAACACCGACCCGGTGCGGGACCTGGCGAACACCATAGTTTCAGAGATCAACAGCCAGGTGGGGGCAAGGGCCGAGGAATCCCTGGGCATGGCCCGTTACTACAGGTCGAACTCCATCTGGCCCTCCGCCATCAATTCCTACCTGCAGGTCCTTAATGTTGATCCCGGCCATATTGAGGCCATGACCGAGCTCGCGGGGATCTATCTGAAGAGCGACGTGGACTCCCTGGAACGGGCCGACGACATGTACAACATGATACTGGATATCGACCCGGGGAACTCCATGGCCCTCAGCGGTCTTGGTAACGTCGCCCTTAAGAGGGAGAACTACGAGACCGCGAAGGAGTATTTCGACCAGGCAATAGAGGCCGATCCCGATAACGCCGGGGCCTACTCCGGTCTGGCCGGGGCCTACTCGGGAATGGGCATGACCGACGAAGCGGTGGCCAGCTTCGAGGCGGCCATCGCCTCCAACCCGAACAACCTTCAGGCAATGTACGCCCTGGGTCTGCTCTATGCTGAACTCAATGATTACGAGAAGGCCATCCCCAACCTCCAGGCCATACTGGAGCTTCGCCCGGACTTCACTAATCTCAGGCTGACCCTTGCCGAGGCCCATTCAGAACTGGGGCAGTACGGACTGGCCGCGGACAACGCCGCCATGGTCCTCGAGGAAAGACCCGACGACACCGATCTGGCCCTTTACGTTGCCCAGCTTGAAGCCAGGGCGGGCAGGACCAGCTCCGCTGTCAACCGTCTGGAGGGCATAATATCCTCCACAGGGAACAGACAGGCATACCTTCTGCTGGCAACGGTCTACCGCGACAGCGGCCAGCGGGGCAGCATGCAGACCGTTTTCAACAGGCTTCACAATGCCTATCCCGGCGACCCCATAGCAAACTACATGGTGGGAGCCTTCTACTACCAGAGCGGAAGCTCCAAGGCCCGGATAAGCGAACTGGTTCCCGAAAACGTACCCACCTGGGAGTCGGCCATCAGCGAGCTGAGCACCGCCATTACCTACCTTAACCAGGTAACCGGTTACAGGGCCACACAGGCGGGCAACATGGTTGCCGCAGCCCAGAACGCCATAAGCCTCTGCGAAGAGAAGATCGACAGGGTTAACCGCTACTCGCAGTAGCTGCCTCAGGTAGCAGCGGTTTTTCACCGGGGGAGTGCCCTTGGCATTCCCCCGGTTTTCAGGTGAAGGGATTCCATTGGAGGGAAGATTTCTTGACAGGGTAGTGATATCCGTCAGGGCGGGGAAGGGCGGCGACGGCATCGTAGCCTTCCGCCGGGAGGCTTATGTGCCCAAGGGAGGCCCCAGCGGAGGCAGCGGAGGCAAGGGCGGCGATGTCTGGCTTCAGGTTGATCCAAGGCTCACCACCCTGGCGGATTTCGTTAACGGTTCCATGTTCCGTGCTGAGAACGGCGTCGCCGGCGGCAGAAACAACATGACCGGCGCCGGGGGGAAGGACCTCATCCTGAAGATTCCCCCGGGGACCGAGGTATACGACCTGGAAACCGGCGAACTCCTTGCGGACATGACCGAACCCGGACAGAGGGAACTGATCGCCAGGGGCGGGGAGCCGGGCATCGGGAACGCCTCCTTCGCAACCCCCAGACGGCGTACGCCAAGAATATGCACCAGGGGGACCCCTGGTGAGGAACTGCGGCTGCGATTCGAGCTGAAACTCATGGCCGACGCCGGGCTGGTGGGTCTTCCCAACGCCGGCAAGTCCACCCTCATCTCCAGAATAAGCGCCGCCAGACCGAAAACCGCCGACTATCCCTTCACCACACTTGTGCCTTCCCTGGGCGTGGTAAAATACCGCCAGGGATTCAGTTTCACAGTTGCCGACCTTCCGGGCCTTCTCCAGGGAGCCAGCGAAGGTGTGGGGCTGGGGCTTCGTTTTCTGCGCCACGCTGAACGAACCAGAATTATCGTGTTTGTACTTTCGCCGGATTTGTCGGTAACTCCTGTTGAACAGCTTGAAATCCTGAGAGGGGAGCTCATCCGGTATGGAACCAACCTGGCGGCGGCGAAGGCCATGGCGGTCCTTTCAAAGTGCGACACCATCACCCGTGAGCAGCAGAAGGAACTCCTGGCCCGGCTTCCCAGGGGGACCATTCCTCTCAGTTCCGCCACTGGAAAGGGGGTTCAGGAATTTCTCTCACGTCTGGGAACGCTGATCCTTCAGCTGCGGAGGACCGACTCCGGGCAATCCTCACCCTCACCATCACCGGAAACCCATCCCGTGCAGAACTCCTGAGGCTGCTTCCAGGCAGCTCCCCATCAGAACTGGCCCCTTTTGCCTCCCCGGTGCCCCGGAAGGAACTGGGGAATGCCGTCCACATCTGCCGGCGGCTGGGGATCAAAGCCCTCTGCATCACCGACCCCGGCTACCCGCCCCTCCTCCGGGAGATCCCCGACCCGCCGGCATTTCTCTTCTTCAGGGGCTCAATGGAAACCCTTACACGGGGAAGGACAGTAGCGGTTATCGGTTCCAGGCGCTGCAGCATCTACGGAAGGCGGGCAGCCAGGAAAATATCCACCGCCCTGGCCGGAGCCGGAGCCTGCGTGGTCAGCGGCCTTGCCCGGGGGATCGACGGCGAGGCCCACAGGGGGGCCCTTCAGGCCGGGGGAGGAACCGCGGCGGTCTTCGGCGGCGGGCTGGATATAATCTATCCCCCGGAACACAGAAAGCTCGCCGGGGAGATCCTTGAAACCGGTTGTCTGGTATCCGAGTATCCTCCGGGAATAAAACCGGCAAGGTACACATTTCCCGAACGCAATCGAATCATAAGTGGTCTCAGCTCGGCGGTGGTGGTGGTGGAGGCAGGGAAAGAAGCGGCACCATGATCACCGTGGGGACAGCCCTGGACCAGGGCCGGGACGTCTATGCGGTTCCCGGTGAAATGGGCAGCTCCACCAGCCTTGGAACCAACAGGCTTCTTCGGGACGGCGCCGGAATAGTCATTTCCCCAGAAGAACTCATCGAGAACCTGGGTCTGGTCTCAGTACCCGCTCCGGTGCCGGCAGACCCCATTCTGGCACAGCTGACAGGGGAAGGTCTCACCCCCGGGGAGCTTTCCCTCAAGACAGGTGAACCGGTCACCCTCCTCAGGCAGAGGCTCCTTCAACTGGAACTCAGCGGCCGGGTGATCCGCAGGCCGGGGAACAGGTTCGCCGGGGTATGAAGCCTCCTTCATGGCTGTGAAGTCTTCTTCACAGCGCATGACAAGATAATTAAAAAATTCAGCAACATAATGTATTGTAATCACTGGCAACTGTATTGCATACACTATCTGTATGATGAAAACAAAAACCCGAAGAGGCGCCGCCTCATGATAGCACTAATCACCGCCCTGGTGGTGATGCTGGCGGCAACGCTGCTCATAGGTCTAACACAGCGCATGGTAAGCTCCTATTCCAGCAGGCTTGCCCAGGCCCAGGTTTCCCTTTCCGAGGCCAGCGCCGCCGACGGCCTTGCCAGGCTTATCGAGCTCCAGGGAACCGGAGGCCTGTCCCGGGAAGTATCCTTCCAGCTGGCCGGCGTGGAAACACGCTTCACCCTCATCGAACAGGGAACCGCCGGCATCAGGAACGGTTTCTTCCCCGTTGAAAATGCCCGGGAGGCAGTGGTAATACCCGCGGGCACGAACCTGGTAACCGCCGCGGTAACCGGCCCGGGGCTGGTTTCCGTTGTGATCTACAGCGACAGGACCTTTCAGCCGGTGGCCCAGTACACCATTGAAACCGGAATGACACCGGTTGCCGGTGCCGGGATAACAGGTCCCGACGGCACCGGAGCGGTGGTTCTTCTCACCGGCGGAGGCGAAACCGCGGTCTGTACCGTTACCGGTGAAGGCATTACAACCACCTATGTTCAAGAGAGCATTCATGTTCCTGGCAACGCCTTTCTCACCGCCGGTTACCCCCCGTCGGGCCAGCCCCATCTCATTGTAACCAACGGTTTCAATCACGGTGTTTACCTGAATGCCGCAACCGGAGCAACCGAACACATAGTCTCTTCCCCCGGAACGTCACCGGTCTTCATGCCCGACGGTTCGGTTTTCGGAACCCCGGGTGGAGCGGTCTCCTCCATAGGGGCTTCCAGGGTCCGGGATGTCTTCGGCGGCGACTTCAACAACGACGGCGTCAAGACATGGCCTTTGCCACTCCGTTTTCCCTTATCGTTTTTTCCGGAGCCACCGGCGAGCTTTTCACCGCAAGGCCAGGGGGAAGCCTGATCTGCTGGGGGGATGTCCAGGGACGCAACGGCCTGGCCGCCATGTGGTCTCAGCCCGGGGGAGGGGAAAACTGGCTTCGCCTGGGATACCAGGGCTTTACCGGTTTCGTTGCCGAACCCATGTACAGAATGGGCTGGGAGGGCCGATTCACAGGTTCGGGAAACACCTTCGCCGGCTTCATAGGAGGCGCCGGGGTGGTTGCCTCTTCCTCGGGGTACATACAGGAGCTCCTCACCGGAGCTGTTTTCACCGGGAACGCCGACGGCGGTCAGCTGGATTTCTTTCTCATGGGGCCCGACGGCCTCGAGGTATTTTTCAATCCTGTTGACGGCGACGGCAGCCGGCTGGTCTTTCAGGCGGAGAACACATACCGTGGAGATACCCTTCCTGGAAATGTTCACCTTTTCTCCATCTACGGCACCGGCTCCGGAAGGCGGGTCTTCCACAGCCTCGAGGGGGAATCACGGTGAAAAGGGGCTTCACCCTGGCTGAACTGGCAATAGCTTCTGTTATCATACTAATTGTGCTTACCGCCCTTGCGGTTGCCCTTGTGTCTTTCCTCAGGGGCAGCCGTTCCCTGGAACTCCAGGAGGGTGCCCTGACCATTGCCAGGGTGGAGATCGCCGACATAGAACGGTCCGAGGTCATTCCCCCGCCGGGAACCTCCACACGGCCCGATTCAATGTGGGGCAACCACTACCTGGTGGAAAGGGCGGTTAGCGGTTCCGAAGAGGGTTTTCGGGATCTAACCGTTACCGTTTCCTCCGGCGACACCGTTGCCGTTGAACTCACAAGAAGGTTTTTTGATAATGATATACAGTAACAGACGGGAGCAAATATGAGAATTATAGGCCTTGAAAGCCGGGAAGAGGGAGGCTTCACCATTGTTGAGGTGATAATAGCAGCCATCCTTCTTGCCATTATCGTTACGGGAATAGCTTTCTTTTTCATGCACATGATCAAACTCTCCGACCGCATGGACGATCAGACCAGGGCCCTGGAGATCTGCCGGGAGGGCATCGAGATGCTTCGTACCGAAGACGTCCTCTCCATGTCCGACGGCTGGCAGCCGGCGGTGAGTGTCGAGGGTTTTACCAGGCGCATCTGGATAGACACGCCGTACAGCCAGTATCCCGAGGCCAAACATGTCATGTGCAGAGTCAACTGGACAGGTGTTGAGGGGGCGGACAGCCTCGATCTCAGCACCATATTCTAGGGAGGTGAGCAGAGTGAACGAACGCATGAATAAAAGGGGAATGTCCCTGGTGGAGCTGATGGTAGTCATCGGCATTCTGGGTATACTGTTCACCGCCGTCTACATGTTCTTCACCAAGGGTACCGAGCAGTTCCATTTCGCCCGCAGACAGAATGAACTGTCCACCAGCGGAAGGCTTGCCCTCGAAGCCCTGTCCGACGAGATCCGCTGGGCGGGATACATGCCCATCGGAGGCTGGACCGAAGACAACTGGCATCCGGTTCAGCTGGGAACCGAGACAACATTCCAGTTCTACGCCGACCTCGATGGCAACGGCCAGCTGACCGACACCGACCACAGGAACATCTTCAGGGATGCCTACAACGCGGTAAGGATAACCGACAACGGCTCCATGAGCCGGGTGGCGGGAACCGGTATCGTTGCCCTTCAGTTCAACTACTTCGATTCCCAGGGCAACCTTCTTTCCAAGCCCCTCGACCCAACGACCGCGACGCGGTGAGGCACATAGGGATAAAGATCACCCTCCAGGACACCTTCATGGGCGATGTCTACCAGACCGTGATGCAGACAGTGGTAACACCCAGGAACCTGGGGGTAAGGCACGACTTCGACCCCATGTTCTTCCTCCCCCCAACCACGCCGGGGAACATAGTGGTGAACGTGGCGGACAGTTCAGCATTCCCTCCCCCACCCTGGATGAAGACTCCCTGATATCTTATCTCATCGATTGGGGACACAAGGTGGAGATGATCTCCGATCAGGAAATAGCCACCTTCGCCTTCGACACCGCCACGGTGGACCTTTTCATCCTCAGGAACAAACCCATGGGCAATCACTTCGCTGACAGTGCCGCCATCATGGCCATAGAGCTTCCCGTGATAGCCCTTGACCCCGACGACGCCGCCCAGATATTCGGCATGGGATACGCCCCCAGTTCCGTGAGCAGCGCCCTCTGTCCAATGTACAAGGTGATACCCGACCACGACATCCACTACAATGTGAACCCTGACAGCCTTGATTTCAATGTGTACGACGGCGACAATCCCTTCGCCGTGGTAACCCTTCTAGACTCACTTTCCATGGGGACGAAGCTGGTGACCCAGTTCGACGGCACCGCCGCCGACAGCATTTCCGGAGCCTCGGTGATACACGAGGCCTACACACCGGGAAGACGGATCCACTACGGCGCCCCATCCTTCAAGGACTACTCCACGGTGGGGAAGATGTATCTCTACAATGTCATCAACTGGGGAATGGGGGATTACGGGGGAACCCCTCCCCTTGGGGAGGAGATCGTCCTTGAAACCTTCGAGGGGGACCTCCCCGGCGAGGCCCAGGTGGTACTCTGGGAGGACGACCTCGAAGGGGGCATGATGCTCCCGGACTCCACCCCCATCTATACCGACTTCATTCCCGGGGGTACCCCGGAAATGGCCTGGACGAACATTAGCACCGGCCTGGGCGAGATAACCAGGCTCGGGGACAACACCCTTCAGACCCACCGGACCGGCACCGGGCCTTCGACCGGAACATAGCCGCCGCCTCGGTGGACCTGTCCGGATACAACGTCCTCACCGACGACCTCTACATAACGGTGGATACCTGGAAGGGCACTTCCGAGACCATCAACGCAGAGGACGGCGTTTTCCTCTTCTCAAGCAGCGGCGGGGTCACGGAACTTGTCTCCGAGGACTTTGAAGACCTGCTCCTTGCAAACGGCGACATAGAGTTCTGGGGTGACCTCTACGGAAGGAACCGCGTACACTCCCCGGGCTGGAACAATGGAACCAGCTTCGCCACCCTGGACACCAGGGTCAACGGCAACAACGCCAGGGTCAGGATGATAGTTGAGGTGGACACCTCCACCCTGAGCAACGGCACGCCCATAACGGTCTACTACCGAATGAGCGACCATGCGACGAGTCCCACGGGTACAACTCAGGAACCAAGGCAGGGACTACATAGCCTGGAGCACCGGGAACGGCATCGACGATCCTGTCTACAACGTAGAGAACCTCACCCCGGGCTCAAAGACCAACGGCGCCTGGAACACATACGAGTACACCTTTACCCCACAGGCGTCATGCCAGCCACGGTGTATGTTGTCTTCAGCCAGTACGACAACTACATGGCCACTTCGGCAACCTCCACCGACGGCATCAGTTTCGACGACCTGTACATAGTGGCGGACAACACCGTTCTCGACCTCGACCGCATCGGAGTTCCCTCATCCAGTGAAGACTGGCAGACCCTGGCCGTCGACCTCGACGATCAGGCCATGGTCTACGGAGTTCCCTTCTCCTCCGACTTCGGGATAGCCCTGAGCCAGTACGGGCTGGGCCCCTGGAGCACCTACGGCATGAGGTGGAGGAACTTTGAACTGGGAATGATAGAATACTTCTACGCAGTTCCCGGCTGGAGTCACGGGCCGGTTGGCGGCGCTGTGGACGACTGGATGCTTGAGGCCATCTTCGGTGACCACAAGTGGACCCTCCACGCCAACGCCCCATCCAGCTACAGCAACAGTTCCCACTGCTGGCTTCAGACACCGGAGTTCACCATCCCCAACGGTGCATCCGACGCCGAGCTCTCCTTCGACCACGAATACAACTTCGAGAACGGCCACGACTACGGCTGGATGGAGATATCCACCAACGGAGGCTCGACCTGGCAGCCCCTGGACTGCACCTTCTACAACAGCACCTACGGTGGCCACGGGGCCTTCACCGGTTCCCAGCTTCCCACGGCGGTTCAGGTGGACCTCTCCGGCTACGCCGCCAATACCGTTTCCATACGGTTCATGTTCTACTCCGACATATCCATCGTAAGGAACGGCTGGATCCTCGACAACTTCTCCGCCACCGCCACCGTTTCCGGTCTGGCCATCGACGCCATCGGCTTCAAACCTGAGACCCCCGGCGGTTCATGGGTATTTGACAGCGTCGACATCTGGCTGGGGGGTGTTTCCGCCGACGAGTTCACCGGTTCAGGTGAGTGGGACAAGTCTTCCCTTACCTACGCCGGCAACTACACCATCCCCGCCGACGGCCTCAGCGAATGGATCACCATCGACCTGAACGAGACCTTCGTTCTGGCCACGGGAACCAACCTCCTGGTAAAGATGGAGATGTCCCAGGCATCCCCTGTGTCAGGTTTACAGTGGATTTCCGAGGCTTCCCCCTCCATGACCAGATGGGCTGTATCCGCCTCCGGTGATCCCGCGACCCTCACCGTGGCAAGCACCAAACCGGCCTTCATGGTCTCAACGCTGAACCACGGCAACAGGTATGTCTTCGAGTCCGGCGCCACCACCAGCGATGTGATGCCCCTTGCCTTCAACTCCCTCTTCGGGGATTTCGAGGGCATCTACACCCTCGAGGAACTGGGTTTCTCCGGGGATGTAACCTGGGTAAGCGGAGGCACCAGCAACGACTGGGAGGTGGGCGCCCCGGTGTTCACTCCGGATGTTGACCCGAACCTCCTTCCAAGACACCAGAACAGCATAGCGGGGAACGACCTCACCGACGACGGCTACTACCCGCCCATGGCCTGGAGCTGGATAAGGTCCAGCGCCTACGACCTTTCCGAAGCCGCCGCCTACGACTCCGTGTCCCTGGGCTACGACAGGTGCCTCAGAAGGTCAAGCAACGACTTCGCCCGTATTCAGATGGCCTTCACCGACACCGAAACCCCCCCACCGACGAGTCCGACTGGATCACAGTGAAGCTCTGCGACTACGACGACACAGAGTGGACCATGGAGGTGATACCCCTGACACAGTACTTCCAGGACGCCATTTCCGACGGCAGGAACTACTACTTCATAAGATACCTCCTCGACAGCGGCGTCTTCGGGGAAAAGGGCGGATGGAACATCGACAATGTGGCTTCTACGGCCGGAACGCCATTTAGGAGGAAAGCCATGAACAAAACTAACGAAAAAGGTTCGGCGCTGATCCTGGTCATAGTGTCCGCAATGTTCCTGATCATCCTTACAGGAGCCCTCTACACGTACCTGAAGAGCAATGTGGACACACAGGTATGGACCCGGGAGCGTATTCAGGCCAAGCTAAGCGCCGAGGCGGGAATCAACCTTGCCACCCACATGCTGGTGGCCGGTGCGGAGCTTCCCACCAATCTGCTTCCCCAGGACATACTGGGTTCCCCCACCAGCTTCGAGGTTCTCCCCGGGGACATGGGAAGCGCCTACGCCACTGTGGACCCCTACGACTCCAACAAGGTGGTGACCAGCGCCAACGCCTTCCGCTTGCGCTGCATCGCCAATGTTTCCGGCAGCACCGTGGAGACCTGGGGAATGGAGTCCATAGTGATGCCCGAGAACCTGGCCAGGTTCTCGGTCTTCATGAACAACCCCTCCACCTCCGGTTACTACGGCGACGGCTACAGGTTCGACGGCCCCTTCTACGCCAACGGCCCCATATCCATCTACAGCAGCAGCCCCACCCACGCCAACGACCCCTTCTTCTACAGCCTTCAGCTCACATCGGACCACTACCTGTACGGAACCGGCCCCGGGGGTACCCCGGCGAACACACCGGAGATAGGGAACCTTCAGATGCAGCCCTTCCACAGGCTTTCCATGGGGGCACCCTACTTCGAGATGGGGGTGGACCCCATACCCTTCGGCCCCGACGAGCTGAACTGGCAGGGGGTGAGGAACGCCGCCATCAGCGGCGGGCTGATACTGAGAGCCTCCGACGGCGAGATCTTTGACGGTTCAAGGCTTTGTCTTCAGGACACAACCCTGGTTATACAGCATGTACAGTACGGAACCGAGGACGTTTACGACCTTTCGGTCCTTGATAACCCCGTGGTGTGGATAGAGAATGCCAACACTGACAGGGTATATCTTCGAGGACATCAGGACAAAGGCCTTGACATGGCCCTTACCATCGGAATGAACGGTCACCTCTACATGTCCGGGGAACTCCAGTACGCCAACCGCGACCTGGAAGACCCGGACAACAGGAACCTGCTGGGTATCATCAGTGTGTATGGAGATCTGGTCATAGCCGACGACCCCGGCGATGAAGACGGCTGGGACGGGCACCACATAGTGACCGACGGCGACTTCGAGTACGACGCCGTACTGGTGGCCCTGCAGGGCAAGCTGGAGGCGGATAACTACTATATGCCTGACCCGAAGGCTGAATTCCTTCTTGTGGGGGCTACATGATAGACTACGAGTGGTACACGGGTACTCCCAGCAGAGGGTTTGACGTTTCTGTGTATTTCGACCCCCGTCTTCTCTCCATGCACCCCCCCTTCTTTCCCACAACCGCCAACTGGCTCACAATCATGTGGGGGGACAAGCAGGACATGACCATTGAAGATGTGTCAGACCCAACGCCCCATTACTGACCGCCGGGGCCAGCGGGGGCGATACTCGCCACCGTGGTGATAATCGCCGGGGTGCTCTTCATACTTGTGGGGGTGGCCTGGACATACTTCACAATGGCCGCCCGGACCGCGGCTTTCGCAACCGGCCGTACCAGAGCCCTGGCCAGCGCCGAGGCCGGTGTTGCCCTGGCCATCCACTACCTTCAGTCCCTGGAGGAGAAGCCCTCCTCCGGGGAGCCTTTTCCAGTGATCATGGACGGGGACAGCTCCGGCTGGACGGTGCTCCCCGGCGGTGGCAGGGCAAGGATAGTCATCGACCCCTACAACATGACCGGGGGGCCATGGCAGAACGGGGCTGTCCAGATACGAACCATGGGGCTCTCCGGTGAATACACAAGAAGCATCACCGCCGGCGCCGCCCCGGCATATCCCTCAAGCTACGGGCTGCTCACGGCGGAAGGGATCCCCCAGGGCTTCTTCGTGGACGGCAGGATCGTGAACGGCGCCGTTCACTCCAACGGCCCCATTTACTTCAGCAGTTCTTCACCGGATTCCACAGGTGACCCCACGGCGAAATGTTCTCAACAACAGCTGAAGGCGGTTTCCATTTCAGCGGCTGGGGCCGGTGGGACACCCCTCACCCCGAGGGCAGCTCCATCTGGGTCATGCCCTACGCCAGGCACAGACAGGGAAGCCCCTACTGGCGTCCCGCCGCCCCCGCCATCGATTTCGCAAGAATGGACAGCCAGTTCCGGGGTCTGCTCTCATCCTCCGGACCGAACACCGTCCGTGTCTCCGCCCGGCGGCTGCTCCTCGACGGCAACAGGGTGAGGTTCAAAGAGAGCCTGAACTCACCGGAGAGAAGCCTGGACATCACCGAGGCCACACTGATAATAGCGGACAACGGCTTTGCGCCGGTGGTGGTGAAGTCCCTTCAGACCACACAGCACCCACTCACTGTGATAACCAGGAACGGCATGATCATCGGCGGTCCGGTGGACGGGGGGACAGTTGGCTCCGGGGGGCCCCTGGGGCTTGTATCCATGGGGGATGTAATCATAGCCGACGACCCGGATGCCACGGGCTCGCCGGACTGGCCCGGTCAGTGGAGCATAGAGACCGACAGCCCCTTCCTCATCAGGCCAGCATAGCCGCGCCGAACGGTTCCCTACGGGCGGAGGTGCCCTACAGACCGGAAGAGAGGACCAGGGTAACGGTGAACGGAAGCCTTACCCAGCGCCGAATGGGCAGAATGAATTCCGCCGCCAGCGGTTACGATCTGGGGGTTTCCTGGGACCAGGGGCTTGGCGGACTTCACCCCCCCATTTTCCCCTTCTGGGAAGATGGAACATCCACAGCTGGCTGATAGACCCTCCCCGGGAGGAGAACTACGACATGGGATCGGATATGGTGTAGCTCTCAGCTACCCAGGTCCACCAGCATTTCCACCAGAGCGGGGTCGTACTGGGTTCCAGCCCTCATTCTCAGGTCCCGCTCCGCAACATCCCTTCCGGAACTGCAGGCCCTTTCCCATCCGGCACTGACCGCAAGTATCCTTGCAGCAATGGGGATTTCTTCCCCCCTCAGTCCCAGGGGGCCGGTTCCCCGCCAGTGTTCCTCCATGTGCCTGAGGGCGGCGGTGGTTATCTCCGGAAGGGCCAGGGGCCGGTCACCGGACTCATCGCCCAGCTCAAGTTTGTGAAGAAGCCCCGCCAGCCTCAGGCAGTCCCTGAACCAGCTGTTCATACCCAGAAGCCCGCAGAGTTTCTCAGCTGTGGCGGCGGTCCTTCTGCTGAGTCCGGCGAAGTCGCTCCTGTTCTCCTCAAGGAAGGATATCATTGTTTCCACCGACCGCCAGGATGCCCGTTTCATCCTCTTTTCCGCCTCCAGCCCCGCCAGGACCGGTACGGTCCTGTTCACGAAGGATTCAAGGTATTCAGGCACCGTGGAGTTGAATGAATCCACCCAAACGGTGAGGCCCTCGGGGTGGGTGAGGGAAATACCCCTCTCTGTGTTCCAGGGCTCCCCCTCGGAGTATTTCAGGGCCTTCCACTGAACCGCCGAGGGGCACTGCCAGGCGGCGGAAAGGGACCGTGACAGTATCCGCAGGGCATCCATTTCCGTGGTGGCTGAGAACAGGCTTCCCGAGAGTTCCCGCAGCCTGAGGACCGTTTCCAGTTCTTCGGTCCTTTCGTGGGCGGAACGGTTGAGGATTATGCTTATCATGTGTACGCTTACGATGGCCAGCAGGCTTGTGGCGCACATGACCAGCATCTCCACGGTGTCCGGGTGTCTCCATGCCCACATGGCTCCGGGGACCCCGGGTAGAAGAATGAAACCGTTAATGAAGAAATTCCGTCTGAGGTTTCCGGTGAAACTGCCTGTGTTGCTCTCGGTGAGATGCACCGAAAGGGTTCGCAGAAGGGTGAGGAGCATGGCGGCAAGGGCCATGGCCAGGAATGTTGCAACGGCGTCCCTCCCGGCCATGAAGCCCAGAACATCTCCGTATATGAACTGGCCCAGGCGCAGCAGCAGGGCGAAGGAAACTCCCTGATAAAGCCCGGGAGCCAGCCGGGATCCCAGATGCCGTTCAGACCGGATGGAATTGATCACGCTTCCGGCGAAGGAGAACAGGGCCACCACCGGGAAGATGAAGGGCAGGTTTCCCCAGGAGGCGATGAAGACTATCATGGATGGTTCTATGCCGGTTCTGTCCGCGGAGCTTGAGGAGAGGACCAGTATCCTGGACAGAAGGGTGCCCGCCCCGGCAAGGAGCAGGAGAACCAGCGCGGTGCCGGTGTGGGTCTTCAGCGCTTCCTGCGGCGGAAAGACGAACACAAGGGATACCATTGCCGCGGAAGCTATCACATAGCCGGCGGTGTTCTTCATCTCAGCATCTCCTCAAGTGCCCTTACCACCGCTGTGTCGAAATGGGTGCCGCTGTATTTCCTTATCTCCCTCAGGGCGATGTGGGAGGGTTTGCCCAGGTGATAGGCCCTGGGGGAGGTAATGGCATCGAAGGTGTCCGCCACCGCCACGATCCTGGCCTGGAGGCTGATCTGTCCCCGGCTGAGGCCGTTGGGGTATCCGGTGCCGTCAACCCTTTCGTGGTGCTGAAGTACCACCGAGGAGGCCAGGTCGTACCTTTCCATGGGTTCAAGGAGCCTGGCTCCGGCTATGGGGTGTGTTTCTATCTCCCTCCGCTCCGCCTCGGTGAGGAGCCCCTTTTTCATTATGAGGCTTCCCGGAATGGTGAGCTTGCCGATGTCGTGGAGCAGGGCACCCACCTTGAGCTGAAAGAGCTCCTCCTCGGAAAGCCCAGGATCCTTCCCAGCTTGACCGCTGTCTGGGACACGCGAATGGAATGGCTGTGGGTATCGGAATCCTTCCTGTCGGCAATCCTTACCAGCATTCCAGCGGCACCCATGAAGGCGTTCTCAAGCCTTCTTCTGCTGAATGAGGCCCGCCACACCGATTCCAGGAGAAGCAGGGTTTCCCTCCTCTCCCTTTCCGGAAGGGAGTCAAGCAGTTCCCGGGCTCACCGGAGGCCATGAAGGAGGAAGAGCCCACGGGAAACACCGACCATCCTCCGGGTCCTGCCCCCTCCAGAGCCCCGGGTGAGGGGATCAGGGGCGCCGGTTTGCCCTGCATTGTCCAGACCCTGGAGCCGTCGTGGAAATAGAGGGGATAGGGATTGTCGTCCCGGTAGAGATAGCTCATGAGCCTGTTCTGAAGGGAGAGGGTTCCAATCCTTCCGCTGTAGGAGAGGAGTCTGCTTCCCGAGGCAGCGGCGTGAACCGCAAAGAGCATCATTACACCGGTAACCAGCAGTGCCCCGGGAAATCCGTCCTCCGTTGCGAAGAAATAGAGTGTGTAGGAGGCTATTCCGTTGATCACCCAGCTCAGCCCGGTGATTCCGGCCCTGGAGGGTTTCCAGCCCTCGAGAAGGGACAGCATTCCCATCTGGACCAGAAGCCCTGCGGGTATCAGAAGCAGTGCCCCGGAGGACACCCCCGCCCCTCCGGCGAAGGCCAGTATCACACCGGCAACCGGGATGTGGCTCAGGAACAGATCCCTCATGGAGCGGTTGCCGGGGTGGCTGCATAGACCTGTAAAGATGGTGCCCGCAGCTGTGAAGAAGGCCGCCGGGGCTCCTCCGAAGGCATAGGCCAGCCAGCAGACCGCGGGGACCGGAGTTACTATTCCTCCCTCCCTGGTCTCGTGGCTCATGAATGAGAAGAAAACACCGGCGAAGGCCAGCAGGGCGGATATGGGCCAGTCAGGTGACAGCACCGCCGCAGGCGCCGAGATGACAAGGCCGGCCATGAAACAGCGCCGGCGGGAATCCCTTAAAAGGTCAAAGATAGAAAACCCCCGAAAACCTGTGAGCAGATAGGAGACCATACGGTTTTTCATTATAGTAAATGCCGTGAATTAGGCAAGAGGGAAAGGAGCCGCCGGCATTCATGAGAATTCTTCTGGTGCAGTCCCCGGTGGGAAGGCGTGAAGCCCCATATATCCCATAGGCCTGGCCTACCTGGCCGGCTCCCTGGCCGGACATGAGTGCCACGGCCTCGACCTCAGCCTCACCGACTCTCCCGAAAAAGCTCTCTCAAGGAGGCTGAAGGAACTCCGCCCGGACCTCGTGGCCCTTTCCCTGAGGAACATCGACGACAGCTCCTATCCCTCAACCTACTGGTACCTGGACCACTTCGGGGCACTGATGGAGGCCCTGGGGGAATATCCCGGGCATGTGGTGGCCGGGGGGTCAGGTTTCTCCATCTATCCCGGTGAAATACTTGAAATGTGGCCCAGGATAGATGTGGGAATGGTTGGGGAGGGGGAGCTTGCACTTCCCGCCCTTGTGGATTATCTGGCTGGCGGGGAGAAACCCGTCTGGCTCAGGGGGAGGCTGGCCTGCCCTCCAAGACCCTCCATGGAGGACATCCCCTACCGGACTACACCCTTTTCGCTGCCTCGGACTACCCGGGCAAGGGGTCGGTGGGTGTTCAAACCAGAAGGGGGTGCGTTTTCAACTGTTCCTACTGCACCTACAGATCCATAAGCGGCTGCGGTTTCAGGGTTCGGCCGGTGGAGCATGTGACAGCCGATGTAAGGGCCATTATGGACCACGGGTTCAAAAGCTTCATGTTCGTGGATTCGGTGTTCGACCACCCAAGGGAGTACTGCGACAGGCTTCTCGATGGCCTGCTTGAAATACCCGACATCCCTCCGTGGGAGGCCTGGCTCTCGGAATCCGTTCCCCATGAGATGCTCAGGAAGATCCACCGGGCCGGGTGCAGATGGGTGGATTTCTCCCCGGATGTGATAACCCGAAAGGGCTGGAAGCTCATGGGCAAGGGAGGCTCCGTAAAGAAACTCTGGCCGGCGGTAAAGGCCGCCAGGAAGGCCGGTCTCACCGTGGGGGTGAATTTCTTCAGCGCCTCCCCCGGGGAAAACCTGGCGGCGCTGCTCCTGAAGTTCCTGTTCATGGCCAGGGCCAGGCTCACCCTGGGCTTCGGGAACACCTTCGTGAACATAGGGACCATAAGGCTCTACCGCGGTGCTCCCCTTTCCGAGGAGCTGCACCCCGGGGCGGACCTCTTCCGGCCTGTCTTCTACAGGCCCAGGGGACTGGCGGACATCCTCACCAGGGCCTTTCAGCGCTTGAGAAGGCGTCGGAAATGACTTTTTACCTTAAGGCCGGCCTTGCGGGTTTTCCCGTGGGTCATTCCCTGTCACCGCTCATCCACGGAGTTTTCATGGAGAGCGCCGGTATCCCGGGAACTACTCCCTGCTCTCCGTGGAGCCCGAAGCACTGGAAGGAACGATAAAGCGCCTTACGGGGTCATCCTGGACCGGACTGAACATTACCGTTCCCCACAAGGTCAGTGTGATGGCCCACTGCGATCTTCTTTCGGAGGAGGCGAAGGCCGCCGGGGCGGTTAACACACTTGTGTTCCAGGACAGCGGCGTCCATGGCCATAACACAGACATTCAGGGCTTCCGGGCAATGGTCTCGGACCTGCCCTGGCCGTTCTTCGTGGTGGGACGGGGAGGAGCCGCCCGGGCCATAAACCGGGCCCTTCCACCGGGACACTGCGTTCTTCTGGCAAGGGGAGAGGACCTTTCAGGTAGAAGGCTTCCGGAAAGGGCGACCATGGTTAATGCCACCCCTCTGGGGTGGAACAACGAAGACGGCTTTCCCATCCAGATCCCGAATAACTGGTGTTTTGCCGACCTGAACTACAACCCCGGCTGGTCCTTCAGGAACTCACTGGCCCAGCGGGGCATCAGGGTTGTTACCGGGGAGACCATGCTGGTGGAGCAGGCTGCCCGTGCCTTCGCACTGTGGACCGGTTATACTCCCGGCGAGGGGCGAAGCTCACCGCCCTGGAAAGGATCAAGGCGAAACAACATGCATGGAATTGACAGAGACTGGATCACCGAAAGACTGTCCGCCGGCTTCACCCGGGAAGACCTGAAGGCGATCCTGGAAAGCTCCGACACCGAGGCTGAACACCTCTACAGTGCTGCCAGGGAGGTTCGGGACGGAGTGTTCGGAAAAAAGGCCTTCATCCGGGCGGTGGTTGAGTTCGCCAACTCCTGCAGGTGCAGCTGCCTGTACTGCGGCATGAGGCTCAACAACCCCGACGGCGTGAGGTATTCCCTGAGCCACCACGAGCTGGTGGCAATTGCCCGGAGGGCAAGGGAGAACGGTATAAGGACCTTTTTCCTTCAGGCGGCGGAAAGCGAGACCTACGGAACCATCTGGCTCCGGAACGTGATAAGGGACATCCACGACCTGGGCATGGGGGTTCTGCTATGTGTAGGGGTCCACGGCGAGGAAGACCTGGATCTCTGGCGGGAGGCCGGCGCGGGAAAGTTCATACTGAAACACGAAACAGCCGACCGGGAGCTCTTTGAAAGAATGAAACCGGGCTTTACCCTTGAAGGAAGGATCCGGTGGCTGGAAAAAATACGTGAGCACGGCTATCACATAGGTTCCGGCCCCCTTCTGGGCCTTCCCGGGCAGAGTACCGACTCACTGGTGGAAGACCTCCTCCTTCTTCGCAGGCTGAAGGTGGAGATGTCCAGTGTGGCGGTGTTCCTTCCAGCCGGGGGAACTCCACTGGAAAATGCCGAACCCGGTGACCCCGAGATAGGCCTTCGGTTCATAGCCGCCATGAGGCTGTTCCTGAAAACCACCCTCATCCCCGCCACCAGCACCTTCGAGAGACTGATGAAGGACGGCCAGTACAGGTGCTTTCAGGCCGGGGCGAACGTTATCACGGTGAACATGACCCCATCGGAGCTCAGGGACGACTACACACTATACACCGACAGGTTCTACGTGGGGCTGGAGCACGCAAGGAAACAATTAAACGGGCCGGACTCACCGAAACCACCGAGCAGGATCTTCTTTCCTGAGCATTCCGGCAATTATCATGGCGGTTTCCTCCGGTGTCCTGCCCTCTGTGTTCACCGGGTTCCCCAGTGATGCATAGTGTTCCCCCCGCCGGCGCAGCAGTTCCCTGAACTGCTCCTCCGTGGCCGCCAGGGGCCTTCCTCCGCGGTTCCTGACAACCAGTGTCTCAACCGGTGCCGTGAGGGTGAAGACCCTGCAACGTGCCTCCACCAGTTCCCTGGTCTCTCTGTTAAGAAGGGTTCCGCCGCCCAGGGCCACCACTGCCCCCGGCAACTGATCTTCCTCCAGTATCCTTCGAACCGCTTCGGCCTCAGCCATCCGGAAGACCTCTTCACCCAGGGTGCTGAAGATCTCAGGTATGGTCTTTCCCAGGGCCTCCTCGACCTCCCTGTCGGTCTCAAGGAAAACACCCCCTGTGATGCCGGCGAGTATGGCGCCTGAGGCGCTCTTTCCTGAGCAGGGCGGGCCGGCAAGGGCAATCAGTCTGGTTCTCATGGTTCGATTATAGCCATACTCCTTGACGCCGGGGATGCCGGCTGATATTCAACAGGACATAAGAAGGCAAGATAACTCTACATGGGAGAAGGCAGAGATGACCAGGGAAGAACTCGCCCGGGAAACCGCCACCAGGACCGGGCTGACCATGAAGGAAGTGCAGACCGTACTGGTGACCATTCTGGAAGTGATACAGGAAACCCTCTGCAGGGGAGAGTCGGTCTTCCTCAGAGGATTCGGTTGTTTTCGGCGAAAAGGGCAGGAAAAGGAGGGTCCGCGACCCCAGGGACGACGGCCTCATGGAGATCCCCTCCAGACACCGGCCGGTTTTTCGGGCCTATCCCGGGCTGAGGGATTCGGTACAGGAGGCCCTTGCCCCGAAAACAAGGGTTGCCTTCTTCTGCATAGGCTGCCCCGGGGCGGCAAGGGTCTCCGTGGTGGGGGATTTCAACGGCTGGAACCCTGAATCCGACCCTATGCAGAAGCTTCCCGACGGCAGCTGGTTCGCAGACTCATAATGGCCTCCGGCCAGACCATCAGCTACTGTTTTTCCGCCGATGGAGAAAGAAGGGGCGACCCGGCCTACAGGACAAATTCAAAGGGCATTACAGTAAGGCAGGTATGATTTGGCGGCGAAGAAAAGATCAAGAAGGAAACACACCGAGAAGTGGAGGTCCGTGGTGTTCTTCGCCCTTCTCTTCCTTTCCCTGGCGGTGGTATTTTCCCTGATCGCTCCCCAGGGAGATTTCCTGCGCAGCGCAGGGGGAACCCTTACGACCTACACCGGTTTCCTGGCGGTTTTCATACCCGCCGGGCTTTTCCTGGCAGGTTCGGCGGTTCTCGGCCTCAGCTTCGCTAAACGCTGGCTGGCCGCCACCGGGTCCATTTTCATATGCAGCTTTTTCCTTTCCGCCCTGCTTGCATGATACTCGGTCGGCTCCGCCGGATCTCCTTACCTCACCGGAGGTGACTCACCGGAAGGACCGTTCTGGCTGCCGAGGCCTTGTGGGAGGAATAGTCGCCTGGGCGGCCTTTTCCATTCTTTTCCTCATGTCCCTGGTGGTTTTCACCGGCTGGGACATAGCCCGGGCAATGAACTCCCTGCTTTCCCGGGGAAGGTCCGGACCCGCCGGGGAGCCC
>MJAN01000002.1 GCA_001875255.1 Candidatus Sabulitectum silens | reverse complement strand
AAAAAACCCCCGGCGGGGCCGGGGGTAAAGGGTACAGCTCGGTTCAGCAGCCGCCTCCCGGGCAGCCTCCGCATCCCCCCGCTTCTGCTTCCGGGGCCTCCATGGCTTCCTCTTCGACGCACTGGCAATCTTCACCGCAGTCGCCTTCGCAGGAACATGTTTCGTCACATTCAGCTTCGCATTCGCAGCAGTGCTCTGCGCATCCGTCGGTGGTTCCTTCACAGGTGCAGTCGGCGCAGGGTTCATGGTCTCCGGTGGTTTCGGCGTAAACGACTCCGGCCAGGACAAGTGTCATGACAAGAATGGCGATGTACTTCATTTCTTTCCCTTTCCTTCACAGCAGCAGTGGCGCTTCTTTTCTTCTCCGTGGCATTCACGTATCTGTTCAGGGGCGCATTCTCCCGGTTCACCCTTCAGTTTTTCCGGGTGTTCGCATTTATTTCCGCACATGTATCTTCCTTTCCTGAACAGGGCCCGGGACAACCGGGATCGTTGAACCTCGGAAGGGAGTTCCGGAGTTCGTCAAAAGCTTCCCCGTTCACCATGTAGTGTATGTGATAGCCGCAGCGATGATCGGTTACCAGCCCGGCGTCACGGAGCACCCGCAGATGCTGGGAAACCGACGGCTGTGATATCCCGGTCCTCTCGGCGATGGCACCCACGCAGAGCCTTTCCCCCCCAAGGATCTCCAGTATCCTGAACCTGGTGAGACACGCCAGTGCCTTGAAGTATCTTACCATCTCTGCTTTTTCCACCGCGCTCCAATCAAATAGGAATATGCGTAATATCTAATATAGTTTGTGTGCCCGGTCAATATCCCGGGAAGAAGCATGGGGAATGACAGGGTTAATCCCGTATGGATCCTGCCCGCTCAGCAGCAGCCAGAAAATGGCTGCCAGCCAGGATATCCTTTTCCAGCCCGGGAGATACAGAAGATTCAGCATGGAAGGAACCCTTTTACCGGCATTAAGCCCGGCAAGAAGCCGGGGTTTTCTTCCACCGGACCGTGAAAGCCCCCTGGTGACGCTACAGGGAACAGATGCTCCAAAAAGCTCCCTGACGGTGTCCAGAAGTGGTGCCAGGGCACCCCCGAGACCGGTCCCGAAGGCGTTCACCACGAATCGGTCCCATAGCCCTTCCTCCGAGACCTTCCCGGCCAGCAGGCACACGTCCGCCCACCATACCGGTCTGATCAGTGTATTGGTAATCATGTGAAGAAGCACCATCAGCAGTGCGTTGTGCCACTGAAAACCCATAAGTCCGGGCTCAAGCTCCCTGCCGTCTGAAAAAAGATCGGAAGGAAGCCGCCCGGGAAAGGTGGCGGGGAAATAGAAAATGTGTGTATGCAGTTCCGTCATGACACCATGGCGGTGGAGCTTCATCTCTGATACAATCCCGGAAGAGAACACCCCGTCCCCGGCGGACCTCCGCTGCCAGCCCCTCCTTACAAAGGCTCCCAGAGCCCCTTGCCTGCACTGATCCTCAACGAACAGGTCGGCATCGCACATGGGTCTGGCCCCGGGAAAGGGATAAACGCTCCGGGCAAGGTCGAAACCCTTCAAGGCCCATACACGAAGCCCCATCAGAGCCATATCGGAAAGTACCGGCCGGAGGGACTGCTCAAGTCTGAACCACGATGCGGCTCCGGAAAGCTGAAGATCCCGGTTCCCGGTTTCTTCGGCCAGAAGCCTGGACATATCGTGCTCCGAATCGGGCACGGGCCCCGGGTACTCCCCGGGAAGCGCCCCTTTCAGCAGCCACCGGCACCCGGCCTCGGTAACTGGGTCAATACCCTGGCGGGAGATCATTCTCCGGTTGTTCTCCTTTCGAGATAGAAAGCTTCAAGCCGGTATCATGAACCACATGAATAATAAGGCTGAACAGAACAAGAGCACCCTGTCCCCGGTGTCCGGTATAGCCTGATGACTTTCTAAACGCTATATTCGTCTGTGTTGTCTGAAGAAGTCGCCAAAGCCCATTGGACGCAGAATGAACAGCAACAAGAACGGTTTAAACGCTAATGCATCATCCGGGAGCTTCCCCTCCGGGTTTTTTATGGAAAGCCCCTGCGCCATGCTTCTGCTCAACGGTGAAAGCGGCCGGATAATCCACGCGAACAACGCGGCATCAGATCTGTATGGTCATTCCCCGGATGGTCTTACCGGAAGAAGCCTGTTCGATATAGAATCAGATCCCTCATCAGCAGTATCAGACAGGCTACAGGAGGCGGTTTCCCTTCGGAGGCATGTTTTCCGATCCAGCCACAGGCTGGCGAAGGGGCGTGTTCAGGAGGTGGATTGCCACTGCGTTCCCGTCGGAATGAATGATATGGATCTCCTCCTTCTGACCGTTCATCCTGCGGGGGACGACGGGGAAAGACCCGGCGGCGGGGACATTGAAGAAGAACTCGGCAGGCAGACCGCCATCCAGGAACTTCTCATGCGAATGTCATCAACCTATATCGATATTCCCCCTGAGAACCTCGAGGACGAAATAGTGAGGTCACTTGGTGAAATGGGTTCCATGGTGGGCGCCGACCGGGGCTATCTCTTCTTCTACGACTTTACCAGCGGCACATGCACGAATACCCACGAGTGGTGCGCCGAGGGGATAGAACCCCAGATAGGTAACCTTCAGGAAGTTTCAATAAAGAGCATTCCCTGGTGGGTAAGCGCCAACAAGCGTGGTGAGCCTGTTTACATCGCCGATGTCCAGGCCCTTGATCCTTCCGACCATGCCCGGAGGTTCCTTGAGCCACAGAAGATAAAAAGCCTCATAGTCGTTCCCCTGATGCGGGGGGAGGAGTGCCTGGGATTCGTGGGATTCGATTCGGTCCGCCGGCGCCACCGGTATACCGACACGGAAACCAGGTTGCTTTTCGTCTTTGCCAGGATGCTGGTAAGTGTCCTGAACCGCAGGGAAATGGAGAACGAGCTCGCCGCCGGTGAAGAAACCTTCCGAAGCATAATAGAGAATTCACCCATGGCCATTTTCCTGCTGAGGCTTTCCGAAGCGGGGCGTCTGATCCTTGAAGATTCCAATCCTGCCGCCAGCAGGATACTCGGCGTGGATGTCCATGAGCTTCTGGGCCTGAACCTTGAGGAAGCCTTCCCTCCCCTTGCCGAAACAGAAGTACCCCTGCGGTACCGGCGGGCGGCGGAGTTCGGAGAAACATGGCACGGTGAAACCATTCCCTACAGCTACGGGGGAGTCACTGGCAATTTTGAGGTTTACGCCTTTCAGATATCACCGGGCAGATGCGCGGTGATCCTTGATGACGTAACCGAGCGCATCCTTGCCGAGGCAAGGATCGAGCACACCAACCGTATGCTGAAGGATGTCATAGAAACCATCCCTTCAAGAGTGTTCTGGAAGGATCTTCAGGGCAGGTTCCTGGGATGCAATAACCTCTTTGCCGATGATGCCGGCCTTCCCGGCCCTGAAAGCCTTGTGGGGAAGACCGATCACGACATGGTCTGGCACAGCGAAGCGGAGAAATACCGTGCTGACGACAAAGAGGTCACAGACTCCGGGAAGCCCAAGCTCTATTACGAGGAGGAGCAGACAACCCCCACCGGCTCTAGAAGACTTCTCCGTACCTCGAAGATCCCCCTGAGGAATGCCGACGGAGATATATACGGCATGTTTGGAGCCTATGAGGACATAACAGAAGGGAAAAAAGCGGAAAAAGAGCGCAGGATCCTGCAGGAGCAGCTGGGCCAGGTCCAGAAGATGGAATCGGTGGGAAGGCTGGCAGGGGGCCTGGCCCACGACTATAACAATATGCTGGGTGTAATTCTGGGATATGTGGAGCTTGCGGTGCTCAAGGCCGGGGAAAGCAGCCCCATTCTGTCCGATCTCGAGGAGATAAGGAAGGCCGCCAGGCGTTCCGCCAAGCTCACCAGACAGATACTGGCCTTTGCCAGGCGCCAGGCTGCAAAACCCATGGTGCTGGTCCTGAACGATACCCTGGCTGGAATGCTCAGCATGATGCAGCGGCTCATCGGTGAGAACATTACGCTGAAGTGGCTCCCCGGAGAGAACGCGGGAAGGGTCAGAATGGATTCTTCCCAGCTGGATCAGATACTGGCCAACCTCGTGGTTAACTCCCGTGACGCCATCGACGGAAGCGGAACCATAACCATAGAGACAAGGGGAGTTGTCCTGGACGAGGACGACTGCACAGGGAGACCCCAGGCCTTCCCCGGAGAGTTTGCGGTGCTATCGGTGACCGACGACGGCTGCGGTATTGATGGCCCCACGCTGGGAATGCTATTCGAGCCCTTCTTCACCACCAAGGAGCCGGGAAGGGGAACCGGCCTGGGGCTTTCAACGGTTTATGGAATAGTCAGGCAGAACGGAGGCTTCATAACCGTGGAGAGCCTACCGGGCCGGGGCTCCTGTTTCAGCATTCACATACCCAGACACTCCGGGGAGGATTCACCATCCCCCGATCCCTCCTCAGCTCTTCAGGAAACCGGCGACAGCGGTAACATTCTGCTGGTGGAGGACGAGCCATCCATCCTGAACATCACCCAGCTGATGCTTCAAAGGGCCGGGTACGCTGTGATGGCCGTATCCACCCCGGCGGAGGCCATTGCCTCCAGAACCCATGGCCTGGACAAGATCGACCTGCTGCTCACCGATGTGATAATGCCCGGTATGAACGGCCAGGAGCTGGCTTCGAAGCTCCGTGGGGCAAAGCCCGGGCTGAGGTGCCTGTTCATGTCGGGGTACACAGCGGATGTTATAGCCAGGCACGGCGTTCTTGAAGAAGGCGTTCACTTCATACAGAAGCCATTCTCGTACGACCAGCTCATAACCGCCGTACGGATGGCGCTGAAGCAGTAACACCTTTCTTTTCAGTTTTTCGGAAGCAAGCTTTCCCAGTCCACCGCGAAGATGTATCTGTCCCCGGGGTTCACCCTGAGGGGGAGTTCCATTCCAGGTCTCAGAAGGGAGATTATCCCCGTGGGACATCCATGCGGACCGGAGAGGTGAGATACCTGCCCTGATCTTCCTCTATCTCGACCTGGATCAGGACACTCATTGAGGGCCCATCAGTGGGCAGATTGGTTTCCCCCAGTTTCACCAGATAGCCCCTGGCCCTTCTTCCCCTTTTCAGAAGTCTGCTCCTGGGGATATCCCCGTTCCAGATCCTGGGGATAACCAGGGGAACTCCAATGAGGAGGAAAAGGGCTGCTGACCCTGCGGTTATCATTCCGCTTATGTGGTCGAACCTTTCCTGGCCGCCGAAGTCCCCGGTAACCCCCGTTATGGCAAGTGCGAACCAGATGAACACCGGGCTGAAGAACAGAAGGGAGACCGCCATGGTCTTTCCGGCTCTGGAGAGATCGAAATCGGTCATCTTCGGTTTCTCCTCCTTCGCTTCAGCAGCCTGCTGTATATGGCGTGGTCCTCCTGCGAGTAGCAGCAGAAAATGATCCTTCGGGGAAGGGGGTTCTTTCCATGAAAACGCCTCGCGGCGGAAAGGGCGATGGTGGCGGCGGGTTCAGGAGGGTAGCCGAAAATGCCCGTGCTTATGCATGGGAAGGCTATGGATTCAAGCCCGTTGTCCGCCGCTGTTCTCAGGCTGTTCCGGTAGCATGAACCCAGCAGCTTTGCCTCTCCCTTGCCGCCCCCCTGCCAGATCGGCCCCACTGTATGAATCACGTACTTCGCCGGGAGTAGATAGCCTCCGGTGATCCGGGCCTCTCCCACCGGGCAGCCGCCGAGGGCGGAACATTCCGCGGCAAGCCCCAGCCCCGCGGCTTCCCGTATGGCGCCGTTGACACCGCTGCCAGGCCCGAGGGCCTGGTTGGCGGCGTTGACTATGGCATCCACCTTCAGTGTGGTGATGTCGTCATGAACTGCTTCTATCATCACATCTCCCTTACCGGCGGGTTTATTATGCAGGATAGAGGGGTTTACCGGAAAGGCGGTGTGTTCATGCTTTCCCCAGAACCCCAGCAACCCAGCGGCGGAGGTTGTGGAGCTGTTCTTCTGTCTGGTGCTTCAGGGGATCACGAAGGTCGGTCTCTCCGATGAATGAAGCACCCTCCATTGCCTTCTTCATCTTTTCCAGGGTCTTGCCCGGCTGTCCCCCGTGGCAGCAGAACAGAGCCACCCTTTTCCCTGTGAAATCGAACATGGAGAAGAATGTGTTAATGGCCGGGGCGAAGGTCCAGGCCCACACCGGTGTTCCTACTATCAGGGTGTCGTAGTCTTCCGGGTTCAACTGAAGGGGTATCAAGTCCGGTTTACTGCCGGATATGGCCGCCCGGCCACCCCAGAGGTATCGGGTGAGTCCCCGGGGGGCTTTGCTTTCCTTCGGCACCAGCCTCAGCAGATCCGCCCCGGCGGTTTTCGCCGCGGTTTTCGCAGCAAGCTCGGTGTTGCCCTCCAGGGAGTAGTAGACAACCAGTGTTTTCATGCTCAGCCTCCTTCCAGTGCAAAAAAAGGGGGAGGCCGAAGCCTCCCCCGAAGTAGCAAACAGGGATCTAGAAGAGGGTCTTGATGGTTCCCCATGTGTCGCGGCTGAGTGATACGGTACCGCTGATGATCATGAACTGGTCGTAGGGTGCGCCCCAGGCATTCTGGCTGCTCTGCCAGGATGAGCCGCCGTTGTCGCTGAAGTAGGTCATTCCGCCGTTGGCATTCGGGCCGGCCAGCCAGTAGTCGGGGCCTGTTCCCGTAACGGTCTGAAGAACGAGCCAGTAGATCATGCCGCCGTCGACCATGATGTCTTCGGTGTCAATGATGGTGTACCAGAGGGAGTATCCCCACTGGGACATGCCGGTGTTGGTGTGATCAACAGCTGTTGAGCCGTAGGTGTCGATGATGGCACCGGGAGCAGCGGAGGCGTCTTCACGGAGCTCGATGTTGAAACCGGTGGTGTTTCCTGCAGCGTAGATGGCCCAGATCTCGACCATGTCGATGGTGCCGCCGTCTGCGGGGTTGAAGTCGTCGGTGATCATCCAACCATTGCCCTCACTCATGCCGACGCCATTTTCAAGGGCGCCGAAGTCGAAGGGCTGTGAGCAGAAAATGTCGTCGCCGGCAATGGTGCCGCCAACAGCTACTGCGCCTTCAAGGTGACCGAGCTGCGTCGCGTCTGCGACGGCGAAGCCGGCAACCAGGAGGGCGATGACAAGTGTAATTCTCATTCGTATCTCCATTCCTTATAGGGTTGAACTTAGGACCCGAACTTATATAGCGATTTGCCCCGGGCGGCGCAAGTCTTGATTAAATCATAGTCCTGAAGAGGGCCAGAGCCCTGGATTACCGGGGAGACTGCCCATTGCGTCGGCGTTCAGCGTTACTCCGTACTCCTCCCTAAGCTCCAGCAGCACATCCTCCACGGCGAGGTTTTCCAGCTCCTTCTTGCAGATTCGGTGAGGGTGGTGGTCAGTTCGTCCACTGTGGCTTCCCTGGCTGGCATTACCTCCACCAGGCGGAAGGCGGCGTAAATCCCCGGTTCCACCTCATAGGGCCCGATCCAGGCGGTGGTGTCATCGGGGAAGATCTCAAAGAGGGTGCCGGGAACTCCATGGGGCAGCTCGCTCCTTGTCAGGGGACTGGAGAGGCCGTTGTTCCCTTCGGAAGATGGGATCGACCCCAGGGGGGGGAATTCTCCGGGAAGGGTTCCCTCGGTAAATGCTTCCTCCAGTGAGGGAAGGAGGTCGGCGGTGGTGGAAACCGATTCGAACACTCTCTTTTCGGGAATGATCACCGGGGTTTCCATGAGGGTATACTCCTCCTCAATATCACTTCGGGTAACCGTTATACTTTCCTCCATAAGCTCTGCCAGGACGCTGTCCGCGGCAATGCTCCTTCTGTAGCCCTCCGCTTCGGCAGCTATGGAATCCGCTGTTTCAGGGAACTCATCCTGCAGTACTTCCAGAAGGTGGCTCTGCATGAGAAGGTTTTCGATGAACATGTCCCTCCAGTGATCGCTAAGTTCCAGGGCGGGGAACCTTGTACTGAGGAAGGCAGCTTCCTCCTCGAGGTCCTTCCTGGTCCATCGCCACGAACCGCAGGAGAGCATAAGTGAATCCTCCGGCAGCTGATCCGTGTTGGAGAAGCTCTCAGCGGCATAGAATCCGCCTTCGGAAACAATCGAAGCATAGGCAGCAAGATAGAGGTAGCGTTCCCTGCCCATTGCGAGTACTTCCACAACCGCGCTATCCGGTTGGTCCCTAAGGGGGTTCTCCGGAATTGAGACCGAGTTCACCCGGACGGAACCCATACCCGGAATGGCGACACTATCACCGGGGCTGGCACCCTCCAGGCAAAGGCCATTTCCCTGGGAAGCTCCGTGAGTATGAAGGGAACGGGAAGGGAGGGGACATCACCGCTGAGTTCCAGCTCGATACCCCTGTTTCTGCCATGAAAGTCGATGTCCTCTTCAGTGACAGCCTCCGCCTCCCTTGCTGTAATGAGTTTCTTGCCATTGTTGCCGATTCCACCCGGGTCCATATCTCGGTATTCCGCACAACCGCAGGGTCATTCAGAATTCCCGATGTATCAACCAGTCTGTCAATGGACATTTTCCCCGCCAGGATCTCGACGAAATCCCCTGAAGGGTTTTCAGAAACCTCAAAGGCTGCCCTGGTGGAAGGGGGAAGGCTATTCCAAATCTCCGCGGCCTCCGCCACTGTGATGGTGTCCGGCCCGGCGGCCGCAAGCCACGTGTCAGGATTTACCGTTTCCTCCGAAGAACATGCGTAAACAAGGAAAAACATGGCCAGAATGCCGAACCTTAACTTCATAGCTGTGCTCCCGTTAGTTGTGAATACTGATTCCCTGCCTGGGGTGAAACATACAATCAGCGGTTTTTCCAGACTACCTCTACTTCATCACCGTCAGTGGTTTTGCAGCGTATCCCCCGGGGCCGCGGACCTGGACGAGATAGGTCCCGGTGCTCAAACTGCCGGTGGTGAATGTGGTGGACTCGCCGGAGAGGCCGCCGAAGAAAACAAGCCTTCCCGAGATGTCGTATATGTTCATGGCGTTCATTGAGCCCTCCCCGGGCTGAACAACTGTGAATTCCGTGGTGGCAGGGTTGGGGAGAATGGTGAAAGCCCCCGGTGTGTCTTCCGGATGGGTTGACTGCCAGCCGCACCCCGCGGAGTGGTGAAAGCCAAGGTCAACGGTGAGTGAGTCAGGCACGCTGTCTGTACGGGTCCATGTTTCCTCCAGGGCGAAGGCCTGTGCCGACCCGGCGCCGGCATCGATGCAGGGGCTGTCCGCCGCCTGTCCCGCTGCGATGTGGGCCAGGAAACCATCCCCGGTGAGGAGCGGATCCTCGGATATGTTTCCCCCGGTGCCCGTGGGGTCGGGAAGGTTGCCGTAGTTTCCGTCGGGATTGCCCCAGACGCAGTTGAACTCGAAAACCGGGTTTCCGCCGTCCTGCAGGTAGAATGCCGGGGCTACGTTCGCCGTTGCTATGCAGTGGCTCACCAGGGGTGAGCTGTTAACTCGAAAATAGACCGCGCTGCCAGTGTAGAGGGCGAAGTTCCCGGTAAAGGTACAGAAGGAGATATAAGGGCTGGACAGGGCGTAGCAGTATATTCCGCCGCCGTCGTCGTGGGCATAATTATCGGTGAAGATGCAGTTGAAGATCACCGGAGAGCTGTGGTAGAGATAGACAGCTCCGCCGTCGTCCCACGAGTGGTTTCCATTGAACCTGCAGTTTCTATCACAGCCTGGGAAGTGTAGAGATATATCCCGGCACCCGCAGATTCGCATTCGTTGTCGTAGAAGGTGGAGTATCTGATAGTGGGTGCTCCCTTCCAGGAGTAGATGGCTCCGCCGTTGTCCGCCTCGCATCCGGAAAAGGACGAGAATTCGATCACCGGTGAGGCATGGCTCGTGTGGATCGCCCCTCCGAAGGGGGATGTGCCCGATGAACCATTGGAGAAGGCAAGTCCTGAGATAATGGTGGTGCTGTCCACCGAGCCTGCCTCCATGCCGTCTATCCTCATAATTCCGCCGGAAAGCTCCGTACCGGAGAGAACCGTGGTTGAGGGTTCCTGTGGATCGCCGAGTAGTACAACGCCGTTGTGACTTCCGTTCATGGTGATGAGGTTCTCCCCGGAACCTGTGTGAACACCGGGAAGAACCAGCACCGTATCTCCAGCAGTGGAGGAATCAAGGGCGTCCTGAATGCTCTCTCCGGGGGCCACTGGAATAAGCAGACCTGCAAGGAACACAATAAGTATGGTCATGGAAGCACCACGAACCTTCCCGAAGCGCCGCCGGTTTCCCACAATGCCCGCACCATGACAACGCCGGCAGGGAACCTTTCCTGGTCTATCCGGATCCCGGCTGAATGGTACTCCGTGGTGAAACCCTCCAGCCGTCGACCTGCCAGGTCAAAGAATTCCAGTTTGACGACTTCTCCCCCCGGGCGGTCAGTCTCAGCATAGAGGAGGTCCGGACAGGTGAGGGGGAAACGGAGACACCGCCCTCAGGGGAGCTGGCCTCCGGTTCCATACCAGTCTGCTGAAAGTTGATGTGGTGGTATCCCATATCCGCGATCCCGGTGTCGGGAAGGCTGTCGGTCCTGGTGCTGAACCCCGCTGCGGCGGTTTCCCATGACGGTCCGTGTCCCGCGTCCAGCGCGGGGCTGTCCCAGGGCTGACCCGCCTCGGTTTGTGACAGATTCAGGAAAGGGTCGGCGTACAGCGGGTCCTCAGAGATATTGCCGTCGGTACCGGTTGGATCCTCCATTCCCTGGTACTGGGCCTGTTCGTTATTCCAGCAGCATACATGGGAAACCTCAGGCTTGATGCTGCTGATGACATTTATGCCTCCCTTGCCCTGATTGGAGGTAACGATGGAGGACCGGAGATTGAATGAATCGATGGTGTGTATCCTCAGTCCCCCGCCGTCGTCGAAGGCGCCGTTGTCGTGCACAGTGAGGAATTCCAGCAGAGATACCCCCTGAAGGACCGCTATCCCCCCGCCGTCATCGCCGGAATAGTTATCTGTGAACAGTGAACTGCCAAGGTAAATTGTGGACTGATAGCTGTTCAGCCCTCCGCCGTCGTCGGAGGATGTGTTGGAAATGAAGCGAAGCATGAAGCCGGTGAAATCGCATGCGTATATATCGCATCCGCCGCCTGTCACAAGGGCCTCATTAAATGAAAGGACGCTGTATTGGAGCAGAACCATTCCTCCCTCCGCTCCCACTCCTCCGCCGATATATGAGGTGTTCTCGGTTATCAGACAGTTGCTGACCACAGCTGATGCCTCCTGGAGGGACACCCCCCCTCCGTTGAAATAGCCGGACCCCGTGGAGTTGCCCCCGGTGATGACCAGGTTTTCCAGAAAAAGGGATGTGTCGTGGGGTCCGGATGCCACTATTACCGGCCTCTCCAGCCCCTGGCCATCAAGAATGGCCCGGTTTTCCCGGTGGGAGGTTATTGTGATCCCGGCTGTGGACGGTCCGCAGTACAGGAATGGAGTGTTTTCCGGAAGGGTGTAGGTGCCCGGGGAGAGATACAGGGTGTCGCCGGGGGAAAGGGAGTCAAGGTTTTCCTGTAGCGGGTCCCCGGGCTGTACCGTTACGGTGGCCGCCATGGCGGTTGAAGCAAGCAGGATCAGGGGAGGGTTCGTCCTGTGATCATCTGTCTCCAATCAGGGTTACCTTGACCGCCTGGAGATAACCCATGTTTCGAACCGCAGCGAAATACACTCCGGATGGAAGATCCTTCGTATCAAGGGTAACCGAGTGGCTGCCCGCCTGCAGATCCATGATCACCGGTTCCAGCACCGCTCTTCCCGCAACATCATAAATACATATCTCAACCGCCACCGAAGATATGACGGTAAGGAGGAGGGTAGTGTTCCCCGATGAGGCATGGGACCACGGACCTGTACCCCCACGGCACCGAACCTGGGCCAGTCCGGGTTCCAGTCCCCATAGCCGAAGGGAGTTCCTCCAAAGGGCCCGGCAATCCAGAACAACGGGTTCGCGTTGTCTTCCGAGAGGTCGGTGAGTATAAGGGTTGATCCGTTCCCGAAGCGTCCGGCCAGGGGGGGCGGAAACGTATTCCACCTCATCCTTCATTCTGGAGACCGGGTCGAAGAGGGCTATCCTGTCCCCATTCGCCGACAGGTTGAAATTAAGAACCTGATTCGGTGGAGGGATAGTGCTGAAGGCGCCGGTGAACAGGAATGAATCCGCGGCGAAGACCATTCCCTCACCGGGCTGAATGACCAGATCACCAAGGGTGGTGAGATTCTCCTGGTTGCTGTCCCGCACCGACCAGCCGGCCAGGCTCAGTGGGAAGTCCTCAGTATTGACCACTTCGAACCAGTCCCCCGGATCGAACTGGGGCGAGCTCTGATAGTTGATCTCGGAGATGACCACCGAACCGGTTGTGGCCAGGCTCGGGGCCGCCACCGGGCGAATTGGGCCATTGGAGGCCCTTTGCTCTTCACCGTTACGGGTTGCGAAAACCTGCAGCCAGAGGTCATCTCCGGTGAAGTTTCCGGGGATCACAGCTGTTGTGTCAGAAGTGGAGAGAGAAAAGACTACGTCCTCAGGGAGCTGAAAAGGCTGTCCGGTGAGATGTCCAGCCTCCAGAAGGAACCGCTCCCGGAATGCTGCCAGGACACTTCAAGGTTCGTCCCGGAAGGTACAGGGGGATAGATGCGGAAGGGCAGGGGCCAGCTATCGAACTGGTTCAGCAGGTTATCGTACCTGGTCTGGGGCCAGTTCTTCAGTGTTTCTATTTCCCCCCAGAAGTTGTCCATGGAGTATTCCCTGAAGGGATCAGCCTCAACCAGCGGAGCCACCGCGGAGGCCAGGGAGTCGATGATGCCGGAGCCGGCGAATGCCAGGTACTCCGGAAACTGGCTGTGTATCTCCCTTATCAGATCTTCCCTTATACCTTGGTTGCACCACATTCTCCAGATGAGTGTGTTCCTGCGATTCCCGTTGTTGCTTGAATTCCTGTGGTAGGGGAACTCCGGGCCATATTTGCTCCATGTGCGGTCCATGTCCCAGGTTATGTAACGCCAGGGGCCTTCGGTGCCGGTTCTGTCAAGCACCAGATGGTAGTTGTGGTAATAGGTGCTCCCATGTCCGAGAAGCACATTGGTGGCCACGCAGGATACCAGATCATCATAATGGAAACGCTGGTTCAGCTGTTCGGGGAAAAGTTCCTCCGGGCACAGTGCAAGCCAGTACATCAGCAGAATGAGGTCGTCCCAGGGCTGAGTTTCCTTTGTTTTCTTGTTGTAGGGTTCCAGTTCGTGCACCCTGTCAAGGGTGGTGTACCTGTCGGCGCATTTGTAGATCACGGCCTCATCGGGAAGAGGGGTGTTCTCAAGGAAGTCACCGTCGATATCCTGTACCGAAACGAAAGCGCCCTGGGTCTCTCCGTTGAAAACAACTTCCACCAGGTTCACATCGGAAACCGTCTGTCCCGTTTCCGAATAGTAGAGATAAGAAAGAAGCTCCCTCAGCCGGGTCTTATCAAGGAACTCGGCATTCAGATTGAATTCGTCGTGGCCGAAGAGGAAAGTTCCCTCAGGTAGTTCTATCTTTATTGATTTCTTGGGGTAGGAACGGCTTGTGGCTCCCCTTATCCTGAACTGGCAGGGGAGGGAATAACCTCCGCAGGTCAGTTCCGCTGGAACATAGATATCCGCCCAGTAGTTGTCACAGGCGTATTCCCATTGCTCCGGATCGAATTCCAGATGGAAGGAGGGAATGGAATCCGGCCAGCTGGATGTATTTAGCAGTATCAGCAACAGCAGTGTCATATCGACCCGTTCTTTTAAGTTTTCTTCCGGGACAAAGGGAACATAACCGGCTTCTCACCTAGAAATAACCCAGATCCCGCAGCCGGCCCGATGTGTGAACCCTCCACCGGCCTGGGCGGATATGCCCGTGGCGTGGACCAGTATGAGAGAACCCTCTCCCTTCTCACCTCGCCGGGGGAAATGGGGTCGAGTTCATCCGGGTCGTTTCGAAGGTCGTACAGTTCGAATGTGTCACTCTCCGGATACCAGATGGTCTTGAAGGAATCCCTGGTAACCGACGCCATCTGGAAGGGAGGTCCGGTGTTTACCCCGCTGGCGGGGATCGCTCTTATTTCCGGAACACTCCCGGAGAGCAGATCAATGCCGCGGAGTTCGTCGGGATGCTCCACATCTACTATATCCAGCGCCGTGGGCAGGATATCCATCTGTGCCGCGGGGCAATCCCTCACCTCCCCCCGGGGCACGCCATAGCCTGACATGATCAGGGGGATGTGAACGATCTCCTCAAAAAGAGTCCGTCCATGCCCGCCGTAACCGTGTTCCAGGAACTCTTCGCCGTGGTCCGCCGTAACTATCACCAGGGTGTTCTCCGCCATCCCCGAGCTTCGCAGGCCAGCAAGCAGTCGTGACATCTGGCTGTCTGTCCAGGCTAATTCACCGTCGTATCTGTCCTTCAGATGCCGGTTCTGTTCCGGGTCAGCGATGGCCCCTTCCGGCGTGAATATCCAGACGCTGTCATTCCTTGAGGGGTCTCCCCACATTGTGTCATAGGGCGCAGGCGGGGCATAGGGATCATGGGGGTCGAACAGGTGAATCGCCAGGAAGAAGGGGTCATCCCCATTCTGCTCATCAAGCCAACCCAGGGCATCGTCCATTGTTTCTCCGGCTCTGCCAAGACCCTTTGGGTGGCAGTTGAAAGTATTGAACCCCCTGTGGAAACCGAACTGCTCGTCGAGAAGGAAAACATTGAAGAAGGCGGCGGTGTTATAACCCTCAGCCCCAGGACCGTTGCCATTGTCGGTATCTCCGAGCCTACCCCGTAAACGCTTCCATTGGAAACATTTATCCCGGTGCCGTGGGCCCTGGCGGACCTTCCAGTGAAAATTGATGTTACCGCTGGAAGCGTCCATGACGCCTGCCCCCTGGCATTCGTCCACATGGTTCCCGCCCTGGCCAGACTGTCCATTCCAGGGGTGGTATCCCTGTGGTAGCCGTAGGCTCCCATGTGATCTGCCCTCATGGTATCAACCACCACGATGACAATATTGGGCTTTTCCTCCCCGCATCCGGCAAAGGCCAAAACCAGGAGCAGGATTCCTGCAATCATCATTATCTGATTCAATGTATAACTCCGAAGGGTTGTTGAGAACCAAAGAAATACCGCGGCGGGGAAAACCCAGCATAACCTCCCATAGACTAACACCGCCTCCGCCCCGGGTCAACCAGCCGAACTTCCGAAGCCATCCGTAAATTTGACAAATAGATTGTGTAAGATGTTGTATAGCAAAAAGTAAAGCCTGGGCGGTTTAACCGGAAAATAGCGCGTGAAGTCTTTTAAATCTTATCTCTAACGGTTATGTTGTTCTTTCCCATCGGCGAGAGGAAACCCCTCCCAGATGCTGCCAAGAGAGCTTTCAACAGATCAGATGCGAGACATACGTTCTATGTTCTTGTCTTTCCGGAGTATGGTCCATACTTAAGTCAGATATACATTGGATGATAGTGCCGCACAGGACCAGACAGTATCCATTCGATGCAGATGGCCCCATGTTTTAAGCGCTGTGCTGTAACTATTTACAGAATCTATTTGTCAAATTTACGGATGGCCTTGACCCGGGAGGTTTCTGGGGGGGATCCCGACATATTCAATGCTTTCATCCGGCAGTCGACGGAGAACCTCAGGCGCCTGACCGGCACCCTCCACAGAGTTCGCCAGAAAAACATTAATGGTGAGACCTGTATATAGAGAGGCCATTTCTTCAGGGTTGAAGCCCATATCAAGGCTCAGAGCAGCCACTGACAGGCCGACATTCGCGGGTATTCCACGGAGTTCACCAACAAGGTACGCTATCCTGTCGTGGAGCTTCCAGTAGGTGCCGCCGTCCATTCCCCTTGCTCTGGCCCGTTTCACCAGGCGGTTCGTCTTTCATCCACTTTTCTGAAGGGCACTCCGAAGCCGGACAGACGTCCCCTTTCATTCAGCAGTTCTGTGATCACCCGCTTTATCGAATCATCATCCTCAAGGGAGCTATCCAGCCTTTGAGCCGCTTCTTCCATCCATAGTGCAGAGTTCTGAGCAATTTGCGGCCCGACAATGGCTCCCTCCATAGCCGCAACCGCCGTTGCAAGACCGGCCAGGGGTCTCCGAAGGACGAAGCCAACCTGACCAGCTTCAGTGGATAGATCCGGGGATCGGCAACGGTCAGAATAACTGCAATGTCATCCAGCATCCCGCAGGCGGATTCATCCGGGAGCCGACCAGTTGCGGCCAGGGCTATCAGACCTGCAGTGGAGGTGTTTCCGGCCAGTTCACTGAACACCCATTTGCCGAAATGACGGTGATCATTCCAGCCGGCATGCCCAACCCTGGTGAAAATCTCACCACCACCTACTTGTTCTTTCATTCTTCATCCCTGTATGTAAATACTGGAAGGTCAATTGGATAGTCGCGGAATCCGCCCGGGGAAACTGCCTTACCCTCAGCGATGGCGCAGGGCATTCGGGTGAGAACGAGGAAGAACTCCATAGTGCCCGGGTCGGTAAGTCCGCAGCAGCTGTATAGAACCGCCATGGCAGCAGCATGGGGGGCAGGTTCGCCCATGAAGGAGGGGTTTCCACTCCCGACTTCTTCAGCGAGGAAAGCAGTAATCCCGTTTCCTCCTTTCCCTCTCTGCCTGGAGGGGGAGAGGGGCGACGCCCTCAGCGCCGTTCTTGAGCCACTCAAAAGGGTCTGTGCTCCTCGACGGCCATTCTTGCTTGTTCTGCCAGGGTCAGAGCGGCAACCCCTGTCATTCCGCTGGAGCCGGAACCGCACAGGCCTGCCAGAACCGAGGCATGAACAGGAGCCTCCGCCACGCTCACAGGGGCAAGGAACATCATGGCCCGTTGGAAAGCCAGAGCAGCGCTCTTCCCGGGAAGTTCACCGGTTAGAGTAAGAAGCATCAGTTCAGATAGAGAAAGGTGCTCCAGAAGTTCTCCACGTACATCGTAGCCATGGATCCTGGGCCGGCTACCCGGAGTAACCACATTGGCCTTGAGCCTGGTGGCCCATTTCAGATCCTCCACCGGTCCCTTGAGATTATCGGTTTCTCTCATTTTTCTACGAATCCCGCTACTGTTTTGGCTCTGTCTCCCAGGGGTGGAGGAATGTCACCGTCAACCCTGACTTCGATCAGTGAAGGCCCGGAATAGCAAGGGCCTCGGGAAGAACAGCGGTCATCTGACCGGGTTTTCCACAACGAAAGAGGTCAGCCCCATTGCTTTAGCTATCCCAGCTATGTCCAGTTTTTTTCGGTAGCGTACTGAGTCCATGGGGCGTTTGCCACCAACCATTTGCTGCCGTGCCAGGTTATTCCATGCATATTATTGTGTTCAACGATCCAGACAACAGGAACATCGTACTCAGCCGCAGTGATTATCTCCATACCGTTCATGGTAAAACAGCCGTCGCCTACAATGGCGATCACCGCTCTTGAAGGATCGGCCAGCGCGGCACCTACAGGGGCTGCCGTACCGTGTCCCATGGAGCCGAAGCCGAGGTTAAGCACGAATTTTTGCTCATCACGGACGCACAGATAATGAATGTTGAACAACATATGGCCGCCGATGTCGGAGAAGATCACCGCATCCCCCGGGAGAGCAAGCTCCATGTCCGCCCGCCATCGCTGGGGGGTCAATGGAACGGAATCTGAGTTCCGCAGCACGGATTCCATGCATCTCTCCGGCCATGGAGGAAGGGGAAGCTCAGCGGACCATTTGGACCTATGGACGCCTCCCTCCCGAATAATGCGGTGAGTGTGATACACGATTTCCGTTATGATCGTTCTGGCATCCCCGATTAGCGGAATGTCTACCGGATAGTTCCGACCGACCCTGTCAGGGTCTATGTCAAGCTGAATAAGGTTGGTTGATGGTTTCAAGTCGCTGTGCCAGTTAAGGGTGGTGGTCTCATTCAGAGAAGCTCCAACTGTCATCAGCACATCCACACCTGAGCCCAGCACGGTTTCCCGGGCAGTTCTGTGACCGGCGAATCCGAACACCCCGAGAGAAAGCGGATGGTTTTCCGGGAATACACCCTTGGCCCTGGGTGTGGTGGCAACCCTGGCGGGAATCAGTTCCGCCAGGGTCCTTAGATTTGCCCCGCCTCCTGAAATGGAAACGCCGGAACCCGCCAGAAGAACCGGATGCCTGGCTTCCAGTAGGGCCTTTGTGGCCTTCTGCACCGCCACCCGGTCAAAGAGTTTGCTCTCGGTTCTGTATGTATCCGGGTTGAACCATTGCTCGGAAACCGGCATCTCCCAGAAATCCACCGGAACATTGAGATGAACCGGGCCAGGTCGGCCAGTGAGGGCAGTTCGCAGAGCTCTGCGCAGATGTGAAGGCAAAGCTGCCGGAGAGGGGATCATGGCTGAATACTTAGTTACCGGCCTGAACATTGCAACTATATCCATGTCTTCGCGTCCGGTTTCCTGGGCAGCCCCCTTTCCAATGGCGTGGCTTGCCGCCTGTCCGGTAACCACAAGCATGGGAACGCCGTCGGCAAAGGCACAGGAGACACCCGTTAGAAGATTCGTTGCCCCGGGCCCAGCTGTGCCGGCGCAAACCGCAAGCCTGCCGCTTGTTCTGGCGAATCCGTCTGCCATGAAAGCAGCGCCTTCTTCGTGCTTGGTGACCACAAGTCGGAACCTGGGGTCGGAGTCCACAGCTTCAAAAAACGGGTGCAGTAGACCTCCGGGTATTCCAAAAACTACCCTGGCCCCTTCGGCTTCCAGATATCTCAGGAATACATCTGCAGCAGTCTCTGTAAGCATTCCCTCGGGTTTAACAGGACACATCAGATCACCGGCCTTATAGTAACGATCCTGGAAGTTGGATCTTCAGTGGTTCCTTCAGGCTGTTCTCCGGCAAAAGGTCGCTGGATGGTTCTACCGGGAAATGCACCCAGAAAGTGGAGCCCCTGCCGGGAAGGGACATTACCTCAAGAGTGCCTCCTATGCGGTCAAGCAATCTGATCACCACCGAAAGACCTATACCATGACTGTTAAGTTCTCTCTGATCAGGGTTTGAGCCTCCTGCTTCGAAAACGCTCCTGATGCTTTTCTCATCTATTCCCCTGCCTGTATCAGATATCTTGATCGTCAGGAATCCTGGTTTGCCATCAAGTTCGAGAACAATGCTTCCCTGATCGGTGTACTTGACCGCGTTGGTCAGAAGGTTGTCCACCACGCGGTCGAGAAGCATTCGATCCACAAGGATACACTCGGGGGCCTCCCGGGTGGAGATTACGCTGATTCGGAGGCCTTTGTTCCCGGACATGGCTCTGAGCCTTCTGCGAAGGGATTCCTCAAGGGGCGCAGTTTCTACCCTCTCGGGCATGAACTGAATGGCTCCCGCTCCCTGGGTTTCAAGGTACAGCAAATCATCCAGCAGGTCCCGTATGCGGGATACCGCCTTCTTCTGCTCGTCGGCCATCCACCTGTTTTCCTCGGTCAGCTGGTCCTTCATTATCTCGCTGGTTTGAAGAACGACCGTGAGGGGGTTTTTCATGTCGTGGGATACACCCTTCAGTGCCGATGCCTGCTCCTCAAGCAGCGACTGCAGCCTGACCGTTCGCTTCTCACTTGCCTGAACCCGCTCGGCGGCCTGCTGTTCCATTCCCTCTGCCTCTGATGCAGATTCAGTATCTCCTGCTGGGTTTCCTGGTTTTCCACCACGATATGTGAAAGACCCTGGTTGATGTCCTCCGCAACCTTCAGGTTGTGTCGGTTTGCCCTTCTAAGTTCCATTATGTAACCCACGGAAGCCCCCAGAACAGGGGTTATGCCCCATATATATGTGGAGAGCATAAAAGGCTCTATCCTGAAGAAAACGGTAAGGGCGGATATTCCCGCTCCAAGCAACCCGCCTATAAGGACGGGGAGAAATCGGCTTTTCTCATAAACGGATAGTTCGTACTCACAGAAGTCATCGCCATTGCAGACACATGCGGTTTCCCTGAGGGAAGCTCCCGGCATATCCCAGAGTTCCGGCATGGCCTTGGACTGAGCCTGCCTGGAAAGGCACATCAGGCGGCTTTCCTTCCTGGTGGGTGGTAGCGCAACCTGAACCTGCTGTCGGTTATCCTTGAAAAGTCACCCCTGCTGAATGTAGAGATGGTGGAGAAGTGGCGCTGTCCCATTTCCAGCATCTGAATCGGAGAAGAAGCCCACAAAAGGAAACGCAGAGGGCCGTAACTCTCCTTCATCCTGTACACGCAGGCTTCCATGAAGGCTTCTTCGCTTCCCACCAGTTCGCGAACAAGCTTCAGCACGATCTCTGTCTGTTCCAGACTTATCCATCCTCGGCAATGCTTGAGGTGTTCAGCGGAAAGACCTGCTTCGAAGCAAATGGAGTTTAGTTTATCCTCACCGAAATTGTCGATTACGAACCAGATAAGTGATTGGAGGATCCGCATGTTGAGGTCAGCATCTGAAGAGGATTGGGGTTCATGCCCGTTCTTTAGGGCTTCCCTGCGATATGGGACCTCTGCCAAATCAAGGCCTCCCCTGAAAAGGGTAAGAAAACAAGGCTGATCAACGCCGTCCATACTAGTGATAATGATAACCCGTTTCGGTAAACCCGGTCAACTCAGTCGGATTGGAAAAGCAAGTTCATACTTAAATTTCTGTTAATCAATATTATACGCAATCTGTGTATCAAACTTACCAAAGGCGACGATGTTCCATATCTTCTTGATTAGGGATTTTTGTTGTGTTATCCTCAAGGAATTAGTGCAGATACGGGGATCCTAAAAAGAAAGCGGCGGTTGGGCGTATGGTAAGCCTTTTCGACTTTGATTCGAGGGTATTGATGTGCAAGAACTGTGGAGGGCCCCTTCAGACGGGATTTACAGGGGGGAGGTTACATGCGGATATTGCGGCACCGTCAATGTCTTTTCTCCAAGAAAAGAAGAGCCTGTGGAGCCTGTGGCAGCCATATCGGACATCACCGAGGAAGAGAGAATGACCCTTCTGAACAGACAGGATGGTACTCAGCCGGAGATTCCTCCGGCAGTGGGGCAGCTCCTTTCCGGAGGCAGATTGGCTCCCTGGAAGGAGGGTGAAGCTCTGTCCATGTGGCGGATCACCTGTGGAGAGCTTGCCGGCGGTAGCGATTTCAGCAGCGCCGAGCTCCTCTACTTCCTCACAATAATCCTGTCCAACCACTATTCGGAGAAGAGCGACTCGCTCAGGCAGAGGGCTCTCTTCGAAAGCGCCCTGGAAGTACTCACCCTCCCCAGGCACAGGCAGGTCATCAGGGGGATGCTGGCCCGTAATGCCGCCCTTGATGGAGACGCTGAGGCTGCCGAGAAGTGGCTGGAGCCATGTAATCCAAGGTCTGAAGACCTGGAGTCGGACAGTTCTTACAGAGTTTCCAGGGCGGAGATAGCCACCGTCAGGGGGAACTGGGATGAGGTTCTCAGCGTTCTCGGCACCGGCATATCCGATGTGCCCATTGTCTCCTATCTCGACGGCAAGGCCATTGTTCAGCGTGCAAATGCCCTGGAGAGAACCGGGAAACCCGCCGAGGCCGCGGAGCAGATCAGTCTGTTCATAGAGGCAAATGGAGCAGGCGGTCTGGGAGCCGTGAAACAGATACTGAAGGTCTACTCAGATTCCGGTTTGGAAATGTGTCCGGAAACCCTCTCCGCGGCGATGAGCATATCATCAGCCAGGGCCGGTAAGGCCGAAGCCGATGTGGCGAATCCCGGGGGAGTTTTTGGTCAGGTTTTCGCCGCAGCCGGACTATTCATGATCCTTCTGGCGGTGGGCCTCCCCTGATAATACGCAGGGCCACCGGGCAGTTCCCTTCCGGAGCATGGATAGGAATGGCCTTCGTCGGTGTGATGGGAATCGTTTTCCTGGCAACAGGAGTTCATCACATCAGGGCGGGAAAGAAAGCCATAAGGCTACACACAAAGGGTCTTGAAGCATCGGGTGTCCTACGGAATGTTTCCTTCACCGGTATACGGGTCAACAAGGTTCCCCAGTACTCCATGGACATGGAGGTCACACTCCCCGGGGAGGAACCCTATGCGGTAACACTGAAGAAAACGATAACCGATTCTGATAAGGACAGATACCATACCGGCGCTGAGTTTGTCGTAAAGGTTGATCCCGAAGACAAAAGCAGAGTAACACTGCTGGACTGAGAGATGGGTTCTTTCACTCAGCCAGTGCGGCTGTGTAAAGCCTTTCCAGAAGGTCCAGCAGTTTTTGCCCATACTCACGGTCCGCTGCCCATGTACCGGATAAACCCATGATGGAAGGTGATTTCCCCCTGGGGCTCACAAACCGGAAGCGCGGGTCCACAAGCTCGCTATTCAGAGGATCAGTCGAACCGTATGCTTTCAGATGCTGCACATGGGCCCGCACTCCGGTGCGCTCATCGGGAAATCTCAGGCCGGGTTCCTCCGGTCCCGTTGCCCCCAGGCCGCAGAAGTTGTTCATGTCCGCCGTAACCAGCCCCTGAAACCTCAGGAAGCCAGTTTCCAGGCACATTTGAACGAATGCCACATCGGAGTTTACTCCCTCTGCCGCACACTCCTCAATGTACATCCCTGCCAGTATGTCCACGCATTCCCTGTCCGCCGATGGGTTGTTCTCCATGAAGAATGAAACCAGGTTCCCCCTGCTCATGAGGCCAGCCCCCATGATGTACTCCGGCGGTGAAGGCATCATGCCATACCCCAGGACCGGCAGGAACAGTAGAAGATTAAAGCCATCCGTAAATTTGACAAATAGATTGCGTAATTTGTTGCAGCACATGGAATAAAACATGGGCTCCTTTGCCTGGCTGCTGTGTTTTAATTGCTTGCCATCGTAATTGTCCGCTGGCGTATCTTACCATACATTCACTGATTTTGCAATTCCGGGGATCAATACACGGGAGCCCTGATTACAGGTCTGTTACGGCGATTATGTCTTAAACAGTCTGACCCGTCGGATTTTTCCCTATTCATCTACCGCAGAGACGGTGTATATCCCCGGTGGAAGAGCTCTTCCTGATGGGTCCCTTCCATTCCTGTGAACACCCCTGTGGCGTCCCCCGCGCAGGATTCCTGTGAGAAGTGAATCAGCCGGCCGGCGGTATCATGGATGGTGATGCTTATCATATCAGAGACTATTCCAGCATAACCGATGGTCACGGTCCCGGTGAATGGATTTGATCCATGGGTGGGCAGCAGATCTCCATGTGACTCGTTTTCCTCTATACCTGAAGAGAGCCATCCGAAGTATGCGGTAATGAAGTTCACCCAGTCGGGGTTCTCAGCAAAGGATAGCCCGCAATTACTGTATTCATCAATGAGGCTTTCTGCAACGTGTTAATTTGAGTTCAATACAATTACCGATTTCCGTCAATAGGTGCGCAATCGATATTAGATTAACCTATTGTATCCAATAAAGAAGTGGACATAACGGCCGACGACATGCTTAATAGGTTGTATCGCAAGCTGGTACAGAATCTATTTGTCAAATTTACGGATGGCTTTGATTTGCTCTGTGAAGTCAGCCTTTGCAGCATCTGCTATCTCAAGGACCTCTTCAGCCTGGTCGAACTCCAGCATTCGGATGCCTGTGAGGCCAGGGTTGGCATAGATGTCCGGCGGGTCATCCTCCATCATCTGAGCCGTTATTCGGCCAATCAGTATGTCGAACATACCAAGGGTGGCGTCCAGCATACTGGGGGGGTCGGCATCGTCCCTTATCCGTTCCGGTGTTACATCAACCGCAATGGATAGGTCGCATTGATCCTTCAGTAGGTTGTAGGGCAGGTTGTTAACCATCCCGCCATCTACCAGTATCATATCAGCGAATTCCACGGGTACGAAAACGCCAGGGATGGACATGCTGGCATTAATTGCCCGGAGCAGTTCTCCTTCCTTGAAGACCACCATTTCTCCGGTGTAGAAATTGGTGGCAACGACATGCAGAGGGATCTTAAGCTCTTCGAAGGTCTTCGCCTTGATCTCATCGATAAGGTCGTGTACAAGGCCGTCCGCCCGTAACAGACCGGTTCCCTTCCAGGATAGACGCACCGCTTTCAGCCACTTAAACAGTGAGCCTCGTTTCTCAAAAATCTCTTTCAGGCCATCTTCTCCGGTTATCATGTGATTCTCGATAATGCCTCTGATCTCCTTTCCGGTTTTCCCGGAGGCATACAGAGCTCCTATTATGGCGCCCATGCTTGTTCCAGCAACGACAGCAGGCCGGATACCGCACTCATCCAGTACTTCCAGATATGAGATATGGGCAAGACCCCGCACTCCGCCTCCCCCAAGAGCAAGACCTACATCGGTGCTATTCGCCATTCATGTCCTCCTGATTGCTGTACTTGGGTATCCGAAGAGTGAAAAGGGCTCCACCCATAGGTGAGGTTCCAACAACGATTCTTCCGCTGAATGATCGCTCTTCCCGTGGGAGTTCCTTTCTGTGTGATCTGAGCCATTAACACGCCTCCTTATAGAATAGCCAATACAATTAATAATATGCATACTGCGAAGCCATCCGTAAATTTGACAAATAGATTCCGTAACTTCTTGCAGCACAATATATAAAGCATGGGAGTCCCCTGTGGTGCCAATATCTTAGGCAAACCGGTTTTACAGAGTAACTTGAAGATCTGGGGATCACAGTCATTCTGAAGGTCTTGCCTGACCGGAAGACCATTTTCGGCTCACACCTGCAGCGAAGCTTCCCAGACTTCACGCGTTACTCGATAGATGTAGTGGTGAACGGGCTGGGTAAAGTTCGACATTTCGGTGGGGAAGCGGGATACATTCTCCCCTGTTCGAACTCCTCCCACTGATTCCTGCATTCTTATTGAAGCGGTATTTATCACATTGGGCGTAGCTTCTACGGCGGTGCATTCTGTGTTGCAAACAGGTGGTTCAGCATTCCCCGTTTGATCTCACCCCCGAAACCCCTGCCCCAGAACTCAGGTAGCAGTTTTACATCCGTGGATGCAATACCCTCCTCCCCCGGGCTGTGCATGAAGCATTCACCGATCGCTGAACCGTTTTTTGACAGCACGACAACAAGAAGACGGTCAAAGTCCGAGTCGGGTTGGGCGAGAAGTCCGGCTCGGATCTCAGAGAACTTAGCGGGAAGACCCTTCGGAAAACCAACCGCAGCCATTACCCTGGGATCGGTCCACAGAGAGTGATACAGTTCCGCATGTGAAACTTCTGCTCTAACGATGCTCAGCCTGGGAGTTCTGAAAACCATGGTCATCACTGACTGCCCGACCCGTTCCATTCCCTGCGGAGTAGAGAATAAACCGACTCATTCACGAATCCTTTTCCCGGAACCAGTACATACTCCCTGAGGGTTCCCTCGAATGTGAATCCGAATTTCCTGGCTATGACAACTGAGCCTATGTTGTCGGGGTCGCATCGGAGCTCGAGGCGATTTACCTTCAAGTCGTGAAAGGCACAGTTAATGAGATGGGAGGTAATCTCAGTAATGATCCCACTGCCCCATAGATCCCTGTGAAGGTCCGCTCCCATCTCAACGGTTTCATTGGCGGTGGACCAGTAGTGAAGCGCTGCCGTTCCCACCAGATGCCCGGGATTATTCCGGAGAAAGATGCCCCATCGAAAAGATCTATTTGAAGAAAAATTCTCTTCCCAGTCCTCAATGATATTCAGGCATTCGGCAACTGAACTGGCAGGGGGTCTTTGCATGAACTTCATTGTTTCCCTGCTGCTGTAAATTTCGAAAAGGTCTTGAGCATGCTCAGGTCTGGGAAGCTTGAGAAAACAGCGCGGTGTTTCAATGGTCCTGGGCACTTCAGAGCGGTACATTTCAAAGTCCTCAGTGCACATCTTTACGATGTACTCAGTTTCAGTGCAAGTCATAAGTCAGTAGAGTTAAATGCTGATGGGCCGAAAAGGAAATCAGCAACCTCTCTATTTGTATAGAGTATTATACAAAAAATCAGCCTTCAAACAACGCTGGTCATGGAGTCGGATTGGTTGCCGCCCATGTTTAACAAAAAGGTCAGCAACATTATAGAGGATCTATTTGTCAAATTTACGGATGGCTTTATCTTTGGGGGATAGGTTTCAGGGATTGTTTCGCATGGAGGTTTTCTGGTGGGGGAATGGGTCCTTTCAGCCCGACATGGCGATCCGCTTTGGTTGCAGTGGCGGTCCTTCTCTTTGGGCTTCTGCTTGTGTGGCTCTTCATCCCCGCAGAGCCAGGCAACTATGTGCCAACCATACTCACGCCGGAGGAAAGGGCATGGCTCAGTGAGAATCCAGAAAAGCTGACACTTTTCTACAACACCGACTTCCCCCCGATCGAGTTTGCCGGAGAGGATGGATCCTTCACAGGCCTGGGGGCCGATGTTATTGCTGAGGTTGAGGGAAGGCTAGGTGTCGAGTTCGTGAAAACACCCTGTGGGGACTGGAATATGCACCTCCAGGCCCTTGCTGATGGCGAATGTGCTGTTGCTCCCACAATAGTAAGAACCGATGACAGGGAAGACTACGCGTACTTCACCGTGCCCTACGCCAGGGTGCCCGTGGTCATCATCACTACCCAGTCCGCGTCGGGATCCCTGGAACTGGAAGATCTCCCCGGTCTCAGGGTTGCGGTGGTCTCAGGTTTCGCAACCGAAGAGTACGTAAGACAGGCAGCTGGCGGCGCAATTGAAGTGGTGCCCATGTGGAACGTTCCCGAGGCGATCAGAGCGGTGGCCTTCGGAGAGGTGGACGCCTTCGTGGAGAACCTTGCCGTGGCGGCATACTATACCGATCTCGAGGGGCTCTCCAACCTGCGGGTGGCAGGAACGACAGACTATTTCTTTGAGTGGAGTATCGGTGTAAGCAGGAAGTATCCACTTCTTTTCAGCTCGGTGCAGAAAGCCCTGGCGGACATCTCCCATGATGAACTTGAAGGAATGTACAGAGACTGGATATCCATGGATACAGGCCGGGGTATCAGCCCCGGGCTTCTCAGGACCCTGCGAATAACCGGGCTGTTCACCGCGATCCTTCTGGTATGCCTTGCTTTGATCTCCTTATACCTCAGGCGGAGGCTCAACGAGAAGGTCAGAACCCTTGAAAATACACAGAAGGAGCTTCTCGAACAGTCCGCCAGACTTCAGCAAGCCGAAAAGATGGAGGCCCTGGGCAGCCTGGCCGGAGGAATAGCCCACGACTTCAACAACATTCTCCAGGTAATGGGAGGCTACGCACAGCTGCTGCTCAAGCGGGATGACATTCCCCTGAGGAAAGGGCCAGTCTGGAGTATATCGACGGTGCCGGAAGGAGGGCGGCCACACTGATCAGCCAGCTCATGGCCTTCAGCAGGCACATTGAATTCAAAAAGGTACCGGTGGACATCAATGAAGAAGTAAGGAATGCCGCTGAAGTACTGGGTCAGACGATACCCAGAATGATAAAGATCACCCTTCGTCTTAAGGAAAGCATTCCTCCCATACTGGCGGATCCGGTTCACCTTGAGCAGATCGTTTTCAACCTTGCGGGTAACGCTGTGGACGCAATGCCCGACGGAGGAGAGATCGAGATATCCACCGACGAGATGGATCTTGCCGGAATCCCTGTGAGCAAACAGGAGAGATCATGACAGGCAGATACGCCATTCTCACCGTCTCAGATACCGGCTTTGGTATACCCGAGGGGTGAAGGAGAAAATATTCGATCCTTTCTTCACCACGAAGGAACCCGGCCGGGGAACCGGGCTTGGTCTGGCCTCTGTCTACGGCATAGTAATGAGCCTGGGCGGCTGCATCCGCTGCCTCAGCGGTAAGGGTAGTGGAACCATCTTTACCATACTGCTGCCCATCGCCGGGGATGAAGTAAAGCCTGAAGAATCGCTGAAGGACCCACTCCAGGCACCGGCGGGAAGAGGAGAGACCATTCTGGTGGTGGATGACGAGCCCCACATAACCGGACAGTCTGATGAGTTCCTCTCCGCCCTTGGTTACCGGGTCGTAACCGCTTCAACCGGCGAGGAGGCCCTTCAGAAGCATGAAAGGCAGCACATAGACCTTGTCCTTCTTGACCTTAACATGCCCGGGATGGGCGGTTACAGGTGCCTCCAGGAGTTGAAAGGGAGAGCCCCCGACCTGAATGTACTCATCGTCAGCGGCCACTCAGAGTTCGACACCAACATAAACGCCCTCCTCAGGGAGCATCGGGCTTCATACGCAAACCTTACCGCCTCACAGCCCTTGCCGAAAGGATCCGCGAGACCCTCGACAGCCGGAACTGACCCGGGATGGTTTCACAGGGAGCACCAAAGACAAGGGGAAAACCACCTAAGAGGTTTCCAGAAGCGTTGACCGGTTCAACCCCTGCCTTTATTATGCGTCCAGAAGCAGCAGTCAGCTGAATCGTGACGGGTTCCGGGTCCCCGGTTGCATTACCGGCGGAAACGAGAGGAATTGGAAGTGCGCACCGGCGAACCCTTTTTTGGCAGAGAAAGGGAGATAGGGGAGCTTGGCGTTCTGCTGACGTCACCGGGAATACCTGTCGTCACCATCACAGGGATCGGCGGAGTTGGGAAGACCAGCCTGGCCCGGAAGGTTCTGGGAGAATACCGGCACACGTTCAAGGACGGAAGCAGGTTCGTGGGCCTTTCGGAGCTGGAGCACAGTGGTCAGCTTGTTCCCGCTATTCTGACAGCCCTGGGCAGGAAGCCCACGGGAAGCCAGCTGGATAAAACTCTTCTGAACACCCTCTCGAGGATGGAACTTCTTCTTGTGCTGGACAATTTCGAGCACATTGTTTCCGCTACACCGGTGGTGGCCGGTCTGGTGTCAAGGCTTTCAACTGTAAAGATCCTTATCACTTCCCGAACCAGACTGGGTTTTCCCTTGAACATGAATACCGGCTTGGGGGATCGGCCTGTCCGAAGCCGACGGCACCTTATCCCCCTCCCTTCAGCTTTTTCTCTCCGTCTACGGCAACAATGGGGTCTCCCGTTCAGAAACTACACTGGCCTCAGAGATATGCGGTGCTGGCGGGGGTTCCTCTTGGTATCAAACTGGCGGCCTCCATGTGTCGGGAAAAGACTATCGAAGAGGTTCATCGGGAGATCACCGGAGAAACCGGTACACTTGTAATAAGCGGCAAAACAGGAGAGAGAAGGCATAGAAGTCTCCGGGCCGTGTTCCAGTACAGCTGGAATCACCTCACCGGCGAGGAGAGAAGGGTATTTGCTGCCCTGTCGGTGTTCAGGAGCCGTTTTACCCTGGAAGCCGCAAAAGGAGTGGTAAATACCGGGGCTGATACCCTTGCAAGCCTTCAGAGGAAAACCCTCCTTGAAATCCCTTCCCCGGGATTTTATGAGCTTCATCCACTGGTGCGGGATTTCAGCAGGAACAGGTTCACCGAGTTGTTCGGAGATGGCCATCTGTATTTACGAGAACACGCACGATATCACACAGACCTCCTTTCCAGCCTTGAACAAGTACTGAACGGTGAAGGGGCACTTGATGCAATGAAGCTGATCGAAGGCTGCTTCCCCGACATTCTGGCCGCGTCGGGCTACTCCGTGGAAACCGGGGCGGTGGACATGCTGAGATCCTCGATGGCCCCCCTTAAAGCTATTCTTATGCGCAGGGGGAATCTGGAAACCGGCTGCAGGCTTTTCAGTGCCGCAGCAGAGAGTCTTCGGGATCTGGACCGTGAGATGTATTTCCATGCCATGAACAACCTGGGAGCCTTTCTCCATGAGAGTGCAGACTACTCCGAGGCATCCAGATGTCTTCTCATTGCTGCTGAATCATCCAGCCCTTCTGTCCGTTCCGGAGCGCTGCTTATGCTCGGAACCGTTGAAATGCGTGCGGGCCGACTAAAACGGGCTGAAGTATACATGACAGAAGCCCTGGAAGAGGCTAGGAAAACAGCTGAGAAATCCTGCCAGGCCGTTGTCATGGGAGGAATAGGAGACCTTTACAATCACATGCACGATTTTGAGAAAGCCCGTTATTTCCTTGAAAGCGCAATTGAGATAAACAGGAGCATAGGCTACAACACCAAACTGTATTCCAACCTGACTACCCTCTCGAACCTGATGTACAACCACGGAAAGGGTGAAGAAGCCCTGAGCAGCGCCCTGGAGGCAAGTTCCCTTGCCCATTCATTGGGTGGCGACCTCTACTACGGACTCAGCGAAGTATCCGTAGCCTCAGCCCTTCAGCTCCTGGGAAGAAATCAGGAAGCCCTGGAACATGCCCTTCGAAGCGTGGAGAGTTTTCGCAACATCGACTCCAGATGGGGCCTTCAATCCTCATACCTGACCCTGGGCTCCATACAGGCCGCCCTGAACCTTACCGAAGAAAGCCTGAAGACCGCAAAGGCTATCGAAGAACTTTCAGAGGAACTGGGACCCACATTCAACACAATGGAATCCCTCACCGTGGCCGGAGACATCTATCTCGCCGCGGGCAATCGGTCACGGGCACTCGAGCTGTACCAGAAAGCCCGGGACATTGCCCTCTCTCTTGAAATTCCTTTCTTCAGGGGACATCTGGAAAAAAAGATATCCGAACTGAGCTGAAAAGCAGGCAGTTTCCTGTTCTCCCAAGGGAATGGGCTACTAATGGATGATCAAAGACGGTCCAATGAAGAGAGTTCTTCAAGGAGTGGTAAGGCCCTGTTCGGTATCCTGTTGCCCTCCATGAGGGGGCTCAGTTCGTCCACGGCCTCATCAATGACCAGTCGGGCATTTTGGTAACCCATCTGGTCAACCAAGATGGTTTTTAACCTTTCAAGGTCTTCGGTAGCAAGATCAGAGTATGCTCCAGAGTGGTCATAGCAGCGGAACAGGGTTGCCCCTGCCAGAGAGAATCGGAGCTGAAGGGCGTTATTTCCCTCTGAGATACTGACAAGGGACTGCCAAAGGCCCGTGCCGTATTCAGACACTCCCTCGGATACCGCCCCGGGACCTCCGATCCGGACCCAGTAATCGCAGGCCAGGCCAGTGGCGAGGAAGGTATCGTATCCCGCCGCATCCATTATCAGCATGAAGATACCGCATTGAAACAGATCCTCGGTGTCACCGGCCTCAGCTGCAAGGAGGGTGGTGCCTTCCAGGAAAAGCGCCGGTTCCGGAAGAAGATGAATGATTCCATTGCACGGGAAGCATATTGTCCAAAGATATTCGATGTAGCAGCTGACATTGCCGGTGTTGCCTGACTCCAGATCGGCCATGAGCCGTTGTGCCGTGTGCAGTGGGGCCACAGCTCCTGAAGCTATCAGAGAATCAAGTTCAGCATCGTCATTCGACGCAAATCTCAATGCCGCCTTTACTTCCAGGGAAAGCCCGGACAGGAGATGAAGTCGGTGATGGTCAGGCACGCCACTGAGGATTGAGTCTGTATGATGGAAAAGAACTGCTGTAGTATCCGGTGAGATCCCTGCGGACAGGGCATAGGTCGTTGAATCCCTCTCTCCGCCAGTCGTGAACGTCCAGGTCCCCGGCCCGGGAGTATTCATCCTCAAGGGCTTCGGAGAGCTCCAGATTCATCATCACAAGGACTTTCCAGAGGATACTGCCGGGGCAATGGCATAGAAGATCCTGCGAATGTATTCCCGCCGGTGGAATGACTGCGCGTATACGGCTATCCCATCGTCCATGACCCTGTCAAACTCCCCCAGCGCTATAAGTGAGTTCATCCTGTTATAGCGCATCCATGCGAAGTTCGGGTAAAGAACTCCCAGAGAATCGTAACTCTCCACCTGCCGTCTCAGAGCATGTTCTCCCCATCCCGGCGCCATGGCTCCCCATACGTTACCAAGGGTATACCAGGCTCCCGGATTGTGACTGTTATACTCTAGTGATCTTTCACAGAGAGCCCTTGCCTCTTCAAGGGGTCCTCCCCGATCCAGAATGGCCTGACTGCGGCCCAGGTAGAGAGATCCAGCTGCCATGCGATATCCTGTGAAGCCGCCCCAGACGACAAGGACCAGACCCATGAGAAAAAACATCGCTGACACCGTTTTGCTTTTCATCTGATGAGAGCGTCCTCCGGTTACTACACCTGCTGTGGAGGCCAGTAGGAACACAGAGGGAGTCCACCGGAGTGCCACGGAATTCCCCGCTTCGATCAGAAGTATCAGAACGGCAGCGGTGGCTGCGACCTCCGAGGGATCCCTCTGCCTTCCCGGTCTCTTCCGGAGAAGGAAGTAAATTGCTGCCAAAAGAATCAGGAATCCGGTCAGACCGTTTTCCGCCAGTGTTTCCAGGTATTCACTGTGGGCATGAACGGTATTGGCTGAAACCCCGATCTCCTCAAAACCCGGGTCCTGTGTTCAGGGAAATCGCTTTGAAAGGAACCGGTTCCCCTGCCGAAGACCGGGGAATCGGCAAACATGCCCTGGGCCCCTTTCCATATGATCAGCCGAGCCTGCATTGTCCGGTTGTTTTCGAACAGAAGGGACGGAAGCCCGTTGTAGATCAATGCTGCGGAAGCGGCAAAAAAGAGAATCATCCAAGGCAGTGAACGGGGCCTCTTGAATAGAATGGCTGACAGGGGAAGGGCGATCAGCAGCGCGGCCATAGAACTTCTGGTTCCAGTCCTGTAAAGTGTGAGAACAACCGGAACCAGCAAAAGGAGCAGCGGAATGCGCCTGCCTCCCCTGAAGCTGAAGAAAAGCCCCGCTCCGAGGACCATCAGCACCGCAGCGTAGCTTCCCATAAGGTTAGGATTGCCCATATATCCCCCGAGCCTGGCCTGATGGGGGAAGTTCAGCAGAGAGAAGACCATGGCAGCCCCTCCGCCGGAAACCAGAGCCAGAAGAACCCGTGTTGGCTTAATGTCTAAAGATCTCAGGGCCAGAAAAATGCCACATGCGGAAGAAACAAGCACCATCCTGGTCATTCCCGAATCAGAAGGAGCCTTCAACCCCATGACGGTGAAAAGGATAATGGCGCTGGAAAGCAGCAGCTCTCCAGAATGGATGTTCTTGAACGAACGGAACCCGGCCAGTAAAAGAAGCAGCCCGGAGAAAAGGGCAAAACAGGCATCTTCAAGAGAGTCGTATTATGGCTTTCTCCTGAAAACGCAAAGGGTATCGCAAAAGCGGCTAACCACAGCAGCCCTTCCGCAGAGGACCTGAGCTTGGTATCCGCCCTCAGCGAATCCTCACAATGGAGGCATTTTCAATGCTTCCTCCGGTGATCAGCCCTGCGAAGTACATACCCGGGGCAAGCCCGGTCCCATCAATGCTGAAGGTGTGTTCTCCGGCCTGGAGAGGGCCCACGAACAGCCTTTGCACCACCCTTCCGGAAACATCGTATAGATTCAGTTCAATGCTTTCCTGGCATGGAAGCGAGAATGAAACACTGGTGGTGGCGACAAAGGGATTGATGCCAATGGCAAGGCCCGTTGCCGGGGAAATCGTGCTGTACTGTGGTCCAGCGGTTCCCGATGAACCTTCATTCAGGCAGATCAGCCCGCTATATAATTTACAGCCAACAACCTGGTCGGAACCGGAAACGGATATTCCGGAAAGGGAGTTTTCGAAGGAGCCGGATGGCGAGTTCTGAATCGTGTAGCCGCCATTCACTGTGTATCCGAAACGGCTAGCCACCAGATAACCGGTTAATCCGTCAGATTCAAAGCAGATGTCCGTATAGTCATGCCCTGTTACGGAAATGACGTTCCAGGTATTTCCGGCGTTGTCCGTCCTCAGAAGGGAACCATTCCAACCTCCTGCCCAGACAGTGTCCTGATTCAGGGCGAACAGCGCCTTCAGGTCGTTGCTGAAGGGCACCACCTGCTCCGACCAGGAGTCGGAGTTGAAGTCGAAACAGATTATCTCACCATCGTAGCAGCTGATCCAGCCCCTGTCGGTATCTCCAAACCTCACTCTGGCAGGGCTGACCGAAAAGCCGGTTCTCTCGGTCCAGGTGTTGCCTCCATTGGTCGTTCGATAAATTTTCCCGGTGTTCAGAACAAGAACACCATTGGAACCATCCATGAAGTCCAGCGAAGCGTCATAGATATCTTCATCGGGGGTCGCCGCCAACTCCTCCCAGGTTGCTCCTGCGTCTGTGGTTTTCAGAAGGACAAGCTTGCCATCGGCGCTTCTTCGGCCTGAGATGTATCCGATGTCGGCGGTGGGGAAGGCAATGTCCTGGAGATCGATATCTTCATCGAACACCTGGGCGGACCAGGTGGTGCCCCCATTATGGCTGGCCATCACCAGCCCGTTGAGGCCGCAGGAATGTATGCTGTTGTCAGGGGAATGGGTAACGGCTTTAAGGTTTTCCCTTGCGATGCTGTGGGTAAGTGGAGACCAGACGCCGGTGGGACTCCTTATGCCTGCGAAACCGGTCTGGCCGCCCACGACCACATGTCCTGAGGGGGTCGGGGAGCAGTCAAGGAAACCGGGAGGGAAAGAGCTCAGTGGTGCGCAGGGAATCGTCTCGCTGGTCCAGGTTGCGCCCTGATCGGTTGACAGGAAACCTCATATGTCCCGGCTGCGGCGCCCAGGGAGCCCTGAAAGTCTATGGACTGAAAACCGGTGCCTGAAGCAGCAATGCTCCAGCTGTCTCCGCCATCGTCGGTGAAAAGTATCTGGCCTTCTCCTATGAGAAACCCGTTCAAGGGGTCAGTGAAATAAACCCCGGTGAAGTTATTGGAGTAGGCAGTGCTCTGCTGTTCCCAGAAAGCCCCATAGGAGTCCGTATGGAGAAGAATGCCGTTGTTTCCACAGGCCCAGCCTTCCTCGGGTGACACGAAGAATGCATCTTTAAGAGATACAGAAACACCGCTTCCCTGGGTGTTCCAGGTACCGCCGCCATTCATGGTTCGAATGATCGTTCCCTGATAACCAACGGTGGTTGCGTAGTTCTCACTGTAATAATCCAGGCCGTAGAGTGGCTTATCCACGGAGTAGGCAGACCACTGATCGCCACCGTTCGAAGTAGTAAGTATTACTCCCTGATCATCCTGGGCACCACAACAAATGACCATGTTGGGATCAATGAATTCCACCGAGTACAGAGAACCATAGTTATCATGTTGATTAGTCCAGTTGGATCCCCCATCGGCTGTGTAGAAGATCTCCCCACCAGAGTTTACGAACCAGCCGGTGGTCTCGTTGATGAAGCAGACGCCGTTGATGTCGTAACCGGAAGGGTAGGGATGGAGCCAGGACCAGTCAACTTGTCCATATACTGCGGAAGAGAAGACCAATACTGCCAGACATGAATTCACAAAAACTGTTTCATTTCAAATCCTCCCATAAATAAGAAATTATTACAAATGCCGGTGGAAAGCAAGGGTCACTTCTCCCCGAAATGGGTCATGCTTAAAGAGCTCCACTGCTTTTGTTTACGCAATCTATTTGTCAAATTTACGGATGGCTTCAGGCCTCGGAGGGAATTGACCGATGGCCGTTACTTCGGGTATCGTACACGGCGAAAGAATAAACCCGAAGGAGCAGAGAGTATGGGAAGATGGATCATTCCGGCATTGCTGGTGGCGTCGGCTGTTTTCGGTCAGGGCTGGACCCCGCAGCAAAACCCCCTGGAGAACTGGCTTCCGGACCAGGCCGGGTACGCCTGGGCGTACTGGGGCTTCGCCGAGTATGGCCACCGAATGCAGATAGATTCAATTGAACGGACCGACGACGGCATCCTTTACAGGATAAGCGGCATGGTAGAAGATGTGTCCGACGGAGAGTCCGGGGCGGATTACTCCATGGGGCTGAAGTACATCGTTACCGAGAACGCCCTCGTGATGGTTCAGCAGAATTCCATAGCCATGGATAACGATTTCCCCAGGATGGAGCTTCTCAGGCTTCCCCTGGAGCGGGGCAGCAGCTGGACCCAGACCGTAACCGACTGGGAAGGCAGGGATGTAAGCCTTTACTGCGAAGTGGAGGAGGCAACCGACAGCACGGCAACCGTACGCTACAGCGACACCGATGGCCCCTTCTACCAGCTCAGGGATTTCGAGATGGGTATCGGGATGGTTACCTTTGAAAAGCTCTATATCATGCCTGAATCCAGTTTCGAAATAGGATTTACCCTCTACAGGGGGGATTACTGAAATCCTACTTCAGGTATGCCACCCTCTGAACCAGCAGCTCTTCGCCTGAGCGCAGGGCGATGATGTAGCCTCCAGCGGGGAGCCTGTGTTCAGGGGTCCATGAAACCGTTTCAACTTCCGCTGTCGGGGTTCCGCTGAAAAGCGTGGCGATCCTTCTTCCGGCGCAGTCGTATACCGAAAGGTCCGCATGGCTTTTCCCTGCGGTGAAGGAAAGGTTCAGACTTCCCTCGAAGGGGTTGGCCGAGATGATAATGGCCGGCGCGCCTCCGGTTGATCCCCCAACGCCCATTTCGCTTCCGAAGGCGTACATCAGGGCCGATCCAGTGGAGATGAAGGCAATATGAGGCTGGTCGTTAGAGTCCAGCGCCAGGCTCGGGTCGCCGCCGCCGCTGATGGGATGAATGTTTTCTGTGACCCAGCCCGAGCCGGAGTCGACAGAGTATAGCAGTTCGCCGTCGAACCCGCTGCAGTGGGCTATGTGGGGGTTGCCGTAGCTGTCGAATGCAAGGGATGTGCCATACTCGTGGGCACCGGTGTCGGTGGAGTAAACCGTTTCCACGCTCCATGAAGCACCGTCGCAGGAGGCGTACCTTACCTCCCCGTCAACATTGTATGAAACAGACGGCATACCGTTGAAGAGGGCCAGGGAAATGCCCCTGGGCTCCGTGGTCATTGAAGAGTCCACCGTTTCCAGTGCAATGTCCCCGGAAGTGCTCCTGAAGGCGTATCGGACGCTTGTGGATGTGGAGGTGGAGTTGTAGGCAATGTGGGCGTTGTCTTCAGGGTCAACGGCCAGGGAAATGCTTCCATCGTAGTCGTTCCCCTCCTCTATGAGCTGGCTCTCCCAGCCGCCGCCGTTCCAGTGTACGAATACATTGTCCCGGTCGTTGTTAAGCAGGGCAAAACAGGGGGTGCCCTGGGAGTCCAGGGCGATGGAGGTCCATTCGCTCCACTCGGGAAGATAGGAAACGCTCCATGTCTCGTTGCGCAGGGCATAGGCGGACTCGGTGGTGGAAAGGCCCCCGAAGGAGACATGGGGAGTATCCCCGGAGTCGAAGACGAGGTCGAACCAGCCGCCATTGCCGTAGGCCGGCTGGTAGATGTATTCTGTCTGCCATAGTGAACCGTCGAACCATGCGTATGCGGCTCCCTGGTCAACCCTGTAGAAGGCGATGGACGGCACCCCCGCCCCGTTCAGGGCCAGGGCCGGTGTGACGCATCCGTATGCGTCCACTGTTGTAACATGCCACCCTCCCTGTGAAGAGGATACGAAGCAGGTGGAAACAAGGATGAAAAGAAATGTCTTCATTTTCATAGAGCACCTCCATAAAATTTACTATGGCATATTTATAAAGGGACCCATTGGTAACGTAAATAGTGGAAGATGCTGAAGAGTGCCGTGGCTGATGAAAAGACCCACCGGAGACCAGTTTCAAGGGGGAGAGCCTGGGCGGTTCAGACGCTTCATCACAGAAAGGTGCCCTCGCTGTCCTCTTTGTCCCTGGTGTTCACCGGTCTGATCCGTTCAAATGCCTTGCATTATGATATAATAATGATGGATAGATAGAAATCAATCTTCGTCAAGGTTATATTTCCCATAGCTGCAAGGCTGAATCCAGTTTCGTTCTTTAGAATTGGAGGTTTCCCATGGGCATTGTCTTTTGCGCGGTAGTTATGCTGCTCCAGCCATTGGAATCCAGCCTCACTTATGAGCTGCGTCTTCCCGATGAGTGGGACTGTACCAGCACCGGGGTGTCCCGGGATGGCGGACCGCTGATTTGCTGCTACTGGTGGGATGGTGCAGAGGACAGGCACAGGGTTCTCATACTGGCTCCCGGAGACCCTGTCGGAAAAGTTCGTGTGGATGACCAGAGGGTAACCGGCATTACATCCATCTGCTCCGCCTCCGATGGAGGGTTTTTCATTTCGTGTCCCGAATACAGTAAAAGCAGTGAGACCGCCGCGGCGAAGCTTACCCCCAGCGGTGAGGTGGAGTGGTTCACCGACACCGGAATAATGCTGGTGGACGGCTGCTCCGTTGTATCCCTTGCGGATGGCGGTTTCGCCATGGGAGGGAACAGGTACGATGACGATTTCGGGGGCAGGTACTTCTACATGGCCCTGCTGGATGAAAGCGGCGTCATCACCCGGGAGCTGGAGGGGGATCTCCTCCAGGAGATCCGGACCGTTACTGCCAATGAAGATGGCATCCTGATCGTTGGGAGGATGGAGGGTTCCGGTGAGACTCAGGGTTTCGCAGGACTATTCGATCTTAACGGCGGTCTTCTCTGGGAGCAGGGTTACGACCAGGGGGGTTTCCACCCTTCACTCCGCTTCGGCTACCGCCGACGGGTACATCTTCGGAGGGACCCACTGGCCCTTTGAAGGCCAGATGAGCGGTCTTCTGGTAAAGACCAGCAGGTCCGGCGATGAACTCTGGACAGCTCTCCTTCAGCCTGACAGCGGCTACCAGCAGCTTTATCTGCTTTCGGTGATGGAGGAGGACAATGGAGAGATACTGGCCTCAGGCTTCACCGTAGCCGACAACGAACCCAGGAACACCGATGACGCTCTGCTTGTACGCCTGGATAGTGACGGCACCGAGATCAGCAGGCTCTATTACGGTCTTCCCGGGGAGAACCACGAAAGCTTCGATCATCTGAGAAGAGATCCCAACGGGGAACTGGTCATTTTCTGCGTGGGTTGGGGCCCAGACCACGGCACCGGAACCTACTCGGTCCTGAAGCCCTGAGGAAGGATGCTTCAAGAAACACCCAGGATCGGTCAGATGCTGCCCCGGGTGTAGAGCCTGTGGTAGTGGCCGCCCAGCTCCATGAGTGTGGGGTGGCTGCCGGACTCGGCCACCGAGCCTTCGTGAAGAACGAATATCCTGTTCACATGGCTAACAGTGGAGAGCCTGTGGGCAATGATGATGGTGGTACGGTTCTCGCTGAGGCGGAACATTGCCTCCTGAATAAGGCCCTCGGATTCATTGTCCAGAGAAGAAGTGGCTTCGTCGAAGATGAGTATCGGCGGGTTCTTCAGGAACACACGGGCAATGGACACCCTCTGCTTCTGGCCCCCGGATAGCTTCACCCCCCGTTCGCCAACGTAGGTGTCAAAGCCGTCGGGAAGTGACATGATGAAGTCATGTATATTGGCATCCCTGGCGGCGGTGATCATCTCTTCCTCGGTGGCTTCGGGTTTTCCGTACATGATGTTCTCCCGAATGGTGTCGTCGAAGAGGAACACGTTCTGCTGAACAAGGCCTATGTTCTCCCTCAGGAACCTCTGCTGAAGCTTCATCACATCGTGGCCGTCTATGGAGACCGTTCCCTTCAGTGGTTCGTAGAAACGGGGCACAAGGGAAACGATGGTGCTCTTTCCCGCGCCGGACTCTCCCACAAGGGCAACCGATTCCCCCGCTGGAACCGAAAGGGACACATCCTTAAGAATCCAGTCCGGGGAGGATGAGTATTTGAACCATACTCCGGAAAGCTCAACCTCGCCCCTTACCGATGAATAGGAACGGGCATCCGGGGCATCGGCAATGTCCGGCTCGATGTCCATTATCTCAGTGAACCTCTCGAAGGAGGCGGCTCCCTGGTGGAACTGCTCGGTGAAGTTCATCAGCCTCTGTATCGGCTTGAGTATGATGTTGATGTAAAGGATGAATGCGACTATGTCAGCAGGAGTTATTCGTCCGTTCAGGTAAAGCCACGCGCCTCCGGCAATCACTGTGAGATAGTACATGTCTGTGAAAAAGCCGAAACCGGAGTAGAACACCCCCATTATGGTGTACATTTTTCCTTGGCCAGTCGAAAGTGTGTGTTCACGGTGCCGAACTTGTCCATCTCCAGCTCTTCGTTGGCGTATGACTTCACCTCTCGAATGCCCTGGACGGAGTTCTCAACGGCACTGTTGATATCGGCGATCTTCTTCCTTACCCGTCGAAAGCCCCGGCGCATCCTGCCGCCATAACGCACTCCCCAAATTATCATCAGCGGCAGAGGAACAAGCGAAATGAGGGCCAGGGTCGAGTTGAAGCTGAACATGAAGATGAAGGAACCAACGATAAGGAAGAAAGAGAGAATGAGATCTTCCGGCGCGTGGTGGGCCACCTCGGCAATGGTGTTGAGGTCGTTGGAGATCCGGGACATTATGTGGCCGGTCTTGGTGTTGTCGAAATAGTTGAAGGAGAGCTTCTGAATGTGCCTGAAGATGTCCTCCCGCATGTCGTACTCCATGCGGACACCGAGTATATGCCCCCACTTCATCCGGATGAACTCGAAGACCATTTTCGCAAGGTAGATGCCCACCATCAGAGCGAAATAAAGGACCATTCCATCCACATCCCGGGAGGGAATGAGATCCTGCAGAAGTGTGCGAACCATGGAAGGGATCAGTATGGCAAGCCCAGATGAGAGCAGGGCAACAAGTATGTCGATGAAGAACAGGAAGCGGTGGGGTCCGTAGTAGCTCAGGAATCGTTTAAGCATGAAAACTCCTCAGGAAATCGGAAGAGCAATATACTACCCCCGCCAAATCCTGGAGTCGGCGCACCTATCCCATGGGATGCTGTTAGCCCTGGCCTGGGTATGATTCGCCCACCATCAGCGGCTGAAGGCCTCGATGAGAGTATATCATCCCTGAGGATATCAACTATAATCAGCACCATGGGGTTCATCTCCTCCGTCACGCCAGGAGGAAGGCCGTCTGGAAAGCATATTATGGGAAGGATCGCCCCCGGGGTCACCGCAAGGGATAATGGGAAGAAAGAAAACCGGTAAGGAAGCTTCAGATACCGCCAGGCTGAGTCCTGAAACCGTTAAGGCACTCAGAACGACGGGTTTCATCGCCGGTACACTGATGATCCTCACGGCCCTTCTTTCCAATGTTCTGGGCTTGAGTGCCGGAAAGGGCTTCAGCCATAATCAGGTGATCTTTGCCGTATCCGGAGTCTCTCTTGTGATCCTTGCGGCCCTTGGCAGAAGGGCTCCCTCAGCCTACCGGGCCTTCGGCCTGATACTTCTGAACCTGCTGGCCGTCCTGCTCATGATAGAAATGGCATCCATCGCATTGTTCAAGGTGGTAAGACCCCATTATCTACCGGAGGAGCGCAGGCTGAACCGGACAGAACACCGCGAAACCGACGCTCCCTCCCTGCCCGAGGGCAGATTCGCGCCCTATGTGATGTGGCGGGGAATCCCGAGGCCTTCGGTGACTCCTGTTCCATTGACCGGAACGGTTACCGCAATGTTCCTGGAGCTCCGGATGAAGGGGCGGACTTCGTGATCTTTCTTATGGGAGGCTCTGCCATGTGGGGCAGCGGCGTTTCGGATCATGAAACCATAGGCGCCCATCTTCAGTATCTGCTGAACAGGAATTCAGAGAAAAGCGTCAGTGTAATGGTGCTTGCCCAGCAGGCATTCGTTTCAACCCAGAATCTGGTGGAACTGATGATACAGCTGCAGGGGGGCAGGATCCCGGACCTTGTGGTTTTCTACGACGGTTTTAACGACATCTGGAGCGCCTGTCAGGCCGGTTCTCCCGGGGCCCTCTTCGGTGAAGAAGGGATAAGGAGCAGATTCGAGAACCTGGATTCGGGTTTCTCAGCAGGTGACGCCCTTGCCAGGCTGTTCATGGAAACCAGCTTCTGGCAGTTGACAAATCTAATCGGGAAAGACGGCACCGACGCCGCGGAACACCGGGGATTCCAGGGAGATCCTTCCCTGTGCGATTCCCTTGCCTATTCCATCGTGGAACTCTACGGCAGGAACCTGGAAATGGCATTCGCCCTGGGGGAAAGGTACGGCTTCTCCGTGATATCAGCATGGCAGCCCTCCATCTGGTACGGACGGAAGGGTCTCAGCCCCCACGAAAGGGAGATACTGGAAGCCCGGATGGCGCTTTCGGAAGAGGATCTCTTCTTCACCGTTCACGAAACCGCCTATGAGTACTTCAGGTTACTGCTGGCCGACGGTCTGCAGACAAGATCCTTCGCCGATGTCCTCGCGGATAGTGGACAGGAGCTTTACACCGACTTTTCCGGGGTTCACCTTAATGGTACCGGCAACGCATAGTGGCCGAGAGCCTGTTCGTCTGGATAACCCTTGTGGCCCCGGAGGTGCTGGCATCCACCGACGCCCCTAGTCCGTAATGACGAACCTCAGGGTTTCCGCATTGCCCTGAACCGCGAGCCTGGCTGTGTAGATCCCCGGGGGGCCGGAGAAGGTGAAGGTACCGCCTCGGGAGCTGATTATTCCCCGGGTCAGGGTTTCCACATGTCTGCCGGAAACATCGAACACACTCAACTCAGCCGTTGTTTTCCAGCCAGGGTTGACCCGTATCCTGCGGAGCCCCTTGAGGGGTTCGAGGCAACAGAGAGCCCGGGCGAACCGGAAATACCGGTGGTCTGTTCCTCTATCCCTCCGAATACCGGGATAAGCAGTTCACTTATGTAGTACTTCCCGTCGGTTCCCTTCCAGCTCCAGAAAACCGTATTCCAGTTAAAGAACCAGGCAAGGCCCAGTGACTCCTCCACGGGAAGGGGCAGTCCTCCTGCCCGTAGAGAGTGTAGTCCGGAGACCCCTCCCAGAAGAAATAGAACTGATGGGTGTCCCTTGTTGTAAGTATCAGTGCGAATGGAGGATATCCGTCCATTGTGGCAACCTGGTGGACCATGAAACCGCTTACCTCTCCGGTGATCCCGGGGAGGTTCCATGTTTCCCAGGAGTAGTCCTCCCTGTCTATGCTGTAGAATAGGTGGGGCTCCTGGGAAAAGGCCTGGTAGAGGTCGGAATACTCACCGATCATGTTGTCGATGTCCATTCCCGCTCCAGCATTGCCGGAGGGGTTAGGGAAGGAGGCCCAGCTGTCGGAGCCGTCGGAATGGTAAATGAGTGATTCCGAGGCGGAATCAACGTAGTATCTCTGTCCCGAACCGTCCCAGCTGTATGCCAGTCCGAATCCGTCGATACCCCCGGGGAGGTCCACTTCTCCCTGAATGGTCAGGGAGCAGGGATCCAGAAGATAGATCTTGCCGTCTCCGTTGCTCCTTGCGAGGAGGATGTTCCCGTCCCCGTTCATGGCCAGATCCTGTATGTCCGAAGCCCAGGTTACCTCATGGGTGTTGAAAACGGTTATGGGAATGTCTGAAAGGGCACTGGATGCCGAACCAAGCAGAAGAAAGCAAACAAAGCGAAACATAGCTCCTCCCGTTCCCTGAGGGGCCTTCCTCTAAACAATAATGAATCATCGGTGTTCCTGGGTCAACGGGATGCTCCGGGAAATGGGCCCTATTGACATTATTCAGCGTTTGCATGATTCCATTAGTAGAATGAGATGATATTCCCCGGCGGTATTGGAGAAGCATGTACATTCAGACCTTTGTATGGATCCTTCTGGCGGCGTCTTCCACCGTGCTGGTGACAGCGCCTGTCGACGGCGAAACATACGCAGCTGACTGGCTGGATCTGAAGGCTCTCGTGACCAACGAGAACTATCCTCCGGATTCTGTGACCTTCATTCTGAATGGGGCCGCACCGGAAGCGGTGCCCCGTTTGTCCACCGACTGGCACACCTATATGGGCAACGATCTTCACACAGGGTTTTCCCTATCTCCTGCGCCAATGGAACCAACCCTGCTGTGGGCTGCGGACAGTATAACCGGGAACACCCATGAGTTCTGCAGCCCCGTGGTGGTGAACGGTGTTGTGTATCATGTATCTGACCTGCAGTCCACCGTATTCGCTCTGGATGCCGTAACCGGTGAGTTGATATGGAGCTACTATGTGAACGACCATGTTGATGACGCGGTTACATGGTACGATGGCATGATCTTCGTTGCCGCCGATTCGGCCTTCTGTCTCGACGCACTTACAGGAGAGAGGATATGGGCCTATAAACCTTCAACTTCCAGCTTCAAGATGAACGGCACCCCAGCCGTCGGTGAAGGGGTTGCCTATTTCAGCTATGCACCGGACTGGTCCAGTATGGATATCTATGCCCTGGATGCCTTCTCGGGGGAGGAGATCTGGTGTTCCCAGCTTCCATCATACTCCACAGGATGCGTTACCCTTCACGGCAACAGACTTTATGTGCCACATATAACGGAGATCTGTATGCTCTGGATACCGCGGATGGTTCCATTCTCTGGAGCAACGGCGAATCGGTTTCAGGCTACTGGGATTCCTCACCGGTGGTGGTGGACGATGTGATCTACATCTGCGGTTTTGACGGTATCGCCAGGGGCATAAACTGTAACACAGGCACCACAATATGGTCGACCCCTGTGAGTTCATGGTACATAGCTGCCACACCGGCTTTTGCAAACGGTCGTCTTTTCTTCGCCGATCAGGTTGATTCTTTTCATTGCCTGGAGTCAGACTACGGATCCCAGGTATGGTCCGTTCCCGGGGTTCAGCACGGTTCACCCGGTATCGCCGACGGGGTTGTTTTCTTCGGCGAGGGGGCAGACAGGCAACTGGGTGACATAAGGGCCCTGTCAGCGGATACCGGGGAAGAGATCTGGTCTTATCCCACGGACGGGGCCGAGATATACTCCAGCCCGGCAATAACCGACGGCATAGTCTACATTGCCGGTATGGACTGGAAGCTTTACGCGATAGGGGAGGAGCTTCGTTTCAGCTATGCGGGAAGCATAAATGCCGATGCAGGGGAGAACCAGCTCATACTGACCTCATGGAATTCCGGCTCGCCCTCGGCCTCTGATACGGTTTCATTCACCGTTACGGGAACCGGGCTGAACTTCAACCCTACCACTGTTCATGGTCTCGCGGTCAGCCCGAATCCATGCGGCGGTTCTACGGTCATTTCCTTCGATCTGCCGGAGGAAATGTTCACAACGGTGGCCATTTTTGATCTTTCCGGCAGGCAGGTGGATATCCTTGAGAACCGCCGGATGTCAGCGGGAAGTCATTCAGTCTGCTGGGCCGGGAATGGCTTTCCACCGGGGCTGTATCTCTGCAGACTCTCCGGTGAGACCATCTCAGAGACCGTCGGAATCTGTCTGATAGGCAACTGAGATCAGCTCTCCGGCCAGTGGATCACTATCCCCCTGTCGCTTTCCGTTACCTCCAGGGACATCCCCGGCTTCACCCGGACCGCGTTAGTTATGGCGATCACACCCTTGAAGCCACTCCGGCGGAGGCTTCCGTCGTCGTCGAGAATATCCAGGGTTATCTCCACCTCCGGGGCTTCATTCACATAGGTGCCGGTCTCGTCGCAGCTGACAAGAATGGCGCTCTTCCTGGTGCCGGTTTCCATAATCGATGAGGTGAAGTCCCGGTCTTTTTTCAGCTTCAGGTTCAGGAAAAAGATGGCTATCCAGGGGCTGATGATGAAAAAGATGCCCAGGAGCTTCAGCTCCAGGGACCGGTCCTGGATTGTGGTGCCTGTGTCGCCGTGGATGGCGAAGCCATGGCGAATATGATGGCGCCGACCAGGGTGAAAATCAGGACAATGATCGTAAGATAGCACTTCATGAATAACCACCCGTCAGGGTTCCCAATGCGATGTCAACCACCACTGGCAATGTTTCATTCGATCAATTATGAAAGCAAAAAGACTATACCTGACCCTGTAGTCCATGGTCAATCACACATACGGTCTTGGTGACTGAAGACGATCCCGGCCCCGGAGGATGTACATGGTAGTTCCGATTCTGATGCTGCTGCTGGCCCCGCCGGGGGAGGAGTGGCCCCGGGAAGCGGTGACACAGCCAAATGCCCTTTTCCTGGGCTGGCAGTCGGACACCGCCTGGGTAAGTGAAACGGTTGTCCATGACCTCTCCGCCGAGGTGGAGGAAGCTCTGCTCCTTATCACCGCCGCCGGCTCCGCAACCGCTTCGATACCACCGCCGGAGCACACCGAACCGGGAACCCCCGTTGCCTCCATGGCATCCATACTGGATGGGACCGCGGCTTATTCCCTGAAGCTCGATTACTCGGAGGAAGACCTCCACCGGATGGCGGAAGCCTGCCTGAACTTCCAGGACCACCTTGACGGAGAACCTCCCGTGGTACCGGTTCGAATGGCCCTTGTCTCCCTGGTGGACAGCACGGAGGTCTGGTCCGCCAGGCGCAGCCTGACATGGTTCGGAGGAGAATGCGCCCCCATTTTCCACCTGCCGCTCCTTGACCGGGCCGTTCTTTCCCCGGACAGCTCTCTGGTGTGGTTCAGCATACTCTATGGGCCCTACATGGAATACTTCGTTGCGCCGGTTGCACCGCGGGAAAAGGAACTGCCCGGGTGTCCCCCTTCGGTCCCCAGGGGGTCCCGGAAGAGTCATCCGGGAAGAATCACATCCTGTACTGGAACGGTGTATCTCCATCTTGAACGGTATCGCAGAGGTGGCATGGTTCATACATAGAATTGGTCCAGTATCCCGGTTCCCGGCTGGCATATCCGTGCCCCGTGGGACTATACGATCTTATGAACCCTAAGCAGGAAGAACTGGAGACCGCTCAGTAGACCACAGTGAAGCATGTTGCCCTGCTTTCCCGGGGAAGTATCATGTTCAGAATGTAGCACCCCGGGGCGAGCCTTTCTTCGGGGATCAGTGTCCTGTGGTTCAGGCCCTCCGGGAAAGATCCCTCAGCTGTGGTATGGAGCAGTCTTCCTCCCAGATCGTAGATGGCAAATGTGGTTTGAGACGGTTCAGGGAGGAAAAAGGCCGCATCGATACCGTTACCGCTCACCGCCGGATTGCAGACCCTGACGAATGACGGACCCTTCGGAAGGGCACTTTGCCCGATACCTGTTTCCGGTGCCAGCCTGCAGACTATGGCGTCTGAGGAACCGCTTCCATAGGACCTTGTGCTGCCCACGGCGTAATAGCCTCCGTCGGATATCTGAAGGGCGTCATGTCCCTGGTCCCACTGGTCTCCCCCCAGGGTCATGGTCCACAGAGTATCCCCGGCGGAGTCGGTCTTGATCAGCCAGATGTCGCTGCTCCCGGCACCGAAGGAAGTTGTGCTGCCGGCGGCCAGGAAACCGCTTTCCCAGGTTTCTTCTATCACGGTGCCAAAGTCGTTCCCCGTTCCTCCCAGAACCGAGTCCCAGAGCATGTTTCCCTCGCCATCGGTGAGGATGATCCAAAGATCGGAGCTTCCCTGGTATTCACTGGATACGTAGCCTGTGAGGATGTAATTGCCGGAGGCTGTCTGCTGAAGGGATCTGGCGCCGTCCGCCTTGAAATCGCCGAAATCGCCGAACCTTTTGTTCCATTCCTCGATCCCCTGGTCATCGGTCTTGATCAGCCATACATCGGTGTCACCGGGACGCCAGCCGGAAAAATGGCCAGCGATGGCATATCCGCCGTCGGATGTCGTAATGACATCATAGCCGCAGTCCGGCTCATCATTCCCAAAGGACCGCGACCAGAGGAGGCTCCCGGTTCCGTCGAACCTTGCCAGGAGAACATCCATGCTTTCCGTGGTATAAGATGTCGTGTAACCGGTAACTATGAACCCCCATCGGGTGTTTGCGCGATGGACCGACCTTCATCATAGCCCGTCAGACCCACGGTTTCTGACCATATCTCGTTGCCGTTCCCGTCGGTTACCACCACCCACAAATCTCTGCCCCCGGCACCCCAGGAATCGGTGAATCCGGTGAGGGCGTATCCGCCACTGGCCGTGTGGCAAACTGAATAGGCATACTCTCTCCCTGTTCCTCCGAATGTTCTATCCCACAGCAGGTTCCCGTTCGCATCCCCCTTGAGCAGCCAGAAATCCTCCTGGGAATCACCGGAAGAGGTTTTGACCCCTGCCATGACAAAACCGCCGTCATCGGTTTCCAGAATGCTGTAGCCTACCTCCATCAGGGAAGAGCCGAAGGTTTTTGTCCACTGGACCGCCGGCTGGGCGTTGAGGATGGCCGTGAAGAGAAAGGGCAGCAGGCAAACCATCCGATTGGAATATGTCCGTATGCATCCCGGGAGTATGCTCCGGGTTCTGGATCTCCACAACGGTTCCATACCTTTTCCTTTCGCAATAAAATTACAATACTAGTTGCAATTTCCTTCATGATAGAGGATAACTCCCTTCAAGTCAATACTATCCGTTCATTGAACCGGCGACCTGCCCTGCTGAGGGCATGCTTCCTTTACCGGAAGCTCCCCCTGCCATATTGTTCAGATGTCCCTATCAGCCGGAGGGCATCAGTGCGCAACGTAATACCCGGGTTCATAAGCGACAGGTTACATAAGGTGGGGGATGCATCCGGCGGCAGTTTCCGGGCATCCGCCCTTCATGTGGACATCGCCGGTTTCACCTCCATCACCGAAGAACTGATGAAAAAGGGAAGGCAGGCGCCGAGGACCTGTCCATACTCATCAACAGGATATACGAACCCTCATCACCTCCATCTATCAAGGAGGAGGTTCATCACCACATTCGCCGGGGACGGGATCACCGCGGTCTTTCCCGGAGACACGGGCCAGGGGGCCCGTGCCTCCGCTGAACGGATAATGAAGGGCTTTTCCCTGGGTGAGAAGCCCTTCGGCAGAAGTATGAAAGCCCGACTTGGCCTGGCCGGGGGAGAGACGGCCTGGAGGATTTTCGGCGGGGACAGAAAGGCCTTCTGCTTTTTCGGGCCGGCAATAGAGGAATGCGTCCGGGTAACCAGGGGGCGAAGGGCCGGCATTATTTATACCGCACCGAGCTTTTCGCAGCTGAGAGGTGTCGAAGGGGGCAACCGGAAACCCTCTGGCAGGGTGCGGCCCACCATTGCCGGGAAGTTCTACCCCGAGGCGGTGCTGAGGGCCCGGCCCGGGGGAGAGTTCCGCAATGTAGTATCCATGTTCCTGGGCCTTCGCCCCGGGGAGATGGCAAAAGCCGATGGTATGGTGAGCCGGATACTTTCAAAGACCACCGAGTACGGTGGATACTTCAACGGAATGTTCTTTGACGACAAGGGGCCTCATGTACTGATAGTCTTCGGGGCTCCTGTTTCCTGGGAGAACAACGCCGACAGGGCCCTGAGCCTTGCCCGGGAGCTCCGGGATGACTTCAAACAAAGCATACGAACGGGTATTACTTCGGGCACCGCCTTCGCCGGGGTGGTGGGCACCAGCCGGCGGTGCACCTACACGGTTCTGGGCGACTGCGTGAACACCGCGGCCAGAATAATGCAGAACGCCGGGTGGGGGAGTGTGTGCCTGCCCGTTGACTTCCTTGGTTCTTTCTCAAGGAAGCTTTCCATCGGCGGTTCAAGGGAGCTGTTCTTAAAGGGAAAGAGTCTTCCCCTGGAAATTGTTGATATGGTGGATATTACCGATATGCCTGGTGGCATTGGCTTCAGGGGTGCCCTGGTGGGCCGAGGTGGTGAAATGGCTGAAATGAAGGGCCATTTTGACCCCCTTGCCCGTGGGAAGTTCGCCGGAGTAACCTGTGTTTATGGTGAAGCCGGGGTGGGAAAGTCCCGCCTTATGGCGGACCTCATATCCCGCCTTCCAGGATACCAGTCATTCACCATGAGGACCGATGGTGTCATTAAAAAAAGTCTGGGTCCCTTCACCCATCTGTTGAAGGAGTATTCCGGACTGTCGAACATCACCGGGGGTGACCATGGAGAAGAGGTCTTCCAGGAAGAGTGGGACAGGCTGATAAATACCCTGGAGGGCTTCCCGACAGGAACCGGACAGAACCTGTGATCCTTGAGCTGCAAAGGACCAGGTCGCTCCTTGCGGCCATGCTGGGCTTCTTCAGCGAAGACTCCCTTCACAGTAAGCTTGACGCCAGGGGCAGGTTCGACAACACGCTCCTGGCACTGAAGGCCTTCTTCAAGGCACAGAGTCTCATAGCCCCCTCCATCTTCCTGCTGGAGGATCTCCACTGGCTGGACTCCGATTCCATGGCAGCCCTGAAGACCATCACCCTGAACGTGGAGGATTTTCCCTTCGCCATAGCAGTGACCTCCAGGTTCCTGGACGATGGTTCACGGCCACGGCTTGGGCTTGATGGCGCCGTGCCGGTCCATGGGATGACCCTTGAGCCACTGGAGGGACGGGAGATCCTGGACCTTGCCGAGGCAAGGCTGTCAGGAAAGATCTCCGGAAAGCTCTCATCCTTCATTATGGGACGAACCCAGGGCAATCCATTTTTCATCGAGCAGTTCTGCAGCTACCTTGCTGAGAGCTCACTTCTGCTTGAGGGACCGGAGGGCCTTTATCTGCGCCGTGATGAGCCGGAGATACCGGAAAGCATAGAGTCCCTGATAGTGGCCAGGATGGACAGGCTATCAGGGAAGCTGAAGGAACTGGTTCAGACCGCGGCGGTCCTGGGACGGGAGTTCGATGTGCAGGTGCTCTCTGCCATGCTCCGGGGAGACAACCACTCACTGGGTTCCCTGCTTGCCGAGGGGGAGAAGGAAGCCATCTGGTCAGCCCTGAACGAGCTGCTCTACATCTTCAGCCACACCATGCTTCGGGAGGTTGCCTATGGCATGCAGCTCAGAAGGCAGCTCCGGACGCTACACCGCCTTGCGGCCAGCTCCATGGAGGATCTGTATCGGGGAAGCAGCGGAAGGTTCGCGGACATTGCCTACCATTACGAAAAGGCCGGAACGGAGGGCAAGGCCGTGGAGTACCTGCGGAAGGCGGTGGATTTCGCCACCGGCGAGTACCGCAACCAGGAGGCGGTGGAACTCCTGGGCAGGCTTCTCGCCCACCGGACATCGCCTGAGGACCGGATCCGGACAGAACTTGAAATGATACATCCCCTGGTAAGACTGGCAGATGGACCGATGCCGAGGAGGTCATTCAACGGAACAAACAGGCGGCTCTGGAGAACTCCCTGGATGACTGCTGCGCGGACTGCTTCCGGCACCATGCCGCCCTGGAACACCGGCGGGGCAGCAACGAAGAAGCCATCAAACACCTGGAAACCGCCTGGGAGCATTATGTGAGGGTGGGGAACCAAAAGGGTCTGATGGAGAGCAGGAGCGTAAGGGCAAACATAAACATGGTGGTGGGCAACTTCGACAGCGCGCAGGAAGACCTGGAGGAATCCATCAGACTGGCGGAGGCAAGCGGTGACATGGACTTCCTGGCAATGAACACTTCGGATATGGGGAATGTTTACCTGTACCGCTATCAGCTGGATGAAGCTGAAAAGTACCTGAAAAAAGCCAGGGAGATAGCGGTGAAGTGCGGCAACATGAGGGTGGAGGCCAACACGGTGAACAACCTGGGTGTGGTGGAGTACTACCGGAGGAACTATGATGAATGCCGCCGGTATCTCGATGAGTACATGGGCATATCCGAGAGGGTGGGCGACCGGGAGAGCATGACCTATGTCCTGGGTAACATAGGGGTGATGCACGAGCAGGCGGGTGACCTGGACGGGGCCATGTCCTTCTACACCAGGCAGCTGGCAATGGCGCGGGAGCTGGGGATCGCCTACAGCATGGCCTTCGCCATGCGCCAGACAGGCCACATCCACCAGATGAGGGGTGATTTCTCCGCGGCACTGGAATGGATGATCAGAAGCCTGGAAACCTCCATAGCCGCCGGTGACACCAGGAACAGGGCGATCACCTCGAAGGAGACAGGAAGGCTCTACCTGAGCATGGGCTGCCGGGAGAAAGCCAGGGATTACCTTGAGGAGGCCCTTGATCTGTCAGAGGGGCTGGATAAAGATGTGCAGATGGGCACGCTCTATCAACTCGCTCTGCTGTCCATGAAGGAGGGCAGGGGTCAGGAGGCGGCTGAACATGTTGAATCCCTCATTTCCATGCGCCGGGAGATTGGAGAGGAGTATCAGCTGCTTGACTCAATGCTGGACTGCTGCGAGATAATGCTCTTCACCGGTCACCAGGGAGCCGCTGAAAGGATGCTGGCAGAGTCCCGGGAAATGACCCACAGGCTGAACGCCGCTGACATGGTTCCCTACCTCGAGTTACATGAGAGCCTTTTCCAGGCCCTGTCTCAACCTGCTGAAGCGGAGGTAAGGCTGGCGAAGCTGCTGAAGACCCATTCCCTGGGAGATGACTTCTCCGCGGAGATTTGCTTGCACCTGTACCGGATCACAGGCAAAGAGGAGCACAGAACAGCCGCAATCAAGCTTTACAGCGAACTCTATGCCAAAGTCCCCGAGGCCGACTTCAGGGAAAAGCTTGCGATACTTGAGAAGGGCTGACGGGTCTGGAAGGCAGCTCCCGGATCAAGGACATGAAACACAAGGGGAACTATCTCCTGTTCTGGTATCTCGAAGCCCATAACAGTGCATTCCAGAAAGACCACCATGAAACCTGAGGGGTGTATTAGAAAGTCCCTTATGGTGAACCTGTAGACATTCTCCTTCAGCCAGGGTTCTTCCCTCCAGTCCAGCAGGTTCTTTGAAAGACTTCTACCTGCGGAGGTAAGGTTCAGCCGGCATTCAGAGGGGTTCATTCCCCTTAGCTCCCGGGAAGTGTCCGAGACGGACTGAAAGAGATCGAGGGAGTAAAGGCCTGCTGGCATACCCACAACTCCGCTGTCCACGAGGAAACTTATGATCTGTGCCTCCGGGGGCGAGTCCATAGGGGGATATTCAAGGGAAACCCCCTCATCCCCCGGGATGATGCCGTACTCCTCAAGTTCTGTCTCAAACTCGGTCAAGAGCTCCTCTTTTACCTCGAGAGGAGTAAGGCTGAGGGTCTGGTCCACTTCGCGGTAACTGCATAGGATGTTGCCGGTGGCTGTGTCCAGAATGTGAATCTCACAGTAAGGGAAAGCACTGCCCTCGTATACCCCTGTGAGTGTGTAGGCAAGGAAGGACCCTTCACTGGAAAACCCCGTTACCTCAAGCCCGGGCTCCCCCGCCATGATGAAACCGCCGTCCTCGGTTTCCAGCAGGGAAGAAGGGAAGGTTTGCATCGATAGGGCCGCAGGCTGGGCGTTGAGGATGGCCGTGCAGAGAACGGGCATCAGATAAGCCGTCCGGTTGGAATATGTCCGTATGCATTTCTGGAGTATGCTTCTGGCTCTGGTTCTCCACAGCGCTTTCATGGATTTTCCTTTTCACGATAAAACGATAACACTATCTTCATGATAGAGGTTAACTCTTTTTACGTCAATACTATCCGTTCATTGACCCGGCGAACTGCCTTCTGTATCATGCCCGGGACAGATCAATGCGGCAATGAAGGAAAAGGGGTTTCCTGATGAGAAAACAGTACCACTTCAGAGAGTCGGAGAAGGGGCTTCTTGCCTGGGATGTCCACAGGCTCATAGAGCTCTCCTTCGGCCTTCCCGTGGAGCAGGTGCCCCTGTCGGACATCGCCGAGCTGGACGAGACCTTCTGGTACGGCCTCGAGGGGGACAGACCCACATGCAGGAGCGTGGCCCTCCACGCAGGTCTCATGGAACGGGTCGACCTTTCCCATCCCATCATCCTGTCCAGCGAAGGCAGGGTGATGGACGGCATGCACAGGGTGTGCAGTGCCTCATGAAAGGTCTTGACTCCATTCCCGCGGTGAGGTTCCGTTCTGATCCCGAGCCTGACCATGTCGGTGTAAAACCCGACGACCTGCCCTACTGAGAGAAATGCTTCCCGTTATGCTTCCTCCCCCGGGTAACCGACTGGGTTACAGAAAACAGGATGGGCGTTAACAGCTGAATTCACATGTCTGTCAATAGGCTAACGCCCCTTAAGAAGCGAAGCAAGCTCATCGGGATCATCCACCGGAGGTAAACATGAGCCCCTCCGCAGACCACCGCCCCGGGGCCTTCCAGAGACCGGTGGATGGACAGGGTCCCGTCGGGGAGATAAAGCCTTCGGACCGCATCCAGGAACAGGCCGGTGTCCTTCACTGAAAGACCGATGTGAAAATGGGCCGGCCCACTGAGTACCCCGGCCAGGAGCATGGAATAGGAAGCCGGTGAAGGGGCCGCAACCGGGAGCAGGGCTTCGGTGAGGGCGGCGGCACTGCTTTCATAAGCCCCGTCCGGTGCCAGGGAGGAAAGCCTGTGCAGGTTCATCAGGGTAACGGAGTTTCCCGAGGGCACCGCGCCGTCGTGGGTTTCCACGGTAACGGTTTCAGGCAGCAGCTGGTCACCCCCCGAGGCGAAGGAATACACCCCCTCGCCTTCTGTCAGGAAGAGGCGGTCCTGCTTTTCCTGCAGCTCCAGGGCCAGGGTGAGGTATTCCCCATCAAGTGTTGAGGAATGCAGCTCTATCAAAGCCCATATCAGATAGGCGTAGTCGTCCAGAAAACCCTCATTCCCCGGTTTGCCCCCTTCCAGCTGTGCACCAGAAGCCCATCCTGGGAGATCATGTTCCCGGTGATGTGCGCAAACGCCCGCCGTGCTGCAAGGGCGTAATCCGGCCGGTTCAGCACCAGCGAAGCCCTGGCCAGGGCCGCTGTCATCATGCCGTTCCAGTCGGCGAGTATCTTTTCGTCAATCGCCGGAGCATGTCTCAGCCGCCTTTCCTCCAGAAGCTGATCCATCACACCCGGGTCCGGTGAGGGCGCCGCGGCTGCAGGGGCGGGTATCCAGGAGTCCGGGGGTGAAAGCCTGGGGGTGCAGGCACCGTCATGGTCAATGTTCCACAGCAGGGCAACCTTACGGGCATCACGGTCACCGAGCACCCGGGAGAGCTGCTTCAGGCTCCATGAGTAATACGCCCCCTCTCCCACGGGGTCATCGGCGTCCATGGAGGAGTAGAATCCTCCCGAGGGGGATGTCATCTCAGCAAGGACGAAATCCAGCGTTTCCTCCGCTGTCTGCCTGAAAAGAAGGTTACCCGATGCCTGATAGGCCTCGAGGCAGGCAAGGGTCAGCATGGCCTGATCATAGAGCATCTTTTCGTAGTGGGGCACCCTCCAGCCTGCGTCGGTTGCGTAGCGGTGAATCCCTCCCCCCAGCTGGTCGTAGACCCCGCCGTGTCTGATGGCGGCAAGGGTTCCCAGGGCCATGTCCAGGGCGTGGTTTTCACCGGTGTGGTGCCAGTACCGAAGAAGGAACAGCAGATTGTGAAAGACCGGGAACTTGGGTGCCCCTCCGAACCCTCCGTTCTTCCTGTCGAAGGACCCGGCAAGCTGCCTGTAGCAGCCCTGCACTGGTTCCGGATATCTGGCTTTTCCGGAAGTAAGCCCCGGGGGAACCGCTGAGGTTATCTCCCCGGCGGACCTGAGCACCCTCTCCCTTTCCTCCCGCCATGCCCGGGCAAGCAGGGGAACAAGCTCCAGCATTCCCCTTCTTCCGTACCTGCCCTCCTTCGGTATGTAGGTGGCGGCGAAGAAGGGCTTTCCTGAAGGGGTGAGGACCATGTTGAGGGGCCAGCCTCCGCTGCCGGTCATGGCCATGGCATACCGCATGTAGCGGTTGTCAACGTCGGGTCTCTCCTCGCGGTCCACCTTCACGGAGATGAAGCTGGAGTTCATCAGCTTCGCCACCTCGGTGTCCATGAAGCACTCCCGCTCCATGACATGGCACCAGTGGCAGCTGGAGTAGCCGATGGAGAGGAACACCGGGCGGTCAAGTTCCCGGGCAAGCCGGAAGGCCTCACCGTCCCAGGGCTGCCAGTGCACGGGATTTTCAGAGTGGGAAAGAAGGTAGGGGCTTGTTTCATTCACCAGGCGGTTGGTGATTTTCTCCTCGGCGTTCAAAATGACCTCCTGTGTCCGCTTTCTTCATGAAAAACCCGAGATCTCCCAGGGTTCCCGGGGACTCAATGTCATTGACCCACATATAGAATTGTGTGATAATATGTGTGGAGGTGATAACCATGGCTACGAATCTGCAGATCGATGATCAGCTTATCATCAAAGCGGTTGAACTGGGAGGCCATCGCACCAAGAAGGCTGCTGTGACCCAGGCCCTTGTGGATTACATCCGATATCTCGAACAGGAGAGGATACTCTCGCTTTTCGGCTCAATAGACTATGAGGAAGGATACAGCTACAAAAAGCAGAGAGCCAGAACATGAGGGTCCTTGTGGACACATGCATCTGGTCCCGGTCCCTTAGAAGGGCATCAGGAAGCCATCCTGATACGGTTAAGGAGCTCCGCCGACTGATACTGGAACACAGGGTGGAGATCATAGGTCCGATTCGCCAGGAGCTGTTGTCCGGTATCCGCGAAGAAGCCCACTTCGAGAGACTGAAACAGCATCTGGAACCATTCCCTGACATTCCCCTTGAAACAGCAGATCACACCACTGCGGCATGGTTTTTCAATACATGCCGCAGGGAAGGCATACAAGGCTCAAACACCGATTTTCTCATATGCTCGGTGGCGGTGCGTCGCAGCATGGCCGTCTATACCCATGACAGGGATTTCCTCCTGTTTACTGAACACATACCGGTGATCCTTCACGAACCCCATTTGTCCTAAGGCAAGAGACAGCATTCAGCCTGCAGAAGGGCATTGGATTTCATGGCATGTACTTATCAAAAATGATAAGTTGGCGCAATGGAAAAGAGTTTGCCCAATCGCACGTATTCAGGGCAGGGAGGGCGGCGGTCCCAGAATGAACACCTGCATGAAGCTCAGGGAAGAATCGTAGCCGAAGGCGGCCATGCACAGGGGAGAGATCCTAATCTGCAGGTTGGGTCCCTGTGCCGGGATGCCCTGGATGATGGCATGGAAGAGAATGTCCCCATTCTGATCGAAAACCCTGTAGCAAGGCGGGTCAGCCCCGCCGGCACGGGCCCATATCCTGGAATCGCCGTCCACCCCCAGGGATGTAACCGTGTTCCAGCAGTTTCTGGGCGTGTAACCGATGTCCATGCCCAGGCTCTGCAGCAGTAGTGAATAGAACTCAGCATCCAGCTGCTTCTCCTGATCCGTAAGCGGCACCGGGTCGTACTCCTCTGTAATGGTGTGCAGCAGCTCTCCCTCCGGTGAATACTTCAGGATACGCAGGACCGACTCGGTGGATTCGGAAACATAAACATTGCCCCCGGCGTCGGAAGCCACCACCGGAAACTCGTTGCACAGCCTGATGAAGTCGCCTGAACCGTGGTCTATTACCGATGAGTCCCGCCAGAAAACGGTTGAGGAGGGTGTTCCCATTTGGTAGAGACCGTATTCTGCGGTGCGGACCGGAACATGATTCGAGAGGAAGCTCCAGCTTCGAAGTGCGGTGAACGAAGAGTCTCTGCTGCCCAGCATCCTGAGGAGAACCGGCCTTGTGTACTCACCGTTGAGCCCTATCCATTCACCGGTATCAAGATCATAGAAGTTCAGCCCGCGAAGGTCGGAGACCAGAAGCAGCCCGGATTCAGTTACGGCGATGTCCCTTGGTTCGGTCAACTCACCGGGACCCTCACCGGGAGATCCATAGCTCATGATGAATTCACCGTCTGGACTGTACCTCCTCACCACGGTCAGCCTGGGATCAGACACAAGGACAGATCCATCCGGTCCGTGGCAGATGCTTCCTATCTCGCGAAGCCGTACTGCGTTTCGGGGAACACTGTCCCTATCACGGCGGTGCATTCCACAATGAAAGTATCGGGCTTTTCAGAATTTACATTGCTGTCTGGTGAGGTGTTGCAGGCCATGAGGAGAAAAGGCAGGGCCAGTGCTTCCATCTTCATGTCATTCCCCCATCAACCGGCAGTGGTATGCGTCCAGCGCGGTTTCCATCAGGAGGGGAAAGCCCTGCGAATGTAGTGGAGGAACACTTCCCTGCTCCAGGATTCCACTGAAGCTCTTTCATCTTTGCTTACGAAGGGCAGAATATCGCCTTTTACCTGTTCAAGGTTCATTTCATGCACCTTCTGCGACAGGGCTTCTCCCAGCCAGCTTTCATCGATCCCCAGGCCCTTTCCCGCCCAAGGCCCGGTCTGATCCAGCGAACTGGCAAGCAGATCAATTCGGGGCTGAACACCCCTTGCCAGGAACCACAAAAGGTCGAACCAGTCACGTCCCTTCATCCATACGCGGCATAGCAGGGCGTGACACTTCAGCGCGAAGGAAGAGGAGAGGTCAGGCACAACGACCTCATGGGGTACAGGGAAATCGAGGAAAGCTCCTGAAAGGGCTGCTCCCGCTGGAGGATCCGTGTCTATCTCCAGGCGTATCCTTGTGTAGCCTGTCCTTCCCGAAGGAGAGGTCCCGATATCAGAATCATCAATAAGCATGATTGCCCTTACTGCGCCCTTTCCTGAAGACTTTTCCTTTATCACGGGATTCATTCCGAAACGGCTGCATGTATCAAGGATCCTTTCCCTATACTTCTCCCATGAGAAGCAGGGGTCAGGTTTCTTCACGAAGAAATCCAGGTCTTCTGAGAAACGGGGGATGGAGTGAACCATACGCAGTTCAGTACCGCCATGGAAAACGGCCTTCTCAAAAAAGCCCCCTGCAGAGAGTGAATAGATCGCCAGCTCCTGAACTATCTCCCGGAAGAGTTTCCTTCTTTCCTCAAAGGTGCTGCCGGCGTCCTTATCCAGTCTGTCCTGAATCATTCTGTGGATCATGCTTTACCTCCCAGCGCATACCGGATGGAGGCGATATGCTTTCTCAGGGCTGAGATCTGCACCCAGTGGCCAGTTCCTTCAACAGATTCAGATCCAGCTCCCCGAGAAGGCCCGGATCGATGCGCAGTTTTCCCTCCAGGGAGTTGATTCCCTCCCACTCCAGGTTCCTTGCTGAAAGAGTGTCCACAAGTGCCCTTCGGCATTCGCGATCAGATATGCCTCACCGCCGGAGGAATGTCTTTCCACTCCCAGCAGGAATCGGTTTCCGGTGATTGGTACCCTGAGATAGATGAACCTTCCAAAAGCATTGGTGAAGCTGCTTGCTCTACCCCGGGGGATAGCGCTGTGAACCGCAGCCGGTTCCTCCTGAAGCCAGCCCTGGTATCCAAGGGCTGATTCCATGGATACATAGCTTTCAGGTACGATCCTGTTGGCAATTACGAAAAGTTCGGGAGATTTCCCTCCGATCCGGGGACTGAGAGCATACAGACCCCGCTTCAGCCTTATGAGCTCGCCTTCTTTCAAAGCTCTGTTAACAAGCCCCCATCTGCTTGCATTTCCGCCTTCGAGAAGACTTGATATCACGGCTGTTGACACCACCCTGCCAGCGAACCCCTTTTTCAGCAGCAGCTCCGATAGCGTTTCCAAAGAGCCTCCTTTTCTTATGGAAGTATTATGCGCATTTAGTGATTGATAAGCAATTGCCGCGGGAAACTTCCACATTATGGAAGTATCGCGCGAGAAAACCATGGTCCATCGGAGAGCTGTCGCTCATTACAAGCAGCGTCATTGACCGGGATATACTGAAGGCACATATAACTTTCCATGCGTTTCCATGTTTTCATCAAAAAGACAAAGAGGGATAGACCATGCCGAAGGGTATAGCTTTGCTGGGCAGAGCGGTGATAACTGCGATGTCACTGTTCCTGACCGCCGGATGCGGATCCGATGACACCACCGGTCCCTCCGGGAGAATACTGAATTCAGGCAGGAAATGCGGAGCTTCGTTATGGACCTGTCCGCCTGGGCAAAGGGACAGCAGTCCGGGTTCATCATTATTCCCCAGAACGGTCAGGAGCTGGTAACCGACAATGGAGACCCCGGGAGCACACAGCAGATCGCCTATCTGGCCTCTATGGATGCAACCGGCAGAGAGGACATGTTCTATGGCTACACCTCGGACAATGTCCCCACTCCGGCCCCTGAGGCGGAATACATGCGGGATCTCTGCCTCATCTGCGAAGACAACGGCGTCCAGGTGCTCACCACGGATTACTGCTGGACCCGGGGGTATGTTGATGACTCCTATCAGACAAATGAGCAGTATGGTTTCATATCCTTTGCCGCGGACCAGCGTGACCTGAACACCATTCCCGGTTATCCCCCGGAACCATGGAACGTGAACTCCGACGATATCACCGATATCCACCAGGCGGCCAACTTCCTGTATCTGATCAACGGCGACAGCTACGCCACAAAACAGCAGTTCATCGATGCGGTTTCCCAGACCTCCTATGATGTTGTGATCATGGACCTCTTCCATAACGAAGAGCAGTTCACCCAGTCCGACCTTGATCAGATCCGTGTAAAAAGCGGAGGCGGCACAAGACTTGTCATCTGCTACATGAGCATCGGTGAAGCAGAGGACTACAGGTATTACTGGGACCCCGCATGGAACACCCAGCCGCCGCCCTGGCTTGGGAATGAAAACCCCGACTGGCCGGGCAACTACAAAGTTGAATACTGGGATCCCCAGTGGCAGGCAATAATCTTCGGCAACGACGACTCCTACCTGCATAGGATCATCGACTCGGGTTTCCATGGAGCCTATCTCGATATCATTGATGCCTTCGAATACTTCGAGGATCTCTGATCAGTCCCGGTCGAGTATCTCCCTTATCTTTGCGGCGAGCTCTCCCTTGGAGAAGGGTTTCTGAATAAAGTTGACCCCCTCGTCGAGGACTCCGTGGTGGGCGATAACGTTGGCTGTGTAGCCGGACATGAACAGTCTTTTCACCATGGGGTAGAGGGAAAGGATGTTCCTTGCAAGGTCACGGCCATTCATTTCAGGCATAACCACATCTGAAACGACCAGGTGAATCTCCCCGGAATGCTCCCTCGCCATTTCGATGGCCTCACCGGGTGAGCCGGCGGAGAGTACTTCGTAGCCCTCCATTTCCAGCATCATGGTCACCATTTTGAGTATAGAGGGTTCGTCCTCCACAAGCAGAATGGTCTCGGTGCCCCGCTTTATCTGAATGCCGGGGGTCTTGATGGAGTGCGGCAGCTTTTTCCCGGTGTGATGGGGAAGGTATATCCTGAAGGTGGTTCCCTTGCCGGGTTCGCTGGAGACATTAATGAACCCGCCGTTCTGGGTTACGATCCCGTAAACCGTGGCAAGGCCCAGACCGGTGCCCTGCCCCCCCTCCTTCGTGGTGTAGAATGGTTCGAAAATGAACAGCCGGGTCTCCTCATCAATTCCGCAGCCGTTGTCACTAACCTCGAGCTTCACATAGTCGCCGGGAATGAATCCGGGCCGTGCTGAGCAGAAGTCTTCGCTGAAACTGGCGCCGGCGGTCTCTATGCACACCTGCCGGGGTTGTGCCCTATGGCGTCCCTGGCATTGATGGCCAGGTTTGCCAGCATCTGGTCCACCTGTCCGGGATCGATGTTCACAGAGGCCAGGTCTGAGCCAGGTTTCCAGATGAGTTCAATGGACTCGCCTATCAGGCGCTCCAGCATTTTCAGCATGGAGGAGATGGTTTGATTCAGATTGAGGACCACAGGCGCGATTGTCTGGCGTCTGGCGAAGGCAAGGAGCTGTTTCGTGAGGTTGGCGGAGCGTTCCCCGGCCTTCTTCACTTCCTCAAGGTCGCCCCTCAGGGGATCCGAGGCGTCAAGTTTCTCAATGGCCATCTCAGTGTGGCCCAGGATAACGTTCAGCATGTTGTTGAAGTCGTGGGCAACCCCTCCGGCCAGCCTTCCAACCGACTCCATCTTTTCCATCTGGCGCATCCGTTCCTGCATCTGCTTCTGTCCAGTAATGTCCCTTATCAGAGCCAGAAGGCCCACCACATCCCCCCGGGCGTTGCGGACCGGGGTACCCACCGTTTCGGTTATGAACTGGGTTCCGTCTTTCCGCACATAGAAGATCTCATAGGGAGACCGCATCTCCGATGGGTTCTTGTTGTACCGGGCACGACCCTGTTCCAGGAATTCCTGTTCGCTCCGGTAGATAAGCCGGGTATCCTCTCCGATGACCTCATCGGGCTGATATCCGAACATCCGTGTGAATGCCGGGTTAACCTTCCGTATCACCCTGTCTGTGTCCGCATAGATCACCGCGTCCGGCAGGGAATCGAGTATCTCTTTCAATTCCGTGGCGATGTTCTGATATCTTGCTTCGGCTAGCTTGCGCTCGGTAACGTCCTGCACGGTTCCGGTGATCCGCGTAACACCACCGGAGGCATCCTTCTCAGGGGTCCCGATGGCATGGAAGTAGCCCTCCTGCCCGTCGGGCAGTGGCACCTTAAGGTCAATGGCGTATCCTTCGCCGGTGGCAACGGCCCTCTGCACCGCCTCCTCGAGCCGGGCGGCATCCCCTGGCGAATGAAGGGCCATGACCTCCTCATAGGTGGGGACTCCCAGTTCAGGGTCCCTGCGGTATAGATCGTAGACAGTGTCGGACCAGAGAAGCTCCCCTGTGACCACATTGAACTCCACATGGCCTATGCGCCCGGTCCTCTGTGATTCCCGAAGCCTGCATTCGCTCTCCCGGAGGCCTTCTCCGCCTCCTTGCGCTGGGTGATGTCCCTGCCAATGACCAGCATGCTGTCCCTTCCGGCCAGGCTGGTGTACAGAAGGCTGTTCTCGAACCAGATCAGCTTTCCGCTCCTGCTCTTTGCCAGCCACTCGAACTTCTGGGGGCCCTCCAGAACCGCCTTCTGAAAGTGCTCGAAAGCCTCCCTGCGGGTGTAAGGCGGTTCATTCACCGTCATGTCCCCGACATCAAGCCTCTGCATCTCCTCAAGGGTGTAGCCGAAGGCTTCCTCGGCGCTGCGGTTCACATCGATTATCTCCCGGTGTTCCCGTCGTGGATGAAAATGCAGTCGGTGGAGGCGTTGAAAACCGCCTCATAGCTTTCCCTGGAGTGTTCCAGGGCTTCCATGGCGACTTCCCTTTCGGTGATGTCACGGCCGTATATCGCAACTGCTGCAACATTTCCCCTGGAATCGAATACCGGACAGAGCCTGTTCCTTATGTGCAGCCCGTCCCTCTTGTCGTCTTTGGTTAATGGTTTGCCGGTGGCAACCACCTGTTCAACCCACATCTTCCTTCCGGCGGCAACATCCGGAGGGATCAGATCATAGCTGCACCTCCCGACCAGGGAAGCTCTATCGAGTCCCAGCCTCCGGGCAAGCTCATCGTTCGCCGCAAGGATTACGCCCTGGGCGTCCAGAAGGAAGGCAGCATCCGAGGAGGCGTTCAGAAGGGCATCAACAGCCTTCTGTCCCAGAGCATTGGAAGCCGGCAGAAGGGTTGGGTCAAGGCATCTCATGAGCCTTTCACGAATGCCCTGCAGTTCTTCACCGTCAGCGGAGCCGGGCAGTTCAGAAAGAAGGGCATCAAGCCTTTCGATAACCCCGGGGTTTTCTTTTGATCCGTTGGTGTTCATGAAATACCCTCCGAAGAAGATCCAACCGGACCGCAGAGCGGAACGGTTCTTCCCAACCGTTTAGTAGGTTGCCTTAAGAGTCCCTTGAAGATATTACCCGGTCTCAACCGTGTCCATCGGCCTGAAAGGAGCTGTAAAACCCATCTGGATGTTGAAGTACATGGTCTACGAGATGGTTTCCCATAGTCTCCTTCCCCTGTGCAGCGTTATTCGATACTTGCCCCGGTGGGCATAACGGTTTAGTTTCTGTTGTCCTGCTGTGAGGAGGTTCAATGCGTAGCGGTTTCACTCTTATCGAGCTTATGGTGGTAGTTCTGATCCTTGGCATTATGGCCGCCATAGCCATACCCAGGTTCACCGATGTATCCGAGGGCGCAAAACAGGCCGCATGCAGAACCAACCAGAGGCTTATCGTACAGGGGCTTCACCTCTACTTCATGGACGAAGGCGACACCTCGATCTTCAATGTTCCAACCTGGGTTGACCCCACCCTGGACGGCTATGTTCCCCAGGATATGGAGTGCCAGACGGCAAAGGTGAAATACGCCTTTGCGGTTTATTACTCCGCCGGCAGCACCGACTACAATGTATGCGCATGGGGAGTGGGAGCCACATGCTGGCTTAACCACGGATACATCTGGAACAACGCATTCGTCAACTGGGACTGAGGCAGATCAGTCTATCTGGGAGTAAGCCCCCCGGGTGATGAAACAAGCTGGCCGTCGGGGGTGCTGGCAATCCAGGAGCCGTCCGGGCTTATCATTATGTCTGTTCCCTCGGGAAGGTCCAGTTCCGCTGGATCATCTGGTATGCCATGCTCTTCGATGTGTTCCTTGACCGTTGCCGTTATCTCCTCCGCCACTACTATCTGGTCGGCGGTGGGTTCCCTCAGGATGCCGTCGGTTCCGCCTCCGTTGAAGAACAGAGCGTAAATGCCCACCGCGGCCAGAATCGGCAGCAGCCATTTCAGGGCGTTTCCGCGGCCTTTCTTTGGTCTGGAAGGAGTTTTCCGCTCCCTGATCTCCAGATCCCCATCAAGCTGAACCGGTTCTCTCTCAGCCATGTTCCTCCTTTTCTGGGGCCATTGCTGCTCCGCAGACAGCCGCCTTGCAAATCATTGATCTGACAACTCCTTATCCAGTGTTTCCCGAACCTTGACCGCGAGATTCAGGTTGGAAAATGGCTTCTGTATGAAGCTGAACCCGGGATCCAGCGTTCCCCTGTGGGCGATCACGTTGGCGGTGTAACCGGACATGAACATGACCCGGAGGTTGGGATAGCGTGTCTTGAACCTTTCTGCAAGGTCCCTTCCGTTGATCTCCGGCATGACGACATCGGTGAGAAGCAGGTGGATACTGCTGGCATGTTCCGCCGCCAGAGCCTCAGCCATGCCCGGGTTGGAAGCGGCCAGAACGGTGTATCCAAGCATTTCAAGCATTCTCCGGGTGAGTTTCAGAATAGTTATCTCGTCTTCAACTACCAGGATGGTCTCACCGCGGCCCATTGGGGTTTCCACAGGATCTTTTACACTGACAGAGCCACCCTGGCCCTCATGACGGGGAAGGTAGATATTGAAGGTTGCTCCTTCTCCCGGCTCGCTGTACACATTGATGAAACCGCTGTTCTGCTTCACGATGCCGTAAACGGTGGAAAGACCCAGCCCGGTGCCCTTTCCAACTCCCTTGGTGGTAAAGAATGGCTCGAAAACACTACTGATGGTTTCTCTGTCCATTCCGCAGCCGTCGTCGCTGACCGTAAGCATTATGAACTCGCCGGGGATGAACCCCGCATGGACAGCGCAATAGTCGTCATCGAAAAGGACGCTGTCTGTATGGATGGTTACCCTTCCAACTCCGTTTATGGCATCCCGGGCGTTTACCAGAAGGTTGGCCAGGAGCTGGTCGAGCTGGGAGGGGTCCATGAAAACCGGCATTGCGCCCCGGCCGGGCTGCCATGACAGGTTGATGTCTTCACCTATGAGCCGCCGGAGCATCTTCAGCATATGTTCCACGGTTTCATTCAGGTCTATCTCTTTCGGGTCGATGATCTGCCATCGGGCAAAGGCGAGCAGCTGACTGGTGATGTCCGCGGAACGACGGGCGGCATCGAGTATCTCCCTCAGGTCCCCGTGAAGGGGGTCGTCATCGGAGAGCTTGTCCAGGGCCAGTTCCGCGTTTCCAATGATAACGCCGAGCATGTTGTTGTAGTCGTGGGCCACCCCGCCGTCCAGTCTGCCCACGGATTCCATTTTCTGGGCCTGAACCAGCTGTGCCTGCATTTTCTCCCGATCCTCCGCCATTCGCTTTCGCTCGGTGATTACTTCAGTGTAAACTATGATCCCGCCGATGGAGCCATCTGATTCATGCCATGGACGGCACTCCCAGCGGGTCCATTCCACAGAGCCGTCTTCCCGGGTATATGGATCATCTTCCGCACTCAGGATCTGCCCTGCCAGGGCCTTCCGGTGAACTTCCTTCCATTTCTGAGGCAAATCAGGGAACACATCGTAGTGGTGCCTGCCGATAATATTCTGGTCTTTAATGTTGTAATCATCAATGTATTTCCGGCTCACGTAAATGTATCTCAAGTCCTTGTCGTGTACAGCGATCGCGCTTCGATCGTGCTCTATTATGTACTTCATCAGAAGATGGGAATGCCGCAGCTCTTCTTCCATCCTCTTTCTTTCAGTGATGTCACGCCCGACGCCGATTATCTCTTTAACATTACCCTGGCTGTCCAGCACCGCCGTGTCTGCCCAGGCGATCCATATCCAGCCCTTTTCCGTCATGGCGCGCTGTTCAATGAAGGCCGTATGCAGTGGAGAATAAAGACCCTTCATGGCTTCTTCGGTGGCGGCTCTATCTTCATCGTGCACAAGAGGGAGGAACCTTTTACCCAGGAGTTCTTCTTCACTCTTGCCGAACATCCTGCAGTAGGAGGGACTCGCGAACAGGAACCGCCCCCTGGTGTCAACCTTTACCACAAGATCAGTCTGGTTCTCCACAAGCAGTCGATATTTTCTTTCGCTGTAGCGAAGGGCTTCATCAGCCTGCCGGGTCTCAATCATGGAACCGATGATCCGGGCAGTGGCCCGAAGTCTCTTTTTTGCCAGCTCGATGATGAAAGGCGGGCGGGAGTGGTATGCCCGAGCTTCCCGGATCAGGTCTTCGTGATGGAGATGGTAGGTCTCTGAGAGCTTTCTCAGCTGGTCCGGGTCCTTTGGGGGGTCGCCGTATCCGAAATTGATAGCTCCCACCACTTCTTCCCCGGCGAAGATAGGTATGGCGTGAAGCCGAATACCCCGCTGCACGCGATGTCCACAGGAGCACCTTCGGCAATGGCCCGTCTGGAGCAGTTCGTCCAGCAGGATTCATGGCAGAGCCAAAGGCCTGAGTTCAGTGCTTTTACATTATCAGGGGTATCGCAGAGTTTTCTGGAGGCGCAGTCCATCATCCGACACCACCCCGAGGCGAAGATCCCGAAGGCGTAGTCGCCGTTCGCCTCATAGACCGCCGAGGAGGTTCCCAGCAATTCCAGGTATTCATTGGCGAAACTCTCCAGCCGCTCACGACCTATGGATTTGAGAATTATCCCTTCCTTGTTCAACAGGGTCAGGTCGCCGTATCCCTGATCATGGACTTCAGGGTCAGAAGCATGATTTCCAGAGAGCATCCATTCAAGCTGCCTCAGCTTTTCGCTGGATCTATTTCTGTCCGTAATGTCCGCAATGAACCCCTGGTAAGCCGATATCCGCCCATCTTCCTCCTGTTTCAACCGGACATTCATGGAACCCCAGAAACAGGTTCCGTCCCTTCGCTGAAACCTGCACTCGTGGTTCAGGACCTCTCCGTGTTCTTCCAGCAACCGTTTGAATTCCGTTCTGTCAGAGGGACAGGCATACAATTGGGAACCAATATCAGTGACTGATTTGATCATTTCCTTCGAGCTGTTGTAGCCGAACATCCTTACCAGAGCCGGATTGGCAGAGATGATGCTTCCCCGGGGAGTTGTTATGAAGACTCCTATGGGAGAGTTATCTATAAGCTCCTGAATACGGATCTCAGGTAGCGGGCTGATGTCGTCTCGGGAGTCGGTGAATCCGGGCATGAACGGCTCCTTATGGTTGTATGGCCATATCTCAGCCGGGTATTCCCATTGCGAATGCTGTCAGGTAAGCACCGCTGTCAACCAGCCCTGTTGTCTGGCAGGTGTGGTTCCCGCATTCGGGGCACAGCCGTTTTCCTGATTGAACAGGGCACAAGTTTTATGATAACGGTTAACCAGCCACTGAACAATAGTATCAAGCCACAAAGACCCCTGGCGTCCAGTGCCTGTCCCTTTTCAGGAACACTATCCGGTGGCCACCGAGTGAACCTTTTCCGGGGCAATGCCAGCTTCCCGCAAAACCCTGGGTCTGCGGATCTTCTTCGTTGTGGTCTTCGGGAACTCGGTGTCACGGATGATGTAGTTGGAGATACGCTTGAAGGAGGGGTTGTGCCCGTTAACGGAACGGATCTCCGAGCGTATGACGGAGAGGCCGAAATTCTCCGTGAGTTTCTCTCCCTTTTCCTCGGCCAGGGCTATCAGTGCATCGTAGTCCGGGAACACTATGCTCCAAATCTCCTCGCCCTTGGTCACTGCTTCCCTGCCGAACACAAGGCTTTCGGCCACAAAGGGGCTGCGGTTCAGCTGGTGTTCCAGTTCCTCCGGGTATACGTTCTTTCCGTTCTTGGCCACAATGATATTCTTCTTCCTGCCGGTAACAGTAAGGATCCCGTTCGTAAGCTTTCCGAAGTCCCCCGTGCGGAACCATCCCTCCGGTGAGAGCACCCGGGCGGTTGCTTCAGGGTCGTTGTTATAGCCCTGCATCACATTGGGCCCCTTCACAAGGATCTCTCCGGCCCCTTCGCGTCCGGGGACTCTATGCGCACATCCACATCGGGCAGAGGGGGGCCAACGGTGCCGGGAACCCGCACATTGTACCTGCAGACAGCAACGATGGGGGAACATTCAGTGAGGCCGTAGCCCTGGAGCATTCTGAAGCCCAGCCGATCGAACCCCCTCATAACCTCAGCATCCAGGCTGCGCCGCCGGAGACAAGGGTGCGCAGGGAACCGCCGAACCTGTCGTGAACCGCGGAGAAGATCTTCCTGCGGGTTCCCTTCAGCCCACCAGCTCAGCAGCTTTGGAAAGGGTCTTCCCGAAGCCGAACTTCAGCTTTCCAGCCGGCATGGATCCTATCTGGGCCATTATCCTGCGGTACATCCCCTCCCAGAGAAGGGGCACACCCAGCACAAGGGTTATGGAATTCGCCGAGAGGTCTTCCACTATGTACCTGAGCCCCCGGCTTATCACAACGGTGCATCCGTGCTGAAGGGGGCATAGGAACCCGCAGACGCACTCGTACATGTGGTGGAAGGGCAGAACAGACAGGAAGACCTCGTCGGTTCGTATGAAGGCCGACGCCAGCATCATCTGGAGGTCGCTGAGTATGTTGCCGTGGGAAAGCACCACGCCCTTGGCAGCCCCCATGGTGCCCGATGTGTATGAGATCACCGCCACGGAGGAGGAGATCACATCGGAATCTTCAGCAAAGGGAGGAAGCACCGCCCCTCCTGGAGCATCAGTGATGAAAAGCCGGGGAACAGGGAGCTTTCCCCGTTCATAACGTAGTACCGGGAGCACACCGACCCCTTGCCCGAGCGCAGATGGGAATGAACCGACTCTTCCATGGAGCCGTCGAACACGAAAACCGAAGCCCTTGAGTAATGAATTATTCCCGAGATGTCCGACGGGGGCAGCTCCCTGTCTATGGGTACCACCACGCCACCGGCGAAAAGGTTCCCAGGAACACCGTGGCCCAGTCTATTCCGTTCCTGCCGGAAAGGGCCACCACAGGAGCCGGCCCCAGCTCCAGAAGCCCCCTGGCAAAGCAGGATGCCGCTTCTTCAAGCGCCGCAAAGGAAATGCTCCGGGGAGATCCGTCGCCACGGAATTCCCTCATGAATTCCCTTTCCCCTTGGGCAAGGGAAGAAGCCCTCACCATAAGGGGAACGGTATCGTATCTTTTGATGTCTCGAAGCGGCCCGCCTGGAATATCCTTCATACTGTCTTACCCCCCCGGAGTTGAACCGAACACAATGGAATAGAATACCCAACCGCATAGCTAAAAACAAGAAATGAAGGGAAAGGAGCATCAGTAACCCAATCAGCAGAAGGCAGGAGTTAAGCAGACAGAAAACAGTATAATACTAAGAGCGCAAAGGACTAAAGGAGGGGAACATGCATATGCTGACAGTGATTCTGGTCATTCTGGCAACAGGTCTCCGCACCGGCAATCCAGTCGATCCCGCAACGCAGACGGCGGAGATCCAGCTTTTCCTGGCAAACACCTTCTGGGCCTACGGCTCCGGGTCGAACCAGCGGGCAATGGGTCTGGATGCCATGGCCGACGGCACCATTCTGGGCACCAACAACCTGGACCTGAAGATATACGGCTACCACCCGGCAACCGGGGCCCTGCTGCTGAACATACCCCTGGACCCGGGCAACACGAAGTGCTTCGGGGTGGCCATAGACCAGAACAGCCCGTCGGAATGGCCCCTGCTCACCACCGACTGGACCGACAGCGATCTCTACTATTCAGTGAACTGGGCCTTTCATGGACCAGCTTTCGGACCCCACAGGCGCCGACGGCAGGGGTCTGGATTTCGACGGCACCCACTACTGGCTGACAGGTGGAACAGCCGAGGTTAGAAGGCTCACCGCCGGCGGTGCATCAACCGTCTTCCCGACACCGGAGATACCCGGACAGCTTTCAGGAATCACCGTAATGCCCCACATGGGCAACACCCTTGTGGCGGTTACAGCCTACACCGCCCAGGGGATCTGGTTCTATCAGTACACCGGCACCGATCTGACCTACCTGGGTTACGCCCAGTTGCCATTCTCCAACGGAGACATACTCTATGGCCTGGCATACAACGCCTTCAACGACTGCATCTACATCAGCTACCAGGGCACAGTGGGAGAAAGCCTGATCTCACAGATGGAGTACAGCATGGAAATGAGCCTGGCCCCGGCCACTTGGGGAGCAATAAAGGCGGCACTGTATTAATCCAGGATGATCACATCGAACTGCCCACCGCCTGCAACCACAACCGAGGGGATGTTCTCCGGGCCTTCAAGCATGTACAGCCACTCCGCCTGGCCTTCATAGGAATAGTATGTAAAGAACAGAATGTCTCCCACCCACCGGTGGTTGAAGTTCATCAGCATCATGTCGGAGAGTAGCACCGTCTGGTTCGTTCCGTCGATATTCACGATAAGCAGAGGGCCGTGGGCAAGATCACCGAAATCAGTGATCAGACTGAAGAGGACCTTCTTGCCCGAAGGCGACACACCGAAGTCGGGAGGGTCCCTCAGATAGAATTCATCGAATCTGGTGATGGCGCCTGTCCTCGAAAGCTGATAGGCTAAGCCATCGCCCACGGTGCAGAAGAGCTCCGCAATGCCGTTCACCATCCGGTGGGTGATAAGGATCTCAGGGAGTCCGGAGTTAAGGGTGTCCGGAGGCGGGGGATCACCCTTGATGGATGACAGGTCGATCACAGCAACCTCGGTGAAACGGAACAAGCCCCAACGGAAGTCGCATTCTATCTTAAGCTCTGCTCCGTCGACTTCCATCTGTGCCCTTTCACCGTATGTATCCGTAACGAAATAGCTGGTATCGTGTGTTTCGTTCGGCACCATCCCTATACAGCCGGACTGGTAACCCTCCACCAGTGACAGGGTGTACACCCAGAGGTCGAGGGATTCCCCAAGTACGGAATAGTACAGCAGACCGGGTATGTCAGGATCGCAGGCGAAGCTGAACACCTTCCCGGAACCGGTGAGATTTATCGCTTTGTCGTTTTCGGTTGTCAGCCAGATGTCGTCTTCGAGGAGGAAGGCTATCATGGCATAGGGGTCCGGATCCCAGTTCTTCCCAAGATCCACCGCAATGGTCTCACTTCCTTCAACCTGAATCAGGGTATCTCCATACGCCATGGGCAGAGGGAGAACCGTCTTCACCCACAGACAGATGAGTGATGCAACCCCCGTGCCGCCGTACCTTCCGATGGTGTTCATCAATTCCCACCCCTCATAGGGCAATGCTGCCTTGCCGGTCTTTTCCTGCTTCGTTCCCCGAGGTTTCCCTCTCCAGCATCCCCGCCAGGGTATTCAGGCTTTCCATTCTCCTCAAAACGCTGTCCAGGGTTATGGAGCCTGCCGTGAAGTCGAAGCGGAGACTCAGTGAACCCTGTTCACCGGACAGCTCGAAGAAGGGCATCATGCCTGTGAGGATGTAATTCATTTCTGTGCTCTGGAAAATGCCGTCGATCCTGCATTCGCCCATGGACCTTGCCACGAATCTGCCTTCCAGTTCGGGGTCGCTGAACCGCAGCCTCCTCCCCCGCAGAAAAGCCAGCCTGGCCATCAGGCTGCCGGTTACCACGCTGAAACGGCAGGGAGCAAAGCACATTGCCGCGATGGTCATCTCGCTTCCCCTGTGGGCAGCCACAAAGAATGGTCTGCCGCCATAGGTTCCAGCGCAGGAGGGGATCTTCTGCAACTGGATGCTTCCCGATACGGGATGACCTTTTTCGCTTAATATGCCGGCCCATTTGTCCGGAGTAACCGGGGAAGGGGCCTGATCCGGTTCCGAGGCCCCTCCGAGGACACCGGCCAGCCGTTCCATGACACCCGCAAGGTTCTCAGAAGCTTTCATGTTCATCGGCACCTTTCACGGTGAAAACCCGGACAGAGGAACACAGGGAAGCGGTTAATCCCATCCCGTAATGAGTATAATCCCCTGCATGGTATGGTAAACTTGCAATAGCGGAATTGCCGAAGCCTGTTCTTCGGGTCTTTCTTCGCTGTATAGTATTGAGGTGATTAACAAGAAGGAGATGTATGAAAGCGCTTTTCTTCTGCTGGTTCCCCTGGCAGCACTCTTCGCGACCACCCTGGAGATAGGTTCCATGGAGGGTTCATTCTCTTCCCCCTTCGACTCTTGAGACTATGTTCAGCACTGCCAGGAGGTAGTCTTGCAGGAGGATATAGGGTTCGCCATGGAGATAGGCTCCATAACCTATGTCCGCCCGAACAGCTGCAGCGGCTGGGCCGGGGATTTCTCCATGAAGATGGCCCATGTAACCATAGATCAGCTTTCGGAGACATTCGCGGATAACTATGCCCCGGGAGCGCTGCAGGAAGTGGTCTTCATTGATTCCCTTCCACTGGGCGGAGCGTCGGGCAGTTCCCTCACCATAGAGTTCGACCAGCCATTCTGGTACAACGGCAGCGATAATCTGCTGATAGACATTTACTACCCCCAGGGGTGGTCCTGCGCGGCGGTGCACAACTGGGAGGCGGGCCCTGCCAGAAGTCTGGTCGATCTGTTTCCGTATTACGGAAGCCCCGGCTCCACGGGTGACCTGTACAACCTGGTCCCCTATATGGTTCTGGAGGGGGAGCTGGAGCTCATGGGGATGACCTTCGGCGGCATCAAGGTGGAGCTGGGAACACAGCGGTAGGGTGTCTCACAGGATGCAGAGCAGTTCCCATGTTTCTATCTGATGGTCCTCAATGTTTCCATCGCTTCCGGGAACAATGCCGGAAACATGATAGAAGACAACTTCTATAAGGGCGCCCTCCTCAATGGGTCGTGACACTTCCTGCAAGTCGACGCTGATCTGGGTTTCCGGTATGAGGTAACTGAAAACATCCATTCCATAACCGGCCAGGTCTTCGGTTACCTCAAGAATGTTCAGAGTTACACGCATTGTGTTGTTTTCGGCGTCGTGCTCCCCTGCGTCCACCACCTCGGCGGTGCAGACGTATGAAGCCAGCGCCGACGCTCCTGCGCCGGCTGTAAAGTTAACGCCAGGACCGCTGTGATCACTGCTGTTCTCATTTCAACTTCCTTCCTGCTCCATACCGAAGGGTACCTTCAGCAGGAGCATAGTATTCCAAGTGTGTTGCTTTGCTTCCCAATTGAAAGGATCTTGAATGGGATCACATCATCATCCTTGAATAGTTCAATACTGACTGATTGATGAGTATTGACATCAAAGCGATTGATTATGAAATTACATCAGGACTTCAGTTGTATTTAATAGTTATTGAAATAGGAGGGAAAAAATGAAAAGACGGTATATTTTCATCTTTATTCTGCTTCTTCCTTCAGTGTGCTTCTCACAGTGGTACAGGTTCCATGGAGATTCCCGGAACACAGGTCTTTATCCCGGGGGAGAGGGAAGGGGCGGCCAGTACGGTGTGATGTGGACCTATCCCATAAAGGAAAACCTCTTCTCTTCACCGGCAATAGCCGATATCGACCTCGACGGCCTTCCTGAAGTTGTGATGGGCTCTGGATCGGATACCCTCTACGCCCTGAACGGAGAGGACGGCAGTGTTCTGTGGCGCTATGTTTCAGGCGACGGACTCATCTATGCATCTCCAGTGGTGGGAGACATCAACGGCGACCTGAAGCCCGAGGTGGTATGCGCCTCCTATGGTTCCCTGCGTGCGGTGGAAGGCGAATCGGGAGAGCTTCTCTGGGAAGTGCCCATTGACGGGGGGCCGGCCATCTCGCCCTGCCTGGCGGACCTCGACGGCGATGGAACCCTTGAAGTGGTGTTTGCCGGCACGGTTGGCACAAGGGCTTTCAGCGGAGCCGACGGGTCTGAGATATGGAGTCTCCCGAACTACACCTCTGCTTACTACGGTTCCACGGTTGCCGAGGATGTTTCTCCGACGGCTCCTTCGAGGTCATAGGCTTCACTCCTGAGCCGGAGCCCTAGATGTCTCTGATAAAGGGTGAAGACGGCACTATCCTCTGGACAACCGCTGTTCCTTCATACGCCGGGCAGATGCTTACCCCGGCTGCTGCCTTTGCCGATCTGGATTCCGACGGGAACAAGGAGATAATCAGCTGTAGCGGTTCCCGTCATGTGTATGTGCTCGATGCCCTCGACGGATCCCTTCGGTGGTCCCATAACCTCACCAGCAACATCTACTCCTCTCCGGTGGTTACAGATACCGACGGCAACGACTCCCTGGAGGTCATAGTGGGCCGCCTCAACACCATGAAGCTGGTAGCCTTCTCCTGCTCCGGTGAGGAGTTGTGGCAGGCATACCTCGACTACATGCCCGGGAGCACCGCCGCCGCGGCGGACATAGACGGCGACGGTGCGATGGAACTGATCCAGACCACCACCAACGGCAACTATTCGACGGTTCAGATCATAGACGCCGTAACGGGAGAGGAGGAGTGGAGCGTCAAGCTCACCGGCTCCCTTTCCTCCTCAGTGGCAATAGCCGACCTGGATAACGACGGCTACCTCGAGTTCGTGTACTGCCGGGACACCGAAGGGATAGTTGCAATGCGAACCGGCCTGGAGGGCATCGATCCCGCCCCGGGGAAGGGCTTCGGGCTAAGGGTTTCACCGAACCCCTTCACAGGCAGCGCAACCATCTCCTTCTTCATCGGGGAACCGGGTAATACCCTTGTGGAGGTCTTCGACATCTCAGGCAGAAAGGTTGCCACACTGAACGACTCCCACATGAACCAGGGAACAGGCTCCATTCAGTGGAACGGCATGGGCAACAGTGGAGAAGCTATTCCCCCGGGAGTCTATGTATGCCGGGTGATCAGCGGCGGGATCGAGGAGACAAAACGCTTCTGTGTGCTCTGAGCAGCAGCGAATAGGGGGAGTATGAGCAGCAGGAATCTTCTTTTCTTGGTGCCGCTGGTCTTGTTCTTTGTGAATATTTGTATTTTCCTTCCCTTTCTTTCCGACGACGCACTTATCTCTCTTCGATACTCCACCAGGTTCGTTTCCGGTCAGGGGCTTACATGGAATGACGGAGAGAGGGTCGAGGGCTATTCGGATCTCCTCTGGGTGCTTCTTGTTTCGGGTCTGCTGGCAGTGGGGCTTCCCGGAATCCTTTCACTGAGGGTGCTGGGTATCCTCTTTTCGGTACTGTTCCTGGCTGGCATTTTTGCCCACTACAGGAATAAGCGGCTCATTGTCCTTGTCCCGCTGCTCTTCGCGGCACTGTCGGCTCCTCTGGCGGTCTGGGCTTTGGGAGGGCTGGAGCAGCCACTGGTTCTTTTCCTTGTTTCCCTGTCAGTTCCCCTTCTCTGGAGAGCAATGGATAGAGGAAGGGCCTCTCCATGGATACTCTCGTCGATACCCCTGGCATTTCTCTGCCTGACAAGGCCCGACGGGGCACTGTTCACCGTGTCTGCATTTCTCGCGGTTCTTTTCTTTGGAGGAGGCAGGAAATCTCTGTGGCTTGTTCTTCTTCCGGTTCTGTTCATATCCGGCCAGACACTCTTTCGGCTTCAGTACTACGACGACTGGATACCCAATACAGCAAGAATAAAGGTGCATCCTTCCCTGTCCACGGTCCTTTGCGGCGCGAAGTACGTGATCACAGGTCTTCTGGCTCTTTTCCCCCTTTCTGCCCTATCCCTGGCCGGCTTCCTGAAGGGAGTTCGATCGAGGTGTTTCAGGCTTGTGCTGCCCGGCGTCATGGCGGGGTCATGGCTTCTGTACATCCTGGTAGTGGGGGAGACTTCTTTCCCGCCTGGAGACACTTCCTTCCGGTTATTCCTCTCTTCACCTGGCAGTCGGCAGAATTCCTCTGCGGTGTTTCCGGCGGTAAACGCCTTTCCTTCGTGATGCTGCTCGCCCTTGTCGTGTTCGTGGTGCTGCAGTACACGCTGCCCTCTAACAGGGCTGGCCTTGAGGAACACTGGGAATGGGATGCCCGGGTAACCGCCCTGGCTCTCAGGGAAGCCTTTGGTGATGTTTCTCCTCTGGTTGCCGTGACCGCCGCCGGCTCCATTCCATACTGGACAGGATTCCCTTCTCTGGACATGCTGGGCCTGAACGACAGATATCTGGGGCTTCACCCCGGGCATGGGCATGGAGAATGCATCCCGATGCACTCTGTGTGCAACGCGGATTATGTTCTTTCCAGAAATCCCGACATCGTCAGTTTTAACGCGGCAGGGGACACCACCGGCCTTCCCGTTGCACGGGCGCTGGTTGCCGACCACCGGTTTACAGGGGTCTACAGCAGAGCGGTGTTCAGGGGGATTATCCCTACACCAGGTACGGTCTGCTCTGGTTCAACAGGAACAGCAGTGTTCTGGGTGTCGGGGTCAGCGGAGATACTCTCAGGATACCCCCCTGGTTCCTTGGTGAAAACAAGCACACCATCTGCTTTCTTGCCGACGGCATCCCGGGTACTGCAATTACTCCCGGCCGCCCCGCCCGGGGTTTCTTTCCGGAACTGGCCGGCGGTTCCTGGCACTGTATCAGCCCCTCAGGCGTGAGCGTCCGCATTGGTTCGAACTGTTCCCTTGAGGTAACAGCATCAGACTCTGTGTTCCTGAAGGAGCTGGTGCTGGTCAGAGGTGACACCCTCTGTATCGTTTCTGCAAACGGCCTCCGCAAAACGGGTAAAACCCTATGCAACGTTACAAACATTGCAACAAAGATGGGTGTATTTGTTACAAGTATTGTGTTCGAGAAGGCTGCCTCGGGCTTTCCAGAAGTTGAGGTCAATACACTGATCCTGATGGAGTGTGCCGCTCTGCTTTGTTAACATGAGATAAGATAATCCGAGCAAAAACGGTGATACTCCATTGCCGAGAGGCTCTGACCAATCGGCTAACCCTCCAGGGCCTGCCTCACCTTTGCGCCAAGTTCCCTGCGGGTGAAGGGTTTAGCCAGAAAAATCAGTCCATCCTCCACCACTCCCTTTCCCGCAAGGATGTCGGCGGTGTACCCGGACATGAAAAGGCACCTCAGCTCCGGGTGTATCCCCTTAAGCTTATCCGCCAGGTCCCTTCCGTTCATTCCCGGCATCACCACATCGGTCAGAAGCAGCTGGATATCGAAATCGGGCTTCCCGGCGATCTCCATGCCGCCCCGGGGGATTCCGCCTCAACAACCCTGTAACCCAGTTTTACCAGCATCTGGTTCGCCAGCTCTCGGACCGCGGTTTCGTCCTCCACCAGGAGTATTCCTTCCCCCCTTCCCAGCTGGAGTTCCGATGGGGCCTCTTCACCGGGGAGCGCACCCATTTCAGTACACCTGGGCAGGTAAACCTTGAATGTGGTACCCGTTCCCGGTTCGCTGTAAACAGCGATGTGACCGCCGTTCTGCTTTACGATGCCATGGACGGTGGAAAGGCCCAGGCCGGTTCCCCGACCCACCTCCTTGGTGGTGAAGAAGGGCTCGAACACCCGGGACAGTGTTTCCCTGTCCATGCCGCCGCCGCTGTCGCTCACGGTGAGCAGCACATACTCCCCGGGAACCGCATCCGGAGCCATGCTCCGGTAGTCCTCATCCAGAACGGCGTTGGATGTTTCCATAACGATGGAACCCACGCCGTCTATTGCGTCCCTCGCGTTAACGCAGAGGTTGGCAAGTATCTGATCCACCTGGCTCCTGTCCATTGAGACCTTCCAGAGGTCCTTTCCCTCCTTGAGCACAAGATCGATATCCTCACCGATTATCCTTCTGAGCATTCGGCTGGTGTCCTGTATCACCGAATTCAGGTCCAGCACCTCCGGAGCGATCTCCATTTTTCTCGCAAAGGCAAGGAGCTGTCTGGTCAGGTCAGCGGAGCGGAGCGCCGCCTCCCTCACCGCGTTGAGATCTTCCTTCCGGGGTCAGAGGGGCCCGCGTTTCCAAGGATCATATCGGTGTGGCCCAGTATAACGCTGAGCATGTTGTTGAAGTCATGGGCTACTCCCCCGGCCAGCCTTCCTATGGCGTCCATCTTCTGGGAGTGCTGCAGCTGGGCCTCAACCCTCCTGCGGTCGGTCATGTCCATGAAGGTCTGAATGGCGCCCACGGCCTCCCCGCTCCTGCTGTTCAGAGGTGCTGCGGTGCAGTGCAGTATTCTGTTCTCGCCGGCCAGGGAAACATGGACCTCACCCTCCAGGGCACCCGGTATCAGGGCGGAGGGGTGCAGTGATTCGAAGGCGGTTTTCTCGGGGAGTTCACCCTTTTCACGCATGAGCACCACATCGGCGGGTACCGGCTGCTGAACGGTTCCGAAAACCACCCACTGCTTTTTCGTGCCAACCATCTCCCGGGCGGATCTTCCGGTTATCCCGGCGCAGGCATCGTTCCAGTGGGTGATGACATGGCTGCTGTCCAGAACGAATGTGGGAACGGCGCTTCCCTTTATTGCCTGGTAGAGTTTTTCCTCGCTCTCCGCCAGTTCGCTTCTGGCCCTGGATATGTTCTCACGGAGCTGGCTCTCCTGGATCAGTCTTTTCTTCAGGGCATCCACCAGCACAGCAACCGAGACAACCACCATGCCGTTCAGGAACACATAGGTAACACCCGTTATGATCCACATCCGCAGAGTGACACCGGGGTTCACAGTCCATTCAAATCCCCCGGCGTTCATGAAAAGACCGATCACCACCAGCACCAGAGCATTCAGCGAAGCGGTGACAATGCCCCCCCTCAGGCCGAAGAAAAGCGTTGCCAGCAGAGAGAAGGCGAAGAGCCATATCCTGCCGCTGCCGATGGGGCCGAAAACCACAAGGGCGGACACCCCCACGAGGAAAATGCTCACCAGGCCCACAAAGGAAGCTATGCGATATGGGATCTTTCTCACTGTAACAATTATTACGGCAAGTATGTAGCCTGCGGTATGGAGGGACAGCAGGAACCAGTTGCCATGCTCGATGGATGTCTTCGTGCTCACGAAGAAGGGAACGGTAACAAGGATGAGGAATGTTGTATAGATGGTGTAGAAGAGCCGCCTTCTCCATGATAGAAGAACCTCTTTAGCCTTCGGATCCCTTATCTCTTCAGCAGTCAATGACTGACCTTCCTCCCCCCACACAAATGTGCGCATTCATAATAGCATGATTATCAGTCTATTACAAGTGAATAGAAGCCTGCGGTTCAGAAGCCCTTCCGGATCTCAGCCACAATATCGGGTATGTCCTTCAGCTTTTCCGCCCTGAAGTCTCCGTTTACGCCAAGACCTATGGACATGCACCCGGCCGCGGAACTGGCCTGAATATCCTGGGGGAGTCACCTATCACCACCGAACTGCCGGGCTCTGCTCCAAGCAGTTCCAGGACCGCTTCCACCATTGGTGCCCTGCCTGCCGGAAGGCAATCCAGGTGCGAACAGATGTGCGCTTGACTTGAAGATAGATTCCTTTTAAATGTAAATATATGACCCTTGTCAAATTTAATAAACCACTCCGAAAAAGCACAACGGAGTTCACAGCCAATGAAGGGAGAAATGAAGATGCTCTTTCAAAGGATAGAAGTTCCCGGCCTGGCCCACTATTCCTACATTGCAGGAGACGGTACCGAAGCGGTGGTGATAGATCCCAGGAGGGACTGCCGGATATACGACAGGATCGCCCGGAGCAGCCGAATGTCCGTGAGGCATATACTGGAGACCCACAGGAACGAGGACTATGTGGCCGGCTCACGGGAACTGGCCGAGTTAACCGGAGCGGAGATATGGCATGCTGACAGCGAGCTTGACTATTCCTACGGCAGCCCCGTCCGGGACGGACAGATCTGGGAGGCGGGTTCCCTTAAGGTCCAGGCAATAGCCACTCCGGGGCATACCCCCGGTTCCATGAGCTACCTTCTGCATGATCAGGAGGGGCATCCCTGGATATGTTTTACAGGCGACTGCCTTTTCGCCGGGGATGCGGGAAGAGTGGACCTGATGGGTATGGATAAGGCGGAGGAGATGGCCGGCATGCTCTACAGCAGCATTTTCAGCAGGCTTCTGCCCCTGGGGGACGGGGTGCTGGTCTGTCCCGCCCATGGTCCGGGATCCGTCTGCGGAAGCGGCATCACTGCAAGAACAATAACCACCATGGGCCTCGAAAGGAAACACAATCCAAGACTTCAGCACGACAACAGACGGGCCTTCATCGAAACCATGGTTGAAGAGCAGGAAAGACCGCCCTATTTCAGGAAGATGGAGAAACTGAATCTGGAGGGGCCTCCGTTGCTTGGGGGGCTATCCATTCCCCTGGCCCTTACGCCGGAGGACTTTCGTGACAGGATGGAAGGCTCCAGGGTGCTGGACACAAGGAAGGAGATCTGCTTTGCCTCGGCCCACATCCCTGAATCCCTTTCCATCTGGAATGATGGAGTTGCCGGTTTTGCCGGATGGTACCTGCCCTATGACAAGCCTCTCCTTCTGGTAACCGAAGACGATCCGGAGGCAACCGTAAGAACCCTGGTCAGAATGGGATACGACAATATCGCGGGATATCTGGCCGGTGGCATGCATTCCTGGCACATGGCCGGGCTGAGAAGCTCATCCTCCTCCACACTGTCTGTTGGAGAGATGTGCAAAATACTTGATGGAGATAATGACCCCTTCATCCTGGATGTCAGGAGCGGTGACGAGCTGAGTTCCGACGGACGGATCCCCGGGGCGCTGCACATCCACGCCACTCAGCTTCCTGAAAACTACCGTGAGATTCCTGATGACCGGCAGGTTTACATCTTCTGCGGTTCCGGGAACAGATCGATGGTTGCCGCGTCCTTCCTGCAGCAGAGGGGATATGGGAACATATCCGTAATACTCGGAGGTCTGGCAGGATGGAACTCTTCCTCTTGCCCTCTCGATCTTACTGTACAGGGATGAGATAGCTGATAACAGGCAGTGGAATCCTCTGAGCGGCACAGGCTCAAAGCACCCCGGGAGTTATAGTACCCCACCGACCACCCGGAAAAGGAGACCTAATGTCCGGTGAGATAGCCGCCCTGGGAACCGCCCTGTGCTGGACCGTTACGGTGATTTCCTTTGAACTCGCAGGGAAAAGGGTGGGAGCCCTTTCAGTGAACATTATCCGGCTCTTCGGGGGGCTATTGTTCCTCTCCATCTACAGCATGATAACAAGGGGAATGCCTTTCCCCTGGGACGCCACCGGCAATCAGTGGTTCTGGCTGGGGCTCTCGGGCATAATCGGTTTCGTAATGGGGGACCTCTGCCTGTTCAGGGCATTCATACTCATTGGCAGCCGCATTACCATGGTCATCTTCGCCCTGGTTCCCCCGGTAACCGCCTTTGCCGGCTGGCTCTTCCTTGGGGAGGGCCTATCCCTGAAACACTGGCTTGGCATCACCCTCACTGTAACCGGCATCTGCATGGTAATCCTCATAAAGGGATCAAAAAGAATGAAACTGGCCCACCCCATGAAGGGCATACTCCTGGCGGTGGGGGGCACCCTTGGTCAGGCCGCGGGGCTGGTGCTCAGCAAGCACGGCCTTGGGGGCTACGATGCCTTCGCCGCAACCCAGATCCGCATAATGGCCGCCATCGCCGCCTTTGCGGTGATCATTCCAATAGCCGGGCTCACAGGCACCATAAGATCCGCCCTGGGCAACCGGCGGGCCATGGGCTTCATCTCCCTGGGGCCTTCTTCGGCCCCTTCCTGGGCGTATCACTCTCCATGGTTGCCCTGAGCCTCATCGAGGTGGGAATAGCCTCCACCATCATGGCCATGGTGCCTGTGTTCATAATCTTCCCGGAAGTGGCCTTCATGGGCAAGCGCCTCCGCCCCTTGAAGTCGCCGGAGCAGTTGTTGCCGTTGCAGGGGTTGCACTGGTGAGCCTGTAAGACCGGAACGAAAGACCCTCAAAGCAGAAGAAAAAGGTTACACCATAGCAGGCCCAAATGCTTAGTCAGGGACACAAGAAATGCTACTTGCTGACCTGGAGACACATGCGCAATATCATTGTAAACAGCTGTCGTAGCTGCTATGCCCTTGTTCTCCGTTATGCCCGGCATAGTGCGCTGCATTTGCAGTGCTTACGGGTAACGAATGCTGGATTTCAGCTTCTGATCGCTCCTTGACATTAGTAGTATCACTATAGTACTATATCATATGCCAAAGAAAATAAGAGAGCTGATTCGTGCCCTCAGGAAGGCGGGATTCGTTAATCGAGGCGGCAAAGGCAGCCATCGAAATTTCGTGCACCCGAAGGGAACGAAGATCACAATAAGCGGCAGCCCTTCTCAAGACGCGAAGCTATACCAGGAACGGGATGTCGAACAAGCAGTTCGCGAGGTGACAGAATGAAAGCAAGTGACAGATATCTCAAGATCGTCGAGTGGTCAGAAGAGGATCAGTGCTACATCGGTACCTGCCCGGGCTGATGCTCGGTGGCGTTCATGGAGACGCTGAGGCTGAAGTGTACCGGGAACTCTGCCAGGTGGTGGAAGAATGGATCGAGATCTATGAGAAAGACGGAGAAGCCCTTCCTGCTCAAACCGCGGGGAAGGAATATTCCGGCAAGTTCGTTCTTCGAACCGGCAGGGATCTGCACAAAGTGCTTGCAATTGACGCCCTGCGTCATGGTGAAAGCCTCAATGCCCATTGCGTAAATCTTCTGCGAGACGCAGGAGTCCGCTACTGTAAGAAAGAGCGATCATAGTTTTCTCTTCGATCAGGAACTCACAGATCCCGGCGCAGGTGTTCAGCAATCTGATGGCTATGAAGGGCCAACTCGACAGACATGGTCTGAATCGGGGATGAATCACTCGGAACCAACGCCCTAGATGATTATCTTGTTGCCGTGGAGGGCCATGTTGCCCAGGCTCCAGTGCATGAACCAGAGGAAATCGCCCTGGGGAGCACTCAGAAAGCAGTGCTCCTCGGAAATGGAGGGCATGTCTGAGATAAGGCCCAGGAACTCGCCGGTTGCATAGTCGAATACTTCCACCCTGCAGGGGTCGTCGCGGAATACATACACCACCAGGTATTCTCCCGAGGAATGCACCGTGCTGCACAGAGTATTCTCAGGAAGCTGGCAGCTGCTCTGAAGTGTCAGGGATATGGGATCGTACCCTCTTATCTCCGTTTCACCGATGCAGTACAGAACGCCATGGGAGTAAACCAGATGCTGAGCATTCCCCATGATGTTCCCCATGTGGGCAAGGTCACTGCTTCGAAGAGAGACCACATAGGAGTTCCTGCAGAGGAACACCCTGTCCAGCTCCTCCTCCAGCACCGCCGATGTGAAGGAATAGGGAATGGAATCCACTGTCTGCAGGGAAAAAGGGTCCAGCACCAGGGCCTTGCCGCCGGATGAGCACAGTACTCCTGCATCGGTCTCGATCATAAGGGTGACCATTCTGTCCAGAGGCACTGTATGCAGTTCGGAGGCCAGATCGCCTGTGAAAACCGAAAGCTGCGACATCTGCCTGCCATCCTCCCCGAAGCAGACAAGAATAGTTCCGTCAGGACGCTCAGCGGCGGAGTAGATGTCATCCCTGGCTATCCCGTCCACATAACTTCCGCTGTAAGTGCTGCGGCACTGGAGATAGTTATCCCCGGAATAGTCGCAGCTGTAAAGCAGGTACATCCGTTCTCCCCAACCGGATATGAAGGCAAAATCGTTGTTTGAAAAAGGATGGCACCCGAAATCAAAATTGTAATAGAAACGCCACGGAAAATCCGCTCCGGGTTCGAAGCAGACCTCGTTGCTGAAGGATCTCAGGCCGCTTGAGTCCACCACCGCCAGGGCATAGTGCTTTGACAGGACAAGGGAATCACGAAAGGAAACCATCCCCATGTCGTCCGTTACGAAGGCCGTGTCGTTCTGGTAGGATGGGTTCTGGGCGATGCCGGGATGGTTGCTGCGGTAGAGAACGTACCACCTGAAATCCTCACCGCCTTCATACTGGCTCCATTCCAGGTCGCACAAAAAGAATAGCTGCCTTTCGAAGGAAAGCTGGACAGGGGCCGGGAAGGGGGACACCGGAGTAACCGCGGATACTTCGTTGCTCCACCTGGACGAGCCCGAGGACGATTCAGCCATTATCGCATAATAAAAGACACTGCCCCACTCCAGTGAATCGGAATCGGCCCAGGTCCTGCCCTGAAGAGTTACCAGCTCGCTGGCCTCCGAAGGGTCATCCTGAATTCCCGGTGAATCGCTTCTGTAAACCGTGTACTGGAACCTGGTCTCCGGTGAGGGGGCTTCCCACTGCAGTGTGAATTCCAGGTAGGGTTCCGCCCCCGCCGCGGTGGAATCCCCGGTGAATTCCACGGAAGTGATCAGGAAGTCAGGGTCCGAGGGGTCGGTGGAACAGGACAGGACAACGGCGAACAGAATACAGACCGGGAAAGCAAACCTGCCCATGACTTCCTCCTGCAGTTTTTCTGTTGAATAGTCACACGGGGGAATATATGTTCCACCTGAAGAGCCATCATAAAGTGAAATTACTCAAGGCATGCCGGGAACCCCCGGGCATCACGGAAGAAACCGCCATCGTTGACATGTATAGCCTTTTACCCTATCAAGAAAACAGGAAGACGGGATGCCTCCGCATTCACCACCGGACGAACCATCCCGGGAGGGACAGGCATGATTGGTGAGAAAGCTCCGGCAGAGGAGCAATAGCTGAAGAAAGGAGAGTAAGCAATGGCCAGGATAGCGGTACTGGTAGACGATATGTTCGAGGACAGCGAATACAGCGCTCCAGTGGACGCCTTCAAAGAAGCCGGCCACGAGGTGGTGAACCTGGGGATGAAAGAGGGAAGTGAAGTAAGGGGAAAGAAGGAGAACACCAGTGTCCTGATAGACAGGAAGGTTGATGACGCCGGGGTGAATGATTTCGATGCCCTCCTTATTCCCGGCGGCTACTCCCCGGACAGGCTAAGGTCCCACGAAGGGCCGGTACGGTTCGTCAGGGAATTCATGGAGGCCTCTAAACCTGTTTTCGCCATCTGCCACGGGGGCCAGCTGCTGATAACCGCCGATGTCCTCAGGGGAAGGCAGATCACCGGTTGGCGCTCCATCGCCCAGGACCTCAGGAACGCCGGTGCCAGTTACCGTGACGCCGAGGTGGTGGAGGACGGAAATCTGGTGAGCAGCAGGCAGCCCTCGGACCTTCCCGCCTTCATAGAGGCATCTCTGAAGAGACTGGACTGATAACCCGCTGGACTGCTGCCGCAGATAGGTGGTACACTGCCATCGTACACTGTTCAGGGCATGGGGTAACGGTCCATTCCCAGCTCCCGCCAGAAGAAGGCGTACTTCTCCGCTATGCGGTCCAGGCCTTCATTCAGGCCAACGGATCCCCCGTGGCCCGCAGCCGGCGTTATCCGCATCAGTATCGGGGCGTTTCCGGCCTGGGCGGCCTGAAGCCTCGCGCCGTACTTGAAGCTGTGCCCCGGGACCACCCTGTCGTCGTGGTCCGCGGTGGTTATCAGCACCGGGGGATACTCCACCCCCCGCGGATGTTGTGGTAGGGGGAGTAGCCCAGCAGGAACTCCACATCCTCAGGATCATCCGGGTCGCCGTACTCCGACTTCCAGGCCCAGCCGATGGTGAACAGGTGGAAGCGCATGAGGTCCATTACCCCCATGGCGGGGTCGGCGGCGCCGAAGAGGTCCGGCCTCATGTTCAGTACCGCGGCAACAAGGGTGCCCCCGTTGGAAGCGCCTGAAATGGCTATCTTCTCAGGGGAGGAGTAACCGGAGTCTATAAGGAACTCCGCCGCGGCTATGAAGTCCCTGAACACGGTGGGGCGGTTCTCCTGAATACCTGCGGTGTGCCACCGGGTTCCGTATTCGCCACCTCCCCTTATGCATGGGACGGCGTAGACTCCGCCCCTCTCCAGCCAGGGTATGAGGCTACGTTGGAAAAAGGGGCCCATGGAGGCGCCGAAGCCTCCATATCCACGGAGAATCACCGGGTTGGAACCGTCCATCTCAATGTGACTGGGATACACCAGGAACATGGGAATCCTGGTTCCGTCAAAGCTCTCGTAGTACACCATGGTCTCGGTGAACAGGGAAGGTCCGCGTTCACCTCCGGCTCCCACAGAAGGGTGGTCTCGTCCGCAGCCACATCGTACCTGTACACCGCGCCGGGGTTAAGGAACGAAGAGAAAGTGTAGAAGGTCTCGGTGTCGGACAGCATGCCGCCGAAGCCCCAGGCGGAGCCCCTGCCCGGCAGTTCCACCTCGCCAGGTAATTACCCTGACGGTCGTAGCGAAGCACGGTGTCGTAGCCTTCCCACTGGTACTTGGCCAGAAGGGTCTCACCGTCGTTGAGTATTGAGACCCGGTCCAGGATCATGTCCGATTCGGGGATGATCTCAACCCAGTTCTCCCGCTGGGGGGAGGCAGGGTCAATAGCCACCACCCTGAACCTGGGGGCGTCGAGATCGGTCATTATGTAGAAGATCCCGTCCAAAACCTCGAGTATGTAGTAGGCGGCGTCGAAGTCACCCAGCAGCTCCACCATCTGACGGTCTTCGGACTCCAGATCGATGTAGAAAACACCGTTGGCAGCGGCTATGTTCGTGTCGTTGACATAAAGGCTGAGGTACCTTTTGTCCTGGGACATTCCTGCATACAACATCCAGTCCGGCCTGTCCGGCCTCTGGTAGACCAGGCTGTCTGTCTCCTGGGGGGTGCCCAGCCTGTGGAAGAGCAGCTTCTGGTTCCTGTTCTCCTGGGTGTATTCCTCTCCCTCCTCCGGGAGGTCGTACAGGGTGTAGTAAACACCGGAATCATCGGCGTTCCAGGACACTCCGCCCTTCAGCCAGTACAGTGTGTCCTCAAGGGCCTCGCCGGTCTCCAGGTCGGTGAAGTGGACCGTCTGCCAGTCCGACCCGGCGGTGCTTGTGAGCCAGGCCATCAGGGTGCCGTCATCGTTGATGATCGAGCCAGTATAGGACCGCCTGTCATCGGAGAAGGTGTTCGGGTCTATCAGCACCGTTATCTCCCCGCCTATGCTCTCGGCGGTGCAGAACACCGAGTGGTCCTGCAGCCCCTCGTTGACCCTGAAGAAGTACCGGTCGCCCCTCCTGTATGGCATTGAAATGTAGTAGTAGTCGTAGATCTCCTCCAGCCTTCCCCGGATGTTTTCCAGAACCGGCACCGAGCCGATGTAGGAATCCCAGAGTTCCCCCTGAGCCTCCACCCATTCCAGTGTGGCCTCTGAATCAACATCTTCAAGCCACCTGTAGGGGTCCGCCACCGGGGTTCCGAAGTATTCGTCCACCACATCTCCCGGGGGAGCGGGAGGATATTCAAACCCCCCGGCCACAGCAGTCAGTACCAGCAACCAGCCCATAATGCCTCCAGACATGAACGCCTTAGCGAACAGGATAATGGGAACACCAAAAAACCATTACGTCTGAATAATATTGAATTCCCCTGAAAAGAGGCAAATAATGTGGCGATCAAAGGGATGAATCAATGCTGCGTCACTCAGTTGCCGGAGAGGTATCTGCAACACCCCTGACCTTTCCCGGGAAGGACGGGGTGAGTCACTGAGATCCTTACAGTACCCCTTCTCTGTCCTCGCTGCTATTATTGCTGAACTGAATTGAAAGGGGATGGAGAACCATGGGCGCATTGCATCAGCTCCTGAACGCAATAATCGTTATCTGCCTGATCTATGTCATTGCCGTGCTGCTGAAGAGAAGGACCGTTCTCAAAGAGGAGAACTCCCTTACACTGGCCAGGCTGGTCACCGATGTATGTCTCCCGGCAATGGTCTTCACAGGGCTGGCCGGATTGAGGGTTACCGTAAAGGAACTGGAACCCTCGGCGCTCATGCTCGGCCTCGAGATATCGTGTGTCCTTCTTGCCTGGGGGGTTACCAGCTTTTGCGTTTCGATCTTCAAAAGCAGGGTGCCGTTGTGTTATGTGCGGCTTTCGGATCTTCCACCTTCCTGGCTACTCCATAATAACTCAGATGTATCCGGGGAATCAGGCTGCCCTGGGCGAGGCCGTGCTCATCTCCGAGATAGGGGTGGGCTATCCGATCTTCATCCTTGGTCCGATGCTGGCGGCTTACTTCAGCGGTAAAAGAGCGGGCTTGCCTCCTCTCTGGGCTTTTTCCGCTCACCTGTATTCTTCGCCCTTATCGCCGGGATCCTCTGGGGGACACTGAACCTGCCGGGGAAGGACAGCTTCCTGGCCCCGCTCTTTCATCTCGGGTCCGTCCTCGCAGGAGCCCTCACTCCCCTGGCGATCATCTCCGTGGGTCTGATGTTCCGGCGGCCCGCCGTGAAGACCATTGCCCTACCCCTGGCAGTTGTGGTGATCGTCAAGCTCATACTGAAGCCTTTGGCGGCATCAGCTGCTGGGAATGCCCTGGGTTTTCCTGACATGTGGCACGACATAGTTGTGGTGCTGGCAGCCATGCCCCCGGCGGTTCTCGGTGTGGTCTATCTTCGAAGGTACGGCGGAGACGCCTCCCTTGCATCAGCCCTGCTTCTTACGGCAACCATCCTCAGCGCCGCAACCCTCATCGGGGTCTTCTGGCTGGTGGGTGCATAGGGAAGATGTCTCGGCTGGCGATGCTGCGTCCCATGTGGATATTGTTGACCTTATGGAAATGAACATTTTACCATGGAGGTTCGAATGCATTGCTGGCTGATGGACATGCTCCAGTGCCCCGACTGTCACGGGGAGCTTGAGTGGAGCATCACCGAAAAGAGTGAAGATCATCTGGAGACCGGGGAGGCTGTCTGCCTGGAGTGTTCCGCCGTTTACCCCCTTCGAGATGGTATTGGTTCCTTCCTTACACCTGACCTTGCCAGGGAAGACCTCTGGCAGCAGGTTGAGAGCGGCCTTGCGGGGTATCTGCGCAGCCACCCTGAAACCGAGAAAAGTCTCCTGGACGTTCCCCTTGATGACCTCGCCCCGGCGGACCAGTTCTTCCGTTCACTGATCCTTTCCGAGCGGGGAGATATCCAAGGGGCGAAGGCGGCATCCGAGGCGGCCCGGTCAGGCATATACACAGCGGATTACCTTCAATGCTCCCGTCGGCAGACCGACTTCGCCCTGGAGCTCATTTCCCGCACCGAGGGGCCCATAGTTGACCTGGCCTCGGGACGGGGCTTCCTTGTGGAGAAGATGGCAAAAGAGCTTCGCCGGCCGGTGGTGGCAACGGATTTCAGCCCCCGTGTGCTCCGGTCCGACCGCAGAAGGTTCATCCACCAGGGTCTGGACCACCTTGTTTCCCTGCTGGCCTTCGATGCCAGACGAACACCCTTCAGGAACGGCGCGGTGAACACACTGACCACATATCACGGGCTGCCGAACATCATGAAACCCGGTGATATTCTGGGCGAGCTGCGGCGGGTGGTCTCCGGCTCCTTCATCGCCGTATCCCAGTTCTACCCTGAGGACGATCCGGCTAACACGAAGGCCATCGAGGATTTCGGGCTTTCGGACCTTATCTTCAGAAACCCCGCCCTTGAAGGCTTCGCCGGGGCTGGCTGGGATGCGGGGTGGCCTGGTCAGCCTTTGCCCGGGTGTCTCCCACTCCAACCGGCGTGGTAATAGAGGGGGCGGGAATAGACGGCCTCCCGGTGGCGGACACTACACTGGAGTTCTGCGTGATATACGCCGGGTGAAAGCCCGGTTCACAGGGCGGAATAACCATCGGGCAATACGGGTATCCCCGGATATCTGGTGCTGCTGTTTTTGCCTCAACTCTTTCGAACCTCTGCAATGAAGCCCTTGAACTTCTCAAGGATCTCCCCCTTGAAATTGTCATCGGTGAGCCTCGTGTTCATGAAGGCTTCAGAGTCATCCCGCTTCTCCTCAGGAATCACCAGTGCTATGGAAAGGCCTCGCAGTGAACGATCTTTCCCGGGCAAGCTTTCTGATGTGCCTGAAGGCGCCCTGGTAGCCGAACTTCTCGTTCCTCTTCTCCTGTGTGCTTCCACAGCAGGTGGCGCAGATGATCTCATTCATCCGGTCTGAGTATCTGCGAATGAGTATCTGGGCGGGAAGGGCGAACTTCCCCAGGTAGAGAGGCGCTATTATCACCACCCTGTGGTACTCATTCAGATCGTGCCTGGGCTTTTTTAAGCCCGTTCCGATCCCCAGCCAGGTGCCCGGCAGAATCAGCGGGTAAAGACCGATTACGGGCCTGATCTCTTCAATGTCGGCTTCCAATGCCCCGGCGGTCCTTTCTGCCAGGTAGCGGTTGCTCCCCGCATGCGAATAGTACGCCACGAGAACCCTCATGCTGATCCCCCTTTCTTGATGTTCCCCGGGAATATGAGCGCAGCTTCCCTCGGCACACAGCCACAAAGATCCGGGTAAGCTAAGAATGGCTGCGGAGTTCCTCATGGCTCGTTGACCGTAACTTGGCTACCCCCTATAATCTTATCAGGCTTTCATATGGAGGTTTCAGATGTTGGCCGCACTTGTGTCCGCAGCGGTCCTGTCCTTTCAGGGCGTTGATTCCTGGGAGGCGGCGGGGCCGTTCATTTCCGATATGGGGGATATCTGCGCCGTTCCCGGCACCGACTACCTGTACGCGCAGGTAAAGTATCCCGGGCCCGACGAGGTCTTCTTCTCCACCAACGGAGGGAGCACCTGGTTCGGCGGACTGGTCTCCGCCGGCGGCTGCTACTCCATGGATACCGATGAGAACGGTAATGTGTATGTGGGCGGGGTCTCCTGCCTGTACATCCATACAGGCCCCGGTGATCCATGGTCGGAGTATTTCACCGTTCAGGACGCGGTGCTCAGGTCCGTGGCATCCCAGCCCTCCCGGAGCAGTTTCAAGCTGGGGGCGGTTTCAGGGGTGGCCAACAGCCTTATCTATTCGAACAACCACGGTCATGACTGGTCACCGATGGAAACATCCCCTCCTGTGGAAGGGATGTCTGTGGAGTTCAGCCAGGCCGATCCCCAGGTGGTCTACCTGGCAGGTCGGGCGACTTCCACCGATGCCGATTACCTGGCTGTGTACCGCAGCGATGACGGCGGCTGGAACTGGACGGAGATAACCCCCTCCACAATCCCGGTGGGCAGCTACAGCAAGGTGGGTCTCAGTGTTTCCTCCTCCGACACCCTCCTAGTGTTTGCCAACAACGATATCTACCGCACCGCCAATGGCGGGTCCTCATGGAGCATGGCCTCCCTGCCTGCGGACATCCAGGCCCTCCGTTTCACGGATAATTACGGAAGCGCCTGTGCGATCACCGCTTCCGCGCTCTACACCTCCTCCGACTGGGGACAGAGCTGGACCCAGAGCAGCACCACTCCCGGGTCGTCCAGGGAGTTCTGCGTCACAGGCTACGGGGTGCACCTTGCAACAATCAGCGGTCATTACTCCGCCCCATCCCCATCGGGGTCCTGGGAACCGGGCAACAACGGCATACCAGGCGGCTGCATAGGGGGCCTCAAGGGCGATCCCCTCACCGGTTTTCCCCTGTGCACCGGCAAGTACTTCCTCACCGAATCCCCTTACCAGTGGTACCAGGCGGGGACCCTTTACCTCAACGATGATGTGATGGAGCTCGACCGTAGCGATACCAGCTCCGACCTTATCTTCGCCGCGGGGGAGTACGGTTGATGCAACCAGCTCTACATGAGCACCGACGGCGGCGCCGTCTGGGAAAGTGTCGGAGATCTTCTTAACGTTGGTGAATGCGGGCTCCTGGTAAGCGAATACTCCCCTGGAATGGTCCTGTGGGGCGGGTCATGGTCCGGTGGGGTGATTCGAATGTCCACCAGCAATGGTGGGAGCTGGTTCAATGTCCTGGATCTTTCGGAAAATGTCCAGTTCAGCTGTTTCGCCCAGGACGGGTCGGATCCCTTTCACATCATCGCCGGCGGCTGGTCCAGCGGTTCCGGAAGCAGCTTCTATCATTCCAGCGATGGCGGCTACACCTGGGAGCTTTCGCCCCATATACTCAGCGAAGGCATGGTGAACGACATCCTCTTCAATCCCTACGGACCTGTTCTCTACGCCACAACGGCGGGGATCTATAGAGATGATCCCGGCGGAGGGTACATCAAGGTTCAGGACTGCTCCGCAAACGCCCTGCTCCTGTGCGGTGATCAGATATTCGCCGGATGCGACGATTCCCATGTCTATGTTTCCGATGACTGGGGGGACACCTGGGAGGACATTGGATACTTCCACAGGGACGACATCGACATACTCTCCCTTGAGAACGCCGGCCCCGGTCTCTGGGTCTATGCCGGAACCGACGGCTTCGGCACCTTCAGGACTCCACTGGTGAGCGGAACTTCATCCCCTGTTTCCTCTCCTGTCATCCATCCCGGTGTAAAAGTTCTCGAAACACCGGTTTCAGGCGCGGCAACCCTGGTTGTCCCGCCCCGAAACAGCTTCACTTCCCTGAGGGTCTTCGATGTTTCCGGAAGGGTTGTTCACACAGTTTCCCTTACACCATCCTCAGAAACGGTGGAGGTGGTGGTTCCCGGCCTTCCCCCCGGGGTATACTTCACCGGCCTTGGAGGTTTTGATACCCATGCCCGGTTCGTTGTTATCAGATAGCCAGACATGTGAGGAGGGGTTCATGTCAGTAAAAGCATTTCTTCCCCCGGCGGCGTTCATCGCGCTGGTTGCCCTGGGCTGCGGCGACGGCCCCTCAGGTCCTTCCCCGGACCCCGGTCTTCACGGCTGGGTGGTCGGGAACAACGACGGGGAAGCGCCAACTATCCTTCACACCACCGACGGGCTGGAATGGGCGGCCCAGGGAACGGATCTGGTGATACCCGGAGCGGCGCTCTCATCGGTTTCAGTGGTTGACACCTCCACGGTCTGGGTGGCCGGGGGACTAAGCGACGGATTCGGGGTGGTTCTGAAGACCACCGACGGCGGGGAGACCTGGCTGAGAATGGGCAACGAGTCCCAGATACCGGAACCGGTGCTCTGCGTAAAGGCCTTCAGCGCCGATGTTGCGCTGATATCCGGTGAGAGCAATTCCATCTACAGGACCATCGACGGCGGAGCAAACTGGTCAAGCATTGCGCCCCAGGGGCATCAGGGGGTTAACTGGCAGGGCGTCAACGGGCTTTCCCAGTTGAACATCTGGGTTGCCGGGGGCACGGAGAATAACGGTGAAATGATGCATTCCAGCGATGGAGGCATTCTCTGGACCTCCCACGGAGATTCCCTGGTGCAGGACTACACCATGATAAGCATCACGCCCTTCGATCAGAACAACATCTGGGCGGTGGGTCACGCCATGACAGTGGTGAAAAGCTCAGACGGCGGCATAGAATGGGAGCTGGCGGTGCCCGATTCGCTCCAGGGTGCCCTTTCCGACGCAAACGGCATTACCCTTCTGTCTCCCCTTTCCGCCTGGATCGTTCTGGACTACGACAGCATCTGGAGAACCGACGACGGAGGTGACACCTGGGATGAGCAGCAGATCCCCCAGGCCGCCACGGGACACTTCCTCCTGCGGATATCCGCTGTAAACGGGAACAGGGCCTGGGTAGTGGGGAGTTCCTCATCGGGTCTGCCCAGCGGTGTCATTCTCCATACCGCCGACGGCGGAAACACATGGACCAGGCAGGATGACGGATCAGTTCCAGGGCTCTGGGATGTGGGCTTCGCCGGGGAGATCAACTGAACCAGCTCCATGACAGGCCGCTGAAGCCGGCAAAACGCAGAAAAGGTATCGGTCTTGGAGAAAGGCCGTTGAACTGTTCATCAGGTAACCCATCCATTCAGGGGAAGAGGTGATAATATGAAAAGAGCAATGTTTCCCATACTCAATGCCCTGGTATGGGGAGCCGTGATAATCGGCTGTTCACTGAGGCTTAGGGACACAGGAGCATACGAAGAGATACAGAATATCCTCGCAGGAGGAGCCGTTGTCTCCATGTTCCTTACCATTCTCATCCTTAATCGTAAGGGGAGATAGCCGGATTCTCGGCTGTTTCCAGGATGATAAGGAGCAGGATACCCGGGCCGTTCTTCAGGAAGTCGCCGAACTCCTTGTAAGGGGCGGCTACCGGGAAAAACCCCGCTTGACCGGTATATTCCTCCCCGGTAGTATGCAGTTACAGAGTTAAACAGCGAATACTCGGGGGTGATCATTGATGAAGTCTTTTCTTCTTGCAGGCTTGGCCTTTGTTTCCATGGCAGCCGGTTCTGACCTGGCGATCCTCGGGCAGCTGTCTTTCTCGGACTGGTCCCTTGAACAGCTCTCAATACCCAATAACCGAATTGACTTCGAGGAGGGGAGATCATCCTTTTCCGGAGTGCTTCAGTGGACCCTTCCGGTGGGACCCTGTCTGGACGCCGGGGTTGAACTTGATGTAATGAGCTTTTCCCAGCTGTCATGGGAGCAGATCGACGATGGTCACCTCAAGACCAGGGACGTTTCAGAGTACGGAGGTGGAGCATTCCTTTCCGCCGGGCTCAACATGAGCCATTTCAGCCCCTACCTGAAACTGGTTCCTGGCCTTTACAGCCAGCGCATGGAATGGGTCAATTCCACTGCGGGCTATCCCGCCGTTGAGGGAACCCATGCCACCGCCCTTCACTTCTCCCTTGGGATCCTCGCGGGAGCCGATGTTTCCCTGGGGGACCGCTGGGGGGTAAGGCTGGAGGGGGGACGGTATTTTCTCAGGCGGCAGGACTTTCCTTCATACTATGTGCGGTCCGTTGACAGGCTGGACAGCTGGAAGCTCAGGAGCGGGATCTATTTCGTCCCGGACAGTCAGCATCGGTAGATCACCCGTTGTAAATTTCGTCACCTCTACATAGAATAAAAGCTGGGGGCACTGACCGGGGGGAGGAAGCAATTACCTCCACGGTAATTGGGAGTTGATTCGGTCTGCACTTCAGAGGCCATACACACAGGGAGCCCGTGAAGAAACTGATCCCTGACACTATCCTGGAAAACCTCCGCCGGGGCAACTCAACGGCGGGTTCCACGCGGCGGCAATGTCGGTGGACATCTCGGGCTTCACCGCCCTTGCGGAGACACTGGTACAGCACGGGCAGGCCGGTGCCGAGCTTCTTACCCAGGTGCTCGATAAGGTGCTTTCCCCCCTAATCAGAGAGGTATATGAACAGGGCGGTTTCGTGGCGTACTTTGCCGGTGATTCCCTTACGGCGCTGTTTCCCCTTGAACAGGGCCGGGGGGCATCGCTGAGCTGCCTGGGTATCGCCGGGTCAGCCCGGCGCAATATCACCGAAAGCGGAACCCTTCCAACTCCATTCGGACCCTTCGAGATCGGGGTGAGGATCGGTCTTTCCCTGGGACCGGTCAGGTTCGGCATCCCCGGAGGCAAAAAGAAATGGGCCTGCTTCTTCAGAGGCCCCGGCATCGAAGGCTGCGCCGGGGCCGTTGCCAATGCGGGTAAAGGAGAGGTCCTGGTTACAGGGGAGTTCCTGAACTCCCTGGGACCTTCGATAAAAGCAGCTCCCGTTGGGGGTTTTCACAGGATAACTGAGATTGACTGCCCTTCAGGCTCTTCCGTGGAGAAGGCAATGGAGCGTTACCATTGCAACCCTCCCTCGGAGGAAGAACTCAGCCGGTTCGTTCCGAATGGTGTTCTCGACCTGATGAGATCCGGGGCCAGCGCCGAGTTCCGAAGGGTGACAGCCACCTTCATCTCCTTTGACGACAAAATGGATGAAGGGGATATAAACCGGTTCGTAACAACCGTTCTGGAACTTTCCGAGGAGTACGGCGGGCATTTCAACAAGCTGCTCTTCGATGAGAATGGCGGGGTGATGCTGGTACTTTTCGGAGCCCCCCGGGCACGGGAGAACGACTGCCGGCGCACCGCGGACTTCATTCTTGCCCTGGGGGAAAGGGAGCCCTGTGTGAAATGGATGGCGGGTTCCACCCTGGGCACGGTGTACGCCGGCCTTGTGGGCTGTGAGGAGCGCTGTGAGTACACCGCCATAGGCGATGCTGTGAATCTGGCCGCAAGAATTGCCCTGGGGAAGGACTGGGGAGAGTTCCGCATGAGCCTGGAGCTTGCGGAAAGGCTCCAGGATACCCACAGTGTTCATCTGGTGGACACATTCATTTTCAAGGGCAAACAGGCGCCTATCCCTGTCTACCGTCTGACCGGGCGGAAAACCGATGCCGGATCTGAATTCTACCCCGGCCTTATCGTGGGAAGGTCCCGGGAGCTGAACGCACTGCGGAAATGGATGAACCCTGTCTTTGGAGGTCGTTTCGCCGGCATCATCTACATCTGCGGCGATGCCGGAATAGGCAAGAGCCGTCTGGCGGATGAGCTGCGTTGCCGGACCAGCCACGGCGGGGAAGCCCCCGCAGGTGAAGACCCTCCCCGGGATGCGCAATGGTTCCTCTGTCCCGCCGACGAAATACTCAGAAAATCCCTGAATCCTTTCAGGCACTTCCTGCGGCGCTACTTCCATCAGCAGCGCAATCTCTCCCATGAGGAGAACAAGGCCCGTTTCAACCGGGTCCTTGATGAACTCATCTCCGGTGCAGAGGCATCCCGGGAGGTCGAGTTTCTCGAGCTTGAGAGAACCCGCTCCTTCCTGGGGCCCTTGTTGATCTTTACTGGCCCGATTCCCTCTACGCACGCCTGGAGCCCAAACTCAGGTTTCCGAATACACTCCTTGCCCTGAAGGCCCTCTTCAAGGCTGAAAGCCGCAGGAAACCCGTTATCCTTCTCATGGAAGACATCCAGTGGCTGGATGGGGATTCCAGGGAATTCCTTCAGCTGCTCACCAGGGACATCGGGAAGTATCCACTGGCGGTCATATGCACCGCCCGCCACCATGATGACGGAACCCCCGTAACCCTTCAGGTGGACCCCGACGTGCCCAGGCATACCCAGGAACTTCTGCCCCTGGAGGAGGATGACATTCGTTCCCTTGCCCGTCAGCTGCTGGGAGCGGACATAGCCCCTGAACTGTCTGACTTCGTGCTTGAGAAAACCGCCAGCAACCCCTTCTTCGTGGAACAGCTCCTGCTGGACCTCCGTGAACGGGGAGCTCTTGAACTGCGTAAAGGGAAGAACACGGTGAAAGAAGGAGGGCAGGGGGAAGAATGGGTACTGAATGAAAGGACCCTGGAGATCCCCCAGGGTATCAGTTCGGTACTCCTGGCCCGCCTTGACAGGCTTGCCGCCGAAGTAAGGCACACCGTACAGACAGCGGCGGTGCTTGGCCGGGAGTTCCCTCTTCAGGTGCTTGCCGGAATGCTCAGGGATGACGCAACCCTCCAAAGCAATGTGAAACGGGCAGAATCCGCCAGGATATGGACAGCCATTGAGGAATTCCGTTACCTGTTCCGTCATGCCCTTCTTCGGGACGCGGCATATCAGATGCAGATGCGCTCCCGGCTGCGGTCTCTCCATCAGCTTGCGGCGGAGGCCATCGAGCTGGTTTACAAAGATGACCTGTCCCCCCATTACGCACAGTTGGCCCATCACTTCCATCAGGCTGAAGTGGATGAGAGGGAGCGCTTCTATGCGGAACTCGCCGGCAGGCAGGCCGCCGATTCCTTCGCCGGCAGGGAGGCCCTGGCATACCTGAGCAGAGCACTGGAACTCACAAAGGAAGGCAGGGAAAGATTCAACCTCATGGACACCCGGGAAAGGGTCTTTGACCTGCTTGGAATGCGATTGGAACAGGAACGGGAACTGGCGGCCATGGAGGAGCTGGCCAATGGCCTTAACCACCGGGAGCTGATGGCGGTGGCCATTCTCCGCAGGGGCCAGTACGCCGCGGACACCAGCGACTACCCCGCTGCCATGGAGTATGTGAAACGGTGCATTGCCCTCACCGATGGCAGCGCCCCCTCCCAGGAGCTGGCGGCCACCGGAGTGAAGGCCCGGAATGTATGGGGGATCTCCCTGATGTCCCAGGGGCACTATGACAAAGCGCTGAAAAAGCTCGAACAGGCGCTGGAAAAGGCTGAAGGAATCAACGCACCGGAACAGCAGGTAACCATACTCAGCAACCTGGGCATGCTCCACGCCCTGCAGGGTGATTACAGAGAGGCCATAGCATGCTGGAACCGGGGCCTTGAGATCTGCCGGGGCATCGATGACCTGCTCCACGAAACGGCGATACTCCTTAACCTGGGCAATGTACTCGCGAAGCTGGGGGATTACGACGAGGCAAGGGAGCACTACCTGAAGGCTCTGTCCCTCCGCGGCTCCATCGGCGACCACCAGGGCCAGGGGATAGTTCTGGGATATCTCTGCCAGCTTGACATTCTATGCGGCAACCTGAGGTCCGCGGAGGACTACGGAAAGAGGTCCCTTGCCATCACACGGGAGATAGGGGACCGTCCCAACCAGGCCAGGACACTTACCTGTCTTGGCCACCTCTTTACAGCAGGGAACCGACTGGATGAAGCGGATGATCACTACGGAAGGGCCCTGAAACTCTACGATGAACTTGGCCAGCGGGGCCAGGCCCAGGAAACCTGGCGGGAATGGCCCGGGCGGCGCTGAAGGGGAACAACCCACTGGAAGCACTGTCATTCGTTGAGGAAATACTGGAATACCTGAAAAGCGGCTCCCTTGATTCCACCGGCGAACCCTTCTCCGTATACCTCACCTGCATCAATGTCCTGAGGGCAAACAACGACCACCGGGCCCGGGGGATTATCATTTCCGCCGCTGAAAAGCTCAGAAATCGTGCGGAACTCATTCAGGATGAAAAGCTCAGGAAAGGGTTCCTGAAGGGCGTCCCGGTCAACCGGCGGATACTGGAGCTGGAATAGTAAGGATCACAGGCGGCGATGGAAGAGGTCTGTGCTCCGTTGCTTCCCAATGGCTGGACCCTACCTCAGCAGAACGAACCTGGCAGGTTCAATGTCACCGTCGGGAAAGATCACCGAATAAACACCCCCGGGCAAAGATGAGATGTCGACTTCGGCGGATCCGGTCCCGTCGAGTTCACCGGAGCCCGCCAATCGTCCGGTGAGGTCCATGACCATGTAGGGTGCCCCGCCGATGCTGCCCGCCACCGGTACTATGCTGACATGCCCCCCCTGGCAGGGTTGGGAAAGACGCTGATGATCCCCCCGCAGGCCGGGGAGGTCTCTACCCCGGAGGATCCAAGCGGCCCGGCCAGTGAGGCAAAGAGCCCGATGGAAGCCCGGATGGCATCGGTGCCGTAGGGGAAGCTGGGCATGTAGTTTTCAAGCAGGTCGGTGGGCTGATGGTAATGGGGGTTGTACCCTCCCCATATCTCATCCACATTGGCTTCGGCTACCTCAATGGCGGTGTAGCCGTACTGCCAGAATGATGCGTGGTCGCTGGGCGCTCCGGGGTCGTAGGTGACCCGGGTGTAGATGGAGGGGAATACTGGGCGAACATTTCCCCGCGGCCAGGGCCAGTGATTCGGACTGTTCGTTGTAGGGTATATAGATGGAGTCGGTGGAGTAGGGAGCGTAGAGGACCATGTCCATGTTAATTGCCCCGAGGATGTTGTCCCCCGCCTGGTAGGCCTGCTGAACGTAGTATTCGCTGCCGACCATCCAGGCCTCCTCAGCGGCGAAGAGCACGAACCTGACCGTATTGCTGTAGCTGTATGGCGCCATAACCCTCACCGCTTCCAGAACAGCGGCGCTGCCGCTGGCGTTGTCGTCGGCGCCGGGGGCGGTGAGAGGATTGGCGCAGTAGGAATCCAGATGGCCGCAGATGATGTAGATGTCATCGGGATTCTCGGTGCCCGGTATCTCAGCCACCACATTGCTCATCTCCACACCGGCGTAGGTGAAGGTCTGCAGTTCGCTGGAAACCCCGTGCGCCTCTATCCAGGTATCCGCCCAGTCGGCGGAGGCGGAGTATTCAGGGCTTGTCATGTACCTCGTTCCGTAGCTCTCCAGATGGCTAATGTAAGACTGTATCGAGTCCTGATTCACCGCAGCCACTATCTCATCCACCAGAACGCTGTCCCGTGCGTCTGTCTCCCCGGCGGGGGGCAGGAGGCGCCGATGATGAGCCTTGAGGGGTCTGAGAATACCGGTACCCGGGATCTCCACAGGGCCGATCACCGGCTCCGGAAGCCTTATCAGTATCAGACGACGGGTCTCGATCACCCCTTCACCGGGCAGGGACAGGACACGATCACCCGCCTGAGCCCGATAAAGTATCCTGTAGCTGTTCAGGTCCACCGGCGCCGTTTCAACCAGGGTCCAGTCAGATCCCCCGGGTTCGAGATCGCCCAGGATGGCCAGAAAGCAGTCGGACTCCAGATGCACTATAACGGCTTCATCCACCCAGGCCATGTCCGAGCTTCCCTGAGGTCGCCCTCCACGAACACCAGGTCCCCGGGCGCGGACAGCACCATAACTGTCATAAGAAAGGCCAGACCCATGTTTCCTCCCATCGAATTATATCGTACCAATATGCTATGAAATACAGTCAGCTAAAACCTCTGATCAGAGGAACCCAGGAAAGCCTCAACCAGAAGTGTCCATTGTGTTAATAAGATATCCAGGCCAGGATGTCCATGAGCGCAGCCGAAAGACCATTGTCCGGGAGGCGAATGTGAGCCCGGGGGGATCGGCGCCAACGGGCCACCCATTCACAGATTCCCATGAAATGGAACCATAGTAAACCCCGGGTGTTTCCTCATTGACTATTTCATACTAGTTAGGTATTTTTTTCGAACAGTTCAAGGAGGTCACAATGAAAGGAATCCTCGGAATCGGGCTTCTCGCCCTGGCGGGAACGGCAATGGCTTCTGTTGTGGTGGGGTCACCTGACATCCCAAGCATGGACCCGTTCTGCGCGTCTTGAGGCTCCATGAATCGCTATCAGGTGATAGCACTTGCCGACGAGATGACAGGCCCAATGACAATTGGAGAGATCAGCTGGCAGAGGGGTGGAGATGCGGGATCAGCCCAGGGTACCTATAACAGCTTCAAACTCTACATGGGTGTATCCGGCAGCTCTGAACTTACCGACACCTTCGCCGACAATTACCTTCCCGGAACCAGGACCCTCGTTTACTCCACATCGTCACAGATCATGTCCGCCCAGCCAGACGGCTGGATGACCATCCCCCTGGAAACACCCTTCGAGTACAACGGAACGGACAACCTGATCGTTGAGCTGGAGTGGTCCGGCGGCGCGAACATGTTCTACACCTACATGTGGGAAACAGGCACAACCAGAGGCCTTATGAACAAGAGCGACCTGGGCAGTCCTACAGGAACCCTTTACACGAGGATGTCCCAGCTCATGTTCAGCTCTGCGTCCTCACTGGAGCAACACACCTTCGCTGCTATCAAGTCAATGTGGTAGTGTGAATGGTTGATCCATCCGGCGGCCACATTACCGGTGGCCGCCGGAAAGGAAGAATCCTTCAGATGCACACACAAAAAAAAGGCTTTCGCAAACACACACATAATGACACAACCAGAGCAGAGATTTTACAGCCCCTGCCCGAAGGCTGCCCTTGTTATATGATAGGAACGGGTAGTATTACTGAAATCCAACACAGGCTTCTGGAGGTAAGAGATGGGCTACGAAATGGTCACCCTGGCCATAATCGGAGGTATTTTCTTCATAGCCTTCGTGATCTTTTTGATAGTAAAACCCAAGGGGCAGGTGGTGGGAACCGAGGCGAAGCCCGCAGAAGGGTTCTCCCTTCAGGCCGCTCCAGAAAATGGAGCCAGTTACAAGCTCTGGCTGAAATACGACATCAACTGGGCAGGGCGGAGGCACGCCTTCGGGCTGACATTCGATCTTGATGTCAGAGTAGACGGCCAGAGCGTTTTCCTCGGGCAGCTCCGCACAGGCGCCAAGGCCACAACCGAAGAAGACATGCAGAAGATCAGGGAAAGGATCCGTGCCGGGAACAAGACGCTCCCGGAGGGACTTATCTCTCCCACAAGGGTGAAGTGCTCCAGGGGACACAGGGGCGGTATCCGTTTTGAAAAAGCCACAATGGCGATAATTAAAACAGGCTCAAGGAGACCCGGCTCCCTGATCTCCATCACCGGCAAGGTAACCCCTTCAGAGGGCACGTCGGTCAATGAACTGTACTTCTTCCTGGCCCGGTAGATCCATGGGGAACATCCCATACTGGTTGTACAGCAGGCGGTCTCAGTTAGACCAATCGGTTTGCCGGTGAGAACAGTGTCATATCATGGAAATAGTGCACATGGATGGGCCATCACCGGAGGAGGCCTCTCCAAGATAGGTCCACCTGGTTGACGAGAAGGCTCTCCATTCGCCCTCTTCCGTTCCAACGATTCCCGAGGCGTTCCAGTAGTTCACCGATATCAGCGAACCCTCCTCTATGCTATCCATGTCATTTTCGCTCAACCCCTCCAGGGAGATGGTCCTCCTCAGGTTTCCCTCGTACTCCATGAAGCTGTCCGCGAAGTAATCCGTTGCCGAAGCCTCCATGTCCACCTCGAAGAAGCTTACCACAATTTCCAGGGTTCCGCTGGCCCCATCCCATGACACTACCTCGATGACCTCGCCGGTGCACACAAGATCAACCAGAGTGGAGCCGGAAGCCGTTCCCATCACCGCCATCAGGGCAAGGAACATGAATGAAGAACAGGCTTTCATGGTTTTCTCCCTTCTCGAGCCGAAGGCGGTCATTCGCCTTCGAAGGATGATACCGCCTCAGGGGAAAGGGTATTCCGCGATTATCCTCCCGGGTTCCCGGCTATATCTTCGGGAGGAAGTGGTTTTCCCTGTTTGAACCGTGATAGGAGGTTATATTCCTCAAATCTGAGGAAAGACCTGAAAGGAAAAGGCAGTTCATATTGTGAAAGAAACCCCGGAATGCCTGTGCTGCGGTTCTGAAACCAGCTCCCTTTATTGCACAAGGGAGGACTGCTCCCGGATCCTAATGGGTCTGAACGACTCCTTCTCCATCAGGAAGTGCGCCCGCTGCGGCGCTGCCTTCGTTGATCCCCTTCCCACAATTGAGCAGATCAGGGGCGTGTACGAAGATGTTTTTACCTACCAGAGCGAATTCAACCCCGCCGAGGAAAAAGGCTACAGAAGGTATGTGACCCTGGCGGGCAAGGCCAGCGGCGGGAAGCCGGGCAAGCTTCTCGATGTGGGCTGTGCCTCCGGCGCGGTGCTGAAGGAAGCCGTAGGGTGCGGCTGGGAGTCCTGGGGTGTGGACCTGTCAGAGAAGCTGCTCAAAAAGGCGGCGGAGAGGGTTCCCGAGGCAAAGCTGCTGAACTGCGAGCTGAAGGATGCCGGCTTTGCCCCCGGGGAGTTCGATGTCGTGACAGCGCTGAACCTTCTGGAGCATGTGCTGGATCCCAGGGACCTCCTTCAGGAGGTGCACAGGATACTTCGCCCCGGAGGCGCCTTTCTCTTCAAGACCGTCAGGATAGACAGCATGGCTGCGCGGAAACGGGGTTTCAACTGGGATCACCTGAAATGGCCGGGGCATTTCGTATGGTTCACCAGGAAGTCCCTGCTCTCAATGCTGAAGGAATCGGGATACACTGTGAAGAAGTTCACCGTTACCGGTATTCCCTATCTGCCCGGAGTGAAGAGATACATGGATCATCACAGGAACAGCGGAACGGATAAAGGCACCGCCGGTTCCCCCGGAGGCTCAAAGGGGAATACAACACCCCTGGTGAAGCGAGCCATAAAGGGGATAATGAGGAGCTGGGCGCTGAAGCGGGTCTTCGCGTGGTTCATTGCAGCGTTTCATCTGGGCGACACCGTTACCATTCTGGCGGTAAAGAAGACCGGCAGCAGTTAGCCGCCGGCCTTTTCTTCACCTTACGGTAATCTCCTTCACTGTTTGGTCAACGACATCCCGGATCAGCGGTTCATCGCTTCCAGCAGCTTCATAACTGATCCCAGGCTGTCTGCGAAATCAACCCGCACTACCCCCATGGGAACCGGTCACTCGTCCATGTCGTCCCGGGTGACTTCCCAGAATATGCCGTTGTCCTTCACGGACACCTCCCAGAGGGTATAGGTGGTGCCGTACTCGTCCTCAACCTGGAAATCATAGAAATTGTCGGCCTCCAGGTTGAAAGTGAACTCGTCCCCCGGGGACAGAACGACACCCTGAAGCAGATCATTGCCCCAGTACTCTCCTCCGCTTTCATCGGCGAAAGCGTATATGATGGAGACACTTCCCAGCCTGTTGATCAGCGTTACCGGAGCAGTTGCTCCGTGGGTTTCGTCCTGGTAGATGGAATTGTCAAGGTCCGAGGGGGAGATCACCCAGGTGAAGCCCCCTGCACCCACATAGCTGTCGAAGGAGAAGTAGTAGTCGCTGTCTCCGTTCCTGGCGTATAGATCGTAGTAATCATCGGACTCCACATCGAAGGAGAAGAACTCGCCGGGTTCAAGCACCAGATAATCAAGGCGTTCCTCTCCCCAGGCCTCGGCGGAGGTGGGCGTACAGTAAACGTACCATACGGATTGGCCTCTGAGACCGTTCTCGATGGTAACGGTTGCTTCACCATCGGATGCGTTCCAGTCGGAATCCTCCGGCAGCACTACCCACTGGAAGCCGCTCTCATCGATGCTCTGATCCTGGAGGGTGTAGGAGTCCCCGTTCTCGTCTATCACCTGTATGTCGTAGTCGTCAGCCTCATCGAAAAAGAGCGTGAATTCATCCGAGGGCTCCAGCGGTTCATCAAGTCTGTTATCCGACCAGGGCTGGCTGGCCGGGTCTATCCAGACCTCGACAATGTCAGTTCCATCCAGGCCGTTCTCAATCACCACTTCAACTTCAGCTCGATGGTCCGCAACGGGCGAATCCTGTTCCTCCGCCCCGGATTCCCCGCCGATTTCACAGGACAGGAACAACATCAGTACCGCTATCACTAAGATCGCTTTCCCCACTTCATCTCCTTCTGTTATCGGACAATTGCCAAGGGCTTTCGCAAAATATAGTTTCGGCCCTGTTGATGAAAAAGGTCAGAAAAGGCCCGGAGAATGGGAAAGGGCCCCGGTACTCATGCTCTTTCCTGGAGTTCCTCCCGTAGGGTACTGAAACCAGTGAAGCCAGTTCGTATCCCGCTTCCCTGGCCTCATTCAGGTCGGTGAACTGAAAACCGGACGCATGGAAATTGCCCCTGGAAGTGCACAACCTTATTCTGTAGTTTATGTTCCTGCCCTGATTGTAGCTATAACTGTGCAGTACCAGCTCCTGAATGTCCGACCTGGAAACCCTCATGCTCCCGAAACCAAAGCCCGACGCCTTTCGAAAACGCACCTCTCCCCTTGAGGTATCAACGGTAAGGCCACCGCCCCCCATTGTCCTGCCGATGACCATTATGGAAAAGGCGTAGCTCAGCACGAAGATAGGCACCATCACATATGCTATCTGCCCTGCCCCCTCAGACCTCAAAATGAACACAACGATGGCCATGAATACAAAGCCGAATAACCCCATGCTGAGAAGCACCACTCTCCGTTTGGAGGTTCCCTTCCCGGAGATACCAACGCTTTTGAACAGCGGCCCCTCCGCTGTGAAATGCTTCATTACTTCCTCCCATACTTCAGAAAAATATCATCAGGCTTACCCCTCAGGATAAGATCGAACATCACCCCGCCCGCCGCAAGGCAGCTCAACATCCGAAGCCATCCGTAAACTTGGTAAATAACTCCCATGGCATTGAGAGCATTTCCGCTGAACAAGACCTGCGAGAATTACCTGTGAAAAAAGTATCTGTCCAGCGTCAACTGTTTCTTCCTGTAAGCGACAACTGGAACTCCCGTTTCTTGAAGGCTTTCCATGAAAATTGCACTTGACACTTACAAATTTCATGGTAAGGCAGATTCAACCCTTCCACGCAAACATCGCCAAAAGGCAGAGGAAGGTCCCGAAGATCTACATACGGGACAGCGGGCTTCTTCACTGCCTTCTGGGCCTGGCAACAATGCGGGATCTCCTCACCAGCCCGTGGGTCGGTGCTTCATGGGAGGGTTTCGCCCTGGAGCAGGTTCTGGCTCTGTTACCCCATGACAGGGCTTTCTACTGGGGCACCCATCAGGGTGCTGAAGTGGACCTGCTGCTGCAGAGGGGAACCGAACTGTACGGAGTGGAGATCAAGAGAGTGGATGCTCCCAGGATTACGAAATCCATGCGAATATCCAGGGATGACCTCAGCCTGGAAAGGATCATCGTTATCTACCCCGGCGACAAGACCTTCTCAATGGGTGAAGGCGTGACCGCCCTTCCCCTGAAAGCCCTGTCAACACCCGAGGCCATCCGTAAATTTGGTAAATAACTCCCATAGCATTGATAACCGCCTGATAGATTTCAAAAGAGAATTATTCCCAAAGCCGGTGCTTAAGCATGGTGTTCATACTACTGAAGGATTCCCGCTCATTGACACATCCCGGTACCGGCGGCATCATTTAATCAAATCACACCATAAGCCTGTACTGAACTCTATCTACGCTCCGAATCAGCAGACGTCATTCCTTTGCTCAGCCCCTGACAGCGTTCTGCTGCATTCGATTGCTCACTCAAGAATTGTTCTATAAACTCAGCCGGTCTTAAAACCTCAATTCCGGAATATCCATTGACATCAAGCAAATGCTTGTCTCCTGATATTACAGTTTCTGCATCTCCACCAATTGCAGCAGCCAGAAACTTGTCATCGTCAGGATCAGCGCACACCTGTTCGCCAAGAACTACCGGCTCAACGATCTTGCAACCTGTTGCGAAAACGGACAGTATCCCCGATGCATCAATCGTTGGATACTTCTCAGAAAGCCTTTTCAGCACTTCGGAATATTCATGCAGCATTTCCTAGGAAAGGATTATCTCAAGACTGCCGGCTCTCCATGCTTCCAGGATAACGTTGGGTTTACCCTTGAAGAAAACTGCGGAGATCAGAACATTTGTATCAACTACGATTCGCTTTTTCCGAGCGTACTTCACTTATCGCCTTCTCAACATCTTCAGGAGTCATTCCTGCTTCGTATGCCGCTTCTCGGGCTTTCAGAATCATTTCTTTGAATTCAGAAGAGGAAGGAGGAGTTATTGTTTTCAGAACAACAACATCTCCCTCGCCAATAACAACGAACTTCGTTCCAGTCTTCAGATGAAGTGCATTCCTGATCTCTTCAGGAATTACGATTTGTCCCTTCGATGACATCTTTGTTGTAGCCACCTTGTTCATTTGCATTCCAATCATTTCAAGCCAACCATCTTACCAGTAAGAATGTATCAGCTTGAGATTGAGATGTCAATCTCTTAAGAGTGAACTATCGTTAGGGGTTCAAGAGAATCAGGAAAGGAAGAAGCAAATTTGCATAACTCGCATTCACAAAAGGCTCTGGCAGCTCTAGTTGCATTATAAGCAGCTGACTCAGAGCCTGTGAGGGGAAAGGAGAATGGCCACACAGCCACTTTGGGAAGCGACATACGCGGATATCGAAGCGAAAAGCTCGGTGACCCGAGCCAGGAGATACTTGACCTCATTCCTGAACTCCCCCGGAGGCCAGGGTACTGGACCTCGGCTGCGGTGACGGACGAAATGCCATCCCCCTTGCCCGGGCGGGTTTCGATGTAACCGCACTGGACATTTCCGAAGCAGGGATCACGAAGCTGAACACCCTTGCGAAACGCCAGGGCCTTGTGATCGATACCCGCATCGCCGATATGACCGCGTTTGACTTTGCCGGTGAATACGACCTGATCACCTCGCAAGGTTGTCTCCACTTTGCGGAGCGCAGCCAATGGGAGAGGATGATCCAGCGATTCAAGGCCCACACGGCCCCATCAGGATTCAATGCCATCACAGTGTTCACCGACACCATCCAAGCTCCTCCTGACCTGGCGCCTCTATGTGTCGGGTTGTTTCGCGAAGGCGAGCTGTTCCAGAGATACGCTGAATGGGAAACAGTTCTTCAGAAGAGCTACACATTTCAGGATGAGCATGCCGGAGGGCTCCGGCATACCCATGCGGCAAACAAGCTCGTGGCAAGGAATGTATTATCACAGTCTCTGTAGAAGAGCTGTCTCCGTTACTGAACACCTTCACCGGAAGGGACCAGAGTTCCCCGTTCGCTGCTGATAATGGGGACACCGCTTCCATAGATGGTGTACTCCCCTTCGAACCGGCCGTCATTGATCCATAAAAGGAATCGCCCGCCGGCGAAAAGGCCGCTGTTGAGGTCATACGCCATGTAGTCCTCTGTGTTCTCAACAAGGATCCCGGAGACGGAATCAGGCATTATGGAAACGGTCCTCATGTCTTCGCTGAAGCTTACCTGATATGCCGTACCATTTTCAACGGCTGCATAACCGGTTTCATCAAGACGGTCAAAAGGCACCGGGACATCAGGATGCTCTGAGATCCTGTCCACCTCAAGGGTCAGCTCATTTCCGCAAAGGGGGTTGAGCAAGGAGGCAAAATGGTCAGAAATGCCGCCGAAGAGAGTTGAGAATGTACAGCAGACCATAAGGATACCGGTAAAACAGCTCATGACTGGTTTTCCTTTCCAAAGCCGGGTCTCTGGGAACTGCGCCGCTTACTCTTGTAGATCGCCTGAACGGCCTGTGTTCCATTGAGCCTTGAACATTCCGGGCAGTGCCCTCGGCGGGCAGGAGCGACTCGGACATATTAGGGGAGTTCAAGAAGCGAGACCTGGGCGAAGGACTCAGAACAGGGGAAGGGCCAGAAACATGAAACTATGCAGAAACATTCCAAAGGCGATACTGCTCTGCGCCGCGGCTGTCTCGGTGTCACGGGCCTTCACTGATGAGGAACTCCAGAGGTACGAAAGGCAGTCCACGGTTCAGGGAGACCTGCACACAGCGGACTCCATCATAACCGGGGGTACCTTTGGGCATCTGGATTTCAGGCTCTCGGACTTCCAGGTAGCGTCACTGGACGCAGAGCAGCTGGTGCTTCTCAGGAACTCCATTTTCGCCAGGTACGGATACGTGTTCAGCGATAGCGCACTCACAGAACACTTCATGTCATTTCCCTGGTACACCCCTGCTAAGGACGACGTCTCGGAATACCTTACCCCGGTGGACGAGAGGAACATTCGCCGTGTTCAGTTCTACGAAGAAAGCCTCACGGCAGCCGCCGGGGAAATGCCCGATGAAAGCGACCTGGTGGGTTTCTGGCACGGCAGCGCGGCGGTGGGTTCGGGGTACTCGGAGCGTTTCTTCTTCTTTTCCACGGGGAGGTTCATCCACAGGGGGAACAGCATGGACGGTTCCCGGAGGCTTCTGGAGATCTCCGGGAAATGGAAGCTGCAGGGTTCTCACCTGATCCTGAATGCTGACTCGGTGACATATCTCGAAGGCGGCTTCATAGCGGAGCCCTACGCCTCCTATGGCTCGGAGTTCGTAATAGAGGATGCCGAGGAGACCGGAACTGCCCTTGCTCCCCCGGAAGTGTTCAGGATGCCCATAGGCGATTTCACCGTGAACTACGCCTCTTCCCACCCGGAAGCCGAACTCGACCACCTCACGGTGCCCTTCATGAAAATAGGCACAGGCGATTACTGGAGGATTTGCAGCGATCCCCACGCGGAGCACCTTCACTGAGCCCTGGAAGGGAATAGATTAAAGATGGCCTTCGGTTCCTTCAGGGAGTTTTTGAGTTCCCCCGGATAGCCCGGTTTCCCAACGGGTATTTCATGTTCGATTAAACTCAGTGGACGATTCGGGCGTAAACCGTATGGACCAACCTTGCCGAATCGATCCCTTGCTTGTAGAGCCCCTTTCAACATTCCTCATCAATCAAAGCCTGTTCGGACTCGGCAGCATATCTTTCCCGATGACGAAACAGGGGGCTGTTTGAACGGATGATGTGACGCTTGAAGGTAGAGACTGCCGACGCTGCCTGTTCCTGCCATTAGTAATCATTCAGCTCGTCTGCCATGTGTAGAAGGAGTATCGAAGCCGTCATGCAAAATGGCGGCTTCAGCCATTCCTGGAAGACAGCTCATACCCTCTCCAGAGCTTCCATTCTCTCCGCAGTATTCAGTCATAGGCGGAAATAGCACCAAAGACCTGCTTGACAACTGATACTGTACGATACATAGTATGCAACATACAGTGTGTGGCGCACAGCAAAGCATACACACAACAAGTCATCACGGGAGGTGGAAGTGAACACAGGGGATCCGTTATCCGGGTTGCGGTCCGAGCTGAGGCGCGGTGTGCTGGTGCTTGCGGTGCTCTCCCGGCTCCGCGCAGAGCATTACGGTTATTCACTACGCAAAGAACTGGCTGACTGCGGCCTGAACATCGAGGAGAGCACCCTCTACCCCCTGATCCGCCGCCTGGAGAAACAGGGCCTGCTGGAAAGCGAATGGCGTGAGGAAGGCGGACGGCGCAAAAGGTTCTACCGGCTTTCCCCCGTGGGAGAGGCCACCATGGTGCAGCTGCAGAAGGAATGGAAAGATGTCTCCGGCGCCCTTGAGCGCGTCATGGGCTATGAAAGCCCGCTGGGAGGATAAGATGGGAATGGTGGAAAGGTATCTGGACAGTCTGGCAGCCCACCTGCCGGAGGAGATGCGCAAAGATGTTAGGGACGAGCTGGAGTCAACGATCCAGGAGCAGATCGAAGACCGGGAGTCACAGCTTGGGAGAAAGCTGAACGGCAATGAGATAGAGGGCATTCTGAAACAGCTGGGTCACCCCATGAGGATTGCGTCGGCTTACCTGCCGGATCAGCACCTCATCGGCCTGAAGCCTACCCCGCCTACAAGCGGGCGTTGAAGCTGTCCCTGGCATGGGTGCTGGGCATTCGCATCCTCGCAATGCTGCCGTTCTTCATCACAGGCGGCGGTGTTCTCCAGGGGTTTTTCTCAATCACGGGCGCCTTTTCACATACGCCGTATGGGTGTTCGCTGTGGTAACTGCGGTGTTCTACCTGCTGGAACGCAGCCCCAGATCCCTGGAGGGGCTTTACAAGTGGTCGCCGGAAAAGCTGAAGGAGAAAAAGCCCAATCTCAGGATCAGCCGCCTTGAAACAGGCTTCGAGCTTTTTATCGAGGTAGCCTTCCTCGCCTGGTGGAACGGACTGTGGCACTTCCCCGCCACTATAAACAGCCAGGTTCAGATGCAGATAACCATGAGCCCCCACTGGTCAGCGGTGTTCTGGGCGGTGAACGGTCTGGGTGTGCTTTCGATACTCACAGGCCTTTACAAATACGCTAAGGGCGGCTGGAACAGAACCACCCTCACAGGAGGCATACTGATAGGCCTGGGCGAACTGGCCATCGTATACAGGATACTGAGCTTCGACTCCCTGACAGTTCTCAGCGGGGGAGGGCAGGATCCAGCCACGATGGACACCCTTGCCCGGGTGGCGGAGGTGTTCGCCCGTTCCGTGGTCTGGGTGATAGCCGCAGTCATCGTTCTTGAAATGGCGGGTTCGGTAAGGAAGCTTATTCGGCTGCGCAAATCACGCTTAATGGCATGATGCCCCGGGCTTTCAGGAGAACCCTGCTAGCCTGGTCAGTCTGCCGGAACAAGCACCCAGCCAGTTGGAAGCGCAAATCAGCTCACAGCATAAGAGTTTGTTTCCGGCCTGACCCGCGCCGGTCGCATCCACCACAGGCATGGCATTCAACGAACTTTCAAGCTGTTCTTCAACCCGCTTTGGTACAAATTGTTTCATGACATGAAATGATCTGCACCACAAGGATGCCGTCGAGACATTCCAGCTGCGTCCAGCCTGCTTGACCGGTCCCCTCCCCTCGGGTATTCAATCAGAAGCAGCAGAACTGAACTGGAACCAACCTCCATACCGGACATACCCATCTGACCATCCGATCCAGTTTTCAGCCCACAGTTCAAGTGAAGGAACAGGAAGGAACAGAAAAAGCGGGGGAGACCCCGCAGCGACAGATCAGGGGAAGGAGCATCATGGCTAAACTCTCAAACAGGATCATCTGTCTCTGCGCTCTGCCGGCACTGCTGGCAAATACGGCAATGGCCGCGGAGGAGTGGAACGTTGCCACAGGGGGCGACCCCGCCAGGCACGGCTACTGCTCGGCCCTGGGGCCCGAGGACGATACACTGCTGTGGCAGGGAGGCGCACAGGCGGTAATAGGTTGGCAACCTGTGACCGACGGTGACATCATGGTGGTTGCCCGGTGCTTCAACATAAACGATGTGCTGCACGGAACACTGATCTACGCCTACGATATCCACACCGGCCAGGAGCTCTGGTCCGCCGACCTGCCGGTGGACTTCCCGGGCACCGACTGGCGCAACCATGTATCCGCCATCAGGAACGGTGTGGTCTACGCCTCAAGGGCGGGGAACACCAACGCCTCCTACATGTACGCCCTGGACGCCACCGACGGCTCCCAGCTCTGGAAGTCCGAGGATCTGGTGGACGAGGCCAGCACCGAGGGTGTAACCTTTGCCCCGGACGGCGACCTCATAGCGGGCAACTTCAACACGATAATGCGCATTAACGCCGAAGACGGCAGCACCCAATGGACCGCCGGCAGGAACTCTCCCACAAGCAACGGCTCCATGGTGGCGGTTTACGGGGGCAAGGCCTACGGCTGGGCCGCGGGAGCACAAGGCCCCACGATACAGGTGTTCGACCTGGACACCGGCGACTTCCTCTACGAGAGTCCGGCCACATATCCGGGTTATGTACAGCAGGTGGCTCCCTTCGTGGGCCTCGACGGCACCGTTTACGCCCCCCGCACACAGAACAACCCCTCAACGGACTACCTCATCGCATACGAAGACACCGGAACCTCCCTTGTGAAGAAGTGGGAGTCCGAGCTGGGTTATGTGCCCTTCTCCTCATTCTCCGTGGGCCAGGACGGCAGCGTCTACAGCTACAGCAGGACCGGCGAGATAATACGCCTGGACCCCGAAGACGGCAGCATAGAAAACACATCCATCAACATCCAGGCAGGCATCAGCACATACATGGCCGCCGACGGCGCGGGAAGGCTGTTCGCAGCCTCGGAGAACACCATCTACTCCTTCAACCCGGACCTCTCCATCCGCTGGCAGGCAGCAGTCTCCAACCCCAGCGCACCGGCCATAGCCTGGGACGGCACCCTGATAGTCTGCGGCACCGGAACGGACATCAGGGCATATGAAGGTGCAAGCACCGGCATAACCAACCCCCAGTGGAACGACAGTGGGACCATCCGCCTCGCGGCGAACCCCGTTACCACGGAAGCGCAGCTCACATACCAGATACACACGGCGGCAACGGCCAGCATCAGCATATACGACTCCACCGGCAGGCGAATGGACTCCATCAACCCGGGGAACCCCGGTGAGGGAAGCCACTCAATCCAGCTGGACACCTCCCGCTACCCCGCGGGCATCTACATGGTGGAACTGAGGATTGAAGGCGAACCAGCGGCAACCACACGAATGGCCGTTGTGAGGTAGGAATAACGTTCCAGCAGTAGGCACAGTGAAAGGAGCAATAGGGAAATCGAAAAACATGAACAGCGTGGGGAAGGAAGGCTGGAAGTGAAAACACTGTTCTGCGCGTTGCTGCTCATGGCACAGGTATCAACAGCCTACGAGATCCCGGGGCAGATCCCGGATAAGAGATGGCTCATGTCCATTGAAGCCGGCATCGGAATCGGTTTCATGGACCATACCCTGGAGGAGGGTCTTCGGGAGGAATGGTTCGATGTGGATACCCTCCGTGATTCCAGCGAGCAGGACGGAATGGGCTACCGCATTGCCTTCGGAAGGAGACTCTCAGAGGATACGGACCTGATGCTCTACGGAGGCGGGGGAGTGGTGTTCCCCGGGGTCTTCTTTGATAACCACGGCCCCTTCATTCCCCCGGAGCTTACCTACATGCTGAACGAGAAGCAGCTGGGGCTTGAGTTCCGCTACGATATTGTGGGAATAGGCGCAGGATCAGTTTCTACGACGGAACGGTAAAACTGCACCCCGACGACCGGGAAGGCTATGAACCAGGCGAAGAATGGGAGGAAGACATGGCAAACACCATGGGATTCCACCTGATAGCAGGAGCATCTACCCCCACCGAGACAACCAGCATCACCACGAGCTTCACCATCATCTACAGGGATATTCCCCTGGACTTTCCAGCCACACCCACGGGAGTAGACCCTGAAGTCTTCCACAGAACCCACATAGAGGCAAGAGGAGGAGTAAAGCTGGATCTGGAGCTGTTCTGACAGAAGCACCCGGCGCTGAAGTTCCGCACCAGGGTTGTTCTGCCCGCCTTCCACGAGCCGTTTACAGCCGTCACGGAATGAATCCTCTCCGGTACAACTTGCTTCTTGGCGTGAAACAAATCGTCAGTTCCGGTGTTCCATCATCATCTTTACGATATGCTGCAATCCAAACTGGTTCGCTCAAAGTAACCGGAATGCCCCGCTATCTGGAGTAGATAACCCTGCCGTTGAAAATGGTCATTACCACTTCAGTGTCTTTGGGTGACTTGTCTCTCTTCGAGAACACATCCTCGTTAAGAACTATCAGGTCAGCCTTTTTACCCACCTCTATGGTTCCTGTAACATCCTCCAGGAAGTTCTGGTACGCTCCGCCGTATGTATGGTATTCAATGGCCGACTTCAGATCTATGTGCTCATTGTATTCATAGGGGTTGTCAACTTCCTCCATCAGCTCATACTCATCGATGGAGTCGTTCTTCATCCTGCTTCGGATCACCGCGGTTCCAATGGCCTTGAACGGGTCCATTGAGCTGGAAACGGTTCCCCAGGGCCAGTCGGACCCGAAGGCGATGTTTACTCCGGCCTTCTTGAAGTCTCCCAGCAGGTATCTCTCGTTGGCCCGTTTCTTTGCCAGCATCGGTACCGTTTCCTGGTAGTAGTCGCTGTCCATGTAGTACCGTGAAGGCTGTATGCTTGCCACCAGCCCCAGTTCAGCGAACCTCTTTATGTCAGAGGGGTCCACCAGTTCAAGGTGGGCCAGGGTGTGCCGCAGCTCTTTGCCTCCGGCATACTCCAGCCCGTCAAGGGTGTTCCTGGTTGCCCCGTCTGAAATGGAGTGCACGTGTATCTGAAACCCCTGTTTCCGCAGCTCAAGGGCGGTTTCCTTGAAGTTCTCAAGCTCCCACACGGGCTTGCCCCTGTAACCCTTCCTGTCTTCGTAGGGCTTCAGCAGGAATCCGGTGTGCCCTTCTATGGTTCCGTCCATGAAGACCTTGGCCACGCTCAAATGCACATTTTCACTCTGGTACTTCTTCCTTGCCGCAACCAGTTCAGGCACCTGCTTCACACCGGCATCCGGTGTGCACAACTGGCTCAGCCTCATTCTAACGGTGAGTTCACCGGCCTTGTCCATTTCCATGGCGGCACAGAACCCCGGCTCCTGACTGGAGTTAAGGATACCCGCGTCGAAGAGAGAGGTAATACCACCCGCCGCAGCCCGTTTCATGTAGGTTCGCAGGGCATTCTTCCACTGCTCTTTCCCTGGCTGGGGCAGCTTCATGGTAACCATGCGTATGGTGAGCATCTCCCTCAGGCAGCCATGGGGTTCATCCGACCCCGGCTCACTCTCTATGCGCCACCGGTGGGTCGCTGGTGTTCCTGTTGATCCCTGCGATCTCAAGGGCCTTTGAGTTAACCCAGGCGGAATGGTAGTCCACCGAAAGGAAAATGGCCGGTCTGTCCGGTACCAGCCTGTCAAGATCTTTCCTGGAAGGCCCGATGGACTCAAAGGGCATATGACACCACCCGAACCCCAGAATGGACTCCTTCTCCCCATGCTCATCGGTGTATTCCCTTATCAACCTGAAGTAATCCGATTTTGTCTGCCCCGAAGTAAGCAGACATGAGTTCATCAGCCTGCCTCCCATGAAGGCATGGCAATGCCCGTCGAAGAACCCGGGCAGCACCGAGTTGCCCCGCAGTCAATGAATGCAGTGTTCTTCCCTGTAAATGACCTGCTGCCAGCCTCCGACCCTATGTAAACGATCCTGCCGGAACGAACAGCTAAACACCCAGCAAGGGATACATTCCCAGGCGTAAAGAACACTCCATTGTAAAGAACAGCGTCGGCCTTTTCCCCTTCAAGCATCAAAGCTCCTTCCCGAGAAAAACGAAACGGAGGAAAGAAAACATCCATCCAGCCAAAATTCAGAATAGCAAGGCCCCACCCTGAGGTCAACCGAACTACTCGAACCACCCGATCAAAGCCTCAAGACACACGCCCCAGAAAAAGCCGAACCAGCCGAACCAGAAGCCGAAAAGGAAACAGAACACAAACAAGAAGAAGGCGGAAGAACTCCACACAGAACTCAAGATATGAGTTCCCCAGATAAAACCGACCCATAGGACACCTCCGGAGCAGAGCACTAACCACCTCCTCCGAAATGCCCGGCAGACTAAAGAAAGAAGGAAAGAAGAAAGAAAGGAACAAGAGAACAGGAAGAAGAACCTAAGACCCAGACCGACGCAGCCTGGAGTATTCAATCTCCAGCTCTATCCACCTGTTCACAAGCGACCTGAACTCCCGATAATTCTCCACCTCCTCCCGCACCTGATCAATGTCATCCTCACGCACATACAGGGTGTGGCCCACTCCCTGGAAAGTGTAACTCAGGTAATGGTACCCATTCCCGCGAGAGCGCTTCTGCAGGGTCACTGAACCAGGGTGCATTCTCCCCAGCCCAACAAGCGCTTCCTTTACAGCACCGATCTGCTCCTGATAGTACGCATCCTCTTTCATGAATAAATCATAGTAATGAAACAACACGAAAGCAACCCCCCAGATAGCGCAAAGGAAGTCATTGTGCTATAAATCTGGAAAGGAAGCAGGTAACCTTGCCCGAGAGCAAAAAAACAAAAAGAGCAGCCCACATCGTTGCGGGAATACTCTCCTACGATGCCCGGGTAAAATCTTACATTGCCATGCTCACCAAAGCCGGCTGGAGCGTGGATGTTATCTGCTATCGGGAGATAGACAAACCACTGGAAGAAGCAAACGACCAGGTAAGGATATTCAGGGTATCAGACAAGTACCAGGGGAAAAGCGTTCTGCTTTATCTCAACGCCTACCGGAGATTCTACTCAAGGGCAAAGAAACTGCTCAAACGCCTCCATGCTGAAGAGCCATATGTCTTCCCAATACACCGACCTAGTTTGAAGAGAGGTGCCCAAGGTCACGCACAGTGAACGATGGGAATCTCATTTGTAGAAAGTAGTATTAACTGAATGCTTCACAAGTCTTCTCGTGCTCACAATGTTGCTTGTCATTGACGTATGGATCAAGCGTTTCTTATTAATGTTTCTGAGTGAAGGGTATCCTTTCTCTTCCTTTTTATCTGTATACCTGTGATATTGGCAAGGACGATGATAGCAATGAAAAAAGTGGCTCTAAATGAAACAATAAAGGAAATAATCCATGAGTGAATCTCGCAAAATAGTCATTCTCATGCCAAATTTCTATGAACAGATTATAGGCGGAGCCGAATATCAAGCCTACCTCTTTGGTGTTGCATGTAAGCAACGCTATGATGAAGTGCATTTTATGTATATCTCAAATAAAAAACCAGAAGAAAGTGAAAATGGCTTTATATTAACAACGATAAAACCATATAAAATATCAAAAAAATTTGGTGGATTTTGGTTTGTCTATTTCTTTAAAGTACTGTCATTGCTAAAAAGAATAAGTCCCAATGTTATTTACGTTAGAGGTGGGTGGTCATTATGTGCTGTTTCTGCTTATTATGCACGAAAGTCTTCAGCCATTTCGGTATGGCATGTCGCATCTGATTCTGACTTGAAACCTCCTACAATTAAACACATTGTACGCCGGCCTTTAGATCTTATCGAAAAAAAGGGGATTAAATACGCTATTAAAAATTCAACTATAGTGATCGCTCAGACATTGAGACAGGCTAAAACACTCCTTGAGAGGTTCGGCAGAAAGGCAGTTGTAGTACCCAACTTCCATCCAATTCCCTATTCCAACAAGAAGAAAGCTGGAATGCTTGAAGTATTGTGGATCGCCAATTTCAAACCTCTCAAGCGACCCGACTTGTTCGTCACTCTTGCTCAAGACCTTAGCGACATAAAAAAATGTTACATTCGTTATGGTTGGAAGAAGTGGCTCAGGAGCATACTCAAAATCGATATTGGCCATGATAGAGAAATTGAATAACCTAGAATTTACTGGTGAGTTACCTCTTGAGGAAGTCAACAAAAGATTAGAAGAGGCAGACCTTTTCATTAACACAAGCGACTACGAAGGTATGCCAAACACCTTCATTCAGGCTTGGATGAGACAAGTGCCTGTTCTCAGTCTCACAGTTGACCCTGATGGTCTTTTGCAAAAGGAAGGTTTAGGTTTCCGTGCAGGAAGCTATGAGAGACTTGTAGCACTCACAAGGCAACTTTTGCTCGACGAGGAAAAGAGAAAACGGATCGGTGAGAAAGCAAGGTTGTTTGCCATTGAGCAATTCTCAGAGGAATCTGTTCTACCAAGGATGCTTGATACTATTGAGCATATCAAAGGAGAAAAGTGAAATTCTGGTTTGACGCCGACAATGCGCCGCATGTGTTGGTGATGGGTCCTATAGCAGAAGAGCTAACACGTAAAGGTCATGAAGTGCTCTTCACGGCTAGAGATAGATCACGGACTTGCGAGCTACTCGATCTTCATGGCATCCCTTACATCAGCACCAGAACGGAGAGGCCATCTAAACACACCTTTGTCAAGATACTCTGGATACTTCAAAGGACTCTTGAACTGGCCAAGAAGGCAAGACATTGGGAGATTGACCTTTCTTTCGGTCACGGCTCCAGGTCACTGCCCATTGCATCCTCTATGGTCAGAGTACCCTCCGTAACAATGTATGACTACGAATGGGTCAATCCTGGAATATTCAATAAGTTCTGCAAGGCTATTATACTGCCAAAGTGTATTTCTGATGAACGAATCGCCGAAGCAAGTATCGACAGAAAAAGGGTCATTAGGTTTAATGGCTATAAAGAGGAACTCTACCTTTCCAGAAGCACTCCTGACCAAGGCCTTTCAAGATCGATTGGGCTTAGAGAGGATTCCCTGAAAGTTCTTCTTAGACCACCAGCTTCAGATGCACACTATCACAATAGCAAGGCTGACATTCTTCTTGAGATACTTGTGACACGGCTTCTCGAAGATCATCGGGTCCAGATAGTCTGGATTCCCAGGGACTCCACGCCTGAAGCTCTTAGCCGCAAGCTGGAGAGTCATTCCGGCAGAGTGTTCAGGCTTAATCGATTCTGCGATGGCCCTTCATTGATAAGGGAGATGGATCTTGTGATCGGGGGTGGCGGGACCATGACAAGAGAAGCGGCTATTCTTGGCGTCCGATCAATATCATTTTTCATGGGTCACCAGGGAAGCGTGGACGATTCGTTAGTCGAGGCTGGCAGGCTGGAGCTTATACGAGAAGAGGGTGATGCCAATAAATTTAGAATTTGTCCAGATAAAGGTGATGTCATTCCGGTGAAGATTCGGTCTGAACTGGCGCAAGAAATAGCGGGAATGCTTTGCATGGTGGCTGAACAAGGTCTCTGAAGGAGTTTGCATGAGGGTTCTGATTGTGACTCCCGACATAACCAAGAAGGCTGGTGTATCTAACTACTACAGGATACTGAGGAAGCATTTTCCGGAAAACGTGGTATACTTCACAGCCTGCAGAAGAGCTAAAGAGTCACCTGTTAACGCAGTAGTGAGAATACTCAAGGATTACTGGAGTTTCTTCAGAAAAATAGGCAGTTATGAACTGGTTCATCTGAACCCATCTTTTGATCTCAAGTCGGTTTACAGGGATATGTTCTTTTGCTTCATAACACTTCTAAAAAGGAGGAAGCTTGTAGTTACCTTTCATGGCTGGAAAACCTCATTTGAGAAGAGGCTGAACCCGCTGGGAAGCTTCCTTTTCAGAAAGAGTTTCTGCAAAGCTGATTCAGTGATCGTACTCCAGAGTCATGGTTGTGAGTACCTAACCAAAACTGGTTTTTCCAAGAGTTGCTACCTTCTCCCGACTGCGGTTCCGGACGATGTTTTCGCCATCAATGGTTCAATATCCAGAAGAACTGATCATGGTCTGGAAAAACACATCCTCTTTCTGTCCAGGATCGAGAAGAGCAAGGGAATATTTGATGCACTGCAGGTATTCAGGCTGATCCAGAAAGAAGTTCCTGAAGTATTCCTGACTGTTGCAGGTGATGGATCACAGCTTGAAACGGTTCGCTCCATGGTGGAATCAGAGAATATCGTTGGTGTAACCTTCACCGGATGGCTGGAGCAGGAAGAGAAATTCAGGGCCTACTTGGAAGCGGACCTTTATCTGTTTACTTCACTCTCCGAGGGATTCCCCACAACGGTGGTGGAAGCTATGGCTTGCGGTCTTCCGGTTGTTACCACCAGCGTTGGTGGACTTAGGGACATCTTTGCACCGGGCGAAATGGGTTATATGCACCAGATCGGCGATCACCAAAGTCTTGCGAAAAGCGCTGTGACTTTACTTAGAGACGACCAGTTTCGGAAGAGAATATCCGATTCTAACAGGAGGTATGCATTTGCGAACTTCAGAAGCTCCGCACTGTGTGAAAGAATTCTGGGTGTTTACGATGGATTAGAGAAGCAATGAGCAGAATCCTTGATCATGTGATAAAAAACGATCTGTGTATGGCCTGTGGAGCTTGTGGTCATGTTTGCCCTTCAGGAACCATTGGCTATTCACTAAAAGCATCTGGTGATACCTACAGCGCTTTCATCATCGATGAGCTGTCTTGTACCGATTGCGGCTTATGCTACCATGTTTGCCCCGCAGCATCACCCCAGACCGAACTCAATGAAGATCCTCTTAATTACTATACTGGTTACTCAAAACTGCCCGAGATTAGGCATGACGGAGCCTCAGGGGGGGTTGTTACTCAAATACTTATTTCGGCGTTTGACAGGGGTGAGATAACCCATGCAGCTGTGGTAAGGTCCCGATCGGATGATCCTTTCGATAATGAGTACTATCTTGCTTCAAATATTGCTGCGCTGAAGTCTTCTCAGGGTTCTTTGTATTCTCCGGTTGATAACTCAAGCCTGTATTCCTTGATTACTGCAGCCCCCATGGAATCGAGAATTGCTATGGTGGGGTTGCCTTGTACTCTTACAGGACTTAACAATGTAATTCAAATTGAACGAGAAATGAACGATAAAATAGCCCTTCGTATAGGACTTATATGTGGTAGAATGCCTGATAATAGGGCCACTGATCTGATGCTACAGATGCAAGGGATTTCACGGAATAAGGTTGTATCCCTAAAGTACCGGGGAGAAGGGTGGCCTGGTTTCATACAAATAGAGAAAACCGATGGCACTGTTTCTCGAATACCATATAGGTCTACTATGGGAATGAAAACCATTCTCTCCTCAAATGTCTTTCTTCCTAAGGGTTGTTATTTTTGCGGTGATGCACTTGCATCAGGCGCTGACATTACTGCCGGTGATGCCTGGATTGAGAAGCTGAAAGGTGCCTCAAAGGGTTGGTCAGCAATTATTGTGAGAAGCGAAACTGGAGCCAAGATTCTTAAAACAGCATCTAACGAGCTGGTAATTAAACAGATATCCAGTCAGGATGTTAATTCTGGGCAGAAAAGAATGCTCAGATCAAAGGGGATAGGCTATCTGCACAGGATATACCTCTACAGGATTCTAAACAAGGCATATAGAGCAGCCACCAATAAGCCCAGCTTTGCATTGCATCCTGTACGATCCTTTCGGAGATCCTGTATATGCCTGTATATTTGAGTAGTCGTTTCTTTGGCCGGTTTCTGAAGGGGCGCTGGCTGTTCGTACTTGTGTACTTCAACAAATTACTATCGCGAATCTGGCGATGAGCATGACGGGTAGGGGATAGTGAGAGTTTACATAGCTGGTCATTATAGCCGTAATAAGGGAAATGTCACCCTGCTCTATGTTATGGTCAGTCTTCTTGAAAAGATACCTGGGATAACTGAATTGGTCATCTCATCTTTTGAGCCTGCTAACACAAGGAAGATTTATAGTTGGCCCTGTGTGGAGTGGCCCTTCAATTTTAGGAGTACTACTGATGCGAAGGGTATCCATAAGATACTGGAAGGTATGTGGATGCTCCTGAAAGGCTCAGGACTGGCACTTCTTGCCATTCTGGTCAAAATGCGACTCATGAGCAGAAAGACATGCTACAATCTCAGCAGTTCTCTGAAAGCTATTGGAACCTCCGACCTTTTGATATCCCCAGGTGGTCACATGTTCACCAACTACAATCACTTTCCAGGAATAACAGCTCACTTTTTCCCTTGCTTTCTTGCTTATCACCTCGGTGTAGAGTTTATGATAATGTCTCAGACAATAGGTCCCTTCTTCGGCCGCTGGAAATATCCCAGCGTACAAATGACGAAGTACCTTCTCAGAAGAGCTAGTTATGTGGCAGTGAGAGACAGCAACAGCCTAGAGACTCTTAAGGAACTCGGCGAGAGGCCAAAACAGCTTGAGAAATCAAACGAAACTGTTCTGCTGTTCCCATACGAGAGGTCTTCCGACACCACTGATGCAAAAAAAGCCCATGATGAGTTTCGTGTGGGTTTTACCTTTCATCATATCTACTATAAGCGCTGGATGTCTGATTCTGACTACATTGAGAGAATGGTTAAGTTCATTGATTTGATAAACCAGGATAATCTCATGGAGATTGATTTTATCGTTATGGATCAGTCAGCAGGAGGCAAGGGGGACAAGTCAATCCTTGAACTCATTCACGCAGCTGTGAAGCATCCCGATCGGATCAGGCTTGTTGATCTTGATATGGACCCAAGGGAGATCATCAGGTATTACGATTCCTTGGATGCACTGGTTGCCACAAAAACTCACTCTGTGGTTTACGGCTTGCGTTGCGCAGTGCCCACCTTGGGAATCGCTTATGAAAGAAAGACAGAGGATTTCATGAGGGACTTCCATCAGAGCGAATACTGTATAAGACTCAGTGAGTTTGATCCTTATGTTGCAGCCAGGAGGATGAGTTCAATCATTGAGAACCGCGAAGAAATTACTAATGTGCTCCATGCTAGGCTTGAGGTTCTTCAGGCTGAGGCATTGAAGCCTTATCGATATTTAGAGCAAAAGCTCTCTGGCTTTCAAGTTGACCCGCAAACTGAGCCCTTCGCTGGATCGTTCCAGCATTGAGTCCATTGTCGAAACCCTGATTACGATACTCAAAGATGGTAACTATTACGGTTACGATCCTGCAGATCTGATGAATACTGAGTATAAGTTCATCAGGAGTCTTCCTTCCTTCATGCTTAGATTTCTCACTCAACTGAACTTCTATTCACCTTTGAATCTCCGGAAGATACTTAAGGTGAGACCAGGCAGGAATACTACAGCGATGGCTCTGTTGACAGGCATTTCCGTAAGGATGCATCGACTCACGGGGAAACCTATTCATCTCTCGGATGCCCTGTTTACAGGAGATTGGCTGCTTGAAAAGGCAGCTGAAACCGGTCCCGGTTCCATCGGATGGACTAGAGAGATAGAATACCAGTCTAGCAGGAGCACAAGGCATACTTCTGTGAGGACCCTTACTTTTATAAATTCCCTGGCTATCAAAGCTCTTGTTGAGCTTTATAGGGAAACCGGTAAGCCGGAATACCTTGATGCCGCTAGTAAAGCAGGTCGTCATCTTGTTGAAGTTACTCCCAGAATTGTCTATCCCTACGGAGTCTGTCTCAGCTACACCGACGAGGAAAAGCACGAAATTCTTAATGCTTCTATACTTGCTGGTGGCGCACTCAGCTTTCTGTGCAGCTTTAAGCCATCTGACCGTGCGCGAGACCTGTCTCTCGATATACTCAGATATGCTATTCATGTACAGAATGCTGACGGCTCATGGCATTACAGCAGGAAGTTCGGTAAACCATTCAAGAGGCAGTTCGACTTTCACCAGTGCTACGTAATTGAAGGAATATCTGATTACGAGGGTCTCTCTGGGGACATTTCCAACTCGGCGAAGGATGCAGTTCAAAAAGGTCTGGATTTCTACGTCTCAACTCTTCTTGACCACAAAATGAGACCATATTGGCGTTATCCTAAGAAGTATCCGATAGATATTCATAACGTATCCCATGGGCTTTCTTTGTTGATTAGGCACAGAAGAGATCTTCAGGAGTCATCGCGAATGATAAAGGGTATTCTTGGTATTCTTATTAACGACTTTTACTCTCCTTTCTCTGGTCGCTTCTACTACCAGCGGTATCCTCACTTGACAGTAAGACACCAGTTCATAAGATGGAATGACTGTTGGTCTCTTGTCTCTCTTTGCGATTTGCTAGAGGCAATGGAACTGGGGGATTTGGTATGAGCTGTTTGAGCGATTCGAAAACTGTAGCTTCCAGTACAGGAAAACCAGTGTTGTTCTGGTATGCTCACCGTTTGTTCGATACCTCCGTTGACAGCGCAACCTGGATCGAAATGCTGAAAGAACTCAATACCGAGTATGACACAATCTTTTTCTCCTTGTGGAAAAAAGAACCTGCGGTCTTCGAGTACATTCCAGGTAAGCAAGTTAGATACATGCCGCAGATGGGTAAGGGAATGATTCAGAAGGTTAGCCGGGAATACTTTCCCCTCTTCAGGTTAGGAACTACGATTGCGAAGACTGCTCCCAAAATCATTATGGTCAACTCCCTTAAGATGCCAGTGCTTAGAGCTATTGGTAGATCTGGAGCAAGGCTTGATTGTCCTATTGTTCTTGATGTAAGGACTCTCCCAACTTCCGGAAGTCACAGGAAAGCCTGGATTCATTTTGAGAAAAGCTTACAGTATGCTGCAAGCCAATATAGTGGTATTACCTATATCACTGAGAGGATGTTCGAGTACTGCAGCGAACGTTTCTCTCTTCCAGAACACCGCCATGCTTTCTGGAGCTCTGCGGTGAATACAGATCTATTTAAACCTGAAAAGAGAGAGGAAGACGGCTTCTTCCGTATGATTTACCATGGAGGTATATTGTCTGTATGCCGGGGTCTTGATAGGCTAGTGGAAGCAATGGCATATCTCAGGGACCTTCCCATAAAACTCACTCTTGTCACTTCACTAAGGGAGAGTGCAATACTTTCACTCAGGCGAGATTTGGGTTTAATGGATGTAATTGAACTTGTAGATACAATCCCCCACTCTGAGATTCCTAGGATGATAAACCGTCATGATATTGGTGTCATTCCCCTTCCAAGTAACATTGCCTGGAATACCAGTTCTCCTTTAAAACTGTTCGAGTATCTTTCCTGTGGAAAGCCCGTTGTTGTAACTGATATTCCTGCCCATTCCGATCTGTTGCGGAAAAAAAGTTTGCCTTTTTGCAGATGACTCTACTCCTGAGTCAATTGCATATGCTGTCAGAGCGGTCTACGAGGGACGTGATCTTCTTCCAGAGCTATCAAGAGCTGCAAGGCATTTCGCTGAAAGCCGTTGCACCTGGAGAGCCCAAGCAGGTCGTCTAAGAGCTTTTCTCCAAGAGGTTCGGAAATGAAGGTTTACATTTATAGGAATCTGACAGATAGCATTCTTGAGAAGAAGTGGAAAGAGTTCGAGAAAGCTAACGATCTTTTCCCCCAGCAGAAGTACTGCTGGCACTTCGCCTGGAACAGCTTCTATAACGGAAACTCACCAGTTTATGTGATTACCGTTGAGGAGAATAGCAAAATCTTGGCTATAGCTCCAATGCGTATTTCAAGGGAGTACGGCATAAGAACAATAAGGTCAATACCTTACAGCATGTCGGACAGGTATCAGATCTGTGTTGCTGAAAACGAGGATACCGGTTTCATGCTTGACCTCATTCTTACCGAGATAGAATCAATGAAGGAGTGGGACTGGGTCAGAATAGACAAGGTTTATCGGTCGGATCCTCTGTTTGACTTGCTCCTTGAGCGGAAGTTCCTTAACAGAATGATATCAGGAAGTGTTTCGACAATCTTCCCCGAAGTTGAAAACTGGAACGGATTCATCGCAACCCTATCAAGAAACTTTCGAAGGAAGATAAAGAAGAACATTAATCGCTCTGAACGAAATCATCAGGTTGATTTCCGCTTCCTTTCAAGAGCTGAACTTCAAGAATCAATAGATGATCTTTTCGCCGTTCACGTAACTCGATGGACCCATAGCAGGAAACCTTCCCGAACAATGGCAGAATACTCATGCTGGAAGGAAGCGATTCTGGCAATGAATACCAGCGTTGGCTTCGTCCTTTCATTTGATGGCAGAATAGCCGCATACAGGATAGGCTTCATCCACCAGGGCTTCTACTACGACTGGAACACCGGTTTTCTTCCTGAGTATGTTGATGAAAGTGTTGGCTTCTCCTCAATGGTGAGAACGGTCAGATGGCTAATAGATAATGGAAACAAGGGAATAAACTTTCTCGCAGGTGTTTACCCTTGGAAGCTCGAGTGGTCTGATCCCTCCATGGTTAATGAGATTCATACCTTCACTTCAAATAGAAGAACTTTAGCGTCAATGTACGCGAATATTGTCTTTCATCACACACAACCTAGGTTAAAAGCACTATACATATATTTTATGAGGTGGGAATTCCTTCGATATATTTCTAGGATCTTTTATAGAATGAAAGGAAGGAATGGGTAGATTACTTAACAGGCTCAGACAGTATGGAATAACTTACACTCTAAAAAAGACCATTCGTATTGCCGTGAAACCATTCTTCTTTGAGAACAGGTTCTTAGTATTCGCAAGGCTTCAAGAAAGAAGAAATGAACTTCAAGAGGATTTAAGGATCGTGAATTCCTTTGAGGACCTTAAAAAAGTGCTTGCTTCAAGTGTCGCGGACAAGTTTGCTATAGGAGTACTTAAAGAACAAACCAACTTTAACAATGAAATTGTAATACTATATATGGATTCCAACTGGATTGCCGGTCATGCACATGTTCAGACAGAAGGCAAGTATAAATTCGGCAGATGCAGTTACCTGACCATTCCCGAGAGGGCATATGTGATGAAGAACCTGTATGTTGCACCAGATTTTCGGGGCAGGGGAATAGGAACTAAGCTGAATCGTGGTAGACTGAGCGTTACTCCTCCAGATGTAATTCCTTTCGGATTCATTATCTGCGGTAACCGATATGCTATACGTAACTGGAAGAAAGCAGGTATGGAGCTTGTGGGTGAAGTTCGCGAACGTTTCATCCTTGGGAGAAGGAGAGTTCTTGGAAAGAGTTTTACTAATCACCCAGTCGTTGTTTCCATGATCGAGCAAGCACGATGTTCCGCAAGAGAGCATTAGTAGGAAAGAGTTGCTATTGAACGATGGACTTTGTCTACTAGCAGCAAAAATACTGATGAGATTTCGCCCACGAGGGCTAATAACCATCATCAATTACCACCAACCCCATAGAGATACCTTTGAAGCTCACATGCGTGAATTAGCTAAGTGGTACCAGTTTGCTTCAATTGATTTCACAAAGAGTTATGGTTCTTCGAGACATCCTTTAGTTGTAACTCTTGATGACGGTTATATGAGTAACTATCAGCTTATGAAGACCATATCCAAATATGTTATTCCTGCGGTCATATATGTTGTTGCTGGTTTAGTTGATACAAATCGGAGATTCTGGTTCGACATGTTGCCTCATAATTCAATTGCCATGAGAGAACTAAAGACAGCAATTGACGCCGATAGGATAAGTATCCTCAAGAAGAGATATGGTTATACTCACGAGATGGAGTTTGATAGAAGAACGGTACTTAATTCCTCTGAAATTCGAGACATGCAAAAGGTCGGCTGCACCATTGCTTCACATTCTCTTACTCATCCTATTTTCACTCGGTGCCCTGAAGATAAGATCCAGCATGAGCTTCGTGGGTCAAGGGAGCTTCTTTCTCGTATTCTTGGGAAGTCGATTAATGATTTCGCTTATCCAGCTGGGTACTGGGGGAAGGAGATATCAGAATCAACAATGGATGCTGGGTATTCCTCTTCTCGGACAACACAGCCAGGTAGGTACCGACATGGTGATAATGTCTTTGGCCTTCCCTGTTTTGGAATTGCTGACGATGCCGGTCCTGGTAAAGCCCTGCTGCAGGCTAGCGGTCTCTGGGGGAAATATCGGCGGATCCTTAAGTCAGTAGTTACTTCAAGATGATTAATCCAATCCTGATATTTGCCATCATGGTTATCGGGATTGTTGGCGTTGTGAAACCCAAGTGGGTCTTCAGAATTTGTATACTATTATCTCTGGTGCAGTTAGGCTGGCTGACCAGATATGATGAAGGCAGCGAGTATTTAAACAGAGTATCCCTATTTCTCTCCCTATCTTCACTAGTGATTATTTTTATGCACAATTCAATTGGGCGAATTAGAATCCTCAAATCTGATACAGTTTCAAAAGGGCTTCTCTTTTCGATGTTACTACTCCTTGCACATGCAGTAATTACATCGGTAATCTACAGCGAAAGTATTATTCTTAGTTTGTATAGTTATAGATATACACTATTGCTTCCAATAATATATTTCTATACATTGTACTATGACAAATGGATCTACAATACAGGAATAATAAAACTCATTATTGGATTCGCCTACTTACAGATACCATTTGCAGTAGCTAAGTACTTTATTGCGGGTGGAGGTGAATTGAATACACTTGACTCCGTCACTGGAACATTTACTGCATATGGATCTCTTGTGGCATGTCAAGTAAGTGCAATAGCAATTATTACATACAATTTAGTCGTGGGCAAAAAGGCAGTATTTCGGGTAAATCACACAATTGCTGTATTACTACTACTGGTTCCTCTTGTATTGTCAAAGTCCCGACTTGCCAGTCTGTTTGTTATGATTGCTGTCGGATTGGGCCTACTTATACCGCTAATGCGAATTAGTAGCAGGAGAGTTAGTGTGAGAAGGGTAATGTATGTCCTTTGCCTATCAGTCCTTATTTCTGCAATCCTTTACAAATACTTCTGGGTGGAACAGGATTATGATTTGGAACAGCATTCAAGTTCAGAATATGTATGGGATTACCTAACTCGTCAGGGTTCAGATAACGGAAACACTACAGGCATTAGTATGGGAAGGATTCAATCAATTATCACTGCATCCAAGTTGGTTTCTGAATCACCAGTAGCTTCCTTTTTGGTTTTTCACCTGCCTCTGCGATAGACGCGAGGTTTTTAGGAGCACACGGAAGATATTATCAATCCAGCGGAGCACTTGATGGGCTTGGTAGAACTCAATATTCAAGAATGATCATGAGCCTGGGATTCCTTGGTCTGATAACTATGTTCTATTCGGTACATAGAGTTCAGAGGCAAATTGCGAGCAATTATGGTAAGCGGTATTCAGAGCTACACGAAGTTACGCCACTACTGTTCTTGCTGTTCCTTCTGCTTTCTGGATACACAATAACGTTATATCACAGTTATTATTCTGCACTATATGGAGTAACCTTTGCTATTATTCAACTTGAACAACGGCGAGTAAGACGGTGTGCTCGAGTGGAGCGCATCCTTCAACCGGCTCTGGAACATTAGAAAGGTCGCTTCTGTCCCCCCTGTTTCCCCGAGAGTTCCCTCAATGAATGAGATCATATTGCGGCATCAACTCTTGAAAATATCCTTTACAAGGTTCATTGTACGATTGAATCTGTAAGATGATGTACGGGTTAGGCGATACTTGAGATGATAGGAACAAGGCATTCGTCCAAGTTGCTCCACCTGCTTCTTAATATCAGTGCTACGTTGCTTGGGAGGTCTTTCTGAACAGAGGGTAAGTGTTTCGAGCAATGAACCGGATCTGCTGTTCTCAAGGGGTAGGACTGTTTTATCATAGAGAGAATATCGGGATCGTAGAGTTTGTCATACTCCTTCATCTGCCCAGAAACCTTGCACTGTTACTACCGAACAGAAAGTGCGGGTGAACATTAGATCCGAAAGAACGATCTGCAAGGCCAGGATCAAGTTCCATTGAAGACAGGAGGAATGGAATTGATTTGTCTCTGTGCTTTATCAGATCGCAATAGCTGATTGCGAAAAACTCAGACCCTGTAACCTTAAGGATCCTCTCATACTTGGTGTTCCATAAAGAGATTGCATTTCCCAGCAACCCGCGCTTATGCATTGAGTAGGCAAACTCAAGAGGCGTCTTGAAGATTACAACAGGTATAACGTCGTAGTCCAGGGAGAAGCTTAGTTTGAGTTGATCCCTGTACCATAGAGCGTCTTTACTGGAGTCAATTATGTAATCGAGATCCTGATTTCTTGCGAAGATTTCACTATATACTTTTCTCCACCCTTCCCCTTTTATCCGAGACCAGTACATACAGTCTGAGCTATTGCAGAAGCAGCTCTGGTCGTTGAGGAGGTGGTGTTTATGCCATGGCCGAAAAGGGCGGACAACTCTCCAATGGATGTGCCAGAAGGGCTGTTTCCCAGAATTAGGTCAAGCATTGTTGAACCGCTATGTCCCGTTCCAAGTATATGAAAGACCCTTTTTCGCATTATTGTAGCTCCTCTGAGTAACCCGACTGACGCTCTTTCTGGCCCTTCTGCTAGAAGAGAGTTCAACTACAACATAGGTCTGCATTTGCTTCTCTACCCGCTGCCAGCCCATTCAACCGGACTAATGATTGCTGATTCTATGAAGACTCCCAATATTATAGTCAAGTCATAGCCAGGATGGTTTTGTGTTTCCACTGCTGCGATGTATCCAGCATTCTTGAATCTCTGCTCCTGATTGACAACAAAGGTTCAACAGAGAATTCTCAGGGCAGTATAGTACAGACATAGGCTTTGATTCCTTGTAGCATCTCTGGATCAGGGTAGAGTAAGTGGTCAGCCAGAAGATGCTTTCTGATAAAGGGAGCCTTTGCCATCAGGAAGAGATTATGATCTTTTTTAAACGTGGAATGAAAAATACATCACATCTACTTATCGGTACACTGGCTACTCAGATAGTTAATATAGCCGGATTTACCTACATTGCTCGTTCAATGGGACCGGAAACATACGGTCTATACATCTCTGTTGGTGCTTTTGTATCAGTTTTCTACATTTTCACTTTCGATGGTCTGAATAAGGCTCTCTTAAGGAACTGCAGCGAATGCCCCGAATCAATTGACAGGATACTGACAGAGGCGCTCGGTATGAAGCTGGTATTCATACTGGTCGCAGTCGCTCTCTGCATTGCTAGTTCGTTTGTCTGGAGCGGGGATACTGCCCGGACAATGCTCATTGTTCTATTCAGCAGTGATCTGTTTCTCAGAGGTATAACCACCTACATAAGAACAGTATATCAGGCAACTGAAGAGATGAAGTACATATCTATCTTCAATATCCTATCAGGTGTTGGAGCAACAGTTGGTTCTGTGATCGCTCTGATCCTCGGAGCTGATCTAATGGTGTTTATTCTTGTCAGACTGGGGATCAGGTCTCTGGTGCTGGTACTGAACTTCATAACCTCCCGTAACTAGCCAGGATAGATATGCCCCACAGGATCGTCTTTGACCCTGAGGTATTGAAGCCGGCGTTTAGATTTTCTCTGATCGTGTTCTTAGGCACCTTGGCAACGAAGATAGATCTTCTGATGATTTCACAACTCGGATCAGACGCTGAAGTCGGCATTTATGGTGTAGCCTACAAAATAGTTGAGCGAATGAATGTTTTAAGGAATCTAGTGGCTACGGCATTTTTTCCAGTGTTTGTTAAAAGATTTGAACATGGTATGGTAAAAGAAAGCCTATTTTTGAAATATTCACTTATTATGCTTATTAGCATAGGAATGCTGGCAGTTATCTTTATTATGTATGCTGAACAAGTAATAGCATTTGTTTTGGGTATAGAATACATTGGATCAGCCAGGATACTGGCACTACTTGTTGCTGCACAAGCCTTTGTATGGATATCCATACCCTATACTACTGCTGCACAAGCTACTCACAATGAGTCAATTCTTCTATTGGGGACAGGAATTGCTGCTACGTTGAATATTCCACTAAACTATTATCTTTATCATTCAAATGGAATAGTCGGAATTGCATATTCTACATTAATAGTAGTGGGAGCCAGTAGTATAGTGATTGTATTAAAGACGCATGCTGCATTAAAAAAATCTGGAAAAATAGGCACTTAGTACATCTGAATCTTCTTGGAGTAATCCCTAATCAACGCTAGGTAAGTATTCATTACTTTCGAAAGATCAAAGTTGCTCAGAATGTATTTCCTAGAATCAAGTCCTATCTCTAGTCTCTTTTTCCTTTCACGATACAAAATTGATAGCCAAGAGGCTACTTGCTCGGCAGTAGTTGCATGACAGATTGGAGATGGTCCAGTTATTCGGTTAAAGACGTCGGGTCTTGCGTTAGCGATCAATGGTCTGCCATGCAGCATGCCAAAATAGCCAAATCCGCCAACCCAGTGTGTACCACACTGGTCAATACATATATCCGCTTTTCTATACATATCTGTAAGCATGGATAGAGCAACGGGTTCAAACCATTCAATGCATGAGTCAATACCCAACTCCTTGCTCAAATCCTTCGAAGCCTGTACGTCTTTACCCTTATTGACTATATAGATTTTAACATCAGGTCTGTCGCTATGAATAAACATACTAAGTCCGCGGATAATGATATCGTTACCTTTGTTATAGGATGACATAGTGCTTCGGTAGTTTTTCCATTCAGCGCGTACCCCACACAATACTTGAAGCTGCGAATTATGCGGATAAGGAAGGTATTGGAACTGATCGCAATCTATACCACGAAGCTCAATGCGGCTGTAGGTACCCTTTTGCTTAAGCATTTTTAAAAGGTTATCGCCCTCAAGATTTACTCCCTTGGGGAAATAGTCAACAATGTGGGCGAGTGAGACTCCTAATCTGTGGTTTGCCATCCATTTGGCATAAAGGTAGCTACGAAAAGGCAGTAGTAAAGGCCGCATAATGGCGTGGATTCTAACAACCTTTGAACGACTTTTAACACTATCTGGATTTGCAGTAGTATCAAGGTCAGAGCCAGAGAACAAGTTAACTCTGACAATATCCTTTCTGAGGAACGGAGAAATAGCATGCCAGTTATTGTTAAAAACACAGCATCAGCATCATTAAGGCATTTAATAAGTCTTGGAAAAAAAGATTGAAGGATAGGCATATTGCATGAGTGGAACTTTGACAATGCCATGAATATCATGTATCCAGCTAGGATAGGGATAGCCAATATCTGGATAGAAATACTCTGGACGTTTCAGCAGATCGGTTCTAGCAGCAGTAACAAAAAAGTTAACATCATGTCCCATCCTCTTTAGCTGTATAGCATAGCTAAAGGGAAATGAGTTCATATTACCGATAAAGCTAAGCTTCATATAGAAACTAAAGAGCTTTAGTTTGTGAACACTTCTGCGGCAGAAGCGACAAAAAAGGTAGAATATATGAGAAAAAAACACTACCGCTATAGCATTCTGTATTCAATACTATAAACACTCTTTATAGCCCTCCAGAAACACTAAGAACAGAACCATTAAGATAGTCAGCAGCGCTGATATATAAAACAGATTCACACAAGTTGCTGGGATCACCGAAGTGTTTGGCAGGAATGCCGCTTGCCAAAGAAACTCGAATAGCCTCCGGTATTGTGTAGGTAAGGCCGGCATCAAAGTACCCTAATTCTAAGCAGTTAACAGTAATGCCCTTTTGTGCGTTTTCCTTTGCGATAGTCCGAGTCAATCCCTTCAATCCTTCTTTTGCTGATGCGTATGCGGATGTGCCCGGGAACCCAAGTCTTCCAACAACGGAACCCGCGTAAACAATGCGGCCCCATTCGGATGCTCTCATTTGTGGTAGGAAGGCTTTTGTAGCAAGAAAAGCCCCCGTCAAGCATACACCTATTACGCGATCCCAATCGTTTAGGTCAAGCTTTTGAGCGAATGCGTTAACCGAAAGACCTGCAAGGTAAACTAGTATCACTCGCGAGGAATGCTCAAAGCAAGCAGATGCAAAGTTACACAAATCCTGCTCATTCGTTACATCGCACTTCATTGCGAACTCAACCCCATTGATGGTAGAGGAAGAGCTATTGTATGTGCCGGCGACATTGTGACCTCTGGAAGAAAGATCCTTTACGAGTGCTTTGCCTAGTCCGGATGAGGCTCCGACTATTGCGTATAATGTTTCTGCTTTGTTTACCATCTTAGCAAAGCCGCTCCCCAAGTCCAGCCTGCACCCACTGCTACAAGTGCAAGCAGATCACCTCTCCTGATTCGGCCTGAGCGCCACATTTCATCAAGAAGGATTGGTATTGTGCCGCTGGATGTGTTAGCGTAACGATCCATGTTTGTTCCAAACTTCTCGAATGGAATGCCAATTCTTCTCGCACTCTCCTCAAGAATTCTGATGCTTGGCTGATGTGGGACAACTAGATCAATATCATCAGCGGTAAGCCCGGCTTCGCTTAAAACGCTTTTTAGAGCTGCAGGGATTACTTCGATAGCAGTATTATAAACGTGATGCCCATCCATCTGAAAGAAATGTTGCCCAGACTCAATGGTGATATTGCTTGCTGGCATTTCTGAACCGCCTGCTGGAACGGTAAAAGAATCATATCCGTTTCCGTCAGCAAAAAGCTTCATGCACATGAATCCGAAATCATCCTCACTTGCAGAAAGAACAGCTGCGCCAGCCCCATCTCCAAAAAAAACAGCATCACGCTTGGTCCAATCGGTTATCCGGGAAAAGGTGTCTGCACCAATAACAAGAACATTATGAGAAGCACCCGTACCGACGAACTGGGCCCCGACAGTTAGTCCATAAATGAAGCCGGCACAGACAGCGTTAAGATCAAAAGCTGCTGCATTAGTTGCTCCAATTGCCGCTTGTACTTTTGGAGCAGTAGCTGGCGCTAAACGATCAGGTGTGGCTGTAGATACAATAATCATATCGACTTCCGAAGAAAGAATGCCGGCATTTTCTATTGCCCGTCTCGCAGCAGCGATAGCCAGAGAAGAGGTGCTCTCCTCTGGCGCAGCGACTCGCCTTTGACAAATGCCGAGATTGTTACGTATCCATTCGTCGTTAGTGTCGATGGTATGCTCAAGCTCTTCGTTCGTAACAACCCGATCCGGAGTATAGCTTCCAGTGCCCAAAACTCTTACTTTTCTTACCTTAACTAGCTGTGCCATAATTCACCAACCTGCTTCTATACTTGTTCACAGACAGTACACTCAATTCACTGCTCTGATCTGAACTCAGTTTCTAGATCAAGAGCCTTCTTGCTTCGCATTTTAACAAATCTTGCTGGTACACCTGCGTGTATTTCACCTGAAGGAACACCGCGCACTACAAGTGACATGGCACCTACAGCACTGCATTCTCCGATAGTAACATCATAAAGAATAGTGGTTCCAGCACCAACAACGGCATGCTTCTTCAGGATAACCGGTCCAGCATTACATTTGCGAAACTTAAGAGGTACTGATGGGTTCGTTAGAAACTCACCACTGTAATCATCACTGCATCCAAAAATTTTGCATCCTGAGGAAATGCCCGAAAAGTCCTCAAATCTGACTTCCATTGCGGCAATCACGAGGCAATGTGTAGAAATGTGCACATAATCACCTATGTATATGGTGCCGGTATCTCCGCAAGAAAGCACAGTGAAGTCGTCAATTCTGGCATTATTGCCAAGTGTAATATTCTTGGGATTATAAAAAGAGGATTTGCGGCTTACCTTTACATTTGCACCAAAGTGCTTAAAACCCAAGTCTCTCATTTCACTTGGAGAATAGAAAGATGTATACACTTGCTGGACATTCCCTTCAGATTGCTAGAGCATGAGTATGTGGCAAACAAATGCTCCTAAGTACATAGCAACAAAGGTAGATAACTACAGTGAAACTCATTGTGTTAAGGAAACCTCCTTCGTTTTCGCTAATTGCTTTTTTATGGAATCAGCTTGTGCACTGGCAACCTTGATAACTTCAGAAATGATGCGAATGCTTTTATCGTTTACCGATTCTCCCGTTGGAAGAGAAATCACCGTTTCTGATATTTGATCAGTGAGAGCTAGCACTCTCCCTTTGTTAGGGAAGGAATTGAAGTAAGGCTGCATTTTGTGACAGCCTGGGTAGAAATACCTTCTGGCAAGCACGTTTTCAGCATTAAGAACGTCAATCAAGTCATCCCTGGAAAGCCCAAATATATTTTCATCAATAGTGATAATAATATACTGCCAGTTCTGCTCAGTAAGGTCTCTTGAAGGATAACGGAGTGTAATACCGTCTATACCAGAAAGATGCTTTCGATAGGAGCCAAAATTCTTTCGTTAACTTCTCTAATGGCTTCGACTTTATCAAGCATTGCAAGGCCCATGGCAGAACATATCTCTGTCATCTTGCCATTAGTACCGATGAAGTCAACCTTGTCCTTTTCCTTGCCGGCAAAACCAAAGTTCATCATTAGCTGTATCTTTTCCGCTAAATCATCATTGTCGGTGGCTACTGCGCCTCCCTCAAATGTGCTGAAGAATTTGGTAGCATGAAAGCTGAGTACGGAGATATCGCCAAGCTGACATATAGGAATACCCTTTACTTTGTTCGTAAATGCGTGTGCGGCATCATAGATAACTTTAAGATTGTATTTCTTCGCAATATTGCTAATTGCCTTATAATTGCACGGATTGCCGTAAACGTGAACTCCGATGATTCCTGTTGTCTTTTCAGTAATAAGTTCTTCAATCTTATCTGGGTCAATAGTGAAGTCGCTTTCCAGCATATCACAAAACACTGGTGTGATTTCTTGCCATTTGAGGGCATGAGCAGTGGCAATGAAAGTATAAGATGGAACAATGACCTCACCCGTTAAGCCAATTGCCCTGCAGGCAAGTTCCAAAGCAACTGTGCCGTTACAGAGAGGAATGCAGTGTTTCACCTGTAATAGATTCTGAAGCTCCAACTGCAATTGCTTTGCCAAAGGTCCGAAATTGGTAAACCAGCGCCGCTGAAACATCTCATCAACCAGTTTGTTAAAGGTGGCAAGATCCGGGAGATTCGGCCTGCCGACATGAAGCGGCTCTTTGAAAGCAGGTTCACCACCAAGGATAGCTGGCTTTTTCAATTGTCTCCTCTAATGGGATTTGATTTCCGCAACTCTTTTACGAACATAATCAAAATATGAGCCCTTACGGCCTTTGATGCTTTCAAGGAGTTCTGTTTTTACCTTGAATCCCATGTGAACTGCAATTTCCTCGGGGCAGGAAACCTTCAATCCCTGGCGTTTTTCAATTGCCTGGAAGTAAGAGCTGGCTTCAGTGAGACTTTCAGGTGTGCCAGTATCCAGCCACGCCATTCCTCGCCCAAGCAGACGACAAGAGAGAGCATTGTTATCGAGGTAGATGTTGTTCAGTGAAGTTATTTCAAGTTCGCCTCTTTCAGAGGGTTGAACTTGCTTGGCATAATCACAAACCTTATTGTCATAGAAGTAAAGGCCGGTAACCGCATAATTGCTCTTGGGTGCATTCGGCTTTTCCTCGATACTTATTACCTGGAGGTTGTCGTCAAATTCAACTACACCATATCTTTCAGGATCTGATACCCTGTATCCGAAAACAACAGCACCATTGTCTGATGCTTGTTCCCTTGCACTCTTAAGAATCTGAGGCAGACCCTGTCCGTAGAAAATGTTATCTCCCAACACCAGGCAGGCAGGCTGATCATTCAAGAACTCTTCTCCGATGAGAAAAGCTTGGGCCAGACCGTCGGGACTTGGCTGTTCAGCGTAAAAGAGTTCGATACCCCATTGCTCTCCCGTTCCAAGAAGGGACTTGAACAGAGGGAGATCGTGTGGAGTGGAGATAACCAGTATTTCCCTGATTCCTGCAAGCATAAGAATGCTGAGGGGATAATAAACCATGGGTTTGTCATAAACAGGTATCAGTTGTTTGCTGATTGCTTGTGTTATCGGATGAAGTCTGGTCCCGCTGCCACCTGCTAGAATGATGCCTTTCATAATTCCCTTCATTGATTATCAGCTTCAACAATACGCACCATTGGTGGTATTGAAAAGGTGTTGGAGTATGGCTTAGGTGTTACTATTGATTCAGACAAGGGGTTATAGTAGATGTTATTGAGATTGCTCAAAGCCGTATTCATTTCCTCTTGTTTTGAAAGGCTAACCAATGCCAATTCACTTAGTCACCGGCGGCGCTGGCTTCATCGGCAGCAACATTGCAAGAGAATTGCTGAAGAGAGGCAAGGCTGTTCGAATCCTTGATAACTTCTCTACCGGGTATCGTTCCAACATTGCTGACATCCGCTCTGATATTGAGGTTGTTGAGGGAGATCTCCGCAGCTATCACATTGTGAACGAAGCAATGAAGGGTGTTGAGGTAGTTTACCACCAGGGGGCGCTGCCCTCGGTTCCTCGGTCAATTGCTGACCCTCTTACTTCCAATGAGGTTAATGTTTCCGGTACACTGAATGTGCTGTTCGCTGCTCTGGAGCAGGGGGTGCGGAGGCTTACCTTTGCTTCGTCATCTTCCATTTACGGTAATGCTCCTGAACAGGTTAAGAGTGAAGATCTGCATGTTAGGCCTTTGTCTCCCTACGCGGTTAGCAAGCTTGCCGGTGAGAAGTATTTCCAGGTGTTTAACAACATCTACGGGCTTGAGACGGTAGCTCTCCGCTACTTCAACGTGTTCGGACCGTGGCAGGACCCCGACAGCCCTTACTCAGCGGTTATTCCCCTGTTCGTTAAGGCCTTCATGGAGGGGCGTGCCCCGGTTATTAACGGTGATGGGCTGCAGAGCAGGGACTTCACCTACATAGCCAATGTGGTGCATGGGAACCTGCTTGCGGCTGATGCGCCCCTGGCTCCCGGCAATGTAATCAATGTTGCCTGCAACGGTTCCGTTACTGTGAATTCACTTGCTTCGCAGATCGCAGCTTTGACAGGGCGAAGCGATATTTCCCCGGTGTATGGCCCGGACCGCTCTGGAGATGTGAAGCACTCCATGGCGGACATATCAAGGGCCAAGGAGCTGCTTGGGTATGAGCCAGTGGTTTCATTTTCCCAGGGCCTTGCCGAGACCGTGGAGTTCTACATGGAACATGGATTCGGGAAGTAGTACCCCCCTTCCCTGCTTTACCGCTTCTGCACCATTTTCAGAACCCCGCCTTGATCCCTCCCCAGCTGTTCCTCTGCAGTGGGGTGGGGTCAATGGTCATCTCGAACATGGAGATGTAGGTGCTGCCTCCGCTGGTGTACGACCAGTAGAAGGTGTTGAATGTGGTGCTGTGGGTAAGGCCGTTGGAAATATCGGCGGTTTCCGGGAGGGCGGCTGAACCTATGTACTCGCCTATTTTCCTGTCGTTTGTTGTGAAGACCCAGATCTGTGGGTCGTTGAAGGCTGTGACCGCCAGGTAGTCGGTTGAGCCCAGGGTAAAGGCGGCAAGGCCGCTGAGCTGACCGGTGACATATGCTGAGATGTCGGACCAGGTCCAGATGCCTGACATCGGATCCCAGGAGACTACGCAGTGTATTGTCCCGTCAATTACGGCCTGCCAGAAAAGGTCGCCGTTGCAGTCCATTCCCCTGCCATTGGTCTCTGCTGCGTTGGGCTGGGTGAACCAGTTCTGGGAATCGTAGCCGAACAGGCTGGTGTCTCCTGTATCATTGGTGAAGATGAGGTCTTCGGCATACCAGGCCACACCCCAGGCGCTCTGATTACCGGGGTGGAGACTTAGCTCATCCACGGAGTCGGCGGTTATGGGTTCAAGCCCGTAGAGCTTCTGGTCGACTTCGCTTATGGCCATGAGCCTTGGCCAGCCGTCGTCGTCGAAGCTCAGACCCAGAATGCCGCCGGTGAAATCCACCTGGATGGTGGATACAGGGGTGATCTCGATTGTGCCGCTTCCCGTATGCTGCCCGACGACTTGACCCTCGGGATTTGCAGTGTGGAACAGGATGGTGACAAGGAATGCAACGCTCATTTCACTCCGCCTTCTTCTTCATTGTTATGCCTGCTGCTGTTGTTCTCTGGTTTCTGGCAGATGGAATTGATTCTTCCCCGAAAATATAAGATGAGTACCCCGTGCAGGGAACGGCAATGTATGAGCTAGATCGTTGCCAGTATGGGTTATCGCCTAAAACCCCCACCCGAAACCCACCTGAATCACTGGGATCACAGGAAGGTCGAAGGGCATTTCTTCGAAGAATACGCCGCTGGCTACTATTCTCGAGTAGAGGTTCTCTCCCAGGTCCTGCCTGTATTCAGCTGAGATGGCAGTGAAGGCCACGGTCCTGTGCAGGTCATGGTCTGGAACTATGGCTCCCAGGCTGCCTGAGAGGCAGAGGACACCGATCTTCCTGGTGTAGGTGATGCGGTTGATGATGCCCACACCGCTTGCAATACCAATGGCGTCGCTTTGGGTGAGGGAGTACTCATAGGTAATGTCCGGGTAGAGCAGGCCGGGATCTATGGGAATGACCGTTGCCGAGACGAAGTGACGGCTGAAGTCTTCCCCGTGGGAAAGGGCCATTATCAGGAACAGCATGGCTGCGGCTGTTTTCATTGTGTCCTCCATTTAGGTACTGCTGTTTCATAACCTTGCTTGTTCAGTGTCTGAAAGCAAGTGCTTTGTTTCTGACATTTCTCTTTCTTCCTGCTGGAGCTTTGCTCTCCTTGTGCACGCCTCCTCGTGTTCGGTGAGCCCCTCCATGTTTGCCAGCTTTGCTGCCAGTTCAGGGAGTTCAGTTCCCCGGTTCCTTACCCATGCCTGCGGCCTGAGGAAGGTGAACGGCGTAAGGCCCCCTGTGTACCGTGCCGCTCCACTGGTGGGCAGTGTGTGGTTGGGGCCGGGCGGCGTAGTCTCCCAGGGGACCGGGGTGCTCTCGCCCAGGAAGAGTGCTCCGTAGTTCGTGAACATTTCTTTTGTTTTGTCGGGGTTCTTCGTTGAGAGCTGGAGGTGCTCCGGGGCCAGTTCGTTGGTGAATTCTGCTATCTGCTCCTGTGTGTTCGCCAGTACGAACCTGAACTGGCCTTCTTTTTTCTTTCTTCTTCTTCTTCTCCCTTTTTTGCTTCTGCTTCTATTTCCTCCAGCTTTGCTCTGCTTGTTGATATGCACCAGGAGGTTGAGTCGGGGTCGTGCTCGGCCTGGGCTTTGAGGTCGGTTATTGCTTTCTGTGTGTTGGTGGTGCCATCAACTATCAGGGCTATTTCGCTGGGGCCTGCAAGCATGTCTATGCCTGTTATGTGTGCTACCTGCCTTTTTGCCTCGGTTACCCAGGCGTTGCCCGGGCCTGCTATCACATCGGCCCTGGGTATTGTTTCGGTGCCGTACGCCATGGCGGCTATGGCCTGGGCGCCGCCTGCTCTGAAAAGTTTTGTTGCTCCTGCGATCTTGCAGGCGGCGGTTACTTCAGGCCTTGAGTCCGGTGAGCAGACCACTATGTGTTTTACCCCCGCTGCCTTTGCCGCGGCTACGGTCATCAGTGCAGAGGAGGCCAGGGGGAACCTGCCCCCGGGTACATAGCAGCCAGCCGTTGTTACCGGCTGCCATCTGAGGCCTGCTGTGTGGCTTTTGTAGTTTACCGTTATGGGCTTTGCTGCCTTTGCCGTTTCCTCGGCGAACCTTCTGATGTTGGCGTGGGCTTCTTCCAGGGTTTTTCTTTGTTCCTTTGTTAGTTTCGTTTCGAGTTCGATCTCTATGGGTGGCGGGTCGTTCAGGCAAGGGCGATGCCCTTACTCCCTGGTCTCCCTGTGTTCTAACCGTTTCAATGATGTGGGCCACTCTGCCCTGGAAAGTCTGGTCGGGATCCTTCCTGTTCCTTATTTGCTTTTGTGCCTGTTCTATGGTGATCATTGCTTCTGCCTCCCCTCAAGCTCGTAGAGCACCTCCTGCCAGGTGCAGCCCTTCGATTCCAGTGTTACCATCATGAAGTAGAAGAGGTCGGCGGCTTCCCAGATGGTCTCGTTCCTGGTTGCGGTTTGTGTGAGCTCCTCCGCTTCTTCCATGAGTTTTGCGTTGAGTTCGTTTTCGTTCTTGAGCAGTGTGTCGGTGTAGGAGCGGGGCTGGTTCCTTCTTGCTTTGATGATTTGCTGTAGTGTCTCGGGTTTGAAGCTCTCTTTCCCGAAGCAGCTGTAGCTGCCGGTGTGGCAGGTTTTTCCCTTCTGCTTCACTTTGAAGAGGATGGCGTCGCGTCGCAGTCAAGCCTGCAGGAGATGAGCTGCTGGGTGTTACCCGAGGTGCTTCCCTTCTCCCACAGCTCTTTCCGGCTGCGGCTGTAGTAGATGCCTTTTCGTGTTGTGAGGGCCTGTTTCAGGGATTCCCGGGTGCTGTAAGCGAGCATTCTCACCTGGCCTGTTTCATCCTGCACTATGGTGGGGGTGAGGGAGTTCTCTGGTATCTGTTTCGCTATGGCTTCATTCGGGTCGAGGTTCTGGGTGTAGAGGGCCATGCCCACCTGGAGGTCTACGCCTGTTCTCAGTATGTCTGTTGCGTTCTTCGTGCCGCTTATTCCACCTGCTACGGTGAGGGGGAGGTCGGTTGTTTCCCTGAGCTGTTCCACCCTCTGTCTGCTTATGCCCTGCATGGTGCCCTCGTTCTCGATGAAGGTGCAGAGCACCGAGCCGGCCCTTTCCTCTATTCGTTTTAACTGCTCTTCGAAGGGGGCTTCCTGTTCTTTTCTCCAGCCGTGGGTCATTACCCTGTTGTCGTTGGTGTCCAGGGCGGCCTGGACCCTGTCTTTCGGCAGGTTCTTCGTGAAGTCTTCCCAGAGCGCTGTGCCCAGGATTATTCTTTCCGCCCCGGCCCTGAGGAGCTCCCTTGCCCTTTCTTCGGTTCTGATGCCGCCGCCGGCCCTTGCGCCTGTTCTGCGGCAGATCTCCTTCTGGAGTTCTAAGTTGTTCCCTCTTCCCATGGCGGCGTCCAGGTCTATCACAGCCGGGGTGCCGTATGTGTTCAGCTCTTCAGCCAGGGTTACTGGGTCTTTGTCTGATGTTATTATTCTTTCCCTTCCCCGCCTGAGCTGGACCGCTCTGCCTTCCATCAGGTCAATGCTGGGTATCAGCATGGTCTTACCTCTATTCCTTCCTGTTTCAGGGTTTCCTTTATCTGTCTGATGGTGTATTCCCCCCGGTGCAGTATGCCCGCGGCCAGGGCTGCAGTTGCCTTCGTTTTTGTGAACACCTCGGTGAAGTGCCCGGGCACCCGGCACCTCCGCTTGCGATCAGGGGCAGGGTGGTTGCTTCTGCAGCCCTTTTCGTTGGGGCGATGTGAAAGCCCTTCTTCGTGCCGTCGCGGTTCCAGCTGGTGAGGAGTATCTCTCCCGCTCCGGCGTTCTGTGCCGTTCTTATCCAGCTGATCAGTTCTATCTTCGTGTCGGTCCTGCCGCCGTTGATGAGCACCGTGTTTTCTTTGCTGCTGTTTTCCCTGGTGTCTATGGCCAGGGTGCAGCACTGGCTGCCGTACCTGTTCGCTATCTGTGTTATCAGGCCGGGGTTCTTCACCGCCTGTGTGTTCACCGTTACCTTGTCGGCGCCGGCGTCGAGTATCTCCGCCGCGTCTTCCAGGGTTTTTACGCCGCCTCCTGCGGTGAGGGGTATGGAGAGCTTTTTTTGCGGTGTTCCTTACCCATTCCGTTCTGGTGGCCCGGTTCTCCGGGGAGGCGGTGATGTCTAGGAGGGTTATCTCGTCGGCGCCCTGTTCCTGGTAGTAGAGGGCCATTGCGGCGGGGTCGCCCAGGTCCTTCAGGTTAGTGAACCTGGTGCCCTTCACCGTTCTGCCGTTCATTACGTCCAGGCAGGCTATTATCCTTTTACAGGCCATCACGCCACCTCCTGAAGAGCTGTTCCCCGGCTTTATGGCTCTTCTCCGGGTGGAACTGGAAGCCTGTAACGGAGCCCTTCTTCGCTATTGCTGTGAAGGGGCCGGTTTCGTGCTGTGCGGTGTCCTTCGCGTACTTCGTTTCTGCGTGGTAGGAGTTAACAAAGTAGACATGGCTGTTACCTTCCTTCAGCCTGCACCAGCCTATGTTGGGCACCGTTCCTCCACGGAACCTCTTTACTGTGCCGGGGATTATTCCCAGCCCCCGGGTTCCCTCTGATTCCTCGCTTCTGCTGAAGAGCACCTGCATTCCGCTGCAGATGCCCAGGATCTTTGTGTTCTGTTCGGCTTCATCTTTCAGTATCTGTTTCAGGCCGGCTTCGGTGAGCCTTTGCATCACCGCCCCGAAGGAGCCCACCCCGGGGATGAGTATGGGGCGGCCCCTTTCGATCTGGTCCGGGGTGCTTACCTCTTTGAAGCTTGTTCCGGTTCTCTCCAGCAGGCCCCGTACGCTGCCCAGGTTGCCCCCGGCGGCGGTTATAAGGTTCAGCATTCTATTACCCCCTTTGTTGACATGATGTTTGCTGTGGGGGTGAGGGCCATCGAAAGCGCCCTGGCGAATGCCTTGAACACCGCTTCAATTGAGTGGTGCGGGTCGGTACCGTGGATGAGCACCAGGTGCACCGCTGCCCCGGCTCCCCTGGCGAAGCCCTGGAAGAACTCCCTGAAGAGGCCTGTGTGTGTGCCTGCAATGGCGGTTTCCACCGGGTTAACGCTCCACAGGCAGTAGGGTCTGCCGGAGAGGTCCACCGCCGCCTGGGCCAGGGCATCGTCCATGGGGAAGGTGAAGCAGCCCGCCCTCTGCACCGGCCCTGCTGGCTTCATGAACCTGCCCAGGAGGAAGCCGGTGTCTTCCACAAGGTGGTGGGGGTCTACCTCCACATCACCCTTCGCTTTTATCTCAATGCTGAAGCCCCCGTGGCAGCAGAGCGCCTCCAGCATGTGGGTGAGGAGGGGGAAGTCCGTTTCAATTCTTGATTCTTCCGCCATTTTTATGGTTACTGATGTTTCCCCGGTGGTTCTCTCTAGCTTTTGCATTCTTCTCTCCATTCCTTCAGGAGTTTCAGGTACCTGGCGTTGCCCCTCTGTGTTGCCGGGGATACCCGCACGGTTCCGTCGGGCAGTGTTCTGAGGAGCACATTGTTCCTTTCGCAGAACCCGGCGAAGCTTTTTGCATCTCCTCCCGTTATCAGGAAGAAATTTCCTCCGCCTGTGATGGTTTCGAAGCCCGCCTGCTCGGTTGCTGCGGCCAGCCTTTTTAATTCTTCCTTCGTTTCCTCGATGTGGGGCCTTGTTTTGAGCCTTTTGCCCGCCTTTATGGCCGCGGCGTTTATGCTGTAGGGGGTTCTGACCTTCGCCATGGCCTGTATGGCAGCTTTGGGGCCTATGGCCGCCCCCAGGCGGAGGCCTGCCATGGCATGGTCCTTGGAGAACGACCTTATCACCAAGAGGTTGTTCGTTGTTCCTGCTTGCTGAACAAGTGAGCATTCCGCGTATGAGGCGTAGGCTTCGTCTATCACGAAGAGGGTTTTTGGGCACGCTTCGCACCAGCTGCTGATCTCTTTCCCGCTGATTGTAGCGCCGGTGGGGTTGTGGGGAACGGAGATGAAGACCATTCGGCTCTTTTTAGCGTTCTCTTCTATTTCATTCATCTGGAAGTTTCTGTTTTGCATGGGCACCTGGATGAGCTTCGCCCCGGCCAGTGTGAGGTAGTGGGGTATAAGGGTGAACTCCGGCTTCACGGTTACCACACTGTCATTCTCGTTCACCAGGGCCAGGCTGCGCACATGATGGCCTCGCTGGCTCCGTTGAAGAGCATCAGGCTGCCCTCCCTGAGCTGCCAGGCTTCCTCCAGCTCTCTGGTGAGGGGTTCCTCTTCGGGGTAGAGGGCGGTTTCACCGGGGGTAAGGGTGAGGGTTCCCCTGCTTCCCGTCTGGTTCTCGTTCATGTGCATCCGCACGGGCTTTCCCTTTGCCGTGCTCTTACTGTAGGGGGAGAGGCTCTTTGTTCTTTTTGCCTGCCTCATTCCGTGCCCCCTGCCAGGATACGCTCCATGCGGCTCTCCAGTATGTCGGTGGCCCCCAGGCGAACAAGCTCGGGTATGATCCTGGGGATGTCCTTCGTTGGCACCGCGGCCTTCACGCTGAAGCCCTGTCCGTCGTGGAGCGGGGCCACCGTGGGGGAGCGCATGCAGGGGAGGATCCGTGTTATTGCCATCATGCTGTTTTCGGCACGTTCATCTCAAGGAGCCTTCTGCTCCTGGCATCCAGGCAGCTTTGCATGAGGGTGGTGAGGTCATCGAGCTTCTTTCTCAGTGCGGGGTTGCCTTCGTATTCCATTCTGTTCGCAATGAACCTGGTGGAGGTTTCCATGAGGGTTTCCACCTCTATGAGGCGATTGGTCCTGAGTGTGTCCCCGGATGAGACCACATCAACTATTCCGTCGGCGTCGTCCGGGGGCAGGGCTTCCGTGGCGCCCCAGCTTCTTATCACCCTGGCTTCCGGGAACCTCTTCTTAAGAAAGGCCCTGGTGAGGCCGGGGTATTCGCTGGCCACGATCTTCGTTGCTGTTCTGTTCTCCGGAACGGCGAAGACTATCCTTGCCCTGTCCATTCCCAGGTCCAGCAGCTCCGTTACATCGGCTTTTCGCTCCTCTATCCAGTCCTTCCCTGTGAAGCCGCAGTGGTGCCTGCCCAGGCCCACCAGGTCGGGGATGTTCTGGGGCTTCAGAAGCTTTGCCTCGATGTCTTCCCTTGAGCAGGCCGGGCGGTACGACCTCTCTCCGCCGGTGAAGGTTACTCCGCAGCTTACAAGCAGTGTTGTAACCCCCTCCCGTATCCTGCCCTTGGGGATCAGCATTCTCAGTTTCATCGTTCCTCCCTAACAAAAAACCCGCCGAAAGGGGGTGCTTAACAGTTATGTAACCTTCCTCAGGGTGCACCCCGCCCCTTGCATTCGCTGCTTCCGTGATGGTGATGGTTACTGTTTCTCATTTTTTCTCCTTTAACGAAAAACCCGCCTCTCTGGGCGGGTAACGGTTCTGCGTTTTTGCTTCGGTTTTAGAACGCACCCCCGCCCCGCGTGTTTATGCACACAACATGATGGTGATGCATGGTAACCCGGGCGAGCTTGTTCATTCTATCCACCTTTCAGGGGCGGACTATAGCCTGCTATGGTTTTCCCCGTCAACCTCCGGTGTGGTTTTCTTCGTGAATCGGCAGAAGATTCAATCCGTTGCGGGATTTTCAGCGCATTATCTGGTCAGGATTGGATAATCCTCACCTTAACTGATGGCGCTTAACATTCAGGGCTTTCCATCGCAACAGCGGATGATCCTGGATGCGAGCAGCCATTTCAGCATCACTGGTCAGCAGCCCCGGGACGATCTCTCCATGATCCAGCAAGCGAGTCAGGAACTCTTCTTCGCAGGGGCAAAATCTACCATACTGGTTAAGTGTTCCTGGCAGGTATGTACCATTTTCTTTGCCCAGTCAGGTGGAAACGATTCTCGAACCTTGCTGCTTAACACCGGCAGGAGCTGGTTCTCCAGTTCGCGAGGATCGCATCCCACATCGTCCAGTGAAATGGTTCTCCAGTCCCGGCGGTTCATTGCCCCATACAGGACAAAGGCAAGCCTCAAACGTTTCTGGTGTAGTTTCCGGTGGTCAGCAGCTGATGAGCATCGAAAAGATCACGGCTGGCCTGACGGGCGAAAAGCGCAGCCAGCTTCCCGCTGCCAGTTCGTGAATGTCCATAACGGATATACCTTTTGCCGAATAAGTACCCACATCCACCGAATCCATCAGAGTCGCTGGCCATAACAGAATGCGGAACATAAAGTTAAGATCAATTTCCAGGTTTCCGCCACCACCAAGAGCACTGCCGTAGCGCAAGCGCCATTTGCCACCCGCGTGTTCACCGGGAACTCGTGTAACCGCCAGATCCTCCCGCTGGCAGACAGCCTGCACGGCATGTTCGACCTTCTCCCGGTCTGATAGCATCTCCGCCCGGCCAGCCTCTCCAATGTAGTTCAGATCGATATCCACGGACAGGCGCGGAAGGTTGAAGCAGAAGAGGTTGAGTGCAGTGCCTCCTTTCAGTACGAGGCTATTGCCAAGCACCGGATGCCGCTGGAATACTGTCAGGAGATTGAGCAGGTGAAAGACCTTCTCAAGGATCTCCGGCCTGAAGCCGGTTGTCTCTGATTCAGCCATTAGCCGTTCTCGTGAGATCATCATGCCTCAACCTCCCATGATCTGGCCAGAATCTGTTCGGGGACTATCAAATTCCAGTTGCTCACCAGACTCCCCGAACTTCCTCGATCCATGTAATGGGGCTGACTGGAACGGATTTCCCTCAGTCTGTCCAGTTGCCTGTCATCCACCTGCAGCTTTTCATTATGCTGTTCGAGGAAGAAGCCGACCTTCGCTGCGGTGGTAGCATTCTGCAGCAGCAGCGCATATTCCACCACCTGCTGAATGTCGTAGTATTCCACGGATTCAGCGGAACGCCAGATTTCCTCCCAGCCACCACTGAGATCGGGCCGGTGAAGCATATCCACCAGCGATCGTTCCAGAGATGCGACAAGGATGTCCTGACCGAAGCGGTCAACCTTCTCTACCCCGAACAGCGCTTTCCCTTCCCCGACCAGGGCTTTCTGCGGAGAAACGCTACGGAAGCGGCAGCCTCGGAAAACGAAGGGCCGCATCCTTCGTTTGCTGACGAAGAGATACTCGTTCCAGACAGTGTATGCTCTTCCGTGAAACTGGAAAGCCGAGTGAAAAGCTATCACGGCATCTTCAGCCAGCTTCGAGGCTATCAGCCAGGGGTCCGGTGTGAAGGAATCAGGATCGGCCCCGATTGGCACTCCGGCGTAGAGACCACGCCGGATCTGGATGACATGCCCTGCGCGAAATGGTGCGCCAGCCGCGAGTTGGAGGTATTTCTGTTGCTGGAGTTGTTCGCCTGCAGCGATTCCTCCAGTTCTTTACGAGTGAAGACCGGTGTGCTTGCACAGAATGTTCTCATGTTCATTTCGCCGCCTTCACTTGAAGCTGTGCGCATTAAGTATTAAAAAAATTAACACTTATAGCACGTAGCGTCAAGTGATGGTCCCTCATTCAGCGTTCAGCAATGCGAAGACATCATTGCGCTTTACCTGTTTCATCCTGCGGCTACCGCTCCGTTGCCGCCGGTCTTCTTGTCATGCTGATTCTCTTGTGAAGACTATTCGCGTTCCTCTTCGCTTCCGTTACCGTTCGCTTCTGCCCCGCCCCACGCCGGGGGAGAACCGTTCCCTCTACCGTACTTGAGGATGTTTGCTTCAAGTGTGAAATGAGTTTGCACTTGAGGCGTACAGCATCAAGTCGAACATTCAGTGTAACTGCAGCTGGGAAGTGCTGATTTCCGTGCAAATCTCAAGTTGAACTTGAGAATTGCACAGATTGTGCCGCCATTTCTTTTCAGTGGGGCTTCAACAGCGTGTACGATTTTGCCCCTTCTGGTCTGTTCCTTTACTCCCGGTTTCATCAGAGGTATTAGCAGTTTCAAAAGCACCGTAGGGGATAGAAGCGGAAAGGGCATTCTGCTCTACAACGGAGATAGAGAGTTCACTTTCAAGGATGTAAAGGTTATGAATCCGGTTAAACACGGTCTGCCGGGGCCGGGTAATGAAAACGGTTCGTAGTTTCATTTTGATTTGCACCATAATCGGGAACGGGTACGATCCGGGTATGAACAGGGAAAACCGAATCTGAGACGAACGCTGTTCTGGGATATCGATCCTGATAAGATCGATTATCAAAACATGCCCGTTTTGTCATCGGAAGAGTGCTGACCAGGGCAACCTTGATGACTGGCTTGAGCTGAGGGATTTCTACGGCCTGGACAGGATAAGGGACGAAGCCCTTCAGATCCGCTACCTGGACAAGGTCACCCTGAGTTTCTGTGCAGTCGTGTTCAAAACACCAAGAGAGAAGTTCAGATGCTGGAGCGCCGAACCGTCGATACGAAAACTCTGGAGCTTTTGAGGAACTGATGCTCCTTCCCGAGCTGCCGGGCTTCTTTTGTGCGGGCCTGTTTTGGATTTGCTGATAAAAACCCGTTGTTACAGAGGGAACATCAAAATTCAGACACGGCCAATATTGCTGTTAAAGCGGTAAAAATGCTGGTTTTGATCGGTGAATGCATGCTGGAATGGTGACACGGGGAATGGTACTGCCATAGCGGTAAAAATCTTGAGTATGTCCTCGCTAGCCCTTGCTTCAGTGAGTGACAGGGAATATAATACCGCTTAGACAGTAAATATAGGGGGCACAGCATTGCTTGTTCAGAAAATGAGTCAGATCGGTGAACTGCTGAAACATCACCGGAAACGGGCAGGCTTGACCCAGCTGGCACTTGCGGATCTGGCCGGGGTGGGAAAGACCACGGTATTCGACATCGAACACGGCAAGGCCACCGTACAGCTGGACAGCCTGCTTGCCGTTCTCGAGGTGTTGAACATAAGGATCGAGCTGTCTGGACCATTTTCCAGTGAGTTCGAGGAAAAGCAGGAAGACTACAGTTATGAATAGTACCTGCCATTCTGGTGAAGTCCTTGAACGCAGGGCCATGGTGCTGGTTCAAGGTGTTCCTGCAGGTGTTCTGCTGGAGTCTGCCCCGGGATCCTACAGGTTCGAGTACCTTCCTGAATACCAGGGCCCCTCTGTCTCTCTTACAATGCCCACCCACCGCCGTGTCTGGGAATTCCGTGGTTTTCCCCCGTTCTTCGAGGGTCTGCTTCCCGAGGGCGACATGCTGGAGGCTCTTCTCAGGCAGCATAAGATAGACAGGAACGATCTATTTTCTCAGCTTCTCGCCGTTGGGCAAGACCTTGTGGGAGCCGTGACCGTGCAGGGTTCGGTTTGAACCGCTGTCCCATCACCTACCGGGAGTGTGACCACGATTACTCGCCGGAAGGCCTCGGTTACTGAACAGCAGGCTTACACGGCTTTCTCCCCTGCCCATGTCAGCCTCTGAACAGCGCCGGGAGGCTCTGCGGCTGGCGGGGAAGCTGTCCATACAGGGTATGCAGCCGAAGCTGAGTGCGGGGCTTAGCGTTGCCAGGGAGACCTTCGAGCCTGTGGACAGGTACGGCCTGTATATTCTGAAACCTCAGCACGCCGACTATCCACAGCTGCCGGAGAACGAGGGTCTCACCATGCACCTTGCCCGGGTTGCTTCATTGGATGTGCCTGTAAGCGGTTTGATCTATTCGTCGGACAGGTCGATGACATACTTCATCCGAAGGTTCGACAGGGCAGGAAGGACAGGGAAGCTCGCCACAGAAGATTTCGCACAGCTGGCGGGCAGGGAAAGGGAAACCAAGTACCGGTACAGCATGGAGGGTGTGGCAAAACTCGTGGACAGGCACTGCTCCTTCCCGGTGGTGGAGAGAGCCAGACTCTTTCAGCGCACCATATTCTGCTGGCTCACAGGTAACGAGGATATGCATTTGAAGAATTTTTCAATGATAAGGCGTAGCGGCAAAGTGGAGCTTTCCCCGCTCTACGACTGTTTGAATACTGCCGTGGTGCACGAGTTTATGGGAAGACCGCGAAGCGAGATCGAAGAACTGGCGCTTCCCCTTAACGGCAAGAAGAGAAATCTCACCCGTAATGATATTGTTGAGTATTTCGGGAAAACCCGCCTGAATCTCACGGACAGGGTGGTGAAGAATACTCTGAATCGCTTTTCTGCTGCTGTGCCCGAATGGCTTCGGCTGATAGAGGTAAGTTTCCTCAATGACAGGCTTAAGGGTCTCTACGGAGAGCTGTTGCATCACAGATGGAACATCCTGAAAACATGAGCCGGAACCTATGAGGTTCAAGAATCGATTTCTACATTCGCGTCTGATCAGAAGTCATGGACATTTCTCAGTATAGATACTATAGTACGCAATAGGAAACTCAAGTATCTTATGAAAAATATTAGTATCACACATGATTTGATTGGGCAGGCATGAGGAAACCAAGGGAGAAACGAAGCAGCTTGAAGTACCCCCTTGATGACATTCTGGGATCGCCCGGTGCCGTCAGGCTGCTCAGGGTACTGTTTCATGAAGCTGCTGCTCCTGTTGGCGTAGCAGATGCCGCCGAAGTGGCCGGACTCTCCATCGCCGGGGCTAGAAGAGCGCTCATCCGTCTTGCAGGTCTTGGTATCGCTGAAAGTATCGGAACCGGCAGAGCGCTTAAGTTCGGCCCGATACTTGATCATCCTTTTTCCAGCCTGTTTGGTCTTCTCTTCGAGAAAGAGAAGCAGCATTATGAGGATCTTATCAAGGAACTCCGACTGGCTTTCACAATTCCTGAGGTGCTCAGTGCATGGATGGGAAGTTCACCACCTGAATCAGGCAGATCCCTGGATGTTACTGTTGTTGTTGATCCTGTCTCTTTGGGCCGGATAAGAGAGCTGCTTCGTGACCGCGTTATAGACACTGAGAAGAAGTACGATATCATCATTGAACTGAAAGTGCTGATCAGGGCCGAAGAACCTGTAATGCCGGAAGAGGCCATACCGCTTTGCTTAAGCGGTAATGAGCGCAATGGGAACAGGCTTGCCTGTGAACCTTCACAGTACGATTCAGAGCAAAGGTCATTGAAGCTGGCGAAGGCGGTCGCGGAGCTTATAAGGCAGGACCCCTCGCTGATCAGAAGAGCGATTCGGTACACCGGCAGACTGCTTGAGGAAGAACAGGGCATGGCCAGTAGAGATATCGCTGAATGGAAACAGATTCTTGAGAACTACTCCAGTGAGAGGGTGCAGGATCTTCTGGTTTCCGGCAGCGCCCGGGCAGTTCGTCTCAGACGGAGCATGCCCTTCCTCGCTGTATTAACCCAAGGTGAACGGGAAAAAATGCTGACCCGGATAGAGGATTCCCAATGAGATTTGACCAGTTGGAGCACGCGATCCGCGCGGCATGTGATGTTGCTGATGACAGGGAGCTGCTGGTTTTCGGATCTCAGGCCATTCTCGGCAGCTTCCCAAATGCTCCGGAAAGCCTGCGCTCTTCAACTGAGGTTGATGTTCAGCCGAAGAACAGAATTGAGAGAACGGTATTCGTTGATGGTGCCCTAGGAGAGGACTCCATGTTTCATCAGACCCACGGATTCTATGTGCATGGGATCCTCATCGAGGCAGCTTCTCTGCCGGAAGGTTGGGAGAAAAGGACCGTTCCAGTCTCTCATCCCCTTAGAACACGTGGTTGCATCGGCCATTGCATCGAAGCCCATGATCTGGCGGCAAGCAAGCTTGCGGCGTTTCGGGAGAAGGACAGGGAATTCGTTGCGATCCTGCTCGGAGAAGGGTTGGTCGACGGAGGAACACTGTTGAAGCGGATACTCCTTCTCCCTGTGGAGGAGGAAATGAGGGACCGACTCCTGAAATGGGTCAAGGCCGTTTCCACCTCATATAATTAATATCACTGACCGAACTGCTCATAAAGCTGATGGAGGTAGCATCGATGACCCTATTCCTCATTCTTGCGGTCCTTACGGGAATCGATACCGTGTCTTACATGGAGCCGGATCAGGTACTTATCGACATAGTGGACGTAAACTGGGCGCCGTGGCCCAGCATATCCCCGGACGGTTCCACCTGGCTCATGCGGTCATTCCAGAGGAATCCCTCCATCGCGGTGCTCGCCAGGGAGGAGCTGAAGCTGGCGGGAATGCGGTTCAGCCCCCGGACACTGGCCCCCACCAGGTCCAGCAGGATCCAGTCGATTTCCCTGATGTACTACCCTTCCCTGGAGGAGGCGGAGATAGAGGGAATGCCGGGTTACGGCGATATCCTGAGCACCTCCTGGTCACCGGACGGGAGCATGATCGCCTTCACCCTGGAAACGGATGCCGGGGTTGAGCTGTGGCTGATCCACGCATCCGACGCTTCCGCGGAGAGGCTCACCGGTCCTGTGATAAGCCTTGCTGCCAACGAGTTTCCCCGGTGGCTCCCGGGGAGCGACGGCATTCTGTGCTGCACCAGACCTGATGGGATGGGTCCTCCCCCGGTGGAGGACACCGTGCCCGACGGGCCCCTGACCATGGAGACAACCGGTGAGGCCGCCCCTTCCCGGACATACCAGGACCTGCTGGAGAGCCCCTATCAGGAGGACCTGTTCCAGTACTACCTCACCTCCAGGCTTTCCATCGTGGGGCTGGACGGTTCCGTGGAGGCCCTTGGGGAACCGGGCATCATCTGGTACTACTCACCCTCACCGGACGGCAGATATCTGATGGTATCCAGACTTATGCGGCCCTTCTCCTATTCCGTTACCGCCGGGCGGTTCCCCGAGGAGATCCAGGTCTGGGACATCTCCGGTGAGCCGGTGTTTACAGTTGCCCGTCATCCGGTGAGGGACGCGATTCCCATTACCTACGGAAGCACCTTCGAAGGTCCCAGGTATGTTTCCTGGAGAAGCGACGCCCCGGCTACCCTGTGCTGGGTGGAGGCCCTGGACGGAGGCGATGCCTCGGCGGAGGCCGAGCTGAGGGACCGCATCCTTACCCTGGATGCCCCCTTCGACTCTTCACCCCGGGTGCTGATGGAGCTTGAGAGCAGATTCGGCGGCGTTGAGTGGGGCTGCGACACCCTTGCGGTGGTTTCGGAATGGTGGTGGCCCACCAGGAATGTGAGGAGCTGGCTGATCGATCCGTCGGACCCTGATGCTGAGCCCCGGCTGGCATTCGATCTGAACTGGGAGGACAGGTACGGCGACCCCGGGGACTTCATGACGGTGAATAATCCCCAGGGCGCAGATGTCCTTCTTATCTCCCCGGACGGTGGGAGTCTCTTCCTGCAGGGGGAGGGAGCCTCGCCGGAGGGGGAGAGGCCATTCCTGGACAGGCTTGACCTGGGCACCCTGGAAACAGAAAGGCTGTTCCATTCCTCCCCGCCCCACTACGAGAGACCGGTGCGGTTCCTTGACAACCGGTGTTCGAAGCTGCTTTTTCTCAGGGAGTCCCCCTCGGAATACCCCAACAGCTTCATCCTGGACCTTACGGACGGTTCACAGCAGCAGGTTACATTCAACCCGAACCCATTCCATATGCTTTCTGGGATGACCAAGGAGCTTATCACATACACACGGGAGGACGGAGTTGAGCTCTCCGGCACACTCTACCTGCCTCCGGGCTACACCACCGATGACGGGCCACTGCCCATGGTGATGTGGGCCTATCCCCAGGACTACATCTCCTCCGATGCCGCGGGGCAGGTCTCCGGATCACCCTACCGCTTCGATTACCTGGCTGGTGGTCGCCCATCATCTGGCTGACCCGGGGATACGCCGTTCTTGACGACCCGGCCATGCCCATAGTGGCCCGGGGAGACGAACCTGCCAACGACACCTTCGTGGAACAGCTGGTGATGAGCGCCCGGGCCGCGGTGGACGAAGTGGTCCGACGTGGGGTGGCCGACCCTGACAGGATAGCCATTGGGGGCCATTCCTACGGCGCCTTCATGACCGCCAACCTGCTGGCCCATTCGGACCTCTTCGCAGTGGGCCTTGCCAGGACCGGAGCCTACAACAGGACACTGACCCCCTTCGGCTTCCAGTCCGAGGACAGGTCCCTTTGGGAGGCGCTGGATGCCTATATCGAGATGTCGCCCTTCATGAACGCCGACAGAATAGATGAGCCTATACTGCTGATACACGGCAGCGCCGACGACAACTCGGGGACCTTCCCCATTCAGAGCGAGCGGTTCTTCGCGGCCCTTAAGGGGCTGGGGGGCACCGCCCGGCTGGTGATGCTGCCCATGGAGAGCCACAGCTACAGGCACGGGAATCGATCCTCCATGTTCTGTGGGAAACCCAGCAGTGGCTTGACCGGTACATGGTCGGGGTTGATTGACGGCTCAGTCCCCGGCGGCGGCAGCATCTTGTTTACTGTCATGTTCATACCAACATTGACCGGCTTTGCTCATACCCATATTATTAACAGACGGATTAAATTGCTGAAATCCAGGTGGGTATATATCCTGTCAGCATGGGCACAGAGCAGACGGTTCATAACGTGGTGATCAGCATGAAAAGGGAGGGATTTTCAAGTGAAGTATTTTGGTCTGGAGATCGTTGATGATAACGGAAACTTCGTGATCAAGTCCCGTCCGAGGCCCAGGCAGAAGCTGTTGTTCCTGCTGCCGGTAATATTTGCTCCCCTGGCGGCGGCGGCTGCGGTGGCAGCCGGGCAGGCCCTCGGCGCCATTGCCGCACTGGTCATCGGCGGTGGAATTGCCGTCTACTTCTACAGGCAGCTGCTCATATCCTCCAGAGAACGACTGGAACTGGGAACTGACGAGATACTGCGGTGGGTGAAGGTCAGTGGTTTGACACCGGAAAAGTTCCAGAGGCCGCTATACGATATTACACCTGATGGGCAGGGTCACAGGATACTGATAAAGTCCCTTGTTCATGACAACCCGGGCAGCAGGACTTTGGAGGGCTTTCCTGCGGATCTTTCTGTGTATATCAGCCGTGGCGAGGGAGCCGGGTACGATAAGGTATTTATGGCGCGTACCATTGATAAGGATATCGAACCGCTGGTAGAAACCCTTCTGAAAAAACTGCCCCAGTCACGATGATCCGAAGCCATTCAAAATTTGACAAATAGATCTCGTATCCTGTTGCTATAAAGCATAATAGAAAGTACAGGCTTTGCCTTATCCGATCCGGTTCGCTTCAGGGGATGAAGAGGCTTATCAGCAGCCTTTCCCAAGGTCCTGGAGATAGTTCCGGAGTGCTTGATACCACTCAGCAGCATAGGCAAAAGGATTCCCGTACGGGAAGAAAAGGTGATCCAATATGCCAAATCAGCCTTTGAATACCGTACGGTAATAAAAGTCTTGTTTTCCAGTATGGATTGGTATATATTACCGTACGGGAATGCTAGAACTGATTGTTTCTTTCACTCGATGATGAGCATTCAAAAAGCATGAATGGTGGTGGAGAATATGCCCGGGAATGACAGGGAACACCTGTATCAGACGGTATCAACCGTGAAGGAGTTCGGCGAGAGGATCAGAGCGAAAAGGAAACAGCTGGGTCTTACTCAGGAGCATGTTGCAGGCTTGTCCGGCATAGGGGCCAGGTACCTGTCCGAGTTGGAGCGGGGAAAGGAAACCGTTGAGATGGGCAAGGCTTTCCGGGTGGCGAACAGCTTGGTCTGCAGCTGACAGTTCAGCCAAGGTCCCGACTCGGGAACAGGCTGATCAATGCCTGAGAGCAATGTACTGAGTGTTTTCTACGAGAACCGGGAAGTAGGGAAGATCACCGCTGACGGCATGAACAGGATGTCTTTTCGTTATTCGGCCTCATGGGTGAACGATCCTGATGCATTCCGTATATCAATCTCAATGCCGCTAAGGGACGAAGCCTTTCCCCCTGAAACGGCACATTCTTTCTTTGCGAACCTGCTTCCCGAGGGCTTACTGCGCATGAACACCGCCAGGTCACTGGGCGTATCCGCCGATAATGATCTTGAGCTGCTTGCTCGAATAGGCGGCGAGTGTGCCGGTGCTCTATGGATCGGAGATGGGGAGCCCCGGACATAGGCAGACAGCTGTATTCACCTGTGCCTGAGGATGAGCTTTATAGAAGGATCGCCGAGGGGAATGTTTTTTCATCGATGCTGAGAGCCAGCAGGGCTAGGCTTTCCCTTGCGGGGGCACAGGACAAGCTTCCCATCCGATTAGAGGGTGAGGAAGTGCTGTTCCCTGAGAATGGAAGCCCATCCACCCATATTATGAAGTTTCCCAGCAGGGATTACAGGGATCTGCCGGCGAACGAGGTGTTCACTACCAGTCTGGCCAGGCTTATGGGACTTCGAGTGGTGGATGCATGGATCTTCAGGGTGAAGGACATTGAAACCTGTGTGGTGTCAAGGTATGACAGATACAGCGATGTGGAAACCGCGTCAGGCGTCTGCACCAGGAGGATATGTGCCAGGCTCTGGGATTTCCCCATTTCAGGAAGTACGAATCCGAAGGCGGGCCATCCTTCAAGGATTGCCTGGAGCTGGTGGACAATGTATGCACTGAGCCAATAGTGGAGCGGGAGCAGCTGCTGCGATGGCTGATATTCAACCTGTTGACAGGCAATTCAGACGCCCACGCCAAAAACCTCTCCCTTCTGTTCCACTCCGACGGCAAAATAGAACTGGCGCCCTTCTATGACCTTTTATGCACAGTGAGTTACGCCAATATTGACAGGCAGATGGCAATGAGCATCGGAGCGGTCTGGGATCCCGGACGGATAGGCCCGGGGCAGTTCGACTTACTGGCCGGGGAGTGCGGGCTTTCCCCGAAGTGGCTTCGAGGTTTTGTGCTGAACATGGCTGACAAAGTCTCTCATGTCCTTGACTCGGAGCTTCACATGCTGAGAATGGAGCCATCCCTTCAGCAGCGGGTCCTTCCATCCATACTGAAGCAGACAAGGAATGTCAGGAATTCATTCAGACAGGCTGCCGGTCTGTGACAACCCGACAGCCCGTGGTTGACATTCAGTAAACCTACAGCGCTTTTCCCTTTTCAAGGTACTTCCTGAGGGTTTTGTCCAGCTTGTCGGCCCTTGATCCGCCGAAGAGAGATTCGGTGAAAAGGATTGCGAGCTTGTACAGCAGGAAGAGAAGGCCTATGGGAATGATGATAACATCGAGGAGCCAGGTTACTCCGGTTCTTATCAGCAGCTCCGGAAGCTCTTCAACCATGTCGCTCATGTCGGAGAGGATGGTCTGTACGACGTAGTACTTGGGGAAGGAGACCGTCGGCAGACTGAAATCCGTAAGAGAGATGTTCCCACCTGTTATGGTTATGAAGTCTTCCATCCGGCTGATCTTCAGATCCTCCAGCCTTTCCTTGAATTCCTCCTGGAACTCGGTCATTCTCTGGTCGAAACGGTCCCGCACAGGCTTCGAGTAGCCCTGGGAAAGGCTTCCCGAGATGGCAAGGGTTGCCGGGATGGCGATGAAGAAAAAGAAGGCAAGTATGCCGGTAAAACCCGCTGCTTCCTGAGGATGTCCTTCTTGGTGAACTGCAATCCCAGGGCAAGGATGAAGAGAAGGCTCAGAAAAAGTTTTCCCAGAACGCTGGAAAGAAGCAGAAGGACCTCGATGGCGTAGAGAGCCCCCAGGCTGAGGGCAAGGATCTTCCATGTGATGTCTATGGCATCGTAGAGCGGCTGAACGATATCCCCCACCTCGATCCCCACCACATCGGAACCTTCGATCACCGCAATAAGACCTTTGACCACACTTATGGCGACGAAGGCTGTGAGGGCCTTTTCCTGTGATGCTTCCACATAGTCCTTTGCCGGCGGAAGGATCAGCCTGTGCTGCAGACTGGTAAGAACACCCGTGATGGACAGTACCGCAAGGGCCAGAAGAACGCCGACCCTTATCATCCTTTTCCTGCAGAGCTTCTCCATGATCCCACTTCCATTCATCAGTTAACAATAACCGATTCGGAATGAAAAAAGCCGAAGCCATTCAAAATTTGACAAATAGATCTCGTATCCTGTTGCCATAAAGCATAATAGAAAGTTCAGACTTTCAGTTTTGAATGGGGTCCTCTGAAGGGGGAGGGTCTGCTTTGAAGCCTGTAACTGGTCCTATTCTTAAAAGCCACCACAAATGACAAAGCATAAATCGCATCAAATTGATTAGAGCCTGTGTTCATTTGGGTAAATTTGATATGTTTAATAATCTGGATGAAATTGCTGCTGAATCTTCAAACCTTTACAGCGCAACGAACCCCAGTGAAAAAGGGTACCTTAAGACCCCTTCAAAACTGGCCGGGTAAAAACAGACCCGCCCGGGGCTGACCGGGGAGGATGAGCTGACCGTCAGGAATTAATACAAGGGAATTAAGAATAATGAATGGGAACAGAGTAGTCGTAACGGGCCTGGGGGCAGTTACACCCGTTGGCACCGGAGTTGAGGAGTTCTTCCGGGGGCTCACCGCCGGGCAGAACGGCATAGGGAAGGTTAGCGGTTTCGATGTTACCGACTACCGGTCGAAACTGGCGGGGGAGGTGAAGGATTTTCACCCTGAGGACTGGACCGACGCTAAGTCAGCAAAGAGAATGGACCGTTTCACCCAGTTCGGCCTGGCGGCATCGGAGATGGCTTTTCTCGATGCCGGGCTTGACGCATTCCCATTCGATAAAGCAAAGGCCGGTGTTATCATTGGTTCAGGGATAGCGGCTCACAGTCCCTCGAGGAGGGATTCACTACCCTTATGACAAAAGGCCCCGGAAGGCTGAACCCCTTCGCCGTTTCCAGGATGCTTATCAACATGGCCGCATGTGCCGTGTCGATCAGATACGGTCTTCAGGGGCCCCTCTCCGCTCCGTCGGTTGCATGTTCCACCGGATCCAACGCCATCGGCGACGGGTTCAGGATACTCCAGAGGGGTGACGCGGACATAATGCTGGCCGGCAGTTCCGAAGCCTGCATTACTCCCCTTCCCTACGGGTGCTTCTGCGCAACACGGTCCATGACCCCCAGCGATTCCCCTGAAACCGGATGCAGACCATTTGATAAGAACCGGGATGGTTTCGTGATGGGTGAAGGGGCCGGAATAGTGGTCATGGAGACCCTGAAGCATGCGCGGGCCAGGGGGGCAGATATCTACTGCGAGGTTGCAGGGTACGGCAACACCGCGGATGCCTATCATATAACCGCCCCTGAACCGGGGAGCCAGGGAATGATACGGGTCATGCAGGCGGCTTTGAAGGACGCCTCAATGGATGGTGAACGAATCGGGTATATTAACGCCCATGGCACATCAACCGTTCTCAACGACAAGTGCGAAAGCGCAGCGGTGGAATGTGTCTTCGGTGAACACGCGAAGGCACTGAAGATCAGCTCGATAAAATCAATGATCGGCCATCTTCTTGCCGCCGCCGGGGCTGTAGAGTTCGTGTCCACCGTAATGAGCGTCCATACCGGTACCATTCCTCCAACCATCCACTGCACGGAGCCCGATGAAGACTGCAGACTGGATTATGTCATCGATGGCGCCCGATCAATGGATCTTTATGCGGCAATGAGCAACTCTTTTGGCTTTGGCGGCGGGAACGCCTGCCTTGTAATCAAGAAATATGGAGAAACAGATGGAGATTCCTGAACTTCGCATCGGAAGCGTTACCGCCAGGATACCGATCGTACAAGGTGGCATGGGAGTGAGAGTATCCCTTGCTTCTCTGGCTTCGGCGGTGGCGAATCAGGGGGGTATAGGAACCATTTCCAGCATCGGTCTTGGCAATCTCGCGGACATGGCGGACCACTATGAGCAAACATCGGTCAATGCCCTGGTGAGGGAGATAAAGAGTGCCCGTAGCATGACCGACGGGCTCCTGGCCGTGAACTTCATGGGTGTTCTTACCAGTGTGGACAAACACATACGAGCGGCGGTGGACGCCGGTATAAAGATCATAGTGTTCGGAGCGGGATGCCCACCAGGCTTCCCGAACTTGTCCCGGAGCCCGATATGAACCTTGTTCCCATCATCAGTTCGGCAAGGGTCGCGGAACTTATTCTCCGCAGCTGGGACAGAAGATACGGGAGGATGTGCGACGCCTGATCCTTGAGGGCCCCCTGGCCGGGGGACATCTCGGTTTCTCCCTTGAACAGCTCGATCACATTTCCGAGAATTCCCTTGAGAAGCTGCTGCCGGAAGTGCTTGAGACTATAAAGCCCTATGAGGACAAGCACGGAAGGAAGATCCCCGTTATCACCGCCGGGGGTATTTACACCGGGAAGGACATTGCCCGGATGCTTTCCATGGGTGCCTCCGGAGTTCAGATGGGAACCCGCTTCGTGTGCACTGAGGAGTGCGATGTATCCGATGAGTTCAAGCAGGCCTATGTTGATGCCAGGGAAGAGGATATCGCCATCATCAAAAGCCCCGTGGGTATGCCGGGAAGGGCTATCTACAACAAGTTCCTGAGGGACCTTGAGGCAAAGGGCAAGCTGCCCATCAGCTGTCCTTACAGGTGCCTTACCGCATGCAAGATGGATTCCGCGAACTACTGCATAGCACTGGCCCTTCTGAACTCATATTTCGGCGACGTGGACAACGGCCTGATATTCTGCGGACAGAACGCCCACAGGGTGGAGAGGATCACAACGGTAAAAGAGCTGATCCATGAGCTTCTTTCTGAACTGAGGGAAGCCTGATCCGGCGTTCTTTGCTTCGCTGACACAGAATGGACAGAGCCGAATGATCTATTTCATCACTGCTTTGCTCCTGATCCTTTTTGTGGTCAGGATGATCGCATCAAGGCCGGATGTTTCACCGGAGAGGGTTGAAGAGCTCCTTGCAGACGGAGGGATGCTTATAGATGTAAGGACCCCGCCCGAGTACCGCGCCGGCCACATCGAATCCGCTGTGAACCTCCCCCTGGATACCCTTCCCGAGGGGCTGAACCGGCTTGACATTCCCGTGGAAACCCCCCTGCTTCTCTGCTGCGTCACGGGTATCCGTTCCGCACGTGGGAAGGGGCTTCTTAAGAAAGCCGGTTACCTGCGGGTTCATAACGCGGGTCCTGTGGGACGGCTTAAGGGGTAAGATCTTCCTGTGTCTGAGCTATGACCTCAGGATTTCAGCCTCTGCTGGAGAACCGGTAACCGGGCATCAGGGGCACCATTACCCCTTTCTTTTCAGGAAGAGCCATTCACCAAGGAACAGCAGCGCGATGAAGCCCAGTGATGTGTACACTATGAACACATCGGTATCCACTTTGATCTTCAGCAGCGCCAGGAGTATTACCGCATCCAGGACCATAGCGGTGATCAGCACTCCGCCCCGGGCGCCCACCTTCTGTCGAGCATGCCTGTAGACACCCCAGTGAATAGCGATGTCCATGATTATGTAGAAGATGGCTCCCATGGCGGCGATCCGTCCCAGGTCGAGGAAAACCGTTGACAGGATGGCCAGGACCGCTGTGTAAACCATGGTGTGCTTCTGGATATCCCCGGGCATGCCGAAATGACTGCGGGGAACGAGTTTCATTTCCGTAAGCATGGCAAGCATTCTGGATACCGCGAAAATACTTGCTATTATGCCCGATACACATGCCACGATGGCAAAGACAACCGTGATCCACACCCCTGTATCTCCGAATGCCGGTCTTGCCGCCTCCGCCAGGGAATAATCCCTTGCCGCGACTATTTCTTCCACGCTGAGGTTGGAGCCCACGGCAACGGTTATCAGCATGTAGAGCAGGAAGCAGACCGCTATGGATATGACGATGGCCCGTCCCACGCTTTCATGGGGTTTCTGAATCTCCGAACCGCTGTTGGTTATCGTGGTGAAACCCTTGTAGCCCAACAGGGCCAGGGCAATGGAACCGGGGATGCTCCAGACCCCGCCTGAGATGGAACCACTGATATTCCCGAAACATCAAGCCCCGATGCCCAGAGACCCCCCAGGGCGAGGAAAGCAATCCCCGCTATCTTTATGAATGCCGTTACGAAGGACATGTTCTGAACCGCTCTGTTCCCGATGAGGTTGATCAGAAAGGCGAACACTATCAGGGCGACTCCCAGAACGGGGATCATATAACCCTGACCGCTCCCGTTGAAGAGCTGCATTGTGTATGTGCCGAAGGTCCTCGCCACAAGACTTTCGTTGATGACCATTGAGAAGTACATGAGAAGGGACATCCCGGCGGTGGTAACGGTACGGCCGTAAACCCCTTTGAGTATCATGGCTATTCCGCCGGCGGATGGATTGGCATTGACCATTTTCACATAGCTGTAGGCACTGAAGGACGCCACCACAGAAGCGGCCAGAAAAGCGAAGGGGAACCATTTGCCCGCAAGTTCTGCAACCTGCCCGGTCAGGGCGAAGATGCCGGCTCCGATCATCACTCCGGTGCCCATGGCCACTGCTCCGGTGAGGGTTATGCTGTTCTTTCTGTAGTTCGGTCTGGCTCTGTCCTCATCTTTCCGCATCAGGCTTACTCGCCGAGGATAATGGCATTCATTGGGCACTCCCGGTGTGCTTCCAGGACCTTCTGCTGGTATTCAGGGGGAACAGGGTTCCTGATCACCTTTGCCTTCTTGTCCCCGGTGCTGAACTGAAAAACCTCCGGCAGATGATAACGCATCTCCCTGAGGTGTCGCATTTCATTTTGTCCACTTCAGCCTTCATGGCACTCCTTTCGCTCTGTTTCACCTTTGTCCCTGTATCTCCTTAATCTTGGACGCTTTCAGTATTCCGGTGAAAGAAGCCCTTCGATTATCATGTCCGTGGCGCTGTCTTCGGTGAGGCCGTCCAGTATCTTTTTGCCACCCAGTTCCAGGGTAACGTCGCTCAGCTCAAGAATGATCTTATCCATTTTCACCCTCACCTGATTTCCAGCACTGATCTCAAATGGCTGCTTCTCCTTCGAGATACACTCAAGACGCGGCGCTGTCAAGCTCGCCGTTACCGCTAATCAAATGTAACGGGATTATTATAAAGAGAATACTATTAGAATTGGATAAATATGAGCCTGCAAGCATGATCGTTTCTTTTCTTTCATCGGGGATGCGTGATGTTCTGCATTGACCGCTGCGTCACGGTTCTCAGCATAACTGAAGACAGAATCCATCTGATCTCCGGAGCGATTGTTTACAGTGCAGCGGTAGACACCAGACCGTCAAGTGGATATGATATTGAGAAGGAATATCCTGGATTCACTGTATCAGGAGGCATATTATGACACTCATGCTATTGATTGCGGCTATTCTGGTAATCTCCCCGGCGGCTTATGCCGATATCCTTCTGGAGGATGACTTTTCCGACGGCAACGCCGACGGATGGGAAGAGATCCAATACGGGGGAGGTATCTATGATGTGGTGGAAGGCGGGTACTGGTTCAGCGGTTCAGCTTATTCCTGGGGACTTTCCTGCACCGGTGATTCCGGCGGAGCCATGTCGGTGCCGGACTATTCCATGGTGGTCAGGGTGGTCCCTGAGTGCTGTGCCCATGCCGGACCGGTTGTGCGGTTTTCCGGCGTGGACAACTACTTCGTAGGGCTGTTGCTTCAGCCGGACATCAACAGACTGAACCTGTTCTGCCTTAATCGGGCCGCAGGCAGCAGTGTCATCGACCATTGCTACTTCAGTATTGATCCGGAGGAGTCCTACTGGATGCGCCTTGAGGTTGAAGGAAATGACTACAGGGGCCGGGCATGGACCGGAGAGATCGGTGACGAGCCCGCGGAATGGGCTGTATGGGCAACTGAGACCCGGGTTGGTGACACCGGAGGAGCAGGTCTTTACAGTCATGCCTCATACGGATCTGACCGGCGGCTGAAGACCCACTCGGTCCGCTTCGACGATGTCCTGGTGACCGACGAACTGATCGGAGCCATGGAACCGCTTACCTGGGGAGGGCTTAAGGCCAGGTTCCCGGACTGACTAGCCCTGTTATGATCCCTCCCTCTGCCCCGCAGTGTCTTTCATTGCCGGGACGGAAAAGCCTTATGACAAGTGGGAGTGGTCAGCCCCGGACCTGTTCCCTGAGTTGTCGTCAAGGGGGAGCACCACCGGATGGTCCTGGTGCCACAGAAGCCTGACCGGAACGCCATAGGCCTCCTCTATCACTGATTCAGTTATACCCGCCCTGTCCACCTCGGCCATTATGCCGCCGTTCCTCAGGAAGAGGAACCTGTCGGCGTAGCGGAAGGCTGTGTTCAGGTCGTGCATTGTCACCACCGCGCACATGTCGTGACCCCGTACGATGGTCCTGAGCAGCCTGAGGATGGAGAGCTGGTTCTTCAGGTCCAGTGATGCTGTGGGCTCGTCAAGAAGCATTACCGCCGGTTCGCCCACCAGTGCCCTGGCAATGCATACCTTCTGATACTCGCCACCGCTCATGCTGTTGGTGTGCCTCAGGGCCAGGTGCTCCAGGTCCAGCCTGTGCAGCGCGGCGTGGGTCAGCTCCAGATCCCTTCTGCCCACACGCCAGCCGATGTGGGGCTTTCGCCCCAGAAGCACCGCGTCGAAGGCGGTGACCCGCCCGGGCTCGCTTCTCTGGGCAACATAGCTCATCCTGCAGGCGGCTTCCCGACGGGAGTACTCCTCCATGTGCCTCCCCAGGAGCCGCACCCTTCCCGCCTCCGGTCTGAGAAGCCCGTTTATGCACTTCAGCAGCGTGGTCTTTCCCGAGCCGTTGGGTCCCATCACCGCCACTACCTCGTGATCTGCAACAGTGAAGGATACATCCCTGAGTACCGGGCGGTGGCCGTAGCTGAAGGAGAGCTCCTCTACGCTAAGGATCATCTTTTGTATCCCCTCACCAGAAGGAACACGAAGGCGGGGGCGCCGACGAAGGCGGTGAGAATAGCCACCGGGAGCACCCGGGGGGACATGACGGTGCGGGCGGCGGTGTCCGCGGCCAGAAGGAGGATGGCCCCGGCGAGGATGGAGCCTGGGATGAGGTATCTGTGGTCGTCGCCCAGAAGCCTCCTGACGATGTGAGGCCCCACAAGCCCACGAAGCCTATCACCCCCACGAAGGAGATGGTGGTGGCTGTGACCAGTGAGGCGACAAGCATTCCCGCAAGCCTTTTCCTGGATACCGGAAGGCCCAGGCTGGCGGCGGTTTCGTCGCCGGCGTCCATTGCGTTGTAGCTCCAGCTGTTGAGCATGAAATAGGCCGATGAGGCAATGGTCACCGACGACATGACGGCGAGTTCCCTCCAGCTGGCCCGCGCCAGGTCCCCGAAGGTCCAGAAAACCATGGCCGCCAGCTGCACGTCGTCGGCGAAGTACTGCAGGAACATGGTTCCGGCGCTGAAAAGGGATCCCAGGGCAACTCCGGTGAGCACCATTACTTCCGGGGAGACCCGGGCGGCGCCGGCCACCGCCAGTATCACCGCCGCCGCGGCAAGGCAGGCGATGAAGGCCGCCGCTGTGGTGGTATAGGGGTCCGTGATGGAGATGGCCCCGGCGGCGGTGCTCTGCATCGCCCCGCCCCCGAGGATCATAACGGAGAATGCCGCGCCGAAGGCGGCGGCGTTGGATATGCCCAGAGTGAAGGGCGAACCCAGGGGGTTGCGGAGTATGGACTGCATGGCGGCGCCTGCCACCGACAGACCAGCCCCGGCAACCACCGCGGAGAGCGCCTGGGGAAGCCTGATATTCAGCACTATCATCTGTACCTGTCTTGGGGCATCACCGGCGAAGAGGGCCCTTAGCACCTGTCCCGGCGGTATGGGGACCGCACCCACTGAGATGGAGAGTATCAGCAGCGCGAAGAGCACAATCAGCCCCGCCAGGTTCAGCAGCAGTTTCCTGCCGGTGTACTTCGTGTATTCCCCGGATACTTTTCCGTTTTCAAGGTGCATGGCGGGCTCCGGTCACGGTGTGAGTGTCACCCTTCAAAGACCAGCCCTCCGAAGGACTCCTTCAGCTGCTGGAATACACCGGCGCCCACAAGGAAACTGTATATCTCGTCGGCCTTTGCCGCAGGGTCCACGTCCTCGAAGGATTCCGGGTAGAGCACCTTCCCAATGTAGTATGCGTCGGCGAGGATCGAGCCAAGGTTCCAGGTGTACCAGTTGTAGGGCATGAGGCAGTACACCTCCCCGTTCCCCACGGCGGAGAGGGAGGAGTATGCCGGGTCGTCGGTGAGCTGCTGTAGGGCGTTGGCGCCGGGATCGGCCTCAAGGGTGGAGCCGTCGATGAAGATAACCTCCGGGTCCCAGGCGAGTATCTGCTCCTTGGCGATGTCGGCGTGCTCCCCGGTAAGCCCGTCGGTATCCTCGGGCATCGCAATGTTCCTGGCCCCGGCGAAGATGAAAGGAGGGTAGCCCGGTTCGGTGGACTGAAATCCGTGGGGCCCGCGATAGGCAATACCCCCTACGAAACAGCTCCTGCGCCTGTTCTCGGGTATTCCAGCGGTGCGTTCCGCCAGGTCGGAAACGGTGGAGTCGATGAAAGCGATGACCTCCTCGGCCCTTTCCCCGCGGTCCAGCACCCGGGCCATGGTCCTGAGTGAACCGTCGAAGTCGCCTCTGTCCGGCCATATCCTGCCGTACTGCAGCACTACCACGGGTATGCCTGTCATTTCCTCAAGCTCCAGGGGATCGGTCCCCATAAGGGGGAACGTTTTGAATATCACCTCAGGCTGTGGATCAAGCGCCAGTATGAGTTCCGGATTGTCGTGCCCCCTGAACTCGCCGAAAACAGGCAGCTCCGCCAGCCACGGGTTCGCCAGGAAGTATGGCCTGGCCTCGAAGGCGGCCCGCCTTCCCTCCATGTCGTCAACGGCAACCGCCCTGTCCTGGGCCTGGAGGTAGACCAGAAGCCTCAGGCACCCGGGACCGGAGCATATGACATGTTCAGGGTCGAAGGGAACTGTTACGCTTCGCCCCAGGCCGTCCACCACCGTTATCACGCTGTCGGCGGCAGCCGTTGCCGGAATGTCTCCGCCTCCGCACCCAGCGGTGAGAATGGTGAAGACAGCTGCAGCCGCCGCCATGAGCGAGCCGGTGCTCCGGAGAGGTTGCATTCTACCCATCTTTCTCCTTTTTGCTGCTGTTTCCGCCTTCAGCCCCGGGAACGCTCCCCCTCCCAGTCGAACTCGCCGGATTCCTCCCGGCTCTGTGGCCAGTGGGCGCACCATTCCGGCAGGCGGACCTCTGAAACCCTGTCGGAGCCGGGGTGATAGGGTTTGATGTCTATCACCGGGCTATTGTCCATGGCGTCGATATGGTCAAGCACCACCAGCCCCTCTTCTTCGTCCACCGACAGTATACCGCAGGTGGTTACCGCCACGGGACTGGGGCGGCGGGGCGACCTCGTGGAGAAGACCCCGGTCTCCCTGGAAACAAAACGGAAAGGCGGCTTGACCTCAAGGGCGGTTCCGTCCCCGGGGATACGGTCGAAGACCCAGAGGATCATGGCGTGGGAGTACTTCCCCAGCCCCACGAGCCCCTTCCTGTATTCTTCCCTTATCCTTACGGCGAAGCCGTTCTCAAGGGATACTGAGCCTATGGCCTTCATCGTGTATTCGCTCTTCATGTTCACTCTCCCGCTGTTCGCCAACAATAACCGATTCAAAGGAAGAGAGGGTGGCTTTTCGGTGGTCAGCTGTTGTCGATTGCCTTGCGGACAGCTTCAGCAAGCTCCTTCACGGTGAAGGGTTTGTGAATGAACCGGAGGCTTTCCCGGGGATCGAGCATGCTGTTCTGCGCCATGACATCGGCGGTGTAGCCGCTCATGAAGAGGCACTTCAGGTTCGGGCGTTCTGCGGTGAGCCTTTCCGCAAGCTCCCTGCCGTTCATTTCAGGCATCACCACATCGGTGAGGAGCAGGTCGATGGACCCTTCCCTGGCCAGCTGGAGTGCTTTGCCCGGAGCTTCCGCGGCTATCACGCTGTAGCCGAGATTCTCCAGCATGGTTTTCGTCATTTTCAGAACGGACACTTCATCTTCCACAAGAAGGACCGTTTCAGTGCCTTCTTCAGCGGGGCCTGCGCCTCTGCTCTCCCGGTGCTCCACTGCGTCATCTGACTGGCCGGGGAGGAATACCCTTATAGTGGTTCCCTCCCCGGGCCGGCTCTTAACATCGATGAAGCCCCCGTTCTGCCTGACAATGCCGTAGACCGTTGCCAGGCCCAGGCCGGTGCCCCCGCCTGGTGCTTGGTGGTGTAGAAGGGCTCGAAAATATGAAGCCGGGTCTCCTCATCCATTCCGCTGCCGTTGTCGGTTATGGAAAGGGTTACACAGTTTTCCGGTGCCAGTTCGCACTCGGGAATCATAGAAACATCTTCAGTGGATGCGTGGGCGGTTTCGATGGTAATGGTGCCCACCCCGGTGATGGCGTCTCTGGCGTTGACCACCAGCTTCGCCAGGAGCTGGTCGAACTGGGATGGGTCCAGCTTCACCGGATATAGAGCATTGCCCGGTTTCCAGTTCAGTGTGATGTTCTCACCTACAAGCCTGCTGAGCATCTGGAGCATGCCCTCCACTGTTTCGTTCAGGTCGATTAGCCTGGGGGCGATTGTCTGCTTCCTTGCGAAGGTAAGAAGCTGTCGGGTAAGGTCCGCGGAGCGTCTGGCAGCGTTCCTTATCTCCGTGAGTTCACCGTAAATAGGCATTGAAGGGTCGAGCTTCTCAAGGGTCATCTCAGCGTTGCCCAGGATAACTCCCAGCATGTTGTTGAAGTCGTGGGCCACACCGCCGGCGAGCCTTCCCACGGATTCCATCTTCATCATCTGCATGAGCTGGAAGCGGAGTTTTTCCCGCTCCTCTTCAGCTCTCTTCCGCTTCGTTATGTCTATGTTGAATTCCGCCAGCTGCCAGCTGCCTTCTCTGTTCTGGAAGGGAATGGTGTGAACCTCCACGAACCTGTCCTCTTTGGGGAGGTATTCCTGGGATACCACGACTTTCCGGGTCCTCAGCGCTTCGGGAACCCCGCATCCCTCGCAGGGTGCTTCCTTTCCCATGAAGTAGCTGTGGCATTTCTTTCCTTCAAAATCGCCATATACCTGGCGCCATCTGTCGTCGACGAAGCTCAGTGTGTAGTCTTCGTTCATTATGTTGATGTTCGTATTCGTTGCCCTCAGAAGGAAATCCATGCGCTCGGAATAGCTGCGGAGCTGCTCGTCGGGTCTCTTCTGGTCGCTGATGTCCTGGAAGGAGCCATGAACCCCGGTGATGTTGCCATTCTCATCCCTGACGGGCTTTCCGATGGTCTTTACCCATACGCGCCCGCCGTTCCCGTCGATTATTTCCAGTTCCTCTGAGTAGGGTATTCCCTCTTCTGCGCAGGCTTTGAAGACCCGGGTTATGGTCTCCCTGTATTCAGGGGCGTAGAACTCAATTCCCTTTTCAACCAGGGGGGCGAATCCCCTGGGCATTCCATGGATGTCGCAGACAGTGTCGGACCATGTGCTTATGTTGGTTTCCAGGTTTACGTCCCATCCCCCGAACCTTGCGGTTTCACCGGCGATCCTGAGTAGGGCGGCATTGGCTTCCTCGGCGGCCTTTGCCTTCTTCTCTTCGGTTATGTCCAACGCGGAAAAGGTGAATCCCTTATCCGGGTCGGTCCTGTCCAGGGCCGAGGAACTGAGAAGCACATCAAGCAGTGTGCCGTCACTTCGCTTCCATACCGTTTCGATGGTGCCGGTGCCTGATCTTTCTATCTGGGCGTATTTCTCCCTGCCCACCCGGTCGAATTCCTCACGGGAAGGGTAGAGCATGATGGCGGATTTTCCCATGAGTTCTTCACGGGTGTAGCCTGTCATCTCGCAGAGCTTCCGGTTCACTTCAAGTATGATTCGGGACCTTACCAGACCGATGCCCACGGGGGCGGCCCTGAAGATGCTCTCAAGCCGCTGCTGAATGGCGATTCCCGATGACGCACCGGGGTTTTCCCCGTTCTTGCTCTCCGGAGGATCACTGCCCTTTCCGCGCACGGTACACCCCTCCCTGGTACGGGACGGCCTTCTATCCTATGATGCCGGAGGTTGCTGTTTGTGTCAATGGAACCCCGGCAAGCGATCCTGTGAGAAACTCCATCGGCTGGCTGCCCTGGAGGGTTGCGTCAAGACGAGGTTACCCTGTTCCTGCCCTCTTCCTTGCTTCGGTACATCAGGGCGTCGGCCCTGCTCACAAGGGTTTCAGCCGTATCCCCGGGCTGGGCGAGGGTGATGCCTATTGATACAGAAACCCTGATCTCGGCTCCCTCATGTTTCGCGCTGGTGGCTGAGGCCAGATTCCGCAGCCTGTTCGCTATCTCCAGGAGTGTCTCCTGGGAGATTCGAGGGAATACCCCCAGAAACTCCTCACCCCCCCATCTCCCCACGGTATCGAAGGGGCGCACTGAACTGAGGAGGGTCCGCGCCACCGCGGCCAGTACAGCGTCTCCTGCCTGGTGGCCGTACCTGTCGTTGCAGAGCTTGAAATGGTCTATGTCGATGAACATCACGCCGAAGGTGATGTCGTTCCTGCGCATCGCCGCCAGCCTGGCGTCAAGGACAGCTTCCAGCTGCCGCCTGTTGGGAAGCCTGTGAGGGGATCAACCAGGGAGAGGGTCCTCAAATGGGCTATCTCCTCCTGCATGGCCATCCGGGAGCCGGCCTCGTGGAAGAACTCCACCGCAAGCTTTTCCCCAGTATCCAGTGTGAGGAGCATGGTGCGTGCATCAACCGCCACCCTGTGCCCCAGTCTGTGGTGCAGGTACACCGTGATCCGTCTGCTCTTCGCGTCCTTCAGTGTGGCGGCAACGGGGCAGCAGCCCAGGCAGAGCTCCTTACCATTCTCGTCCACATGCACCAGGATGTTGTCGGAGCATCTTCTGTTCAGGACCTCCGGTGCTCTGTAGCCCGTTATTCGCTGGGCCTCGTCGTTCCAGAACACCACTCTGCGCCGGGCATCGAGGATGTAAACCCCCTCGCCAACCGCCTCCAGGATGGTCTTGAAGTTGTCCGGCAGGAATCCATCGGCCATTCAGCCCTCCATTTCATACTTCAATGATATGAATATACAACGAGAAGGCTGAGAAGTTCTTTAAATGCTTTGCCGACTTACCTGTCGTTCTGCGGGTCACCCCTGACTACCTCAAGTGGTGAAATGCTTTCATGCCGTGAAACGATCCGTTCCATGGTTAGCAAAGGAATCACATTCTCAGTTGCCCTGCTATCTGTCATGGCTGGCATTTTTCCCAGTCATCTTGCCCCTGCATTGCAAAGAATACTTCTCCTTAACAGCTTTTTGGCAAACAATAACTATCCTTATGCATAACCTCTGATACTGTTGTCACAACACCCGCCTGCCCGAGGCCGTGTACCCCGCGATCCTGAAGAACAGCCGGATCCAGATGCGGAAACCGCCAGACCTGCTGTAAGGAAGAGGAGCCAGCCGGTTTGCTCCATTGCCGCCTTCGCCATCCAGAAGGAGGGAAGGGGGGAGAAGAGGTACTGTGCCGTTCCACTTATGAACATTGGCGCTTGAATACCCATGATGGAAAGGCCTCCCAGTTTCATCAGGGCAAGGCCCTCCACTTTGTTGTTCGCAAAGGCCGTTACACCAAGACAGACCGCCACTGAGGCCGCCGAGGCCAGGAAGGCTATGGGAATGGCCTTCATTACACTCAGTTCCGATGACCTGAACACGATGAAAAGCAGCACCGAAAGGACGGTTGCCAGTACGGCGGGAACCGTCAGCCTTCCGTTTAGGTAGCCCCCGGTTCCCGGGGGGGATACCGCCATGTAGAGGCTTACCCCTTCGTCCCGCTCCTCGAGCATTATCATGGCGGCGGCCATGTTGAGGAGATAGGGAATGAGCAGGAGCAGCATGAGGTCCAGCATCAGGGCGAACTGGTGGAGCACAGGCCCGTGCCTCAGGGATCCCGCCAGCCACCGGTCCAAAGCCGGAAGGCCGTACCGGAAAACTATCCCGATAAGCACCGGCGCCGGTATGAGGACAGCGAGCATTGCGTCACGTCTGATGAGCGAAAAACCTGCCTGGAATACCTTTCCCGTTCTCACAGCCCCATGCCTCCCAGTTCCTTCACCATTTTAGTTACCCTTCCAAGAACAAGAGGAATGGCCAGTGCCGCCCATGCAGCAACTGTGACCAGGTGTTTCGCTACTGAGACATCCCCCGCCGCCCCGGTGCCCCTGAGCATGACCGAGAGCAGGGCGGTTCCAGGATGCAGTTCCCAGAGACCCATGGGGCCGGGAAGCTGCCAGAGGTTCATAAGCTGCCCCAGGACCATGAAGGGGGGCACCCAGAGAACCAGGGATATCGGGGCGATGGCCATGAAGAACCTGTTCAGGGAACGAACCCTGCCGGCGGTGGCAAGGCCCGTGAGGGAGAAAAGCACCGAACCGGTGAAAAGCCCAGCTGCGAGTACCGCAGGGGAGATGCCCTCGGGGACCGCAATGGAGGCGATGGCAAGACCCGCCAGTGTGGAGATGAGAGCCAGGGAGAGGACCTTGGCAAAGAGGTATTCACCCGGAGTGAAGGGGGAGACGAAGAGGAAGTCCAGTGTGCGTTCGCTCTTCTCGAAGAGGACTATGCCCCCCATGAAGAACAGCCCCAGGGCTGCCGGGTCGCTGAAGACTATCACCGCCGCCGCAAGGGGGCGCCAGCTCTGCGGCATTGCAAGGAGTATGCCGGCATAGATAATGGTTATGACCAGATAGAGCAGATAGAATCCGTAGCGGTACTGGAACCGAACATCATTGGACAGCGCCGCGGTGAGACGCCTCGTGTTCACCTGAGTGCCCTCCCTGTTACCTCCACGAAGACATCCTCCAGCGTGGGTTCCTTTGAGTGGATCCGGGTTATCCGGTTGTCTTTGATTGCATTGCGAAGCGTTTCATCGGTAGAGAGCCGCGCGATGGGGGTGGAGTGGTGCTCTTCGGCCCTTTCCCCCCGGCAGGTGTATTCAACGGTTGCCGGGGTTTTACCCCTGGTGAGGTTCTCCGGTGTGTCCAGGGCCCTTATCCCTCCGTCAACGATGAAGGCCACCCTGTCGCAGAGTTCCCCGGCGTCGTGCATGTTGTGGGTGGTGAGTATGATGGTGGTTCCCATCCGCTTCTGCTCCAGTATGATCCGCTTTATCTGCCTGGCGGTGGAAGGATCCAGCCCGGATGTCGGTTCGTCCAGGAAGAGCATCCCCGGGCGGTGCATCAGGGCCCTTACGAAGTTCAGGCGGGTCTTCATGCCCTTGGAGAACTCCGATACCCTTCGGCGGCCGTCCCGCTGGAGCCCCACCATTTCCAGAAGGGTTTCCCCGGGGATGAGGTTCCACTGTGAAGGGAGCCGAAGAAGGCAAGGTTCTCAAGGGCGGTGAACTTGCCGTAGAGCCCGGGGAACTCAAAGACCACTCCTATGCTTTCATAGAAGTCCGTTTTCCGGTGCTTCACCTCGGATCCGTTGACCTGTACCCTTCCCCCATAGCCGGTGAGAACCCCTGTGAGGATCTTCTGCAGTGTGCTCTTCCCGGCGCCGGAGGGGCCCAGGAAGCCGAATATCTCACCTTTGCCCACATGAAACCCCATGCCATGTATAAGGGGCTCCTTCGGTGTGTATGAAAAGCACAGGTCCTCAATGCGAATAGCGCCGCTGTTACGCTCCAACTTGTGTCTCCTTTACCCCTGCCAGCACCAGCCCCTGTATCAGCAGCCGTATGGCTTCGTCAAAATGTTCGTTGCCCGCTTCCTCCCGGTGCATAAGGGCCATTGCCAGGGCCCTGAGAGCCGTGGAGAACAGGGGGACCTTAACCGATGACTCCGGAATGCCCAGGGCCTCAAGAAGAATTTCAGTGGTTTCATCGTCCAGCCGGTGGTGCCGGGAAACCATCTCCTCCGGAAGACCCCGAAGGAGTATGGACATTTCCTCCGGGTGCATCAGGGTCATCAGGAAGGAATCCTTCACCCGGGCGAACAGGTACCATATTGCTTCCGCCAGGCCATCCCTCCCACTGAGGTTTTCTTCTTTCACCATCTGAAAGAGGCCCTGGAAGAGGCTTTTCTGGTACTCTTCAACGGCGTGGAAGAACAGGACCTCCTTTGACGGAAAGAACCTGTAGAAAGACCCCTTCGATATCCCCGCCCCCTTTGCCAGCTCGCTTACTGTGGTTTTCCTCACACCGTATCTGCCAGGCAGCCCTCAGCCGCCCGGCGGAGAGCTTCCCTTATCTCATGGGATTCAGTTTCCGTGAATGCCCTTGGCATGTGCCTTCCCTTCGGCTATGACCATATATATAAAAACGGTCATAGAGTATGCAATCCCTGTAGCCTTGATGTGCTCTCATTCCCGGCCGGGAAGCTCTCAATTGTCATCTTGCTCGGTGCTTCCAGTATGTGTATAGTTAATACACACATAAGGAGTGTATCATGCGTACCAATGTTGTGATCGATGACGAGCTGATGGAAAAAGCCATGGAATCAAGCGGCTGCAGAACCAGGAAGGCTGCCATAGAGTCAGGTCTTCGACTGCTGGTGCAGATCGCTTCACAGAAGAAGCTGAGGAAGCTGAGGGGCAAGATTGACTGGAGGGGGAACCTGGAAGAAATGCGTCGGGATTGAGATGATAATTATAGACACATCCGCATGGATCGAATACTTCAGGGGAGACCCCTCACCGGTTGCCGACAAGGTCGGACTTAGCCTTGAGCAGGACACGGTTGGAATTGGCGACCTTATCTACTGTGAGATAATGCAGGGAATAAGGGCATCGGATCAGCGGGCGGAGGTGGGCGGGCTGCTGCTTTCACTGCAGAGATTCAACATGGTCGGTTTTGACATTGCCGAAAAGTCCGCGGCCAATTACAGGCTTCTCAGGTCGAAGGGAGTCACCGTAAGGAAGACAATAGATGTTCTCATTGGAACGTTCTGTGCGGAAAACGGTTACGGCCTTGTTCACAATGATTCAGATTTCAGCATTATGGCAGGTCATATAGGGCTGCGGGAATTGTAGGTCATTCCACTGCGGGCAGCAGCTGGTTTCTCAGGCGAAGAAGATCTCGCCGGAGGCCAGCCGAGCGCCCGAGTTGAGGAGTATCTCCCCTCGGCGGTAAGTTCCGTTGCCCGGGAAAATGGTCCGATGGCTGCCAGAACTATTGTGGCCCTGTGCATTGCGTGGCCGTACTCGGCGTCCTTCAGCGAATTCGTTCCGTATGAAACCATTGTCTGCACACTTATGAAGCGGTCCCGTGCAGGCGGCTGAACCGTTCCAACCCCGGCCCTTTCATTCACCAGCACTTCTCCGCCGGCTGAAAGCCTGTAGTCGGCAACCAGGCCGAAGCCCTCTTCGGGGCCGTTGAACTGCACATGGAAGCGGTGGCATAACTTGTATTTCCGCCCCGGGTGGGCAATGGTCCCCAGTTTCCACCTGGAACCCTGAAAGACATCAACGCTGCAGTCCGGGCGGCGCAGGAACCTGTAGATAAGAACAACCAGCATGGACAGGAAAAGGGCTCCCAGAATGATGAAGAGAATGGGATCTCCCATGGTGGGCATCAGAAGACACCCCTTCGGCTACTGGAACTGCCTACTTCGCTACCTGGCCTCATATGGCAGGACCTTTCTCCTTTGGACTACCTGGTGAATATTCTCTTTCAACGGAGATGGCACAAGCCGGTGATAGTGCAACCGGGTCTTCTCGAAGGATCGTTAGCCAGGGTCTGGTATTGGTGAATATCTCATCCGAAGGGGGTCAGGAATGATGGTGCTGCTGACGGTGATACTGGCTTCTGGAGCGGTGGACCCGGGCTCCTTCCATTACCTTGGAGCCTTCAGGCTTCCGGAGGGGGGTGAAAGGCCCCACACATTCCAGTACGGGGGGGAGGCCATGACCTGGCTGCCCGGGGATCCGGGCACCCTTCTGGTGATGGGGCATAACTCAATGCCCTATGGAGAACTCCCCGACGGGAACCGTGTGGCGGAGGTTTCCATACCTTCCCCTGTGATATCCGGTGATATTGAGGACCTTCCCAGGGCGGAACTGCTCACCGGCTTCGTGCCTCTCTTCGAGGAACTGTTCCCGGCTATGGATGAGATACCCAGGGCCGGTATGGAGTGGAGCGGGGGTCGTCTCCACCTCTGCCGTGGTCAGCATCTGGAGGAGAGCCCTCCCCTTACCCATGGCCTGGGCCTCTTTGAAGGGGATACCCTCTTTACCGGGCCCTGGGGCATCTCCGGCTGCGTTCCCTACAGCACCAACGACTACATGTTCTGCGCTCCCTCTGTATGGGCAGATTCCCATGCCGGGGGAAGAAGGATCCTCACTGGCCGCTACCGCGACGGCGGCTGGGGCGGGATGGGGCCTTCCCTGTATGCCTACCTTCCCCCTGATCCTGGCTGGAGCGGGTCCTTCCTGCCGGCGATCCCCCTCCTTCAGTACAGGACCTCCCTTGATACTGACCTGATAGAAGGGTGCATAACTGGTTACCAGCATGCCGATGAATGGACCGGAGGAGCATGGGTGGAGGACGGTCCGGGAATCAGGCGGTGCTGTTCTGCGGAACGAAGGGCACCGGCGACCTCTGCTGGTACGGCTACCGCAGCTCCCTTGGCCCCGGTCATCCCTGCGTTGAGCGGGAGATGACAGGTGAGTTCACCATGTGCAGGAGGGCCGACGGTTCACCGTCGGAGGGAGATCTGTGCCAGGGAGAGCCGGTCTCCTTCAGGGGCTGGTGGAGCAGCGAGTTTGCAGCCGGTTTCCTCCTCTACGATCCCTCGGACCTGGCGCTGGTGGCATCAGGGGAGCTTTCCCCCCGGGAACCGCAGCCCTACGCTTTTATTGAGGTGGACGAACACCTGTTCCTTCCGGCGGGTGTGGAGGAGGAAATGCTGGGAGCCGGGGTTCAACGCAGGTTCCGGCTGGGGGACGCTGCCTGGGACGGGGAGAACCATCTTCTGTATGTACTTGAGCTTTTCGCCGACGACTGCGCTCCTGTTGTGCATGTGTGGAGGGTGGGAAGCTGAGATCCGGGCGAGGGATCAGATATGCTCCATTAAGGTTTCAATGGCTGTTTTCATTGAAAAGTCAAACATGGCATATGAGATTTCAATGAAAACAACACTGCTTACAGCTCTATCGAGCAGGGAAGAAGCAGCAGTCGATCGACGAATTTGCCGGTGGCCTTGAGGCCTAGCTGAGGGTCAGCTCCATGGAGTTCTGCCAGAGCCCGTGGATGTTGCAGTAGGCCATTGCCATAAGCGTGCCAGGTTTTTCGGTCTTCATGCCGAAGGCGCAGCTGTGGTGGGTGTATACCGTTCCCTCGTCGGCGCCGTCGGGGGATTCACCGTGGGCGGTGAACTGGGCCCTGCCTATCTCCAGGGGAAACTTGGCGCCTTCGGGCTTGAAGTAGAGGGTGATCCACCTTATGTGGTGGGCCGTGGTGTTCGGATGGGCCACCTCCTTGCCCAGTGTAACCTTTACATCGAACATCTTTCCGGATTCAGCCTTTTCAGGCACCTCTATCACCGGCACATGTTTCTCGCTTTTCCAGTCCGCTGTCTGGATCATTTCGTTCAGCATTTCTTCTCTCCTTTCTTTTAATTTTCGGTTTACTGGAACTTCACAAGGGGCTTGATGATGCCGTCTTCCTTGGTCTTCATCAGCTGGAAGGCCTTCTCGATGTCACTGAAATCGAACTCATGGGTGGTCATCGGGGTGGGATCCACCCTTCCCCGCCTCAGGAGTCTGAAGAGCCTTTCCATCCTTTCGCTGCCCCCGGGGCAGAGGGCGGTCCTTATGGTTTTGTCGGACATTCCCACGCCCCATTCCACCCGGGGGATCTTCACATATTCTCCGTCGCCGTAGTAGCCAACATTGGAGATGGTTCCACCCGGGCGGGTTACCTTCACGCAGGCCTCGAAGGTAGCCTGGGCCCCAAGGGACTCAATGGCGGAGTCTACCCCTGTGCCCCCGGTGAGGTCCATGATGGCCTCAACCGGGTCGGTCTCTTTGAAATTGACGACATCATCGGCTCCATAATGCCGGGCGAGTTCAATTCTGTTCGGCACCGACTCAACGGCGATTACTCTGCCGGCTCCCAGCAGGCGGGCTCCTGCTGTGGCCATGAGACCCACCGGGCCCTGGGCGAAAACAGCCACCGTTCCTCCTATGGGAATGTTCGCGTTCTCGGCGCCGGCAAAACCTGTGGACATCATGTCACAGGCATAGACCGCCTTTTCGTCCGGAAGGTCATCGGGTATGGGGGCGAGGTTTGCGTTGGCCTGGTTCACAAGGAAGAATTCAGCGAAAACGCCGTCTACCTTGTTGGCGAATTTCCATCCCCCAGCATGCCTTCGCACTGGGACGGGTAACCCCTCTGGCAGTTGTGGCATATGAAGTCCGGTGTGATGGCGTTCACCGCAACCCGGTCGCCTTTGCTGAAGCCCCGGACCTCGCTTCCGACCTTTTCCACAACACCCACGGCCTCATGGCCAAGGGTCATGTTTTCCCTTGGACCAACGCCTCCGCCGACCGTGTGGACGTCGGAGGTGCAGACGAGGGCCTTTGTGGTCCGGACTACAGCCTCGTTGGGCCCGGGGTCCATGGGAATATCCTTCTCCATGATGCCGACACTGCCTATTCCCTTCATTACGAATGCTTTCATCTTAGTCATATCATCTCCTTTTCTTTTTTCCTCCTTTGGTTTATTGACCCTCTTCAAGGTCTATCTTCAGGGCGAGCAGCTGCAGAAGGTCCTTCAGCGTGATTACCCCCGCCACCCTGCCATTCTCTGCCACAACAAGCCTGCTTATACCGCTGCTGTTCATTATGGAGAGTGCCCGGGAGGCGTCCTCATCCGGACCGATGGTGTTGGAAGGTCCGCAGGGGGAGGCTATGTCCCCACTGTGGTAGTGCTGCGCTCCTTCTCGGGAACGGTCTTTATCTCCCTGGTGGATATGCAGCCTGTCATCCTGTGATCCCTGGTTACGGGGAACATCTTCTTGTAGTGGCGGTAAACGTAGTTCTTCAGCAGCTCTTCCACTGTTGTGTCCTCGGGGACGGTGATGGGATCAGCCTCCATGAACCTTCTCACCGGTTCCCCCTGGAGCTCCTGCTTCAGTATCAGCTGCCTGTAGGACTGCTTTGCCGCTCCGCCTATGAAAAGCCCTATGAAACCCCACCAGATACCTGTTATCAGATTCCCCGCGAGAAGGGCGAGCATTCCCAGCCCTATGAGTATCCAGCTGAGTCCCCTTCCGAAGTTCGAGGCGATCCTGGTGGCCTTTTTTATGCTTTTCGTTCTTGCCCAGAGGCCTGCTCTGAGCACCCTTCCGCCGTCCAGCGGGAATGCTGGCAGCAGGTTGAATCCCGCAAGGACCAGGTTGATAAGGGCAAGGTACTGAAGCACACCTGCAGCAGGGATCGGGATCGCACCCTGGAGCAGGGCATGTACTCCGTAGAGCGCACCTCCGATGACGATGCTGGAGGCCGGCCCGGCCAGGGCCATCAGAGCTTCCTCCTTCGGGCCTGGGGGTTCGGATTCCATGTGGGCCATTCCCCCGAAGACGAAGAGAGTTATTCCGCCGATGGGCATTCCGTGCTTCCTCGCGACCAGGGAGTGGCTGAACTCGTGGAGCACGATGGATATCAGCAGTCCGACGGAACAGGCAATTCCCATCAGCCAGTACATCCCCGGGGCCAGGGTTGGGTATTTGCCCGGGAATACCCCGGCGGCAAGTGTCCATGTAACAAGGAAGGCAATTACCAGCCAGCTGAGGTCCATACTCACCTGAAATCCCGCCAGGCGGAAGAGGTTAGTGCCTCTGCGGGCTCTGTTCAAAGGAACCCTTCTTTCTGTCGGGTTTGCTTCCATAGAATATGCCTTTCCTTTTTGGTTGCGAATAAAGGTTCAATGAAATACATTTATGTAAGAAACAATAAATAACTCAATTACCTATATATGTGATGTTGCTAATGATATCAACCCCCATTCAGAAACTATCATGATTTATGCACCAGCCTTGACACTGGTATATCTAAGGTATATGAAGAAAAATGAAATTATTATGAGTATGAAGCCCTTCCTGTCCCGATGGCAGGGAAGGGGGGCCGGGCAGTCTCAAAACAGTAAATTTGCGTCGAAGGAGCGCTTACATGAACCGGAAAAGAGGGATGGAAGACCTGAACATCGTTATATGCGGAGCCGCCGGCCAGGGGATAAAGACCGTGGAAAAGCTGCTGTCGCGGATGTTCGGCATAACCGGGCATTTCGTGTTCTCCACCAAGGAGTACATGTCCAGGGTGAGGGGGGGCAGCAATTCAACCGACCTCCGGGTATCCGGCGGCCCTGTCAGGTGCCGGTTGAACGGGTGGACATGCTGATAGCCCTGGACAGAGCAGCCGTGGAACACATGAAGGAGCGAATAGGGCCGGACACAGTGGTGGTGGCTGACCGGGAAAGCCTGGAAACCCGGGAGGATCTTTCGGCAAGGTCTGTGCCCGTGGCGCTGAAGGAACTGGCAGGTGAGGCCGGGGCCGAGGTTTATTCCAATACAGTTGCCGCCGGGGTTGCCGCCGGAGCAGCCAGACTGAACAGGGAAACCTGTGAAGAGGTGGTGAAGGAGTTTTCAAGGAACACGGGGAAGAGGTGGTTTCCGGGAACCTCGAGGCCTTCGGGAAGGGCTGCGACTCCGGGAAGGAGCTGGAACTCCGCCGCCGGGTAATTCCCGGGGATACCGATGGTCAGCTGCTTCTAAGCGGCGGCACCGCAGTGGGGCTGGGAGCATTGGCCGGGGGGCTGCGCTTCATCTGTTCCTATCCCATGTCCCCTTCCACCGCTGTGCTGGTATTCCTTGCAAAGAACGCACGCAGGTTCGGCCTCGTGGTGGAGCAGGCAGAGGATGAGATATCCGCGGTTAACATGGGGCTGGGAGCCTGGTATACAGGGGCCCGGTCCATGGTGACCACCTCCGGTGGAGGGCTGGCGCTGATGTCCGAGGGAATAAGCCTTCCGGATGGTGGAAACCCCCTGGTGCTCCATGTGGCCCAGAGGCCAGGTCCGGCAACCGGCCTGCCAACAAGAACAGCCCAGGAGGACCTCGAGCTGGTGCTCCACGCAGGACACGGCGAGTTCCCGAGGATAATCCTGGCGCCGGGCACCCTTCAGGAGGCCTTTGCACTCACCGCCCGGGCATTCATGCTGGCGGAGAAGCACCAGGTGCCTGTGTTCATCCTTACGGACCAGTACCTGATGGACTCCTTCTACAATGTTCCCGGGCTTTCACTGGAGGGCATAAGCACCGAAAGATTCATTTCTGAGGCGGAGCATGGGTACGAAAGATACGCCCTTGAGGAAGGCACGCCCTCTCCCATGGCGGTTCCCGGAAGCGGCGGTGGTCTTGTATGCCTGGACAGCGACGAGCACGACCGGGCTGGCCACATCACAGAAGACCTGGCCCTGAGGGTGAAAATGGTTGACAGGAGGCTGGGAAAGATGCGGGGGATAGCCGAGGATGCGCTGGAACCGGAAGTTACAGGTGAAGGGCCGAATCTCATCGTCTGCTGGGGATCAACGGGAAACGCCTGCATGGAGGCCGCCTCCATACTCCGCCGTGACGACCTGACCGTGCTGCGTGTATCCCAGCCATATCCCCTCTCGGAAAAAGTCGCTGAAGCCATGAAAAAAGCGGAAATGGTGATAACCGTCGAGGGAAATGCCACAGGTCAGTTCGCAAGGCTTCTCCGCGACCTCACAGGAGTTACTCCGGACGGGGAGATACTGCGGTACGACGGATTGCCCTTCAGGGCGGACACACTGGCGGAAGACTTGGCTTCCCTGCTGGAAGGGAGAGAATAATGGCCGGCAAATTCGACATTGAAGGACTGGATATCGCCTGGTGTCCCGGGTGCGGCAATTTCGGCATAAGGACCGCTCTGATCAAAGCCCTCGAAGGTATGGAATTGCCTCCGGAAAAGCTGGTGATCGCCTCGGGCATAGGCCAGGCCCCTAAGATGCCCCATTACATCAGGTGCAACTGCTTCAACGGCCTCCATGGCAGGTCGCTGCCCCTGGCAACCGCCATTGCGGTATGCAACCGGGACCTTACGGTGATAGCCGAGGGAGGCGACGGAGATATGTACGCCGAGGGCGGGAACCACTTCCTCCACTGCATAAGAAGGAATCCCGACATCACCCATCTGGTTCACAACAACATGGTCTACGGCCTCACCAAGGGACAGGCTTCCCCCACCAGCTCCGAGGGTTTCGAGACACCGGTCCAGCCCGAGGGGGTAATTCTCAGGCCCTTCGATCCCATCTCAGTGGCCATTGCCCTGGATGCCCCCTTCGTGGCCAGGTCATTCGCCGGAGACACCGAGCATCTGGTGAGGATGATAACAGCCGCTGTGGAGCATCCGGGCTACGCCCTGCTGGACATCCTTCAGCCCTGCGTATCCTTCAACAGGGTGAACGACTACCAGTGGTTCAAGGAAAACACGGTCAAGGTGGATGGCGACCATGACCCGACGGATATGGAAGCCGCCTTCCGCCTGGCAAAGGGCTCCGGAAAGATCCCCCTGGGGATAATCTACAGGAACGACTCCAGGAAGACCTTCCAGGAGCTTCAGCCGGTATGGGAAAACGACGATACCCCCTGTACCGCCGGGAGGTCAATATGGAATCTCTCCAAGAGCTGATCCTGACCCACGGGATCTGAACCGGGAGAGCAGGAAGATGACCCTGGAGGCTGGATTCCTTTTCGTTCTCATAGCCGGGGCGGTGGTGCTGTTCGCAAGCGAGAAGGTTTCCTTTGACATAACCGCCCTTGCTGTTACAGGAATTCTCATGGTCTCGGGGATACTCACCGTGGAGGAGGGGCTGTCCGGCTTCAGCAACCAGGCCACGGTAACCATAGGAGCCATGTTCATACTGAGCGCCGGTTTCAGGGAGACCGGCGTGCTCAAGGCCCTTGGCAACTTCTTTGCCCGGATAGCCGCCGGGGGATCCAGACAGGGATTCTTCCTCATCCTGCTGCTGGTGGGAGGCATATCGGCCTTCATCAACAACACCGCCGCTGTGGCCATATTCATTCCGGTCTTCTTCGGCCTGTCCCGAACAATTGACATAAGCCCCTCCCGGCTGCTCATGCCTCTCTCCTTCATATCCATCTTCGGCGGAGCGTGCACACTGATAGGAACCTCCACCAACATACTTATAGCCTCCATAGCCCTTGATGCCGGTCTGGAAGAGTTCTCAATGTTCGAGTTCGCTCCGATGGGACTGATCTTCATGGCGGTGGGCTTCATCTACATGTTCCTCTATGGAAACAGGAAGATACCGGACTACGGTCCCAGGGCGGACCTCACCGACCAGTACAGCATGGGCGGCTACCTCTATGACCTGGAACTGACTGGAGATTGCAGACACCTGGGGAAGCCCCTGGAGGAATGCATACTCACCGACGACATAGACCTTGACGTACTCAGGGTGTTCAGGGGAAGGGATTCCGAGAACACCTCCCCAGGGTCCGACCTCAGGAAGGTGACGTCCTCAGAACCAGAGGAAGCCAGAAGGAGGTGGGAAGGCTCAGCCGGCGGGACCGGCTTCTAATAAGACCTCCCCGGACCTGGAGGGACAGTGACCTCACCGCAGGTAAGGAAGTTCTTGTGGAAGTGTCCGTTGCACCGGATTCCGGTTTGACGGGAAAGACGCTGAAAAGTGCTGACCTGAAGAATAATTACGGTGCCGTGGTCCTTGCCATTCGTCACCGGGGAGAGCTGATGCGGGAGGATTTCCAGGCACAAGGCTTTCCGGAGGTGATTCGCTGCTGCTTTCCATGGAAACAACCGAATACCCCACCTCGAGGAGAACCCGGACTTCATCGTTACTTCCCGGGTGGAGCCGAAGGATCAGAACAAGGGCAGGATGGCGGTGGCGGTACTGGTGCTTACCGGAGTGATACTCACAGCCGCTCTGAATATCTTCCCCATCGTGGTCAGTGCCATTCTGGGATGCCTTGTGCTGCTTTTCACCGGGACTATAACCACCAGGCAGGCCTACAATGCCGTTCAATGGAAGGTCATTTTCCTGCTGGCGGGGATACTTCCCCTGGGGATAGCCATGGGCAATACCGGTGCAGACAGGCTGCTTGCGGACCTTGTCCTTTCCGTTCTGAGGCCCCTTGGCCCGGGTATTGTGCTGTCCGGCTTTTTCCTGCTGGCCATCGTGGTGACCAACATAGTGTCCAATCAGGCCTCAGCGGTTCTTCTGGCCCCTATCCTGATCAGCACCGCGAATTCCATGTCACTGAACCCGAGAACATTCCTCTTCGCCCTGGCCTTTGCCAGCTCTCTCAGCTTCGCCACTCCTGTGGCTATCAGACGAACACCATGATCTATAACGCCGGCCGCTACACTTTCCGGGATTTCACAAGGTGGGTATTCCGCTGAGCCTGCTTCTGTGGCTTGTGGGGTCCATTCTCATACCGGTGATATGGCCATTGTGAAAGGCTATATCACCGGCAGACTCATGATGTACACCTTGGGGTAGTCCATGGGTTCGGTGTCGTATCCCACAATTGATGAGCCCCTTATGCTGTATTCGATACCCTCTGTACCCGAAAGGTCCGGAATGGAGGCCACGAACAGAAGTGATCCTTCGCCGTCGCATACCTCGAAGACCGGTTCGTCACTCCAGCCCTGACCCAGCCATATCCTGCCCTGATCATCCACATCGATGCTGGATATCGCCTGCCTCCAGGGAGAGACATTTTCGGTGTTCCTCTGCCTGCTTATTGATGAGCCGCTTTCGTCGCTGAAGGAGAGGGACTCCATGTATTCACCCATTGCCAGTTCTTCGGCGCTTTTCGGAACCCTCTCCCATTCCTTTTCCATGTATAGCAGTGTATCTCCGTTCTGGGACATTCCCATGAACCACCAGGTGCTGTCGGAACGCACCGAAAGGTATATGTCGCCCCCGGGGGAGGTGTCCCACACCGCGTCGGCGTTGCTGATGAAAACGTCTGATCCTTCACCATCGGTTACCACTTCTATCATCAGGGGAGAGCGCCAGAGGATTTCCTCCGCCTCGTCTTTCCTCCCGTACCTGGCCAGGAAAAGGTCGCCTTCGGGCATATCACCTCCGGTTCGGTAATCAAGCCCTCCGCCCACATATTCTCCCCCGGGAAGGGGCTCTACTGAATGGGGGGAGAGCTGGCCGAAGGTGGTGAGCATGGTGTCGTAGCTCAGGTCAGGTTCCAGATAGGTAATACTGGCTCCGGGCCAGTCGCTTATCACCAGGCTGCCGTCTTCGTAAGGGCCATGCTTCGGGGTATCGGTACTCACCGGGCCGCTGCCAGGTCTGCCGGCGGACTCAATGAACTCGCCTCCGGGGAAAAGATGGAAAGTCTGCAGAGGAGTCCGTCCAGCACATAGATGTTTCCGTCGGGGCCTATCTCCACTTCGGTGATGTTACCGAAAACGTAGCTGCTGTCCCCCATCATGAGCCCTATGGTGTCCGCCACGGTTATCATCAGGGTGTCTCTCTGAACCCCGGGTGTGGCTTCTGTGGCTTCATCAGCCTGCGGGCCGCATGCCGAAAGCAAAACTACGGCAAGGCATAATACATTGTGAAATTTCATCGGGACTCCCTTCGGCGGTCAACTTTTTCTGACGGTTACGGCAGGCCTGCTCCATGAGGGTAATGGAAAGCCAATGCCTGAACCTTCTATATTGATTGTTGCCAATAATTTACGCAATCTATTTGTCAAATTTACGGATGGCTTTGGCCACCCTTTCCCTGAATGCTCCCACTGCGGCGTCCGCCTGGCGGAGAACCTTTCCCGCCTTGTCGAATTCCAGTATCCGCACACAGGCAATCTCGGGGTTGGTGTACAGGTCGGGTGGGCGTTGCTGCATCATCTGGTCGGTTATTCTTCCTATGAGAATGTCGAACATGCCCACGGTGGCCTCAAGCATGTTCGGAGGCTCGGCATCCCCCTGGTGGTTCCTGGGGCAGACATCCACGGCAACTGTATAACCGCATCTGTCCCTCAGTATGTCATAGGGAAGGTTGTTCACCACCCCGCCGTCAACAAGTATCCTGCCCTCGTGCTCCACGGGAACGAACACACCTGGAATGGCCATGCTGGCCTTTATCGCCGTTAGGAGGTCTCCCTCATGGAAGACCACCGGTTCACCTGGTCTGAAGTCCGTCGCCATTATCCAGAGGGGTATCTTCAGATCTTCGAAGGTTTCCGCGTCAATCATGTCCAGCAGGTCGTTCACAAGGCCGTCGGCCCTGAGGATACCCCTTGGGCTCCAGGACGGTTTCACCGCCCCCAGCCACCGAAGGATGGCCCCCCTCTTCTTCAGTACTTCCCTTATGCCGTCATCCTCGGTGATGATGTTCTCCCTGACCGTCTTCCTGATCTGGGCTCCGGTCATGCCCGAGGCGTAAAGTGCCCCCATTATGGCCCCCATGCTGGTTCCCGCCAGGGCAACGGGCCTTATCCCGAGTTCATCCAGGGTCTCAAGGTAGGGAATGTGGGCAAGCCCCGCACTCCGCCGCCTCCCAGGGCAAGCCCAATCCCACTTTTGTGCCCCTTGAACAGCCTTTTCAGCCACATGGTCTTTCCCTTCAGGAAAATGATTTTCCGAAACAGGTCAGGTTGCCCGTTGTCGAATTTCCATCGGTTTCGAGAAACCAAGCCTGCCCTATTCAATAATGTTGCAGAGCATACATTTACGAAATCTATTTGTCAAATTTACGGATGGCTTCAACGGCCGGTGATCTGGAAGTCCCGTATCCGCATGAAGTATTCGGTGTAGTTCTGGATGTCGTTGTGGGTGGCGTTCTCTATCACCGCAGTGTGGACGATGTCCGGGGGGAAGGCGGTGATGAGGTTTTCGGTGGATTCCCGGGGAATGACCTCGTCGTTTTCGGCAATGAGGATGAGGGTGGGGGAGGTGATTTCAGGTGCCCTTTCCGCGGAGTCGTAGCGGTCCTTCAGGAGGAGCCCGATGGGGAACATGGGATAAATGGAACGTGCCACGTTTACCATGCTGTCGAAGGGGGTAACCAGTATCAGGGCCCGCACCGGGCGGTTTGCCGCGAGGTGTGTGGCAACCCCGCTGCCCAGGCTGCGCCCGATTACGGTGATGTTCTCGTGGTGCCTTATGGCGTGGTCGTAGATGGCCTGGGCATCGGAGTAGAGGCCCTCCTCCGTCGGGGAACCGGTGCTCCCGCCGTATCCGCGGTAGTTCACGAAATAGATGGTGTGGTGGGTGAAGAGGTCGCCGTAGTCCGCCATGTTGTTCTCTATTCTCTCGGCGTTGCCGCCGAAGTAGATAATGGCGTGGTCGCGGCCGGGGTTTACCACCCAGCCCCGGAGGGTGACGCCGCTCCCCTGTATCTCCAGGGTCTGTTCCCCGGTGGGCTGGGGGCCCTCCGGGGGGATGTAGAGGAAATCCCTCTGCTTGATGTAGAGGTACCCGCAGGCGGCGGTATAGAGACCGGCGGCCACGAGGAAAATGGTGAGGATAACAGGTGGTTTCCTCCTGGACTTCTTCTTCCTTCTCTTCGTTTTCGCCCTTGCCACTTCCGCCCTCCATGTTCCCGTTCCGGTGTTAATACCCCCTTCCGGCTCCCATCGTCAAGACGCCCTCCCTTGCTTCCTGTTGTGGTTTCAGCTGCTCAGGCGTATCATAGGAGATAGCAAATATCTCTTGCCGCCCGGGGGTGTTTATTGAGGGTTTTGGTCCTTTTGGCAGTGCTTTTCTCCGCGGCGGGGCTGGGGCTTCCCCGATCCTCTCCGGCTGGAGATAGAGTATCCCCCTTCTCACTGGTGAACGATTCAGGTGCTGCGGACGGGTTCTCCGTGGAGCTTCTGGATGCGGCACTGGGTGCCATGGGCCGGGAGGCGACCTACGTAACCGGCAGCTGGTCTTCTGTCATGGATATGCTGAAGACAGGGCAGATAGAGTGCCTTCCCCTTGTTGGCAGAACCCCCGAGCGGGAACCCTTCTTTGATTTTACCTTCCCCTACATGACACTCCACGGCGCTGTGGTGGTCCGGGCCGACTGCGACACCATACGGTCCGTGGAGCAACTCCGGGGGCTCACCGTTGGGGTCATGGCAGGGGACAACGCCCAGGAGTTCATGCTTCGGGGGGACTACGGGGCTGACCTCGTACCCACGGAAACATTCCAGGAGGCCCTGGAAATGCTCTCCGCCGGACAGGTGGACGCGGTGGTGATGCAGAGGCTGGTGGCCCTGAGGCTAAAGGCGGAGATGGGTCTTTCCGACGTTCAGGTACTGGAATGGCCCCTGATGGACTTCAGACAGGATTTCTGCTTCGCGGTTAGAAAGGGAAACGCCGAGCTGCTGGCCCTTCTCAACGAGGGGCTTGCCCTGGTGATGGCCGACGGCACATATGCCCATCTCCACGCCAGGTGGTTCGCCCACCTTGAGATTCCCACGGGAAGAACCATTGTAGTGGGAGGGGACAGGAACTTCCCCCCTACGAGTTCCTGGACTCCCTGGGCAATCCCACAGGCATGAATGTGGAGATAGTCCGTGCCATAGCCGCCGAGGCGGGGCTTCCCATAGAGATCAGGCTGGGGGACTGGTCCTCGGTGATGACCGGCCTTGAGAACGGCTCCTTAGACGCCATTACCGGAATGTTCTACTCCCCTTCACGGGACAGGTACTTCGACTTCACACAGCCCCACACCGTGGTCAATTATGTGGCGGTGATGAGAAGCGGCGAACCGCCCTCTTCGGTTGATTCCCTCCGGGGTCTTTCTCTGGCAGTGGAGCGTGGCGACATAATGCACGAATTCATCAGTGAGAACGGTCTCACTGACCGGGCATCCTTCCTGCCCAACCAGGAGGAGGCCATGGCCGGTGTGGTATCCGGGGAGTACGACTGCGCCCTTGTGGGTATGGTGGCAGCCAGGTATCTGATGGAGAGGAACGGGTGGGACCTGTCCCTGGGGAGTTCTTCCATCTACTCCGGGGATTACTGCATAGCGGTGGCAGGGGGCAACCTGGCCCTGAAAGCCCAGTTCAGCGAAGGTCTTCGGGTGCTGGTGGAGACCGGGGGGTACCGGAGGATCTTCGAAAAATGGATGGGCGACTATGTCGACAGTGAGCCCCCTCGCTTCTTTCGGTGCTGAGAAGCTCCCTGGTGTTCCTGGTTCCCCTTCTTTTCGTTCTTGCCCTGGTGCTTCTCTGGCTGAGGCTGATGCGACGGCAGGTGCGGATCAGGACCGCCCAGCTTCGAAGGAGCGAGGGCATACTGAAAACCACCCAGGAGATCACCGGCATCGGGGCTGGGAATACGACATTTCAAACGGGACCATGTTCTGGACCGATGAAACCTTCCGGATACACGGCTACGAGCCGGTGATCGAACCGGCTGACATAAAGAGATACATCGACAAGAGCCTTGAATGCTACCGCGGCGAAGACCGCAGGCGGATAGAAGAGGCCTTCCGGAGATGCGTGGAAACCGGCGAGGCATACGAGATGGAATGCCGGTTCAGCTCCACCACAGGAGATGTGGAGTGGGTGCGCACCGGGGGCAGGGCCTTCATGGAAAAGGGGGCCGTGGTCCGTGTGGCAGGTTACCTGCAGGACATCAGCAAGGAGAAGAAGGCCGAGGAGAAGGCACGGTACAGGGACGCCCTGCTCCGTGAGATGGGCCGTATCGCCCTTGTGGGCGGCTGGGAGTTCGACCCGGAAACCGGCAGGGGAACCTGGACCGATGAAGTGGCCCGGATCCATGGGCTTTCCCCCGACGAGGAAACCTCTCTGAAGAAGGGGCTCGGCTTCTATCGTGGCGAATCCCGCCGGCGAATACTTCGAGCTGTAAGGGACGCGGTAAAGGAGGGCAGGCCCTACGACCTCGACCTGGAGCTTGTGACCCCCTCCGGAGAAAAGAAATGGGTGCGCACCATCGGCCGTCCGGTGATGGACGGCGGCAGGGTGGTCAAGGTGCAGGGCTCATTCCAGGACATTACCTCCCTGAAGAATTATGAGAACCGCATAGAACACCTTAACAGGGTGCTTCGGGCAATAAGGGACATCAACCAGCTCATCGTAAGGGAGACCGATCCCGGAGAGCTCATGGATGGAGCGGTGGAACTCCTTGTGAACGAGAGGAGCTACCGCTCGGCACTTCTGGTTGCGGTGGACGCCACCGGATCCGTTGTTTCCTGGAGCCGGGCGGGGCTTGCCGCGGATTCCGGGGAAATTGAAGAGATGCTGGCCACCGGGGACTTCCCCGACTGCTTCGCCCTTGTTTCCGACGACGGCACCTGCGCCATGGTGGACAGGTCCGCCTGTTCCCGGTGCCCCCTTGGGGATTTGAGCGAAAGCAGCGGCTCCCTGGCGGCTCCCCTTGATCACGGCGGCGTCCGCTACGGCTTCCTGGCGGTGTGCCTCGAGGAGGGGTTTCCCCTGGATTCAGAGGAGATATCACTTCTCTCGGAAATGGCCGGGGATATCGCCTACGCAATGGCATCCATAAGGGAAAGGGCCGCCAGGGTCAGTGCCGAGCATGACCGGGCGGAGATGCGGAAACAGCTTCTCCAGAGCCAGAAGATGGAGGCCATAGGCCAGCTGGCCGGGGGAATAGCCCACGACTTCAACAATATGCTGCAGGTTATCATGGGGCACGCCCAGCTTCTTCAGGATTCCCTGGAGGACACCGAGAATGAACAGAACATAGCTGAGATCGTTTCCGGCGCGAAACGGGCCTCGGATTTGACCCGGCAGCTGCTGCTCTTCAGCCGGAGGCAGGTGATGAGCCTGCAGTCCATCGATTTCAACGAGCTGGTGGAGAACCTCCTTCGCATGATAAGGCGGCTCATCGGCGAGCACATAAGGCTTGAATGGATGCCGGGAAGCGCCGTGGGTTCCGTGCATGCCGACCCGGGCATGATGGAGCAGGTGGTGATGAACCTCTGCGTGAATGCCCGTGACGCCATGCCCGAGGGGGCGTACTTACAATCGAAACCATGAATGTGCTCATAGACTCCGAGTACTGCGCTGCACACACCTGGCGTCGCCGGGAGGTATGTTCTTCTGTCGGTGACCGACACCGGAATGGGCATGGAGAGTGATGTCCTGGAAAGGGTGTTCGAGCCCTTCTTTACCACGAAGGAACCGGGGAAGGGAACTGGAATAGGCCTGGCCACGGTATACGGCATAGTTAAGCAGCACGGCGGGATGATCAACGCCTACAGCGAACTGGGGAAGGGTTCACTTTTCAAGGTTTATCTGCCAATGTCCGAGCTCCAGGCAAGGAAGGTGGGGGCCAGGCTTGAGGGCGCCGCTGTGGGCGGAACGGAGACCATACTTCTTGCCGAGGACGACGACATGGTGCGCAACCTTGCGAAACAGATGCTTGAAATGGGCGGCTATACGGTTCTTGAGGCGGAGAACGGCGAGGAGGCCGTTGCCTTACAGGAGCAACCCGGAACTGATCTGCTTCTGCTGGACGTTATCATGCCCCGCCTCGGGGGAAAGGAAGCGCTGGAAAGGATCCGCGGGATTAACCCGGATGTGCCGGTGCTGTTCTCAAGCGGCTATTCGGAGAACGCCATACATACCAATTTCATACTGCATGATGGTTTGACCCTTATACAGAAACCCTACTCAGCGGAGGAACTTCTGAGGGCGGTAAGAAGGGTGCTGGACCGAAACTAACCGAACTCGGGACGGCGTCTGGGCTGGTTCTCGGTTGCTCCGCCTCCGCCCTGGTGGCCCTCTTCCGTTTCATGGAAGTTCACCCTGGGTTCGGGCCTTACCGGGTTGGTGTGGGCCCTGTTCCCGTTCTCGGTCATGGAGTCAGGTGGACGGGGGTTGTAACCGGCTATGGCCGGTTCGTCTTCGTCCTCTTCCTGGCCCTGTTCCCCGCCCTGGGGGTTGTTCTGGGCTATGGAGGGAGAACCGGTTATCTGGGGCTTGTTGTCAGCCACTGGCGGCTGGCCGCCTGTGCTGCCGCCCTGGCCGCCCTGGGAGCTTCCGTTGGCGATGGCTGTGAAGTTACCGCTCTGGCTGGCAATGAAGCCCGTGGCCGCATGGTGGGATGTTTCCGAAGACCTGGCGGTGTATGTGTTCTGAAGGTTGATCTGGCGAAGGTTATCGGTATCCTTGGGGGTTTCAATGGTTTCATGGCCCTTCAGGGCGATCTCTTCGGTGGCGGTGGTAACCGGGGAGGCGGTGACCGGATGGGTTGTTTCCGAGGCTGTTGCTATTCTTACTATTCTGCCGGTGTTTCCCGGGGGGGAGGGGGCGAAACGTTGATCACCGGGGTGGTGTCGCTTGCCTGGGGGGCAGGGGAGGGAGGTGCGGTAGCTCTGGAAATCGTTGTTTCCGATGAGACTGGATATTGACGGATAGTCAACATTCATGGATGAGGAGCCGTTCTGCGAGGCGGTGACGCCAAGAAGAAGGGCGAAGGCCATCCCCAGAACCAGCCCTCCGGACAGTGAAACTACCTTTTCAGTCATTCTGTATCTACCTCCACAACCTCGGTTTGATACTGAACAGGTTCCTGGTGACTTTCCTCTCCCCTGAGATAGAGAATTATTGCAACCCCTATCAGAAAGCCTATCAGGGCGTGCGACCAGTTCAGCGATCTCAAAATACCCCCCGCTCTCAGATATTCTAATCATCAAAGGAATTACAGACAATACCCCGAAAAGGTTCCGGTTCCCATCCGGCCGGTCCAGGCGGAATATAACGGAATATCAGTAAAAACAGTAATATCCGATGGCAGCAGTTCACTTCAGTCCCGAATAGCCCGATGTGTTATGTTCATGACGAACTGTAGATCCTGGAGGTTTTTCATGGATATCAAGTCAGACCTGCACCTTCACACGACCTTCTCGGACGGAGAGTTCACCCCCGGGAGACAGTCCGCCGGGCAGAAGCCCTGGGTATCCGGCAGATAGCGGTTACTGACCATGACACAATTGCCGGGGTGGGTGAGGCCCTTGCCGCCGGGGAAGAGCATGGGGTGTCGGTGGTACCTGGAATAGAGGTCACCCTGCGTTTCGTAAGGGAGTACTTCGTGGGCTCGCTGCACCTTCTCGTCTACTTTTCCGATGAGCTTCTCTCCTCACGGGAGTTCACCGGCGAGCTGGGGTCCATTGTTTCCCGGGGCAGGGGAACCGGTCTCGTCCGGGCCAGGGTTGAGAGAATAAATGAGGAGTTCGGTCCCGGGGGCAGGGAACCCCTTCTTTCCAGTCCCCTCACCGTTGAATCCATTACCTCCATGGCCCCCAACGTGTCCCGGCGCCACTTCGCAAGGGTGCTCACCACCGAGCACGGCCTCACTCCCGGCCAGGTCACCATGCTCATCGGGAACAGCAGCCCGGCATACCTCCCTCGGGGATCGACATGGAGCTGCTGAAACCCCTCTTCAGCCGGTATCCCGTTGTTCCTGTGCTTGCCCATCCCGCAGCCGGTTCATTCCCCGGTGAAAGCCACTACAGGGAGGTGCTGCCCCCCTTTTCCACCGTGGTGCTGATACTGCCGGAACTGCTGGCCCTGGGGCTCAGGGGCCTCGAGGTGCACTACCCCGGCCACACCGCCGCCGACACCCGATCCCTTGAATCCCTGGCAGTTTCACTGAACCTCCTGATCACCGGCGGTTCCGACTGCATGATGATTCCGAAAGGCCCATGGGCACCGCGGGGCTTACGAAGCCTGTGGACTTCGCCCCCTTCTTCTGAGGATTCCCGCACTTTCTCCCATGGGGACATTTCCTTATACTTTTCATCGAACTTAACCGGGAGGTCAGGGATGTTCAGGCTTATTTACAAGAGCAGGTGCAGGGGATCCATCGACAGGGAAACGGTAAGGACCATTCTTCACGAAAGCAGTGAGTTGAACAAGGCCGCCGGAATAACCGGGGCCCTTCTGGCCACCGACACCCATTTCCTTCAGGTGCTGGAAGGGGATTTCCAGAAGCTGAACGAAACCTTCATGAAGATCGCCGGGGATACCAGGCATGAAACGATACAGATCATCTCCTTCAGGCCTGCGGCCACAAGGCTTTTCGAGGGATGGGCCATGAGGGGCATAGGCGTGTTCGACCTGAACCTGGAGCTTGAGGAAGAGCTGAAGAAGAAGTACGGATCCGAAGAGGGGAGTGTGTGTTTCCCCACGGAAGAGTGGGCGGCCCTGGCCCTTACCAACGATGTCCACATGATGAGCTACCCCGGCTGCAACTGAAGAGGCTGTTCTCCCTCCGCCATCCTTATATTCTTCCTGTACATTCCCTAATGTCAGGAGGACATCCCATGAAGAAGCTGCTTTTCGCCCTGCCCATCCTTCTTGCCGCCGGCTGCGGTGAAGTATCCCCTGAAGCCCCGGCAACCTCCGGTGAGCTAACCATACTGGACACAATTGGCGTCGATTTCGGAGACCCCCATTACACCTTCGGTGCCATAATGGGAATGGAGTTCCTTCCAGATGGCGGCTTCGCTGTGCTGGACAGGGCCATGGGAAACATCCGGGTGTACAGCCCCACCGGGGAGTTCCTGCGGGATATTTCATCACCGGGCAGCGGTCCGGGACAGGTTGTGCAGGCCTATGGAATGCTGCTTTTCCCGATGGCGACTTCGGCATAATGGACCCCAGCCAGGGCGGCCTCATGCGTTTCAGCCCCCAGGGGGAGTACCTGGGCCTCGATTTCGAGATAAGGATGAACGTTCCCCTGGGAATGGTAATGGTGGGGGACAGCGGTTATGCCGGAAGCCGCACCGCAATCCTCGACCAGGAGGGTTCGCCCCAGCTGGAGACCTTCATAGGACATTTCCCCATGCAATGGGAGCCGGATCACAAGTACATTTCCTCAACCACCCCCCTGGATGTTGAATCCATCAGCGTTTCCTCATGGAAACGATGCTGCAGTGCCCCTGGGCGGTGGACCCCGCCGACGGCACGGTCTATGCGGCGCCTACTCCTCCGGGGAGTTCCGCATTGGTGTTTACCCCCTCCCCGGGACACGGGACGGCTCCGTGGCTTCGGGCCCGGCCTCGGTGATGGAACTCGACCTTCCAGTTGTGGAGAAGACCCCTGGGGAGATAGAGGAGGAGCGGGAGTACTATGCGGCGCTGTTCACCGTGATGGAGATGGGCGACCCCCAGTACAATGTCTACTGTGACCCATTCCCCTTCCGTCACCCGGTCCGTTCAATGACTGTTGACGACCGGGGACGCCTGTGGGTGCGTCCGGGGGACATCGAAGATGTGGGTTTCTTCCTCTTCTCCCCATCCGGTGAACTGCTTCGGGAGTATAGCCTTCCTGGCCTTCCTCCTTCGGAACAGCTGGTGTTCAGGGTCCGGGGCCAGAGGATGCTGGTTTACGCCGAGAACCCGCGGACTATCAGCGGATATGGATGGTGGACATCCCCGGGGAATAGCCGAGGATTGTTTCTCCCGGGTCATATGGCTATCGTAGCATAGATCAACCTCCTGTGCAGCGGGGACCTCCCCTCTGCCGCCGCGTGTTATCGGCAACCGATTCATGAAGGGGGTATCATGAATATCTGCTGTGCTGTTCTCATTCTTCTGCTTTCCCAGATCACCACCGACGCCGACCAGACGGCGGTTCCCGATGTCCCGGCGGAGGCCGCCTTTGAGTTCGCCTCGGGGATCGAGTTCGAAGGGCTTAACTCCTTTCAGATGGAGTCACTGCAGCTCCTGGGGAGGGTATGGGCTTTCCTGAAGTACCATCATCCCCTTCCATGCTCCGGCGAAGTGAACTGGGATCACGAGCTGTTCAGGGTCCTGCCCGCGGTTCTGGCGGCTACCACAATGCCCCAGAGGGAGGCGGCGCTCATGGGGCTTCTGCCTTCGGTGGACCCCCTTCCCCCGGTGGAGCTGTCCCCGCCGCCGGAGGATTCCATTCGTTTCAGAGGGGACCACTCCTGGATAAAGGGATCGGAGATAGGGAATTCACTGGCTTTCCTCTTGAACTCCGTCCTGGAAGGGCGCCATACCGGGGCAAGCTACTATGCCCGCCGGGGCGCACCACCTTTATTCCATGAAGAGGAGTACAGCCTTCCCCCCCTTCCCGACGGCGGCTACCGCCTTCTTTCCCTGTACAGGTTCTACGGGTTCTTTGAGTACTGGTATCCCTTAAGACGGACCGCCGGGGTTTCCGGGGCAGACCTTCTCGACCTGAACCTGCCCTACTTCGTCTCCGCCGGAAGCCCCATGGATTACCAGCTGGCCGTGAAAAGGATGCTGGCATCACTGGCGGATTCCAGGTGCGAAATGCTGAACGAACCCCCGGAGATGACCGCCTTCCTGGGAAGTCTTCAACTGCCTGTAAGGCCTGTGCCGGTGGAGGGCAGATGGGTCATCGACGGTTTCTCCACGGATCCATGTTCCAGACCCCCCTCCGCCGGGGTGACGTTCTGATTTCCCTGGACGGAACCGAAGTCCAGGACATTGCTGAAAGACTGCGGCCATATGTGGGCGGCTCCACACCCGGCGGGGTGGAGCTGGCCCTGGGAGAGTACCTTCTTCGGGGTTCCTCCGAATCGGTCAGCCTTGTGATAGAGAGGGGGGGACAGAGGTTCGAACTTGCCGTTGAAAGGATGCCGATGGAGTCCCTTTTGAGCCGTGTCCTTCGGGAAGACCCCGACCCGGAGGGATCCATCCGAATCATTGGTTCCGGTTTCGGGTTCATAGACAATTCCAGGCTTGCCTCCGGGGATATTGACGTGGTGCGGGAAACATTTACCTCGCTGCCGGGGATAGTGATTGACATGAGGGGTAATGCCGGGGAGGAAGCCCTTCATGAAATTGCCGAGTTCCTTCTTCCTGAAGCCGTGACCTTCCGCAGGGTCACCGGAAGCACCTTCAACGCCCCGGGAACCTTCCGCTACCTGGGATCGCCCCGGTCGGCGGGGGAGGAGCGTCGGCCTATACCGGGCCGGTGGCCCTTCTGGTAGACAGGGGAACCACGGGTATCGGGGAACTGGAGGCAATGGCGTGGCGCCTGGCCCCGGGCTGCCGGGTCTTCGGCGACACCACCGGGGGTGCCCCGGGAACCGTGAACCGGTTCATCCTTCCCGGGGGCATAGAAGCGGGATTTACCGGCCTTGGAACCTATTACCCGGACGGCTCCCTGATCCAGGGAAGGGGAATACCCCCAGACTTCCCGGTAACTCCCACCATAGAGGGGCTGCAGGCTGGCCGGGACGAAGTTCTCGAGGCTGCCCTGGGCTGGCTTGACGAACAGCGGTGAGACCGGCTTGAGGAACAGTATGCTGACCGTTGAGCTGTGCTCCGCCTCCGATGCCGCCGCCGAGGCCACAAGGCTTCGGGAAATATTGAGTTCCCGCAGTGTGGAGTGCCTTGCCGGGGAGGGCTGCAGCGGCGGCCCCGGGGCGCTGGTGCTCCTCCTGTCGCCGGGAGCCTGCGAATCTGAATCCCTACGGAGTTCCGTGAACCGGGCCCTTCGAAGGGGAACACCGGTCTTCCCTCTTTTCCTGAGACAGATGGAGCTGCCGGACTGGCTTAGTTTCAGCATTTCCAACCATCAGTGGCTGAACGCCGGGGGCGACCAGCTGGAAACCGCGGCTTTCAGCGTTGCGGACAAGCTTCTCAAGGATCACATCGGGGAAATGAGAACCCCTGCTCCCTGCCGCCTCCACACTGGAATCCCACCGGGGGTCTTCAGTTTCGTGGGCAGAAAGAATGAACTCAGGGAGCTGAGCCAGGCCCTGGCCCCCGGGGAAAAGCTGGCCCTGGCCGGTGTGCGGGGCGAGGCGGGTATTGGCAAAACAACACTGGTTTCCCGTTTCATACAGCTTGACCGAAGGGGGAGCATAAGGGTGTCCGCCGGTTCCGAGGACCACTCGGTGGACTACATGCTATGGGCCAGGTTCCTTGCTGAACTAGCCGGTGAGGCATCCTCACCGGATGAACTTCGCCGGAACATATCCCGGGCCCTGGGTGAGGAAGTGAACGAAGACGCATTGAATGAGGCCGCCTGGCTGCTGCCCCTTGATCTCATGGAAACCCCTCCGGAGCCCGGGGAAATGAAGGGCCTCACCCGGCGTGTGGCGGCTTTTCTGGGGGATCTGATACGAACCATTTCACGCTCCGGGAATCCTGTGATCTTCCTGGACAACATTCACTGGACCGACCGGGGCAGCCTTGAGATTCTGGGGGACATCCTTGAGGAACTCCCCGGGGAACCGGTGAGGATGGTTCTGGCCTACAGACACCTTGCCTTTGACTCCACACCGGTAAGGATACCCGCGGGAGGCGCCGCCGCTCCGGTGGAGATTGACCTTTCTCCGCTGTCCCCTGCAGAATCCGCTGAACTGTTCCGCCGTATCACCGGCGCTGGAAAGGGAAAGGCTGAAGGACTATCGGCAAAGGGGGGTTACTACGGGGGAAAACCGCTGTACCTGGAACTTCTTGCGGGATATGACCGGGGAGACCCCGATTCTCCGAAGGACGGCGAAAGCCTTCTTCTGGAAAGGTTCGGGAGGCTGCCCGGGGACGAGAAAAGAATACTCATGGCCCTGGCTGTCCTCGGGGGCGAGGCCGCCGCGCCACTGGTTCTGGCGGTGGCATCGATTCCTCCCGGCCCTGAAACCGACAGGCGGATACAGGACGACGATTTCCTTGTGAGAACGAAAACATCCCTGGCGGATATTCTTTCCTTTCGCCATGACCTTCTTCAGAGGAGTATCTACCGCTGGATGGACCACGACACCCGGCGAAGTCTCCATCTCAGGGCAGCGGTTCTCCTTGAGGAGAAGCACCGGGGAGATCCCAGGTTCTCAGGGGAGATATCCGGTCACTGGACGGCGGCGGAGGATCCCGGGAACGCCCTCTCCCATGCCATGAACTACCTGGAGCACATAAATTCGATCTATCACAACTCCTCCGTACTGAACTGGGCAGAAAAGGTGGAAAGGCTCATAGGGGAGATCGGTCCCGACTCAGGTAACGCCCCTGTGCTCACCAGAGCCCTCGCCATATGGGAGGATGCCCTGAACCGGCTGGGCCGGATCCCCGAGGAAGAAGCTGTCCTGAAGAGGCTTTATGATGCTGCACGGAGGTTCGACCTGCCGGACATGCTGGCATGTTTCTACTGCTCCAAAGGGAAGATCAGGCAGCATCAGGGCAGGTACGACGAGGCAATCGAGCTTGTGAACAGGGCCGCTGAGATCGCAAAATCCCGGAACCTGAGACACTCGGCGGCAAAGGCTCTGGGCGACCTTGCCACGATCATCAGCGACTTCAGGGACAGGGCAGAGGAGGCGGAGGAACTTTATCTTCGAGCCCTGGCAATGTTTCAGAAGCTGAATGCCCACAGGGAAACAGCCATCACTCGAATGCACCTGGGGATTCTGTACAGGGAAACCGAACGATATCAGGAGGCGGTTGAGAGCTATCGTCTTGCGGCGGATGAATTCCGTGAGACCGGGTTCATCCAGGGCGAGGGAGCGGTTTATACGAATTTAGCCACGGTCTACGGAGTTCTCGAACGCCTTGATGACGCCCTTGAAGCACATGAGAAGGGGATTCGCCTCCTGGGCAAGACCGGCGACTTAAGGTTGCTGGCCATCGGCCTGGGGAACAGGGCGAACGACCTCCTGAAGATCGGCCGAATGGAGGAGGCCGTGGATGATTACAGGAGATCCATTGAACTCCATGTCAAGTCCCACAACAGAATAGGGGAGTACAAGACCCGGTGCAACTATGCCGACTGCCTGAGGAAACGGGGGCTTCCCGAAGAAGCCCTGGAACAGCTGGACCTGGCCATAAAGCTGAACGGTGATACCGGTGATTCCTACTGGATGGCAAGGATCCTGGAGGGAAAGGGGCGGGCCCTTCTGGAGTGCCGCCGGAACAGCCGGTGCTTTGAGACCCTGGAAAACTGCCTCGGTATCGCCGATGGGGAAAAGATGTCCGGAATCCGGCAGAGGGCTCTGAACGGTCTTGCCATGGAGGCCTTCATGTCCAGTCGGCCGGAAAAGGCGGTGGAGTACCTGCCTCCCGTTGCTCCTGCCTCACCGGGGAAGCCCCCTGTCTATGAAGAGATTGAATCGATACTGATAATGTCCCGGGCCCTGCTGGCACTTCAGAGAAGGGATGAGGCGGTGACCCTGGCGGAAAGGGCTGCCCTTGACGCCGGGGTTCTGAAGAGGCCCCTTCTCATAGCGGCGGCGGACTACACACTGGGCAGAGCCCTTGGCGGCACCCGGGGTGAAGAGCTTCTGGGCAGGGCTTCGGCACTTGCTGAAAACACGGCTTTGGCCGGATTTTCTGGTTCAGTGAACCCGGGGATTAGTTCCCGTTGTCCCTGCTTTCCTGAATCCTTTCCCTGTCCGTGACCGGGACGGTTTCCAGAATGGCCCTTCTTTCATGTTCCCTTGTAAAGGAATACTTTCCGGTGAAGGAGGTGCCCTGTCCGGTGAGGAGCCTTCCTCCTCAAGTTTCGCCAGCAGGTCCTCAATTCTGTCCTTTGGCTCTCCCTCCCCAAAGAGCCGGCGGACATCCTTCGGGGTGAAGGGTCCCTCCAGTGCCGAGGCGGCCCTGGCACCGTCGATCAGCCTTCGGGGGAGCCTGTAAAGCCTTCCCAGCACCGAAGCCCTTATCAACTCCGGTATCCGGCGGGGTACGCCAGTGAGGCGCAACTCACCATTGTGCCCTCTGACCAGACTGCCTGTCTTCAAGGCATGGCAGGCGGTCTTCTTCAGGAAGAGGGGGTTCCCTCCCCCCATGTCCAGGAGATATTCCATGGTCTTCGGCTCCACATCGCAGGAACTCACCCCGAGGCTTTCATGCACAACCGCTTCAGATGCCTCCCTGGACAGCGGACAAAGGGTGATCTCAAGTGAGCGGACCGAATCGGCAGCCCTTCCGCCCAGGTCAGCCGGGGTGTTTTCGTATGTAACCATGAAAAGCACCGGCGTTTTGAAGGCCCTTGAACCCATTACTTCCCGGAGTGTCTGGATGCTTGCGCTGTCGGCCCTGTCAATGTCCTCCAGTATAACCGCCAGTGGGTTCCGGGACGCTGCTGCGGCAAGGACCAGCGAGAGTTTCCTTCTGAACTCAGGTAGTTCCCGGACCCCAGGGGCGGGTGAGTTCTCATTTCCGTATCGCCTTATGAAGTTCCGGCATGTCTTCGACATTTCCTCTGGTTCCCAGGGGCCTTTCTTCAGGAGGGATCCCCAGAGGGAGTCGTGGAGCCATTTGCACCCGCCTGGAGTTCCTGTGAGAACGGTGAAATCATCCCTTATCATTTCCGCCGCCTCAAGGACCAGGCGGGTCTTTCCCATTCCCCTGTCTCCCCGTATTCCCGCTATCCTGTGCCTGATCCCGCCGTAATCCTCCTCCCTCAGATGGGACTTGAGTGCCCGGGCTTCTGCCATGAGGGCCTCCAGTTCAGCCTTCCGGCCTTTCATCCGGTGGGGCTTTTCCTCAACAGCGGCGGGGCCGCCTGTGATGGTGAAACCCCCGGAGGGATGTTCATTAAAGCGGTGAAGGTGTTCGCATTTCCACTTGAACCCTTCGGTCACAAGGGTCTTGCCCCGGGATTCCCCGGCGAGGAGGCAGGCCCTTTTCACCGCCGGTTCGATCTCCCTTATGAAAGCCGGCCCGAAGGAGGATATGGCTTCTATGGTATCGATACCTATCCCGGCATCGGCTTCGGCGTAACTGCCCCCGAGGAACTCCTGCAGTGCAAGGGCGCACCCGGTGGCGTTATCAGAAGCTCTACCCGGGGCGGCGCTGTCGAAGATGTACAGCGTGCCCGGAAGCGCCGTGGGAACCGGTATGGCGCCGAAGCCCCGGCAGATCCGTTCAGCCGATGTCATGAGGGATGTCTGCAGCCAGAGGGGGGTTTCACCGCCTATTCGCAGCCTCAGCACATGGATTGACCGGAGCTCGCCGGTGAAGGGGGAACCGGGGATCCTCTCGGGTATGATGTCCTCTGCGTTGGCCTCGGCGGAGAAGGCCGCCGCCCGCCAGCCCCCTTTGCCCGGGACCGAGGGGTCCTGCATCATGAGCATTATGGAGAGGGCCGCTCCGGAGATGTCGTGCCTGTTGAAGAAGAACATTCTCTCCCCGGAGAGGAGGAACCTGAGCCAGCCCGGAAAACTGGAGCCGTCAAAGACCGCGGCGAAAACCGGCACTTCACAGGTGGAGGCCCGTTCTATCTCCCGCCTGACCTGCCCGGAGGACAGGGAGGAGCCGGTTCCCACCAGGAGCAGTGCTGAAGCCCCCTCGATGGCAGACATGATGGACTCCGCCCAATCCTCCGCCGGAGGGATGTCCTCCGGCGCCATCCAGCAGGGAACACCAAGAAGGGACAGGCTGGACCTTACTTCACTGGCCAGCTCCCTGTCCTCGGATGAGTGGCTTATGAAAAGCCTGCCGCCTCTTCTCAGCACTGAAGGCACCTCCCTCCGCCGGGGAACAGCGGTATGGGCGGGAATTTCATTTCAGAGAATACAGACCCCGATGACGGCGGTCAATCGCCGTTCTTCACCGGCTTCAGGGTGTAACCGATAACCGCCGCCACGAAGCAGAGGGCCGCGGCGGTGTAATAGGCTCCGGCGTAACCTCCGGTTGCGTCCAGTATCCGTCCGGCCATCATCGGGCCTATCTGACCGCCCACTCCCCATGCGGTAAAGAGAACGCCGTAGTTCAGGCCGAGGTTTTTGCTTCCATAGAAGTCCCCCACCGCCGAAGGATAGACGGAAAGCATTGCGCCGTAGGCGAATGTCACCGTTGCCGCGCCGAAGAGTATGCTGGCGAAACCGGTGAACTTCGAGAAGAAAAGCAACACCGTTCCCTGGGCTATATAGAGGATCATCATGGTCCTGGCCCTGCCCAGCCTGTCGGAAATGGAGCCGGCGATGGGCCTTCCCAGGGCGTTGCTTATGGCCATGAGGGCAACGAGAAGGAAGCCGATGTTCCTGCCGGTCTGCACCCTGGCGATGCTTGAGAGGTGGCCTATAATCATCAGACCGGCCAGTGAACCTGCCAGGAACATTATCCAGAGCTGATAGAACTGTCCTGTTCTTATCATTTCCTTCCAGGTGTACTCCCTCGCCTGGCTCCGGGCTTTAACCGCGCCGGTGGTCAGCGGCGCATCGGGGTTCTTCAGTGTCTGTGCGAGGCCCACCACCACCACGAAGAAGGAAACTCCCAGAATTCGCAGGGCGGCGAAAACATCATAGCTTTCAATGAGATAATTGGTGAGTGGAGCGATGTAGATGGTTGCCGCTCCGAAGCCGCCCACGACGAGGCCGGAGATCAGGCCCTTCTTTTCCGGGGGAACCACTTCACCGCCACAGGTGTTGTGGCGGAGTAACCGAGACCGATCCCCGAGCCGGAAAGAACGCCGAAGGAAAGCACCAGTCCCGTTACCGTGGGGAAGATGCTGCTGAGCACCATACCCGCCCCCACCAGCATGCCTGCAAGGGTTACGGCCACCCTTGGACCGTATCTGTCCTGCAGCCTGCCGCCGAAGATCATCATTACGGCGAACATGGCCACCGCGGTGGTATAGGGCAGTGACGCTGGGTGCCGCTCCAGCCGGAACCGTCCCGGAGATTGGCGGCGAAGATGCTCCATGCATAGAGCACACCGAAGGAGAGATTTATTCCAACCCCGGCCAGAACTATGGACCAGGCTCTTGTGTTTCTGTTCATCAGGGGACCGTGCCTTCCTTGAAAAAGTTGCCGGAATTATAGCATCACGGTCCCGATTTTACTAATGCCACCATAGGATGTTGCCGGGTAACTACTTAACTTCGGTCGTCAGAGCTGGACCAGATGTGCTGTGACCCTTCCTGCTGGTAATGACAGAACCACCACATACACTCCGGGGGGGAGTTCACTGATGATGGTACGGTTTTCGTGGGCCTGCCTGTGAACCAGCCTTCCTGAAACATCGTACACCTCAAGCAGAGCCCCGGGGCGGGCGGAGGGTGTTTCCACCGTGGCACCGGATACCGAAGGGTTTGGATACACCCTCATGGATATGGGGTCAGCCGGGGCCGCAGTGTCTTCTGAGGTTCCTGTGAGCTGGGCTATCGTGAAGTCCCCCGGGGATACATACTGGTATTCCTGCCCACCCGCCGAGGCGGTTATACGCAGCCTGCATTCGGCGGAGTTCACCTGGGGAAGGGTCCACTGATACCTGCAGTTGTCCGGGATTCCCTGGGCGAAGGTTTCCCATGGCCCCCCGGGGCCGTTCTGGGAAAGCTCCAGTGTTATTGACGCCTGCCCCAGTGCCTGTGGCACCGCGGTAAGCCAGCTCACGAACCTGACAGAGCCTGCGGGAAGGTACTCGCCGCCGATGGGGGAAACCAGGCGCAGAGAAAGCTCTTCAGGCTCCTCCCAGGGCGACAGGGCCATAACCCTGTTGGTGTAGGTGTATACCGATCCTTCAGCCGCCTGCACCAAGATGTCGTGCCTGCCGTCGTGGTCGAAGTCGGTATGGGAACGTATTGCGGAGTAGTAGCCAGGGGTGGAGAAGCTGAATTCAGCGTCGGGGGTCCAGCTGCCCTGGCCGTTTCCGAGATACAGTATGCCGTCGGGGGCGGAATAGAGTACCAGATCGAGGAAGTCGTCTCCATTGAAGTGGCCGAACTGGACCATTTCCCAGCCGGAACCCCCTGGAAGGCCCACGGAGTGGTCCTCCCACTGACCGGTGGTTTCACTGAGGGAATACACCCGTGCCCCGGAATCGCTGTAGAACGACACCAGTATGTCGCTTTTCCCGTCGTTGTTGAAGTCGCCGGTGTCAACGGCGCCGATATCAACTCCCGGAAGGCCGTCGTGGTTCCTTGTGAAGCCGAAGGCGCCGTTACCAAGGTAGACATTTGTCTTCTGGGAATCTCCCCACCTGGTGCAGATGAAATCCACATTTCCGTCGGCGTTGAAGTCTCCTGTCTCAAGGGTGTAGTTGGAGTTCCACTCGGGAAGCGACCAGTGCTGCGTCCAGCTGCCGTCGCCATTGTTCCGGTAGACCCTGACTCCGTTACCGGAGCCGAATGACTGGGAGATGATGTCCAGAAGGCCGTCGTTGTCGAAATCCGCAAGGTCGGTGGCGAACATTCCCCAGCTTTCGCCGTTTTCCGCCAGCCCTGTGCTGTACTGCGTCCAGCCGGTTCCGGTACCGTTGCCCAGAGCAGCTTCTATGAGCCTGCTGCCCAGACCCCCGGAGTAGTTGTGGTGTATTCCGAAGGCGATGTCCATTACGCCGTCGATATCTAGATCGCCCAGGGCGCAGCCTCCATAACCGAACCCGCCCTCCTTGGCCACCGTCCAGTTGCCCTGGCCGTCGCCGAACCAGACCATGATTCCCTGCTGCCCCGAGGGGCCTCCTGGGTTGGCGTGGTCTCCAAGAGAGACGATGTCAGGGTGGCCGTCGCCGTTTATGTCCCCCATTTCGTATTCAGTTCTTCCGTTTTCCTTTTCGGGGTAATCAAGGCCATTCGATCTGGATATGAGACTGACCGATTCAGGGATGAACCCGCCGGCAGCCAGTGTCAGAAGGAGAAGAAAAACAGTCATGGAGCTGTCCTTCCTGTGTTTCAAGGTGATCCGCTTCAATGAATAGCATAATCTGAACACCTCCGGTGGGAAACACCCGTTTTCGTTTTTTTGTATTGTACGGTCAAACGAACTCCATCGAAGGGAAACCCATGTTGTGTCTGATCCTTGCCGGATTTCTTCTCGGAGCCCCCATTGACGTATTCGACCCTGATGCCGGGGCCTTCCTTGAATCAACGTCAGGTGCCGACGAACTGTTCGCCATGGCGGACTCCGTTTACAGGGAGGCCGACTACGCCGCCGCTGCGGAATTCTACCTCACCGGTCTCCGGGAGCAGCCCGGGAACAGCTCCGCCATATACAACCTGGCCTGCTGCTACGGCCTTCTGGGAAGGGCCGACCTGGCCGCCCGTTACCTGGGGTTCGCCTGGAACGCCGGTTTTGACAACATAGACCATATCAACGACGACCCGGACTTCGACGCCGTTCGCACCGAACCGGTTTTCGTCTCCCTGGTGGACAGCCTGTCGGAACTTGCCGCTGACCGGGAAGAGAGACTGGGGGAGGAGATAACATTTTACGCAAGGGCCCCTTCACCTGCAGGGTACGGGTCCCTGAGGGGTATGACGGTTCCGAGCCGCTGCCCCTTTTGCTGGGCATTCACGGTTACGGAGGTTCCCCGGAGCTGTTCATCGGCCTGTGGGAAGTGATAGGCGATTACAACTGCATATACGCCGTGCCCCAGGGGCCGGTGCCATTCCCCGTGGGCGGCCGCCTGGGCTATTCATGGTTCACCGGCTACGACGAGGCCTCTCGGATAGAGTCATCCATTGCCTCCAGGGACTATGTGCTTTCCCTGCTTGACACCCTCGAGGAGGAATACGCCGTGTCAGACGTGTATCTTTTCGGCTATTCCCAGGGTGGGGGAATGACATTCCTCACGGGACTTCACGCCCCGGAGCGGTTCACCGCCATGGCCCCCTTCAGCGGCTGGCTGGATATGTCGGTACTCAGCCCTGAAGAACTCTCCCTGGCGTCCTCTGTTCCCGTGCGGATAGTCCACGGCGATCAGGACCGCGTGGTGGACTTCCAGTCGGCCCTGGAGGCCGATTCCATACTATCCTCCCTGGGTTACGACGTGGAGCTGTTCACCTTTGCCGGGGAGCACAAGTTCAGCACCGAGGGGCTTTCTGCCTTCCTGGAGGAGTTTCTTTCTGCACACTGAGCTTGCTATAAAATGCCTTTGAAAGCCTCTTTCATCATATTGACGCCGTTGACTTTAAGGGGTTATCATACATTTGGATGAATTGGAATAAATCCATCGTGGCCTATCCCGATTCATTTTATGTATAGGAGATGTGTGTAGATGTCTGCGGCGGAGGTAAAACTGGATCCGAGGGAGAATAACTCCCCATCCGGGGGAACATCCCATCCGAGCCCCCTCTCCGTTCCGTAATCCCCCTTGCCCTTTTTCCGGGCTTCTTCTTTCATTCCTTCATAAACTATTGGCTTCAATCATTTTCCAGTAATATAGATCATTCCTTTTTTGAAAGGTGGCTGATGTGAAAACTACACGGGGTTTCACCCTTGTCGAGGTGCTTGTGGCCCTCACTGTTATCGGCATCATACTGGCAGCGGTCTTCTTCTTCGTGAAGGGAACCACCAGGGGTGCCGAATCCATGGAAATGGCCGCTACGGCCTCTGAAACCAGGCTTGGGGCTGCCCGCCTCGAGACGCTGCTTGCCAACGCAGGCTACATGGGCGAAGTATTCCCCGGTGCCTGGCAGCCTGTTATTACCGCCGAGGAGAACCGTTTCACCTTCGTGGCCAACCTCACCGATCCACAGTCCTTCGGCCCGGAAGACACGGTCACCGTCCTTTCTGAGAACGGCACAGTAACCATTACCGATGCCTCCGGCGCCCAGTTCATGGCCCCGGTGGCAGGCGAGGCGGCCTTCCAGTACTTCGATGCCGCCGGCCAGACCGCCGACGAACCGGGCATGGTTCGGCGAATAGACTTCACCCTAACCGCCGAAGGCTCATCAGCCGGGGGCACCGCCGCCCCGTACAACCTTGCTGCCGCCGGTGATCCCGCCATGCTGAGGGATCTCTTTCTGGAGTACGGCGGCGGGGAAGGCTCCAGGTTCGAGCATGTTATCTTCCTTGAGGATTTCGAGACTCCCACACCCTTCGCCTTTGAGGATCACATGGAGGCCGGGGACATGTGGGTGCCCATCATCACCGAGTACTTCGAGGACCCGGTGTCCTGGAACAACAACTGGGAGCTGTACATCGAAGACGACGGCTATGGAAGGGTACGCCGGTGGACCGACAGCGAGGCCTACGAAGGCCAGAGCTGCCTGGCCCTGGACTGCTACCGAACCGGCAACAGTACCCAGATGGCCGTATGGAGCGTTGACCTTTCAGCATACGACGAGTACTCCGACGACCTCAGGCTTCATTTCTTCTGGAAGGAGTTCAATGATGTGCTGAACTATGAGGACGGCGTGTTCCTTCCGGTCTGGGTCCCGGACAACCAGACAGAGGTGGTCAACGAGGATTTCAGCGGTTTCCGCCAAGGCTTCGTTCCCAGGGACTGGACCTTCTGGTCCAACGACTACGGCCGGGTCGAGGTGGTAAGCAACTATCCCACCGACGGCAACTACCTCAACCTCGACACCCGCCGCTACGGCTACACCGGAACAAGCAGGGTCATGGTAACAATGGACCTTTCCGCCTACGCAGGGAGTTCCGACATCGAGCTTTCCTTCGACATGTGCAGCAGGGGTTCGCCCAACTCGGCCTTCGTGGGCCTCATAGGCACCGGGGGCATTACAAGCGACCCGGTGGCCCAGCAGAACCTGAACCCCGGCGCCTACCCCGCAGGTTCCTGGACAACGGTGACCATAGACATCGATGCGATGCTCCCGGCGGGATACGACCTTTCCAACACGAAACTGATCTTCGCCCAGAGCGGCACCCTTAATACCGCCGGCGCCACCTACTATGGCGGCATCAGCATAGATAACGTGGTGGTTGCCAACGGAACCGAGGGCTACTGGGATATGAGCAACAGGATTCTCGCAGCCCCGGCCAGCTTCCCAAACTGGACCGAGGCCACACTGGATCTCAGTCAGGCCGCCCGGAACGCCGGGATCCCCTTCAGCTCCAATTTCCTCATAGGCTTTTCCCAGAGGGGCACCGAACCCATCGACGTTAACGGGATCGCCTACGACCAGATAGCCGTTGAGGAGATGGGCTGGGGCATGGAGGGCTGGACCCACGGCCCCTGGCCGGGCTATTCCCTCAGCGAGTGGGAGCCCTCGAACCATGCCGCCTATTCCGGCAACTGGTGCTATGCAACCGCCGGCAGCGGCAGCTACCAGGCCACGCCAACCCGTTCATGGCTCCAGAGCCCTGTGATCGACCTCACCGGCTATGCCCCCGGGGAAAGAATGGCCATTGCCTTTTTCCACAGGTACAGCTTCGGCACCTCCGGCGACGGCTGCAATGTTAAGATGACAAAGGACAACGGCGAGAACTGGGACCTTATCGTTCCATACTGGGGCTACTACACCGCATCGGTCCCGGCACTGGCAACGAGCCCGGCTGGACAGGGGCCACCGGTTCCGGGGTGTGGAACTTCTCCGTGATAGACATAACCGAGTATGCCGGAGAAGAGGTCCGTCTGAGATTCAACTATGGAACCACCGGCTCCTCAAGCAACACGGCTGGGAACTCGACTACACCAGAAGCCGGGCAGGGGCCGACTGGCCACAGATCATCTGGGGCTATACGCCGGAAAAGGCTGACTGGTTCGCCTATACCTGGGTCAATTCCGGTTCATACGACCCCACAAGCACACCCGACGCTCCAGATGGGCCGGGAACGACATGGGCACATGGGGCATATGGGACCTTCAGTATGAAGACGACCAGCACAATGCCCTGATAACCCCGCCCATAGTGTACACAATGGACAACTACGACACCTTCGCATACATGGAGTTCTACGCGTCGCCCAGGTTCGAATCGGGATACGATTACGGATACGTGCAGGCGGCAAGGTTCAGCGATATAGCGCCCCATCCCTTCGATGACTGGCACACGTTCTGTACCGTGAATTCCGTTCACTCCGGCTGGGGCCACTACAGGTACAGGGTCGATGCCCTTCCGTCAACGGTCTTCGGCCCGAACAGGACCGTTGTGTTCCGCTGGAGAATGACCTCCGACGGCAGCGTAACCGAGGGCGGCTGGAACATAGACAGGCTTCGGTTCTTCTCCTCCGATGTGTGGCTGCCGGATGTTACCCACGGCCCCGTCAACGGCCGTGATCCCGGCGGGATAATTGAGACCGACAGCCCCAAGGGGCCTGGCTACCAGCCCAGGGTTCCGCCATACCGACATGAAATACCGGTATTCCTTCCCCTTCACAGCCAGAACGGCACGGAGGTAACACAGTGACCAGGAAGCTCCTCACAGCTGCTCTTTGCGTACTACTCTTCTCCTGCGGGGAAGACACATCCGGGCCCTCCGACGCCCTTTCAGTGACAGTTACCGCGCCGCCGGCCTCCGGGGCCTACGCCACCGACACCTACACCGTGAGCTGGTCCGGAGAGGGCAACGGAAGCGTCTCCCTTTACTACAACACCGAAGAGACCCCCGTGGGGCAGCAGTTCATTGCCTCCGGGCTTTCGGTATCAGGCTCCCACCAGTGGGACCTTTCCCAGGTGCCCAGCGGCACCTATCTGGTAAGGGCGGTTATCTCAAGCGGAATGGAGACCGCTTCAGGCTGGTCCCAGGGGCCCTCGAGGTGGATCATTCCGGAGGGGAACCCTCCCTTACCATTACAGCCCCACCTCCGGAGGGCGCCATAGCCAACGAGACATACACGTTGCGGTGGGCTTCATCAGGTTTCAGCCAGGGGCTTGTGAGTCTCTGGTACGATACCGACACACTCCCCGGGGGAGAGGTGGAGATAGCCCTGGATCAGCCTGACAACGGTGAGTATCTCTGGAACTGCTCGTCGGTGCCCGACGGCACCTACCGCATTAAGGCCATGATAGCCGACGATACCGATACCCTTTCCGTTTACAGCCAGGGCACCCTTGTGGTGAACCATGTTCCCGACCCTGGATCCTTGTGGAAAGCCCCCGCCGCCGGGCCTCCGCCGACAATACATACACCATCGAGTGGAGCAGCAATGCCCCTCAGGGGCCACTGTTACCCTCTGGTACGATACCGATACCGATCCCTCCGCGGGTCTGCAGCCCATTGCCTCCGAAGCTTACAACGACGGCTACTTCACATGGGACTGCTCCGGCACCCCCGAGGGGGAGTACTACATCTATGCCCAGCTCATGGCCCCCGCCGATGGCCACAGAGCCCTCTCAGGGATGCTTTCCAGGGCCCTTCCAATGGGCAGGACCGTTCTGGCGGAAAGCTACAGCCAGGGAACCCTCACCATAAGCCACGACTTCCCCTGGTACATCACCATAACCGCACCCCCCGCCGGCGCCCAGGCCGATGAAAGCTACCTTGTGGAGTGGAACTCCGATGCCCCTTCCAATACCACACTTGATCTCTTCTACGCAGCGGACACCACAGGTGCAACCCTTTACCCGGTATCAATGGGTGTTTCCAACTCAGGTTCACACCTCTGGAACACCGAGATGGTGGCCGAGGGAAGCTGGTACATCTACGCCGCCTTTGCCGAAAGGGGCCAGGGTAGCGACTGGAGTGAAGGACAGGTGACCATCATACACGAAGACGAGTATTCCTTCGCCTTCACCGCTCCACCCCCAGAAGGGGACACCGCCGACGAGGAGTACATGCTTCAGTGGACCACCGACGCACCGGGTTCAGCCTGGGTCTACCTCTACTACAGCACTTCGAATCAGCCCGGCGGAACCATGTACACCATCGTTCAGGGTACGGGGAACTCAGGCCAGTACAACTGGAACTGCTCCGGTGTACCCGACGGCGATTACTGGATATACGGCTTCGTCTCCGACGAGAGAATGCGTGATCCGGAGATATGGAGGGGTTCAGGAAGCGCCTGGAGCCAGGGAATGCTCAGCGTGAACCACTCCGGCTACTCCATGGATGTTACCGCTCCGCCGGCGGCCGGCGCCACCGCCGACAGCAGCTACACGGTGGAATGGACCGCATCCGGAGGCGGCGGAAGCGTGGTGGCCCTCTATTACGACGACGACACCGATCCCGGCAACGGCATGACTCAGATAGCCGACCTTCTCGCTAACAGCGGTTCATACGACTGGAACACCGTGGCCGTTCCCGAGGGCAGCTGGTATGTGTACGCCGCCATCTACGACCCCGACGACGGCCCGCCGGTACCGGGCACCGACGGCTTTGCCGGGGATTACAGCGAAGGCGTCCTTACCATCGAGCATGAATACAACTACATAATAGTGACGGCACCACCACCATGGGGTGCCTACGCACAGAACGAATACACCATCCAGTGGGCTGCAAGCACCCCCTACGGCGGTACTGTGAGCCTTTACTACGACACCGACACCAATCCCGGCAACGGCATGGAGTTCATAACCTCGGGTCTGGAGTGGAATGCCGGATCCTACCTGTGGGACTGCTCCGAAGCACCGGAAGGGGAGTACTACATCTTCGCTGAACTGGAGAACTCCCAGCAGACACTCACCTCATACAGCGAGGGAACCCTGATCATAGACCGGGAGCCCTGTGGATGAGCTTCTACTCTCCGCCACCTCCCGGGGCAACCGCCGATGAAAGCTACCTCCTTGAATGGTACTCCGCCGGTCCGGAGGGGCGCACCGTGGACCTCTACTACGACACCGACACGAATCCCGACCAGGGTCTCGTTCTCATAGACACAGATGTCTCCTGCCCTGAATACCTCAGCGACTACGACTGGGACTGCAGCGGGGTTCCCGAGGGCAGCTACTACATCTACGGACTTCTGAAGGACCGGTGAAGGACGACACATACGAGAAGTACAGCGAGGGGATGCTCACCATCGAGCACAACTGATCCCCCCGGCTGTCCGGTCCCAGGGGCCATGGAGCGTTACGCGTTCCATGGCCCCTTCCTCGTCCCCCGGGATTTGCCGGTTTATTCGAAACCTTTATATATTCCGGAATACCGATTCGCGGTTATCCGTAGCCGGCGCTCAGCGGCACAGAAGAAGGGAGAGCACATTGATCAGATTCATTGAAAACCGGCAGGGGTGCCGGGCTTAGAAGCCTCCCTTCCTCCACCGGCCTTACCGCCGGTCCCCACTTATCAAGCAGGATCCAGAAGGGCGGGCAGAGAGCCCCGCGCCGGTTGAGAACGGCGTATCCAGAGTGGATGCCCCTCCGGCGATGTATCGTATTAATAAAGATTGTAGCATAATATCAACTGAATGGAGATCCTATGGAATCTATCGTCTATCGTCTTTTCTGCCATGGGGACATTCCCGCACTGGTTCGGATGTGGCGTGAGAGCCGGGAGGCCTGGCCGCCGGGCTTCTTCGGTGCTTCGGAGATAACCGAGGAAAGCGTCAGCCAGGAGGAAAAGGCCTCGGCCAACCTTTTCTCCGTGGTGGCCATGGCCGGGGACAGAATTGTTGGCTACTGCCGCACCAGCGGGTACGGCGGAGAGCCCGATGCCGCCTATATCGGACTGATCAATGTAATTCCCGAGCTTCAGGGTTCCGGTATAGGGAAGGCACTGCTTCTTGACGCGGTGTCCCGGTCGGCGAAGGCCGGGAAGGACAGGGTGGACCTTCACACCTGGCCGGCAAACCTCAAGGCGGTTCCCCTTTACAAGAAGACCGGTTTCTTCTGGGTGCCGGACACCAGGGTGTACATGCAGAACTACATGCCCGCCGTGCTGAGAAACCATGAGTTCAGGGATTTCATCGGGGAGGACCACTGGTACCGGTGTTTCATCCGGGAACTTGAAACCGCCCCGGACACTGAGACCTCCTCCTCCGGAAGACAGGTATTCAGGTACCTGTTCCGCCGCGGCGACAACACCTTCCAGGCGGAGTTCGACAGGCTGGGTAGATGCCTTTCCGGGATCCGCCGTCCCGGCTACTCCGCGGAGCTTTCCCTGAACCCCGGAAGCGATCACATAACCGGAAGACCGATACTCGTCACCATCCGGGGCACGGGGATCGATACCGGTTCCCCCCGGGCGGAGGCCGCCGGTTCCCTCAAGGTCACAGAAGGGGGTGGGGGTGAGTTCTCGATTGAACCCCTTCCTGTGAGGCTGCCGGGGACAAAGAGTGACCCCGCCGACAGGATCACTGTTACCTCTGGAAGCACAAGGCTGTCCGTGGGAATTCTGGCGGAGGAGGGGATCTCTCTCCACAGGTCCGACTTCCGCTTCCTTCCCCCCGGCATCGGCAAGGTTACACTTGGCGTGAGGAAGAAGATGGAAATGGATTCCGTGGAGGTGATCTACTCGGTGGACAACGGCGGTGAGACCCATGCTGTGGTTCCCCTGGATGACTGCAGCTATCAGAGCCTCACACTGGAGCTCCCTCACCTCGACACCGGTGTTCACAGGCTGTTCATCAGGCTGGGGAAGAACGGCTTCCAGGAAACCGTTGCACTGATAGTGGGGATTAATACAGGAGACCCGGTCTTCGTGGATGGAAGGCGCAAGGCCCTGCTCATAAGCGGGGAAAGGGTGCTTGCCGTGAACAGAAAGGGCGGATACTCACAGGTATTCACCCGGGACGCCTTCGGGAACTCCCTGGAAACAGGCCATTTCTTCATTTCCGCCGGACCACCTACCTGGAACACCGACCTGACCCTTCAGAAGTATGAGGTTCAGTCAACGGGAGGCACCATCAGATGCAGCACACAGTGGCCCTCCAGGCCGGGACTTGTGTTCAGCTTCGAGTCCTGGCTTGATCCCGCGGGTTTCGCCGGTTCAAGGGCCCGGGTGGAGAACCGTTCACAGGAGGTTCAGGGGTGAGCTTCAGGGCCAGGACCGGTCTGCTCTGTGACCTGAGGCCCACTCCAGCTTGATACCGGTTGCCGGTGGGCTTCTGGATATACTGGAGGTGTACAACCAGGTACCGGACCGTGATGAGGATTTCTCAGCGGGGGTTCCCGCCCTGGACGCCCCATGGATGGGGACCCGTGCCGGCAACCGTGCGGCGATGACCACCTTCGAAGGATGGACCATGTTCGAGATGGGTATTGCCGGTACGGAAGAATGTCCGTTGGATCCCGGAGAGACCATAGAGTCGCCTCCATTCCTCATGATGGATGTTCCAGGCGGCGCTGAAGCCCTTCTTTCCAGGGCCGATGCCCTGGGGTGGAAAACCGGGAACTGGCGGAACCCCGTGGAGTTCCCCTCCCACGACCTGTCCCCGGTGATGGGTTCCGGTGCGGAGGTCACAGTCACCCATCCCCTTGAGGGCAGGCGCAGGGCATCCATAGCGGTCCCAGGGGGGGAGGTGTGCTCCGGTTCCATCAGAAGCGGGGAATCCATTTCCGGAAAGCTATCCGGCGAAGGAGCGGTTGACGTTTCCCTTACAGTGGCCGGCAGAGAAAGGGTTGTCCCTGTGTGGTTAACCCCGAGGCTTCAAGGCTGGTGGTTACCAGAGAGCCAGGGACATCCTTCCATCGCCGGGGAAAGGATCACCGCAAAACTGGACCCCGCCGCACGGGGACAGGTGTTCTCGGCGGTCCTTGACGGTAGGGAGTTCATACTGGCCTCCCGGCCGGAACCCTCGGAGTTCGTCTGGGAGAAGCCCTGGTTCGGCGGGATACACCCGGACTTCACCGACCCCAGGAACAGGTCCTTCCCCCTGGAGGAACATCCACCGGAGGTGGAGTCCTACCAGCGGTACCATGGCGGTGTCGAGGAGAGGGGCTGGAGGATGGTATGGGAGGTGAACCACCTGGACTACGGCTCCGCGAAGCTTCAGTGGACAGCAGGGCTTCTCTCCGGGGTGCCGGTACTTCGCACCGAGTTCCGTTGTATTTCCACAGATGGGGGTTACACCAAGGGGGAGGCGAACATCAGGGGTTTCCTTCAGCCCGGCGGCTCCAGGGAGAACACCATTCTCTCCTGCGACTGTTTCCCAGGACTCAGACAGGGCCGGGACCATGCCGGAGGATGGGTGCCCCTGGGAAGGTGGGGAAGGGTTCAGGGAGGGAAGCTCCTTCATCGAGGCTCATACCTCAGGCAGCGGCAGCTCCTGGCGGAGGACTACGGTGAAATGGGCTGCCACTTCTCCCTCTACGAGCCCCATCTGGCAAAGCAGCGGTTCACCATCCACTGGATCTTCGGGTCGAAGTGGGAAGACCGCGCCCTCGCGGAGGTGTTCAGGGCACACCGGTAGATGGCAGGCGGCTGGCAGCGGGCAGGTTCCATGGGTATTATTCCTTAAGTAAGTGTCATTGGAGTATCGCCCGTGGGAAGGGAGTCATTATGACCAGGGAGAGTTACCCCTCCGGCAGGACGGCGCATCTCGTTGTCCTTTACATTGCTGCTGCCCTGCTGCCAGCTGCCCTCATGGCCCTCACCGGGGGCATGGAAGGCGCCGGAATATTCCTGGTGGCGGCGAGGTTCTTCGCCGTCACCGGGTTCGCCATGCTTCTTTTTCAGCCCCTGCTGTCAGCCAGATTCCGGTGGATGGAAAGAAGACCGGGGCTGGACAGGCTTCTGTCCTTCCACCGTATCACCGGCATTACCGCCGGGATCTTCATCATCCTCCATCCCCTGATGCTGGCCCTGAACCAGCAGAGCCTTTCCCTGTTTACGAATTTCGATTCGCCATGGCAGATCAACGCCGGCAGGATAACACTGGCGGTATTCATTATCTACGGAGCCGGGGCGGTTTTCAGGGCCGGACTGAAGATACCCTTCCAGAAATGGCTTCGGATGCACAATGCATTGGCGCCCCTGCTTATAGCCGGCGGCTTCCTGCACAGCTGGTTCATCAAGGTGCAGTACCTGGCCCCTTCAATGAGGGTTCTCTGGTTCATTCTGCTCTTTGCCGGGCTTTTCTCATACTTCCATCTTACCCTTTACCAGAGGCTCTCCGCCAGAATGAAGCCCTGGAGGGTTTCCAGGGTAAACCGGATCACCGGTAATGTGTGGGAAATAGTAATGGAGCCCCCGGCGGGGAAGCACCCCTTCGGTTACCTGCCCGGCCAGTTCCTCTTCGTTACCTTCCTTCGGGGCAGGGGCCTTCCCAATGAAGAGCATCCCTTCACCATTTCATCGAGCCCAACGGAAAAGGGGCATGTTGCGGTTACGATAAAGGAGTCCGGGGATTTCACCGCATCCATAGGCGAGACCGCCCCCGGGGACAGGGCGGCCCTTATGGCGCCCTACGGGCGTTTTTCCTACCTGCTTCACCCCCAGGGAAAAAGGATGGTCCTCATTGCCGGGGGCATAGGGGTTACTCCCCTGCTGAGCATGATAAGGCACATGGGCGATTCAGGCTTTTCAGGTAAGACGGTGCTCTTCTACGCCAACCGTACGGAGGAGGACATCGCATACAGGGAAGAGCTGGACAAGATGGCCCGAACCGATGCCATCCCCGGGTTCAGAGTGATCCATGTTCTAAGCAGCCCCTCGGGAGAATGGTCCGGAGAGCGGGGCAGGGTGAACTGCGGCATGATGAGGGCACATATGGGTTCCCTGGAGGGTACCGCTTTCTATATATGCGGACCTCCCCCCATGATGGACTCCCTGGCAACCCAGCTGCTCAGTGAAGGTGTTGCCGCCGTGGACATACACATGGAAAGGTTTGCCCTTTAGGGATACCTGGAATGATGCCTGGCTAGCCCTCAGTAAAGCTTTATTCTCCGGACCGATGTGGGGTCAAGGGCAACTCCCTCAAGGTCCACCACCGCTTTCACATGGAACTCGGACCTTTCGTCGGCGGCCCTCATTGCGGCCTTGCCCAGCATGCCCAGGGCGCCGCCCCTGTCCGCCATGGCCTGGACACCGGACTGGTTCAGGGAGAAGGGCAGAGTGAAGTCTATCTCCTTGTTCTGGTCCCCTGTGAGCTGGAAGGGTTCGCCGCCGGCTTCAATGTTCCCCAGCACATACTCCCTTCTCTTCTGTTCGCTTCCCTGGCCCTTGATCCGGGTTTCCACCAGTCTGATCTTGACCGACTTCACGGTCTGATCGCTCTTTGCGGTTATCCGCAGCTTGCCGGTGAGCTGGCCGGTTTCCTTTTCGACCCTTTCGGGTACCTCGAGGTCCACACTCGCTGTGCCTATACCAAGGCCCTTCTTGAGCTTTCCGAAGAATGACATCCCATCCCCTCTCAGTTATGTTGAAAAGCTTCCTGAACCACAGCTGAAAACCCGGATGAACGATATCTGAGGTTTGCTGCCCCGTCAATGCTCAGGGACACCACTCGCAGTGTGTGAACTCCCTGCGGTCCTTGAGGTTCTTCCACTTCATAGATCCCTTCCAGGCTTCCTTCGAGGGGTTTCCTCCAGCGGCTCGTGATCGGAGCAGAAGGGGCAGGGATGAAGTGTACCCCGGGCATCCAGGAACAGGGTGTCCGCCAGGGGGCAGCCGGCGGGGGTCACCTTCAGTTTCGGTTTCCCCCTTTAACCAGCAGATAGGGACAGTCCGGGGAGTCAAGGGCAAGGTTCTCCACCCTGCCAAGGTGGTGTCCCCCGGGGTCGAACCTTCCGAAGATCCGTTTCACATTCCTGACCCCGGCTTCGGCGGCAAGCTCCAGGAAGGCCTCCGTGTCCCCCAGGGAGGGTTTCCACACGGTGAATACAAGTTCCACCATACTGTTGCCTTCCTGCGTTATCCGCCGCAGGTTTTCCCTGAACTCCTGAAGCCTTCTGTTCCCCCGGAGGGCCAGCCAGCTTTCCTCGGTGGCCGCGGGAATGGAAAGTATCCACCGGTCCACGACCAAACCCGCGGTTGCATCGGTGAAGCCCAGACCAATGGTGCTTATTGAAACCATTGAGGAGCGGTTCCGGGCAACACCCACAAGTTCCGGAAGGGCTGTCGCAGCCAGTGGGTCTGAATGCTTTCCTGCGAAATGTATAGTGGTCGGATCCGAAGGCCGTGAATCAAGCCATTTCACCAGGATGTCAGGTTCCAGGCTCACCGGGCTTTCAGGCTGGGGGCAGCCCCTGCACGAACCGGTGCACCCGGTGGAGGGTTCCACAATGAGCCCCCTGGGCAGACCCCGGATCATGTTTGAAATGGTTTTCGAGGCAAGGGAGAAGGGCCACAAGAAACCCCTTCTTCCCAGTATCTCAAGTGCTGTTATTGCGGTTCTTTTCATCCTGCGGTCTTTCTGCCTGAGGGGCCGAAAAGGGTACCTTTTTCGAAGTAATGCGTATTAATTAACATAGCAACCAATAACATACTGAAGGCCTGAACTCGCGTATAGACAAGCAATGCAATGCTTTACAAAATCTATTTGTCAAATTTACGGATGGCCTTAATCCTACTATATTACTCACTTGATGCACCGCGCAGTGTGGTGCAAGGGGTGGATCATAAGGAGGAAAAATGTTAAAGGTAATGGCAATCATGGCGCTGCTCACCGTAGCCGCGTTCGCCAGCGATCCCAGGCTCACAGTGCTCGGCGGCGACGCCAGGCTTCTCGTAAACGATTATCTTGAGATGTGGGCCTATCCCGGTAACATCGGCGACTACGAGTTCGTCACCGGCGGCAGCGAGACCGCAGACGACGTTTCCGACGGCTGGTTCGGTATCACAAAGGACTTCGGCGGAACCACACTGGGTGTTACACTGAACCACGCAGGCACCAGCCACGAAGTGCTCTACAGCCCCGGCGGCTGGGGTCTCATTCTCGGTTTCGATTTCGCAAAGTTCCCTCCAGACCCTCAAACGACACAGAAGGACATTGAGGTAAATCTGGCCTGGGGTACCGATGTGGCCCTTTTCGCCGACTACTCCGACCTTGCCCTCATGGTTGGATACGACAAGAAAACCGAAGATGAGAACGAGATCGAAACCAGCGAAGGCAACATGATGTTCGGCGCATCCCTCAGGGGACACGGCGACGCCTTCATGAACCTGTTCCCGATCATTTCGGCCAGCATGAACATGAACTATGAAGATGAGGCGAAGATGCCGAGTACAGCACCACAAGCATCTACTTCGACTTCGGCGCAGGCCACAACAAAAAGATAGCCGAAAAGACCAACCTGGTCTTCGGCGTGTTCGCCGGCCTTCAGTCCACCAGCTTCGGCGGCGACTACGAGGATGTGGATGCACAGATGACAATCATCATCCCCGAGATAACCGGTGGAGTCGAGCAGGAGATAGGCAAGTGGCTCATTCTCCGCGCAGGCGCCGCCAGCGCTAACGAGTACTATACAGTGGGCGACTTCAACCAGTTCACCACCAGCTTCGAAACCCACTTCGGTGTCGGCATGCACTGGGACAACTTCATGATCGACGCAACCATCTCCGAGGGCTTCCTTCACGATGGTCCCTACATGGTCGGCGGAAACGACAACGGCTTCATGGGAAGCCTTGCCGCCACCTACACCTTCTAGAGGAACCAGTACCTTCAAGGGCGTCCTTCGGGGCGCCCTTTCTGCTTCACCGGGCTTTCACTATTGTCCTCTGCGTACACCAACGGAAGGCACAGTATGAGAATAGCCGTTCTCGGCGCAGGGAGAGCTATCAGTGCTGATGTTCGATTTAAGTGGCCATAAACCTCTCTTCACTATAATTCTAAGTGCCGTATTTCATTTCTTGGAAGATATCACTAGGAACCTGTCCCAAAATAGTTATCTCTGCGCTTTTAAATCGTGGACTGCTGAAGTTCTCAACCTCCAGAAAACCCCCCCATTGGAGGCTTGGTTAGAAGTAAGTGTTATTTACAGTGCTAACTTGTTAGCTTGTCACATAGAAAGACGGTATTGCAGGCTGTTATAGACAGCTCTGACTATATTGCTGACAATACCTATCCTGTTGTTGACATAAAAAAAATGATACACTATCATTCAAGATATACGAAATGCAATTATGCATTTAGTAAACATTGGAAGGATATGCGCGATGAAAAATACACTGATGATATGCATTATTGCTGGAATTATGTTTGGGAATACACAAGTGGATTCTTATCAGAGATGTAACTGGCTATACAAATGGCCTGCAGGATGGATTCAGTCTACCAATACAGGTGACAATGTTACAATTGAAGATGTGGATTATAACATTGCCTATTCAGATAATACATGGCCATATAATCCGGTTCACCCAATATCAATTGCAGTAGGCGATTATAGATACTATTTCTCATACTTTGGCACTCATGGAGAGACTTGGGCTAATATGTTCTCGCGTCAAATGGACTATCGATGCACAAGTGTTGCTGTGAGAAGCCTTGGTGCGAACTTTTCGAGAGCTTCGTAGGTACTGAAGAAGGAGTAATAGTAAAATCAAATGACCATTATGACAATGATATAGATGAGGTATATGTATCACAGCAGGATCGTGTTATAGAGAGCATTGACTTCGAAAATGTGAGCTTATACAGCGATCCAGAGATAGGGATCGCAGTTGGGTATAATGGCTCTCTGTGGAATCCAGGCCAGACAGGTTTTATTCTCAGAACTGTTGATGGTGGTGAAACATGGAATGAAGTATCAATAGGTTCTGGTGGTCAAATTCATATTTTTCCAAGGCTTTACTGCGTAAAGGCCAGTTCCAAACAAGCATCCGATTACTTCTATGTTGGTGGAGCACTAGGTCGGGTATATGTAAGTTCCGATGGGGGAGAAAACTGGACTATACGAAGGGCACCTGTCGATGAACCAATTCTTAGTATAGACACTAAGTTCCCGGAGGGTGACATATGTCTGGCTGTGTCAACAGAACATATATTAAGAAGCACTGATAATGGAACTACATGGACAATTGTATATGATGATTTAACATCGATGGGATCATTAACGTCAGTATGCTGGTATAATTGGGACTATCTTAATTATAGAGCTTATGCAGTGGGTGGATTTGGGAAGCTTTTGTACTCCGGTGACAGTGGAGCCAACTGGACTGATCATACATGGATACCCTATTCTTCTTCTGCGCAAAATCAGTTCTTGGACATTGCTTCTCCAACGCAAATAGGAGGTGGTAATCATTTTGCAAGATCAAATATAAGAATAGTGGGTGCAAATTGGCCAATGGGGCTCGATCAGGAAAACCCTATTAATCAATCTGCTAATGAGTTACCATATAGAGAAAACATAAATCAATCAATTACATATACAAATCGAAAGCTCTATGTAAATAATATGCAATATATGGGCAGTGCTGAACTCTTAATCTATGATACATTAGGAAGAGTAAGGTGGTCGTCAAGTCTGGTACTAGATGGTACTCCATATACGTGTACTATTCCTGAGAATCTACATAATGGACTATACATAGCATGCCTTGTTAGTGAAGGAGAGATGTTAATGTCAACCAAGATGACGTTAGTAGAGTAACAGAGGAGATAGTATATAGATAATAGAAATAGAATATGAAATATTATTATCTATTACAACTAAAGCAAGGGAAGGGCGTCCTTCGGGGGCGCCCTTTCTGCTTCACCGGGCTTTCACTATTGTCCTCTGCGTACACCAACGGAAGGCACAGTATGAGAATAGCCGTTCTCGGCGCAGGTATGGTGGGAAGGGCAGTTGCCGCGGACCTGTCCGGCTCCCACAGCGTTGTATCCGCCGACATCGACCCCGCCGCCCTTGAGCGCCTGGGTTCCCTTTATGGCATAGACACCGTCACAGCGGACCTCCGGAGGGGAGAGGCCGTGGCCCGGGTCGTACGGGAGGCGGACATGGTGGTGAACGCCGTTCCCGGCTTCATGGGCTACGGGACCCTGGAAAGGATCATCCAGGAGGGTAAGGATGTGGTGGACATAGCCTTCTTCCCGGAGGACTCACAGCCCCTGGACACTCTGGCAAAGGAAAGGGGTCGTTGCGGTAACTGACATGGGCGTGGCCCCTGGGATGTGCAATGTGCTCCTCGGCCGCCACAATGCCTTCATGAAGGTCGACAGTTATCTGTGCCTGGTTGGGGGCTGCCCTTCGAGAGGGTATGGCCCTGGGAGTACAGGGCCCCCTTCTCTCCCTGCGATGTTATAGAGGAGTATGTCCGTCCGGCCAGATACAGGGAGAACGGGGCCCAGGTGGTCCGTCCGGCCCTCTCCGACCCGGAGCTGGTGGAGTTTCCCGGTGTGGGAACCCTTGAGGCCTGGAACAGCGACGGCCTCAGGTCCCTGCTTCGCACCATGCCGGGGATTCCCCACATGAAGGAAAAGACCCTCAGGTGGCCGGGCCACATCGAGAAGGTCCGGGTGCTCCGGGAGTCGGGATTCTTCAGCAGGGACCCGGTGGAGGTCCACGGAGTGATGATATCACCCCTGGAGTTCACCGAGAGGATCCTCTTCTCCGGGAAGAACTGGAAACTGGGGGAGGAAGAGCGGGAGTTCACGGTGATGCGGGTGGATATAGCCGGGGAGGAGGATGGCAGGCGAACCGCCTGGTCCTGGAGCCTCTTCGACCGGTACGACCCGGCCACGAAAACCTCCTCGATGGCCCGAACCACCGGATACGCCTGCACCGCCGCGGTGAATGCCCTGGCCTCCGGCCTCTACACCCGGATCGGTCTCAGCCCGGCGGAGTACCTGGGGGAGGACGATGACTGCTTCCGCTTCATGCTTGACTACATGGGGGAGAGAAGGGTGGTCTACAAGAGGAGGCAGGTGCCCGTCGGTGACTGATGCCGGCTATACCGGGACCCTTGTCAGAAAGCTCCTGAAGAGGGAGAAGAGGCCGGGTCTCTTCGGCGGGAAGTACCGTTTCAGCCCCTACATGGCCTGCGGACACAGGTGTATTTACTGCGACGGCCGTTTCGAGAAGTACCATGTGCAGGGGGATTTCGACAGGGACATAGTGGCCAGGACCAACACCCCGGAGCTCCTTGAAAAAGAGCTTGGAAAACTCCGCGAGGCCGGGCCGGTGTGCATCTCCTCCGGTGTCAGCGACCCTTATCAGCCGGTGGAGGAAGGGCTGAACCTCACCGGCAGGGCGGCGGAGATACTGGCACGGGGCAGCCGTCCGGTGGTGATCCACACCAAGTCATCCCTTCTTCTGCGGGATATCGAGACCTGGGCGAAGCTTAACCGAACCGCCCCGGTGACCGTCATGGTGTCCCTTACGATGAATTCCGACGGGGTCAGGGAATGGCTCGAACCCGGCGCGTCAACCGTGGAGGAGAGGCTTCGCCTGCTCAGGGAGTGCACCTCCAGGGGGATCTCCACCGGGGTGCTGGCAATGCCCTTCATCCCATTCCTTACCGACGGACTCAACGATCTTTCGAACTTCGCGGAAATGGTAAGGGGAACCGGGGCCTCCTTCGCCATGCCCGGCCTTCTCACGCTGAAGGAGGGAAGGCAGAAGGGTTTCTTCTTCAGCGCCCTGCGGAAGTCCAAGCCGGAACTTGTTGAGCCACTTCTGAAACTCTATTCCAGAGCCGGCCCTGGGGAGAGCCCCCGGAGGACTATTCCCGCGGGTTCTGGAAGAGGGTCAGGAAGGCCTGGGGACAGGAGGACCTGGACAGTCTCATTCCCCACCGCCTCTATGCCGGGCAGTTCTCCCTCTACGATGAGTTCACCATTCTTCTTGATGACATGCAGACCCTCTACCGCACCAGGGGAACCGGTGTGAAAAAGCTCCGCCTGGCAGCGGAGTGTTTCCGGGACTGGGTTGGAACGAAGAGAAGCTTCATCGCCAGAAGGCGTAACCTGTCCTACGGGATCATAGACGACTACCTGAGGGTTATGACCCACTCCGGGGAACTGGCCGGGCTCCTGGAGAACCGGAAACTGGCGGAATTCCTGGCTGAGGTGGAGTCGGGAGCCTGTTCGATTACCGGACACTGGAACTGAGAAGAAAGGGGGAGGGATGAAGATGATACGCTGTCTGCCCGTGGCTCTGCTTGCCCTGGCGCTTTCCTGCGGCACTGCCTTTGTGAATCCCATGGAGGGCACCGAGGTCTGGAGCATCGTCTCCGGCGGGAAGACTCGAACGGCCCTGGTGCACCCGCCTGAGGGGGGCGGCGACGGGCTTCCTGTGCTGATGGTGTTCCACGGCGGTTACGGCACGGCGGCGGGTGCGGAGAGGAACTACGGCCTCAGCGGCTTGGCGGATGTCGAGGGGTTCATAGCGGTGTACCCCAGGGGCTTGGCCGCCACTGGAACGACGGAAGGACCGACCCCGACGACCTAACCGACGTGGCCTTCGTGGAGGCGCTGCTGGATTCACTGAAGAACCGTTTCAGCATCGACGGCTCCAGGGTCTACGCAGCGGGAATGTCCAACGGGGGTATCTTCTGCCACTTCCTGGCGGTGAAAATGCCCGGTGTGTTCGCAGGGATCGCCCCGGTATGCGCCGGAATAGCAGACCCGGGGACCGACTGGTTCGCTCCCGCGGTGCCCACCCATGTTCTCATCATTCAGGGAACCGCCGACCCGCTGGTGCCCTACCAGGGGGGAGAGATCGGTTTCAGGGGAGGCAGGGGCAGCGTTATGGGAACACCGGAGGCCATGGAAATGTGGCGGCGGGTAAACGGCAGCTTCGGGAACCAGCCGGAAACCGTCTTCCTGCCCCAGGGGTCGCCCGGGGACGGCTGCACCCCGGTGTTCTACCTCTACCGAGGTATAAGGTCCACCGCCCTGGTGAACATAGAGGGAGGGGGCCATGTGTGGCCCGGCGGGGAGCAGTACCTTCCCATATCAGTTATCGGAAGGGCATGCGGGGACTTCCAGGGGGGACCCTTCATCTGGCGTTTCTTCCGTGAGGCCCATGAAAGGAAAACGGAGGGAAGAATATGAGAACGCTTCTTCTAGTTACACTGTCCATGCTCCTTGTTCCCGGCTGCGGTGAAGATGCCCGGGAGGACTCTCCCATGGTCATGGAGGAAACCGGCACCATAGAACCGGGGGACCTCACCGATGTGAACCACGCCGGTCTGCCCTATGATCCATACGACTTCCCGGTAAGACCCCTGGACAACGTTACGGTGGAGATAGAGGCCGAGGGTTTCGACCCCATGCTGAAGCTCGTTGAGGTGTCCACCGGGGCGGTACTGGCGGAATGGGATTCCCAGTACACCGACCAGCCGGCCCTTACCTACAGGATAGCCGGAGGAGGCACCTGCCAGGCAAGGGTTTACGCCCTGGAGCACGGCACGGGCAGCTATTCCCTTACCATCACCGTTACCCGCTGATACAGTTACATCCGACGGAGGCGTCCAGCCGGGCGAGGGGCAATTCCGCAGGCAAAACTTGACAATTTTGTTTGCCAATATATAATAATGACAAACAAGGCTTGCGTAATTAGAAGAAAGGAGAGAAAATGAAGTATCTGGTTATCTCGGCTCTTCTCCTGGTCCTTGCCGGCTGCGGCACTCACATGCCCTCCCGGGGACTGGAAGGATCCGTGGACTGCGCCCATGTCAATTCCTCAATGAATCCATAGGGCGAAAAAAAAGCGCCCCGACCCTTCCCGGCCGGGGCGCTTTTCTCTATTCGCTATTCCGGGAAATCCCCTTTACCCTTCGCATTTGCCATGATGTCCCCAACTATGGGCAGCAGGATGATAAGGAGCCAGCCGAAGATGAACTCCTGGCTTCTCAGGCCGAAGCTGCCGTAGGGAGCGGTCCTTGCCATTATGGCGTCGAAGAGCATCCAGATGATGCCCATTGGAATTAGCCATCTTATGCAGATATTCCACCACTGACCCAGCCTGAAGCTGGAGTTCCTGGAGATGTACTTCCTCTGTTCCTCGGCGCCCACGGACCAGCCGATGAGTATTACCTCCACCAGAACAACCAGGGTAAGGCCGAAGCTGTTCATGAAGTAGTCGGCGATGTCCAGTATGTGCAGACCGGCGCCGAAAAGCATCGGGAGCCCCAGAAGGAATGACAGGCCGCCAACTGTGAGGTTGGCCCGTTTATGGGACAGTTTCCACTTGTCCTTCACCGCGGATGTGGCTGCCTCGAGGAGGCTGAAGGCGGAGTCCACCGCCAGTGTGAGAAGCATCAGGAAGAACAGAACACCGAAGACCCTGGCTCCGGGCAGGTTCCCTATGATGTGCGGGTAGGCCACGAAGGCAAGACCCGGTCCGGACTGGGCCACCTCGGTGATGTGCACACCCATTTTCGTTGCCTGGTAGCCCAGGGCGGAAAACACCGCCAGACCGCCGCAGAAGGCGGTGAGGGCATCGGCAACGCCTATGATGATGGCGTAGCCGGCGAGGTTGGTCTTTCTGGGCAGAAAACTGCCATAGGCTATCATTATGGCGAAGCCCACGCTGAGGCTGAAGAACACCTGTGATATTGCAGCAAGCCAGATGTCCGCGTTCAGCAGTTTTGACCACACCGGGGTGAGATAGAAGGATATTCCCGCCCCTGAGCCGGGAAGGGTTATTCCCCTTATTATGAAAAGGATAAGAAGTCCCCAGGGGATGAACACGGTGTAGTAGACCACCTTGCTCACCGTTTTCGTTCCCTTCCACACCGAGGCCACTATCCATGCCCAGGAGATGATGAAACCCGCCAGAAGTGGCCACCGGAAGGGGCCTGGATCCCAGGGTTTGGAGGTAAGGCACAAAAACTCATTGAAGAAGAAATTCCCCGGTGAGGACATGAAGGTGTCGGCGTTCTCCAGGGAGGACATGGCGTAGAGATTTCCCTCCCAGGCCACCAGAAAGGTGCCGCTGTTCTGAATAATGCCCCGGGTACCGTCCACGGGGTCCACGAAGGCGGTTCCCGAAAGCTCACCGGGAATCGGAGTGAGGACCTCCATGTTCTCGAGGTCCGTGGGCATCACGGCGTATTCCACGTTGGCGTACTGGCCCTGGTCCTTCTGCCAGCCCAGGGTGGCCGCCTCCCATGTGTAGTTCACGCTCCAGGACATGATTATGGCGTAATAGGTTACGATTATGAACCCCACGCCCACGGCGAACCAGCCGAACCACTGCATTCGGGGTCTAATCCTTGCGAAGGCCCCCGGGGCGGCCTGGCGGGTTTGGTGCCCCATGCTGAACTCCAGCATCAGAAGGGGTATCCCCGCCACGAAGAGGCACACGAAGTATGCCACCAGGAACGCGCCCCCGCCGTTGGCGAAGGTTACATATGGGAACCGCCATATGTTCCCAGCCCGATGGCGGAACCGATCGATGCCAGTATGAAAGCCGTTTTGCTGTTCCATAGTTCCCTTGAAGCCATTCTTCCCCCTCCCGATAAAACTGCGTTCATCAAATTAGTTTGATTTTCGCCCCGGGGTCAAGGCCTGTTCCTTCCCAGCGCCTTCCATTGACAGTGCTTCTCGATCCGGGGTATTGTTTTGTGAAGTGTCCGGTAAATAAATAATAGAATGGAATAAAATGGGACTTGTAGATTTTGCCCAGAGGAATCTCAGGCAGCTGGCCTCAGGCGGGTGGGTCAGACATAGAAGACCCCTGGCCTTCATCCATGTACCCAAATGCGGCGGCACCTCCATGGAAATTGCCCTTAAGACCGCCCTGGGTCCCGGGGCCCAGCTCACCGGCATCACCTCCTTCTCCCATGATCCGGTTGCGGCTCTCAGGTCGTCGGAGATACTCTCCACCGATTACAGGGAATACTCCGAGGACCTTCTGCCATATTACCTTGCAAAGAAAAGGGCCAGGTATGTCTGCGGTCACTGGGCTCTCAGGGACAGTGTTTATGAAGCATTCCGAGAACGATGGGACTTCGTTCTTCTTCTGCGGGACCCGGTGAAGAGATTCATCTCCAACTACTTTTTCAACAGGTACAAGGCCGAGGATCACTTCAGGATACACACCGGACTTTCGGACTTCCTTGGAACCGAAAGGGCGGAGAACTACGGTCGAGCCTTCCTCAGATACCTGGTCCCGGACAGTTATTCATTCGGCGACACCGTTTCTTCGGAGCTTGTGGATTCAGCTGTTGCCAGACTTGCGAGGTACAGAATAGTCGGTGTTCTGGAGAACCTTGATGGAATGGCGGCGGATTTCGAGAGGATATACGGCGCAAAGCTGCTTGTTCCCCATGTGAACAGGAATCCGGTTCCATCCGGGGACAGGAAGGTATCCTCCGCTGAAATGACCCGCATAGAGGAGATTTGCGCCCCGGACATCGCCATATACAACCGGGCGGCTGAAATGTGCGGTCAGCGGCCGGGGCCGAAGGAGTAGTCGCTTCCGTAGGAGAACGACCACCTCAGCTCGCCCTGGTCGTTCCAGCCCGGCCCCAGGCTTGCGGTGCCTCCGGGTATGTTCACCCTGGCCGCCAGCCCCGTTCCCCAGTTGATCTCTCCATCGGCGTACCGGGAAAAGGATTCGAAGTCGTAGGAGGCAACCGTTTCCAGGTCCAGGAAGAGGGGCCCACCAGGCTCCTGGAGATGCAGAGACCCCGGCGGCCCTTTCCCTGGTGGGAAGGGTGTTCCACCTGTAGCCGGGTATTCCCCTGGAGGCGGTCAGTCTTCCGTGCTGCCATTCATAGTTATCTCCCCAGAGCAGGCTTCCCCAGGTGTAGAGACTTCCCTGGAACTCCCCGGCCAGATCCCTTCTTCTGCTGATGTCCCACTGCAGCGACTGATGGGCGCTTCCAGGGGCGGGGCACCAGCCGGCCCTGGCGTAGAACCTGGTACCCGGCGCCGTGGCTGTGGGGTTCTCCCTGGTGTCCGTGAGAACGGAAACGGTCAGAAGGGGGAAGGACTGGGTCATCTGTGTTCCGGCGTAGTTCCTGCCCTGAATTCCGCCGCTGAGTTCCATCATCCCGAACCATGAGACTGGTCTGCCGAAGTCCATGGAGAAGGAGTGGTCGGTCCAGGTTCGCAGGTGGTTTTCGCCGGTTTCATCGGGCTCCCAGCCCTTTATCTGGCTTATCCCCGCCCTGAGGCCCATGTAGCGGTCCCTTCTTCGGGTGTTGCTGAGGCTGCTGAACTCGGCGAAGGCGTATCCGTTCCCGCCGCCGGTGTTGATGTATGAGGTGATTCCCCTGTTGAAGGTGTTCCTGTGTTCAATGGTGAGCCTTGCGTCCATGCCGAAGTCGTTGTTGTAGGAGAGGCCCAGGCCGATGCTGCCGGGGTCTTTCTCGGTGAGACGGAAGTGGAGGTTGGCGTTTCCCTGGCGTCCGGCGGGGGTCATGGAAAATCTGACCATGCTGAAAAGCCCCGACGCATACAGGTTCTCGGCGGCTTCCATGGCGGAGCGTGTGGTTATGGTGTCACCGGAACCTATGGTGAGCCACCTGTCTATGGCCAAGACAGAAACACTGCTGTTCCCGGAGAACATTATGTTGCGAAGAATGAAGGTGGGCGGGGTAAAGCCCCGGTTCTCACCGGCGCCACGGGGCAGACCGGTCTGTTCAGCAAGCCATTCCCGCCCCTGCCGGTACCCCCAGCTTATAAGGGAGTCGGTCTCGTCGAAGCTCCACACCTGGGCGTCGTGGAGGTCCGGGGTGAACAGCCACCGGGGCTCCCTGTAGTAGAACTCGTTCACCCTCTGGGAAAGAGCGGTGAAGGTCATTCCCGCAACGGTGAACAGGGATGGCGTGTCGGGGTATTCGATGGGGTTTGCGTTCCCAACGTTCACAGCCAGCACCGGCAGGCCGGGCCATACCATTTCCGCCACATCCACCGGCATGTTGTCGAACATGCCCCCGTCCACCAGAAGCAGAGAATCGTACCGCACCGGGGGAAATATCCCGGGAATGGCCATGCTGGCAAGCTGTGACTCCCAGAGATGTCCCCGGTCCAGATAGACCCTTTCCCGGGAGGTCAGGTCCGAGGCAACCACCCGGAGGGGAATTCGAAGGGAGTCGTATGAAAACCCCTTCTGGACCTGGGCGGGACCGGTCATCCCCGACAGAAGGAAGCCCACACGCATGTTGGAGACAACGCTGGCGGGTAGAGACGGGGTAAACCCCCTGAGGCTCAGGCTGATGAGGTCCTGCCTGCCCCTTATCCTGTCCGGCAGGAAGGTAAGCCTGGGTTCCGGGCTGGAGCTGAAGAGGTGATTCCAGTCCATATTCCTGGTCAGGCTGTCGAGCTGCATGGCGGAGTAGCCGCAGGCATAGAGCCCTGCCATGAGGGCGCCCATGCTTGTCCCGGCGATGGCGGAGACCCTTACATCGCTCTCTTCCAGTGCCCTGAGAAAACCTATGTGGGCAAGGCCCCTTGCGCCGCCCCCGGCAAGTACCAGGGCTATCCCCGGAGGTGATGTCCGGGGGGTGACTTCGCCGAGGATGGGAAGAGTACAGCAAGGACAAGAAGGACAGTGACTGCTGTTCTCATTGGGGGTAACCACCAGCACTGTGCTTTTGCCACCGTGGGTGTTGTGAAGCCGGTGGGCCTCCCCGGGGTGGACCACAGCGGTGTCGCCGGCCTCGAGGACATCCAGTTCACCTGAGCCGTGGCTCATGGTAACAGCCCCGGAATGAAGGAAGTAAACCGCCCCGGCCCCTTCGCTGAGCCGTGCTGTTATCCCATCCGCATCGAGGGTGAGCTTTTTCACAGTGAACCGGTTGCAGCCGGAGGCTGGGCCCGCCAGAAGAGCCTCCCGGGTTCCCCTGGCTCCGGAACTGGCTATGAGGCGTTCCCTGGGCTTTCTTGTGATCACCGCCATTTCCCCTCCTTTACTCCGGTTATTCATGAAACTATCTTTGATGCCACGCGTATATAAATATGTATGCCAGGTCGTTGGCCTCAGCCAATGATATAAGAAAGAAATCAAACAGGAGGAAAGATGAAAACTGCTCTGCTTTTGTTCACTGTGTTCGCCTGGGCGTCCTTCGCCTCGGGGCTCTCGGTTATGGAGTCTTCCGAGACCGGTGTTACGCTGAACCTCAGCTCCGCCATACCGGAATTCGGAACCATAAGCCTCCGTGGCGGAACATACACCACCATTTCCATGGATAACGCCGAAAACCTCGCGGAAGTAGGCTTCCCCAGGGTTCCCGTTTACAGGGTTTGGGTGGAGATCCCCATTGGCGCCAGGGTGGATGCCCTGGTTAACGAACACAGACTTGAAACGATAGGTCACGACGGCGCTCCGGTGGTTCCCGCAGTCCAAAGCGCGCCGAAGAGCCTCTCCCGGGACGAATACACCATGAGCTTCGCACCCGAGGTCTACGCCTCCGGCTCCGCCTACCCTGAAAACTGGGTAAGGATCGTCTACGCCGGCGGCATGCGGGGAAGGAACCTTGCCCTTGTCGAGGTCATGCCCCTTCGCTGGAACGTCCAGGAAAACAGCTTCACCCTTCTGGCCGGAGCCGAGATAGAGCTTCAGTTCCAGGGGGCGACCTTGCCGCCAGCTACGAGCAGGCCTCAAGGCTGGCAACCTCTCAGTACGAGAGGATCCTCGAGAACATGCTGGTTAACTACGGCACCTTCGAGCAGGCCATGGACACACCCCCGGCCCCCTACCTCATCGTTGGCCACAGCGATTTCGTGGACACCGCCATGGACGACTTCGTATCCCACAAAGAGGCACTGGGCTTCGATGTGGAAATGGTCGACCTCTCGGTTACCGGTTCCACCGCCGATGAGATACAGGACTACATACAGAACGCCATCAACGAAGGTGTTGTCTATGTGCTTCTCGTTGGCGACGACCAGTTCCTTCCCGGCGGCTCCGCTGTGAAGTACGGCGGCGTTACCGACCTCTACTACGCCTGCCTCGACGACGGCGGCTGGGTTCCCGACGCCTTCATAGGAAGGTTCAGCGTTACCACCACCGGCGAAACCGTTACAATGGCCCAGAGGGTTATCGATTATGAGAACTCGGTGGGTGTGCAGAGCTGGGTTCAGAACGCCCTTTTCATAGCATCCAACGACAACTACAACATAACCGAGGGTACACATAACTACTGCATCGACAACTACCTCACCCCCAGGGGCTACACCTCCATCAAGGTTTACCCTGTAACCACCGGGGGAACCGCCGCCGATGCCGTGGCTGCCATAAACGCAGGCCTTTCCATGGTTACATTCAGCGGCCACGGTTCCACCACGAGCTGGGGCGACATGAGCTTCCCACAGTCCAGCTTCAACCAGCTCACCAACGACGGTATGTTCCCCGGTGTCCTCAGCCATGCCTGCATTACAGGCGACTTCAGCGTTTCAACCTGCTGGGGTGAAACCTGGACCCGCACACCTGAGCGTGGCGGCCTGTGGTTCTGGGGTTCCGTTCCCAATTCTTTCTGGGACGAAGACGACATTCAACAGATTGGTGAGTTCGAAGCCTTCCTGGGCAACGATGTCTACTGGCCCAAGGGGTTCCTTAATCAGGGTCTCATGGCTGTCTACGAGTACTACAGCGGCGGCGGAAGCACCCAGTATTACTTCGAGGGCTACACCCTCTTCGGCGACCCCAGTGTCATAATGAAGACCTGGCCCATGACCGGCATAGAGGACTTCACCTCGGGCATCGTCAGTTCTCCCGTTTCCGTTTCCGCTCCGAACCCTGTAATGGGAAGCGTTCCCGTTTCCCTTACCGGCACCGGCGGACCGGCCTCGGTGGAGATATTCGACGTAACAGGCCGCGTTATTGCCCGCCCCTTCCAGGGTGAGCTCAACGGACAGGCCACATTCACCTGGGACGCCTCAAGCGTTTCCACCGGTGTTTACTTCATGCGTCTCACCCAGGGCGGCAGCATGGCCACCGCCAGGGTAAGCGTAATCAGGTAAAACAGCCTTTACCAGAGGGGCCCGGCGGTTGCCGGGTCCCTTTTTTTAGTGCGCCGGGGGTCTGTGCCCCGGCGGGCATTTCCTTATAATAGCTCCGGTGCGTTACGGAATGAAAGAACCGTTCCCGGGGTAACAGTAAAGGTTCCGGGATATGAAACGATGAACAGGAGGGTCAGTTATGGTTGGAAAACTGGTATTTGTCTGCTGGTACTGCTTCTTGCCACCGCGGGGTGTTCGCTTCTCGGCGGCGGAGGGCTCAAGCCCGGAGACACCGCCGAGGGAGATCTCGGAGCCGGTGTGGAAATTGAAGAACTCATTCCCGACGCCGAGGATGTTCTCCTTGCGGCGGGATTCGTTGTTGAGGACGACTGGGCCGCCATCGAGTTTCCCCTGGCGAAGTCCGACGAGGGCATTTCGCTGCTGGTTGAGGAAAACCGCATGGACCCGGTGATAGTTGTGGTTGACGCCCAGGGCGCCGTTCTCGTGGCCGGCGACGACTGGGAAGAGTCCCTCGACGCCTTCGTATCCCTTGATGCGGTTCCCGAGGGGCCAGGGCCATCGTTTTCGACCTTAACGGCGACGACAGGGCCCTTTTCACCATGGAGGCCGCCGAGGCCGACGACTACTGGTGGACCCTCGAAATGGACAGCGAAGTGGAATCCTTCATCCTTCGGGACAAAGAGAACGAACTCATGGAGGAGATGCTCTACGACATGTCGGACATGTACCGCGACGACTGGGAGACCTGCAGGGTGATTCCCTTCAGTGCCCACGGCGACAAGTGGGTGAGGATCGCCGTTGAGAGCGAGATCGACTGCGTCATGGCCATCGCCATGGTGGACAGGGAGGCTCACCTATATCGACTACGACGACGACACCAACGGCATGAACCCCGCCTATTCCGGTGAACTGGAAGAAGGCGATTACCTCTGCGTGGTGAACACCTACGGCGGTTCCGACGATGCCGAGTTCACCGTATCCCTCTCCGAGATGGACCCCGACGAAATGACCGCAGACATCGTTCAGGTAGACAATATGGACGAGTGGTACACCGGAGAGTTCCGGGAGGGTTCCATGGTTCTTGCCTACTGGCCCGAGGCCGGGGACTACTGGGGCATCTACCCCGAAGAACAGGTGGTGGTTTTCGAGTTCAGCATAGAGGAGGACGGCGAGTACATCTTTGACGCCAGCTGCTACGACGACACCAAAATGGCCATCATCGACCAGGACATGACCATGATCGACTACAACGACGACGGCCCCGAGGGCTTCGACCCCCAGCTGACCCTTCAGCTTTCACCGGGTTCCTACGCAGCCCTCGTTACACCCTACTCCGAATCCTCAACGGAGTTCGTGGATTTCAGCTACTACATGGCCGCCCCCCTGGAGCGGGACGAGGCAACGGTTCCCATGAACATGGATGAGTACACAAGCAACAACCTGTACTTCACCATGGTCTTCGAATCCGGACAGACATACGAGATATTCGCCGAGTCCGATGTGGACCTTACCCTTACCGTGGTTGACGCCGCCGGTGAGGTCTACTTCAGCGACGACGACGGGGGAGACTTCAACCCCTACCTCGAGATAGAGGCCACAAGGCAGAACGCCGGGCCCTGGGACATCGATGTGGAGTCCTACGGCGGAGCGGGAATAAACGACAACGTCCGCTTCGTGGCAAGGCCCCTGGCAGAGGGCGCAGAAGATGTGAGCGCTCCTGTTCAGGTGGGTCTGTAGACTATTCTTTCAGAAGGGCCCGGGGAGGTCAAACCCCGGGCCCTTCCTTTATCTCGAGAACATCGCCCCTCTGAAGGAAAACGAGAAAAGCCTTCACCGGTTTCCCGGTGGATTCCCGCAAAGCTCTCATATAGAGCCTCTGGTGCTCTTCGTAGAACTTCATCCTTTCCCCGGGAGGGCCCAGGTCGGTCTTGTAGTCCACCACCTCCAGACCGCCGTTCCTTTCAATGAGAAGGTCCACATAGTACTGGCTGCCCCGGGCGGTAATGGGGTACTCCCGGCCCAGGACCCTGGCGCCGGACATGTCGAAGGCCCTGAAGAAGTTCCTCACCAGGGCGATGGTACGTTCCGGGAACTCCAGGGTTTGCCCCAGGGCCGGAAGCCTTTTGTCCAGCCATTCATCAGGGGAATCGAGGTCTATGAACTCCATTACATTATGAACCTCGGTGCCCAGGCGCATGGCCCTGTCCCTCTGGTCATCCCCGGCTCCGAGGGCCAGTTCAACGGGACAGGCAAAGGGTTCCGGGGTTGAGTCCCCGGGAATGGCCGGGAAGGAAATGGTACCCTCATCCTCCGGGGCCGGCTCAACTTCGGTCTCGCTGAAGTGTTCAGGGTTTACCAGGGCCCTTTCAAGAACGGCTCCCCGGGACCCCGGGGTCATCTTTCCCGGAAGGAAAATGTCCAGGCGGTCCCTGGGCCTTGTTACCGCCACATAGAGAAGCCTGCGGAACTCGGCGGCTTCACGGTTCCTTTCCCTCTCAAGCAGGTCCGGCCAGTGGGCGGTGTGGCCGTCTTCGGTCTTTATGGCGGCCCTTCCCGTCCTGTGGTCGGTGAGTACCGTGGAGGTCATTGAGCCGCTGGTGCCGCCGGGGCTGGCCAGTATCACATGCTTCCAGGCAAGCCCCTTGGCCCTGTGTATGGTGGTCACCGTTACCGTTCCAAGGCTGTTTTCCGGGGGCGCTGATGGTTCGTCGGCGCTGATGGGGGCCCTTCCCTCAAGCATCTCAAGCAGCGCGGTGCAGTCTTCGGCGGACTGGGCACGTTCCAGGAGGAACTGCATGTTTGAAAGCCTTCTTCCAGTCTGAAAGCCGCTGTCCCTTATGGACCTGAGGATGCATGTGTTCCTGTAGAGGGTCTTCACGAAGAGCCCGGGGGAAAGTGTCCTGACCGCGGTCCTAAGCCTTTCCAGGAGCTCCAGCGCATTTACCAGCTTTTTCGATCTTTCCTTCTTCACCATCCAGGCTGTTATCTCCCTGTCGTCGATACCGAAATACATGGACCTGAGGGTGTTCACAAGGGAAAAGGTGTCCTTCGGACTGAGCAGGCTTCGCAGCAGGCAGGCTGTGTCCTTCACTTCGTCACGGCGGTGGAAATCCCTGCTTGCCTCCACCGCGTAGGGAATGCCCAGGCGGTCGAGCTCACGGAGGATGCTGTCCATGTGGGTGGATGAGCGGAGGAGGATGGCGGTTTCGCCGGGGTTTCGAATGAGCCTGCCCATTGCCCGGGCCTGTGCCAGGGCCTGATCGGCGGCGGGAAGCTCCGGAAGCCGGTGCAAATGAACCCCTTCCCCTTCAGGAGCTCCGGGTTCGGGATCGATTGGGCTGTAGCCGCTGGAAAACGGGAGCTCTCCCGGGGACGCCTGGCTGAAAAGGGCTTCACCGAAACCGTTGACAAAGCGTATTATGGACCTGGCGCTGCGGAAGTTGACCGTGATGGTCCGTGACAGGGCTCCCTTTCCTCAAGCTGCTTCACGGTGGTCTTGTAGGTTTCTATGTCCGCGGACCTCCAGCCGTATATGGACTGCTTGGGGTCGCCCACCACGGTGAGCTTCCTGTGGAGCTCCTCCCCCTTCAGGAGGGAGCGGAAGAGGTTAACCTGTACCAGGCTGGTGTCCTGGAACTCGTCTATGAAGATGTGATCGAACCTTTCCGCAAGGGCCTTTCTCAGGGCGGCGGAGTTTCCAGCCCCCGACCCGCCCGGTAGAGCAGGTCGTCGAAGGACAGTCTTGTGGGGTCTTTGTCCCACTCCCTTCTGAGGCCGTTCAGAAAGGGGATCACAAGTTCTTCCATGCAGGGGAGGAGGTCCTTCACCCCTAACCAGTTCCTGATGGTGTTGCTGTCTTCCCTGTATTCCTTCAGGAAGTCCTTTACCCTGTCGAGGTTCTCCTTGCCGCCCCAGGCCGCCTGTCTTCCACGGAGGTTTATCTTTTCCGGCTGCCTGTCCTTCAGCTGGCGCAGCCTTCGGTGATACCACTGAAGAGGAGGTCGGTCTCGTCGGTGCATTCCCTCAGGAGGTCGGACAGTCTCTCCGTCCAGACCCGGATCAGCTTTTCCGCCCTCTCCCGGGTGTTTCCCAGAACGGACATGTCGCTGATCCACCTGTATTCCTCAAGGGCCCCGGCCATGTCCAGCAGTTTTGTGGTTCCCGGGCGCCTGAGGGCTTCTTCGGAGTACTCAAGGGAGGCCCGGGGAGCACCGGCGAGGAACAGGTCCCACTGCATTTCCATCTCCGCCCTGCTATAGTGGTTTTCCACGGTTGTGAACTCGGGAACGCCCCCGGTGAGATGGTAGTACTCCCTGAGTATTCGAGAAGCGAAGCTGTGCATGGTGCATATCCAGGCCTGGTCCATTTTTCGCCTGAGTTCCGGTTCCAGGCTCTCCCTTATGCGCAGCCTGAGTTCACCGGCGGCGGTGTCGTTGAAGGTTACCACCGCCAGCCTCTCCAGGGGAATGCCCTCCTTCACCATGGAGACAACCCTGCCTGTGAGAAGGGTGGTCTTTCCGGTTCCAGCGCTTGCCTCCACCACCACGCTTCTTTCACGGTGCTTGGTTATCGCCCTGCGCACAGCGCCGTCGGCTACTTCAGCGGCGGGCATTGAATGCCTTCCTCTCCCTCTTCGGGAAGCGTCCCTGGTTGATGTTCTTCACAATTTCCCGGACCCTTTCCTGGAATTCTTCGCTCATCTCCTCCAGTTCAGCGGCGGATATCTCCTCGAAGGTTACACTGCCGCTGCTTTCCAGGTGGATGTAGCAGGCTGCGGCCACCGGGGATATTCCGTTCCGGGAGGCCAGGGAGGAGTAGAAGGGAAGCTGGAAAAGCCCCTTTTTCAGAAGGTTCTTTCCGTTGGTCTTCCGTGGGCGGCCGGTTTTCAGGTCCGCCACCACAATGCCCCCTTCGGCATTTTTGAAGATGAGGTCGATAAAACCGTAGGCTTCGTGGCCGGCCACCGTTCCGGTGAGGTGTTTCTCCTTCGCCAGGAATTCCCACCGGCGCTGTTCAAGATGGCTGAGAAGGGATTCTATTCCCGCTATGGTGTGCCGCCGCCAGATCTCCTCCAGGGCCGGGGTACCCAGAAGGGCCGCAATTCCCAGTCGGGCGCTTTCCTCCTGCACTATCTCCTTCACCCCGCCGGGATTCTCAAGGCCCTCTGTACACAGGTGTGCATCACCGTTCCCCCGGTCCTTCCCCGGAGCCGGGAACTCACGGGGAATGGTTCGGTCTCCTCCACTCCCCAGACCCTTCCCGTGAGACAGGAGAACTCGTCGTAGGAGTAGGCCTCCAGCATTGTGGCTGAGATCCTTTCCCGTTCGGTGTACCCCGGGCCGATCATTCCGCAGTGGACCGCATCCGGTGAAGGGTCATCCTCGTTGAAGAAAAGCCTTTCCCGCTGTGCGGCCAGGGAGGAGCTCAGGAAGGGGGGTTTTCGGGAAAGCTCAGTGTGGCCAGTGGTGTTGAGGGCTGGGGCTCCGCCCTGACCGGGGCCGGTTCTCCCCGGGCGCCCCTGATGGGAGTAAGGAAGGGGGACAGGGCGATGGCGTTTCCCTTGATGTCCTGGTTTCGGGCGATGATCACAAGTTTTCAGAGGCCGCCTCGAAGACCTGTCTGAGGATGAAGGCGTCCTCGGTCTCCCGGTTGTCCGGGGAGGGCATCTGAAGGAGGACCTTCATCTCCACGGGAAGCCTGGGGTCGTTCTCGGTCCTGCCAGGGAAGCTGCCCTCTTCCATTCCGGTGAGTATTACCGCCCTGTAGAAAGCCCCCCGGGCAAGCTCGGGAGAGATCACCGCAACCCCGCCGGGTTGTTTTTCCGATGCGTTCACCGGTTCCTCCATGGCCTTTTCCACCATTTTCCTGAACATGGGAAAGGACACCGGTACGTCGGACATGAAGGCCCTGTCCTGGAGGATATCCCGGAAGCAGATGCCGGGAAGGGTCCCGGAGGCAAGCTCCCTCAGGGCGGACACGGTGAGTTCCAGCCACACAGGGGGAGCCGCCGAGGGGGGGAGGGAACGGAAATACCTGCATATGACCCCGGCGAAGGGAAAGCCGGTCCCCTCAAGGGATGCGGTGCCGAACCTGGCGCCCTGTTCCCTTACCCGTTCACCGTATTTGAAGGGGTCCGGGGTGCCGGGCATATCCACCGCTCCCGTTGCCAGGAGCCCCTGTATGTCCGTATGGTGAAAATCGTTGTCCGCCAGGGCCATGAACCTGAGGATGAGGCTTCCCCAGGGAAGGCACGATGCCTTTACCTTGAGGCATGGGCCGCATGGAATGCCCTCCCAGTGAAGCTCGGTGACTATCCATCTGGCATCGGTACCCCTGGCTACCACCGCTATTTCCTCCGGCTGAAGGGAATGGGGTGGAGCTAACAGGGACCTTATCTCCCCTGAGACCGCCCGGATGAAGGGAGGGCCGCTTCGGCACTCCTTCAGGCTTATGGTTCCGCTTTCCTGAAGAACCCTGCCGGTGAGCATGCTCTCGGCGAACTGGGCCATGGGGGCCAGGGGAACGCCGCTGTCCACCCTGTGGAAGTCTTTCCCCGGGAGAAGACCCTTCAGAAAGTCCAGGGTCCGCTGGAAGGCTCCCCGCCACGGGTGGGAGGGATGCACCGGTGAGAACCAGTGCACCTCTGCCTTTTCAGCCAGTTTCCTTATGTAGTTCCTCTGGCCGGGGTTGAGGTCGTAGTAGCCGTAGAAGATGTATGTTCTGAAACGATCAGGAGTAACCGGCCCCGCTATCACCCTGGAATCCGGGGTGGAGGGGTGCAGGGCCTTCCGCTTTTCATGGTAGACAAGGAATCTTTCGGCGGTTTTCGTTACCTCGGCATCCGGAGTGCGCATGGACTGGGCCTGAAGATGGAAGGTTTCACCGGTGATGCCGTTGTCTATGAGCTTTCAAAGAAATCCGCAGCCGCCGGGGCAGCACCGGGGCCATAACCCGCGAAGGCGGCCAGTGCTATCCTCTGGGGTATGGAGACCGCCGGGAGGGTCATTTCCCCGGCAAGGGCCATCGCCAGCTGGGGAAAGCCAGGGTAGAAACCCGTTCCGGCCTTCGTTTCTGTGACAAGGGACATGAGCCTGCGGCTCTGGGTGTTTCCCGCGGTGACCACCGCCACTGTTCCGGTTTTCGATGATCGGGTGAAATGCTTCAGCCAGCTTTTTTCAAGCGCCCTCCAGTGGCCCAGATTGACCGAGAGCAGCGCCACTAGGTTACATCCGCCTCTTCCATGGACTTCCACAGCCTTCTGCGGTCCCGGGGCATCCTGTAGGTGGAGCCCCCACGATGACCTTGAGCTTCATCAGGGATACCCGTTCGAAGTACTGGCTTCGGGGACGGTTCTCATAGGCATCTTCAAGGCAGAGCTTCTCGGTTCCGGCGATGACTATGGGTATGGTCTTTGTTTCAAGGGCGGTTTCCACTATTTCCGCGGTTCCCTTCTTGTTCACGAAGAAGGTTTCACTGAGGCAGTCTGCCCCCAGGACAGGAACGGCACCCTGTTCTATGACTTCCTTCGCCTTTGAATCGGGGATGAGCTTGACCCTGAAACCCGCGGACTTGAGGAGCCTGGCGGCCTCCTTCCCCTCTTCGCCGGGCTTCGACCTGGTTTGATAGACCAGTTCGATGCGGTTCTTCCTGTGGTCCAGGGCCCTGAGGACGCTGCCGCTGTTGGAGTGGCAGAGTATCACGTTCCCGGAGTTCGCCAGGGCCTTGTAGAGCTGTATCCCGGCGGCTGAGGATTCTGTGCGTATCTGTTTCTGAAGCTCCTTCGCCACCTCTTTCTGGCGGAAAAGGGGTTCCTGTTCCAGGCTGTTGGCCAGATAGTGGAGGGAAACCATGTCCCCGGCCTTTTCCCTGAGAAGCTCCGGAAGCTCCGGCCCCTTCAGGAAACCCAGAACGATATGATTGAGGACTTTTATGTATATTCCGGTTGCTCCGGAAACTGAGTCGTCGGTAATTTTGTCAAGCAGCTCACTCATTGGAAATGGGACTCCTTTCTCCAATTATGGCTCCTAATATTAAGAGAAACCCCGGCCGTCAACTGCTGATACTCAGGAACAGGATGAAGGCCGAAACTGATCAGGCGAAAATTGCTTCCCTGAAGCGCCGGGAGGCGGGTACCCTCCTTGAGCTCGGTCAGAGGGATAAAGCCCTTGCCGTGGCGGCTTCACTGACCGAAGGGCCATCACCGTCGCCCGGGGACTTCGCCTTCCTGGCGGACATGTTCGCCCGTTCGGGAAAATGGCGCCGGGCTGAGGAGAGTTTCATACTGGCCCACCGGTTCTGTCTGGAGGCCGGGAAGGGGGAGAAGGCGGAATCCCTTGCCGCCGGTCCCCTGTTCCTTCTGGCCGAGGCCAGGGGTGACCATCGCCGATGTATCGAAGTGGCGCCCACCGGGCTTCTTCGCAGCCGGGCCCTTCGGCTCTCCGGGGAAGGAGCACACCCTCCGCCGGCCATTCCGGAAACCTCTCCATGGCGGGAACTGTTCCTTCTGGAGCAGGTACATTCAGGGGGAGACCCCGCTGTGCTGTCAGGAATACTTGACAGCTGGAAGGCCGGGGAGGCCGAGTGGCGCTGGCGGATACTCTATGAGGGCGCTATGCTGGCCCATGCCTCGGGGAACTCCATGAAACAGTGGAGGCTTTACTTCCGGATTACCGGTCGGAAGGTTCTGGACCCCAGGTACTTAAAGGAAAGAAAACTGTTGAAGGCACTGATCTAGCGGCTTTGTCAACGGGGCTCCGGGGTAGTATCTTACCGGCAGCTTTTGCACCGGGAAAGGAAGAAAACTTGAAAAAGGCTCTGTTAACCGGAATAACCGGCCAGGACGGCTCCTACCTCACCGAACTGCTGCTGGAAAAGGGCTATACCGTTCATGGAATAGTGCGTAGGTCCAGCAGCTTCAACCGAAACCGCATCGAACACCTTATTCAGGACCCGGATATCTACAACCAGCGGCTCTTCCTTCACTACGGCGACCTCACCGATTCCAGCGCCCTGAACAGGATAATCGAGCGCACCGGGCCCGACGAGGTTTACAACCTGGCCGCCCAGAGCCATGTGGGCATTTCCTTTCAGCTTCCGGAATACACCTGCGATGTTGACGCCATAGGTGTGGTAAGGCTTCTTGACGCACTACGGGAAACGGGCATGGCGGGGACCACCAGGTTTTATCAGGCATCAACCAGCGAACTCTTCGGCTCCAGCCCTCCGCCCCAGGGGAGAACACCCCCTTCAGGCCAAGAAGCCCCTATGCCGCTGCGAAGCTGTGCGCCCACTGGATGGTGGTGAACTACAGGGAGGGTTACAACATCCACGCGTCAAGCGGCATACTCTTCAACCACGAGTCGCCCAGAAGGGGGGAGAACTTCGTTACCAGAAAAATTGCCCTGGGAGCGGTAAAGATAAAAAAGGGCATGGCCGGCCATCTAATGATGGGGAACCTGAACGCGAAGAGGGACTGGGGCCATGCAAGGGACTATGTCAGGGCAATGTATCTCATGCTGCAGCAGCCTGAACCGGACGATTATGTGGTTGCCACCGGTGAGATGCACTCGGTGAAGGACTTCCTGGCGGAGGCCTTCGGCTACCTGGATCTCGATTGGCAGGATTATGTGAAGACAGATCCCCGTTACATGCGGCCCACCGAAGTGGATGCCCTCTGCGGAGACGCATCCCGGGCCAGGCGTGTTCTGGGGTGGAAACCAGAAACCGACTTCTGCTCCCTGGTAAGGGAGATGGTTGATGCCGAAATGGAACGGCTCAGCTGATACCGGAGGAGATAATATGGCAACAGTCAGACCATTCAGGGGCCTCAGGCCCGTAAAGACCTACGCGGACAAGATAGCTTCTCCGCCCTACGATGTACTGGATTCCGATGAAGCCAGGGAAATAGTGAAGAACAATCCCCTGAGCTTTCTTCGGGTGGTGAAGCCCGAGGTGGACCTCAGCCCGGACATCGACCTTTACAGTAAAACCGTTTATCAGCAGGGGGCGAAGAACCTCAGGCGTCTCATGGAAGACGGCCTTATGAACCAGGACAAAGACCCCGGCTTCTACTTCTACAGGCAGATAATGGGCGACCATTCACAGACCGGTCTCGTTGCCTGCGTTTCCGCCGAAGACTACGACAACGACGTGATCAAGAAGCACGAGTCACAAGGAAGGCAAAGGAGGAAGACCGCATACGCCACATCGAGACCCAGAACGCCCAGTGCGGACCGGTGTTCCTTACATACCCCGATCATCAGGGCATAGACTCCCTGCAGAAAAGGGTCTGCGCCGGTGAACCCGAGTACGATTTCACCGCCGACGACGGCATCAGGCACACCCTCTGGGTGGTATCCGAACAGGACGACATACAGTCGATATCCAGCCTTTTCGCCGCCGAGGTGCCCACCCTCTATGTTGCCGACGGCCACCACAGAAGCGCCTCCGGCGCCATCATCGCCTCCAGACGGAAGGCCGCCAACCCCGGGCACACCGGAAGGGAAGAGTACAACTTCTTCCTTTCGGTGATCTTCCCCGAGACCCAGATGATGATCCTTCCATACAACAGGGTGGTGAAGGACCTCAAAGGCAGGACTGCCGAGGAGCTCATCGGTGAATGCCGGGAAAGGTTCTCCGTTGAGAGGACAGGGACCCGGGAGCCCTCTTCCAGCCAGGAGTTCAGCATGTACATTGCTGGAAACTGGTACACCCTTACGCCGAAGGAGGGCACCTTCCCGGTGGAAGACCCGGTGAAGAGCCTGGACGCAAGCATTCTGCAGGAGAACCTTCTCCATCCGGTGTTCGGTGTGAAAGACCCCAGAACCGACTCCCACATCGATTTCGTAGGGGGCATAAGGGCACGAAGGAGCTTGAGAGGCTCGTGGACTCGGGAAAGTACACAGCGGCGTTCTCCATGCACCCCACATCGGTGGAGCAGCTTATGTCCGTTGCGGACAGCGGTAATGTGATGCCCCCGAAGTCCACATGGTTCGAGCCCAAGCTCAGAAGCGGGCTGGTGGTGCATGTTCTCTAGGTTTGCGGCTGCTTCAGTTCTCCTTGTGGTCCTCGCTGCCTTTGCCGGGTGTGTCAATCACCCGCTTCCGACTCGGTGAAGGCCTTCACCATGGCCCTTGCCGACTCCGCCTACGGATCCGCCTGGACGATGCTCACACCGGAGACCCGGGCGGTGTGGGATTCCACCGCGGTGATAATGCAGCGCTTCGGCTACACCGAAAGCTCCACCTATCTTCTCACCCTCCAGGCGCCTGTTACCGAGGAGGAGTTCGCCGAAATGAACGGCGAGATGCTCTTCACCCGGATGGTAATGTCCGCACCGGAAACCGCGGTTCTTTCCAGCTCAGTGAAGGGCGTGGAGGTAACCGATTCCCTCACGGCCCTGGTAACCGTCTCCACCATTGAGGGTGAGCAGGTCATCCCCGTGCGCCTCGTGGGGGAAAGCTGGCTCCTTGACCTGACCACCATGACCCCTCCGGTGCTGGAGACAGATGAACCGTAACCCGGGAACTGAGATCCGCCGTGCTTAGGAGATACCTCCACGAGCTGAGGACCTCCGATTACCGGAAAGACCAGTTGAAAGCCACGGTGCTATTCGTTCTGGGGGTGATGGTCTTCGCCGTGGTGGCGGGATTCCTCTTCCGGCAGACCCCCACCCGGCCCCCGGCGGGAAGAATGGGCATCACCAGCGACTTCCCCCATGGCGTCTGGTTCAACACCGAAACCCCACCGGGGCTCTTTCAGGAACTCAGGGGCATGTGGTGGTGATACTCTTCAACGATTTCAACAGCCTGGCGGACCTCGAGGACATCAACAGGCTTTACGATTTGAAGTCCACCTTCCATGACCAGGCCGTTGCCTGCGTAGTGGTCTGCGCCGGAAGGGAGGTATCCATGACCGAATCCCTGGTGGAAACCTGGCGGATAGAGTTCCCGGTCATGGCGGACCCCGACTTTGAGGTAATGGCAAATTTCAGCGTGAGGGCCCTTCCCGCGGTTCTCATAATCGATACCGCTTCCAGGATAGCCGCGCGCTATTACGAAGACTGGAACAACATCCCCCTTGAGGAAGTGATTTATGACCTCATAGATCAGGCATAGCCACAAGGTCACTTTCCACGGATATCTATGAACAGTACCCGGGCCGGCAGCCCCAGGGCAACGGCACGGAATGAACCACGGAGGAATAAGATGATAGAGCCCCACGGAGGCAAGCTGATCGATCGCATTATCACCCGGGAGAGCATTCCCGAGAACGCACCTGCTCACGCTGAACGAGAGGGAGAAGAACGACCTCGAGATGATCAGCTTCGGCGCCATGAGCCCCCTGCTGGGTTTCATGGGCAGCGCCGACTACAAATCCGTGGTTGACAGGATGCGCCTGGAGGACGGAACGGTATGGAGCCTTCCGGTGGTCTTCTCCATGAAGGAGGGGGACCCCGGGGTGAAGCCCGGCGATACCGTAAGGCTTGTCTACGACGGCCAGGTTCGAGGAACCATGCAGGTTGAGGATGTTTACGAAGCCGATCTCCACCGCGAGGCGGTTGAAACCCTTCTCACCGACGATCCCGCCCACCCCGGCGTTCAGTATCTGAACGGCCTTTCAGGCACATACATCGGCGGCGGGATACAAGCCCTTGACATGAGGGACGAAGAGCCCTTCCGCCGTCACAGGCTCGTTCCCCGGGAAACCAGGGAGCTTTTCTGTGACAAGGGCTGGAAGACCGTTGTGGCCTTCCAGACAAGGAATCCTATTCACCGGGCCCACGAATACCTTCAGAAGGTCTCCCTGGAAATGGTTGACGGCCTGCTGGTGCACCCCTCGTAGGGGCCACGAAGTCCGACGACATACCGGCGGATGTGCGGATGCGCTGCTACGAGACCATCCTCGAGAAGTACTACCCCGAGAACCGCACCGCCCTCAGCGTTTTCCCGGCGGCCATGCGCTACGCCGGGCCCAGGGAGGCCATATTCCACGCCCTGGTTCGAAAGAATTACGGCTGCACACACTTCATCGTTGGCCGTGATCATGCCGGTGTGGGTGACTACTACGGAACCTACGATGCCCAGGAGATTTTTGACAGATTCACCGGCGAGGAGATAGGCATCATTCCTTTCAAGTTCGAACACGCCTTCTTCTGCACCGCCTGCGATGGAATGGCCACCGCCAGGACCTGCCCCCACACTGCGAAGGAACGGGTGTTCCTTTCCGGGAAGAAAGTCCGGGCCATGCTCACCGCCGGGGAAATGCCCCCGCCGGAGTTCACCCGGCCTGAGGTGGCCGGTCTGCTCATGGAAGCCGCCCGGAACTAGTCGGCGTAGAGCCGCGAGCTTGAGAACCTGGGTTCGCTGGTAACATTTATTCCCAGGCTTCTCAGGCCGCTTTCGTCCCCCGAGGAGGGCATGTGGGTCAGATGGACCTCGCAGTTCCGCAGTTCAGTGAGCTTTTCCATTCCCCTCATTGCCTCCTGTGATCCCGCGGCGCTGACGCCCAGGGCTATCAGCACCTCCTCAAGGTCCAGGCGCAGGGGAAGGCTGCCGATGGCTGTTTTCAGGTTCCTGATGGACTGTATGGTTTCAGGGGATAGCAGATGGGTCCCGTCTGGTATCCCCGCCAGGTGTTTCACCGCGTTCAGCACCGCCGCGGAACTGGCGTGCATGAGAAGGGAGCTCTTTCCAGTGAGGATAGTGCCGTCGGGGAGACGAATGGCGGCGAACTTGGTTTCCTCGCCTGGGGCTGACATCTCCTCCGCTGCCTTCACCACCGGTCTGTCGAAGGCCGTCAGGTTCAGGTTGTTCATCAGGAGCTCTATCTTCTGCACCGTGGCCTTGTCGGCTATCCCCATGGCGTACTCGCACCGGTAGCGGAAGTACCTTCTGATTATCTCCTGTCTGGCCGCCTTCCGCACCACCTCGTCGTTCACTATTCCGAAGCCCACCCTGTTTACGCCCATGTCCGTGGGTGAGGCATAGGGGGATTCGTCGCCCCGTATCTTCTCCAGTATCCTCTTTACCAGGGGGAAGGCCTCAACGTCGCGGTTGTAGTTGATGGCCACTGTGCCGTGGGCCTCGAGGTGGAAGGGATCCACCAGGTTCACATCCTGAAGATCCGCGGTGGCGGCCTCATACGCCTCGTTCACCGGGTGCTTCAGGGGAAGGTTCCACACAGGAAAGGTCTCGAACTTCGCGTAACCCGCGGTGATGTTCCGTCTGTGGTCATGATAGAGCTGTGAGAGGCAGGTTGCCAGTTTGCCGCTCCCCGGACCGGGGCCTGTTACCACAACCAGGGGCCGGGTGGGGGGTATGTAGTCGTTCCTTCCGTAGCCCTCTTCGCTCACTATCAGGTCAACATCGGTGGGGTAGCCCCTGGTGTAGTAGTGCCTGAACACATCCACCCCCCTTCTGCGGAGCCTGTTCTCGAAGGAGATCGCCGAGGGCTGTTCCTCGAACCGGGTGATAACCACTCCCCGGAGCTCTATTCCCCTGGCCCGGAAGCCGTCGATGAGCATAAGGGCGTCGGAGTCGTAGCTTATGCCGAAGTCACCCCTTATCTTCCTTCTTTCTATGTCGCCGGCGTAGATGCAGAGAATTATCTCAGCCTTGTCACGGAGCTTCTCGAGGAGGCGTATCTTTACATTAGGGTCGTAACCGGGAAGGACCCTGGCGGCGTGGTGGTCGTACATGAGCTTCCCGCCGAACTCCAGATAGAGCCTGCCGGAGGATCTCTGAACCCTCCTGTTTATTTCAGCGGTCTGCTCCTCGAGGTATCTTTCGTTGTCGAAACCCTTTGCTTCATCCAATTTGATCTTCCCCCCTGAATGATCCCTGAAAACGGCATTTTTACACTGAAGAATACGGTGAATCCGGGCCCCTGTCAAAACCCGATTGACGGTGGTCGGGGGAATTGAGGATATTCCACGAAACCCCTGGGAGGATATTTTATTACTGAAAATAGGCCCGAGTTGTATAATACCCGGCGGTTCCGATATCTGCTTATCGTTCTGGGAACCCTGTCGGCGGCCCTGGGGCTTCTGGGGGTCCTGCTGCCGCTGCTGCCCACAACGCCCCTGCTGCTCCTTGCGGCGGCCTGCTATGCCAGGAGTCGCGGAGGTTCTACCTCTGGCTCACCACCAACAGGCTTTTCGGCTCCTACATAAGGGACTACAGGGAGGGAAGGGGGATCCCCGCCCTTCAGAGGGCCATCACCATAGTATTCCTGTGGCTGACCATATCCGTCACCGGTGTCTTCTTCATTAACGCCTGGTGGCTCAGGGGGCTTCTTCTGGGGGTGGCGCTGGGGGTTACCATCCATCTGGTCCGGATGAGAACACAGGGGACTGAAGGGGAGTGATCAGCTTCCCAGCTTTCCTCCAGCTCTCTCATCAGCTCCACTGCCCAGGCGGCGGCCTCTTCGAACCTCGGTCCTATGCCCGCAGGGCTTCCCGGGTAGATAAGGCGCTTAACCCTTTCCGCCACATCCGGGGGATATTCCCTTTGGCCGTAGCGTATTCCGAAATCGTGCTTCGCCGGGCGGTACTTGAGGTTCAGCAGTGCCGCCAGTCTTCTCTGGATGAAGCCCTGATACTCAAGCATGGCGTCTATCTCGTTTCCCCTGAGGATCTGTTTCCGGTTCTCCGTCAAGACTATGTCCATGGTGGCCTTCACCGACTGAAAGGTCCTTCTGTTAGCCTGAAGCAGTTCATCCTCAGGGGTGGGCTCCGGTTTCAGCACTTCGTTCCTGTTCAGCCAGATGTCCGCCCTTCCGTGGCGATCCGGTTCCAGCAGCCTGTTACCGGCGGAGAGCTTTCCACCAGCATGTCAACATAGAAAAGCTGGGGGCATTCCTTCGGGAAATAGAAGGCCTGACTGTGGCCGTGCCATGCAGGTTCCGGTATCCTGAAGCTGCTTTTTACACCGCAGCATTCCCGCAGGAGCCCTTCGAAATGGCGAATGTTTCCTCTGTCCTGTGGTCTTCCACCACGAAGACGATGTCGAGGTCGGAAAGGTCGTCGAGGAAACCGGTTGCCGCGGACCCCCCTGCCATATACCCCATACCCAGGGTTCATCGGCGAAGGCCTTCATTATGCGATCCTTAAGATCCTTCCTGAAATTCGCGGTGTTCATGCTGCCTACTCCACGGAGATGAAAGGAGCCAGGTAGAGGGGACCCCGGGCGTTGAGAAGGGGGTCCTCCGCCAGCGCGGAAACGGTTTCCGCAAGGGTGCCGGTTCCGAAGGGGCTCAGGTTCAGTGAGCCAAGGCCGCTGACTTCGGGATAGACCCGTATCTCAGGGATATCCGTTCCCATTCCCGCAAGCATCCCGGCGTGGGTTATGGCATCCACCACTCCCCCGTTGAAATCCACCAGACCCAGTTCCAGGGCGTCGGCGCCGGACCAGACCCTGCCCTGACCGATGGCGTCCACCTCTTCGAAGGTCATGTCCCTTCCCCTGGCCACGGTATTCACGAAGAGCTCGTAACCCTCCCTCATGGCGGCGAAGTGCCTTTCGTGTTCGGTTTCGCTATAGGGCTCAAAGGGATTGCCAGGCTTCCGGCGGGGTCTATCTCCACCTTTTCCACATTTATTCCAACCATGCTCATCAGGTCTCCGAAGACTATCTTGCCGCTGATTATTCCTATTGAACCTGTGATGGTCATTCTGTCGGCGAAGATGGCATCGGCTCCGCAGGCCATGTAATAGCCGCCGCTTGCTGCAACGGCTCCCATGCTCACCACCACCGGCATCTCTTCCCGGATATTCTCCACCGCGTGGTGCATGTCGTCGCTGGCCATGGCGTCGCCTCCGCCTGAGTCAATGCGAAGGACGATGGCCTTTACCCCCGGGGCGGAGGCCGCCTCCCGAAGCAGTTCCGCTATGGTGTCGCTTCCCATGTTCCTGCCCATCGGGCCGCCGCCGCTCTCTCCGTTAATGATGTTCCCTGTTGCCACCACCACAGCCACAACCGGGTCTCTCCCCAGCGGGAGGGTTCCCGGGCCACGCCGCGGTAGAACTCGGGGCTCATTGTGGAGAGGCTCCGGCGGAGCCTGTCCTCGGCGTATTCCTCGAACTGGTCGTGGTAGAGGGTGGTGTCCACCAGACCCATGTTTACCATGGATTCCCCGGCGAAGGGGGAGCCTGAAAAAGAACGCTCATCTGGGCCGGTTCAAGCCCCCTGCCTCGGAGATGCCACGGATCTGCTCATCCTTGAAGCTTTCCAGCAGCGCCCTTGTAGCCTCGATCTGGGCATCGGAGATCTCATACTCTGTGAGCATGTCGCTGGCGTTCTTGTAGTCGCCTATGTGCATGAGATCCGGATAGATCCCCAGCTTGTCCAGCAGCTCCCTGACGAAAAGGAGTACCCGGTGTATCCGCCAACGGAAACCTGACCCGCCTTGTGGACACAGATGGCCTCCGCCGCCGACGCCGTGTAGTAGGAACCCTTATCGGCGTACTCCATGTAGGCGAAGACCGGTTTGCCACGCTCTCTGTAGCGGACCATTATCCCACGGAGCTCTTCGCCCTGGGCGGCGTTGAGGTCGTAACCGGACATGTCGATGAGAACCCCCTCAACGGAGGGGTCTGAAACACCCCGGGCCAGTGTTGTAATATCCCTGGTGAAGGAGTGGTTAACCGGGCCGAGGAAGGCCCTCGAGGGCAGTTCGTCGGTTTCCTCCACGGAATAGGAGAGGAAATCGGGAAGGGGCGATACTATGCTGGGCCTGGCCCGGTCGTAGAGAATGATCTCCGCTGTTCCGCCGGTGTAGTTGCCGTCGTGGGTTTCCGCCCCGGCGGAAATGCCCGCCTTGCCGAAGTCCACCTGGAGCCCGGCGGTGAAGGTGTCGTTCTCGCCGTATGCCCCCCTGAAGGTCAGGCCGTCGATGGCCCTTATCTCAGCACCGGCGGCCCATCTGCTGTCAATGATGCCGGACTGGAACCGGTAATCCCCGGTGAGTGTAACCGTGTGGGTCCCGGTTGGCCTCAGGGCCACGCCGGCGACATAGCAGGCGTCGATGTCGCCGGTGGCGGTTCTTGCGGTGGCTCCGAAACCTATGTGCTGGTCGCTGCGGAGGTTCATGCCGAAGGTGAAGAACTTTTCCCCCTGCTGGGGATGGCCGCCCACTGTGGGATCGTACCAGGTATAGCCCAGCCCCAGGGATAAGGCGCCCATCTGGTGGGAACCCGAGGCGGTGAACCTCCTCAGGCTCTGGTCGTCCTCCCACCATCCGGAGAAACCGCCGGACCTGTCTTCAAGGGTGAACCGGTCGAAGTGTTCGAAGCTGCTGTCGCTTAGCACCGCGCCTATGCGCATACCGGAGCCGTTCAGCCAGCCGGTTCCCGCCGGATTGACCAGGATCGCGTTGTCAGCTTCGGGATATGCCGTCCACCAGAACGGGACCGTGGGGCCCGGGGCCGGATCCATGGCCCAGGAGAACAGGGCCGCAATAACAAGGGTAACGCTCAAGATCACACCGCCTTCCGAAAATGAGATATATCATTCGGTTTAATTTAGCGAAATCCGTTCCGATGGGGCAAAGAACTACAGGGCGCTCTGGAAACCGGTGGAGAGGACCATACCCTCGTCCCCCCATGCTGCGTCCATCCTCATGGTGGCATCGCCGCCGGCACCTATCCTGACCCCGGCGCCTATGTCCGTGTGAATGTTCTTCATGGACATTTCACGGAAGCCTTCGGCCACCCTTCCCGCCTCGGTAAAGGCCGCCAGTGTGAGGGAGAGGGCCGGTTCATTCTCTTCATTCCTCAACTCCACCACCAGCTGACTCACCTCGAACTGGGCAATGGCCCACACCGGTCCGGTGAATCGATGGTCGCTGTAACCCCTGAAATCCACATTAGCCCCGATCCCCGATGTGTAGGGAATGGGAGTGGACTGGATGCCGAAGTGCCTGTTAAGCCTTGAACCCAGTGCCAGCTGTCCTCCGCTCCAGGGGCGGGCCTGTATCCTTGCCCTTCCGGTAACGCCGGAGTAGGACACATCCCCCGTCTGGAAGAACCCCCCTGCCTCCAGGAGTATGTCCCCATTCACCGGGCCGGGGAAAACGGCGGTAATGCCGCCGTTAAGACCGGCTGTGAGGCTGGCGTCAAAGACCTGGCCGGGCATCCTTTCCCATAGGATGCTTTCTTCCCTGTTGAAGACCGAGGAGTGCCTGGCTTCCACCCCGGCTGTGATGAATACTCTGCTGGAGAGGGGAAAGGTGTAGTTTCCCGAGAGCCTGTTCATTTCAAGATCCATCAGTGCCGAGCTGTCAGGGTTTGTCTGGTTCCCCCAGCCGAACCACTTCTTCTCAAGCAATTTACGGGATTCGAGATAGGTGTTGAGCACACCGCCATGGAACACCCTGGTGAAGGATGGCTGGAACTTGATCACCCCGCGGTGCCGTAATAGGCGTCGAGGGAGAAACTGCTTCCCGGGGGAAGGGTCTCGAACCCCTGTATCATGTAGCCGCCGATGAGGAACCCCGTGGATGAGGAATAACCCACTATGGGCAGAATGGTTACCGCTCCGGACAGCGCCGCGGCGGCGGTGAGTACTATCAATGCTGCTTTCATGTTCCCTCCCGGATTCCCTTTGTTGAATTCATACGGGAACATACTTCCCTGAAAGGGTTACAGAAAGCGGCGGAGGTGGTGTCGGTACTCCGCCGGGCGGCTATGGATTATATTGGCGCAAACCGCAGATACAGGGAGGGTGGGGTTGAGCACACCGCTTATAGTTATACCTACTTACAACGAGTTCGAGAACATCACCGAAATGATCCCCAGGCTGCTGGATCTTCCCATCGGCGCCCATGTTCTGGTGGTGGACGACTCCAGCCCCGACGGCACCGCCGGGGCGGTTCTGGCCCACAGGGATACCGGAAGGGTACACCTTCTTTCCAGAGAGAAGAAGAGCGGTCTTGGTCAGGCTTATGTTGCCGGCTTCCGGTGGGCCCTGGAAAGGCCGGAGTACGATCCCGTAGTGCAGATGGACGCCGATTTTCCCACAACCCGGACATGGTCCCGGAACTCATTGAAAAACTCAGTGAGTACGACCTCGTCCTTGGCTCCAGATACTCAAACGGAGTCAATGTGGTGAACTGGCCGCTGCACCGGCTCATGCTCTCATGGCTGGCGAACCGGTATTCAAAGTTCATAACCGGTCTTCCCGTGGACGACGCCACCGGGGGTTTCAAGGCATTCAGGCGTTCCTCCCTTGAGAAACTTGATCTCGACACCATAAGGTCCGACGGCTATTCCTTCCAGATCGAGGTGACATACAAGCTCTACAAGGCGGGATGCTCCCTTAGCGAAGTCCCCATAGTTTTCATTGACAGGCACTCAGGCACATCCAAAATGTCCCGCTCCATTGTGTGGGAGGCGGCCTGGATGGTCTGGCACATTCGTTTTCCCTGGCTTTTCTGAGAGGAATCAATGCAGATCCTTCTATTTATTCTGTTGTCCTCCGTTCCCGAATGGGACCTGACCACCTCACTTTCCTATGTTTACGGAGCATCCCCCGCCCAGGCCGGCGGGGTCTGGTGCGCTTCTTCCGGCGGTGTTTTCCGCTATTCCGGACCCGGGGAGTACGGAGAGGTCTTTTCCTGTCCGGAAGACCTCCCCGTCCCTGACATCAGGGATGTCATGGAAGACTCCGCCGGCAGGATGTGGTTCGCCACCGGGGGCGAGGGTCTGGTTCTCCTCGACGGCCAGAACTGGTCTTCCTTTTCCACCTTCGAGGGAATACCCGGCGATGGCACGGTAACATCCCTCGTGGAAGCCGCCGGGGAGATCTGGGCGGGATGCAGGGGCGGTTTTTCCCACGGCGGTCCCAGCGGTTTTACCCCGGTTGGAGAGGCCCTGCCCGCCACCGATGTCTATTCCATCGCCGCCAGGAACGACACCCTGTGGCTGTGCACCGAGAAGGGCATTTTTTCCCTGAATGACCCCTACAATCCACTGAATCCATCATCATGGAAGTACTGGGAGGAAACCCGGGCCTTTGAGCTGGAAAATGTCCGGGCCGGGGAAACCAGCATCTATGCGTGTGGAATGAGCGGCGCTGTGGAGCTTGAAGCAGGGTCCGACCGCTTCGAACTGCTTATCGACTACACCTCCCAGGCGGACAGCGCGGTGATCGATATGATAGAATTCGATTCATCCCTCTATGCCGCCATCCGGGGCAGCGTTATTGTGAAGAACGGTGAGTCATGGGAGGAGGCCGGCATCTGGCTTCCCTCGTCCAGATGGCCGGTGAGCCTGTTCACACTGAACGGCGTGCTTTACGTATCCTTCACCTACCAGACCAAGGTTACCGACCTGGTGAACACCCAGGCGGGCATGGGGCTTTATCACCTTGAGAACGGCCAGTGGCTACTGGAGACCATACCGGGCATCCAGTGCAAAGGGTTCACCAGATGTCCTGTCTTGAGGATGGCAGGGTCTATGTGGCCACCTACCTGAGGGGAGTTCAGGCCTATTACCCCGACTACGGATGGCGGAGCTACACCCAATCCCACGGAATGCCCAACGGCTTCCAGGTGTTTCCCTTGCTGCGGGGTACGGCCAGGGAGTATGGGCATCCTCCTATCACCACGGTCTCTCCTGGATAAGGGACAACGAAGACTGGGCTGATCAGGGCGACACCATTCTCACCTTCGTTCGGGACACCCTTGAATTCCACAGCCCCGAGGCCACACTGATACAGGCGGACATCCCCAACAACCAGCCGGTGATGATCACCGGCCAGACCAACGGGCTCTGGGCGGCCTTCAGGCAGTTCGATCCCGCCGGTCAGCCCGACGAGCCAAGCGGGATCGCCGGTTTCAACGGCGACCCCATGGGAACCATGAACTGGGGCTCCAGGACCGGCGGAAGCGGCATCGCCGACATCAATGTCCGGTCGGTCTATCCCGTTTCACAGGACAGCCTGTGGATCGCCCTGGAAAACGGGGGTTGCCAGCTTCTGGTCCATTCGGGAAACCCCGCGGACACCTCCGAAGACCAGTGGTACCCCGGTTTCGGCCAGGCCTACACCCCCTCCTCCGGGCTGCCCTCAAGCGATGTGTACTGTTTCCTGAAGGTGCCGGGGATCGGTCTCCTGGCCGGTACCGGTAACGGCCTTGCCAGGTGGACCGGAAGCGGATTCACCGATTACCAGGACATCAGCGAAACGGTAAAGGCCATAAGCACCGACACGGCGGGCAGAATATGGTGTCTGGGCCAGTCGGCCATTTACAGGATTTCCGACGGCCAGCTCTCTTCCTTCAACGGCATAAACAGCGATTACATACCCTCCACCCTGTATACCTGGGAGTATTCCTCACGGGACCCCATCACCGGCGGTGTGGTCTTCTCCTCCATAGAAGGCCTCTGGTCGGTGGAACAGAGTGGCGGAGGCGGCGGATCTTTCAGCGGGGTGAGCTTCTATCCCCAGCCATACGTTTCCGGTGGTGACCCCCTGAGATTCATCTCCTCCATTGAGGCTTCCCCGGTCACGGTGGATTTCTTCAGGCTGGATGGCTCCTTCATCGGAACGGTGGAAGCCCCCACGGTTGCCGACTGGACCTGGGACGGCACATTGAACGGGAAAATAGTAGCCTCCGGGATATACATGCTCCTGGTAAACACCGGCCAGGAGGTTCACATGGCAAAGGTTTCGGTGGTAAGATGAGGGGCATCAAAGTAAGGACGGCACAGGAGGGGGACCTTCCACTGTGGACCTCATTCACCGAAAGCTCCAACAACGGAACTGTGTTTCATACACCGGCGTTCCTCAGCTACCATCCCCCCGGGCGGTTCGAGAACCACCACCTGATGATAGAGGACGGCTCAGGAAAACTCCTTGCCTGTGTTCCTGGAGCCCTTTCGGAAATAGAGGGGGAGACCTGGTTCAGGAGCTACCCCGGTGCCTCCTACGGCGGTATCGTCCTTGATGATTCCACCGGCCTCGATAGGGTCCAGCGGATTGTGGATTCCCTTATCGAATACTGCAGGAAGCAGGGTTTCGCAGGCATTGAGATGACCCCGCCTCCGGTGTGCTACTACAGAAGACCCCACCACTACATAGACTTCGCCCTTATCAGGAAGGGCTTCGGCTACAAAAAGAGGGAACTCACCGCGGTGATCGACCTCCAGAGGCTGGGAGAGGAGATCGACCTGGGCTTCTCGCAGTCAGCCCGCCGGGGTGTGAAGAAGGCCCTTAAATCTGGGCTCAGGGTGGTGGAAGACAACGACTATTCGAAATTCTACCCGATCCTGGCCAACAACCTGAAGGACAGGCACGGGGTGAAGCCAACCCATACCCTGGATGAGCTTCGGCTTCTGAAGGACCTTCTGGGCAGAACGCCGTAAGGCAGTTCATCACCGTGGACCCCTCCGGTGAAGTTTACGCCGGGATGATCATGTTCCACTGCAATCCCAGGGTTACACTGGCCTTCTACATTTCACACAACGAAGAGCATCAGGCCCTGAGGCCGGTTAACCTGGTTTACCGCGGTGTGATCGACTGGGCCAGGAAAATGGGCTATCACTACCTCGATCTGGGCACATATACCCTTGACATGGAGGTCAACTACGGCCTCTGCAGGTTCAAGGAATCCTTCTCCGCCAGGGGACAGTTCAGGAACACATTCAAGGGCAGGATCTGATTTCCATGCGATCCCGTATGGTTTTAGCCTGGGCCGGGCTTCTGGTGATGTTCTTCGGCGGCAGGCTGATGACCACCGACATAGCCGCTCAGTACCAGGTTGCCCAGTCCATAATCGGTCCCGGGGAGCTTTTCACCGCCCAGGACGGCTGGCTGGTGTCTGGAATACGCTCCGACAGCTATGTGCCCCACGCCCCGGGCTATTCACTCATCCTTCTTCCCTCCGCCTGGGCCGGTCTTATCCTGGGCCTTCCCGCGGGTAAGGTACTCGCAGCCCTGACCAGCGCGGTGATGAGCCTTCTCCTGGTGATCGGGGTGAAAGGCTGGCCGAGGGTTTTATGGGTCCCCTTCAGCCCCTCAGGTTCCTGGCGGTAATGGTGGGAACAATGGCCCTTGTTTACGGCAGAATGCCCTACGACGTAACCTCGGCCACGGCCCTTGCCCTATGGGGAGCCTGGTTCATGCATACCGGCAGACCCTTCCCCGCCGGGGTCCTCTTCGGGGCGGCACTTCTGGTCCGTCCGGACATACTGGTGCTCCTGCCCATCTACTGGCCCGAGGAAAAACAGCTTGAAAGGCTGGCCCTTCTGGCCGCCGGAGCCTTTCCATTCATACTGGCAATGTTCGCCTATAACCACTACAGGTTCGGCAGCATACTGAATGACGGCCATTCCCAGGATCCGGCCATAGCACTGGACATGAACAGCAGGGGGATCCCGGGCCTTCTTTTCAGCCCGGGAAAGGGGCTTTTCTGGTATGCCCCCCTGACCATTCTGGCCATCTTCCATTGCGGGGACTGGCGTTTCTGGAGCCCCTTCGCCTTCTCCCTGGTGCTTCACGGTTTTCTCCACGACTGGACCGGGGGCACCGGCTGGGGTCCCCGTTTTCTGTTCCCGGTGCTTCCCGTTCTTTTCATGCCCCTGGTTCGCCCGGGCACCGGCGGAAAACTGTTCTGGATACTTGCGGCGGTCTCAGCGGTGATAGCCGTCACCGCTTCGGTAACCGACACCAACGCCCTGGAGCGCTCTCTGGGCCGGGACCACTTCGACACCCAGTCCCGGCAGGAGGTGATCTGGTCACCGGAGAGGTCACCCCTGCTTCATACACTCACCGGTCCGGAGTTCACGGAACCGGACATACTGGGCTACCACGCCGGGGGATACCCGGCGCGGCGGCACAGCTGCTTCTGGGAGCCGGGCTGTTCCTGTGGGCGCTGAAGGGCGGGAAACCCCGATGAGGATACTGCATCTTTCTCCGCAGAATTACACCGGTATACTCACCCTTTTCGTACAGGGGCACCGTGCACTGGGCCATGCCAGCAGGCTGGTGACCTTCTACCGGGCGAAGAACCTCTACACTGAAGACATCTGCCTTAACCTTCCCTTCGTCGGGCCCATGGAATGGCTTTGGAAGGTAAAGCGGCTCATAAGGAGCGGCAGCCTCAGGGTTCCCTTCACCGGGACCACCGAGAGGATATTCTGGAGCCCCTCCCGGATCGAGAGGATCCTGATGGCCTTCAGGGACCTGACCTGGACCCCGGCGGTGAACAGGGCCGCGGTGGAATACGGCCTCTGGGATTTTGACATCTTCGTTCTTGAGGGGGGAATGAGCTTCTTCCGTGACGGCAGGGATGTGAAGGAACTCCGCCGGCGGGGGAAACATATCGTTTCCAACTACCACGGTCTGGATCTCCGTATGCGCGGAGCCATAAGACCGGTGTGGGATGCCACGGAACTCCATACCACCTGCGAGTTCGATCTCTACCGGAGGTATCCCGAGGTTGAATACCTCTTCCTTCCCTTCGACACATCCCTGGTTCCGCCGGCGGCGCCCTCCGGGGACATCATAAGGATATGTCACGCCCCCAGAATAAGGGCTGTGAAGGGAACCGATGAGATACTTGCCGCTGTTGAGAACCTTTCAAGAACCCTTCCAGTGGAAATGGTCCTCATCGAGAACATGTCCCACTCCCAGGCCCTGAAGGCAAAGGCATCCTGCCACATAGCAATCGACCAGATCGCCAGCGGGGACATGGGCTACGGGGTGAATTCCCTGGAAAGCCTTTCCATGGGCATCTGTACCGTAACCAACCTTTCCCCTTCCTACAGGGAGTTCATTCCGGATCATCCCTTCGCCCTGGCCACACCGGACAACCTCGGGGCGGTCCTTCGGGAACTGGTCCTCGACGCCGACCTGCGTAACCGTCATGCCGATGCCGGTCCCGAGTGGATTCGAAAGACCCACAACTGGAGGACCGTGGCTGAGACCATGCACCGCAGGTACAGAGAGCTGGGCTGGGAATGACCGCGGTGTCAGGCAGGAGGGATCTGGCCAGGGAAACCCTTCTCTACGCCCTTGCCATGGTGGTGACCGGCCTTGTACAGGTTGCCTTCCTTCCCTTCATGAGCGCCTTCCTTTCCCCGGAACAGGCAGGGGAGCTTGGGGTGGTAAGGATCATCAGCGAGATAATCGCGGGAATTGTGGTCCTGGGCCTTCCCGCCGCCGTGGTGAGGTCCTGGCACAGGACCGATGCCCACCGGGCCCTGTTGAAACGGGCCATCCTCCTGCCCCTTCTGCCCCTTGCGGTTTCCGCCGGGCTCATACTGATATTCGGAGCGGGGATATCCACTTCCCTCCACCTTTCCCGGGATCCCTCCTTCTCCACGCCCTGGCCCTGGGAGGCGGGGCCGCCATGCTGCAGGTGGCCCTTTCCATGCCCCGGGCAAAGGGCATGGCCGGGACCTATTTCACCATTCAGCTTCTCAGGGGACTCCTTTCCCTCGGGCTTCTCTTCCTTCTCCTTCGGGGCATCCGGGATTCCAGGGCCCTGGTGGCCTTCCTGGAGGCGAGGTGGATCCCCACACTGGCCGCCGCGGCATTCACCGTGGCGCTTATGGTCTTTATCACCAGGAAATCTCCCCCGGGAGCCGACACCCGCGGCCTTACCGGGGAAATGCTTGCCTTCAGCCTTCCCCTCATTCCCGCCAACCTTGCCCTCCTCGTGCTTTCCAGTGCCGATATGTTCATGCTCCGCACCATAAGCCCCGACCTGAACCAGAGCGGCTGGTACGAATGGGCCGGAAGGGCGGTACTGGTCCTCACACCCCTTACACTTGGTTTCGGAATGGCCTGGCAGAGGTACATCTTCAGAAAACGCAAGCAGGGGGAAGCATGGACGAACTTGGCCGCAGTGCCCTTCTCTTCATGGTAACGGTGAACTGGGCCGCCATGATCCTGGCCCTGCTTTCCAGGGAGATAACCTCGGTTTTCGGAGGCGGGGCCTGGCTTCCCGCAGCGGATGTGCTTCCCTGGCTCGCCGGTTCAGCCGCCCTCTATGCACTCTTCGTAATAGCCCAGACAGCTCCGCTTCTCACCGGTCAAACAAGGTACATAGGCTGGATGACCGCCTTCGGCGCGGTGCTGAACATAGGTTTCAACTACAGGCTTATTCCCGTGGCCGGCGCCGTGGGGGCCGCCTTCGCCACACTGGGCACCAACATGTTCATGGCAGTCTCCCTTTTCTGGCTGGGCAGGAAGGTGTTCCCCGTTAACTTCTTCGCCATTCTGATACTTGTGATCTTCCCTGTGTTCTCCGGTCCCATGTCCGGATTCTCCCCAGGCGTCAGGTCGGCCCTTATCCTGGGGATCACCGCACTCACCGCGGTGATCATACAGGTGCTGCGCCTCCTGGGAACCGAGGTTCCAGTGGGGAACACCCTCCCGGAGGCGGAAGATGACAGCTGAGCTTTCCGTTCAGGTTCCCGTTAAGAACGGTGGAGAGGCTTTCATTCGTTTCCTTCAAAGCCTTGCCCTTCAGGATCTGGCCCTGCCATGGGAACTCGTGGTTGTTGACGACGGAAGCGATACCCCGGTTCAAAGGGAATATCTCCAGCACTTTGCCGCCCTGCCGGACAACTGCGAAGCAAGGTCATCAGGATGGATCCCGGAGGCAACCGGCCCGCCGCCAGGAACGCAGCACTTGAAGCCTCCGGGGCTCCGGTGGCCCTTCTGATGGACGCCGACCTTTCCTTTGGCCCCCACCTTCTGGGAAGACACCTGGAGATAAGGGGAGAAACCGGCGCCGACGCCGTGATGGGCAGAAGGGTCAACGCCTGGAGCCCCGACGCCTCCCCATGGCAGAAATGGATGGACACCAGGGCAATGGGGGATTCACCCCCGGGCCCCTTTCCCTGGAACTACTTCATCACCGGGAACATTTCCATTCCCGTGGCGCTGCTCCTGGAAGCCGGCGGGTTCGACACCGCCATAGACAGGTACGGCGGAGAAGATACGGAAATGGGCTACAGGCTCATGAAGGCCGGGGCGGCCTTCCACTGGGATCCCTCCCTGCAGGTGGATCACCTCGACCGGGTAACCGTTCGGAAGCACTCAATGAAAATGCTTGAGTACGGCGGTACCGGCCTCAGGTACACACTGAAGAAGCATCCCGGGGCCAGGGGGCTTCTTGGGAGCAGATGGGTGGAACCTGTATTCCTTCCCCCGGTCCACCTTGCCCCTGTACGGATCGCGGTGGCGGCGGCCCTTTCCTCCCCGGTCTACAGGACCGCCCTGTTCATAGCGGAGAGGTGGGGAGCTCTTCGGCCCCTCTTTACATATCTTTCCGTGGGGGCCTGCCTCGCAGGGCTTAAAGGGAAGGATCTGAAGCTGTGATACCCGATGAAGTCACCCGGCGCGATCCGGGCCTGTTCACAACCATTCAGCTCTCCGAACACACCACCTGGGGGATCGGCGGGTCCTGTACGGCGGCGCGGCCCCGAACCCCGGAGGAACTCGCCTCGGTGCTGTGTTCACTTGAGGGGGAATCAATACCCTGGACCGTTCTTGGACGGGGCTCCAACACACTGGCCCCCACCCGGGGGTGGAGGGGTGTGGTGGTGATGCTTGCCGGCGGGTTCAGGAACTACTCCTTCCGGGGAAATACCCTTGTTGCCGGAGGGGCGGCTCCACTTCCATCCATGGCAGGTGCCGCCTGCTCCAATGATCTGGCGGGCATCGAATTCGCCGTGGGAATTCCAGGAACCGCCGGGGGGGGCCTCTGCATGAATGCCGGGGCCTACGGTTCCTGCATCGGGGATGTGGTGGAAAGCGTATCGGTATTCGATCCGGTGGAAGGCTCCATGGAGATAGACGGCGCGGGTTGCCTTTTCGGCTACCGTACCAGCGCTTTTCAGAAAGGTCGCCGGGTTGTTACCGAAGTGAGGCTCCGCCTTGCCCGGGGAAACGGAACCCTGAGGGCCAGGGCCGCTGAACTCCTTGCCCTGCGCAGGGAAAAGTTCCCCCTGGATATGCCCAACGCGGGAAGTGTTTTCAGAAGACCGCTGAATGGCCCCTCGCCGGGAAAACTAATAGAGGACTGCGGCCTGAAGGGGAAGATCCTGGGCAAAGCCATGGTATCCCCGGTTCACGCCAATTTCATAGTGAACCTGGGGGGAGCCACCAGCGATGATGTCCTGGGGCTCATGGAACTGGTGGCGGAAAGGGTTCTCAGGGAAACCGGGTTTCAGCTGTTTCCCGAGGTAAAGATACTGGGGGAGGCCGAATGAGCAGGAACCTCTGCGGATTTGCCGTGGAAGATGGGCCGATCCTTGTAACAGGCGCTTCCGGCTTCGTCGGAAGGACCCTCATGGAGATGTTCGATCTGGGCACCGAAGACTTCGCCGCCGACGCCTCCACGGAATTCACCGCCCCCGGGGGGGTGAAAAAGATCCACTGGGAACTGCCCGGACCTCCCCCTGATTCCCTGGGAGAGGTTCGATATGTGGTTCACCTGGCCGGTCTCAGCTCCGTGGCACATTCACATCGGGGCCAGGAAACAGTGATCTCGGTGAACGGCCGTGGGACCGCCTCCGTAGCCCACTGGGTGAAGCTGAGGTGCCCCGGCGCAAGGATACTCCTCGCAAGCTCCGCGGAGGTTTACCGGCCTCCCGGGAGCCCCTTGCGGAGGGTTCGCCCACGGAACCCCGGAGCCCCTACGGGAAGAGCAAGCTTCTGGCCGAGGAGCTCCTGGGGAACACCGCTGACAATTTCGTTATCAGCCGCTCCTTTCCCCATTTCGGCCCGGGGCAGCAGGGCCATTTCGTGCTGCCCTCCTTCTGCAGAAGGATCATCACGGCGATAAGGAACGGGGAAGGGTCCATTCCCGCGGGAAACCTTCTGGCGGTGAGGGACTATCTATACATTGAAGATGTGGTAAGGGCCTATGCCTGCCTCCTTGCCCGGGGGGAGGCCGGCGGTGTTTATAATGTATGCTCCGGCAGGGACACTCAATAGGGGAGCTGTTCGATATGCTGGCGGCCATAGGCGGGACCGGCCTGCGGGCCCTCACGAACCCGGATCTTCTCAGGCCCGGGGACCAGTTCTGCCAGGTGGGTGACCCCTCTGCCCTCAGGAAGCTGGGCTGGGAGATGGAAGTTCCCCTGGAAAGGGGTCTCGAGCTTCTCTACAGATGGTGGGAGGAAAGACTGTGACGATGTTTATTATTGCCCTTGCCCTCCTGGGCAGGGTTACAGAATGGGAACACTACCCCCACTACGGCGGCGGGAACTGCATAATCAACTACAACGGACTGGTCCTTGCTGGAACCTCCGGGGGCATACTGTTCTCGCACTATTCCCCGGGGAAGATAAGCTTGTGGCCGATTCCGGCTGGACCGCCCCGGGAGACTATCCTACGACAGGGTCTCCCACCTGGTGACCGACGAAGGAGGCAATCTCTGGGTATCCCTGATCGGAGGGGGCATCGATGTCTTCTCGCCGGAGGGGAACAAGACCCATTACAACCAGATAGACGGACTGCCCCTTAACCTGGGCATCAACCAGACCCTTCCGGATTCAGTGGTGTACGTAGCCACCACCCAGGGGCTCTGCATCAAGCAGGCGGGCTACTTCGAGATATGGGACACATATGAAACCGGCGGAGGACTTCCATCGGACAATGTGAACTGCATTGCACCCTCGGATTCAGGCTTTACGTGGGAACCACAGCCGGTATGGTCTTCCTGCCCCGTTCCGCCCCGCCCGGGGGACCCGGCTTCCTGGCAGCCCCAGAACACACCCAGACATCCATCATAGACTTCCAGTGGCGGGGGGATACACTGTGGGCCGCGGGTTCTGACAGGCTTTTCAGAAAGCCCCGGGTTCACAGTGGGAGGAGGACTTCCTTTTCCCCGGGGGCAGCATTTCCAGCCTTTCCGCAGGCGACGGCAGCCTGGCGGTGGGGTGCACCAACAGATGCTACATCCTTGAGAACGGAAGCTGGGTCCTCTACGACACGAACCTCGACGGCAACGCCCTGACCGGCCTCGTCTGGCGGGAAGGCCGTCTCTGCGGTGTACTGGCCAATACATTTTCTGACAACAGGCATCCGGGTCCGGTCTTGCCCTGCTTCTGCCGGACAGTACCTGGAGAAGGACCTTTCCGGACTTCGGGCCGGTCTCCAACGATCTCAGGGCCGCCACTATGCTCCCCGACGGCAGCCTGTGGACCTCAAGCAACAGGAACGGCGCGTCGGTGTTCACCGGTTCGGAGTGGATCAACCTCAACCAGTATCTCACTTCCAGGAACCAGTGCTTCGCCATCTGTCCTTCGGGGAACGGAGTTTTCGTTTCCTCCCTGGGCTTCGGTGTGGACTGGCTTGGGTGGGAGGACGGCACCATAACCCAGACCCTTCATCTTAACACCGGGAACGGTCTTGTGAACAACAGGGTTCACCACGCCGCCCGGGGGAACGAGACAACGGTCTGGTTCGCCCACAGAACCCCCTTTGAAAATGAAAGCAGCGGAGTCAGCCGTCTCAGCTGGATACCCGGGGATCCTTCCAGCGTCTCCGTAACCGGGATAACCGGTTCCAGTGGCCTTCCAAGCAGACAGGTCAGCTTCGTTCTTCCAACCGGCGGCCGATACGCATGGGCTGCAACCGACGGCGGACTTGCCTACATCGATGCCGACAGGCAGATGGTCCTTGAAACCTACGGTACACAGGACGGCCTCCCCTCGGCCCTGGTCACCTCCCTTGCCCTCCACCGCGACGGCACCATATACGCCGGTACCGCCTCGGGTCTCGCCGGGGTCTCCGGGGGCTCCGCCTCTCCGGTTGAAGGGCTTGATCTTCCCATCGAATCGGTGGTCTGCGACAACCTTGGCACCGTCTGGGTGTCCACCTCCGACGGCCTTAAAAGATACTATCCGTCAACCGGCGGTATCGAGCAGTACACACCATTCAACAGCCCCCTTCTATCGGGAACCGTTTCAGCCATGCTGGTGGAAAGCGACCTTGGGCATCTCTGGATGGCCACCGGTCATGGAATGTGGCGGGGGGAGCTTGAGACCGGCCTTTCCGGTGACGGCTCAGCCGCCGGTGTATATCCGAATCCGTTCATGCCGGGCAGGGGAGATGTGCTGGGGATATCAGGGGTTCCCGACGAGCCTGCGGAAATTAGCATATTTGACCTGACCGGAACGCTGGTTTTTGAGTATTCTTCACCGGGCAGGGATGATTTCGCCTGGAACGGGCAGACGGCCGACGGTTCACCGGCGGCATCCGGCGTCTATATGATAACTGTGAGAAGCGGGGCATATGAAACCCTGCTGATGAAATTCGCACTGGTCAGGTAGGAGGGCTATGAAGGGTGTGGTTCTGGCAGGCGGTCTGGGTACCAGGCTGCGGCCCCTTACAAGCATAACCAATAAGCATCTCCTTCCGGTTTACGACAGGCCCATGATCTACTACCCACTTCAGACACTTGCTGAAGCCGGGATAAAGGATGTCATGGTGGTAACCGGAGGGAACAGCGCCGGGAGCTTCATGCAGCTTCTTGGCGACGGCAGAAGCTTCGGGTTCCGTTGCCTGAACTATGCCTATCAGACCGCCGAAGGGGGTATCGCCGAGGCCATCGGCCTCACCAGGGCCTTCGTGGGCCAGGATCGTTTCGTGGTCATCCTGGGCGACAACATACTGGAGAACTCCATAGGGAGTTCAGTGGAAGCCTTCCGCAGGCAGCCCTCCGGGCCCGGATACTCTACAAGAGGGTGAAGGACCCCAGGGATTACGGAGTTGCTGAAATAGTGGACGGCAGGGTGGTTTCCATAGCCGAAAAGCCGAAGGATCCGAAAAGCGACTACGCGGTTATAGGCGTATACATGTACGACAGCAGGGCATTTGACATAATCGACGGCCTGAGGGTTTCCGACCGGGGCGAGCTTGAGGTAACCGACCTGAACAACGCCTACATCAGGTCCGGGGACCTCCACGCTGACCAGCTGACCGGATGGTGGTCCGACTGCGGTGCCAGCATCGACAACCTTCTCGAGGCTAACAACAGGGTCAGGGAGATCAGGGGGAAGAACCGGTGAAGATACTGGTAACCGGGGGAGCCGGCTTCATAGGAACGAACTTCTGTATGCACATAATGGAGAACAGGCCGGGTGGGAAGTTACGGTGCTTGACAAGCTAACCTACGCCGGCCGCCGGGAAAACCTCTCCAGGTACGAGGGTTCCCGGGAATACAGCTTCATACACGGGGACATATGCGACCCCGGGGCGGTTGCCCTGGCAATGAAGGGCTGCCATGCGGTGGTCAACTTCGCCGCGGAAACCCATGTGGACCGGTCAATAGATGACCCATCCTCCTTCGTGCGAACCGATGTGGAGGGTGTCCGGGTCCTTCTGGAAGAGTTCCGGAGGGATTCATCAAGGAAAATGTTCCTGCAGATATCCACCGACGAGGTCTACGGCAGCGTGGAAACCGGCCGTTCCCGGGAAGACCACAGGCTGGACCCAAGAAGCCCCTACTCCGCGTCCAAGGCCGGGGGGGAGCTTCTGGCAATGAGCTATCACACCACCTTTGGCGTCCCTGTAACTGTTACCAGGGCTTCCAACAACTACGGTCCCTTTCAATATCCGGAAAAGCTCATCCCCCTTTTCATTACGAATTGCTTCCAGGGAGAAAGGCTGCCCCTTTATGGCGACGGCGGCAACATGAGGGACTGGATGTATGTAACCGACCACTGCTCGGCCCTGCTGGCGGTCCTTGAGAGGGGCCTCCCCGGAAGGGTCTACAACATCGGCGCCGGCGAGGAAAGAACCAACAAAGAGGTCACATTCGCCATACTCGAGGCAACCGGGGCCCCGGAAACCCTCATACGCCACATAGATGACAGACCGGGCCACGACCGCAGGTACGCACTTGACATAACCCGTGCGGTCAATGAACTTGAATGGTCTCCAGCAACCGGTTTCAGGGAGGGGATGGAGAGAACGGTTCAGTGGTACAGACGGAATTCCAGCTGGTGGGAAGCGATAAAGAGCGGCGAGTTCAGAGAGTACTACAACAGAATGTACGGGAAACGCCTGGAAAAATCCGAAAGGACAGAGCAGAAGTGAAAATACTGGTTACAGGAGGAGCTGGTTTCATCGGAAGCCACCTCTGCGACAGGCTTCTCGAGAAGGGCCATTCGGTTGTCGCCCTTGACAACCTGCTGACGGGAAGCATCAACAACATAGCTCACCTTGCGGGCAGGGAGGATTTCAAGTTCATCAACCACGATGTCACCGAATACATCTATCTCCCGGGAAGGATCGATTTCATCTTTCACCTGGCCAGCCCCGCCAGCCCCATCGATTATCTCATGTATCCCATACAGACCCTGAAGGTGGGCGCCCTTGGAACCCACAAGGCACTGGGGCTTGCAAGGGTCAAGGAGTGCGGCCTGCTCCTGGCTTCCACCAGTGAGGTCTATGGCGATCCCCTGGTCCACCCCCAGCCGGAATCATACTGGGGAAATGTGAACCCCGTTGGTCCCAGGGGTGTTTACGACGAGGCCAAGAGGTTCGCCGAGGCCATGGTCTTCGCCTACCACAGAACCCACGGCGTGGACACCAGGATAGCAAGGATATTCAATACCTATGGCCCAGGAACCGGGCCGACGATGGCAGGGTGGTGCCCTCCTTCGTCTGCCAGGCCCTTCGGGGGAGGACCTCACAATTTTCGGAGACGGCAGCCAGACACGGAGCTTCTGCTTCGTCTCCGACACGGTGAACGGCCTCATCGCCTCATGGAGAGCGGCTGCCATCAGCCGGTGAACATCGGCAACCCCGATGAGATGACCGTCCGGGGTTTTGCCGACGAGGTTATCAGGCTTACGGGAAGCTCCAGTGAAGTGACATACAAAGACCTTCCAGTTGACGATCCCAAGGTGCGCAGACCTGACATAAGCACCGCAAGGAGCGTTCTGAAATGGGAACCTTCGGTTTCCCTGGAAGAGGGCCTGCTGAAAACCATTGAGTATTTCAGGGGTCTGGAGGAAAGGTCATGATACTGATCCTCGCTTCCCTCCTCTGCCAGGTCACTCCCGCTGACTCTTCCCAGAGTCAGCCCGTCGCATGGGGTTTTTCCATTTTCGAACCTGTGGACAGGAACACCTATGTGGTAGGGGCCGGAGATGTGCTCCAGATGGTGGTTGAAGGCGGCACCAGCGAGGTCATGCTCGTTTCAGGGCTTTCCCCCCTTAGCCTTTGCAAGGTTTCCGGCGACGGCATAATACAGCTTTCGGGCATTGGTCAGCTGGATGTTTCCGGGCTGACCATAGTCGAGGCGGAAAACGCCCTTCAAAGACTGGTTTCAAGGTTTTATCCGGGTACCGCAATAGGCCTGGGGCTCATACAGCCCAGAATGGTAAAGATCTGGATCAACGGCATGGTGGAACGGCCCGGTCAGTATCAACTCTATGCCATTAACAGGGTAAGTGACCTGGTATCCGAGGCAGGGGGTCTATCAGCCTATGCCTCCAGGAATGGCTGGATGGTTACCTCCTCCGGGGATTCGGTGGAGATCGACCTCCACTTCGATGCCCTGACGGGGCAGCCCGTATCCGATCCCTTCGTAGACGGCGGTGCGGTGGTTCACTTCAGCCTGGTCAGCGACCCCGTGTATGTTCTTCGTCCCGGGATAAGGAACTACAACGACTCCTATCGGGTGCCGGAAATGGAAACCTGGGAGTTCATGGCCGGTGAGACAATAGAGGACCTGATGTACCGCATAGGGGGAATAACCGGGAACATAGACCTGGCCAGGAGCCTTCTCGTGTCAGCTTCGGGTTCCGTTCCGGTGTGGTCACGGGGAGAGGGCTTTTCCGACCAGCTGGTGGCTTCCGGTGATACGCTGAGGCTGGTGGTTCAGGGCAACGACATTTATGTGGCCGGGGCTGTCCACCAGAGGGGAATTATTGCCTATACCCCCGGCACTCCGGTAAGGGCCTACGTCGAGAGGGCAGGTGGAGTGGTTTACAACGGCAGCCTTGGGGGAACCACCCTGACCAGGGACGGCGTACAGATAGCCTCAGGCGAAACGCCTGGACACGGAAGTCCTTCCCGGGGATGTTATAGAGGTTCCCTACGGCTGGGTTGCCCGGCACTCGCAGGAGATAGGTATTCTGGCCACGGTGGTGGGAATTACTTCCACCATAATCTATCTGACCAGATAGGAAGTCTATGACAGATAAGCCCCTTTCAAAAAAGTTCATCGCCAGGGTGGTCAGCCGCATGGCCAGGAACCTCCGGCGGGTAATGACGGTCTGCTTCATCGTTGCTGTGATCGCATCGGTCTGGGCCCTGACCCGGCCCCCCCGGTGGGGGGCCTGGGCGGCGGCCATAGTTCCCGGTTCCACCTCTACATCGCTTTCCGCCACGGCGGGGGCCCTTGGGCCTGGTGAAGCCGTGGAAGCTGTGGGAGCACTTGGTTCCGGCATTCTTCCCGCCTTAGGCGGTGTTGATGTGACCCTTGCGGTTCAGGTGCTGGGTTCCAGACGGATCCAGGAGAGGATCATCCTGAAATATGACCTCATAAACACATATAAGGCCATCAGCATGGAGAGGGCCCTGAAGAAATACGGCGAGCGGTCCTCGGTTACCCTTTCCCCCGATGGCATCATCTTCGTCACTGCCGAGGGTTCCTCAAGGACCGAAGCCGCCGCAATGGTAGACGACATGATACGCTTTGCCAATGAAGAGCTGAGCACACTTGTCACAAGCAGGGCCCGGCGAAGCAGGATACAGACCGAAGAGGCCCTGGTGATGGCCGCTGAATCACTGGAAACCGCCAGGAACGCCATGGAAGGGTTCAGAACCAGGACCGGTCTGGTTTTCCCCGAGGAACAGGCTTCCAGCATGATGGACGCCATGGCTGCCATAGAAAGCGAAATGGTAACCGCCGGCGCACTTCTGGAGGGCATTTCCGGTAACCTTTCAGCCAGAAGCGCCATGTACAACCAGGCCAGCGCCCAGTACCGTTACCTTGAGAACGCCCTCAGGGTAAGGTCCACATCCGGCGATTCCCTCAGCGTGTTTCCGGTGATGGACAGCATTCCGGGATACCTGGCGGAATACGAGGCCCTTCTCATGGACATGGAAACCAGAAGCGCCGTCTACCTCTTCCTTCGCAGGGAGCTTGAAACCCTGCGGGTAGAGGAGTCCAGGGAGAGCCCCACCATCGAGATAATCGTTCCCGCCACACCGGAATACCTCAGGTCCTATCCCAAGCGCACCGTTATGGTACTGCTTTACACCGCACTGGCCTTCCTTCTGTGCCTGGTATGGGTAGCCTTCGTTACCTGGTATGAATCGGTTCTGGAATCACCGGAGTCAGGCCCATTCCTCAGAGATCTTCTGAAGGACACGAAGGAGCAGCTCCGTTTCCGGAGGAAAGTCTCTGAGAAGAAGTAAAACGGTCAATCTCGGATTTCCTGCCCTGGTGAGCCAGGGTTCCCTGGCGCTCTGGGGAATATTGTCCATCTTCATAGCCAGGCAGCTGCCCGACCAGGCCTATGCCGCCTACTCCATCGCCAGGTCCATCGAGCTCTTCGCCGGGCTGCTTGGGGGCGGCTTCGTCCTTCAGGCCCTTCTGAAGCTGGGCAGCGAAAAGCCATCCGGCGAAACCTCCACCGCGGCGAACACCGCCATTCTAATGACCCTGGGCTTCAGCGTCGCCGCTGCGGTTATCCTTCTTGTTTTCGGGGCGCTTGATGCCTTCTACAATGACATCGACCTCGGGGGAATAATCCCCTGGATCGCTGTGGCCGCCGTTTCCGGTGCCCTTTCCCACATACCGAGGAATCTGCTTCTCACCAGGCTGGGAACCGTCAGGGTGATGCAGACCGATCTCATCATCCTTGCCATAAGGGGCGGAATAGTCGGATGGCTCATTTTCACCGGAAAGCTCACCGGGGCGGTTCAGGTCCTTCAGGCAACGGCGCTGGCCAATGCCGCCGCCCTTGTTTTCGGAGCATGGGCCGCCCGGGATCTTTTCGACCCCGGTGCCGGTATCAGCAGGAATGCCCTCAGACGGGTGGCCGGGTTCGCCGGTTTTTCCCTTGGCACCACCCTGGCGGGGTTCGTGTACACCCGCACGGACATACTCATGCTTGGAAAACTGGCTCCCCCGGGAGATGTGGCTGCCTACGGGGCTTCCAGGGCACTTACATCCATGGTGATACTGGTGTCCGCCGCGGCGAACATGGTTCTAATGCCGGTGATATCCCGGGCCTGGTCCGAGGGCCGCAGGCACGACCTGATCAGAAAGACCATGAGGGCCTTCCTTTATGTTCAGCTGATACAGCTTCCCGTGGTAACCCTCCTCGTCCTCTGTCCCAGATGGGTTATTGATGTTGTCTACAGGGGGAAATACAATGAGAACTGGCCCATTCTTGCCATTCTCGGGGGCTTGCCCTTATCAAACCCCTTGGCAGCCTTTTCTCCACCGCCGGTTCCGCCATGGGCAAGCCGCAGTACTCTTTCTGGAGCGTTCTCATCTCCGCTGTGATCAATGTTTTCCTGAACATTCTGCTCATACCGGAGATGGGAGGCGTGGGCGCTGCCTGGGCAACCGCCGCGGCGGTCTTTGCAGGAGCCCTCACCGTTGTTATCCTTACACTGAAAAGATGCGGAGAGGGGAAGGATCCATGAAAAGGGACAAACTGATCGCTGTAGTGGACGACGAGGCTGACATAAGGGACCTTGTCGACCTTCATCTCCAGCGTGCCGGTTTCAGCGTTGTATCCTTTGAAAAGGGAAATGACTTCCTTAGCTGGCTCAACTCCGGGAACTCTCCCTCACTCTGCGTCCTCGATGTGATGCTGCCCGATCTTCAGGGTACCGACATCTGCAGGCAGCTTCGGAACTCCGCGGAACACTCCGGGATCCCGGTGATAATGCTGACAGCCCTGGATCACGAAACCGACCGGGTCACCGGCCTGGAACTGGGCGCCGACGACTATGTGACCAAACCCTTCAGCCCCAGGGAACTGGTGGCCAGGGTTAGGGCCGTCCTCAGAAGGGTATCCGGTGATGACAGTAAGCAGGATGCCACGGAAACCGTCTCCTTCGGTGCTGTGGAAATGGATCCGGAGACATACATCGTTACCGTCGGGGGCAGAAGGATCGACCTCACATCCACCGAGTTCAGAATACTCTATTTCATGGCAAACAGCCCCGGAAGGGTGTTTTCCCGTTCAAGGATCCTCGACCACCTCTGGGGCGGCGAGAAGTTCGTTTTCGAGAGGACCGTCGATGTCCACATCAGGCACATAAGGGAAAAACTGGGCGAAGCGGCGGAAATGGTTCAGAATGTCAGGGGAATAGGCTACAGGGTAGGGGAACCGGATCAGTGAAGGAAAGAATGCCCTCCCTTTTCAGGTCCATCGTCCGGGGCTATCTGTGGATAATCCTGCTTCTGGCGGTGATCGCTCCACTCATTGTCTTTTCATCCCTGCGCAGCGCCTTCAGGGAAAGGGCCACCGAGGACCTCATCCGTTCCGCCAGGGCCCTTGTGCCAACGGTTGACCGGTATCTGGCAAATGACGACACCTGGGGGATGGACTCCGTACTGAGCGTTACCGCCTCGGACATGGATGCCAGGATCACTGTCATTGGAAGGGACGGGACCGTTTTCTCCGACAGCGAGAAGGACAGCCGGGAGATGGAGAACCACAGGACCCGGGTGGAGGTGATAAGCGCCTTTAACGGAATTCCAGGAAGCTCCTCAAGGAACAGCGCCACCCTTGGACGGGAAATGATCTACGCAGCAGTTCCGGTCTTTCAGGGAGACTCCATTCCAGCGGTGGTAAGGACCAGCCTCTTCTTTGAAAGCCATTCGGCAATGGTATCCCCGGTACTTGCCCGGATGGCTTTGATCATAGCCGCCGCCTTCATCATTTCCGTTGTCAGCGCCTGGCTTATCTCACGGCGGATCTCCAGACCCATTGCCGATCTTGCCGCGGTGGCGGACCGGGTAACAGGCGGTGACCTCGGCGCCAGGGCAGCCCCTGGATACACCCTTGAGCAGAATGCACTGGCAAAGACACTGAATCAGACACTGTCAAAGACCGAAGATCTGATAGGGGAGCTTTCCGCGTCGGACAACAGAAGCAGGGCAATACTCCATTCCATGTCCGAGGGGGTTGTGGTGGTTTCCCGGGATGATCGCATCCTTCTTGCCAACAGGGCCTTCGGAAGCATTTTCGAGCTTTCCGATTCCGATTCCCCGGTTCCAGGCGAGATCAGGGAGATATTCGGAAGGCTTCAGAGGGGTAAGTCCGGCGGAAAACTGGATTATCAGGCAAGGTGATCGCCTGGACCGCCGCCTCCGTGGAGGACTCGGAAGACAGCGTCTTCTCCTTCAGGGACATTACCCAGGAGTTCAATCTCTCCGAGATCAAGCGGAATTTCGCGGTTAACGTTTCCCACGAACTCAGAACACCCCTTACGGCAATCAAGGGGTATGCGGAAACCCTGAAAGAGGAATCCGAAGGAGATGCCGACGTTTATCTGGATGTGATCCTGAGGAACACCGACAGGCTAATCGCTCTGGTGAAGGACATACAGATACTCAGCGAGGTCGAGCGGGAAGGGAGCTTCCTGAAACTGGAGGTCACCAGGGTCGATGATCTTATGAAGACAGTGCTTCCACTCTTTCAGGCCTCGGCTTCCTCCGCTGGTCTTACCCTTTCCTGCGATCTGGACAAACCTGACCTGAAGGTAAGGGCCGATGGCTACAGGGTGGAGCAGATCCTGGTGAATCTCATCGACAACGCCATAAAGTACACAGAAGAGGGGGCATCGAGGTAAGGGTTTCATCCCGGGGCGCTGGCGGTTTCGCGGTATCGGACACCGGAAGGGCATACCCGAGGACAAACAGCAGCGCATCTTCGAGAGATTCTTCGTGGTGGACCGCTCCAGGTCCCGGAAGATGGGGGCACAGGTCTGGGCCTCGCCATCGCAAAGCACATTGTGGAAGCCCACGGCGGCTCCATAAGCGTTACCAGCACACCCGGCCAGGCTCGATCTTCCTCTTCACATTGCCCCTGGCGGATTAACCGTTCCTTAACATTTCCAAAATACATCCTTAACAGCAGCCCCTGATGTTCCCCCGGTAGCCGGAGTGTAAACCGGCAGCTCAACAGAAACACGAAAGGGGTATTGAATGCGTAACTTGATTGCAGTTACACTGATAGTCGCTCTGGCAGCCATGGCCGGCGGCGAGTTTTCCACCGGAGGAGCCGAACTCCTCAAGTTCAAGGGCTATGTTATCAGCACCTTCAACATGTACGGCGAGGAGCTTGCCGACGGCGAACCCAACAATGATTTCAATGTTATCGCCACAATCGAATGGCTTCCCACTCTCAATGACTGGGTAGACGGCAAGATAGCCTTCAAAGCTCAGCCCACCAAGTACACAGGCACCTACGAGGACCTCAGCCTTACCACCGAAGACATCATGCTGAACATGCACTTCACCGAGAACTTCACCTTCTCCATGGGTCACTTCAAGAGACCCTTCGGCTACAACTACTTCATTTCCGGAAGCAGCCTCTACTTCCGGGACAGGGCAATGGTTGCGGACATGATCAGCGACTTCGGCAAGCGGGACATCGGCCTTAACCTCAACGCTGACTTCGGTGTGGTGGACATTGACCTTACCTACAGCAACGGCGAGGGTGACAACGAGCCAGAGGATGACGATCTGAAGAACTTCACCGCCAGGGCAATGATCAACCCCACTCAGGGAGTTATGATCGGAGCCGCCATCGGTTCCACCGCCGAGTATGCCGATTCCACGATGGATGAGAGCTACAGCGCAACGGGCATGGACATCTTCGCCACCGCCGATTTCCCCCTAAGCCCCTCCGCCGACCTTCACTTCGCCGGTGAGTACCTGATGATCGGTGACACCATGGATGACGATGTGGACTGGACCGACGCCAATGGCTACGCAATGACCCTGATGGCCAACTTCGATCTCGAGGGAGAGATGCTTCAGGCCGTAAGACCCGCCATCCGGTACGAAACGGTCAGCCCCGGCTTCGCCGGTGATGAGGATCCCGAGAACGACATCAGTGCCATCGACTTCTGCCTCAACCTCGACCTCTACTCCGGCAAGAACACTGCCAGATAGGCATGAGGAACTACTCCTTCCAGGACGAAGAGACCGACGGCCACACAGACATGTACTTCGGCTGGAGAATGAAGTTCTAGGTAACCCGAAAAATGGATTGGAAAAGAAATATGCTTAAAGGAAAACTTGCAGCCATCTCCGGTCTTGCCCTCATGGTGCTCTTCAGCGCCTGCGGCGAAGCCGGCGAAACCCCGGCTGCCGACGGAAACGGCGAACCCCAGGCTGAAACCGTGGAGATCAGCGTTGTGGGTTCCACCACGGTTCAGCCCCTTGCCGAGCTCTTCAGTGAAGCCTACGAAGCCGTTGACCCCAATGTTCGCATCACAGTCAGTGGCGGCGGCAGCAGTGTTGGCGTGAAGAGCGCCTCCGAGCAGACCGCTGATGTGGGCATGGCCTCCAGGGAGATCAAGGACAGTGAGATAGAGGAATGTCCCGAGATCGTGATCCACACAGTTGCCTACGATGGAATTGCCATTGTGACCGGACACGATGTGGATGTGGACGGAATAACCATGGAAGAAGCCATGGGAATTTTCTCCGGTGCAATAACCGACTGGTCCGAAGTCGGCGGAACACCGGGCCCCATAACCGTGGTCTCCAGGGAAGAGGGTTCAGGTACAAGGGCCGCCTTCGAAGAGCTCGTTCTGGGCGACGCCCTCATGAGCGAGAACGCCATTCTTCAGCCCTCCAACGGCGCTGTTCGCACCACCGCCGCCTCCACCCCCGGAACCATCGCCTACATAAGCTTCGGTTACCTTGATGACAGCACCAAGCCCCTCATGGTGAATGGTTCCCTGCCCACGTCCGAAGCCGTCGAGGCAGGTGACTATCCCGTTTTCAGACCCCTGAACATGGTCACCTACGGCGAGCCCCAGGGTGCCGTGGCCGACTGGCTCGATTTCATCAAGGGTGAGGACGGACAGGCAATAGTGGTAGCCGAGGGCTACCTGGCCATATAGAACTGACCGGGGGGATGTAGAATATGACTTCCGGAAGCCGGCATTATGGAGCGAGATCGGGAATGGAAAAAACAATGAAGACGGTTCTGCTTGTTTCCGCCCTGGCTTCAGTGCTGATCGTACTTCTCATCTTTGTCTTCACAACGAAGGAGGCAATGCCGGCCTTCCGGGAGATCGGTCTTCGGAACCTGCTGCTTGGAAAGGTCTGGAGGCCGGGGAACGGCGAGTTCGGTATACTCGCCATGATCGCCGGCAGCGGTCTGGTTACCTTCGGGGCCGTTGCCATCGGAGTTCCCCTTGCCCTGGGCACCGCGGTTTTCCTTTCCGACATCGCCCCGGGCTGGGTCAGCGGACTTGTCAGACCCTCGATCGAACTTCTGGCCGGTATCCCATCGGTGGTCTACGGCCTGTTCGGAATGGTGGTGCTGGTCCCCCTCATACGGACCATCCCCGCCCCGGGGAATGTGGGTTTCGGTCTGCTCACCGCCTCCATAGTGCTTGCGATAATGGTCCTTCCCACCATTGCAAATGTTTCCGAGTTCGCCATTAGAAGCGTTCCGAAAAGCTACAGGGAGGGCTCCCTGGCCCTGGGAGCCACCAGGTGGGAGACCATCGCCAGGGTGGTGGTCCCTGCGGCGAGGCCGGGGATAATCAGCGCTGTGGTCCTCGGTCTGGGCAGGGCCCTGGGAGAGACCATCGCCATGATAATGGTGATAGGCAATTCAGTGGTGATCCCCTCGGCTGCAAACGGGAATCCCCTTACCATATTCCTCAGCAGGGCGAGGACACTCACCGGGAACATAGCCGTGGAGATAAGCTATGCTACAGGGGTTCACGAGAGCGCCCTTTTTGCCACCGGAGTGGTTCTTTTCATTTTGATAATGATCGTTAACAGTTCAGCCAGGTTCCTTCTCAAATCCTCCATCAGCAGGGGAGACAGAAAGCAATGAAGAACTCCCGCCTGCACAGGAAAGTGTCCCAGGGAACAGCCTTTTCCATGTTCTGGATCACCGGGATGATAGCAGTTCTCATAATGGTTTTCGTGGTTGGTTACATAATGGTGAGGGGTCTTCCCCAGATCACTCCGGATTTCTTCACCACCTCTCCCCGGGGTGGGCTGTCCGGCGACGGCGGTATCTACTCAACGGTGGTTACCACATTCTACATGATAGTCGTAACCCTTGCCTTTGCCACACCGCTGGGAGTGGGCGCCGCCATTTACCTTACCGAGTATTCCTCCAATGCCGAAAGCCGGCTGGTGCGGAAACTGGTCTCCCTGGCCAGGTTCGGCGTGGAAACCCTGGCAGGGGTGCCCTCGATAATTTTCGGTCTTTTCGGTTACGCCCTCTTCGTTTCCGCACTCAATTTCGGATTCTCGATACTTTCAGCCTCCCTTGCAGGGGCCTGTCTGATCATTCCGGTGATCATAAGGACCACGGAGGAGGCGCTTGGTTCAGTACCCGCCGGTTACAGAGAGGGCTCACTGGCCCTCGGGGCCACCAGGTGGGAAACCATCTGGAAGGTGGTCCTGCCGGCGGCCTTCCCCGGTATATCCACGGGCATTCTTCTCAGCGCCGGCAGAATAGTCAGTGAAACGGCGATCTTCTTCGTAACACTGGGAGGCAGCTACAGGGTGCCCCAGTCTCTCATGTCCGGCGGAAGGACCATGGCCCTGCATGTCTACTACCTTGCCATGGAAACACGGGCCTTCGACAAGGCAATGTCCACAGCGGCGGTACTGGTTGCTCTGATCGTTCTGATGAACCTGGTCATCAACATCGTAACCAGCCGGATCTCAGCGAAAACGAGGTAACAGATGACACAGCAGGAAATAAGGATGAAGGCAGAGGGATACAGCCTCTTCTACGGAGACTTCAAGGCCCTGAACGACATAAGCCTCGATATTCCGGTGAACAGGATAACCGCCTTCATCGGTCCGTCAGGATGCGGCAAGAGCACCTTTCTCAGGAGCTTCAACAGAATGAATGACCTCATTCCCGGTGTAACCACCGAGGGCAAGGTTTATCTTGATGGGAAAGACATCTCCGGCGAGGATGTGGTTGATCTTCGGCGGAAGGTAGGAATGGTTTCCAGAGGCCCAACCCATTCCCGAAGAGTATTTTCGACAATGTGGCCTACGGACCAAGGCTTCATGGCATGAAGAACAGGTCCGAGCTGGCGGTGACAGTTGAGAAAAGTCTCAGAAAGGCTGCGCTGTGGGACGAGGTGAAGGATGACCTTCACAAATCAGGCATGTCCATTTCCGGCGGTCAGCAGCAGAGGCTGTGCATCGCCAGGGCCATCGCCGTGGAACCGGAGGTGATCCTTATGGACGAGCCGGCCTCGGCTCTGGACCCGGTGGCCACACTGAAGATAGAAGAGCTGATGAACGACCTGAAGAAGAACTACACCATCGCCATTGTCACCCACAACATGCAGCAGGCGGCCAGAGTAAGCGACTACACTGCCTTTCTTCTCACCGATGAGAACAGAGCGGGCAACCTGATCGAGTTCGGACCCACAAGGCAGATTTCACCACTCCCTCGGACAGCAGGACCGAGGATTACATCAGCGGAAGATTCGGCTGATCGGGAGGATGCCATGACCAGAGAGAATTTCGACAGGGAGCTTGAGGAGCTCAAGCAGAAACTCTTCCAGGTAACCGAAAGGGTCAGGAAGAACCTTGCTGCCTCTATCAAGTATCTGGACGAGAGGGATATGAAGGGCGCAGGGATGATCATCGAGGCTGATGAGATAGTCAACCTGAAGTGTCTCGAGATCGAGGAACAGTGCCTGAACATCATCGCCACCCAGCAGCCCGTGGCCACCGATCTTCGCCTTCTGTTCTCCATTTTGCAGATATCAACTGAGATAGAGAGAATAGGGACTACGCCAAGGGAATAGCCCGGATCAGCCTGAAGATAGGTTCCCAGCAGCTGGTCAAACCCCTTATTGATATCCCCCGGATGGAGGAGATAGCCGGAAAGATGCTCTATGACGCTATAAGGGCCTTTACCGAGAACGATGCAAAGGCTGCGGCGGAGATCCCGACCAGGGATCTTAAGATCGACGTTCTCTACAACCAGATCCACAGGGAGCTGATAACATTCGTGATGCAGAAGCCCGGGAACATAGAACAGACAATGATGCTGGACTGGGTGGCACACAACATCGAGAGGGTCGGCGACAGGGTCGTCAACATCTGTGAAAGAACCATTTCACCGTGACGGGAAACCCGGTCGACCTTAACTGACGGTCCGCAAAGATCCCTCCGGATTGATGCGACCACGGAGCCGGCGTGCGGTCCACCCCCTGCGTGCCGGCTCCCTCAATATTTTGGAACCATTCCCTAAGGCACGGGTAATAGTTGATGAAGGCAGACACATAAGAACCTGCGCTTCACCCGGTTAATCCGGTCATACATCCCTCCTCGCCGGCGCGCCTCACCCAACGGGGCGCGCCGGTTCGATATATATCAACTCCCGCAGATCTGACCCGCCGAAAAAGAACGATTCTCGGGGGCATAGTTTACTTATTCCCTGTCAACCTTTTAGGAGATCTATTTGTCAAATTTACGGATGGCTTTATAATTCAGTTATGAAAGGCCTGTACGTAGCTGGAGCCGGGAAAGACGCCGGCAAGACAACGCTCTGCCTGGGGCTGCTGCACAGTTTTCGGGAGAACATTCCCGGGGGAGTGGCCTTCACGAAGCCCCTGGGGCAGAAGACTACCCTTGTTGAGGGCAGGCAGGTGGGGCAGGATTCCTGGTTCGTTGACAAAGCTCTGGGGATGGCCCTTCCCCTGGAGGATGCGGCTCCCTTCGCGGCTTCCTCCGGGGCAGCGGCTGGATATATCCGTACCGGAGAGCCCTCGAACCTGCACGGTCGAATAAAAAGGGCATACAGGGCCCTGGGCAGGAACGGCACCACTGTTCTGGTCGAGGGCACCGGTCATCCCGGTGTGGGTTCGGTCTTTGACATGTCCAACGCCAGGGTGGCGAAGATACTGGGAACTCCGGTGCTTCTCATACTGGACGGCGGAATAGGCTCCACCATCGACAGGTTCAACCTCTGCGCCTCAATGTTCCACTACTACGATGTACCTATTCTCGGCGTTGTCATCAACAGGATCATTCCCGGCAAAATGGAAACCGTCAGGGAGCTCCTTGGCAAATGGTTCGAAGACAGAAGCATTCCGGTCTTCGGTTACATCCCCTACGAAGACAGCATAGCGAAGCCCTCGCTGGGGCTCATTCGGCGGGCACTGGGCGCCGAACCGGTGGTGGAACTCGCCGGCGGCGACACATCCTCCGGGGCGGGGCATATCAGTGCCTTCGGATCCTCCGAGGAGGTCCTGAGGCAGATTGCCGAAGAGCCGGGCCGTACGGTGCTGGTGGACCATTCCAGGCCCGAGGTGCTGGACGCCATGGTGGTGGCATCCGTCTCCGGAGCCCCGGGGCCAGGGGCTGTGATAGTCTGCGGCGGCGAGCCGGACCCCAGACGGATCGAGGCCTTTCGGGCCACACGGATTCCCATGTATTACACCGGCCATGGCCTGGAAAGATCCTCAGGAAGCCTGGCCAGGCGCATATTCAAGGTTGAGCCCATGAAGAGCACAAGATCAGAAGGATAGTCGAACTGGTTGCCCAGTATGTGGACACCGGGTCAATACTCTCCTCTCTCTCAGGTGAGACCACCGGAGAGGAACCAAAGAAGCGGGGAAGGTTCCGGAGGTTCTTCAGAAGGCTTTTCGGCAGGTAGCTCAACTTCCCCTTCTAGTGCCAGGGCACTCACGAAAGTATATTCTTTGAATGTTCGATATCTTCAGGAACTCTGAATTCAGCCTCTTCCTGGTAGGAGGAACCGTCCGCGACCGTCTTCTGGGTATACCCCCGGGGGACTGCGACTACGCAACCGACGGCAGACCCCAGGACGTGATAGACTTCCTTTCTGAAAAGGGTGTCAAGGTCATCCCCACCGGTGTGCCCTTCGGTACCGTTACGGCCATCCATCCTGTAACCGGCCAGAAGGCCGAGATAACCACCTTCCGGGCATCCGAGGTCTACCGCCGGGGTTCCAGGAATCCCATGGTAAGGTTTGGCGACACCATCCAGGAGGATCTCAGGCGGAGGGATTTCACCATGAACGCCATGGCCATGGACGAAGAAGGCAACGTCATCGACCCCTTCGGCGGCAGGAAGGCACTGGCCGAGAGCGTCATCGATACACCTGGTAACCCCAACACTTCCTTCTCCGACGACCCCCTTCGAATACTCCGCGCCTACCGTTTCGCAGCGAAGCTGGGTTTCAGGATTGCACAAAGGGTGAGAAGGGCCGCCCGGGACCTCTCCTTCGAGCTTGACACCGTTTCCGCCGAAAGGAAGTACAAGGAAGTTACCGGGCTCCTCGCCTCCTTCGACGGCACCGGTGTTGCCAATGCCCTTGCCATGATGAAGCAGGACGGCGTTCTAATGAGGGTCATCCCCGAGATGGAAAACCTCTTCGTACTCGATGGGCTGAAGCAGGGAAAGTACCACGATTCCGATGCCTGGCACCACACCCTGGGGGTTGTGGCCGAGGTGCCCCCTCGGCGGACCTTCGCTGGGCGGCCCTTCTCCACGACTGCGGAAAGGGTCTTGTAAGACGGGTTGACAACCAGGGTGAGCCCCATTTCCACCGGCACGACATAGAGGGGGAGACCCTGGTGAATTCCGTTGCTGAGAGATTACGGTTCTCCAGGGCCAGGAAAAGAGCGGTGGCCCTTCTGGTTCGTAACCACATGAGGCCGGTACTTTATGATCCCAGTTGGACCAACAGCGCTGTAAGAAGGCTGATCCGGGACTCGGGAGACCAGCTTCAGAATCTCATGATCCTGGCGGAAGCGGACATAAAGGCCCATTCCCCGGATCATTCCCGGGAAGCCTGGAGCGATTATCCGAACTGAAGGAAAGGCTGGTCCGGCAGGAGACCGGCCGTATAATCCCCGATGACATGGGCCACAGGCTGAAAGCCCTTGGATTTGAGGGTCCGGTGATCGGAAGGATACTGGACATGCTGGAGGATATGGCCGCCGACGGCATTCTGCCGGAAAACCCCACTGTGGATCAGTGCTTTTCCGCCCTGTGGGACAATCAGAACGGTGAAGCAGGGGATGAATGTGAGTCAGGCCCCCCGCCGGGTGAGCCGCAGATCCTGGATATGGCCCTGTCAGAGAGATGCCTCGACACCGATAGCAGCAGGAACATCACCACCCAGGAATAGACTATCCGCCCGGGCAGCGCCGCTATGGAGGAGACTCCCAGGGAACCCACCAGCATTGTGTCCTCTATTACCGCATGACATATGCTCATGAATGAGACCGAGGCCAGTATCTGCCTCGGGGGTATTGCCCCCCTCGCCGCTTCCCGAATGATCATTCCTCCGCCGTAGGAGATCCCCAGTATCAGTCCTATCACCGTAATGGTGGAGGCCTCGTCTCCAATGCCCATGGGGGCGAAGGCAGGTCTGAGCATCCGACGCAGAAGAGCCATGAAACCAACCCTCTCCAGAAGGTCCATCATCAGAAGGACAGCCAGGATTACAACGAATATCGTGGCCATGCTCTTCAGCGTGCCGGTGAGCCAGCCGATGAAGCCCGCCCCCTGCTCCGCCGCGCTCCAGAGAACCACCGGGTCTCCCTGAAGCAGGCCGGTGGCGGTGAAGAACCAGTTAAGGATAATGCCGAAGAGAAAACCTGTTAGTAGCCTGAAGGGCACAAGGAACCAGGGCTTTACTCCTGATCTGGCAGCCACGGTTATCTCCACGGGGAGGGAATGGGAAATGAGCAGCATGCAGCCAAGGGTGGTGATCTGGGCTGTGGTAAGACCAAGGGGCTTTACCATGCCCGCGGTGACTGCCAGACCGCCGTACATGTTGGAAAGCATCCCGGTTACCCAGGCCAGCCCCGCCTCCCCCGGAAGTCCGCAGAGTTCCATTGCAGGGGCGAAGGCGCCGGCAATGGGCTGGAACACCCCGAGCACCTCAAGGAGCTTCACCGCGATCAGTGCGGGAATCATTACCTTGAAGAGTTCCCCGCACACCAGGGCGGTCTTTTTCAGAAGCCCCAGGACCCATGAAAGAAAAGGATTCATCATAGGCCGGTATTATAATGTGAGGGTTGAAGTCCCGGGGACGGAGGAGAGGAGATCAAGATCACCGAAAACGTCCTTTTCGTTGACATACAGGCCGTGGGAACCCCCGGGAAGGGCTTCCCCATGGAGATAGCCTGGAAGCGTCCCCGGGGAGAGGTCCACTGTTTCTTCATATACAACGGGACTCCGGACATACCTCCCCATGTAAGGCGGATCACCGGCATAGAACCGGGGTGGCTTCAGAGCCGCCGGGCCGTTGCTCCTGAGGAGATGGGTAAACTCTTTTCCGGGGTGGCGGAGGGCTTTCTGCTTGTGGCACACCACGCCGTTTACGAGAAAAATGGCTTGATCACCTAACAGGCTGGACCTTCCATTCATCTGTACAAGGGAAATGGCCCGGGAAGGGATCCCCGGCCTCGGTCAGGCAGCCTCAGGGCCGTGGCGGGAGTAACGGGCCACGTTATGAAGGAGTACAGAAGGGCCTCAGATCATGTGCTGGCCACTGAAGCGGTTTACAGGGCGCTTAAGGAGGGGTTCACAGGTGACGGCATTTCCAGGGAAGAGAGGCTCTCACTGCCCCCGGTGCCCGGCGTTTACCGGTTCCTCGACCGGGGTGGGCGAACACTATATGTCGGTAAGGCCAGGAGCATTCGAACCAGGGTCAACGGACACTTCACCGGAACGCCCCGGGGCAGGAAGGGGGAAATGCTCTCGAGGATATCCCGTATCGAGTGGGAAGCCGCGGAGACCCCTTTCCATGCCGCGGTCCATGAGAGCGAGCTCATAAGCGGTCTTTCCCCGGAGTACAACAGGGCTGGAAAGATCACCTTGCAGGATCTCTGGTACCTTACCGGAGACATGATCACCGTTACAAAAGTTGAGGACCGTTACGGTCCCTTCACCGGCCCCGGGATGATAAGGGACTTCGCAGGCCTCGCCTCGATCTTGAAAACAGGAGAAATTAAAGGGACATTTGTGGAAAACTTATTGGAAAAGCCTCCTTGGCAACCGTGAAGGACACACTGGAAAATGGTGCTGCCAGGTGGAGGAAACCGGGCTTCTGCTCAACGGAAAGGAAATGTTCCTGAATCCCGGCGATTTGGAGGAAGAAGCAGGGGAGCCCCGTAGTGAAGTAGTTGACGAACACGATATTAAGAAAATCCTTGATGGCGTTGCCACGACCGGTGCCTGATGTGCCGAAGGGCCGAGGCGGTGAAGCTCCTCGCCGGGTGCTCCATTTCCTGGGCGGAGTCTTCATCGGACAGGATTGTGCATAACTTTGTTGATAACTCCCTAAATGAATCCTGGACCCAGGCGAAAGTCCGCAGGCTGCTTGTTGTTCTGGGGGAGCTGAAAAGGATTTGCAGGGATGACCGTCTTCCGGTGGTCAACCTTTCTTCCGGCATAATCCTCACCGGAGAAAAGCTGGATGGTTTTCTGGCCCTGCTGTAGGCTCTTACGGAATCCTAAATCCATACGGCACAAATACTCAAGAACAAATTTGCATTATATCAAGAGAATTTACCATATTATAAATAATGTTTGAAGGAACAACACCCTGCATCGACCTTCAACGGACCGATAACGGAGGACGCTATGTTTTTCATCATCGCACTTTCAGCTGTTGTTTCGGGGCTTCCCCTGGGAACGGTGAATGCCCGCAGAACCCCGGTTCCACCTGTGATGGACGGCGTGCTGGATGAGGGTGAATGGGACCTTGCCCAGAGCGAGACCTGTGATTTCCTTCAGTTCTCCCCTGCCTACGGCGGTGCAATGTCCCAGCCAACCACCATAAGGATTCTCTATGACGATTCTCGGGTCTACTTCGGACTGACAATGTACGACTCCCTTCCGGAGAGAATGACCGAAGCCCTCACCCCCAGGGACAACTACATAAACGGAGAGTGGATCGCCATCCTCCTTGACACATGGAACGACGGCAGAAGCGCCTTCAGTTTCGAGGTTAGCCTTGCCAACTCCCAGATGGACTCAAGGCTTAACGGCGACGGGAACTGGGACTACGGCTGGGACGCTGTGTGGGAGAGCGGGACCGCGAGGCTTGAGAACGGCTGGTCAGCGGAGTTCGCCATTCCCCTTAGCTGTCTTCGGTTTCCCGACCAGGATGACCATGTGTGGGGGGTTAACTTCCAGAGGGTTCTCAGCAGAACCTCGGAAAACGGCTGGTACAGGTTGTCCACGGTGAGACAGATGGCTGACATAGCGGATTTTGCCGAACTCCGAGGTGTTTCGAACATTACAGGTTCCCTGGGGTTCGAGGTGAGGCCCTACGCCGCCGGAAGGTTCTATGAAGCTAGTTCCGTGGAAGGCGGCGACTACTCGGCAGAGGGTGGTATGGACATAAAAATGGGCATATCCAGCGGCATCACAGCAGATTTTACCCTCAACCCTGACTTCGGCCAGGTGGAAGCCGACGAGGCGGAAATGAACCTTGGCCACTTCGAACTCTTCCTTCGGGAAAAGAGACCCTTTTTTCTTGAGAGGGGGGAACTCTTTGAGATGCCCTTCAACCTCTTTTATTCCAGGCGAATAGGAGCAGTGGCCCAGAACGGGGATCCAGTCCCCATCATCGCCGGGGCAAAGGTCACGGGTTCCGCCGGAAGTTATCGTTTCGGTTTCCTGGACGCAGTCACCGGCAGGGTCTGGGAGAACGACAGCACACTGGTTACACCGGCGTCGAATTTTGGTGTTTTCAGAGGAATAAGGGAGCTGGGTGGCTACAGCTACGCCGCTGTTTCCGCCGTGTCAAAGATTACCCCGGAACAGCATGGCGCTCCCGGAGCGGACATGACCGCCGCCGCTTTCGATGGCGCTCTTGAGGCACCGGGGAACCACCTGCTTCACGGTTCCTGGGCCGGCACCGACAATACCGGACAGGGCGCGGGAGACAGCTGGAGCTGTGGCCTTCAAAACGTCAGGAGCACACTGGTCTACAGCCTCGGTTACAGGAGGATAGGCCAGGATTTCAACGCAAACGCCACCGGATACACATCCAGGACCGACTACGGTGCCTGGGAAGCCACCCTGAGGAAAACCTTCCGCCCGGAAAGGGTGTTCTCCACCTTCACCCTAAGGAGCGATCTCGAGAACATGACCCAGAGCAGCGGTGAACTCCTGGCCGCAGCGCGAAGTTCGAGGCCGGAGGTTCCTTCAGGAACGGATGGAACTTCACAATGAACACCACCCTCCACCGGTCTCGGTTCGATCCCTACGAGGGCCCCGGGGCAGATACTGCGACGGCTACGCGGAATACTTCGCCGGCGGCGGCTCCAACCCCTTCCGCAGTGTCAGTTTCTGGGCGGGTACCGGGTGGCGGGGCTACCAGAGCGGAGGGACCTTCACCAACCTTACCGGGAACATGAGGTACAGACCGGTTTCAGTGGTGGAGATAGCCGCCTCCGGTGACTGGTTCAGAACCATGGACACGGTGAAGTACAACTGGCAGGAGGAGGAATACGACACCAGATCCACAGACTGGAGGTCGGTTACCCTCCGGATGGGCTACATGTTCAATACCGGTATGAACATAAGGCTGTTCTCCCAGTACACCGACTTTTCCATGGACTGGGAAGCCACCGGGGAGACCGGATGGGAAGAACTCCGGGGGAACGCCCTGTTCTCATGGCAGTACAGACCGGGAAGCATGCTCTACATACTGGGGGAAACCGTGTTTACCCAAAACGACGGGGAAGGCTTCGGCAGACCGGACTACGGCCTCTATGCCAAGCTTACCTGGTTCCTGCCTATCTGAGGGAGCAGATGAAAACCAGCTCCCCGGAGCCCACCGGTTCGCCGGAGTAACCCCCCAGCACACACCGGACATGGAAGCCGGCACGGTGAAGAAGGTGCTCCGCCTCCCATCTGAAGGTGTACCGCATTATGAACTCCTGCACCATGCGATGGGGTTTTCCCTCCGGGGTATCCCATTTGAAGATCATCTCACAGTGGATGATCTGGTTAACCGTATCCACCGAAGGGTTCCGGTAGCTTACCGTCACCATCGTCCCGTCGGGCATGGGGAAGGGGGGCTCCTCACCGAACTCCGCCGCCCTGCCGTAGTCGGTGAGCAGTTCAAGGTCAGGGTCGAATATGTCCAGCACGAATTTGCCCCCCGGCGCCAGGTGCTCCCTGGCCCGGGACAGGCATGACAGCTGCTGCTTTACACCGGCCAGATGCTGGAATGAGCGAAAGGGGTGGTTATCAGATCGAACTGTCTTCCCAGGCTGAAGTCCTCCATGTTTCCCTCCACCAGCGTAACCCTTTCCCTTACCGATGGCTCTTCATCCTGGAGCTTTTCCCCGCAGTGTCAAGCATGTCCTTCGAGATATCCAGACCGGTGATCACCGCCCCGGCCCTGGCTGAGGGTATCAGCGTCCTGCCTGTTCCTGAACCCAGCTCAAGAACCGGGCCGGCGGCGGCCCTGGCAAGCTGGGTATAAAATGCGATGTCGTCCCTTCCGGTAACCTCCAGATGCCGGTGGTAGAGCCCGGCGAAGCCTGCGTAGAAGTCCCCGGTTTCCATCAGCGGGAATCCTGTTCAAGAAGTGCTAGTATGAGCTGATCATGGAATGCTCCACGGAAGAAAACGCTCTGTCTGGTGAGTCCCTCGGTGGAGAAACCCAGTCCCTTCAGCAGTTTCACCGCGCCGGTATTCTCCGGAAGCACCGTGGCCTGGATCCGGTTCAGGTTCATGGAGTTGAATCCATAGCTGAGAATTGCCCCAAGGGCTTCACCCATGAATCCCCTTCCCCTCATTGAGTCCAGGAGCGTAAAGGATATTGCGGCGGAGAGGTCCAGAAAGCTGAACTCCTCGAAACCGGCGGTTCCCGCGAAGGTCCCGCCCTTCTTCTCTTCAAGTGCCCAGACCATGCTGTACCCCTCTTCATGGCCACGGCTATATTCCTCCACTATACCCCCCACGGAACCCGGATCATCCAGTGGTGTTCCCATGTACTTCATCGCCAGTGGGCTTGAAAAGCATTCGAATATCCCCTGGGAATCCTCCGGGGACACCCTTCTGAGCAGGAGCCTCTCCGTTTCCAGTTCGGGAAACTCCAGGGGCCATATCACTTCATTCATTCATTCAGTCTCCCGGTTTTTTCCGTTTGGCGGGTCATGCTTAAATTGTTATGCTTCTTTAATTTACGCAATCTATTTGTCAAATTTACGGATGGCTTTAAACGTGTTTTCCAGCACAGCGGCGGCACCCTGGGCGGAGTGCTGCCTCTGAACCTTTTCCCTTCCCGCAAGGCCCATTTTCCGGGCCTCCTCGGGGTTTTCAAGGATCTGTCTTATCATTCGGGCAAGGTCCTCACCGGAGCCCGGTTCCGCCAGAAGCCCGCTCTGGCCGTGCTCTATGAGTTCAGGTATGCCGGAGACACGGGTGGAGACCGATGGAAGGCCAATGCCCATGGCCTCCATCAGGGAGACCGGAATGCCGTCGAGGTCGCCGTTTCCGGCCCTGACGCAGGGCAGTACGAACATGGAGGCGCCGGCCAGGATATCCATGGTCTCATTTGATGGCAGTGTACCGGTGAAGTCCACCGGGAGATCCCGGGCCCTTTCCCTGTATTCAGCGAGAAGCCCCTCGCCGGGGTCGGAGCCTATCACTGTGAACCGCAGGGAGGGATATTCTTCCCTCAGCAGGCCAGCGGCCTCCAGAAGTATGTCCACACCCTTCTTCTCCACAAGGCCGCTGGCGGTGCACACGGCAACCGGGGGACCATTGGTGGGCCTTCGCTTCGGAAGGGAGGGGAGGTGGATCCCCAGCTTCGCCACAATGGCGCCTCCGCTGAAAATGCCATTCTCCTCCATGTAGGTCCGGTTGTATTCGGAGATGGTGAAAACGGCCCCGGCCCCTGAGAGAACCCTCCGGAGCCTCTTCCCGTTCCTGGGAACGAAGATGTCCGTGGCGTGGGTGGTAACGGTATAGGGAACCCCTAGAATGGAGGCCAGGCTGGCGGCTATGTGGGCCTGGTCCCCGGCGAAATGGGCGTGTATCACATGGGGTTTCCAGCCCCTGGGAAGAGTCCTGAGGGTTTCACTGGCGGTGAGGAAGTAGCGGAACTCCCGGTTTTTCAGGGCCCTGAGCAGATGGCCCGGAAACCTGATACCACGGATAAATGGAGCGACAAGGCCTGACGCATGGGCGGTGAAGAGGCGGAAGGGCATCACCCTTTCGGTACTCACGCCGCTCCCCCGGGGTCGCGGATTATCCTTCGCCAGTGGCCGTCGGTCTGCCTTTGGGCCCTTTTCTCCGGCAGGAGCACCCTTATCCTGTGTCCACCGGCGGACAGGGCCTCTATCTCCCGTTTTACATAGGTGGGGAGGAATCCCAGCACATAGAGTATCCTCACGGGGCGGCCATTTCGCTGAGAAAGGCGGCGAGCCTCTTCATTACCCTCACCGCGGAGAATTTTTCCTCGATGGACCGGAAATCCGCTGGAAGGCTGAGGGAGGAGGTTTTCCACTGGTACTCGATGTTCTCAAGGCCAAGGGCTATCTCGTCCGCCCTGGGTTCCACCGTGTAACCCCGGCCGTAGTCCCTGATCCTTTCGGTCATGTCGCCCTCGGGGGCGATGGCCAGCACCGCCCTTCCGGAAATGAGGTACTCGGCGGTCTTGCTGGAGTTCTTCAGCTCACTTCCCCTGCGTGGGTTCAGGCATGTCACCAGTATGTCGCAGCTCCTCTGGAAGCCGGGGACATCCTTCCAGGGGAGGCGACCCTCATGGGTGACCTTACCTGCAAGGGGGGCCTTATCAAGCAGGCGGAGGGATTTGTCATCGATACCCCCGGCCATTCTGAACCGGAGCAGGGAATCGGGGTTCCTGCCGTAGAACATTTCAAGGCCCCTCAGGAGCTCATCCGGGGACTGCCGGGCGAAGAAATTCCCGGTCCAGCCGGCGGTTAGATGCTCGCCCCGCTCTGCGGGGGGGGCTGGTTGGGGAAACCGGCGGGGATCGTAGGCGTTCTCCGCCACATGGGTGGGTGGGCAGCGTTGGCCGTAGCGGTTGACGAAATAGCCGGCGGAGCCCTCGGTGGTGGCTATGATGCCCCGGGCGGAGGAAACCACGGATCTCTCCTGAAGCCCCTCAATGAATCGGTTGATCCGGCTTGGCCACTCCACATAGCTGTCCGCCAGCCACAGATCCCCGAAATAGGGGATGTGGGGAAGAGCGGTCCTTCTGCAGGCGGAGCGGGCTATGAGGTGCAGGGAATGGTGGGGGCCGAAGGAGATCATGCAGTGGGGCCGTTCCCGCCGGATGAGGTCCTCCAGGACCGGCATCACCCTGGCTTTCCAGGTTATCAGCCTGTCCGGTACGAGAACATAGTTGTGGGCCAGGAATCCCAGGGCCCTGCCGAGGAAACCACTTTCTGCATCCGGGGAGGTCTTTAACGGCGGGGTTTTTTTCCCGTGGGGAACCCTCACCACCCTGGTGTTCCCGGGCACCTCCTGAAGAAGGGTGTCGTCGAGGCCCATCCCCCTGGGGTTCTTTACGGTTACGGGAATGATCTCCCACTGGTAATCCGGAAGGTAGCGGCACATGTTGAGTACCACCGGAGTCCCTCCGGTGGAAAGCGGGGGGAAGGTATAGGTGAGGAGTATCGCCTTTTTTTCACCGTTCCGCCAGCTCACTGTAGAGTTCCATGAGTTTCTCCTTCTGTGGCTCCCAGTTGTAAACCTCCAGGGCCGCGGACCTTCCCGCGGCGGCCATGGCACGCCTTCCATCGGGGTCCGCCGCCAGGGAGTCCACAGCTGAGGATATTGCCCCGGGGGACTCCGGGTCAACGGTAATGCCGCAGCCTGTTTCCCCTATCACCCTGCTCAGTTCCGGAAAATCGCTGGCGATCACGGGCACCGCCGCCATCATGTACTCGTAGAGCTTGTTGGGCAGGGAGTAGTAATGGTTCAGGCATGTGTTCTGGAAGAGTATGAAGCCCATGTCGGCGTCCACGGTGAGTTCCGGCAGCTCCTCGGAGGGTACCGGGGGAAGGAACACCACCCTGTCCGATAGACCGGCATCCCGGGCCATCCTCTGGAGGGTTCCGTTCCAGGAATCCATGCCCACTATAACGAACATGACATCCCGGCGACGGCACATCCCCGCGGCGGCCAGGAGTTCCTCCAGGCCCCTTTCAGGCAGAGAACCCCCTGATAAAGGGCTATCAGCCTGTCGTCCTCTATGCCGGTCATCCTGCGAAGCCTCCCCGGGGCCGGGGGCTCCGAGAGTATCTCCGGGGCGTTCTCTATTATCTCCAGCCTTTTCATTGCCGGGTACATCCTCCGCATCTCCCGCCCCCTTAGGGGGGTAACGGCGATCACGGCATCCGCCCGGGGAAGATAGCGGCCTTCGATCCGCCGAAGACGGAGACGGTTGAGGGGATTGGTGGCGATCAGGAACCTGGATGACTCCAGCCACAGCTCGTGGCTGTCGTAGACAAGACCGGCGCCGGTGCTTTCAGCGGCAATGCCGCATATCTCAAGTGTGTCGAGGTCGTGGGCATGGTAGACATCGGCCCCTGTTTCAATGGCGGCCCTTCGCAGCCTCAGTTCCCAGGGGATGTCCCTCTGCAGGTCTGCCACGAACCTTCTCAGGGGATCCTTCCTTATTCCTCGAAGAACCCTGGCCCTGAGTGAGGGGTCTTCCGGGCCGGAGGCTCCGGAAACCCTTTCTCTGAGCCTCTGCTTCCGTGGGGAATAAACCGGGGGCCTGATTATCCCTATGCCTCCACGGGTTTCCCTTTCCGGGGAACCCTTTTCCGGCATTGCGATCACCGTTACCCTCCAGCCGTCCCCTGCCAGGGCTGCGGCCTCCTTCTTTACCCTTGCGTCTGTGGACAGGCGGTTCTTCACCACCATGCATACATGTTTCCCTGACAAGACCTGATCCCTCCTTCTTCCGGTACCCCTGAAACATAACCGGTCAGCACGGAACCGTGGAGCAGGGGGGCACAGGGATAATGTGACTTTAATCCGCCGCTTGGCTATACTTTGCAGTCCCGGGAGAAAGCCCGGAAGAGGGGGTCCATTGAAGATAACTTTCGTAATGCTCGGTTTGCGGGACCACAGCACAGGGGCTACGCCTTCAACTTCAGAATGGTGAAGGCCCTGGAAAAGGCCGGCCACACCGTTTCCGCCCTTCACTGGAGAACTGTGCCGCCCGGGGTGCGGGGTTCAAGGCTCCGGGGTCGCTGCACGTTCTGGGGCATATTCTGAAACACCCCCCGGACCTCCTCATCGTGAGCAAGAGCTACAGTTTCATGTTCCCCCTACGCCTGCTTCTCACCCTGAAAAAGCTTCCGGTTCTGTACATGGTGCATCACCTCGAGTGGCACGACCGGGACCAGGGCGTTTCAGGGGGCCGGAGGCGCATTGTCAGATGGTTCCTTGGCGCCGGGGACAGGATCTGGGTGAACAGCGAAAGCACAGCCAGGGATGTGGCTTCCCTGGGGATCCCCATTGGAAAATGGCTGTGATACCCCCGGGCTACACTCCCTTTCCCGTTACACCCTACGGGCTTCGGGAGACACCGGTGAAAATACTTTCCGTGGGCACCCTCTGTCCCAGGAAGGATCAGCTGACCCTGGTGGAGAGCTGCGCCCGGCTGGAAGACCTCAGCTTCCGGCTTCATATCCTTGGCGACGAATCCGCCGATCCCGGCTACGCCAGCCGGGTGAGGGAACTGGCTGGCTCATCGGGGATATCCGGAAGGGTATCCCTCCATGGCCACCTGACACAGGAGGAACTTCGAGGTTTTTACAGTAACGGTCACATACTCGCCAATATGTCCCGGTGGGAGGGCTACGGAATGGCGGTGGCCGAGGCACTTCAGTCCGGGATGCCGGTGGTGGCCGCCGGGGCCGGGGCGGTTCCGGAAATAGTTGAGGACGGGGTGGAGGGGTTCCTTGTTCCCCCGGGGGACGCCGCTCTGTGCGCCCTTCGTCTTCGGGAGCTTATAACCGGGGCGAAGCTCAGGGAGAGAATGTCCGAAAGTTGTCTGAAAAGGGCTGAAAGCCTTTATACATGGGCGGATACCGCCAGGGAATTCACGAACCTCGCGGAAACCGCGGCCAATCATAAGGAGAAGGGTCTTGGCTGAGAGAAAGAAGCTGGTGGTTGCCAAGTTCGGCGGAACCAGCCTGGAAACCGAAGAGAACAGAGAACGGGCGGTGGACCACTGCGGGAAACTACTGGAGGAAACCGACCGGCTGGTGGTGGTGGTTTCCGCCATGGGGCGCCGGGGCGACCCCTATGCCACGGATACCCTGCTGGGCCTTCTGCCCGGGGAATCCACCAGCCTTGAGAAGGACAGGCTGATGGCCTGCGGTGAGGTCATAAGCGCTATTATCATGGCCGCCGCCCTGAGGGATGCAGGGATCCCCGCGGAGGCCCTTACCGGATGGGAAGCAGGGATATCCACCGACGGCGTCTCCGGCGACGCAAGGATTGTGAGCGTGGATACGGCCAGGATAGACGATTGCCTGGAGGAAAACCGCGCGGTGGTCATAGCCGGTTTCCAGGGCCAGGCCCCGATGGGGCACCTGAACACACTGGGCAGGGGGGGGACCGACACCACAGCGGTGGTCCTGGGCGTGGCCCTTAAGGCCGAAGAGGTAATGCTCTTCAAGACCGTGGATTCGGTCTTCACCGCCGACCCGGACAAAGTACCCTCGGCAAAAAGGATAAAGAGGATCTCCGCCGAGGACCTCAGACAGATGGCATGGCAGGGTGCGAAGGTTGTGCACCCCAGGGCGGCGGAGGCGGCTCTTTCCGCGGGACTCACCCTCAGGGTGCGGTCCTTCGCCACTGGAGAGGTGGTCACCGATGTTCTTCCCGAGCCCTGGAGGACACCAGATACATTGTCGGAGTAGCCTCCGGTCCCGTGGTGACCGGCTTCACCGTCCAGGGCTCCGGAAGCCCCTCCGCCTTCTTCGCCGGGCTTTTCAGAAGCGTTGCGGACAGCGGCGTATCCATGGACATGTTCAGTGTACACCGGTGCACCGTCTCCTTCACCGTTCCAGTTGATTCAGCCGGCGCTGTGGGGATCCTTCTGGATTCCATGGGCCTTGAGTACACCACGGTGAGTCCCTGTGTGAAGGTGTCCATCGTGGGAGCCGGCATGCACGGCCTCAGGGGCGTCATGGCGAGGTTCTGCGAAGCCCTCCACCGGGCGGGTACCGATGCCCTGCAAACGGTTGACTCCCATGCCACCATAAGCGCCTGGTAGGCTTGACCGCCGGGATATCGCCCTTGGTGAACTGCACAGGGAGTTCATAGAATGACATACCCCGAATCATTGTTCCTTGCTTTGATACAGGGGCTTACGGAGTTCCTTCCCGTTTCCAGCTCCGGACACCTCGCCCTGGCCTCTTCCCTGATGAAGGTCCCCGACGGCGGACTGGCCTTCAACATAATCCTTCACCTGGGAACGCTGGTGGCGGTCTTCCTTTTCTACGGAAGGGACATTATTGGTATTGCCTCCGGGGTGGTCCGCCGGGATCCCTCCAGCATAAGGCTTTGTCTCACACTGGTCCTGGCAACGGTTCCGGTGGCGGTTCTCGGGATCCTTGCGGGGGACTTCATCGAGGGGCTTTTCCAGAGTGTTCTCTTCGTATCCCTTGCCCTGTCCTTCACCGGAGGGGTCCTTTTCATTTTCGGCAACGGCGGCTCCGGTTCCGCTGATAAAAGGGCTTCCATGGGCCAGGGAGCAAGGGTGGGGCTTGCCCAGGCCATTGCACTTTTTCCCGGTGTGTCCCGTTCAGGGATCACCATATCCGCCGGGCTGGCCACTGGACTCTCCCGGGAGGAGGCGGCACGGTTTTCCTTCCTTCTGGCCATTCCGGCAATAACCGGGGCGGCGGTGAAAGAGCTCCCCGCTGCGGAGTGGACCGTTCCCACGGGAATACTGCTTGCAGGTTTTGCCGTTTCAGCCTGGTGGGTTTCCTTGCCCTCTCGGTTCTGGTGCGCTTTGTAAAAAGGGCAGGCTTCGGGCTTCGCCTGGTACTGCTGGGCGGTGGCCGCAGCCGGGATAGCAGTTCATTTCTTCACATGAGAGGTGTCCCTTGGAGAAACACCGACCATGGCCGATACTATGCACTGCTGTGATCCCGGCGGCGTGTAAGGAGGTAGTTTTTTGACGGCGCTTCTGCTGATGATCCTGGCATGGCCCTCACTGTGGTACGCCGAGTATTCCTCCATGAACTGGAGCGAAATGACCTCGATCATGGCGGATCCCATGGAAGATCCCGGGGAACTGGCGGCATTGGCCATTTCCCGTTTCGGAAGCGGCGGCGGGGATCCCCTTCCCCCGGCACTGGCCGCCGTGGCGGCGGACAGCAACGATCACCGGGGCTGGACCGCCCTGGCACTGGTAAGGATGTCCCGGGACACGGTCCTCATGGACAGCCTGTTCTCAAGGGCTTTCATCCTTGCCGGGGAGACCGATCCGGTGCTCAGCGAGATCTACGCCTACTGGCTTCTCTCCCTCACCGACCTTCAGGGGGCGGTGGACCATTCCTCGGCGGCCATTGCCGCCGATTCATCCTTCGGACCTGCCTGGCTTACCCTCTCAATGGCATACATGGATATGGGCAGCCCGGAAATGGCCGTGGATGTTTCCCGCCAATCCCTGGTTTTTCAGCCGGGCTCCGTGCCCCTCAGACACCAGTATGCCGCGGCCCTGGAGGCGGCGGGTTCCCTTTCTGCCGCGGCGGAGGCCTACAGGGAGGTGGTCGAACTCGAACCCTCCAACACACCGGCACTGGCAGACCTTGCCTCCCTGTACCGGGCCATGGGCATGGACGGCGGGGCGATCAAGGTCTACAGGGAGATCCTGGAGACGGATCCGAACCATCAGAGGGCCCTCAAGGGGCTTGGGGAGCTGCTTTTCGCCCAGGGACGCACGGCAATGGCCGACAGTCTGTTCCAGAGGTTACTGGAGCTTGATCCCGATGACCCCGATGCACTCTTTTTCCTTGGAAGACTGAGAAGCGGCTCCAGCCCGGAGGAAGCCGCGGAGCTCCTGGAAAGGGCGGTTGACCTCTCCCCGGATCTCTTCGAGGCCTGGCAGGAGCTTGTTTTCGTATACGAGGGCCTCGATGACCTGCATTCGGCGGAATTAGCCTGGAGAAGTGCGTCCAGCTTTCACCGGACCCGTGGCTCTACGGCGAGCTGGGATATGTCCGTGAGAACCTGGGGCAGTACGACTCCGCCTCCGAGGCCTACCAGACCGCCCTGGAGATGGACGGCCAGTACCTCTACGGCTGGCAGCGCAGGGGCGACATCTACAGAATTCAGGACAATCTCCCCGCCGCCTCCCGGTGGTTCTCCCTGGCCCTGGAAACCCTTTCGGAACCGGATCCCTGGATAGCCAGGAGCCTTGCCGCGGTACTGGCGGAAATGGGACGCCCGGATTCCGCGGCGGTGTACTTCCGCATGGCGGTGGAACTTGACCCCGGGGACTATACCGGGTGGCTGGGGCTGGCAAGGTCACTGTCCATGACCGGGGATGATTCTTCCGCCATTGCCGCCCTGGACAGCTGTCTTTCACGGGGGGGGCGATACACTGCTGGTCGCCGGGGGAGATGGCCCTCATACCGGGTTCCGGAACCTCCGTGGAACCGTGTCAGCCGACTACCCCGGCGTGTGGGTGCGAGCCGGCTGGGACGCCTCTACGGCGGGTTCATGGCCAGGGCCGCCAGCTTCGCTGACCTTGCAGCGGATCCCCTTCCCGATGATCCATGGGACATTATCAGCCTGGGGGAGCTCTTTGAGGAGCTCGGGGAGAAGGACAGGCAGGGGGACTGCTACCTGGCTGCCGCCGAGTCACCCCTGAGAACCCCGGAACATTCGGTGAGCATAGCTAACTACTTCTTTGACCTGGGCATGTATCGCGAATCAATAGACCTGCTCACCGAAGAGTATTCCTCTAACCCGGAGAACCCCGATGTGGCCACGGCCCTTGCGGAAGCCCACCTTTTCAACGACAACCTGGACACCGCGGAGGCCATCCTTTCCGGGGTAGTTTCCAGGGATCCCCTGTCGGTATACGCCATATGTTACCTGGGTCTCATAGAGGAGAACCGGGGAGATCCATCCGCCGCCGCCGACAGATACCTGGAGGCCCTTCGAATACAGCCCGGCTACGGATACGCAGAAGACAGGCTTCGCTACATTCCGGAGAAAGCTATGACCCGGCCAGGCGAAGGAGCATGAACCGGAAAATTGACTGGAGCCTCTGGCTCAACCTGTCCAGGACCGGCGGGAATGTTGACGAGCAGAACTACGGAGGCGGAGGCAGCCTGTCCCTCAACTACGGCGAAAGGGGAAGCTCTGTAACCCTGGAAACCAGCGGTACCGCGGAGATCAAGGATGACAGGGACCTTCGCCGGACCGCATGGGCTTCCCTCTCCGCGGAACATTTCCTCTCACGGCACCTCTACGCCGGGGGACGGAGCAGCTGGGACAGACAGCCCCTCACTGTGCGCCCATGGCAGGTGAGCTCCTATCTGGCCGCTGGCTGGAAGAGCTGGCCGGCTTCCTGGATATGGTTCGCCCCGGAAACCGGCGCCGGCCTTGTGAACACAAAATGGAGCGGTGACCAGGGACGGACCAACGAATGGACCGTTTACCTCAGTCTCAGCGTCTGGGCCAGTACCGAGATCTCCTGGCTGCCCTCTCTGTGGATTTCCGGGGGGGTCTACATTCCGCCTGAGGACACCGGAGGACTGGTGGCCAACGGAGTGGGTGAACTGGAGTTCAGCCTCCCGGGCCCCCTTTCCCTGATCTTCGGAACATCCCTTGACTACACCAGAACACCGGTGGTAGAGAGCTGGGAGAACCTGGACTCGGAACTCTATCTTCGCCTCAGGCTATAGCGCCAGCACCCTGATCCTTCGAGTCTCTCCACGGAAGGTGGCGGTAACGAACACCACTCCCGGTGAGCCCGGATCTATCTGGAAATTCCTTGACTCCCCCGGTGCCAGAAGGGCGTTGCCCCTCCAGACCACCCTTCCGGTGAGGTCGTGACCCCTGAGGGAAACCGGCCCCCCTTCACCTGCGGTAACCCTTACCGAGGGCAGCATTGCCGGGGAGAGCACTGGGTTCAGAGAAAGCCCGGCTTCCTGGGTTTCCACCCTTCGGGGTCGAAGCCGTAGACCCTTAACCTGTTGTCGCCTCCGCAGACAACGAAGAGCCTCTCGCCGTCTGGGTGGACGGCGATCCGGGAAGGTGTTCCGGACACATCCACGGTTCCCTGGAGGGTCAGATCCTCGGTGTGATATACACTGAGGAGGTTTTCCGATGGATGGGCTCCATAGATAAATGGAAGACCGGGGAGGGAAGCCAGCCATACCGGGGCCGAACCCTGGCATGTTATGGTTGTTTCCATTGAAAGAGTTTCGGTGTTCATCACGCCGATGATGCTCCAGGCGGTACAGGAGAGGAAGAGCCTTGATCCGCTGGAGGATACCGCCGCGCTTCTGCTGTCCATTCCGCTGGTCACCCTGTTCACCGAGCCGGTTGAGGGGTTTATCACGGATTCCTGTGAGCTTCCATTATCCGGGGCGCAGATAAATGTGGCGTCCGGTGTGATGCAGAGGCCGTTAAGGGCCTCACCCGCCCAGAATACTTCGGTGGGGTAGCCGGTTTCGGTGTCTATCACGGTTATCATACCCTGGGAATGGGAAAGGAATATCCTGTGAAGGCCGGGAACCAGCAGCATGTCCACCGGGTCCGGCTGAGTGGGGAAGGAGTATTCCACGGTTAGCGAAGCGGTGTTCACCACATGCACCAGGCCGTTCTCAGAATCGCTCACATAGAGGATTTCACCGGTCTCATCGCACTGAACCGCTCCGGGCTCTCCATCGATGGGCAGAAGCTGTAAAAGGGTGAATTCATCGTATCCCTGGATATCCACAACCGCGGCGAAGCCGAAGCCCACCGCCGCGTAGGCCCGGTCGCCATCTGGAGAGATGCAGATGTCGGCGAACCCGTTCCCCATTGAAAGGGAGCCCAGGAATGTGTCCGGATACTGGGCGTGGGTGACGGAAACGGCGGCCAGCATAAGTACCAGTGCGGCGGTATTCATGTATCCCCCTCTTTCAGCGCCTGAGCAGTTCGGTTACAGGCGTGGACAGTATTTTCTTGAAAAAGAACCATGCGGACAGGGTTGATGTGGCCAGGACCAGACCCAGGCCGGCGGCGAACCACCCCACCGGGAACACCGCCAGTGAGCTCACCGCGATGGCAAGCGCCGGGATGAGGCTGAGCATGGCCCTGCTGACCAGTGCCGCCAGCCCGCATCCCAGGAGGCCTCCGGTCACGGTGGTGACCAGGGACATCAGGAAAATCTGGAAGGCGAATATGGAAACCAGCCTGTCCCTTCTTGTTCCCAGGGCCACAAGAACACCCAGGGCGTAGGAGCGGTTCTTGAGGTCGGCTACCAGCGTGTGTATGGCACTGGCAACCGCTGAACCCAGTATTGCCGCCGCCAGGGCGCCAAGGGCGGCTATGACAACCCCCACCAGGAGTTCCGCCTTCTGGGCTATCCCCGGCGGTTTCCGCCTGAAACCCATGGATTCCGCGTAGCGGACTATCTCGGGAACATCCTCGGCACGGGTGGCGGTAACCATCAGGGCGCTGTAGGCGTGGGTCTCATCGGGAAGATAGATGGAGTTAACCTGTTCCACGAACTCGATGGGAACCGCCAGGGCGAAGAGGGCGGTGTTCCGGGATGTGCCCACTATCTCGGCCCTGATGTTCACCGGGGGGCCTGGAGTGAAGCCAGTGAACTGCTTCCCACGTTTACCCTGCATTCCAGGCCCAGAACCCTTCGGGGGTAAGGCCCATCAGGCCGCTGGACTCGGCGAAGCCTGCGTTGTAGAGGATGAGGAGATTTTCGCTGAGAATGATAGGAAGGGGTTTGGAGGAGCTGTCCTGCAATGTGTAGCTCCAGTCCGTGTAAACAAGCAGTGAGTCGGGAACGAATGCCTCGGTTACCCCCTCGAGTGTTATGTCGGTGTAGTAGTTCCTTCCCCCAGGAGGCCTCGGAGGTATGCGGGAACATGGGCGTAAACCTGCGGGTCTATTCTGGCCACAAGAGGATGCGCCAGAAGGGAATCAAGGGCTTCATCGGTAATTTCCGCCCCGCCCCTTTCCGTTTGAAAGAAACCGGCCTGAACCCCCAGGGTGTTATTCGCACCTGCTCTTCCGGGAGGTCCGTTGAGAGGAATCGCTGAAGGATGTTCCCGACGCCCAGACCTATGGATATGAAGAAAACGAGCAGGAGGGCTGCCACCAGAAGCATTCCCTGGCTGAAGATGTAGTCCCTCCAGTGACCCCTGTTCCAGAGGGATACCGCCTTACGCATGTTTTTCATGGAGCACCCCCTCCTGGAGTTCCAGCACCCGGTCCGCCCGGGAGAGTACCATTCTGGAGTGAACCACGGCTATTATGGAGAAGCCTCTTTCCCTGCGGAGGGAATCAAGGAGGTCGAAGAGATCGTTCTCGCTCTTCTCGTCGAGACTGGCGGTGGGCTCGTCTGCCAGTAGGATATCCGGCCGGTTGACCAGTGCCCTGGCGGTTGCCACACGCTGCCTTTCTCCCCTGGAGAGGAAGCGGGAGGGGGTCAGGTCGTTCCGAAGTCCCAGGGTTTCCATGACTCCGGCGGCCCCCTTCCTCACCCCGGGGCTGTCGGTGCCGCTGAACACCGCCGGCAGCAGAATGTTGTCGATGGCCGGGAGGTTGGGCAGCAGATGAAAGTCCTGAAAGATGAACCCGATTGACTCCCGTCTGAGCTTCGAGAGTTCACCGGAGGAGCACTTCCTCACATCGGTTCCCCTTATGGTGAGGGTACCTTCGTACTTCATGTCCAGGGTGCCAAGAATGCCCAGCAGCGTGGATTTCCCGCGCCGCTCTTTCCCGTAATCGCGCAGAACTCTCCGGGTTGGAGGTCTATGTCGAGGCTGTGGAGCACGGGCATTTCCCCGAATCTTCTCACTATGGACCGGGCGGAAATAAGCGGTTCAGCCATCAGTACATCCCCTCAAGCGTGTTCAGAAGCAGTGCGAAGGCGCTGTCGGCGTCTATTCCGGAATCCTGCATTTCCATCGAGAGTGATACGGTGCCGCCCTGCCGCCGGGCAACGTTGAGAACGGCGTGTATGCTGTCCTCCGGGGGTTCCGGCCAGCTCAGGCCCAGCACAAGCGCAGCCGGCCGTATGACGGCGGTGGCCTCTTTGTAGCTCGGCCACCAGCCTATCTGCCGCTCCAGGGGAAGCAGGGACAGGAATCCGAAGAGGTTCCCCGGGAAGAGCACCGTTATCTGGGTCCCTTCGGGAATTATTCCGGTAAGGGCTTCGTCGGCCACCAGGGAGTTTTCCTTGTCAAGCTCAAGCCAGCTCTCCATGGTAACGTGGGGAGCCGGGCCTATGTAAAGGGCGGTCCATCCGTTCCTTTCGGAAACCGATGCCCTGGCGTACCCCTGTTCCGAGACCAGGTCTACCCTTGAATCCTCCTGTCTGGGGTCGAGGTCCAGCTGCCTTGCGGCAAGGGCGGTGGTGTATTCCACAGAGACGTCCCGGGAAAGGATCAGGAGCTGGGGTTCCAGGGAGGTGATGTCTATTCCCACCAGGGAAACGCCCACCGGGCCTGATTTCAGCAGGGAATCCACCAGCAGAAAGCCCCTGAAACCTTCCCCGGCCAGCTCCATGGCCCGGGAATTGAAGCCGCTTTCAATATGTATGTGTATAAGGGAGGTTCCCGGAACCATCTCAAGTTCCGGAACGGGAGCCCTCCCGCACCCCGCGGCGAGAAGGAGAAAAGCACCGGATAAAACCGGGATGATCAGCTTGATTCTCATATTATTGACACCCTCCATCCAGGAGTATAGTTTTCAGCCCTGGTGCGAATTATGAAGAAAAAATCCCGCATCAGACAGTGATGGGAATTTAGCGGTTCCGTACCTTGACGGCCAGGGAGGGCCGTAGTATTATCGCTGTCCTGCGCTGGCGTAGCTCAATTGGCAGAGCAGCTGATTTGTAATCAGCAGGTTGCGGGTTCAAGTCCCATCGCCAGCTCCAGGGGTGAAAATGCGCGTAAGCGTCAGTACATAAATGACTTGTGGCGAGGTTCCCGAGTGGTCAAAGGGGGCAGACTGTAAATCTGTTGGCGGATGCCTTCGGTGGTTCGACTCCACCCCTCGCCACCACGGTCCGAGCGGGAGTAGCTCAGTTGGCAGAGCATCAGCCTTCCAAGCTGAGGGTCGCGAGTTCGAACCTCGTCTCCCGCTCCACGGCCGTAGCGACGTTCAGATGATGGTCGCCCACGTAGCTCAGTCGGTAGAGCGCGTCCTTGGTAAGGACGAGGTCAGCAGTTCAATCCTGCTCGTGGGCTCCATAGCCGGACGGTTGCAGTGTGTGAAAGAGGAATCGGAAATCAGCCGTAAGGCGTAAACCCTTGCCGAGAGTAGGAGTAGCTCATGGCCAAAGAAAAGTTTGAGAGGACCAAACCCCATGTGAATGTGGGAACCATTGGTCACATTGATCACGGTAAGACAACTCTTACCGCGGCAATCACCAAGTGCCTCGCCACGCAGAACGAAAATGTCAAGTACGTGGCCTTCGACCAGATCGACAACGCCCCCGAGGAAAAGGCACGGGGTATAACCATCGCCACCTCCCACCAGGAGTACCAGACCGAGAACAGGCACTATGCTCATGTAGACTGCCCCGGTCACGCCGACTACATCAAGAACATGATCACCGGTGCCGCCCAGATGGACGGCGCTATCCTGGTTATCGGCGCCAACGACGGTGTTATGGCCCAGACCAAAGAGCACGTGCTCCTGGCCCGCCAGGTTAACGTTCCCCGTATGGTTGTCTTCCTCAACAAGGTGGATATGGTTGACGACGACGAGCTCATCGACCTTGTGGAAATGGAAGTTCAGGAACTCCTCGAGAAGTATGAGTTCGAGTCCGACAGCCCCATCATCCGCGGTTCCGCCCTCAAGGCCCTGAACTCCAACGGTTCCCCGGACGACGAAGACGCGAAGTGCATCTATGAGCTGATGGAAGCCGTTGACGAGTGGATCCCCACCCCCGAGCGCGACACCGACAAACCCTTCCTCATGCCGGTGGAAGACGTGTTCTCCATTCCCGGCAGGGGCACCGTTGCAACCGGCCGTATCGAGCGTGGCGTTGTCCACACCCAGGACAAGATCGAACTCGTGGGTATCCGTGAAACAAGGGGCACCGTATGCACCGGTGTGGAAATGTTCAGAAAAATACTCGACGATGGCCAGGCCGGCGACAACGTGGGCCTTCTCCTCAGGGGTGTGGCCAAGGACGAGATCGAGCGCGGTCAGGTCATAGCCAAGCCCGGCTCCATTACCCCCACACCGTTTTCGAGGGTGAGACCTACATTCTGGGTCAGAAAGAGGGCGGTCGCCACAAGCCTTTCTTCAATGGCTACAGGCCCCAGTTCTATTTCCGGACCACCGACGTTACCGGCAGCATCAGCCTTCCCGAGGGAACGGAAATGGTCATGCCCGGCGACAACATCAAAATGACCGTTGAGCTCATAACTCCCATCGCCATGGAGGAGGGCCTCCGCTTCGCCATCCGCGAAGGCGGACGCACCGTAGGCGCCGGAGTCGTTACAAAGATCGTGAAGTAGGTAAGCGGTGAGAATAATAGCAACACTGGCCTGCACCGAGTGCAAGCGCAGGAACTACACCACTACCAAAAATAAAAGAACCCATCCCGAGCGGATGGAACTGAAGAAGTACTGCCGCTTCTGCAGAAAGCACACCCTTCACCGCGAAGGCAAATAGCAGTACGAACGGCTTGTGAAGAGAGGCCGCAGGGCAGTAGCACAATTGGCAGTGCACCGGACTCCAAATCCGGGGGTTGAGGGTTCAAGTCCTTCCTGCCCTGCCAACCTCTCTTCATTGCTGTGACTGAAAGGATGGAGAAATGGCCGCAAAGGCTGCAAAGGATGCAAGCCTGCCGGTAAGATGGTGGCGAATTGCCGTGGGCTTCCTGGGCGAGGTCAGGGCCGAGCTTACCAAGGTGGTCTGGCCCAGCAGGGACGAAGCTGTTTCATCAACCTGGGTGGTGATCGGAGCGGTGGCAGTGGTTGCCGCCTGGATTTTCATCATCGACAAGATCACCGCCATCACCATGACGGGGCTTATAAAGCTTCTTGGCTGATGGGCAGACGGCAGGGAAAGGCAATTGAATGACTGTTGAAAAACCGGCAGAGAATGTTGTTGAAGGGGTAGAAGAGAACAGCGGTGAAAACCTCAGGTGGTATGTTGTACACTCTTTCTCCGGTTATGAGCAGAGGGTTGCCAAGTTCCTTGAAGGACAGCTGTTGCGCAAGTATCCCGGCAGGTGGGAAAGACCCTCATACCCACCGAAGAGATCACCCACCGGAAGAACGGCAAGGATTACACAAGAAAGAAAAAGCTTTATCCCGGCTATGTTTTCGTTCAGCTCCAGCTTTCAGACGAGATGATCATGGACATAAGGGCCATGAGCAATGTCAGCGGATTTCCCCCGATGAACCGTGGGAAGCCCGTGCCCCTCACCGACACCGACATCAAGCGGATCATGGGTCAGACCGAGGGCACGGAAGAGCGGAAAACCGTCCGAATACAGTTCAAGGTCGGACAGACGGTCAGGGTTACCGACGGCCCCTTCAGGAACTTCACCGGAGTGGTGGAATCGGTAAACCCCGAACGGGGCAAGGTAAGGATCATCTTCACCATATTCGGTCGCAAGGCCCCGGTGGAGATAGATCACAAACAGGTAAGAATGGTCTGAGGCTGCCGGGGTCTCATTCCTGTAAATCGTTTCCCGGCATACTACTGCGCGCTCCAGTAAGGGGAGGGGCGGCAGAGGAAAGGAGTTACCATGGCCAAGAAAGTCTTGGGCGTGGTAAAGCTTCAGCTTCCTGCAGGCAAGGCAACACCGGCACCACCGGTGGGCCCGGCTCTCGGTCAGTACGGTATTAATCTGGCCGGTTTCTGTAAGGATTTCAATGCCCGAACCCAGGGCAAAGAAGGCCTTATCATCCTGCGGTAGTTACGGTCTACAAAGACAGAAGCTTTACCTTCGTATTGAAGTCCCCGCCTGCTTCCGTTCTTCTTAAACGGGCAGCGGGACTGGCCAAGGGATCTGCCGAATCCAACCGCGAAAAGGTTGGAAAGGTCACTGTATCACAGTGCAGGGAGATCGCCGAACTTAAGAAGAAGGACCTGAACGCCGCCACCGACGAAACTGCCACAAGCATGATCGCCGGAACAGCGCGGAGTATGGGCCTGGAGGTGGTTGATGGCTAAGAGCAGAAGGTTCGCGAAGGCCAGGGAAACCATCGAAAGACAGAGGAACTACACACTGGACGAAACCGTTGCCTCCATCAAGAAGCTGGCCACGGCGAAGTTCGACGAGACCATCGAGGTGGCCCTTAACCTCGGAGTGAATCCCAAGTACAGTGATCAGGTCGTACGGGGAACCTGCATGCTTCCCCACGGAACCGGTAAAACCGTCCGTGTCCTGGCCTTCGCCAGAGGCGAAAAGGCCGAGGAGGCAAAGGAAGCCGGGGCCGATCACATCGGCGACGAGGAAACCGCCCAGAAGATAGTTGACGGCTGGCTCGAGTTCGATGTGGTCATAGCCTCACCGGACATGATGGGCGTGGTTGGAAAGCTTGGAAGGGTGCTGGGGCCCAGGGGGCTCATGCCCAACCCCAAGACCGGAACGGTCACCATGGATGTGGGCACCGCGGTCCAGGATGCCAAGGGCGGCAAGATCAGCTTCAGGGTGGACAAGACCGGTAACCTTCACGTTCCGGTTGGAAAGGCCAGCTTCGAGGAACAGGCCCTCAAAGAGAACATCCTGTCCTTCATGGAAAAGGTCATTCAGCTCAAGCCCGCCTCCTCAAAGGCAGGTACATAAACAACATGGCTGTGTCATCAACCATGGGGCCAGGAATAAGAGTGGACGTAAGCGATGTCCGCTCACTGCTCAGGTAGAAGGGAGTTACGGTAATGAGCATTTCAAGAAATCAGAAAGAAACCGTAGTCACCCACCTGAACAGCGGTATAGAGGAAGCCGGTGCGGTGGTTCTCGCCGACTTCACCGGAATCAATGTGGAGCAGATGACAGAACTGCGGAAACGGATGCGGGAAGCCGGAGTGAACTTCACCGTTGTGAAGAACACACTGCTCAGGCGGGCACTGAACGAGATAGGTGTCGAAGCGGAAGAGGGCATCTTCGAGCTCCTCAACGGACCCACCGCCATCGCCTACTGCGCCGACGAAGTGGCTCCAGCGAAGATCCTGAGGGAATTCAGCAAGGAGAACAAGGGCGTTCCGGTTCTCAAGGGCGGTCTTGTTTCCGGAAGGACATTCTCCGGCGAACAGGTCATAGATCTTGCAGGAATGCCTTCACGAGAAGAACTGCTGGCCCGTGTGGTCGGCTCGATGAACTCCCCTCTCCAGGGCTTCGTCATGGTTACCAGCGGTGTTATCAGAAAGTTCCTTTATGCTGTTAACGCCACCGCCGAGAGTAGAAACAACTAAACAATAAACACGGAATTCATGGGAATTCCGCGACTTACGGAGGAAACACAATGAGTGAAGACAGAAAGGCCGCTGTCATCGAGGCCATTTCCAACATGACCGTCCTTGAGCTCGCTGAGCTTGTTAAGGAAATGGAAGACAAGTTCGGCGTTTCAGCCGCCGCCCCCGCAGTTGCCGTGGCGGCAGCTGGTCCAGCCGGTGGAGAGGCCGCCGCTGAAGAGCAGAGCGAGTTCGATGTGGTCCTCGAAAGCTTCGGCGCCAAGAAGATCGCCGTGATCAAGGTAGTCCGTGAGCTTACCGGACTCGGTCTCAAGGAAGCCAAGGACCTTGTCGACGGCGTTCCGTCCAAGGTGAAGGAAGGCGTCGAAAAGGCCGAAGGCGAAGAGATAAAGAAACAGCTTGAGGAAGCCGGAGCCACCGTAGCTCTCAAGTAGTCGACTGTTTATAGAGCCGGCGGCGGAGGAGGGATTGCCCCTCCTCCGCCTTCAGCCCCTCAATGCCCGGAGGTCGCTTTATTTCAGTACAGGAGCAGTGTAGAGGAGTGGCAGTGAAAAAAGCGAGACCTGTAAGGAACTTTTCGAGGGTAAAGCCCGCGATTCAGGTTCCAGATCTTTTAAGAGTTCAGAAGGAATCGTTCGATAACTTCCTTCAGGCGGACGTAAAGCCTGAGGAGAGGCTCCCCCAGGGGCTTCACAAGATATTCATGGATACTTTTCCCATAGAGAGTTCCACCAAGGAGTTCTCTCTGGAATATGTCAGTTATGAGATCGGACGCCCGAAACACTCAATCAGAGAGGCTGTTGAGCGGGGCGTTACGTTTTCCGCACCCCTGAATGCCACCATGCGGCTCGTCACCCGGGACACGGAATCACTTGTTATGAAGATGGCCGTGGACCAGAGCACCTTCCTGGGCGAGCTTCCCCAGATGACGGAGAACGGCTCCTTCATAATCAATGGAGCCGAGCGGGTCATCGTGAGTCAGCTTCATAGAAGCCCCGGAGTTTTCTTTGAAGAGAAGACCCAGCAGAGGGGCCGCCGGATATGCACCACAAGGGTCATCCCCCAGAAGCTCCTGGCTCGATCTCACCCTTGACAACAACGAGGTCATATTCGCCAATATCGACAAGAAACCCAAGCGCATTCCGGTAACCATGCTCCTCCGGGCCCTGGGTCTGGGAACCGATTCCGAACTGCTCTGCTCCTTCTATCCCGTTACCGAGAAAGACCTCGCCTCCATTCTGAAGAGGCAGTCCAAGGTTTCCGAGATCGTTCACAAATCCTTCGCCGAGGACATCGTCGACGGCGAAACCGGTGAAATACTGGTAAGGTGCGACGAGCCGGTGGAGAGCGTTGAGAAGCTTGAGAAGCTCCAGGCGGCGGGTATCAGCAAGGTGAAGTTCCTGGAACCCAGGAACGAGCGGAACAGCGTTGACAGCATAAGACGCACCCTGGCGAAGGAAGAGTCCGCCCTGGGCGCCGGCATAGAGAAGAACGAGGCCACGGCCACCATGTGGATATATGAGGCCCTCAGGGGAACCGAGGCCCCCTCCCTCGACCACGCGAGAAGCTACCTCAGGTCCATGTTCTTTGACAGCAAGAGATACAGCCTCAGCGAAGTGGGCCGGTACAAGCTCAACGAGAGGCTCAACATAAACACCTCCATGGACAAGCTCACCCTCACCGTCCCCGATCTTGTTTCCATCGTGGACAACCTCATCCGGCTTCGTGAGGGAACCAACGTTTCCGACGACATCGACCACCTGGGTAACAGAAGGGTCAAGACCGTCGGGGAGCTCCTGGGACAGGAATTCTCCAAGGGCCTTGCCCGGATGGCCAGGACCATCAAGGACAGAATGGGCCAGCAGGACCGCGAGAAGCTCCGCCCCCAGGATCTGGTCAATTCCAGGACCCTTTCCAGCGTGATAAACTCCTTCTTCGGACAGAGCCAGCTCTCCCAGTTCATGGAACAGACCAATCCCCTTGCCGAACTCACCCACAAGCGCAGGACCAGCGCCCTGGGCGAGGGCGGGCTTACAAGGGAGAGGGCGGGGTTCGACGTCAGGGACGTTCATCACACCCACTACGGAAGGGTGTGTCCCGTGGAAACCCCCGAGGGACCCAACATAGGTCTTATCACAACACTCTCGGTTTACGCCTCCATCAACCGCTTCGGCTTCCTTGAAACACCCTACAGAAGGGTTATCAACGGAAAGGTTACCAACGAGGTATCCTATCTGTCCGCCGACAAGGAGGACAGGATGACAATTGCCGAGGCCGACGCACCCATCGACGAGAACAACAGGCTTCTGGGACCTTTGGTACGGGCAAAGAAAGCAAGCAACTATCCCATGGTCACCCCGGAGGACGTGGATTACATCGATGTGAGTCCCATGCAGCTGGTGGGTCTCTCCGCCTCCCTCATTCCCTTCCTCGAACACGACGACGCCAACAGGGCCCTGATGGGTTCCAATATGCAGCGCCAGGCGGTTCCCCTTCTCTATACCGAAGACCCCGTGGTGGGTACCGGCATGGAGGAAATAGCCGCCCGGGACAGCGGCGCACTGGTGCTGGCCGAGAGGGCCGGTGTGGTGACCAGCGTCGACGCGGGAACCATCGTGGTAAAGGCCGACGGCGACGAATACGACTTCGACAGGGAGGATGTCTACGCACTGCGGAAGTTCGAGCGTTCCAACCAGGACACATGCGTGAACCAGAAGCCCATGGTGGCCGTCGGGGCCAGGGTGGAGGCCGGGGACATCCTTGCCGACGGCATGGCCACGAAGAACGGAAGGCTCGCCCTGGGAGTGAACGCCCTGGTGGCCTTCTGTCCCTGGAACGGCTACAACTTCGAGGACGCCATAGTGGTCAGCGAAAGGGTGGTCAAGGACGACACCTTTACATCGGTTCACATAGTGGAGTTCGAAACCCAGTTCAGGGAAACCAAACTGGGTCCGGAGGAACTCACCAGGGACCTCCCCAACTCCACCGAGAAACAGGAAGCCATGCGTAACCTGGATGACGGCGGAATAGTCCGCGTGGGCTCAAGGATCCGCGCCGGGGACATACTCGTCGGCAAGGTCAGCCCCAAGGGCGAGCAGGACCTCTCCCCGGAGGAAAGGCTTATCAGGGCCATCTTCGGCAAGAGGGCCAGCGATGTGAAGGATACCTCCCTGAAGGCTCCCGTGGGAATGTCCGGGATCGTGGTGGACGTTAAGGTCTACTCCCGGAAGGACGACACCGAAAGGGGCCGCCGTGAGATAGAGTCCAGGATAGACGCACTCAGGGAAGAAAGGGAAGATGCCGAGAACAGGCTATTCGAGCACCGCGACAAGATGCTCCGCAAGGTTCTCGCCGGCGAAAAGGCCGCCTCACTGGTTGACGGCCTCACCGGAGAACAGCTCATCCCCGAGGCAGGAAGATCACCCCGCGTCCTCAAGAAGGTCAGCTTCACCGACCTGGATTTCAACCGCCAGCTGGTGGAGGACCTGGTGGTGGACGACAGGGCCAGACGGATTCTCCGCAGCGCCGAGAACAAACTGAAGGAGCTAAACGACTACTACCAGGACCAGGAAGACAAGCTGCACCGGGGCGACGAACTCAAGCCCGGCGTCATAAAGCTGGTCAAGGTCTATGTAGCCAAGAGAAGAAAGCTCCGTATCGGCGACAAATGGCGGGAAGACACGGGAACAAGGGCGTGGTGAGCATAATCGTCCCCGAGGAGGACATGCCCTACCTCCCCGACGGCACACCGGTGGATATATGCCTTAATCCCCTTGGCGTTCCCAGCCGAATGAACGTTGGACAGATAATGGAAACCAACCTGGGCATGGCCGCCAGCGACCTTGGCATAAACGCCATTACCCCGGTTTTCGACAGCATAGAGAACGAGAAGATCGCAGACCTCCTGGAAGAGGCCGGCCACTCCAGGGACGGAAAGACCGTCCTTTACGACGGAAGGACCGGGGACCCCTTCCACCAGAGGGTGACAGTGGGCAAGATGTACATGCTGAAACTGGCCCACCAGATCGAAGACAAGATCCATGCAAGGTCCACAGGGCCCTATGCCATGGTTACACAGCAGCCCCTGGGCGGCAAGGCCCAGAATGGCGGCCAGAGGCTTGGAGAAATGGAGGTCTGGGCCCTGGAGGCCTACGGCGCATCCCACTGTCTCCAGGAAATGCTTACCATCAAGAGCGACGATGTAGACGGACGAACCGAGGCTTACAAGGCCATTGTGCACGGCAGGAACGTGGAGACCCGGGGAACACCGGAAGCCTTCAACGTTCTCCTCAGTGAAATGCGCAGCCTTGCCCTTGATGTGGAGCTGGAAATGAATGATGAGAGGGAGGGCGGTAATGCTTGATTCTCATTCACTGAGGGATGCGAACACATTTCCCGCGGACTTTTCGGGAATAAGGATAAGCCTCGCCTCACCGGAGACCATAAAGGAATGGTCCTACGGAGAGGTCACCAAGGCTGAGACAATAAACTACAGGAGCTACAAGCCCGAACCCGACGGCCTTTTCTGCGAAAAGATCTTCGGACCGGTGAAGGACTGGGAGTGCAGCTGCGGAAGGTACAAGAAGCCCCGCTACAGGGGTGTCAAGTGCGACCGTTGCGGGGTAGAGGTTACCCATTCCAGGGTAAGAAGAAGCCGAATGGGTCACATAGAGCTTGCGGTACCGGTTTCCCACATCTGGTACTTCAAGAGCAGGAAGATCAACAAGCTCCTTGACATAACCAATCTGAACCTCGAGCGGGTCCTCTACTATGAATCCTACATAGTGATAACCAGCGAGCACCCCTCCCTGAAGCCGGGAAAGGTCCTCGACGACGAGGATTACTACGCCGCCAGGGAAACCTATGGCGACGACGCCTTCACCGTGGGCATGGGCGCCGAGGCCATCTCCAGGCTTCTGGAGGAGATCGACCTCGACGAGCTGGCGGCCACCCTGCGGACCAGCATAGCCAACGAGACCACCCAGAGCAGAAGACAGAAGAACCTGAAGCGACTGAAGGAAGTCGTGGCCTTTGAGAACTCCAAGAACGACAACAAGCCCGAATGGATGATCCTCAGGGTCCTTCCCGTTCTTCCCCCGGACCTCAGACCCCTTGTGCCACTGGAGGGCGGCAGGTTCGCCTCAAGCGACCTGAACGATCTCTACCGAAGGGTCATAAACCGGAACAACAGGCTTCTTCGCCTCCTCGACCTCCAGGCACCGGACGTTATCCTCAGGAACGAGAAAAGAATGCTCCAGGAGGCCGTTGACGCCGTTCTCGACAACGGCAGCCGACGGAAGCCGGTGAAGGGGGCTGGCATGCGGCCCCTGAGAAGCCTTTCCGACCTTCTCAAGGGCAAGAGGGGAAGGTTCCGTCAGAACCTCCTCGGAAAGCGTGTGGACTACTCCGGCCGTTCGGTGATCGTGGTGGGTCCTGAACTGAAGATGTATCAGTGCGGCCTCCCCAAGACCATGGCCCTGGAGCTTTTCAAACCCTTCGTGGTGGCCAGGCTGGCCAGGATAACCGGCGACAAGGTCAAAATGGCCCAGAAGCAGGTGGAGGAGAGGGAAGAGATCGTTTGGGCGATACTGGAAGAGGTCATCGCCAACCATCCCGTGATGCTCAACAGGCCCCACACTGCACAGGCTTGGAATACAGGCATTTGAGCCGGTTCTGGTGGAGGGTCTGGCCATAAGGCTTCACCCCCTTACCTGCGCCGCCTTCAACGCCGACTTCGATGGCGACCAGATGGCTGTTCACCTGCCCCTCTCCGCCGAGGCCCAGATAGAGGCCAGGGTTCTCATGCTTGGAAGCCGCAACATACTCAAACCCTCCAGCGGTGAACCGGTTGCATCCCCCAGCCACGACATGGTCATAGGGGCCTACTACATAACCAAGCCCCTGGCCGGTGATAAGGGCGAGGGCATGATCTTTTCCTCGAAGGAGGAGGTCATCGGAGCCCTGGATGCGGGAAAGGTCAACCTCCACTCCAGAATAAAGATCCGGGGAATAAACAGGATCACCGAGATCAACTCCAAGGGTGAACGCAGAATTCCCAAGTACTGGAAGGACTACACTACTCCAGGCCAGGTGATCTTCAATTCCATCGTTCCCGAGGGAATGGGTTTCATAATGGCCAACGGAGTAACGGAACCCCACGAGAAGATCTTCGGCAAGAAGGGTCTGAACCAGATGGTTTCCAGGTGTTTCAACCAGGTCGGAGCGGTACAGACCGCCACCTTCCTGGACAACCTGAAGGACCTCGGCTTCCGCTACAGCACCATCAGCGGCCTTACCGTGGGAATGGATGACATGATTATTCCCGGTGAGAAGAAGGAGATCATAGAGAAGAGCACCAACGCAGTTGCCGAGGTGGAGTTCGCAGCCCGCAAGGGTGAGATGACCGAAAGCGACAGATACAACAAGATCATCGACATCTGGTCACAGTCCACCGAGGACGTGAAGAACTCCATGATGGAAAGGCTGAGCCACGACAACCACGGGTTCAACCCGATCTTCCTCATGGCCAATTCAGGGGCCAGGGGAAGCGTGGAGCAGATAAGGCAGCTGGCGGGGATGAGGGGTCTTATGGCCAAGCCGAAGAAGAAGCTCTCAGGCGACATCGGCGAAACCATCGAAACACCCATCATCAGTTCCCTCAAGGAAGGCCTTTCCGTTATCGAGTATTCCATATCCACCCACGGTTCCAGAAAGGGTCTCGCCGACACCGCTCTGAAAACCGCCGACGCGGGCTACCTCACCAGGAGGCTGGTGGATGTATGCCAGGATGTGGTGATCACCTCGCCGGACTGCGGAACCATCCGCGGAAGGGACATAACCGCCCTTAAAGAGGGTGAGAAGGTCATAGAGAAGCTCAGCGAGAGGATCGTGGGCAGAGTGACCGCCGAGGATGTCTACGACCCTGTAAACGATGAACTCATCTGCGAAGCAGGAGCGGAGATAACACCCAGGCTGGCCTCCTACATCGAGTCCCTTTCCATCGAGTCGGTGAAGATCCGTTCGGTCCTTACCTGCGAATCCGAGCAGGGTCTCTGTGCAAAGTGCTACGGCTGGGACCTCAGCAGGAACAGAATGGTTACCCAGGGAGAGGCGGTGGGCGTCATTGCCGCCCAGTCCATCGGTGAACCGGGTACACAGCTTACCCTGCGTACCTTCCACACCGGTGGCGTGTCCTCAAGGGAAGCCAGGACAACCAGGTCAAGGCCAGGCATCCCGGCAGGATAAGCTTCAGGAACATACACCTGGTAAAGGGCACCGACTCAGATGGCAACCCCAGTTCAATAGCCTCCCGCAACGGCCAGATCGACATCATAGACATCGACGGCGAGGTCCTCTCCACCTACGAGGTGGCCCCGGGTGCCATAATGTCCGTGGTTGACGATCAGGAAATTCAGAGGGAAGATCTCCTCTTCATAGCGGAGCCCTTCAGCAATCCCATAGTCAGCGAGCATTCCGGTTCGGTGCACTATGTGGATATCGAAGAGGATGTCACCCTCCAGGAGGAGATAGACACCGAACAGCACAGGCAGATGATAATCGTGGAGGACCGGAGCAGAACCCTCCATCCCCATGTTTTCATCCTTCCGGAGTTCATGGTGGTTCTCTCGGGACGACCCAGACGACGGGAAGAGGAGCTTCACACATTCACCGAACTCCTTGAAGAGGCCGACAACTCCAACGGCAGAATAGTGTTCACCTACCGGGACACAAATGCCCTTCGGCCCACATCCCTCTACGACGACATACTTCTGAACCACGCCAAAAGCGACTCCCTCATTCCCTTCGTCACCCTGGACTGCCGCAGGGTGGGCACCGGAAGCTATGCCGCCTTCAGCGAGATAGTTGAAGAACTGGGCAAGCTCACCGCGAAGAATAAGGAGGACAAGGCCCAGTTCAAGGTGCTGAAGGACATAACCGACAAGCTGGCGGTTTCCAGCAGCAGGAAGAACGAAGAGCTGGAAGACCAGTTCATGGAAGCCCTGCTGGAGTACAGCCAGAAGCACCCCTTCATCATGGCCATGGCCAGCCTCGACAAGGCCCACGCCGGCACCAGGCAGGTAATCCTCAGACTTAGCGACGTGATAAGCAACGGAAGGATACTTGTTCTGGTAAGCTTCTACCAGAAGGGCGGTTTCAGAAGCCACATAATCGCCCGGGGCCGCCAGAAGCAGCAGGGGCAGGACCCTGTGGAGCTCTTCATCAAGAGCCATGTACAGGGAGTTTACCCCATACCCAGCGGAGCCACCCTCCATGTGAGGGACGGCCAGCTGATAGGCACCGGCGTGCACATTGCAAGGATGCCCAAGAGGGCCGGTCTCCAGAGGGACATCACCGGCGGTCTGCCAAGGGTGGATGAACTCTTCGAGGCCAGAAGACCGGTGGACGCCGCTGCTATTGCCGAGATAAGCGGAACGGTGAGCCTCAGCCCCATCAAGGCCGCAATGAGAACCGTTACCATCACCGGCGACCAGGGCCAGGAGGCGAACCTCAAGATCCAGGCCACGAAGCACATCCGGGTCCGCGAGGGCGACCATGTGGAAGCCGGGGACAAACTCACCGACGGCCCCCTCGACCCCCACGACATCCTCAGGGTTCGGGGTACCGAGAGCGTGGAGGACTACCTTCTGAACGAGATACAGGAGGTCTACCGCCTCCAGGGCGTGAAGATAAACGACAAGCACATCGGAATAGTTGTTCGACAGATGCTTGGCAAGGCAAGGGTGGAGAACGCCGGGGATACCCAGTTCCTCGAAGGGGCAAGGATCGGCCGGCTCTCCCTTAACAAGGTAAACATGGAAATGATGAACCAGGGCAGAAGGCCCGCGTCCAGTGATGTCATGCTGCTTGGTATAACCAAGGCATCACTGGCAACCAGCAGTTTCCTGTCCGCCGCATCCTTCCAGGAAACCAACTCAGTGCTCTCCGATGCCGCCATAAACGGTCAGCTGGATTCACTGCTTGGTCTGAAGGAAAACGTTATCGTGGGTCACCTCGTCCCGGCGGGAACCGGGGCAAGGGACTACCGCGGAATCAGAATTTCCATGGCCGACGGCTCCCTGCTTCCGGAACCTGAACCGGAGCCAGAGGTTGACGAAAAGTTCAATCATGTATAGAGTTGCACTCACTGCAGCAGGAGAAACGGCAGCTCGCGCGAGCTGACCACGAAAGGAGAAAGATTGCCCACCATTAATCAGCTGGTGCGTAAGGGGCGCAAGAGACAGATACAGAAAACGAAGCTCCCGCCCTGAAAAACTGCCCTCAGAAGAAGGGTATATGTACCCGCGTATACACCTCAACCCCCAAAAAGCCCAACTCGGCCCTCCGCAAGGTGGCCCGTGTAAGGCTTCGGAACGGTTTCGAGGTTACAGCATACATCCCGGGAGAGGGCCACAACCTCAACGAGCACTCCGTGGTACTCGTAAGGGGCGGCCGAGTTAAGGACCTTCCCGGTGTTCGTTACCACATCATCCGGGGTGTCGAGGACACCAGCGGAGTGGAAGGCAGAAAACAGAGCCGTTCCAAGTACGGAACAAAACGGGAAGCGTAGCGGGTGCCATAAATGAGAAGAAACAGACCAAAGAGAAGAGAGATCCTTCCAGACGTAAGGTTCAGCAACCTCGTTATTGCCAAGTTCATCAACAACATCATGCTCAAGGGCAAGAGGTCCACCGCTGAATCCATAGTCTACGGCGCCTTCGACATCATCGCCGAGAAAACCGGCCAGGATCCCGTTGGCGTGTTCAACAAGGCCATGAACAACGTCCGTCCCACACTGAAGGTCAAGAGCCGCCGTGTAGGCGGATCCACCTACCAGGTCCCCCTTGAGGTTCGCCCGGAGGAAAGGGATGCCCTGGCAATGAGATGGATAATCGGCTATGCCCGGGGCCGCAAGGGAAAGACCCTCACCGAGAGGCTTGCCGCAGAGTTCATGGATGCCGCCCGTAACGAGGGCTCCAGCGTGAAGAAGAAGGAAGACACCCACAAAATGGCCGAGGCCAACAAGGCCTTCGCCCACTACCGCTGGTAGACTTCCGGATATTTCATAGAGAAGATCCCCGTTCCCGGAAGGGAGCGGGGATCTTCGTTGTCTGAGCAGATTCGCATGGGCTATCGTAAGACGGGTGGTGGAACTGTTCCGCGGGAGTTCCGGTCATTTTCGCTCCTCTGTTCACTCGTGGACAAGGGAGCTTTACACAAGATTCGTTGTTGCCTCCCCCTGAAACAGACCTGGTCTAGAAGATGCTCTTGATCGAACCCCATGTGTTTCGCTGGAGGGGGGAACAGGGGTTGAGATCGTATCCCAATACCTCGTCGGTGGCACCCTGGTTGAGTATCCAGAGGGTGTTCACAGGGCTAGAAAAGGAGCCCATGGTGGCTCCGCCGTAGGTCCCTCCGGTGACAGGGTAGTAGTTATCGATCAGTTCGCCGTTCTGGTCAAGCTGGGCAACTGTTCCTGAACCGTCGGCGCTGGTTACCCACATGACGCCGTTGACGGCATCCCAGGCGGCGCCGTAAACAGTGGTAGCGGCGGTGGACCATACCGAGCTCCCGGCGGTGGAGCCGCTGACGCCGTCCCACGTGAGCCTGTAGATCTCGTTACCGAAGTTGCCTGTATAGAAGTAGATGCCGTCGTACGCCAGAGCCCTGTTGGGATCCTGCGGGCCGATGAAGGCCCCGACTTTTTCATAGGTTGCCGTGTCGTAATAGTCGATGGAACTGCTGACGCTTCCGTAGATATAGGTCCCGTCGAAGCAGAGGTCGCGAAGCCCCCAGCCCGGAGCGTTGTTCTGCTCGAAGGATGTAACGAATGTGCCGTTTTCCTCAAAGATGAGTATCTGGCCTGTTGGCTCTCCGCTCTGACCGGCTCCGTTGGTTACCCAGAGGTAGTTCCCATCTAAACCGCAGCCGACGCAGTATGGGTTTCCTGCATAGTTTTCCACTTCGATGGTACCGACAAGGTCCCAGAAGGAGTCTGCCTGGGGCGGGGATATTCCTGTGACAGGTGGCGCATCGGTTGCGGCGAAGGCGGCAACGATGATCACCATGCAAACTGAGAAAGCATTCATTTTCCCTCCTGAAGATCTGCTGACTTCAGCGATCATTGTTCTCCATGGTGAACATAGAGAGGTATGAAGAGATAAGTCAATAACTGACATTGGATGCTATGTATCTGTTCTGATGGTGACATGCATGGTTGCTTTATAAATATCCCAAATTATGCAGCCTTGACGTAGGGCCAAAAGTAGTAATATAATAAGAATATGGTTATTTATTATAATATTGAAAGGATATTGTTATGCATCCAGGCGGCAGTGCTTCCTTTTAACGAAGGCAACACTATATGGTTTGCTATCGTCCTCGGTGGGCTCCTTTATCCTTTTAGAACATCGATTACGGTCCTTCAGTTTCAACTGATCCTGCTCCCATTAACTGTTCTGTACCTTTATTCCATCAGATCATTTTTCTGCCCGTTCCGAAAAAGCGGAGCCGGGCTGGAACGGGAAGAAGCTCCCCTGATCCAGGCATAGCGCTGCTCTTTGCTATCCTTGTTCTTGTTCTTGCGGGGATTGGTATGCTATTGCTTGAGACCCGAATGTTCGCACAATTCGACTATGAATTGAGCATTCCGGGTATTGTCTTAGTGCTTGTGGCGTGCCTGGCTTCAGCATTTTTCCTTTTTTCATACAAAAAGGGTGAGTTCCTTCCCTGGGCGGTGGTGAGTTCCCTTGTTTTGCTTTACCTGTACAGTATTATCAATTTCCCTCTTCATCAGGAACGGTCAGATATGCTTCTTCTGATAAAAGCCGCTTCCGAGAGATTCCTTAACGGAGCAAATCCCTACATAGAGTACAACATATTCAACCCTGTCATGCTTACCTATCTTCCCGGCATGTGGCTTTCGTACCTTCCCGCTGTTGTGCTTGGCATGGATATCAGATACATGAATCTGATCCTTCTTGTTGCCTCTGCTGTTGTTTTCATCAGCAACACTGAAAAGCGAAGCAGGATTCGGCAATCAGTGTTCGCAGCCATCTTCTTTCTGAATCCATGGCTGATATTCCGGCATGAAATCTACCTTCCGGTTTTCATTTTCCAGATGGTTCTTCTCTACCAGCTGTATCTGTCAAAGAAAATTATTCCATCAATGGTCGTTTTCGCCTGGGCCCTCGCTTCATATCAGTTTTCATGGATTCTCTTTCCCCTCTATCTTGCGCTTCTGCGGAGTCGCTACGGTATCCGTGCTGCAAGTAAAGCGGCACTGATCGGAGCAGCCGGGTTCCTGCTGCTTGTTGTACCCTTTCTGGCTGCTTCGCCGGAGGAGTTCTATAAGGGAGTTTTCGGCACATGGAGAGATGTATATCAGATAGAAACAATTAATCTGTCGTACTGGATCATTATGCTGACAACAACGAAGTACATTAAGATAGTAGAGGTGGCGCTGCTTATAATCTTCTATGTCGCAATGATCAGGAAAGTGAAGCATGCGGAATCCTTTTTCAAGTATGCAACGTGGGTAACGGTGCTTTTCATTCTCACAGGACAGCTCATCTGGCATTACTTCTTCATAATGCCGGCAATCCATATGCTGTTCTTTGCCAGGGAGAGCCTGTCGGGGCCTGCTGAAGACATAACGGACAGCTGATCCCCCCGGAAAACCAATCATGCACCACCAGACAACATCCAACGGCCACGCAGCGCACTTCGCTTTGCTTCTTTGCTGTTCTGCCGGGAAATCCAATCACACCCTTGAGAACATGAGGACTTATCCACTGTATATTCCGAGCTGGCATGGTATTGACTTCTCCGGAGCCAGACTGCCGTGGGGATCTAAACTGTGTAGGGCAGTCTGGCTTTGTTCATCGGCTGACCCCTGCCTAGCCTATGATGGTGGCACGCCATACAGGACGCTTTCAGAATTGGTAATGCATAAATGGAGTTGAGTGTTGCTTGACGGTAACTCATTGTAATGAGTAAATTAACTCAAAACTATGAGTAGACTGGAGAAGCATGTACAGAAGAAATTCTTATGCAACTTTGCTCTCAAGGCTGAGAGAAGATCCAGCGAGGATCCAGGTTGTTGCCGGGCCCAGGCAGGTGGGGAAAACCACCATGGTCCGCCAGGTGATGCATACAGTTAAAAAAGAAGGCGGAATAGCATTCTACAACTCTGCGGATCTTCCCGCTCCGGGAGACAGCAGTTGGATCGAATCCTGCTGGAATGCAGCCGGAGTGGGGAGTTCCGGTGGCAAGGCCATTCTCATTCTGGACGAAGTACAAAAAGTTCCCGGCTGGTCCGAAACCGTCAAAGGTCTCTGGGATGGAGAAAAGAACAGGTCCCGACGCCTCTCGGTGGTGCTGCTGGGTTCCTCCCCGCTCCTCATGCAGGCGGGTCTGACCGAAAGTCTTGCCGGAAGATTCGAGATAATCCGGATGGGGCACTGGGACTTTTTGGAAATGAAGGAAGCCTTCGGATATACCTTTGAGCAATATCTGGTTTACGGCGGTTATCCGGGAGCTGCAGATCTTGTAAATGATTTTCCCAGGTTTAGAAGCTACATCCTGGATTCACTCATGGAAACTTCCATTTCAAGGGACATCCTGATGATGAACAGGGTGGAGAAGCCTGTTCTCCTCCGGAACCTGTTCATGCTTGCCTGCCGATACCCTTGTGAAATTGTCTCCTACACGAAGATGCTGGGGCAGCTTCAGGACGCAGGCAACACAACGACCCTGGCTCACTATCTGAACCTTCTGGAAGGTGCCGGGCTTGTGGCGGGTCTTCAGAAGTATTCCGGCAGCACTGTGAGACAGCGGGCCTCAAGCCCTAAACTGCTGCCCCTGAACACTGCTCTGGCAACTGCTGTTCCCGGAGTTAATGAGATCCCTCTAAAAAGTCACCCTGAAATCCGGGGCAGAATAGCGGAAACTTCTCTGGGAGGATTTCTTTATCGCTGTGTTTCTCAAACTCCAGGCCTTGAGCTGGGATACTGGAATGCTGGAGACAGTGAGTTGGACTTCGTCCTTTCAGGCACAGACAAGCTTATTGGAATTGAATGTTACAGCGGAGAAAGAGAGCACTCAAGATCAGGGATGAACCTGTTCATGAAAAAGTACCCCAGAGCAAAGATGTTACTGATAGGCAGAGGTGGATTGCCCCTGGAAACAGTTCTTTCCATGGAACAGAAGCAATTCCTGAAGGCTTTACAGGAAATCTAAATCCTGGCACTCCGTAGAGGATTCGAACCGGCACGCCACTTCTGATGCTAACTTGCACAGGTGATGGCATCTGGATATAGATGAAGGGCCGGAAAGGAAAGGTATCTCCATGAAATACACAGAGTTCAGGGACGCGGTTCGTGATTTCCTTTTCCTGAATGCTGACGGAGCTACCTGGAAGGAACTGAAGGATGCCCTTGACCTGCCCTGGGATAGACCCTGCCCCGAGTGGGTGAAACGGCTTGAAACCGACATAGGACTTCGTAGAAAAGAAAAGAGGGGCAGAGCCCTTTTGTGGAAATTGCGGAAAGAGGCACAGGAATGATACATAACCCGGTGATCGACGCCATGATGAACAGAAGGTCCATAAGGAAGTACACAGGCAGGATCCCCACCGAGGAGGAGATACTCACGGTGGTGAGGGCGGGGCAGCAGGCTCCCTTCGCCATGCAGATGGGCAGTGTGATCATCCAGAGGAACAGTGAGAGCAACGCCTTCAATGCCCCGATACAGTTCGTTATCCTCTGCGACATACACAGGATGGAGAGGGTGATGGAGCGCAGGGCTGGGCAAGGCGGTCATCCAACGCCCACAGCCTGCTTTCGCGGTGCAGGACGCGGCGTACATGGCCCAGAACATGGTCACCGCCGCTGAGAGCCTGGGGATGGGAAGCTGCTTCATAGGCGCCGCCCCCTACATGTCTGAAAAGCTCCGGGAGAAGTGCTGTCTTCCCGACCACGTGTTCCCCCTGGTCATCCTGGCAATGGGCTTTCCCGCTGAGGACCCTCCGGTGCGCCCCAGGTATCCCATGGAGTTCCATCTCTACGAGGAAAGGTACCCGGAGATGACCGACGAGATGGTGAAGTCCGCCATGGAGGAGATGGACCGGGGTTACCTGGAGCAGGACTACTACAGGAACGCGGGGTTCATGATACCCTGGCGGACAAGTCCAGGGCCGAGGAGTATACCTTCGACAACTATGGCTGGACCGAGCACATATCCAGGAAGATGGGGCAGTGGAGCACCGATCCTGAGGAGCTTCTCAGGCAGCTAAGGATATGCGGGCTTCCCCTGGCTGAAGGAAAGAAGGACTGATGAACTTCGAGGATCAGTGGCTGGATAAGCTGTCCACGGCCCTGGAGGAGGCCAGGGGGGCGGAGTTCAGGGATCCGGTGATGAAGGGCGCAGGTGAACAGGAGGTAATCCCCTGGACAGCTGCGCTGATGGAGAAGCTGAACTCTGAACTGAGCGCAGAAGAACTCCACGATGTGATGACATCCTGCGCCTGCCGCTATCCTGCTTCGGCGCTGGAACCGGTGAGGGAGGCCTTCGCCGGAACGGGAAGCTTCACCGTTGCCATTGAGATGCTCCGCGACCAGTTCCGGGAAAGCATGAAGAGCCGCCTGATGGTATCCGAAGAGGTCATAGAGGATCTGCTGGCCAGGGGCATGGGTCCCGCGGGTGTACTTGACGGGGACATGATAGTGGCCACTAAGATACCAAAGAGCTGCAACCTGCTTGAATGGCTTGCCGAGGAGGATGCCCTTGCAAAGAGGGAGATGTACTGTCACTGTCCCAGGGTGATGGACGCCCTGAAGACGGGCATTGCCCTTCCGGTTTCCTACTGTCTTTGCGGGGCGGGTTTTACAGGGACATATGGGAAACCGTTACCGGGGAGCATGTAAGGGTGGAGGTTCTGCAGTCGGTCCTGGCAGGCGATGACATCTGCAGCATAGCCATCCGTCCCGATGCCATGAAAGCTTGACATTTCCGCTCATCCTCTTAAGTTGCATCTTCAGGAATATCTATGCCGCAAAAAGGAGAAGGAGCCATGGCCCGGCCCAGCAAAACAAGGAACATCGGAATATTCGCCCACATAGACGCCGGTAAGACCACCGTAACAGAACGGATGCTCTTCTATTCCGGCCGCACCCACCGTCTTGGCGACGTGGACCACGGCACCGCTGTGATGGACTGGATGCCCCAGGAGCGCGAGCGGGGAATTACCATCGTTTCCGCCGCCACCACATGCCGCTGGCGGGATACCAGAATAAACATCATAGACACACCGGGGCATGTTGACTTCACCGCCGAGGTGGAGCGTTCCCTCCGGGTACTCGACGGCGGTGTTGGGGTCTTCTGTGCCGTGGGCGGCGTGGAACCCCAGACTGAAACGGTCTGGAGGCAGGCCCAGAGGTACAGCGTTCCATCAGTGGCCTTCGTCAACAAGCTCGACCGCCAGGGGGCGGACTTCAACCGTGTGCTCCAGATGATGCGTGACATACTGGGGGAGATCCCCCTGCCGGTTATGCTGCCCCTGGGGGAGGGAAGCTCCTTCCAGGGAGTCATAGACGTGCTCAGGCAGAAGGCGGTTTACTTCGACCTGGAATCCCACGGAGCCAGTTTCGAGGTTGCCGAGATCCCCGAGGAGATGCGGGAAGCCGCAGCGGATGCCCTTGAGAAGGTCAGGGAGGCCGTTGCCGAGCTGGACGATGGCGCAATGGAGAGGTTCTTTGCCGGAGAGCTTGAGGAGCCTGAGATAACCGGTCTCATAAGGAAGGGAACCCTGCAGGGAGCCTTCGTTCCTGTTCTCTGCGGTGCGGCCCTGCGAAACATCGGGGTCCAGATGCTCATGGACGCCGTGGTGGACTGGCTTCCTGCCCCCGAGGAGCTTCCAGCAGTTACCGGTCTGAAGCCCGGAGGCGACAGCGAGACCAGGCAGCGTTCCTCCGCCGAGCCCTTCACCGCCCTGGTCTTCAAGATACAGAGCGATCCCCACCTGGGCCGGCTGGCATACATGAGGGTTTACGCCGGAACCGCGAAGGACGGCGAGGCGGTCCTCAACAACCGCACCGGAAAGAAGGAACGGCTTACCCGGCTTGTGATGATGCACGCCGACAAGCGCACACACCTCGACGGCATTTCCGAGGGGGACATCGCCGCTGCCGGTTTGAAGAACGCCGCCACGGGAGATACCCTCACCGTGCCGGGCAAACCCCTTGTTCTGGAAACAATTCACTTCGTGGACCCGGTGATGGAAATGGCCATCGAACCGGCCAGCACCAGCGAGGAAAAGAAGCTCGACGACGCCCTGCAGGACCTGGCCAGCGAGGATCCCTGCTTCAGGGTCGGGGTGGACAGGGAAACCGGACAGACCCTTATTCGGGGCATGGGCGAACTTCACCTGGAGATAATGGTGGACCGCCTGAAAAGGGAGAAGAACCTCGAGGTGAGAACCGGCAACCCGCAGGTTTCCTACAGGGAAAGCGTTTCGGCACCGGGCACCGGAGAGGAAACCTTCGAAAGGCTGATAGGGGGCAAGGGCAACTATGGCAATGCCCTGATCGAGGTAAGACCCGCCGTTTCCGGGGTCAGCTTCCACTCCATGGTAAAGGATTTGCCCAGGCAGCTCCAGGACGCCGCCGAGAGCGGAGTAATGGGCTCGGTTGCCGCCGGGGTGCTGGCGGGATATCCCCTGGACGGCGTGGAGATAATTCTGAAGAATGCCCGGATGCACGAAACCGACTCCACGGAAATGGCATACAGTTCAGCCGCGGCAGGGGCCCTTCGGAAGGCCCTTATGGAGGCTTCACCGGTAATACGCGAACCTGTGATGAAGGTGGACATAGTCACCCCGGCGGACTACATGGGGGATGTGATCGGTGATGTGAACGCCCGGAGGGGAACTGTGGTTTCCATAGAACAGAGGGGGAGGCCCAGGCCATTCTGGCCAACATACCACTGTCTGAACTCTTCGGTTATACGGGAAATCTAAGGAGCCTTTCCCAGGGAAGGGCAGGCTACACCATGCAGTTCAGCGAATATGTGGAGGTGCCCCCGAACATACAGAAGAAGCTCCTTGAAAGAATGGGGCTTGCCTACTGAATCATACCGGGTACTTCGCCCGTATCTCCGCCACCCTTTCCCGAAGCCTTTTAACCGGAGCCATTACGAACAGACACTGTTCATGCCCCATGGCCCTGCAGGATATCTCCTTTGCCTCAAGCTTCAGGCCGTAGGCTCGGAACACCATCCGGCTGAGTACCCGGCGTTCATGAAGTCCACCGGGGATGAGGGTTTAATTCCGGCCTTCAGATGGGCCTCTGCCTCGTAGGAGTTCGGGTGGTCGTAAACGAGAAGGAAATCCTCGTCCGGGGACGGGGAGCTCTCCTCCAGTATCTTTACATTGGCATAGCGCCGTAGGCAAAGGTCACAGGCCCCATTGCAAGCCTGATCGAAGGATCGGTCATTCCTGTCTTTTCAAAATAGAACCGGGCGTCGGCGGCTCCTGTTGCCTTGCCGGTCTGGTATATCACCACCCCGGCTCCGGGGCCCAGGACCGAAGTAAGCTGCTCCCGCAGGGCGATGGCCATGGAATCCGCCCGGTACATTACGTACCTCTCGTCGGATACGGTTATGGATCCCTTCTCCGGATTCCTCTTGAATCCCAGAAGATCGGGGTGATTATATCCTCGGCCCTGCTGAAAAGAGGGGCGAATCCATCGGGGCTGTTAACGAATTTTGCCATATTTTCCGGTTCCTTACTGTTAAGGGCGCTAATGAAAATACAATATAGACACAGGGGCTCCCTTCAACAAGAGAATTTCCCGCCGGGGGAGTGCTGGACACGGCCCGTTCCATCAATGATACTCTTTTGTCGGTTCCGCAATGAGATTGGAGCAATGTGAACAACAAAGATTTCGACAAATCGGAGAAAACCGGGGAGATCAACGGAATACTGGACAGGCTTGTGGCAAAGACCGAGGCCATAACCGCCCTGGTTATCAGCAGGCAGGGTATCTGTCTTGGGCAGGCGGGAACCGCCGCTTCCCTGAACTCAACCGCCCTTGCGGCACTGGTTGCGGGCATGTTCTCGGCAACGAAGGAAGTTGCCAACATAGTGGGTGAGGACCAGTTCTCCATACTTCTTCAGCAGGGGGAAAAACGCCACATCCACATCTCCCTTATCGGTCCCAGGAACATGATGGTGATAGTCTTCGAGGATTATTCAAGGATAGGAAAGGTAAGGTTCGCCGCCCGGGGTGCGTGCCCGGAACTCCTGCATGCCCTGGAGCGGGGTGAGCGGAAAAGGAACGACGCGGTGGAGAACCTTTCGGTACCGGATTTCAAGGAATACGCCATGAACCTTATTGACAGGATATTCGTTGTTGGAGAGGATGAGGATGCCCCATCTTGACCTGGAGAACAGGCAGTTCATCTTCAAGATAGTCTATTTCGGCCCGGGAATGAGCGGCAAAACGACCAACCTTCTCCACATACACCGAACTCTCACGGAGAAGTACAGGGGGGATATGCTGGTCCTTGACACCGAAGAGGAGAGAACCCTCTTCTTTGATTTCTTTCCGGTTTCACTTGGAACCGTGCAGGGATTCTCCCTTAAGTTTCACCTCTACACGATCCCCGGCCAGGTCTTTTACGAGGCCAGCAGAAGGATCATACTTGAAGGGGCCGACGGCGTGGTCTTCGTGGCGGATTCCGCCGCCCACAGGCTGGAGGAGAACATAGACATGTACAGAAGGATGCTGGATAATCTGAGAAGCTACTATATCGAACCGGAGAATTATCCCATCGTTCTGCAGTACAACAAGAGGGACTATGAGGATCTGCTTCCCCTTGGGTCCATCGAGGGCGCCCTGGGCCTTTCCGGCACCATACCGGTAACCGAATCCATAGCGGTCCGGGGGAAGGGTGTCATGAACACCCTCAAGATCATCAGCAAGGAAGTGATAAGACGGTTCCAGCCCCGGCCCATATGACCGAAAGGAGTTCAGCATAAATGGCCTTCAACGGAAACCTTCACGAGTTCGGCATCGTTTCGCTGCTTCAGCTCCCCGCCACCAATCGTCTCACCGGAAGACTCCACGTGAACGGACCGGAGAGAGAGGCTGATTTCTTCTACGATCGGGGCAAGCTGGTTCACGCCCTATGCGGCAACCTTCAGGGCCGTGATGTTATCGCCATGGCAATCAACTGGGACGAGGGCAGGTTCTCCTTCGAGACCGAGGCCACCAGCGCTGTGGAAACCATAAAGGAAGACCTCCACCACACCCTCATGTGGGCGGTGAAGGAGCGGGATGAGCGGCGCCGGAGGGAGGAAGAGGCCAGGGAGGCTGAAGAGGCCAGAAGGAGGGAAACCTCCACCGCCGATTCTGAGCCTGAGCCTGAGCCCCCTGAGGTGGAACCCTACATACTTCCCGAGGAACTGCTGTCAGCGGCGGTTCACGCCAGCTACGCCTGCATAGTGAGTGGAAAGGGGGTCGTGGTCGCAGAGACCTCCGCCGAGGATGAGTTCAGGGAAACGGTAAGCGGTTATCTGAAGGCCATAAGGAGTTTCATAGTGGACTACCCCGGGGAGGTCGTGGGCAAGACCTTCATCGACGACCAGGAGTTCTCCCTGGCCCTGGCTGGGAATTCCCGGGGATTCACGGTGGTACTTTTCGCGGCGCCGGGAACCAGGCTGGGTATTCTCTCCATGGAGCTGGGCCGGTTCATAACCACCCTGGAAGGGCTTGGATTGGAAGAGGAATATGAAGGAAGAGGAAGCTGATACCGGAAGTGGTACCGAACCGCTGCATTTCATAGAGTTCATGGAGATATGCGCCGACTCAGGAATAATCAGCGAGGCCACCGCACGGCGGATCTGTCATTTCGCCAGGTACCAGGCGGCGTTGGTGCCCTGCCGCCGGGCCCTGAGCCCGGAGGCTCCTACGAAGACAGGTTCGAATACCTTCTGGGTTTCGCCGACGACGACACGAAGTGCTTCGATAACTATGTGTCTCCGACGAGAACTTCCACGCCATTGAGCTTGCCCGTACAGTGGCCCTGATACCGCGGATATGGCGTAATCTGTCCCCGGTGCTTTTCTACGGTCACACCGGCCAGGGGAAGACCCACCTCCTGTCGGCCATGGCCAGGGCTTCCCGTCAGCGGTCACTCATACTGAACACCAACGATCTCATGATGGAGTACAAGTACTGCCTCGACGCGAAGAAGGACCTTCAGCTTCTGAACTGGATAACCAGGCACAATTTCGTTCTCCTCGACGACATCCAGTTCGCCCAGGGTAACTTCGGCTTTCAGAACTTCCTATGCTCTGTTTTCAACCGGCTGAGCTCCGACAGCAATGCCATTGTTCTCTGCTCCAACATCGAGCCGGAGGACAACAGGGAATACCACATAACATTTTACAGCAGGATCACCTCGGGCATAACCATCGAGCTGAAGATGCTGGACTACAACGCCAGGGTGGCCCTGCTAAGGCAGAAATTCTCCCACACCGGATTCGGCCCGGATGAGGAGATAATCTCCTACCTTGCCACGGAGATAACACAGAACGTGCGTACACTGAAGGCCGCGGCCCAGGCGGTTGTAGCCTGCCTTCTTGCCACACCCGGGAAGAGCGAGATCGACCTCCCGACGGTGAAAAGGCTTCTGGAGTCCATGCACCTCTACAGCGTTCCCGGAATGGGTCGGAAGGAGCAGGCGCCGGAACCTCCCCCCGCCGGGGCTGAATGCACCGTTACCTCCGAAGCTCCCGGGGAAGAACCGGCGGTGGAGCCCTCACCCTTCATAGTCGTGGACATCGAGGATGAGAAGGCCCAAAAGGAAGAGTCCCCACCGGAGAAGCCCAGGGAGTCCGGCCAGTACCGGGAACTGCTCTCATCGGCTGAAACTGTTGACAAGCAGATAGACGCCCTTATGGAGGCCGCGGCCATGCGAATAGAACAGCTCAGGGCAAAGGACGCCGGCCCGGGGGAGATAGCCAAGCTGGAAAAGGCGATGGAACACCTCAGGAAGAGGGACCTCGAGGCGGCAATGGCTGCCCTGAAGTAGAAAGTACCCGAATTGGGGCTTGCCAAGTCCGGCACTATTGCATATAGAAATACTCACTGTTTTCATGTTGCCGATACTCTTGAAGAAAGGATACTTCCATGGGAATAGAGGAAATTCTCAACGCCCTTGTGGCCGTGCAGGGAATAGAGGCCGCCGTATGCGTTGGCCGTGATGGCTTCGTTATCGAGGCCGCCGCCGCCGCCGGAGCTGACGTCGACGCAATAGGCGCCATGGTGGCCACCGGTCTGGGTTCCGCGGAAAGCGTTGGCCGGGAGCTCAACGTGGGCGCCCTCAGCCAGGCCATGATGGAATACGAGCAGGGCGTCATAGTCATGACCGCCATCGGCGAAGACGCCATCCTTTCCGTGGTTGCCTCAACCAGCGCCAGCCTTGGCAATGTAAGGCTTCAGGTAAGGAAGAGAAGCAAGGAGCTCGAAGCGGCCCTCTAGGGTTGCCCCGGTATTTTTCCGGCGCCCTGGGGCGGGTTCCGGGAAGGACAGAATAGTATATGGGGGGAGTCCGGACAAGCGGACATTCCCCCCCTGTTGTATCCCCCGCCGGTGTAGGCGGCGGATCATTGTCAGGGGGGAACTGGTTGACCGGCGTAGCTGTTGTTATTGTAATCCGGGAGAGGGATTGCCTGGTTTTTTTCGGTACCGAAGTGGATTATTGATAGTATATTCAAATAATGTTGTAAAAAGTTTGTTTCAGGTCAAATTCACTCAGTGAGGAGTTCTAATGGAAAATAAACTGGACCGGCTCCATGGTATCGCCTTCCTCATAGGTTCGCTGACCCATGCCGCCGAGAAGAACCTGGGCCAGGGCAGCCTTTCCTCCTGCGCCCTGGCGGGAAAGAAATTCGGACAGGAGGCGGTTGAGGGTACCGAGACCACCGATGACCCCATCAGGGCCATCGATCTTCTGAACACCGCGCTGAAGAAGCGGGGCATCGTATGGGACTTCGTTCCCTTCCAGGGTGAACATGAAGAACTGATCGAAGAGAGGGACGGCGCCCGGGTGGTGAGGCTGGTTTTCCACACCTGCATGGTGCGCAACGCCCTCTTCAGGTACGCCCACGAGCAGAAGCTCTCCCTCTGCTACATGTCCCACGGTGTTTTCGCCGGGGCAATGGAGAAGATAATGCCCGGCAGAACATGCCATCTTGAGATCCTCCACGCCGGCCCTAACGCCTGCCTGAAGGAACTGATAATCGAGGAGGCGAAATGAAGGCGAAAGTATCGACTGAATGGCTTTCCGGCTGCTCCGGCTGTCATGTGGCGGTGGTGGACCTCCACGAGAAGCTTCTCAACCTGGTTGACAGCATAGAGTTCGTGCGAATTCCCGTACTCATGAACGAGAAGGGCTATCCGAAGGCGGACATCGGCCTTGTTGAGGGGCTATACGAAGCGAGCACGACAGGCACTGCGCAGAAAAGATGCGAGAAAGCTGCGACAGGATAGTGGCCTTCGGCACCTGCGCCTCCTACGGCGGGGTTTCAGGACTGGGCTGGCTCTACCGCGACGACGCAATTCTGAGCAAGGTCTATGGCGGTCTTCCACCACCACGGAAACCGAAAGGCCACTGGGGGCCCCTGTCCTGGAACAGAGCGTGATACCCATCGACGAGGTGATAGATGTGGATGTTCACCTCCCGGGCTGTCCGCCCCATCCCTACTATATAGCCCAGGCCATCAAGGTACTCCTGGGGCAGGAGGGTGCCACAATGCCCGCGGGCACCGTTTGCAGCCAGTGCGACAGGAAAATGGAGAAACGCACCGGTGTGAAGCTTCAGAGAGGCGCGGTGGCCGCCCCTGAAAAGGATGTATGCTTCCTGAGCCAGGGGGTCATCTGCCTGGGTTCGGTGACTCTGGACAGGTGCCGTGCCCAGTGCACCAACCGGGGAGTGGCCTGCGCCGGGTGCACCGGCCCTTCGGTGGCCGTTGCAATGGAACCCCAGCTTGACATAAGGAGCATGGTGGCCAAAAGGATGAGCATGCTCACGGACATAGACCGTGAGGAAATCCTTGATTACATGGCGAAGGAAGCCAGAACCTTCTACTCCTACGCTCTCTCCTCTCCGGTGATCTACAAGAAACCCACCGTTGAGATTCGGGAATGGGCCGGAGAGAAGCAGGCCGCAAACTGAAGGGAAGAGGATAAGGAAATGGCAAAACTCGTTATAGACCCCGTGACCAGGATAGAGGGTCACGCCAGGATAACCCTGGACATAGACGATTCGGGAAATGTTGAGAACGGACACCTGCAGGTACTGGAAATAAGGGGTTTCGAAAAGCTCCTGGAGGGCATGGAGCTCTTCAAGATGCCACTGATAACCGCAAGGATCTGCGGAGTGTGCCCCGCGGCCCATCATATGGCCTCCGTAACCGCTATTGAAAACGGTCTCGGAGTTAAGATAACCGATACCGCAAAGAGGCTCCGGGAGCTGATGTACATGGGTCACATACTCCACTCCCATGCCCTGAGCAACTTCGTTCTCAGCGGCCCCGACCTCCTCCTGGGGCTGGACGCACCCCACGACCAGAGGAATGTGTTCCATCTTCTGAAGATGGAACCTGAGAAGGTGAAGAAAATGCTCCGTCTCAGGAGCATAGGCCAGAGGGTGGTTGAAATAGTAGGCGGCAGGGGTGTGCACCCCATAACCTCCATTCCCGGAGGCCTGGCCTCGGCCCCCACCGATGAGGAGATGGCCGGTATGGCCCGGTGGGGTGAAGAGGCCCTGGGAATACTGGACGAGCTTCTTCCCACGGTAAAGGACGCCCTGGCGAAACTCGCTGACATCAGGGAAAGCATGAACATTCCCTACCCCTCCCTTGCCCTTACCGACAACGGAACCGTGTCCTTCTTCCAGGCTCCCATGGCTGTTATGGACCCCTCGGGTAAGATCGAAAAGACCTTCCAGGGCGGCGAGTACGAGAAACACCTGAACGAACACTCCATGGAGGGCTCCTACATGAAGTCGGTCCGGCTTCGTGACAGCGACCAGTCCTTCTTCGTGGGGCCCCTGGCAAGGCTGAACGTGAACCACGCTTTCTCCACACCGAGGCCGACGGCCTCCTGAGTGAGTACAGGGCCGCGGGGCACCCCAGGAAGTCCGCTCTGGACTATGTGGAGGCCAGGTTCGTGGAAATGGTGTACGCCGCCGAGAAGATAAAGGAACTGGCGGCGAAGCCCGCCGGGGAGGATCTCCTGGTGAAGGCTGAACCCGGTCCCGGCCGTTTCGTTGGAGCGGTGGAGGCTCCCAGGGGGATCCTCATCCATGAATACCAGACCGATGAAGAGGGCATTCTCACATCGGCCAACCTCATAGTTGCCACACAGAACAACTACGACGCAATCGATCACAGCATCGCCGGCATCGCCGGCAAGTACGCCGGAAGCGGGCAGGACGAACTGCTGATGAGCAGCGTGGAGTTCAGCCTGAGGTGCTTCGACCCCTGCCTTGCCTGCGCCACCCACTCCGCCGGCAGGATGCCCATGGAGATAAGGATAAGAAGGAACGGCGAGATCCTGAGGACCATAGCCAGGGGGGTGGAATGATGGATATCAGAATAAAGGTGGATGAAGACGCCTGCGTGGGCTGCCAGCTCTGTGTCGACGAGTGCCCCACGGATGTCTTCGAGTTCGATGAGGCGAAGTCGATCCCCGTGGTGAAGCACGAGAAGGAATGCTTCGGCTGTTTCAGCTGCTCCGAGATATGCCCCGCCGAGGCCATAGTCCATGAAGGGGCCGAGCTGTCGAACAACTTCTACCACGAGAGCTACGCCATGGACCTGGCGGAAAAGCTGGTTCCGGGAATGGAGCACGCCGTGGATGTTGCCGACGAAGCCCAGCAGACCGAGGCCCTCCAGGACCTTGGCATAAGGCTGCTTTCCATTGCAAGCGTTTTCAGGCACACACTGGGGGCAGCATGCCCGCGGTGGGCACCATGGCGGGAAGGACCCTTGCCAACCAGCTTCCCCGCTACCAGGAGCCTGAAACCTTCCAGGACGTTCTTGACCTGGCAAGGAAACAGTTCGCTCCCTCCTGGGACCTGAGTTTCAGTGAGAACGGCGAGGAGCTCAAGGTCGAGACCGGAACCTGTTTCATACGGGAGCTATGCAACCGCGAGGGGATAGAACTGGGCGGGGACCTCTGCGTTCTCTTCTACAACAACCTTGCCGGTTATCTGGGCAAAATGGGGGGCATAAGGCTGAAGCTCCTTGAGATGTGCCCCGGCCCGGAAAAGTGCACCTACAGCGTGAAGCTGTTCAGGAAGAAATAGTGCTCCCCTTGGGCAGGGTAATCGTCGCCGGCGTGGGCAACACACTGGCCGGCGACGACGGAGCTGGGATATACATGGCAAGGGAGCTCAGGAAAAGGCTTCCGGAAAGCCACCGCATCCAGTTCCTGGAGCTGGAGGGGGACCTCTACCAGATATGGGACCACCTCCCGGGAACCGACGCCATACTTTTCCTTGACGCCATTGCAGGTGATACCCCCGGAGAGATAAAGGTGGGGAAGACCCTCCCCAGGGCCTACACCCCCTCCTTCCACGAGTCGGACCTCTCCGCGGTGCTCAAGTCACTGGAAATGATCTATGATGGGGAATTCCCGAAGTGGACCCTCTGGGGGGTTACCATCGACCCCCCGAGGGAACTCGGGGAGGGGCTCAGCGAGCCGGTAAGCCGGGGGGTCGCCGAGGTTGTTGATAAACTCCACGCACTTTTACTGAACGACCAGCTGGTGATTGACGGATACGCCGTGGGCCTGTCATGCACGAACTGACCTGGCGGCGGAGATAATGGACATAGTGGGGAGGGAGGTTCCCGGGAACTGTTCCCTGGAGGGCATCTCCATCACCGTTGGAGGTCTTTCCTGCGTGAATGCCGATTCCCTGGTGTTCTGCCTCCAGTCCCTTACCGGGGAGGACGTAGGGATAAGGGTGAACAGGGAGCCTGCCCGACTGCTCTGCCTGGACTGCGGAGAGGAATACACCGCAACCGACATGTATCAGCCCTGCCTGTGCGGTTCACTCCGGCGGGATGTGCTCTCAGGCAGGGAACTCACCGTGGACGAAATACAGATGAAGGAGATCGAATGAAGGGCAGAACCAGGAAAGTACAGCTGAAGTCCCCCGTTATGAAGAGGAACGACGAGGCCGCCGCTTTGAACAGGAAGGTTTTCCAGGAGTCGGGCCTTCTGTGCCTCAACCTCATGAGCAGCCCGGGAGCCGGGAAGACCACCCTGCTTGAAAGGCTCGCTGAGAAGCTTGGCGACAGGCTTGCGGTGATAGAGGGGGATGTTCAGACAAGGCGTGACGCGGAAAGGATAGAAAAGGCCGGCGCCTTCGCGTACCAGATAGAGACCGGCGGCTCGTGCCACCTCGACGCAGTTGCCGTGGCTAAGGCCCTTGGCCAGATGAAACCCTTTCCGAAAACCTGGGAGTTCCTTGTGATAGAGAACGTGGGCAACCTGATATGCCCCAGCGGCTTCTACCTGGGCGAACACCTCACCGCCGGCATGCTATCCCTCCCCGAGGGCGACGATAAGGTAATGAAGTACCCCGGCCTCTTCTCGAAGATAGACCTGTTCCTTCTGAACAAGATTGACCTTCTGAAGAACCTCAGGTTCGACCCGGACAGGGCCGAGGAGGAATGCAGGTCCATGAACCCCGGGGTAACCGCGCTGCGTCTTTCCGCCGAGACCGCCGAAGGGGTCGACGAGCTGGTGTCCTTCCTGGAAAAGGCGGGGGAAGAACTGATACGGCAGTGAGCCTGAACTATCCTTCCGACACAGAGAAGTAATCATTGAGCGACCCGGGATCGGTGAAGTTTTCCGGTTGATCTCTGCTTCTTTTGCTTTTATTGTTTTGTATGCTTGCATTGAGGACCGCCTGCTTCTATATATCAGTTGGTAATCCCTTGAGAATGCGAAGAAGCAAAGGAGATCCTGTGTTCCGCTGCCTTGTGCTTGGCTGTTTTGTATCCCTCGCGTCAGCCGATGGCTACTGGCTTGAAGTGCCCGACATCTCCTATTTTCCCGATGCACCCCAGACAAGACACTTTACACTTGCCAAAACAACACCCGGCGCATACTGGCTGGTCCAGGATACCACCTGGTTTGACCTCCCCTCTCCGGAGGATGAGTTCCAGCTTGTCTGGGGGAATCTGGTAACCGAGGAAACCATCAATGCCATCGCCGGGGATTTCGAGGGGCCCTCCGGAATGCATGCCACGGTGACCGCTGCCCTCGGGGAGATGCAGGAAACAGGCAACGGAGACGACAGGCTCTGGATAGTGTTCGCGGACATCCCCGACTATTTCCCTGTTCCAGGTTCCGGTTATCAGAGGCTGAAGAACTGGCTTTACACCTGGCCCGATGATTTTGATGGAGACCCCCTGACCGGGAACAACCACGACATCATCTATGTGAATCTGAGCCCATACAAGAACCAGACAGGCGGAAGCTGGGACGAGACACGGCAGTCTATCTACACCTGGTCAGTTGCTTCCGGGCTGGGGCAGATCATCCGCATGGCCGCCAATCCACAGGAGGAGAAATGGGTGATCCGAGGGCTTGGCGCCTGCACACAGTACCTCTGCTATGGGATAACCTCCGCGTTGAATGGAGCACTGGGCATTGAGGGTTACATGGAGGATTTCGCCAAAGCCGGGGGAATAGAGCTTCCTTCCTGGTGGTCGGGCAAGTACGCCAAGGATTTTTCTGCCAATCTGGGGGGAGAGTTCCTCTGGCTGCAGTACCTTGAGCAGCGCTATGGTTCCAACGTCATCCAGGCCATTGCACAGTCCGAGTCGGCTGGAATGGAGTCCATGGCTCTTGCCATCGACCCGGGGGCCTCTCCGGAAACGGCCATTGAGGATGTACTGTATCCCCTCTACGAAGACTGGATAATAACGAATCTGATCTCTCCCTTCGCTGAGTTCTACCAGAACGGAGACTACCATTACAAGTTCCTTGACGGCACCGGATACGAGTTCTCGATCATTGACAAGCCGGCGTCCTTCCTCGGCGAGTTCGATCAATATCCCTTTCAAACGTGGATAGCCCCCGTGACCTACGGTATCTCCGCTCAGGAATTCGCTGCCCAGTACGCCGATTTCTCGGGAGACTACGGTTCCAGCGGGAACACCACCGTTCATTTCAACGGGATGTACAATCAGAACAACGGCTCCGGAGCAACATAGACGGCAGGTGGACGGTTTTCAGGATGGTGCTCGAGGACTCCAGTCTCGTATCGGTGGATTCCCTGGAGTTCGATGAACTCTTCAACGGCACATTTCAGCTTTCGGGAGACCGGACCTTCCTGGCGCTGATGTGCAACAATCCCGGAGGGACCGCCAACATACGATACACACTGAGCCAGGATATCGCTCCCAGAAGCATTTTTACAGCGGCAACCCAGAATCCCATGCATCCGGGGCTGTTTCAGGTGTTCACATCACTCTATAGAGAGGATACGGAATTACCATACGGCTTTGACTGGACAGGGCCACATGTTACTTTCTCCCGGATGAATACCTCGGGGCTGCCGGACAGTACCGCCACCATTGAAATGGAGTTTCTGGAGCAGACTCTCTGGTTCGGCGGAGTTGAAGCCTGGGCTGAGGGTGATTACCAGCTGGTTTCCAGCGGATACGACAGCCTTGGAAGGGCATGGAGCGACACACTGAACGCCGCCGTTGCCTACACAGAACAGGACAGCCTGCTCTTATCCGCCGGTTCAGCATCCTATCACCTCGACGGAGGGATGTTCCCCCCCGGAACGGTTATATCCATCACCGAAACAAGCATCCCTCTCGGAGGTGAAGCTGCTCCCCGCCTTATCTCGGGCCCCGTGTCCATCTTTCCCGGCGGCGGGCTTCTGCAGTTCGCTTCCGATGACGCCGAAGCCGCGGTGTATGGATACACGGCAGGTGAATGGACCAGGCGCCAGTGCTACCGGGTTGATCAGAAGGTATCTGCTTTCGTTGAGGATTCAGGACTCTACATGCTTGGCGGCGGGTTCGACCCGGCTTCGGAGGTGGCACCCGAGCCATGTCTCCTGGGCGTTTCTCCCAACCCCTTCACTTCGACCCTGTCCCTTTCATTCTCCACACCCGGCCCCGGGCAGGTGGATCTCCGATTGTACGATCTCTCCGGCAGGCTTACAGCCAGGCTGTTCAGCGGCTGCCTTGCCGGAGGCGCAAAGGATATCAGCTGGTCAGGAGCCGTTCCCGCCGGGGTGTATTTTGTTGTGCTTGAGTCGGGAGGCAGCATTGATGTCTTGAGGGTAGTGAAGATATGAAGGGCACAGCTACAGTTCTTGTTTTGTTCTCCCTGCTGGTCTCATGCACCGGGAATCCTTCAGGCCTTCCCGAACCCCAGGGCTATGAGGGGCTGCTTGCCCAGGGTTGGAACAGCTTCAAGGAGGCGGAATTCCCCCAGGCCCTCGACTTTTTTCCAGGCAATGGAAGTTGATGTACAGCGGCCGGAGGCGTTCCTGGGCGCGGGTATCACTTCCATACACCTCAGCGGTTACCGCGAGGGCGCTCCCGGCTATCTGCAGGCGGCTGTCCAGCTGGATCAGGGGCATTCAGCTGTGTTTATCAACGCCGATCAGACGGTATTGCAGGACACCATGTGGACCTTCGTTCAGTGCACCGACGAGGACCTGCCCCCCGATTCCCTCGAGAAATGGCTCTCCTTCACCGCTGATTCCGGCCTTGTCTGGGTTGGGAACTCCATAAGGGGCTATCTGACGGACAATGGCCTTTCAACTGATCTCTCGTTCAGGCTTCAGCCGGAAGCGGTGCAGCTCGCAGCCTGCGTTGAGCTCTACAACATGCAGAACGGCGCGCTGTACAGTGCAGACAGCATCTCCCAGGGCTTCGTGCATTTCACCGTTCCCGTTACCACGACATCCCAGGTCCCGGCAACTTCTACTATCAGTGGGTAATGGCTGGCCAGGGCATTCTGTTCGACTACGCGGAGACAGACATTGAGACCCCCCCGGGCCAGACCACGCTGGATGCCCTGGCGGCACGGGTTTCTGTTGAGGAGGCGAGGGGCGGGAACGGAGACCTCCTTCAGGCGGCGGCATGTGCCCAGGGATTGCTCTGGAATGCCCCCGATTACCGTTTCGGCAGGGGTGACCCCCTTCTTGAGACCGTTTTTGGAACCGAGCTGAGGCATGTTGTTGCAAGCTGCGGGTCCTTTGCTTTCAGCAGGGGCAGGTTTGCCTATTCATGGTTCCTGTGCAGGCAGGCGGGATACGGTTTGGAACTCGACCCGGATTCTGCCACTTTCCTTCTCGATCTGCTCGCCGTCATAATGGAAATGGCGGGATCATGAGTACGATACTCATAGTCCTTCTGCTGTCAGCAGCGGGGTCATACAAATACGAACCTGCGAACTCAGGCGGCGATACCGATGGAAGGCCCCTTATCACAGCCACCCTTCACAATCTGTCTAACCTGTATGTCATCTTTTCCAACATCGGGATAGTTGGAACCAGGAATTCCGACACTACGATGGAGTGGCCCGGGGGATCAGGTTCGGATTACCTGTGGTTCGGATCATACTGGAGTTCAGCCTTCGGAACCGTAACCCCCTCCGGGGAGGAAGGCCCATATGTGAGCAGGGTGGCTCTGGGGGGCGGTGAAGATGAGTTCAGGCCTTCCGAAGGATATCCCATGGTCAAGACCGTCAACGGACCGGTGGCCCACGAGGAAACCCACTGGGCCGAGGATGACTGGTCCGAAACGAACCAGGATCCCATGGGTGTGATGTACCTGCAGGAGGCTTACAGCTGGAGTACCCCCGGTTACAACGATTTCTTCGCGAATCACATCAGGGTAACTCACCACAGCCAGTTCGGCAATCCAGGGGTTCCTCTCCGGGCTTTCTGTTTTTCAGTTCAGGCAGATTGTGACATAGCTTCCGCCGACCCCTTTCAGCTCTTCTTCAATGATGACATGGTTTTCTACGATGGCCACGCCATCTGGTGCAACGATCCCGATGCATCCTTCGACTACGTGTTCGACTCCGGTGCTAAGGCCAGCGAATCTGATGAATACATCTACCAGAGGAATCCCGACGCGTCCTGGGCCGACCCGGAGGACGAAGTCTACTACCACTACAACTATCCAGGTACCGATGGGATCGTGGATGCCGATGTTAATTCCGATGGGGTTTCCGATCACTTCACCATTCTTTTCAAGGTTGCCGGCGGAGATACTATATACACCGTCGAGCCCAACACTGGGCTCGAACTGTTTTCGAACGGACGGCCTGAGAACTTCTGGGAGCACACCGTCGGTGACACGGTCTATGCTGTGGTCCCCAGGAACATGAGCTATATGTGGGACAGTGACCGGCCGGAAACCTACACCGACGACACCGGAGAGCCCACGGTCAATCCTCCCTGCACCGGGTTCCTCGGCTGGCGGCTTCTAGATCTCTGGGTAGTCAGGGCCGGTGGGGCCATCGAGTGTCCCATTGATGTCATGGGCTGTCCAATTCCGCTTTCCCATTCATGGTGGGACTGGGCAAATGACGCTGCGGCCACCGATACAATGGCTTATGATGTTTTATGGGGCAACAACATGGACTACAGCGGGAGAACAAGTGGACCGGCCTATCTTGCTGAATGGATGGGAGATCCTGCAGCTCCACTGGCATTCCAGCCATTGAACCCCGGACCTTTCCCCATCGTGCATGAAAATCCGCTCTCCCTCGGTTACCTGCCCTTTGATTACAGGTTCCTGATATCCATTGGCCCTGTTGACCTCGCCGATGGGGACACCCTTCACGTTGTCGGGGGATGGGTGATGGGGAAGGGGCTGGATGGTCTGAGGACGAATGCGGATGCTATGCTGGACGCTGGTACAGGGACGGAGGCTGGGGTGTTCCCGATGTTCCTCCCGTCCCATGTTCTTCTACGAAGCAGGAGACAATGAGGTACAGCTTGTATGGAGCGATGATGCCGAATGGTACCAGCCCTTCGGGGATACAGGCTTTACCGCTCTGTGTTCAATACTGAAGACTGGGATCAGATAGCCGCGCTTCCTGAAGGTGTTTACAGTTTCACTGACACCACCGTCACCAGGGGATATCCCTATTACTACAGCCTCTGTTCCTCCGATGCGGAAACCGGGCTTGAAAGCTCCAGGTCGAACTACAAGAAGGAGCTGGACGGAACTCCTGTTCCTGTGGTACCCGGGTGGTCATGTGACCCGGCATGGACCGGGAACGTGAGAACCGTTCCCAATCCCTACAGAGCAAGCGCTCCCTGGGAAGGGCCATACGAAAACAGAATAGCCTTCGTGAACCTGCCGCCGGTATGCGACATTCGTGTTTACACCCTTGCAGGTGATCATGTGACAACACTGGAGCACCGCAGCTACGGCGGCAACTCCGGAGAAGAGTACTGGGACCTCACTAATCAAAGCGGCAGTTCCGTCTGCACCGGGCTGTATGTGTACACGGTGCAGACTGAAACCGAGAGTTTCATAGGACGGCTTGCCATAATAAGATAGATTGCGGGGCCAATGAAGAGATCGGCGTTGTTCTTCCTCCTGGTGATGGCTGGATCCGGCTGCATCGATGATCCTGTCCAGAACACACTTCCCGGGGCTTACCAGCAGGAATTCGAGCTTCTGTGGAACCTTTTTGATGAGTACTATGTGGGTTTCGCCCTGAAGGAAGCGGACTGGGATTACCTGTATGACATTCATTACGATTCCGCCGCCGACATCGAGACCAGGGAAGAAATGACCGGGCTTGAACTCCAGCTGCTTTCTCAGCTGCAAGACCCCCGGGTTAAACTGATCTCCCCGGCGGGGGATGTGCTTTTCCCCTTTGAGAGGGATGTATTCGTTAACTGTGACAGCACGGTTCTGATGAGCTATCTCGACCCCTGGACTTCCACTGGACCCAGCAGGATATCTGGGGTTACTGTTTCGCCGGACCGGATTCCGTTCCCTATTTCGTTATCAGGAAGTGGGATCAATCCTTCAACATCAGCCTCTTCGACAACATTCTTCAGCCCCTCCAGCAGGAGCCCTTCCTGATCCTCGATGTGAGGATGGCCTCTGGTTCATTCGACGGAGCTGCTTCCAATACCGCGAGAAGGTTCGTTCCCGAAGAGGTTATCGGCCATTTTCCCAACAAAGACAGGACGCATCTTCCCATGACCTGGCTGAACCCGTTCCGGTCAGCCTTCTTCCCAGGGGGTGGCATTTCGAAGGGGATGTGGTTTTGCTTGCAGGCGAGGGCAATGGCGGAACTTCGGAAATGTTCCTCAGCGACATGTCTCAGCTTCCATCAGTTGTGTTAATGGGAGACACATCACAGGGTTCAGGCAACTGGCAGCACATTACAAGGGAACTTCCTGAGGCTGGTACGTAACATGCCCCACTGTAACACTGCTCACCGGTGAAATGACAGTGGTGGAAGATCACGGAGTTTTGCCCGATGTCCCGGTGGAGGCCACCTCCACCGACTTTCAGAATGGCTTCGATCCGGTACTCGAGGCGGCATTTGCCTGGCTTGGTGCCCGGGCTCCCTAGAGTTCCGAAGTAAGCGCCAGGACGAACTCGCCGTTTCCGTGGGAAGAGATGTCCCAGGGGAATCCGCTGATGGCGGTTTCCGACTCTATCTGCCGTGTAAGATAGTTTATTCCCACAATAACGCTTTCCCCGTTTCCCAGATAACTGAGCAGATAGAAAAGGGTCGTTCCCGGAACGCTGCATATCTGCATGGGGTGTCCGGAGACCTGGATCCGCTCTATCTCAGGAAAGGAGTAGTTCGTGCAGATGGATACCGAACCGCTGCTGCCGTTCCATTCCGGGTGGGTCACAGCCCAGATGGACTCCGCCGGAAACGCTGTAACATCGAAACAGGGCAGCCCGAGATGGACCTCTTCGAATCGGAAAGTTCCCAGGTTCAGGATCCCGCAGAGCCCGTTCTCCCGGGAGGTTACCGCTAGAAGAAATGAGTTCAGATGGGATTCAGCCACCATGGAAGAGGGAATTGCGTCAAGGGGTTCGCTCTGCCTCACAACGGCACTGGTGAGGGTTCTCACTTCGCTTACTCTTCCGGTGCTTCCGTCGGACAGGTAGAAGAACTCACCGGAATAGGGAAGCTGTGTAAGGTTTTCGGGTATGTTCCCTGCCTGGAACTGGCGGGTAACGCTGAGTTCGTTCATGTCTACCTGGAGTATGTCCCCCACAGAAGAAGAGATGTAGACGGTTCCCGCCACCGGCATGATCATTGACCTGTAGCCGGCTCCACCGGGGTAACCGACAGTGAAGCTTGTGTCCACAGCCATTTCCGCTGAGTTGATGATGAAGAGTTCCCCGGTGCCTGAGGCTATCAGGAACTGTGTATTGCCCGTTGACAGAAGGGCCCTTCCCTCGGGAATGCCCTGAACTGTCCCGACAACTGAGTTGTCGGACACCCTCAGTTTCACCACTCCGGATCCGGCGACGGTGGAGTATTCCGCAGGGTTGTAGCAGGCAAGGATCAGAAAAAGGGCATACATGAACTTCCTGATGCCCATTACCACTCCACCCCCAGTCCGAAGAATGAATGCCTTGCGGAGGAATAGGCAGCGGGATTGCCCATGGCCCCCCCGGGTTCACCGGTATCCGCGTAGATGAGGGGTCGTATATACGCTCAATGTTCCTTCTGTTGAAGAGATTGAATACCGTGACATTCAGTTTTAACACCGGTGCTCCCAGGGGTACTTCCTTTGACAGGCTGAGATCGGTACTCATCACCCAGGGCTGACGCTCCGTGTTTATCAGCGGCAGATCCCCTTCTGAATCAGGGCTGTAGGGGTATCCGCTTCCGTAACTCCAGGCAAGCCCGATCCCCGACCGTTCCATTATGTGCGCTCCAAGGATACGGGGACCCTCCTGCTCGCCGAAGGCCATGTGAACAGAAGCGCTTGCCTGGTGCCGCTGGTCCCAGTCGAGGTAGCTGTCGTCCACCGGTATTACCTGATAGCCGCCGGAGGAGTACTCGAACTGGTCATTGGCAGAGGAGTACCTTCCCTCGGCAATGGAATAGGTATAGCTGACGCTTCCGGACAAAACCCTTCCCGGGAGTCTGAGGAGGGACAGCTCGGCTCCCTGTACAGTGGCAAAGCTCTCATCGTTCTCGTACATGAAGAATGTTCCCGACCCCTGGGAGGCTACCGGGAAGTCTGTACGAGGCCGGTTATCTCCTTGTAGAAAGCCGAAAAGGAAAGGGTGGATATCTCTCCAATCCTGTGCCTGATCCCGGCTTCGTAGGCCAGGGTTCTGACCGCCTCCAGATCCGGGTTGCCCACAATGGTGTAATCGCCGCCGAGATTGTAGTTCGTACCGCTGAACATCTTGTCGAAGGAGGGCATCTGGAAGTATCTGCCGTAGGTGGCGAAGAAGACGTCCCTCTCGGAGATGGGGTGGTTTATTCCGAACCTGGGGCTTACCTGAACCTTGACCGGTACGCTTTGTGTTCCCGGCTCACCGGGAACGGTCATCTCCGTATTGGGGTCGAAAGCGTCAACACGGATCCCCGTGGCCAGCACCATGGCTCCGGAAAAATTGGCTGTACTCTGAAGAAAAGCGGAAGCGGCCCGTGGATCAGCCTTCCAGATGTTCACCCAGGTTTGCGACGGGGGATTGATGGTAACCCCATAATCATATATGTCGTAGTATGTTGCGGAGATGCCGGTCTTCAGCTTGAAGACGCTGTTGATCTGTGTAGTGGCTCCCATGTCTCCACCGTAAACAGTGCTTCTGGAGTCGAGCCAGACAGATGAGTGCATTCCGCTGTGGTAGAAACCCAGAGAATCCGCAGTTCTCTCCGGAAAGTGTTCGGCATACCACGCCGAGGGAGTAAGGTCTTCACCGATGTATCCGCCGTTCTCGTTCCGTATCCTGCTCCACTGGCAGAACTCGCTCCTGGAGAAGGATCCTTCGAGAACGGTGCTTCTGCCCAACATCCTGGACATGCCCAGGGAGAAGCCCCAGCTTTCATCGAACCTTATGGGAAGGGCGTTGTCGGTGTTTCCCCCGAGGTAAGGGGTGCCCTCTATGTAGACCGGTTCGTCGAGGTTGGACCACGCCCACTGGTCCCATCCGCTCTGCCTGTACGAGTATCGGCCCATAACGCTCAAACCGGTGAGCTGGTTCGGGTGTCCGGTAAGGTTGACTATCCCCGAAAGGTTGGTCTGCCAGTCGTTGTCCCAGTAATCCCTGCTGTCCTTCATGTCGTAGCCGCTTCTGGAAAACTCAACCGCCGAGAAGAAGGAGTACTCGCCGGGTACATCTATTCCCAGAGAGGGGAGCAGAATGGAAGTGATGGGTTCAGGCCCCCCGAAGGACCCGGTTCCCTGAAGGCACTGGCCCCTGAATGTATCATTTTCCAGGGGTGAAGTTACATCCCTGTCCGCGGACTCCATGCCGAAGGCGGTGTTGTCCCCGACTCCTGTGGAGAGTTCTCCCTCATATCTCTCTCCGCCCTCCCTGGTCACCAGTTTGACTATACCGGAAAGCGCGTTTCCGTATTCGGCCTCGAAGCCTCCCGTAATGGTGGATGCCTCGGCAATGGCGGCAAGGGGTACAGTTGCCGCATAGCTGTTGGTTATGGGCGAGCGCATGGAGGTTCCGTCAAGCAGGAAATCCACTTCGCCTGATCTGCCTCCGCGAACGTGGATCTCGCCGCCCTGGGTCGACACACCCGCCTGGCTCCTTATGACATCGATGAGCCCCGTGGCGGGCATGGTTTCGATCTGTTCCCTGTCCACCATATGAATTGTGGAAGGAACAGTTTCCAGAACAAGGTTCCTCTGTCCGGTGACTGTTATCACAGTTGCCCCAGCCGCTTCCTCCCTCATCTCGATATCCACCACCGTATTCTGGCCGGAGACTATCGCAACACCGTTGATGGTTGACGGAGCCATCCCGACCATCCGGGCAGAAATGGAATACTCGCCGGGAGCAAGCCGTGGTATGTAGTACCCTCCGGAGGCATCGGTCATGCAGCCCCACTGGGTGCCCTCTATCATCACCGTGGCCCCGACCACCGATTGACCTTCGGAGTCAGTAACAGTTCCAGTCAGGGCGCCGGTGTCAAAGGCCAGGGCTGCTGACAGCAACCCGGAGAAAAGGAACAATCCACAGAACCTGCCCATGAAAACAACCTTCGTTGATACTCATATTATCCGAATTATCAGCCCTGTTAATGTAATATTCATGGGCTGCAATGACCAGTGGTCAAGGCAGGTCAAAAATGGCATCAGCCCCAGCCGATATGATATCGTCCCCGCCGGGACACCACCGCCGCCGGCGACGGGGAACGGGGTTTGCACAACCCTTTACCATTGTGTATAATAGCCGTCCCTGCGGGTGAAGTGAGCACCCGGGGGAAACGCAGGAGTTTTGGTACGTGAACGGAAGTCCATGTGCTGTGGGCAGATGGGCCTCTGCGCGGTGTTTTATAAATGTTGTTTGAATAAGGAGTCGCATTGAACGAAAACAGGTTGAGAATAAGGCTCAGAGCCTATGATCACCGTCTTCTTGACAGGTCAGCGGTCGACATCGTCCGCGGTGTTACCAACACCGGCGCCCGCGTTGCCGGCCCCATACCCCTGCCTACAAGGCGTTCGGTGGTTACGGTGCTGAGAAGCCCCCATGTGAACAAGAAGTCCCGTGAGCAGTTCGAGATCAGGGTGCATTCACGCCTGATCGAGATACAGGATCCCAACGAACAGACCACAGAGGCCCTGCGGAAGCTGGATGTTCCCGCCGGTGTCGATGTGGAGATAAAGTAGTAGTCAACAGGTCAAATCCTTACTGATCCGGGAAAACCCGGATTAAGAGGAAAACCGTACTGGAACGACGGGAACGGCCGATCCTCCAGACGGACTAACAGAAACGCTTGTCCCCCCGTTCAAAGGGACTTCAGCGATGGGAAGTGGTTATGAGCGGAATCATGGCTCGTAAGATCGGTATGACCCGCGTCTTCGCAGAAGACGGCAGGGCAATACCGGTCACGGTGCTTGAAGCTGCCCCGAATCCGGTAGTTCAGGTAAAGACCCCGGAAACCGACGGCTATTCGGCGGTTCAGGTGGGTTACCGGCCGAAGAAGGAGAGCAGGCTCACCAAACCTCTCAAGGGTCACCTTGACAAGGCCGGTGCGCCTCCTGTTTCAAGGCTGGTGGAGTTCCCTGCTCCCCGGAAAGAGGTCAAGGCGGGAGATTCATTCACCGTTGATATGTTCGTACCCGGCGAAAAGGTCGATGTAAGCGGCCTCAGCAAGGGAAAAGGCTTTCAGGGCGTGGTGAAGCGTCACGGTTTTCCGGCGGCGACGAAACCCACGGCTGCAAGTCCAAGCGCGTTCCCGGCTCCATAGGCCAGTGCGCCACCCCGGGCAGGGTATGGAAGAACAAGAAGATGCCCGGACAGACCGGCAACAAGAAGGCCACGGTAAAGAACCTTGAGGTAGTCAGGGTCGACGCGGAAAAGAACCTCCTTGTCGTCAAGGGAGCCGTACCGGGAGCCCGGAACGGTTACCTGATGATCAGGAAGCACCTTTCCAGAGGAGGTGAAAGCTGATGGCTGAAGCCAGAGTTTACACCATGAAGGGTGAAGAGGTCGGCACGGTCAAGCTTCCCGATGAAATGTTCGCCGTGGGTGTTTCCACCCATGTGCTCTGGGAAGTCGTAAGGGCCGAGCAGGCCAACAGAAGACAGGGCAACGCCAGCGTCCTTACCAGATCCGAAGTAAGGGGCAGCGGAAGGAAGCCCTGGCGGCAGAAGCACACCGGTCACGCCCGTGCCGGTTCCTTCAAGAGCCCCATCTGGAGAAGCGGCGGAGTGGCCCACGGCCCGAAGCCCCGCTCCTACTCCAAGAAGATCAACAGGAAGGTTCGCCGGAAGGCCATCGCCGGTATTCTCAGCGAGAGGCTTTCCGAGGGGAACCTCAGGATAATCCGTGACCTGTCCGTTGAGGGCAAGACCCGGGAAGTGCGGGAGATGCTTGGCGGCAACGGTCTCACCGGAAGGAAAACCGTGATACTCACCGACGGCAACGGCCTCATGGCCAGGGCCGCGGGGAACATACCCGGAGTATTCGCGGTGGCCGCCGGCCATGTGCCGGTTTCCACACTGGTTAATTCAGAGGTGGTGCTGGTCGCCGAGAACGCCCTGGAACATCTGAAGGCGAGGGTGATGTGATGGACCCGCGTCAGATAATACTGGAACCCATCGTAACGGAGAAATCCACCATCGCCCGTGAGATGCACAACAGGTACACCTTCAGGGTGATCCCCGGGGCGAACAAGCACCAGATCGCCCGGGCTGTTGAGGAGATCTTCGACGTTACGGTGCTGGAGGTCAGAACGGTCCGAATGGATGGCAAGGTCAAGAGACTTGGCCGCAACATTGGTCGCAGATCAGCCTGGAAAAAGGCGATAGTTACCCTTAAAAAGGGCGATTCTGTTGACTTCTTCGAGGGGGTGTAATCAATGGGTACGAAAAGATGGAAGCCCATGACACCCGGTACGAGGTTCAAGATCTCTCCGGATTTCAACGAGATAACCAGGGAGCACGGCGAAAAGTCGCTGATGGCCCCCCTGAAGAGAACCGCCGGCAGGAACAGCTATGGCCGGGTAACAGCCAGGCACCGCGGCGGCGGTCACAAGCGGATGTACCGCATAATTGATTTCAAGCGGAACAAGCCAGGCGTTCCGGGAACCGTCTCAACCATCGAGTACGATCCCAACAGGTCCGCCAGGATCGCCCTGGTGGTCTACGCCGACGGCGAGAAGCGCTACATTCTCTGCCCGGTGGGGCTTTCCGTGGGGACAGCATAATGGCCGGCCCCGGCGCCGCCCCGGAGGTGGGAAACCACCTTCCCCTGGAGAACATTCCAGTGGGAACCATGGTTCACAATGTGGAGCTGAAGCCCGGCAAGGGCGGCCAGATGGCCAGAAGCGCCGGAACGGCGGTTCAGCTCATGGCCCGCGAGCAGGTACGCAACACTCAAGCTTCCCTCCAGGGAGATGCGCAGGGTACCGGTAAACTGCGCTGCCACCATTGGGACCGTCGGAAACGTAGAGCACAACCTCATCGTTCCCGGCAAGGCGGGAGCCAGCCGCTGGCGGGGCCGCAGACCCCATGTCCGCGGTGTTGCCATGAACCCCATCGACCATCCCATGGGTGGAGGCGAGGGCAAACCAGTGGTGGACGCCATCCCTGTTCACCCTGGGGTCAGCTGGCCAAGGGCCTTCGCACAAGGAAGCCCAGGAAAAAGTCTGACAAACTGATTAGCAGACGCAGACCAACCGGTAAGAGGAGGAAGTAGATATGGCCCGTTCGCTGAAGAAAGGTCCATTCATCGATGCGAACCTCCAGAAGAAGGTTGCCGTATCCACCGAATCGGGGGACAAGAGGGTCATCAAGACCTGGGCCCGCAGGTCCACCATACCCCCGAGTTCGTAGGGCACACCTTCGCCGTTCACAACGGCAGGAAATTCGTACCGGTGTTTGTTGTAGAGAACATGGTCGGGCACAAGCTCGGAGAGTTTGCCCCCACAAGAACCTTCCGCGGTCACCGCGAGAAGAGTTCGAGTTAGGGAGGGGAGCAATGGAAGCCATAGCCAAGGCCAGATTCGTGCGAGTTCCCCCCAGGAAGGCCCGGGCAGTTGCCGATCTTGTAAGGGGCAAGTCCGTGAACCAGGCCCTGTCGATCCTTCTTACCGTTCCCAAGAACGCTTCGAAGATCATCGGCCGCACCCTTGACTCCGCCGTGGCCAACGCCGTGGTAAAGGCCGAGGGCAAGCAGCTCGACATCGACAGCCTGAAGATATGCACAATAACCGTAGATGAAGGACCGACCGTAATGCGCTGGAGACCCAGAGCCCGCGGCCGGGCTACCAGGATTCGTCACCGCACAAGCCACATCGTGGTTAAAGTTGCCGACGGCGCCGAACCCGGAGAGGAGTGATCGTTTGGGTCAGAAAACCAATCCCATCGGTCTCAGGCTCGGAATAAGCCGTACCTGGGATTCGAACTGGTTTGCCAGGGGCAGAGATTTCGCCCGGTACATAAAAGAGGATGAAGATATCCGAAGGTATGTCTACCGACGCCTCGAGAGGGCCCAGCTCTCCAGGGTGATAATCGAGCGGAAACCCCAGGAGGTCAATGTGGTGATAAGCACCGCAAGGCCCGGTCTCGTGATCGGCAGCAGGGGCAGCACCATCGACAGCCTCACCAGCGAGCTGAAGCACCTGACGAAGAAAACAGTGAAGATCAAGGTAAACCAGGTCGAAAAACCTGAAACCGACGCCATGCTCGTGGCCGACAACGTAGCCAGACAGCTGGAGAACAGGGTAAGCGTCCGCAGGGCGATGAAAAGAACCATTTCAGACACCATGCGCGCCGGTGCCGAGGGCATCAAGATCACCTGTTCAGGCCGTCTCGGCGGGGCGGAGATGTCCCGGGTGAACTCCTACCACGAAGGAAGGGTTCCCCTGCACACCCTCAGGGCCGACATCGACTTTGCCAGGGGTATCGCCCGTACGACCTACGGCGTATAGGCGTTAAGGTATGGATCTACAACGCGAGGTGCACGAAGCACCTGTGCCGGGATCCTGAGATTGCAGGTGATATGAAATGTTGATGCCAAAAAGAACCAAGTTCAGAAAGCAGCACCGCGGCAGAATGCGGGGCAGGGCAAAGGGTGGAGACACCGTGGCCTTCGGCGAGTTCGGTCTCCAGGCCGTTGAGGCCGGCTGGATAACCAGTGCCCAGATCGAAGCCGCCCGTGTTGCCATGACAAGACACGCGAAGCGCGGAGGAAAGGTCTGGATCAGGATCTTCCCTGACAAACCGGTCACTTCCACACCGGCTGAAACAAGAATGGGTAAGGGTAAAGGCGCAGTGGACTTCTGGGTGGCTCCGGTGAAGCCGGGCCGCGTGATGTTCGAGATCGAGGGAATACCCATCGATACCGCCAGAGAGGCCCTCAGGCTTGCCGGACACAAGCTGCCGGTCAAGGTAAGGTTCCTGGCAAGGGACAGGGAGGCGATGCAGTCATGAAGGCACATGAACTCCAGTCCATGAACATGGAAGAGCTTCAGGAACAGGTTCGCGAGCTGAGAACGGAGATATTCAATCTCAGGTTCAGGAAGGCCGCCGGACAGCTGGACAATCCCCTGAAAATACGCGAGTCGAAAAGAAGCCTCGCCAGGGTCCTCACGACCATCCGTGAAAAGGAACTGGGCCTGACAACCGACGGGGAAGGGAGCTGACCGTGGCAGAAGAAAGAACAGGAAGCAGGAGGGTCCTTCAGGGCGTTGTAGTCTCCGACAAAATGGACAAGACCATAGTCGTAGAGGTAAGAACGCTCAGAGCCCACCCCACTTACCGCAAGCGATTCAGAACAACCAAGAAATACTATGCCCACGATGAACAGAACCAGTGCGGAGCAGGTGATCTGGTAACCATTTCGGAAACCCGTCCCACCTCCAGACTCAAGCGCTGGCGTCTGCTCGACATCGTGGAGAAGGCTCGTTAGGGAGGACTCAGGATGATCCAGGTGGAATCAAGACTGAAGGTTGCCGATAACTCCGGCGCCCGCGAGGTCCTCTGCATCAAGGTGCTCGGCGGAACAAGACGCCGCTATGCCAGGATTGGCGACATCATTGTTGTTACAGTGAAGGAAGCCATACCCGGGGGCACCGTGAAGAAGAGCGATGTGCGCAGGGCCGTAGTGGTCCGTACCAGAAAAGAGCTCAACAGGCCCGACGGCTCCAGCGTCCGTTTCGACGACAACGCCGCGGTCATACTCGACGACCAGGGGCAGCCCGTTGCCACGCGTATCTTCGGCCCGGTGGGCCGGGAACTCCGCCAGAAGTTCATGAAAATAGTGTCTCTGGCGCCGGAGGTGATATAGATGCATGTGAAAAAGGGTGACAAGGTCAGGGTCCTGTCGGGTAACGAAAGGGGCAAGACCGGGAAAGTGCTCAAGGTGTTTCCCGGGAGTGAAAGGGCCATCGTGGAAGGTCTCAACCTCATAAAGAGACACACTCGCCCCTCACAGAAGAATCAGCAGGGTGGAATTATCGAGCGGGAAGCTCCGATACACGTTTCCAACCTTCGGTTGATCTGTCCCGGTTGCGGCAAGGCCACAGGCATAAGCCGTACCCGCGATGCCGAGGGCCGTCTCATGCGCGTCTGCAAGGCATGCGGCGAAACCATAGCGACGGGTTAGGGGCAGAATATGAAACAGGACAACATGCCCAGACTGCAGAAGATCTACCGTGAGGAGATACGGGGAAAACTGCAGGAGCGGTTCAAGTATTCAAATCCTATGCAGGTTCCCGGTGTCACCAAGGTGGTGCTCAACATGGGGCTCGGCAAGGAAGCGATGGACAACGCCAACAACATCACCAACGCCCAGGGCCAGATGGAAATGATCGCCGGCCAGAGGGCCGTGATAGCCAAGGCGAAGGTGTCCGTGGCCGGTTTCAGGCTCAGGGAGGGTGTTCCCATCGGTGTGTTCACCACACTCCGCGGTTTCCGCATGTGGGAATTCCTCGACAGGCTCATAGGCTTTTCCCTTCCCCAGGTCAGGGACTTCAGGGGGCTTTCCCCCAAGGGCTTCGACGGCAGGGGAAACTACAACTTCGGCGTTGAGGAGCAGGCGATATTCCCCGAGATCGATGTTGACAAGATCGACAAGTTCAGGGGAATGAACATCACCATAGTCACCACTGCTGAAACCGATGAAGAGGGGCAGGAGCTCATCCGTCTCCTCGGCATGCCCTTCAGACGCAGTGGCAGAGGAGGTGCCTGATGGCAAAGAAAGGCCTGATAGAGAAGTGCAAAAGAACGCCAAAGTTCAACGTTAGGAAGTATAACAGGTGCTCTCTGTGTGGAAGACCCAGGGGATACCTTCGGAAGTTCGGCATCTGCCGCATCTGTTTCCGGGACATGGCCAACAGAGGCCTGATCCCGGGGGTGCGCAAGGCAAGCTGGTAGGGAGAGAAAATATGTCAATGACAGATCCTATCGCTGATATGCTGACCCGCATCAGGAATGCATCTTCCGCAGGACACAAGATGGTTGACATTCCCGCCTCCAAAATGAAGGCGAGCATCGCCAGAGTTCTCTACAACCACGGTTACATCCGGGGTTTCAGGAGAATGGAGGATGGCAAACAGGGAATGCTGAGGGTTTACCTTTCCTACAGGAACGGGCAGTCTCTCATTCTTGGTCTTAAGAGGATATCCCGTCCGGGATGCAGGGTTTACGCTGGCGTCGATGAGATCAGGAGGATAATGGGGGGCCGCGGTCTTGCGGTTCTAACCACTCCCCGGGGTGTCATAACCGATGCCGAGGCGAGAAAACACAAGGTCGGCGGCGAAGTGCTGCTGCACGTCTGGTAGGTGAGGAAGCAATGTCAAGAATAGGCAAACTCCCCATCTCCCTGGATGGTGTCGAGGTTAAGGTTCAGGAGGGTCTCGTGTCAGTCAAGGGGAAAAGGGGCGAAGCTGAGTACCCCCTCCCCGGTGGCATCACAGCCAATATTGACGGCGGCCTCCTTCACCTTGTACGAAGGGACGACAGCCCCGAGCAGAGAAGGCTCCACGGTGTTACCCGTGCCGAGCTCAACAACCGCGTGGTCGGTGTTCGCGACGGCCACAAACGCACCCTGGTCGTTCAGGGCAAGGGATACACCGCCGAGGTCAAGGGCAAGGCCCTTGAGCTGCAGGTGGGCTTCAGCCACAAGATAGTGGCTGACATTCCCGCCGGTCTCGAGATCGAGGTCAAGCCCGGTCAGAACACCTTTACCCTGGATATATCAGGTAACGACAAACACCTGGTGGGAGCCTACGCTTCCACCCTTTACAAGCTCCGCAAAGTGGAGCCCTACAACCTTATCGGTTTCCGCTACAGCGACCAGCAGGTCAAGCGGAAGGCCGCCAAGTCGGTCGTAAGCTAGAAAGGAGAGGTACAATGGCAAAGTTGACGAGAAGAGAGCGCCTCTCCCGGAGGCACAGGCGAATAAGAAAGCATGTGAAGGGCACCTCCGAGCGCCCAAGGCTCTTCGTAAGAAGGACCTTGAAGCACATGGTCGCCTGTCTCATTGATGATGTCGAGGGGAAAACCCTTCTTGCACTTACCACGGATTCCAGCGAATTCAAGGCCGATTCCTCGGGAACCAAGACCCAGCTGGCTGAGGTCCTTGGCACCCGCATCGCCTTGAAAGCCAAGGAAAAGGGAATATCCTCCGTGGTGTTTGACAGAGGTGGACATCCCTACCACGGCAGGGTTAAGGCCCTGGCGGAGAAGGCCCGTGAAAACGGGCTGGAATTCTAGGGGGGCACTTATGGAAAACAAAACAGAGAACAAAGACAGAAGAGGCAGAAACGACAACCGCGGTTCCTCGGACAGGAAAGACCCCCGGGGCAGGAGAGGGCAGAAGCGCACCGAGCGCAAACCCTCCGCCCTCGAGGAAGCCGGCCTGGTTGACAAGCTGATCACCGTTAACCGGTGCGCCAAGGTCACCAAGGGCGGAAGGACCTTCGGGTTCAACGCCATCGTTGCCGTGGGCGATCAGAACGGTATGGTGGGTGTTGGTCTGGGAAAGGCGACCGAGCTTCCCGAGTCCATCAGGAAGGCAACCGACAATGCACGGAAGAGCATGATCAAGGTTCCCCTTGTGGACAACAGGACCATTCCCCACCTGATAATAGGCAGATACGGAGCCGGCAAGGTCCTCCTTCGCCCGGCAAGCCCCGGTACCGGCGTTATCGCCGGCAGCGCGGTGAGGGCGATCATGGAGTGCGCCGGAGTGAAGGACGTGCTCACGAAGGCACAGGGCTCCAATAACTCCCACAATGTCACGAAGGCCACCATGAGCGGCCTGAAAGACCTTATCAAGATCGACCAGATCAGCTCGGTAAGGCGGACGATAGTGGCTGAAAGGAGCAAGTCGAATGGCTGACAGGAAGCTCCGCATAACGAAGATCAGAAGCGCCATAGGGCGTGAGGCCAGCCAGAAGAAAACCCTCGAGGCCCTGGGTCTCGGGAAGGTGAATTCTTCAAGGGTACACACCGAAACCCCCAGATCCGGGGCATGATCTTCAAAGTGAAGCATCTCCTTAAGGTCGAGGAGGTGACAGAATGAGAAGGCTTCAGCATCTTCGTCCCGCCCAGGGGGCTACGAAGAACAGCAGACGCAGGGGCTGCGGCAGGGGTTCCGGCAACGGCAAGACCGCCGGCAAGGGCCACAAGGGTCAGAGGGCCAGGACCAGCATAAGCCCCTGGTTCGAAGGCGGCCAGATGCCCCTTCAGCGTCGAATGACCCACAAGGGCTTCAACAACGCCCGCCACGCCGTGAAGTACCAGGTTGTCAATGTGGGGCTTCTGAACTGTTTCCAGGACGGCTCGGTGGTGACACCGGACGCTCTGAAGACAGCGGGGCTCATTTCATCCAGGCTCAAGCCGGTAAAGATCCTCGGCGACGGCAGCCTTGAGAGGAATCTCACGGTGTGCGCCGACGCATACACCCCGAGCGCCCTCAAAGCGATCACCGAAGCAGGAGGAACTGTGGAGGTGCTCAGCTGATGCGCGGATTTGACAACGTAATGAAGATCCCGGAACTCCGGAAGAAGATCATCTATACGTTCGGTCTGCTGGCCATATACCGCCTGGGCGGTTTCATTCCGGTGCCCGGCATCAACAGCCACGCCCTGCAGGCGGCCTTCGCCGACGGCGGAGGCGTTATGGGCATGTTCGACCTCTTCGTGGGCGGAGCCTTCAGAGGGCAAGTATTTTCGCCCTGGGCATAATGCCCTACATCTCCGCGTCGATCATCGTTCAGTTGCTGGGCTCCGTTCTTCCCTACTTCGAGAAGCTCAAGAAAGAGGGGGAAGCCGGTCGTCAGAAGATGACCGAGATAACAAGGTACGGTACCGTTCTTCTGGCCTTCATACAGGGCCTGGGGATCAGCCAGTACCTCATCGGAATGAATGCCCAGGTCCCCGGTGTCGTTCCCGACGCCGGGTTCGCATTCACATTACAGACGGTGATCACCCTGATAACGGGTACCATTTTCGTGATGTGGCTGGGTGAGCGGATAAGCGAACGGGGTATCGGAAACGGCATAAGCCTGATCATCTTCGCCGGTATCGTGGGCCGTCTGCCCGAAGCTGTGACAACCCTCTACAACGACATCTTCATACTTCAGCAGACCAACTTCATAACCGGTGTGTTCCTTGTGGTCTTCATGTTCGCCGTGGTGGTTTTCACCGTGGTGATGACCGAAGCCCAGAGAAAGATCCCGGTTTCCTACGCCAAGCAGGTACGGGGCAGGAAGGTCTACGGGGGGCAGAGCACCCACATACCCCTCAGGCTGAACACCGCCGGTGTTATTCCGGTGATCTTCGCTCAGTCCTTCATGATGTTCCCCTCCACACTGGCGATGTTCTTCCCCAACAGCGACATATCCGGTTGGGTAAACAGCTGGATGTCACCGGGAAGCGCTCTCTACATAGGCATTTACACCTTCCTCATCGTTCTCTTCGCATATGTCTACACCGCGATCGTCTTCAATCCCCAGGACCTGGCGGACAACATGAAGAAGCAGGGCGGTTTCATACCCGGGCGCAAGCCCGGCAAGAGCACCGCCAAGTACATAGAGAGGGTGCTGGTCAGGGTTACGCTCCCCGGCGCTCTCTTCCTGGCGGCCATCGCCGTTCTTCCAATGGTCATGATGCGCCATGCAGGCGTTAACTTCATGTTCGGAGGAACAAGCCTTCTGATCGTGGTGGGAGTTGCCCTGGAAACCCTGAGGCAGATAGAGACCCACCTTCTCATGAGGCACTACGACGGATTCCTTACAAAGGGAAGGATCAGGGGCAGCAGATGAGGATCGTATTCTTCGGTTCTCCCGGGTCAGGCAAGGGCACCCAGGCCTCGAGGCTTGCGGAAAGGTGCAATCTGACCCATATCTCCACCGGAGAGCTTTTCAGGGCAAAGGTCCTTGAGGGCACCAGGATTGGTACCAGGATAGGCAGCGTCATTTCCTCGGGAAAGCTGGTGGACGACATCACCACGAATTATGTGCTTTTCAAGGCCATAGCCGGCCTGAAAAGGTTCCTGGTGGACGGCTACCCGAGGAACGTTGCCCAGGCCAGGTCCTTCGACACCCATCTCGCGAACCTGGGAACGGAGCTTACCTGCGCCCTGTTCCTGGATGTACCCGAGGAGGAGGCCGCAAGACGACTGCGCCTGAGAAGAAGCGAAAGACAGGAAAAGGCAGAGAATTACCGAAGACCCGATGACACCCCCGAGGTGATCCATCATCGGTTCAGGGTATACCGACGGGCAACCGCCCCCCTGGTGGAGTACTACGGCAGCAGGATGATCGCCATAGACGGCACCGGAGCCACCGACGAGGTAACAGCAAGGATAATGGAGGCCCTGAAACCATGGGCGTAGTTACTTCGGCGCGGGACAGGGAGGCGGCAAGGGAATCGGGCAGAATAGTGAGAAGGGTTCTCGCCGAACTCGCCCAGTTCATAACCCCGGGGGTTACAACGGCGGAAATCGATGCGCTCGGCCGTGAGATTTTGAGTTCAGAGGGGGCTGTTCCCTCCTTCCTGAACTACAACGGCTACCCTGCCGCGGTTTGTGTTTCCATCAACCGCGAGGTTGTGCACGGCATTCCATCCGCCGCAAGACAGGTAAAGGATGGAGACATCGTCGGCATAGATGTCGGCGCTTACAAGAACGGTTACCACGGAGACGCCGCGGATACTGTCATGGTGGGGGAGGTATCCCCCGAGGCAGCAAGGCTGGTCCAGGTCACATACGAGGCCAGGGACAGGGGCATAGCCGCTGCGGTCAGGGGTAACTTCACTGGTGACATAGGGCATGCGGTTCAGAGCCACGTGGAAGCCAGCGGCTTCAGTGTGGTCCACCAGCTGGTGGGTCACGGAATAGGCCGCAAGCTCCATGAAAGCCCACAGGTGCCCAACTACGGCAGACCGGGCAGGGGCACCAGGCTCAGGAACGGCCTGATGCTTGCCATTGAACCAATGGTGAATGCGGGAGTAGCGGAGGTGCGGTCTTTCCGACGGATGGACCGTCGTTACGGAGGACGGAAAGCTCTCGGCCCATGCCGAGAACACCATCATCATCAACGGAAATGAGCCGGAAATATTGACGGCATAGCCGTTTATGAGGATATTTGCACTTCCCTGGCCCGATGGAGAGGACAGGATGGCTAAAGAACAGGGTATTGTTGTTGACGGAACGGTTCTGGAAACCCTTCCAAACAGCATGTGTCGAGTTGAGCTTGACAAACCGGAGGGGCATGTTGTCCTGTGCCATGTGTCAGGCAAGATGAGGATGCATTACATTCGCATTCTGGTCGGAGACAGGGTGACCGTTGAATTGTCTCCCTACGACCTGAGCAGAGGGCGTATCACTTACAGATATAAGTGAGGTAGGGCGATGAAGGTAAGAAGCTCAGTAAAGAAAATATGTGAATACTGTCGAATTGTTCGGCGGGAGGGAAAGGTGCTTGTCATCTGTTCCCGCAACCCCCGTCACAAGCAGAGACAGGGATAGCCGCCGGGCGGCAGTAACGGAGGTAACAAGTGGCGAGAATAGCAGGTGTAGACCTTCCGAGGAACAAACAGATAGTCTACGCGCTTCCATACATTCACGGCATCGGTCTCACTTCCTCGAAGGAGATACTCACCTCGGTGGGGATTCCCCTGGACAGGAACACCGATGCCCTGACGGAGACCGAAGTGGCGGCTCTTCGAAACGCGATCGATGACGGCTACAAGGTAGAAGGCGCCCTCAGGGCCGAGGTGAACATGAACCGCAAGAGGCTCATGGACATCGGCTGCTACCGGGGCCTCAGGCACAGAAAGAACCTGCCGGTGCGCGGACAGCGCACACACACTAACGCCCGCACCCGAAAGGGACCCAAGCGGGGCCATGGAAAGAGAAGGTAGGTGAGTAATGCCTAAGGCAAAGAGCAGAAAGCCCATCAGGAAAAAGAAGATCGCGAAGGTCTCCGACGTTAGCGGTGTGGCCCACATCAAATCATCCTTCAACAACACCGTTATAACCATCTCGGACAAGGGCGGAAACGTGATCACCTGGGCGAGCGGTGGCACCACAGGCGTGAAGGGTACCCGGAAGAGTACCGCCTTCGCCGCCAGTCAGGCTGCGGTTCAGGCCGCGGAGAAGGCCATCGAGGCCGGTCTGAAGAAGGTGGAGGTTTGGGTCCGCGGACCCGGCTCCGGCAGAGAGGCCGCCGTACGCGCCCTTCAGACCACGGATATCGAAGTAACCGGTGTCAAGGATATAACCAGAATACCCCACAACGGTTGCAGGCCCAACAAAAGGCGCAGAGGCAAGTAACAGAAAACGTCAGCGTTCAGGGGGACACGATGGAATACATGAAGCTTCATCTACCGGATATTGTTAAATGGGACGAGGAGACTCTTTCCGACAGATTCGGCCGGATGACTATCACAGCTCTTGAGAGGGGTTTCGGCAGAACGCTGGGCAACGCACTGCGCAGGGTCATGCTTTCCCTGCTGGAAGGCGCTGCGCCGGTATCCGTTACCATAAAGGGCGCGGAACACGAATTCAGCGTCCTCAGCGGCGTTCTTGAGGATGTTCCCGATATCATCCTTAATATCAAATCCCTTTCAGTTGTGTACGAAGGCAGGGAATCGGCACAGCTCAGGCTGCTTGCGGACAAGCCCGGTGTATACACCGCGGCGGCCTTCCAGTGCGACGAAGGCGTTTCAATTGCCAACGGAGATCAGGTGATAGCCGAGATCACCGAAGAGGGAACCACCCTCGACATCACCGTGAACATCGAAAGGGGCAAGGGTTTCGTTACACAGGACGAGTGGTACAACCACGGCAGGGGCAGGGAGATAGGCGACATACTCGTCGACTCCTGGTTCTGTCCGGTGAGAAAGGTCAACTTCGAGGTGGAGAGCGCCCGTGTGGGAGACCGCACCGACTACGACAAGCTCATAATGGACATCACCACCGACGGCAGCATCTCTCCCGCAGACGCGGTTCAGTCCGCCACCCTTATCCTCATGAAGCATTTCGAGCTCATCACGGGGATCACTATTGGAGATCCGGTGCTGGAACCGGTGGACACAGAGGAAGAGGAAAAGGTCGAAGCTCCCGCCCGGGCGGAACCGCCGGTGGAGGAACCCCAGGTGGAGGACACCGACCTGGCGGACACCTACCTTTCCAAGAGATATGTAAAGATACTGTCAGCCGGGGGCATAAACACCCTGAACGAGCTGGCTGCAAAGAGTTCGGAAGAGCTCCTTGGGCTTCGCAATTTCGGCGCCGCGTCACTGGACGTGGTGAAGGAACTGCTGAAGGCCCACGGCCGCTCTCTGGCTAATTAGAAAGGACAGGGAGTTCAATGCGTCACAGGAAGACGACTCCCAAGCTGGGCCGGAACAGGGCTGCCCGTGTTAGAATGCTCCGCAATCTGGTTACCTCCCTCTTCCTTGAGGAGAAGGTGGTTACCAGCCAGGCCAGGGCGAAGGCAGCCAGAAGTCTGGCCGAGAGGATAATAACCAAGGGCAAGAAGGACACCGTCCACTCCCGCAGGCTGGTGGCGGGAATGGTCTACGGCTCCGACGCCGTGAAGAAGGTGTTCAACGAGCTTGGTCCCAGGTATGCCGACAGACCCGGCGGCTACACCCGCCTGATCAAACTCGGACCCCGCCACGCGATGCCGCCGAGGCTGTTATCCTTGAGCTTGTGGATTCCCCGGCGAAGTCCGGAGAATAGATACCTTTGAAGTCGATAGCTGTTCTTACCAGCGGCGGTGACGCCCCGGGAATGAACGCAGGAATAAGGGCCACGGTGAGGACCGCCATCTCCCGTGGCCTTTCCGTGTATGGGGTGAAAAGGGGCTACCAGGGCCTCATCGAGAACGACATCCTCCCAATGTCATCCAGGGATGTCAGCAACATCCTCCAGAGGGGCGGCACCATACTCCATTCCGCGAGAAGCGAGGCGTTCAGAACACCTGAGGGCAGGGCCCGGGCCGCTGAAAACCTGGAAAAAAGGAATATAGACGGCCTGATAGTCTTCGGCGGCGACGGCAGCTTCCGGGGAGCTAACGACCTCCACCGGGAACACGGTGTGAGGGTGGTGGGGGCCCCGGCCACCATCGACAACGACATATGGGGAAGCGATTTCACCATTGGCTTCGACACAGCGGTGAACACCGCCCTGGAGGCCATCGACAAAGTCCGTGATACCGCCGCGGCCCACGACAGGCTCTTCATTGTTGAGGTAATGGGCAGGCATGCCGGCTTCATAGCCCTGGAGGTGGGAATAGGCACCGGAGCCGAGGGCATACTCATACCGGAAACGAAGACCGACATCCCCGGCATAGTGAGCAAACTTCAGACCAGGATCGAAGGCGGAAGGACCTCCAGCATACTGGTGGTGGCCGAGGGCGACGAAGAGGGCAACGCCTACGAGATAGCTGAAAAGATAGAGAAGATCTCAGGCCTGAAGAGCCGGGTTACGGTACTGGGTCATGTGCAGCGGGGGGAAGCCCCACCGCTTCGGACAGGATGCTTGCCTCGAAACTGGGCTACGCCGGGGTGATGGCCCTTGTGGAAATGGCCGCCCCCTGCATGGTGGGGGTTGAAGAGGGCCGCATTGCCCGTCATCCCCTGGCCGACTCCTGGACCAGAAAGAAAGAACTGGACACCCTTCTGGTGACACTGGTCTCAGAGCTCCAGTAAAGGCCCCAGTTCCTCAATCGTGAAGTAAACCTCATAGACCGCCAGGCCGTTCACAGTGTCCGCCTCCGCGGATAGCGGTGTTATCAGTATCTCCATTTCACGGAAATCGTTCTCCATGGAAATGCCGTTGTACCAGGTCCACCTTCCCGTGATAAGGAAAACGCCGTAGTCCTCGGTGGTCCAGCTTCCCTCTATTGCCCTGCCGCTGATCCCCACCGGTTCCATGAGGAAGCTTCCATCTGAAAGGAATGAGTACACCGAGGATCGGTCGGTGAAACGGAAAACCCCCTGGGTTTCCAGGATCCCTTGAATGGAAACGGCTTCCCCGGAACTGACCACACCGCAGAACACCAATACAACCGCCATGTATCCCATTCCCGGATCCCTTCTGAATGGGGCGGGAACCTCTTCCCGCCCCTATTGAACCTTTCTCCTATCTGAGCAGCTGCACCTTTTCAGTGGTGACCCCGCCCGGGGTGGAGACCCTGACGAAGTAGATGCCGTTCTCCAGGCCGGTGGCGTTCCATTCAAGAACATGGGTGCCTGAATTCAGTGTGCCCGGTGACACGCTTCCGGCAATCCTGCCCTCGAGGGAGAAGACCGTAATGTCAACCGCACCGGGGGAAGGAAGGTTCAGTGTCACGGAAAGGGCTTCATGGAAGGGGTTGGGTCCCACCGTTACTCCGTGTGAGGGAACCGGCTCGAAGGCAGTATCCTCAGTTCCGCTCCAGGTTACGTCCACGAGCTCGATGAACCTGCAGGAACCTGTATACTTCGTGTCAATTATGGAACCTGAGGCGGGGTCTATCTCGTGGACGCCGTCGCCGTTGGTGGCCAGAAGGTTGCCGTTGCCCAGGCGGTATATGCCCCTGCCGCCGGAGAAGCTCCAGCTGTCGGTAACCGTGCCGTCGATGGTGAACTGATTGATAACATTGCCGGAGAAAGCCACCGTGAGGTAATGGCCGGGGTTGCCGGTGTCGTACTGGACCTGCTCTGGAAAGCTGACCTGGAAAAGCTCGTAGAGCAGAGTGCCGTCTTCGTCGTACTGCCTGATGTTATCGGTGCTGCCGGCGATGTCCGATACCAGCGCTGCCCCTGTGGTGTACTCGTCGGTGAAAAGAACGTCGAAGGGGCTGAAGCTGCTCTGGACCCAGTAGCCCTCAAACACATCGGGGCCTGACCACATGGATATATGGCCGTCGCCGCTGGTGACGAACAGGGTGTCGTTCCTGAAGTCAATGCCCCTGAGGTTGTTCAGACCTGTTTCAGCGGCCACATAGAGGAAAATGCCCTCGTCGTCGAAGGCGTACACTTTGTCAGCCAGCTGGTCGGATACGAAAATGATTCCCGCCGGCCCCTGGACGGCGTTTATGGGAGTCTGGAACTCGTACTCGGGTACGCCGGGGTCGTTAACTATGAAATCGCCAAGGTATTCGCCGTCGTCGGGGTCGTACATTCCGATGGCATCCGCCGTGGAGTCGGGGATGAGCAGAACGAGGGATCTCGGGGGGGAAGTTTTGCCATCGTAGCGGGATTCGCCTCCGGCTTCCTCCCCGGACATTTCAGCCGCTTCCTCCGGGGACACGGCATATACACAGACACAGAGTGCAAGCATCAGAATAAGTGAGTATTTCATGATCTCTCCTTCCTTAGGGGACATTCAGTTCAGAAAATAGCACCGAAGGAAGAAGGGGGCAACCGCCACCGGGGGGATCAGTTGAGGACCACGAAGCTTTCTGATACCGACAGGCCGCCGGGGGAGGCTGCCTGGAGGAAGTAGACACCGGAACACAGCCCCGAGGTGTCAAGGGTGTGGGCGGAGTTCCGCTGGAGGGGGAAGGGGCCTGAAACGACCCTGCCTGCCATGCTGTAAATGGTTACATCGTAAACAGGGAACAAACCCGTTATCCTCAAGGCGACACTGCCCGATGAGGCGGGGTTCGGGCCCAGGACCGTCAGGGTGAAGGGATCAGGGGCACCGGATCTGAACTGGCCACCCCGAGCACACGGAGGGAGGGCTCAAAGAAGGCGGAGTATCCCAGCAGGGACTGGAGGACCCTGTCGTAGGGCCGGTCATGTAGGGTATTTCCAGGTCCTTCGCCGTGGTGTAGGCAAGACCCAGGGTGGAGGCCTTTTTTCCATAGACCTGGCTGACGGTCTCATTGCACATCCGTTCAGAGGAGCCTATCTCCGGCCAGAACCCCTCCCATCCCCATGTGGTGTTGAAGAGGCAGGCAATTCCTCCGCCGCCTGGAAGGGTGAGAAGTGTGTCCGCCAGGGTGCCGTAGGTTGAAGGGGCGGTGAAGTCCCCCACATGGCAGCCGATGGAGGAGTGTATGCCGTAGCGGCCGGGGTTCTGGAACCCTGAAGTCCTGAAAACCGTGAGTATGCCGGTGAAATCCCCCCACCATATCCCTGTGGGGGACCCGTGACCTGCATAGTGGTTCCATCCTGCCCCTGAATAGAGTACAGGGAAGTAGGTGTCCGGATAGTCGCCAACGGCGGTTTCGTAGGCGGCTGTGACTTCGAAGCCTTCGGGAAGCTCCTGGATGAGAAGCTCGCACCCCTTTTCCGCTGAATAGCCTATCTCCGGGAAGAGCTGCGCGCCGCAGACCACCGCGTTGCTGTACCAGTCGGAGTCACCGGCGCCGGAGTACTCGATGTTCTTGCTGATGATGGCGCTGAGGCCCGCTTCCGTGGAAAAGAGCAGCCTGGCCAGTATTACATCGGCGTAGAGGTCGAGGCTGTCTTCCTGTTCGCCGAAGATTCCGTTGCCGTTCCCGTCCCAGGTGCCGTCGATGTCGGCGTAGTAGAGGTCGGAGGGTGCCAGTTCGATGTGCCCCTCGCACTCGGTGTAGACTTCCCGGACGGGGACCACGGTTTCATCTCCGGCGATGAGCACATAGGTGGTGCCCTGGTTAAGGGCATGATCCTTTACGCAGTTCCTTATTCTTTCCTGGGTGTCGGTGCCGGGCCAGCCCCCGTTGATCTCCTGGACCGTAAGGGTTCCCACGGTGTAGGACCTGGACTGGAGAAGGTTCACCAGGGTGCAAGGGGGGCTGTATAATCCTGGCCGGTTATTATGAGGTAGTCGGTGCCTGAGTCGGTTCCCTGAACAACAGGGATGTGGGGCAGACCGTGGGCAAGGGCCATCTGTTCAAGACGGTGGTTCACCGTTTCCGCCTGGAGGGGGACAGGAAGGCTGAGGAACCCCCGGGCTCCCATTCAAGCTCAAGCCTGCAGGAGGACGCCAGGGAGAGCTCACCTGTGTCCGCCAGGTACCTCCATGGGTTCACGGTAACGGAAACAATGGTTACGGCATTCAGTATCGAACCCCCGTGGAGGGAAACCAGCGGGTCTTCCCCGGTGACCGAGTGAAGGGCAGGCCGGGACAGGTTCCCGGCGGCGGCGCCCAGGGGCGTATAACCCCTGCAGCCCGGAGGGGGAGGTCACCGCAAGCGGTTCACCTGAGAACTGAAGGGCGGCTTTGGAGCCGGTCACACGGCAGTTTCCCGGAAGGATGAAGACCCTGGAAACCAGGGGAAGAAGCGGTGCTCCCGGTTCCCCGCTGAGAAAGCCCTCCTCCGGCTCATACCGGACAAGGGAAGGAGCTGTGGTCATGGTGGCGGACACCCCCGAGGGGAAGGGAGTGAAGGTTTCCACCTCCAGGGCGTTGATAAGGAACAGGAAAAGAAAGACTGCCATAAAAATCCATTCCGGCTGATCGTTTCGGCGGAACTCCTACTGTTAACCCCGCCCCGGCTGATTTGTTCCAGTGTATCCCCTGAATATATTCCCTGAATGAAGATCGCGGTTCTATGCTACCTGCGAAGCGGCGGCCGCACCCTTATGATACACAGGAACTCCAGGCCCGACGACATGCACTACGGCAAATGGAATGCCCCGGGGGCAAGGTCGAGCCGGGAGAAACTCCTGAGGAGTGCGCTGCGGGAGTTTTACGAAGAGACCGGCCTCACCGTCGCGGGGCCCAGAATGCGTGGCGTGCTTACCTTCCCGCCTTCGACCGACCAGGAGGACTGGTATGTGTTCGTTTTTACCGCCGAGGACTATTCCGGCACCCTGAAGAAGAGCTGCCCCGAGGGCGACCTGCACTGGATAGACAATGAAAGGCTGGAAGAGCTTCCTCTATGGGAGGGGGACAAAGTGTTCATGAAGTGGCTCGATGACCACAGGTTCTTCAGCGGCAAACTCCTCTACCACCGGGGGGGCTTTCAGTCCTGCAGCGTGGTTTCCACGGCGGTGACCATTGAGCGCCCTGCTGGCCCTTCTGATCCTGCAGCTTCCGGTTACGGTGGGCTATGAAGAGAATTTTCCCCTGTCATTCACCAACGAGAACGGACACCCTTCGGGGCTCTACATAGAGCTTTTCAGGGAGATAGCAGAAGAGAGGGGCTGGGAACCGGTGTACATCCCCGGGATCTGGCCGGACCTCATCCGCATGCTCCAGGCCGGGGAGATAGACATCATCGCCTGCATGACCAGAACACCGGAGAGGGAGGAGATATACCTTTTCCCCGAGGAATCCGTGGAGGCAGGCTGGTCCATCCTCATCGTGAGGAAGGACGGCGGCATTCCCTCCCTGGGCCACCTCGCCGGAAAGACAGTGGCCCTGATAGAAGGCGACATACACAGTTCCACCCTCATGGATCTCATCTCCGGACTGGAGATGGAGGTGGACACGGTAATGTGCGGAAGCTACGGAGAGGGGATAGATGCGGTGCTGGCCCGCCGGGCGGATGCTGTACCGGTTCCCAAGAACATCATGCTGACACCGGATTTCCCGGAACAGCTTGCCCCCCAGGGAATAGTGTGGAGCCCCATGGCGGCCACCTTCGCAGGGAACAGGGAAACCTCCCGGGGGGTCATCGAAGGCATAAACGAAAGCCTTGCCTCCCTTAAGGCGGACAGCTCCTCGGTCTACTACTCCCTCATGGCGAAGTGGCTCTCAACCCCTGTGCACCGCAGCATTCCCGGGGGGTACTACCTCATTCTCGGTACACTTCTCTTTGCCCTTCTTGCGGTGATCCTCCTTACCAATCGGCGGCTTGCCAGGGAGGTCAGGCTGAACAGCCACGCCCTGGCCAACAGCAGGTCACTGGCTGAGATAGCCTTCTGACCTCGGAGACCGACAACCTCGACCAGCTCTACGACAAGGTATCTGAGCTCCTGCGGAGGAACCTCAAGGCGGAGAACTTCTACCTCGCCCTTTACAACCCCGAGAACGGCACCTTCAACATGCCCCTCTTCCACGACGAGAAGGAGGAGGTCCAGGTTCTCGACGAGCCTGAAAGCTTCACCAAGTATGTCTTCGACACCGGTGAGCCCCTGATGCTTGACCGGAGAGAGATAAGCAGGATGATCGACGATCCCTCCATTCCCGTATCCTCACCGGAGGACGTTATTCCCCTGCAGTTCATAGCGGTTCCCATGAAGGCCGGGGAGGAGATCATAGGAGTGATCGCCTTCCAGAGCTACGACGAACCGGACAGGTTCACCGAAGAGGACCTCCACTTCATCACCAGCGTCAGCGGCCACATAGGCAGCACCGTCCTCAGGTTAAGGGCATGGGAGGAGGTGGGAAGGAACCGCAAAAGACAGAAGATGCTTCTGGATTTCGACCCCACCGGCATTTTCCTCCTTGACAGGATGGGGGTAATAGTCGACTGCAACAGGAAGGCGGCTGAGTTCGCTGAACTCCCGGAAACCAGCCTCCGGGGCAGGACGCTGTCGGAGTTCCTGAGGGATCCCGATGGTGGTGCCCTGGACCCCATAAGGACCCATGACCCTGATGTTCCAAGCCATTTTACCTGCGGCTTCAGGGGATCTGATGAAACAGTGTGGTCCGTGGAGGGTATCGTCAACAGCTTCATAGACGACGAAGTGCTCTTCCACTTCGTGACCATCATAGACATAACCGAGAAGAGCATGCTGGAAAAAGAAGCGATGCGGAATGAGAGGCTGGAGTCCATCGGGCTTCTCGCCGGGGGTATCGCCCATGATTTCAACAACATACTTACCGGCATAATGGGATCCCTGAGCCTCCTCCATGATACTTCCCGAACCCTGGAGGAAAGGACGAAGCTCATCGTCAGCGCCGAGAGCGCCGCCCGGAGGGCCAGAAGCCTCACCGGACAGCTTCTTACCTTCGCCAAGGGCGGGTCTCCCATACGGAAGTCCGTTGATACCGAAACGGTGCTGAGGGATGTTGCCGAGTTCGTTCTTCGCGGTTCTTCGGTCCTCCTGGAGCTTGATGTGGAGCCGGGCACATGGAATCTCAATGTGGACACCCAGCAGTTCGGCCAGGTGCTTCAGAACATAGTGACCAACGCCAGGCAGGCCATGAAGGGTGACGGCAGGCTTTACATAAGGGCGAAGAACTACGAAACCCCAAGGGGGCAGCTGGTCCTGATAGAGTTCGAGGATACCGGTCCCGGAATACCCCGGGGCATAATTGAGAACATTTTCGACCCCTATTTCACCACCAAGACCGGCGGCCACGGCCTGGGCCTTGCCACATCCTTTTCGATCATTCAGCGCCACGGGGGAACCATCAAGGCAGGCAACGGCTTCCTTGGCGGAGCCCTGTTCTCCCTTCTTGTCCCGGCTTCATCCGGTGTTCCGGGAAAAGCCAGCGAGACCCCCCGGCGGGAGGTGCGGAAGCAGGCCGGGAAGATCCTGGTTCTTGATGACGACGAGTCGGTCCTTGAGACCGCCGGGGAGATGCTGCGTTCCCTGGGTTACAGCTGTGATTCAGCCTTTGATGGCCTGGAAGCCATTGAGATGTACAAGGACGCATTTAACAGGGGAGAGCCATACACCGCGGTTATCATGGACCTGACCATACCCGGAGGCACCGGGGCGCCCAGGCGGTGAAGCAGGTCCTGAAGTTTCACCGGGAAGCGGTGGTGATAGTATCCAGCGGTTACGCCGGGAACGATGTCATGGCCAACTACAGGGCTCACGGGTTTCGCGGGGTCCTGGCAAAACCATATACCATCGGTGAGCTATCCGAGTCCCTTGCCTCCGCCCTGGGAAACCGGAGCGAATGGAACACTACCGGGCCCGGGAGCGTATAATTCCTGAAAACTCCGGAGGGACGACAGGCAGTATGACGAAAAAAGCGGTATACACTAAGAAGGCTCCGGAACCGGTGGGGCCCTACAGCCAGGCGGTTGCCGCCGGGCACATGGTCTTCGTAAGCGGGCAGCTCGGGATGCTCCCCGGGGGCCCTCTGGGCAGAACGGTGGAGGAACAGACCCGTCTTTCCCTGGAGAATGTGAGCCACATCCTCGAGGCGGCGGGAACCTCCATGGATAATGTGTTGAAAATTACGATCCTTCTCGGGGATATGGGGGATTTCGCAGCTGTGAACCGTGTCTATTCCGAGTTCTTCAGCGAGCCCTATCCCGCCAGGGCGGCCTTCCAGGCCGCTGCCCTTCCCCTCAACGCCATGGTCGAGATAGAGGCCGTGGCCAGTTTGAAAGAGAGTTAACATGCTGGGTCAGGTCTGGTCTACGGTGGCCAACGCCGACGGGTTCACCAAATTCATCCTCTTTCTTATCCTTGCCCTCTCCCTGGGATCCTGGGGAGTGGCCATCGCCAAACTGAAGGAGCTCAGCAGGATAATGAGCGCCTCAAGGAAATTCATGGATGCCCTGAGGACCACCGGACGCTCCGGGTGGGGACTTCGTGAAAAACTCCGGCGACATGGGCCCCCTTGCAAGGATGTACACCGAGGCGGGCAGATACCTCCGCCGGCGTCAGGACAGGGGCATAACCGATCCCCTGAATTCCGAAGAGGTGGCCATACTCCATGGCGCCCTGGAAAGGGAAGCAAGCGAAGACCTGGCACAGAGAAGCAGGAACATCGGCTTCCTGGCCACCGTCACAAGCGTAAGTCCCTTGCTGGGGCTCCTGGGCACGGTGTGGGGGGTCCTGGTGAGCTTCATCGGCATGAGGGAGGCTGGAATAGCCGACATCAGCGCCGTGGGCTCAGGGGTTGCCGCCGCCCTTACCACTACCGTTGCCGGGCTTCTGGCGGCCATACCGGCCAATGTCTTCCATAACTATGTGGTGGGCAGGGTTGACGACCTTGCCGGGGAGATGGACCGCTTCCTCTCTGAACTGGTGGACGTTTGCCGCAGGGGCTCAATAACATGATCAGAAGGCGCTACAGGCAGTTCTCCTCCATCAACGTGACCAACCTTGTGGACGTAACCTTCGTTCTGCTGGTCATCTTCATGCTCAGCGCCCCGGTGATCCAGCGCAGCACCGAGATAACTCCACCCTCCACCGACCAGGGTGAGATAGTAAGAAGGCTCGATCCCGGTACATCCCTTGTTGTGGAAATGGACGGTCTTGGAAACATCTCCGTTGCAGGGATGCCGGTGGCGCCGGAGGAGCTTTCCTCCCTGGCGGAAACCGCCCTTGCCTCGGGAAGGACCGAAGCATACCTCAGGGCCGACGGCCAGGTTCAGTACGCAAAGCTTGCCGCCGCCCTCACGGAACTCCGCCGTGGCGGCTATTCCGATGTGGGCCTGATCCAGGAGTCCGCAGGTGGAAGCGATTAACCCCTTCGCCAGACCCCGGCGAACCTCCTGCTCCCTCCAGCGCAGGGACATCCTTGTCTCAGCACTTCTCCACGGGGCCATCCTTGTAATGCTGGTGGCCGCCGGGCTGATCTTCCGCAGTGAAAGTGCCGAGGCCCCGGGAGGGGGTGACTTCGTAACGGTGGAGATGATAGTTCTGGACACCGGCGATACTTCCCCGAATACCCCCGTGGACCCCGTTGATCCGGTGGAGGAGCACACCGAGATCACGGAAGTGGTGGAGGAAGTTATCGAGGAGCCCGTGGAGGAAGTGGAGGAAGTGGAAGTAACCGAGGAGATAACGGAGCCCGTGGAAGAGGTGGAAGAGGTGGAAGAGGTTTCACCCCCTCGGAGGAATACATAACCGTGGGTTCCCAGGGTGAGGCTGGAAGCGGCGCCCCGGGCCCGGCAAGCTACGAGGCCGTGTGTTCGCCGCCATAAGAAGGAACTTCAGGACCTCGGTCAACCCATCCCAGAGCTACCGCATCCACCTCACGGTGAACCTCGACGGCACCCATTCCCACCAGGTGATAAGGACCAGCGGCGACGGCGGTTTCGACAGGGCGGTGGAGCACGCCATCAACAGCGCCAGCATCCCCCCGGTCCCCCCGGGGAGGACCAGTCCGGTGCAGCTCAGGATAGAGTTCCTGGGCCTGACCCCCTCTGAACCACCCCGAGGTCCTTCTGCACACCGAAACCAGCATCAGCATCACCGGCACCTCGATAAGGACCCCCACCACCGTTGCCAGGGCGGCGCCGGACTGCAGACCGAATATCATCACCGCGGTGGCTATGGCCACTTCAAAATGGTTCGACGCCCCTATCATCGCCGCTGGAGCAGCATCCTCATACCTGAGTTTCATAAGCTTCGCCGCCACATAGCCCAGCGTGAAGATGAACACCGTCTGAACGAAGAGGGGTACGGATATCCAGAGGATGGTCAGGGGGTTCGCGAGTATTACCTCTCCCTTGAAGCTGAAGAGGAGTATCAGCGTAAGGAGCAGAGCGGTTATGGTCACCGGGGTGAGCAGATGCAGGAACTTCCTTTTGAACCAATCCTCTCCCTTTGCCCGGATTATCCACTTCCTGCTGAGGAACCCCGCAACCAGGGGAAGGGCAACATACACCGCCACGGACAGCAGGAGGGCCTGCCAGGGAACCGGCAGCTTGCCCACACCCAGAAGGAACCCACCGAGAATGCCGTAGAGAACCAGCATGGTCAGGGAGTTTATGGCCACCATGACAAGTGTGAGCCCGTCGTTCCCCCGGGAGAGGTAGCTCCACACCAGCACCATGGCGGTGCAGGGGGCGATGCCCAGGAGTATCGCCCCGGCGAAGTAGTCCTCCAGAGGGGTATCTCCAGCATCTTCACCCCGTCCTCAAGCACAACGGTCCCGCTTCCGTGGACCGCCCCCACCGGGAGGTCCAGGCCGAAGGGCATTTTCACCAGGTCCACCGCCTCGGCCCCTATGAACCCCCTGAAGAGAACTCCCAGGAAGAGCATGGCTATGGCATACATGGTGAAGGGCTTCACGCACCAGTTGATGAAGAGGGTGAGGAACACCGGTTTTCCACTTTTTCCTGCCCTGACAACGCTCTGGAAATCTATCTTCACCATGATGGGGTACATCATGAAGAAGAGGCATATGGCTATTGGTATGGAAACCACAGGGGCTCCGTTGACATTCAGCGACATGCCGTCCAGGGCGGCTGCCACCCCGGGCGCCGCCTTGCCGAGAAGGATCCCCGCAACGATGCACAGTCCCACCCAGAGGGTGAGGTACTTCTCGAAGGGGTTGGACATGGTTCGTCTGGCAACGGTTGTCATAGGCAGCTTTCTCCAATCTTCTGTTTGCCGCACAGGGCCTCCCTGTCAAGGGCGGTTATTTTCTCCAGGACCCTGAGGTCGTTCATTGCCCGGGGTGATCCCTGGAACCGCTCCCGGAGCCATTCCAGCACCGGATCCGCGGATCCCGGGGAAGCCAGGGAATAGTGCACCCACTTCCCTTCTTTCCTGCTCTCCACCAGCCCGGCCCTCATCAGCACGTCCATGTGCCTTGATATGGTGGCGCCGGAAACATCGAGCAGCTCCACTATCTGGCATGCACACATCTCCTCCTGATGCATAAGGGCATTGATTATTCTGAGCCTGTTCCCCTCGGACATTGCCTTCATTAGAACCGCTATATCCCTCATACTCCTCCTTGATTGCATAGTTAGCTAAGTGACTAAATAACAAAGCCCGGGGAGATTGTCAACAGCCGAAGCCATCCGTAAATTTGACAAATAGATCCCGTAAAATATTTCAAAGCAATGATTTAAGTATGCCCCGAATCCCAGCGGTATCTCCATGGTGCAGACGGTTGCCCGGGACAACCCGGGGGTTTATGTAACAAGGGCATCATCCGGGGAGGGCAATGAATACCGATCAGATACTCGTTACCTGTTTGATCGCGGGAATGATAGCGGTTCTGTACTCCAGAATGCTTACCCCGCCGGTTATCTTCATAGGTGCCGCGGCATTCCTTGTTTTCACAGGAATTCTGACCCCGGCGCAGTCCCTGGCGGGTTTTGCCAATGAATCCATCGCGGTGATGATAATCCTCCTCGTCATGAGCCAGATCATCTGGCGCACCGGTTTCGTACAGTGGCTTTTCGGTGTTCTCATAAACCTCCGGGTTTACCGCAGGTTCCTCTGCCAGCTGATACCATTCACAGGATTCAGCTCAGCCTTCATGAACAATACGCCGGTGGTGGCCATGATGATCCCATTCGTGGGGGAATGGGGCAGGCAGCATGAGATACCCGCTTCGAGGCTTCTGATGCCCCTTTCATGGGCGGCCATCCTCGGAGGCATGGTAACCATGATAGGAACCTCCACCAACATGATAGTGAACAGCCTGGTCATTGAAGAGGGTGGGAAAAGCCTCTCGATACTGGACTTCACTCCGGTGGGTCTTCTGATCTTCATAGTAGGGACCGCCTACGTTCTTCTTATCGGTTACAGGACCTTTCCGGAGAGAAAGAACCCCTTCGACCGTCTGGAGGAGAGCCCCAGGGAGTACATCACGGACCTGGTGGTGGATAGAGGTTCCCGACTGGCGGGAAAAACGGTGAAAAAAGCAAAGCTGAGGGGGTTGAAGCACCTTTTCCTGATTGAGATCATCAGGGGAAGCAAGGTGATCGCACCGGTGAATCCCGATGAGATCCTCAGGGAGGGCGACAGGCTTCTGCTGGCTGGAAGGACCTCCGCAGTTGCCGAGATGGCGGAAAACAGGGATGGGCTCTCCCTGGCAGGAAACATTACCATACCAAGCGCAGAGAAACTCCATGTGGTGGAGGTTGTGATATCAAATCGTTCGAACCTCACAGGAAGACCCATAAGGGAGACGAATTTCAGGGGCAGGTACGACGCGGCAATTCTTGGGGTTCACAGGCATGGAAGGCGTGTGGAGGGGAAGATAGGCAGCATAGTCCTTCAACCCGGTGACCATCTCATACTGCTGGCGGGGCACGATTTTTCCAGTGCCACAGAGGGCTCTGAACAGTTCTATCTGGTTTCAAGGATAAAGCAGATACACAGGATAGACCTTGGGAAATCCATATTCATAACGGGTTCCATCCTGGCCTGTGTTCTTCTTGGCGTTCTCGGTATGGTTCCCCTTTTCACATCCCTTCTGGCGGTGATGGCCATGTTCCTCACCGTAAGGATAATCAGCCCCGGGGAACTCAAGAACATGATCGACCTGAACATCCTTACGGTTGCCGCCTTTGCCCTTGCCCTGGGCAAAGCGGTTCATGTCACCGGGCTTGGTGACATTCTCGCCGGTTCCGTTGTGGATGTGTTCCGGCCCCTGGGGGTGGTCGGGGTCATTGCCGCTGTTTATGTGACCACGAACATACTGGCGGAGTTCATAACAACCGCCGCCGCGGCCACCATAGTCTTTCCCTTCGCCGCAGCATCAGCCGCCACCCTGGGCATCGATCCGCTGCCCTTCTATCTGGCTGTGGCATACGGCGCGGCGGCGAATTTCATTACACCGGTGGGTTACCAGACCAACCTGATGATCTTTGGACCCGGCGGTTACACCGCCACCGATTTCCTCAGGGCGGGGCTTCCCATGAAGCTTCTCTGTGCGGTGACCGCCATCACCGGTCTGGCGCTCTTCTACGGGTAGCCTCTATTCCTGCGGTAACCTCACCGTGTCCTCGCCCTGGAAACCGGTATCCCTTTCGCTGCTCCAGCACATCACCACCGCGGTTTCATCAGAACCGTTCACGAATGTGTGCTCCATGCCCCTGGAATGGTGAGTATGGAGGGGCTGAGGCCGGTGAGGGTCCTGGTCCCGGCGGGGGTCCGTACCTCTATTTCTCCGGCAAGCACAAGGACCTGTTCATTCCGCGCAGGGTGAAAATGGTTTCCCCTGGAGTGTCCCGGCTCGATGGTGAAGGTATGGAAATTGGTAATGTCCCCGGTGTCTTCCATTTCCGCGAAGGGTTTATCACATACCCTCTACGGTCCCGGTGGTCATTCAGCGTCCTGTGTTCCATTTTCCTCTCCTTCCCATATGTAACCTGTTCGTCCTTCCCCGGTTCGGGGCGGGAACATGCTGCCCCCTGAGGAATATTATACTACCGTCATGGGTACACTACTCGGGAGGGTTGTTCAGCGATGTTCAAATTGGCATTCATAGCGATTTTTCTGCTGGTTTCCGGAGCCTTTGCCTCGGAGTTCATGGAGATGACACCCATCGGCGCGGAGTGCATACCGGTGAGCTTTGAGCTTTCCGGCAGCAGGGAGGCCGCCGAACAGCTTGAGTTCGACATAGATTTCTCAGGAATACTGGAAACCGTTCCCCGGGGCGAGGGTTATGCCCACGCCAGGTGCGTTCTTTCGGGGAGGTCCGGGGGATATCTGCTTGTGGTGGATGTAGACGGCGCGGAGGGGGAAATGCTTCTGAAAAAGGAGTACTCCGGCCCTTCCTGGGAGGTTCTCGTTCACAGCTTCGCCGACGAACTGGTCTACCTGCTTTCCGGTGAAGAGGGGATTGCCTCCACCAGAGTGGCTTACGTAACCAGGAGCGGCGGCTCCTACACCCTTAGCGCATCCACACTTGACCATCGCCCCCCCCGGACGGTCATAAGCGATACCGAAGTGATAACCACCCCGGCATGGAGCCCCGACGGGGCCAGCATCGCCTTCACGTCCTACAGGAACGGAACCGGCGACCTCTACCTGTATTCCTTTGCGGGGAGTTCCGCCAGGAGGATAGTAACCGGTGGAGTGAACACCTCGCCCGCCTGGGCACCGGGGTCGGGCTACATCGCCTTTACAAGGAGTGTTGCCGGCAATTCGGACCTTTACCGATACGACATGGCAACATCGGACCTTCTCCGACTCACCACCCGGGGGTCCATCGAGACCTCGGCTTCCTTTTCCCCCACGGGCCAGCAGCTTATCTTCACCAGCGACCGCGTGGGGTATCCCAGCTCTACACCATGGACGCAGCCGGAGGAACGTCCCAGAGGGCGGGTTTCTCCCACGGTTATTGCGACAGCCCCTCATGGTCCCCCACCGGCGACAGAATAGCCTACTGCGCAAGGGTCGGCGGAAACTTCCACATTTTCGTAATGAACTCCGACGGCACCGATGTAAGACAGGTCACCACCTATGGAACACTGAACGAAGATCCTGTATGGTCGCCCACGGGAAGGCACCTGGCCTTCTCCAGCGACAAAGACGGAACCCGGTCCATATATCTTCTTGAACTGAACAAACTAACATTGCACAGGCTTACCACGGGCAGTGAAAGCTACTGCGCCGCGTGGTCCCCTGTATCCGCACACGGAGGAATCCAATGAAAAAGATCACAGTTGCCCTGGCGTGCTCCCTGATCGTGTTCTTCCTTCCCGGCTGCAGGCCGGATGAAACCAACGGAGGGGGAACCGACCCCGATTCCCTGGAGTTCAGCGGAGGCGACACCCTTGGAGTCGGTGTATGGGCCGACGACACGGTGGAAACCTATTCCCAGCGGCTTGAGGTCCATCAGGCTGCGCTGAACGATGTATTCTTCCAGTACGACTCGGAAGAACTCTCAACGGAGATGATGAACACCCTGATGACCAACGCCGGATACATAATGAACAACTCCGGCTTCAGACTTCTTCTTGAGGGCCACTGCGACGAAAGGGGCACCATCGACTACAACCTGGCCCTGGGTGAAAGACGGGCCCAGTCCGTTTACCAGTACCTGGTTGATTACGGTATTTCCAGTTCCAGACTGGAAACCGTGAGCTACGGCAAGGAAAGACCCTTCGTTTCAGGCTCCGACGACTGGGCCTACTCCCAGAACCGGCGGGTTCATCTCCGCGTGCTTCCGGAGTAGAGCATGGTGAAGAGAGTAACAGTTATAGCTATCAGTCTTCTTTTCACAGCCTGCTGGGGGGGTAAATGGATCGATTCCCCGGGCAGGGTGGAAAATGTGGACACAAGGACGGCGGAGATGGCCCGAACCCTGGATTCCATCAAAACAGTTGCCAGGCAGAACGAGACCCTTCTTCGTGCCATACAGGCCCAGGCGGGGATGAGGAGCTCCACGGAAACCGAGGACCTCAGGAATCTTGTGGACCAGCTGGAGAGGCTTCTGGCCTCCGGGGTGGCAAGCCCCGCAGGAGAGACCCCGGAATCGGTTCAGACAGCCTACGATGAGGCCTACAGGCAGTATCAGCAGGGCGGGTACTCAGTGGCCGCCCGGGGTTTCTTTGAAGTTGCCATGGGAAACCCCGACGCTTCCGTTGCTCCGGACGCACTCTACCATCTGGCCCTCTGCCACCAGAACCTCGGGGAAACCCACAGGGCAATCGAGGAGTTCACCGCGGTATACTTCAGGTATCCCGCCTCGGACAGGGCTCCCACTGCCCTTGCCCGGGCGGCGGCCATATACGGAGCCCACTCCGCCGCGGCGGATATGAACCGGCTTGAATCCCTGATCCTGGAGATCTACCCCAACAGCGACGAGGCTAGACTGATAGGGAACAGAAGGAACACGCCCTAGGGGGGCAGGAGCCCTTACTTTGCTTTCAGGCATCGATTGAAGCATATTCCCCGGCTGAAGAGGAAATAAAGCGTTCCCGCCGGGGGAAACGCAATAGCTTGTGCCGCAGCGGTTTAATTGCCCAGCTAATGGCCGCAGCCTTTTGGCGAGCTTTCATGAACAGTAGAAATCGAGGATGCAATGGGATACGAGCTGATAAAGGAAGAGGGTACGAAACGGACCGTAAGGTTCACCATGGATTCAACCGACCTGAAGAAGATATTCAGGAAGGTGAAGAGGGATATCTCCAGGGAGGTGAACATGCCCGGTTTCCGCCCGGGGCATGTTCCCGATGCCATCCTTGAAAAAAAATTCGGAAATCTCATTATAGCCGAGGTGGCGGAGAAGGCCCACAAACAGCTTACCGAAGGTCTCTTCGACGAGTTTGACTGGGTGCTTTCCGATGAGGACCCGGAGTTCGAGAACCTCCTTCCGGTTGAAGGTGAAGACTACATCTATACGGTTACCTACAACATTTTCGACACCCCCGAGCCCGTGGATTACAGGGAGATAACCCTGTCCCTTCCGGCATACGACACCCACAAGGCCCTAGAGGAAACCATCGAACACATACGCAGGCAGTTCGTGGACTACACGGAGACCGACTCCCCGGCGGAGGAGAACGACCTCGTGGTGCTTACATATCCCGACCCCGACAGCAAAGAGCCCAGGGAACTTCCGCGGTGATAAGCCAGAACGACATGGGCCCGGGTTTGATGAGCTGATAACAGGAGTAAGGCCCGGGGACACCTTCACCATGCAGATGAAAATTCGCAAAGAGGGGGAGGAGGAGCTTGCCGGCCCGGCCCACACCTTCACGGTGAAGGAGGTCAAGGCCCATTCCTACCCCGATCTCGACGACGAGTTCGCCTCGAAGGAGGGGGATTCGAGACCATGTCCGAGTTCCGGGAAAAGGTCCTTCAGGACATAACCGCCAGGTACGAGGAAGAGATGAAGGGCTACCGGGAAAGACTGGCGGTGGATATCATCCTGGAGAACAACCAGTTCGATGTGCCCGGCTTCATGGTTGAAAACCTCAGGACCGAGTATCTGAGCCGTATGGAAAGCGACGAGAAGGACGAGTCAACGCTGAAGGCAGCTGCGGAAATGGCCGAAAGGAAGGTGCGGGAGTTCCTTCTGCTTCGTGAGATCGCCATACAGGAGAGCCTTGAGATCCCTGAACAGGAGATAGCCGAGGCGGTAGCCTCCGGGGACAGCAGATCCGCCTTCCTGGACAGGTCCAGGAACGAAAGGGCATTGGAATTCGTTGTTGATAATGCCATACTAGAGGAAAAGACCCCGGAGGAACCGGAAGAGGGTTCCGGGGATACAGATACAGTGCCATGGTTCTGGGTTAAGGTCGATCCCGGGGCGCAGGAGGCAGAAACAGAAGGAGCTGAATAATGTCGGTAATCCCCTTCGTCGTTGAAAGAGACGGCAATTCCGAGCGTTCATACGACATCTATTCCAGGCTTCTCAAGGACCGCATCGTTTTTATCGGCGATGTAATATCCGCCCAGACCGCCAGCCTGGTGGTTGCCCAGCTTCTCTTCCTTGAAGGCCAGGATTCCAGGCGGGACATCAACATGTACATACACAGCCCCGGGGGCTCCGTTTCCGCCGGGCTTGCCATTTACGATACCATGCAGTTCATCAAGCCCGCCATATCCACATTCTGCATGGGCAGCGCTGCTTCCATGGCATCGGTGCTCCTGGCCGCGGGAACAAAGGGCAAAAGAAGCATCCTACCCCCATGCCAGGGTCATGATCCACCAGCCCATGGGCGGTGTCAGGGGCCAGTCCTCGGACATACAGATAGAGGCCAGGGAGATACTGAAGATCCGGGAACAGATGGACGGCATACTTTCCCGGCACACCGGTCAGCCGGTGGAAAGGATCAACCTCGACAGCGACCGCAATTTCTGGATGAATGCTGAAGAGGCCCTTGAATACGGGATCATAGATAATATTCTGATGAATAGAGAGTGATCATGCCGAAAGAAAACAGATGTTCGTTCTGCAACAGACCCACCAACGAGGTCAGACACCTGATACAGGGCCCCGGGGTCTCATTTGCGACGACTGCGTGCGCTACTGCCACGAGATAGTCACCGAGACCAGCGAAGCGGTATCCGGCAGCACACCGTCCTTCCTGAAGAAGGAGCTTCCGACTCCCAGGGAGATCAAGGACCAGCTGGACCTCTATGTCGTTGGCCAGGAAGAGGCCAAAAGGGTTCTTTCCGTGGCGGTCTACAATCACTACAGAAGGCTGCTGAGCAAGGGCGATTCCACGGCTTCGGTGGAGCTGGAGAAGAGCAACATAATCCTTCTGGGACCCACCGGAGTGGGCAAACCCTCCTGGCAAGGACTGGCGGGAATACTGGACGTTCCCTTCGCCATTGCCGATGCCACCACCCTCACCGAGGCGGGTTATGTGGGTGAAGACGTGGAGAACATACTGCTGAGGCTCCTTCAGGTTACCGACATGGATGTGGAAACCGCCCAGCAGGGAATAATCTACATCGATGAGATCGACAAGATAGCGAGGAAATCCGAGAACTCCTCCATTACCCGTGATGTCTCAGGCGAGGGTGTTCAGCAGGCCCTTCTGAAAATCGTGGAGGGCACCGTGGCCGGCGTTCCCCCCGGGGGCGGCAGGAAGCATCCCTACCAGGACCACATCCAGGTGGACACCACCAATATCCTCTTCATATGCGGCGGAGCATTCCACGGAATAGAGAAGATTATTTCCAACAGAGTACGGAGTTCTTCCCTGGGTTTCAACGCCCCCATTTCAGAGAACGAGGAGAATGAAGGGGTGAAGATACTGAAGAAGGCACAGGTTTACGATCTGGTCCATTACGGGATCATACCTGAGCTGGCCGGTCGCCTTCCTGTGATGGTAACCCTGGACGACCTTTCCGAGAATGATCTAGTCCGGGTGCTCAAAGAGCCCAAGAATGCCCTGATCAAGCAGTACAGGTATATGTTCTCCCTGGAGGACATAGACCTCCAGTTTACCCCCGAAGCCTGACTGCCATGGCCAGGGAGGCCAAGAAGAGCGAAAGCGGCGCCAGGGGGCTCAGGTCCATCGTGGAGAAAATACTTCTGGAACCCATGTACAGCATGCCCTCCCGCAGGGGAGAGGTGGAGAAGCTTATCATCGGCGAGGAATGCGTTACAGCGGGCAAGCCTCCGGAGGAAGTGCTGCGCCCACGCGGCCAGAAGGCCGTCTGAGTTGGCCAGGCTTCAGATCGAGTTCCTGAAAAGCTGCCCCGGTCCCCCGGGACTTCCCGTGGACGGCCTTCCCGAGGTGGCTTTCATAGGCCGTTCCAACGTGGGGAAATCATCTCTGATCAACAGGCTCGCCGGGGGTAGGAAGGTAGCCAGGACCAGCTCCCGCCCGGGTTGCACACAGTACATCAATATTTTCACTACTAACAGGAATTTTTACATCGCCGATCTTCCAGGATACGGCTATGCCAAGGCGCCGGAGAACCTCCGCTCCCAGTGGATTGACTGGATCGGGTGGTATCTCCGTGAGAGAAAACCCCTCAGGGGAACGGTCCTTCTGGTGGACGCCAGGCATCCGGCCCTTGAGAGCGACCTCTCAATGGCGGAGTATCTGAAGGAGGGCGGCAAGCCTTACATCGTTGCCCTGACCAAAAGCGACAAGCTGAAAAGGGGCAAGCTGGCGGTTTCCGTCAGGACGGCGGGAGAACTGGGCCCGGTGATCCCGGTTTCCTCCATTGATGGAAGCGGTATGAATGAACTCTGCAGGTGGATCGCCACGGCAACCGCCTCTGGAGTATCGGTGGGGAGCTGAATATGCCGGTGACTATAGTAGTTGGTCTTCAGTGGGGTGACGAGGGCAAGGGAAAAATGGTGGATCACCTGGCGGGTAAGGCCGCCGCGGTGGCAAGGTTCAGCGGAGGGGCAAACGCCGGCCACACGGTGATGGCCGAGGGCAGCAAGTTCGCCCTTCATCTGCTTCCATCCGGCCTTGTCAGACCGGATGTCACCGCCATGATCGGTGCTTCTTGCGTAATGGATCCCGTTGCAGTACTTGATGAGATAAGAACAATAGAGGAAGCCGGTATCTCCGTGGGGAAGAGGCTGCTGATATCCGGCAAGGTAAACCTTACCCACCCGGGTTACAGGCTTCTTGAGAACCGGGCGGAAAAAGCCCTGGCGGGGGACCGCATAGGAACAACCGGCAGGGGAATAGGACCCACCTATGTAAGGAAATACCGCCGGAATGGGATCAGGCTGGAGGACACCGCCGACAACGCCATCTTCAGTGAGCTGGTGGATTTTCACACCAGGGAGATTAGCCGGGAGCTTAACCTTTCCCCGGAGGAATCGGCGGTTCTCGAGGAGGACGCAGGCAGGTTCACCGCCGCCGCCCACAGGGTAAAGGTCTTCGCCGGGGATGTGTCCCTTGCCCTGGAACAGTTCCTGCTCAGGGGCGACAGCGTGATAGCCGAGGGCGCCCAGGGCTCACTTCTTGATCCCGACCACGGCTCATACCCCTTCGTTACCTGCGGCCAGTGCGTTTCAGGAGCTGCCTGTACCAGCCTTGGTTTCGGCCCCACATCCGTCGACCAGGTCAACGGCATACTCAAGGCGTACTCCACAAGGGTCGGGGCGGGTCCATTCCCCACGGAACAGGATAACTCAACCGGAGACCGCATAAGGACCGCCGGCAACGAGTTCGGAACCACCACCGGCAGACCAAGACGATGCGGATGCTCGACGGCGTTCTCGCCGCCTACGCCGCGAGGCTGAACGGCTGCACTTCCATAACACTGACCCTTCTCGACGTACTCAGCGGGTTCGAAGAGCTGAAGATCTGCACCTCCTACCAGGGCGGAAACTTCTCACCGGGAAGGTTCATGGGCAATCTTGTTCCGGTGTATGAGACCTTCCAGGGGTGGCGGGAGGACATCAGGGGAGAGAGAAGCTGGAGCATCCTTCCCAGTGGGGCGAAGGAATATGTCCTGGCCGTGGAGAAAATAGTCCGCGTGCCGGTTACCGCCATATCCACCGGACCCGGACGTGAAGATGTCATCTGGAGGTAGCCCCGGTTTCGACAGCCACGCTCATCTCCATTTCAGCCACTTCGACGGTGATCTCCCCCAGGTCAGGGCAGACGCCGAAAAGGCGGGTATCACCCATGTAATGATCCCTCGGTTGACCTTCCCACGGCCCTGAAAGCCATAAGGATCGCCGGTGAGACAGGCTACTTCTCCGCATCGGCCTTCCACCCGGAACACCTGCCAGGAAAGGGCGGGGAAGGTGAGTGGCACAGCCTGCTGAAGACCTTCATAGCCCCGGAGACCGCCGCGGTGGGTGAGACAGGCCTTGATTTTACCACATGACCCACCGGAAGGATGTTCAGGTGGACTGGTTCCACCGGCATATCGAGCTTGCGGAATCCATCGGATATCCTCTCATAGTGCACTCCCGGAATGCCGAGGCGGCGGTGCTTTCAGAGCTGCCACAGTCACCTTCGGTACCCGTTGTCCTCCACTGCTGGAACGGTGGAGAGAAGGAAACCGAGGAGGCGGTTTCGAGGGGATTCTACATAGGGGTCGGAGGGCCGGTGACATACAAAAGGAACCACGAACTACGGAGGACCGTTTCCCGGATTCCCCGGCGCCTCCTGCTCGCCGAGACCGATTCTCCCTTCCTTCCTCCGGAGCCCTTCCGTGGAAGAAGGAACCAGCCGGCCTACACCCGATTCGTCATCGAAGCCATAAGGGAACTTCATGGGGGCGACCTGTCTATAGAGGGCATGTCTTTCGTACTGTGGGAAAATGCCATGAGGGCCTTCCTTCTTCATCCCCTGAACAGAAGGGCGGATATAGTTTACAGGTATGGAGATTCTGTTTATCTCAACCTTACCTCCCGGTGCAACAACCGCTGCCGCTTCTGCATCAGGCGGCACGCCGACGGCGTTGGCGGCCATTTCCTCAGGCACCCTTCGGATCCTCCGGAGAGGCTGGTGCTCTCCACCATCAGGGCCCTGCCCCTCCACGGTTTCGATGAGATCGTGATCTGCGGTTTCGGGGAACCCACCCTCAGGAGCGATCTCGTGGTGAAGTGCTGCGGTGAACTTGCCACCACCGGTTCCCGCATAAGGCTGAACACCAACGGCCTGTGCACTTCATTCATGGATGATGAGAAGGTAGGGGAGCTTCTGGCCTCGGTTAACTCGGTGAGTATCAGCCTGAATGCCTCCGGGGAGACTGAGTATTTGAGGATATGCGATCCCGGAGTGGAGAATGCCTGGGAACACCTTCTCAAGTTCATCCGCATTGCGAAGGCCTCCGGTACCGAAACCGTCGTTTCCGCGGTAAAGGGTTCCGGCGCGGACATACACAGGACCGGGCCCTGGCCGAACGGCTGGGTGTTCCCATGAAGGTACGGGGCTCATGAACGCCAGGGAAACCAGACAGGCCCTGGCTGAACTGGGTATCAGGGCAGAGAAGTCCATGGGGCAGAATTTCCTTGTGAACCCTCTGGCCGCAAGGAAGATTGCCAGGGCACTGGGGGATAAGCCCCTTTCCGTTCTTGAGATCGGTCCCGGCCTTGGCGCCCTTACCGAGCCCCTGGCGGCCTCCGGGCACAGGGTCACGGCCATCGAGCTCTCGGAAGAACTGGCGGCAAGGATGACCACTGAATACCCTGGGGTCAATACCATCCAGGGTGATTTCCTGGGTGCGGACCCACTCGCCCTGCCGGGTTATCCCTTCGAAGCCATTGCCTCGAACCTTCCATACAACATCTCTTCCCAGGCTGTTCTACGGATATGCGAGCCCCTTTTCTCCGGGGTGGGGACCGCCGTAATGATGCTTCAGAGGGAAATGGCCGCCAGGCTGTGCTGCCTGGAGGGCGGCAGGGATTACGGGAGGCTGGCCCTGATGGTTTGGCCCTGGTTCACGGTGAAGAAGCTTTTCGACCTGGCTCCCGGTGAGTTCATGCCCCGGCCGAAGGTGTCATCCAGGGTGGTGGTCCTTACCAGGAAGGAGGATCCTCCCCTTAACCGTGAAGAGTACGCCGTTTACGGAAGGATCGTCAAGGCAGCCTTCTCCTCCCGGCGCAAAAAGGTTATAAACTGTCTTACTTCCGTTTTCGGACGGGAAGCCGCCGAGGCGATGCTGGGGGCCGCCTCCATAGACCCTGACCTCAGGGCCGAGAGAATACCCCCGGAGAAGTTCGCTGAACTTGCTGGAAAGGCTGTAATTTGAGGTATCTGTTTTCAATACTGGTGCTGGCCGCCCTTTGCCCGGGGTTCGACTTCAGCTACAATCTGAACATGGACCAGGTCAAGGAGACCAGCAAGCTTACCAACAGTTTTTCGGTTAATCAGGTGGTTTCCCCGGAGGTGAACCTCAGCGGGAACGGCACCTTCTCCGCGGAAAGAACAGAGGGCCTCGACAGGTTCATAGACGGCAGGAACGGTTCCGGTTCCCTGAGCTGGAAACCCCTCCGGGGGGTGGAGATGTCCTCTTCCTTCCAGAGAAGCGTTTCCCTGGAGGACCGCTACGGTGACAGGGTCCGGGACGATCAGACCGAATCCGCCACCGGCTCCATCAGGTATTCCCGGGGGGGCTGGCTGAACACCAATGTTTCCGTGGGGCTTCAGAACATTGACTACATCAGGACCTCCGGCGACACCACCCAGACCGGGAACAACGACGGCAACTTCCACAGGATAAGCGCCACTGTAACAAAGACCCTTTTCAACGGGATCAACACCTCCCTGGGTTTTACCGAGAACCGCTCCTACGGAAACGAAACCGAGAACTACACCGACGGCCTCAACGCAAGGCTCAGCTACTATTTCCCGGAGAGTTTCAGGGGGGGAAGCCTGAATGCCCAGCTTTCCGGCCAGCGGAACTCGATTATCTACATCGACTCCCTGGAGGCGAAGCGCGGTGAAACCTGGAGCCATTCGGAAACCGCCGAGCTTCCCGAAATACTTCCCGGTGTGTTCATTACATTTACCACAGGCTTCTCCGATGAGAATGACTACTATGAGAGCACGGTACCCGACTCCACCATCGACGATCCCAGGAACAACGACCGCAGGGAAGGTATCTGGGGTCCAACCTGATCTGGGAGTTCGCCGATGACATCGAGCTTTCCTTCGCCTTCGACAGAAGCATCGATGAAAAGGAGAACACTTCGCTGATATACGGCACCGGACAGTACTACCAGCTGAACGAATCCATCGACGACAAGCTGCTGAACATTACCCTCACATACACCCCCGGCGGGTCAAGGATCACATTCCAGAGGCTCGTTGAGCTCTACTCATACGACACCGAGGTGGAGGATGTGGACTCCCTGGTTTACAGGAACGACTACGACCGCGACGAATACAGGGAGCTGATATCCATCAGTTCCAGCATTCCCCTTTCCGAGAGATTCACCATCACCTGCTCCATGAACGGCCAGGAGAGATATCTCTATTACATTATGGCATCACAGAGCGCCAACTCCAAAATTTCGTCCACCTACGCATTCTCCCCGGCTACAGGTATGACCTGGGCAACGACTGGAAAATAAACCAGTCGGTAAAGATCACCGCCACCTACACCAACTACATTTTCCCCGAAGAGGCCGGTGTACCGGACAGGCTCTTCAGAAGGCTGGACGAATCATTCTCCCTGAGCAGGGTGTCATCTGACAGCACCACCCTGGGATCTCCCACCGGTTCACCTTCAACGACCAGGGCAATCTTGAGAATGGGGCTTTCCTGAGAAGCGAGGAGACCCTTAACAACACCATCACACTGGATGCCGGATTCCATGTATCCAGTTCAGTTGGCATCACCCCCACCTACTCATACCAGTACTATTCCAGGAACAGAATGGCCTACGGAATACAGAGCACCGACCACATACACCATGTCGGGATCAGGTCCGCCATCGACACCATGGGGGGACCCTGAACGCCAACATCACCAGGTCTTTCTACGCCGACCCGGACAGGGATAGCTACTGGAAAGCCAATGTGGGATTCAACATAAGGATGTGAGCATACAATGAGATATCTCCTGTGCCTGTCGGTTCTGTTCCTGTTCTCCTGCGACCTTTTCGAACCCCGGAGCCCCGCGGACCCCTCCGGCGGCGGTGTGGTATGGCAGACCCCGACCAGCCCGGACATCGTGGTGGAGAACATGCAGTCGGCGCTGAACGGCCTTTCCGCACAGTACCTCGACTGCCTCCACGATTCATTCATGTTCTACGCGGACAACAACGACATTGATGATTATCCCACCCTTGATTTCACAGACTGGAACAAGGGAATAGAGAACCTCACCATTGGCCAGATCTACGGTGCGGTTCCCGAGGACAGCCTGATCAGCGCCGATTTCAGTTTCATTGCATCCAGCCCCGACCCCCCGGCGCCCAGACAGCGTCACCATTTACAGACAGTACACCATTCAGATTCCCGGGGCGCAGCACAGCCCGGCCTTCGGCATAGCCGAACTGCACATGATAGAGGACGAGAACGGTTTCTGGTCGGTGGGGGCCTGGTACGACAACAGGTTCAGCCAGTCCACACCGTTCAAGACCTGGGGGGTTGCAAAGGCGGTGTACCGCTGAGGACGGTTTCCGGAAGGGAAGTAACCTCGGATACCCTTCTGCTGGCCCGTTTAGCCTCTTCAATACCATTCAAGGTGTGTATAGACCTGGGCACCGGCACCGGTGGGGTTCTCAGGTGCATGGACCACTCCGGAAAAGGGCTCGCAGTGGGGATAGACAAATCCCCGGAAGCCCTGGCCCGGTTTGACCGCAGGTTCGGTGAACCTGTTCTGTGCCCTGTGGAAACCGCAGTGAGAGCCTTCAGGAGGGGCTGCGCCGACCTGGTCCTGGCAAACCCACCCTACTTCGTTTCAGGCAGGGGCCGTCCCTCGCCGAACAGGTTGAGGGCTCAGGCAAGACAGGGAACACCGATGACGGTTCACAGGTTCATCTTCGCCGGGGCCCATCTGCTCAGACCCCGGGGAACCATGGTGATAACATGTCGAAGGCAGTCCCTTGAAGGGCTCAGGCAGGGGTTAAGGGCCGCGGGATTCCTTCCGGCAAGGGAGGTTCCCGGAGAAGGGGTTCTGGCGCTAGTAGCCCTGCTGGGGAACCCTCCGGGCTCGGAAAATGGCCGCGGCGTAGAAGGCGGTGTCGGAGTAGGCTCCCTCGAGTAGTTCCATTCCCAGCTGCCATGTGCCCGATTCCGTTGAGTCGGGGATTATCGCAAGTGTCGTATGATCGCTCACATCACCCCTGGGGGTGGCTCCAAGGGGATTGGTAAGCCAGAAATCAACGTGATTGAAGGCAGAATCGGTCCATATTATAAATGAGTAACTGTATTCCGTGGAAAGATTTACATCCACCATAAGGGTGTCTCCGGTGACTATCATGCCGCTCACAGGTTCCCCCACCATTTCCTCGCCAATGGACAGAAGCATATCGGTGGTCATGGAAAGCCTGTCAAGGGCTTTTTCCTCCCCCTCGGACGCCTTCGCCACGCTATGATCGCCAACATGGCCAGCAGTACGGTTTTGACACAGAACCCCCATCCAAAGATATTCCCCTGCCAGAATATATCTTCTGGGAAGGGAAGTACTAATCTGCATGTAATAGACCTTCACTCCCATATAGTTCCCGGAGTAGACGACGGCGCACGGAACGGCAAAGAGGCCAGAGCCATCCTGGATTCAATGAACTCCATTTATGACAGCTGTTCCTCCGTGGCCGTCACTCCCCATTACAGCACCTCCATGCCCGGGAGGGTGATTGAAGTGCGTTCCCGCAGGGTGACCGCCTTCGTTGAATCCGTTGAGGGAACGGTGGAGTTCGAACTCATTCCGGCGGGGGAGCTTTTGGTATCCGGGCTGGAGCTCGCCCCACTGGAGCTTGTTCGTTATCCCGGTACCGGTTGGGTGCTGGTGGAGTTCTCCACGGGAATTACCTGGCTTGAAACCCGTTTTCACCTGAAGAGAATACTGAAAATGGGATATTTCCCCCTGGTGGCCCACCCTGAGCGGTACAGGTGGTGTCGCAGGAAGCCCCGAAGGCTTGTAACCCTTTCCGCCATGGGGTGCGGCACACTTGTAAGCGCCCGTTCCCTTCGTTTTGAAAAATACGCCGCAACCGCCAGGCGGATTCTGGAAAAGGGCCTTGCCCACGGACTGTGCAGCGATGCCCACTCGCCTTCGGACCACATTCTGGACCAGGTGCTGAAGGCCCGTCTCGAGGACTCCACCGGGATTTCCTGGGACCTGCTGACAAGGGAGATACCCCGGCTGGTGCTTGATGACAAACCCCTTCCAGCGCTTCCCCTTCCGAAGAGGGAGATTAATTGAGCAGGATCCTTGTTACAGGTGCCAGGGGAATGCTTGGCCTTGAGCTGGTAAAACGCTTCGGGGACAGGTGTCTGGGAGTTGACCTCCCCGAGGCGGACGTGACGGTCCCCGGAAGCATACTGCCGGTCATTGACGGTTACCGCCCGGATGTCATAGTGAACACCGCGGCCATCACCGGTGTGGATCTCTGCGAAAGGAATCCGTCCCTGGCGGAGAATGTGCATCACGGTGGGGTGACAATACTGGCGGGCACCGGTGTAAGGCTCATAACCATCTCAACAGACCACGTGTTCACCGACGGCGGCGGCGAGTACCTCACCGAGACCAGCCCGGTTAACCCGGTGAACCGTTACGCAGCGAGCAAATACAGAGGCGAGGCAGCCGCCCTGGAGAACCCGGCCAACGCCGTGGTGAGAACCTCATGGCTGGTGGGAAAAAAAGGAATGCTCCCCTGGATGGCTGACAGGCTCAAAACCCTGGGGGAGGTTTCCGCCGTTGCGGATCAGACCGCCTGCGTAACCTTCGTGGAGGATCTGGCGGAAGCCTGGAAACCATGGCCTTTGATGATGGGCACAGGGGCTTGTATCATTGCGTGAACCCCGGCGGGGTTACCCCATTCTTCCTGGCCTGCTCGCTGAGGCAGCGTTTGCGCAGGGGAAGGGTGATACCCGTGGAATGGGGACAGCTGGGCCTTCCGGCGCCTAGACCCCTTTGGTCGGCACTGGGAACCCGGCGTGAAATAAAGATGCCACCACTGGAAGAGGCAATGGAGATATGGCTGAAAAAATACTGTAGCCGGATACATCGAGGGGCGGTATTCTCCTCGAAGGACATCGACGGTCCCACCCTCCGTAGGATAACCGGGGAGATATCCCGGGTCTTCAGCGAGGGGGCAAGGTGCTGATCTGCGGGAACGGCGGCAGCGCCGCCGACGCCTCCCACTTCGCCGGTGAACTTGTGGGAAGGTTTCGGGCAGAACGGCGGGGACTCCCGGCGGTGGCCCTTGCCTCAGACCCTGCGGTGATAACCGCACTGGGAAACGACTACGGTTTCCACAGGATTTTCGAAAGGCAGGTGGAAGCCCTTGGAAGGCCCGGGGACATACTGATAGCCCTGTCAACCAGCGGCACCAGCGAAAACGTGGTCAGGGCAGCCATAAAGGCAAGGGAGATGGGCCTTCTGGTCCTGGCCTTCACATCCGCCGCCTGCGGAAGTGTTCCCTGGGCGGACATGCACTGGAGTTCCTCGGCCATGGAGACCAGCCACACCCAGGAGCGGATGCTGGTGGCCATCCACGCCGTTTGCTTCGGGGTGGAGGCAGCCCTTGAAGATTAACCGGGCCTCCTCCGTAAAACTGCTCATTGGTACCGCCATAGCGCTTCTCACCATCTGGCTCACCTTCAGGAAAACCGACTGGAATGAACTTTCCGCCGTTTTTCAGACCGCCGGGTGGGGTTATGCCCTTGCGGTGCTTCCTGCACTGGCCCTCAGCTACCTCTTCAGGATATACAGGTGGGTCACCCTTCTTGCCCCGGTGGGCAAGGTAAAGAAGACCTCCGCAACCCCACCCTGATAACAGGTTTCATGCTGAACAGCGTCCTTCCGGGCCGTCTTGGCGAGTTCGCCCGTTCAGCGCTGCTTACACGTAAAACGGGAATACCCTTTGCCTCGTCCTTCGCAACGGTGGTGGTGGCAAGGCTTTTCGACGGCCTTACACTGACCGGCCTCGCCATCGTAGTAATGGCCGCCATGTGGGAAAGCCTTTCCGTTGCCGTGCGGAGCGGCCTCATAGCCGCCGGGGTGGGCTATGCAGTCATACTGCTGGTACTCATAGCCCTGGGGAAATGGCACGGCAGGACCGTCGCCGTGATAGTGTGGCCCCTCAAAAGGTTCGGTTTCCACAGGATGGCGGCCAGGGTGGAGAGAATGCTTCTGGATTTCGCCGCCGGGCTTGACATACTGAAGGATCCAGGTGAGATAATTCGGGTTACCGCGCTTTCACTAGGTGTCTGGCTGGCGTTATGCGCCTCGGCGATCCCGGTTTTCCTGGCCCTGGACATACCCTGGGAATGGTACTATCCCCCGCTGGTCCTGGTGCTTTCCGGTTTCGGGATGCTGATACCCACCCCCGCCGGGGCGGGAACGGTCCATTACGCCCTGGGGGTTCTCTTCCCTGTGATCACCGGCATTCCCGAACCCAGGGCCAAGGCCATGGCCATTTTTTTCCACGCAACCCAGTTCCTGCCCGTCATAGTAGCCGGGCTGGCGGTTTCCAGGGGCAATCTAAAGATAGAGGAACCCTCCTGAGGAACCTTTGAGGATTGCCGTCTGTATTATATTCCCGAGAAATAGCAAACATGAGAGGACATCAATGCCTACATACGAATACGTGTGCGAAAAATGCGCCCGAAAATACGAGAAATTCCAGACCATGTCCGCCGAACCCGACACAGACTGCCCCGAGTGCGGAGGCCCGGTGAAGAGGCTGATCGGCGCCGGCGCCGGCCTCATCTTCAAGGGGAACGGCTTCTACCAGACCGACTACAAGAAGCCCGCGAAACCCTCTTCCGAGTGCTCCACCTGCCCCACCTGTCCCACCTGCCCCGCCGCGAAGGAATAAAAAGGGCGCCCCGGAGGCGCCCGAAATAACCTTCTGCTACATTCCCATCATGTCGGCAAGCTTCCACTGGCCGTCTTCAAGAACGAGGTTCACGGTGTCGGTGTCGCCCTCGAGGGTGACCTCTACAGTGGCGGTTTCGCCGTCGATGACGGTTTCGCCGATCTCGACGGTGCTGAGTCCGGCATTTCCTCGGCCATCATGGGGCTTTCGAACATTTTTGTCATGAAGTCGCCTGCGGACATGTTGGAGATCTCGTCGGCGGTTACTTCAATACCCAGCATTGCCATGAAAGCGGCGCTTTCCTCGGGGGTGGCCTTCATCTCTTCCACCTGGGCGTCGAGCTCAGCCACGGCTTCAGATGAGAGGCAGCTCATAAGGGCATTGCCGTCTTTGTTCTCAAAGGCGTCGATGGCTTTTTGTACCACTGAGTCCGGTGTCGAGGCTCCGCCGCAGGCGATTGCCAGGACGAAAAGCGCCGTAAGGGCGAGTGCGAATTTTTTCATCAGATAAGTCCCTCCTGTGTTACTGTATGCGGGCTAAACAAATAGCCCGATGGCCTCCAAAAATGGTAACAGTGGATGCAACACTGTTCGGCTGATTATAGCCATTTTTCCGCCGGGAGCAAATAGCTTTTTCAAGGGTCCTGATTTTTTCCCAGCCCGGGCAATATATTAGGTGTTACATTTTCGGCGGACGGCGGGAAGCAATAGAAGGGAGCCCCTCTTGAGAAATCTGGCTGCAATTCTGGCGGGAGCTTCTAGTCCTTCCTGCGGGAACGGGAGTTCCGGGGAAGGGGGGCCTGTGCGGGTGGTGTTCTGGCACGCCATGGGAGGCCCGCTGGGCGATGTGCTGGAAGATACCCTCATAGCCGAGTTCAATGCCCTTCATCCCGACATCGAGATACTTCCTGTGAGCATGGGCAACTACAGCGCCCTCAGCCAGAAGATAATGGCCGGTGTAATGGCCGGTTCGCCGCCGGTGCTTGCCCAGGCCTATGAAACCTGGACCGCCCAGCTCATCAGGGGCGGCGCCCTGGTCCCCCTTGATTCCCTCATGGATGCCGACACGGCTTTCACCCCTGAGATGTGGAACGACTTCTTTCCAGTTTTCCAGGCCAACAACACCTTCGATGGAAGGGTCTACAGCTTTCCCTTCAACAAGAGCGTTCCCCTCATTTATTACAACGCCGACCGGTTCGACAGCCTGGGGGTTGTTCCGGCGGAAACCTGGGAGGAACAACGGGAGCTGCTGAAGCTCTTCACGGAAGACACCAACGCCGACGGCGACATGCTGGACGACACCGACCGCTGGGGAACTGCCTTCGGCACATCGGTATGGACATTCGAGTGTTTCCTCTCCCAGGCAGGAGGGTCTCTTCTGAACCGGGATTCCACCGCCACCGCCTTTAATTCTCCCGAGGAAGGGAAGCCCTTGAATACATGACAACCCTTCTTTATGTGGATTCCACCGCTTACCTCACCACCGGCTACGACCACCAGAACGCATTTGCAGACGGCAGGGTGGCCCAGGTTCAGGGATCGGTCACCAGCCTTGCCTTCATGGTGAAGGACATGAACAGGAGGGCCGAACACGGCCTTTCCACATTTACCATAGGAACAGCTCCCCTTCCCGCCGGGCGCCGTCAGGGTGTTTACATAGCCGGAACGAATGTAGTGCTCTTCCGCAACGACGACCCCATGGTGGTGGAGGCCGGATGGACCTTCATCAAATGGTTTACCCGGCCGGACATTCAGGCCAGATGGTTTGCAGGAAGCGGTTATCTCCCCGCCAGAATGAGCAGCCTCGATGAACCTGCATATCTGGCGAAGATCGAAATGTATCCCGGGCTTCAGGGTGTGATAGATCAGCTTTATTACGCCGTGTTCGAGCCCCAGATAACAGCCTGGTACGACGGCAGGGAGTTCCTGTCCGAGGCTGTGGAAATAGTGCTTTACGGAAGAATGTCGCCGGAGGAGGCCCTTTCCAGGGCGGCTGATCTGGCCGACGCTGAAATAAGAACAGGCCGATAAGGCCGCAAGAGGGAGGAACGATGACTAAGGTTTTCTGCCGGTGATGCTGCTTTGCGGTCTTGCCGGCGCCCAGGTGCTCACCGTAGCCGAAGCCAGGGTGGATACCGATGGCAACGGAGTACCCGATCTCCTGGGTCAGACCGTTACCATCAGCGCCGTTGCCACCTGTGAACCCACCCTTTTCTCCACCAGCGGCGTGAGTTTCTACGCCCAGGACGCCACGGCGGGTATCAATGTCTACGCCTTTGAAGCCCCCCAGGACCTCATGCCCGGGGAGGAGTGGCTGATAACCGGGGAGATCATGTTCTATAACGGTCTCACCGAGATATCTCCCTTATCGGTGAACGACTACGAGTATGTGGGCAACCCGGTATGCCACAGCCTTTCCAGCTGGTGAGGAACCAGCCGGTTTCAGAGAGCCTCGAGGGGCTGCTCCTTGCCGTGGGAGACCCCGGCCTGGTTCAGTGGGTCACCGTGGCCACCTCCCCCTCCTTCGCCGGCGGCGGATACAACTTCGACGTCTGGAACGGGCAGACAGTGGTGCCGGTCAGGGTGAACGAAAGCACAGGCATCGATGTTTCAGGCATTACCGTGGGCACACGGCTTTTCCTTAAGGGCATAGGCGGCCAGTACGACTCCACCGAGCCCTACGACTCCGGATACCAGCTTCTGCCAAGGTATCAGACCGACCTCACGGTGTTCAACCCCTCGGTGGACAATTTCTTTCACCTGGATGTAACGGGCAACCCCTTCGCACCTGATCTGGGCGAAACCATGACCATAGAATACGGAGGACCCCAGGGAGTGCGGTTCAACCTTACCCTTTTCGACCGGGCCGGCAGGGACCTTGCCCATCTGGCCACCAACTCCCCCGCCGGGGACATCTTCAGCTACGACGGCCGGGACGACTGGAACGAATTCTTGCCCATGGGGCAGTATCTTCTCTGCCTCGAAGGGGTATATCCCGACGGCCGGAGGCTCACCACAACCGAAACCGTGGTAATCGCGGCTCCGCTTGAATAGGAGGGAAATAATGAGAGTATTTACAGCAGCGGCCCTCCTCTGTCTTGCCCTTCCCGCCCTGGGCGCCTTCGAGGAGATGGAGATGGGGATCCCCTCCATGGCCATGGGAGGAACCGGCGTTATCCTCGACGGGGTGGAGGGTGTTCTCTGGAACCCGGCGGCAGCGGCTGGCATAAGGGGCACCATGTTCGCCGTCTCCGGAAAGCTTCCATACACCAGCATCGATTTCACCACCGCCGGGATCGACGGTGGAACCGGCATTACCGATAACTGGAACCTCGCCGGAAGCGCCAGATGGTTCGGGGGGGAACTCTACAACGAGCAGATCCTCGCGGTGACCGCCGGGGGAAAGCTCACCAGGGACCTTTCACTGGGAATTCAGCCTGTGATCTCCCGTGTGGCCATAGAGGACGGCGTAAGCAGCTACGGCTCCGCCACCGCTTTCTCCGTCAACGCCGGTTTCAGGGTAACCATGTATGACAGGTGGGCCTTCGCCGCGGCGATGAAGAACCCCTTCGAATCCCGAATAGGGAACTCAGGGGAGTACATGCATCGCCAGATGGACGCCGGCCTTTCCTACCAGCCGGCAACCGGCGTGGTTACGGCCTTTGCCCTCTCCAGGGACTTCAGGGGAACCAGGGTCAGGGCCGGGGGATCGCTTCCACTTGGACCCCTCACGGTTTACGCCGGTGCCATCAGCGGCCCGGCGGTCCTCACCGGGGGATTCACAGCGAAGGTTCAGGGTATAGAGGCCAGCTACGCAGTTCAGACCCACCCCGAGCTGAACCTTTCCCACGCATTCGGGGTGACATATGCTTTTTAGCCTGCTGCTTGCTTCAATGCTGGCCGCCGTGCCCCCGGGGTTCGATCTGAACTCCGCTTCCCTGGATGAACTGGAGGCCCTCGCCGGCCTGACGCCGGAACAGGCAACGGTTCTTTACCGCCACATACAGGACACAGGCGGCCTTGAAAGTATCTACGAAGTGATCGAGCTTGACATGTTCACCCCGGAGGACCTTCTCTGGCTCCGGGAGAACACCATCGTTCTTCCCCCCGGGGAAGACCACATAACCCCAAGGGTCCTTGATGTGATGGAGCGGCTGGCCACGGAGGACGGCCCCGGCGACGCGGCGGTGGAGTACTGGGAAGACCTGCTGCTTCGGCCCATGCCGGTGAACGGCGCCAGATGGTGGGACCTTCGCAGCCTCGACAGGGTGAGCTTCACCGACGCCGCTGCGGTGGACGCCAGGCTGAGAACACTTGGCCGGTGTCTTCGGTGGTTTCCCTCAGAAGCACCGAGAACCTGCGCTATTATGGCTACAGGAACATGCGTGACTTCATTTCCATACGGGAACCGGACTATTCCTCAAGGGACTTCTTCGGAAGCTACAGGTTCATATATGAGGACGGTTCCGGCCGGTTCGGAATAGAGGACGGCATCGAAGGCCATCTCTCGGAGATGAAATCCGCCATCAGCGATATCCTGGAAGGGGGACGGGAGCTTTCCTCCACCTCCATCGACAGCCTTGCCCTGATCACCAGGCTTCAGTCACAGTACGACCAGCTCCTGGAGGCCCGGGATGTTCCCGGGTTCACCCACCGGGTCAAGGTTGGCATGGGAGACCGCTACCGTGCCGGGGCAAGGATTTCCAGGGGGGTAAACTCATTGGCCGGAAACCAGCTCATCGCCGGTCTCGACGCCCCGGTGAACCACAGGTTCGACGTGGGCAAGGCCTATTTTTCCTTCCATGACGATGGATTCGTGAAGCAGGTTATCGCCGGCAACTATCGCCTTTCCCTTGCCCAGGGTCTGCTGATAGACAATTCCGATGAGCTTATGTACAGGAACACATACAGGACCTGGGGGCTCACACCGGACCTCACCTCCTCCAGGCAGAGCGCCCTCTTCGGAGGGGCTGCACAGATAGAGGCGGGGCCGGTTCTGGCCTACGCCTTCGGTTCATACACACCGAGGGACGCCATAACCAACCTCGACGGCACTCCGAACGCTCTCTTCCAGGGGGATTTCAGGACCGAGGAGTACAGCGATGTCCTGGAGGAAACCACCTACGGCGGTTACGCCTTCTATGACATGGGCGACTTCCTTCCGGTGGGGACCGCCCTGGGCCTTGGCGGTCTTGGAATTCTCTACAGCGATTCCCTGAACCCGCTGGTGGCCGGTATGGACATTCCCAACGACTCCTATGTGTGGAACTGCCCGGAATACGCCCACATGCCCTCCGGTGACAGGCTGAGCTATGTGGCAGGGGCAGCCCAGACGGTTTTCAGGAACATGAGCGCGGAGATAGAGGCGGTACGCCAGGACAACGGCGCCTGGGCCAGCCTTACCACTGCAAGCTGGCAGAACAACTGGCTTCAGGTCACCGCATCCTACAGGAAGTACGCGCTGGACTTCATGAATCCCTACAACAGGGGTTTCGCAGAACAGCACAGGTTCGACGACACCGTGTTCGAGAGCCCCTACAGGCTCAACGACCCCCTGGCTTCCCAGCTCGCGGACCTTCCGGTTCCCAAACCGGAGGAGGGTGTGTACATCGAGACCAGGTTCCAGGTAAGCCAGAGGATCACATTCACCAGGGTTTATCTGGATACCTGGCGGAACCTTGCCTACAACACCGAGAACCTGAGGTTCCAGGGTGAGGTGGAGTACCGCCCGGTGTGGCCTGTGCGGTTCAGGCTGAAGTACAAGTTCCAGGACAAGCTGAACGCCAAGGCCATCGTCCCCACCAACTCCAGGACCCAGGAGTTCACCTTCAGAACATTCTCCCTTCCCGTGGGCGGCGACTACTTCAGCATCGAACTCCGGTACGGAAATGTGGGCCTTACCCCCAATCCCCTCTACGGAGATGACAGGAACATGAACGGGGGATTCCTCGCCCTTCGGTACGAGCACGAGTTCACACCGGAACTGTCCGTTCTGGGGGGAAGCACCTTCTGGACCACCAATGGAATGAGCCAGTGGGAGTTCGAGGACACGGGAATAGATTTCCTGGACGGCGACGGCACCAAGTTCTACGTTACACTGAAGAACACCCTTTCCAGCAACCTGCAGCTGAGGCTGAAGTTCCTGAGGAAGGACACCTTTTTCCCCCACAACGGATTCTATAGGCCGGACCCCGAAGACCAGTTCCACTACCAGGGTTCTCCGGATGAAACAGTAACTGATTTCGGTGATCATGTCACCGATTACGGCATTCGCTGCCAGCTCGATATTCGCTGGTAGGCAGGAGGAGCTATGGGAATCACAGCAGGCGGAATGATCATCCTTCTGGCCATCTCCGGCGGCCTTCCGGAGATAATGTGGCTGGGAAACGGCGGCATGGCTGGTTCAGCCGCCTCGGCGGGAATGGGCGGCACATGGTTCACCGACGGGTCTCCCCAGGGAGCCCTTGAGAACCCGGTGATGGCCTCAAAGCTGCCCCGGGGATTCACCGCCGGGCAACCGGCGCCACGGTGCTGGATATCGAAAAGAGAACAAGAAGGGTATACGACAGCTTCGGTGGCGTGGTGGGCGAGGCGGAATACGCCTACAACCAGAACTTCACCCCCCTTCCCGGAGGGGTGGCCCTGTCCATGTCCGAAGGCGCCCTGGCCGCCTCCGCCGGATGGAGGGCGGTATCCACCTTCAGTTATGACTACCAGAGGGTGATCAATGACAACAGCTATGTCAGGGTGGCGGAGGAAACCCTGAATGTCAGCGGGATCCTCAGCGAGTTCTCACTGGCGGGAAGCTACACCGCCGGTAACATCCTTTCCTTCGGCGCCGGCGGCGGTTACCTCACAGGAACCAGGGATTCGGAGTACCTCATGGATCATGACGATCCCACCGAACCGGATGTTGCCGTTGACACCGAAACGGATTTTCCGGAATGATCGCCAGGGGCTCGGTGCTGGCGGACCTGGGCAGGGTGGAAGTCACCGCCGGCATAGAGCAGCCCATTGACTGGAAGTACACCGTGGAAAACTACGAAACGGAACTCACCCTTCCCATGAAGGCCCGTTCCGGGATTCTTTACAGCCCGGGCAACAGGCTGAAGAGCCTTTTTGCCGCGGACTTCTGGTGGAGCGGAACCTCCTCGGTGGAGATCGGCGGAGAGGAAACCGACCTGAGAAACAGCTGGGGCTTCGCCGCCGGGGTGCAGAACACCCTTCCGGGAAGCGCCATGGTAAGAACTGGGTTCAACTACGAGAGTTCCCCGGTTTCAAGCGCCCTGGACAGGATGGGTTTCACAGTCGGGATAGGCTGGATCATGGGGGACGTTTCCCTGGATGCAGCCCTGGCCTTCTCACCGGTGAGGTGGGATCAGTACCAGGCCGACGGACTTCCCACCTTCGTTTACGGAGATTCACTGGTCATGGAGTCCAGCAGAACGGCCTTATCCCTCGGCGTGACGAAGACATTCTAGAAGGGATGGTACAATGCTGAGAATGATTGCCGCGCTTCTTCTGGTCATCACCGGGTTTTCCCGGGGAGACTTGATCTATCTGAACATCCTTCACACGAATGACATACACGGTGGTATTGCCCCCACGGAAGCCTCCTTCATGAACCCGGATTTCCCCCCGGGAATGGGGGGAGGAGCCTGGATAGCCACCTATGTGAACCAGGTAAGGGAGGAATGCGAGGCCTCGGGGGAACACTTCCTTCTGGTGGACTGCGGAGACATCTGGCAGGGCACACCCCTGGGCAATTACAACTCAGGCGAGTTCATGATGGAATGGATGAACTCCATGGGATACGACATGATGACACTGGGCAACCACGATTTCGACCGTGGCGCCCAGGTTGCCATAACCAATTCCGAACTGGCTGACTTCCCCGTTCTGTCATCGAATTTCCTTACAGACCAGGGCGAGATACCGCCGCCTGTGCTGCCATATATCTTCAGGGAGATAGGCGGTCTGGACGTGGCCTTCATCGGTGTGAACACATCGGACACCTACGGCCTTGTGGATCCTGAGCTCCTCGAGGGCTATGTGATAGCCCCGGAACTCCCCGCCGTGGAGAAATATATGGCGGAGGTACAGGAGCAGGGCGCCGACCTCGTGGTCCTGGTTTCCCATCTGGGGCACCCCCCCGATTCAGACGTATACCTGGAAAGGGTGTTCAGCGCCTGGGACCAGGGGATGGAGTACACTAAGGACTTCGCCTACAACTCCGCCGAGCTCACCTGTATCGTGGAGGGGATCGACCTCATCATAAGCGGCCACACCCATGTGGCCTCCGGGAGCCCTGGGTAAACCCCTTAACCCACACCATAGTGGTTCAGGGGTACGCCAACGGAACCGGCATCGGCCACATCAGGCTGGCCATCGACACCGAAACGGGGTCCATCATCGGATATGACACCCCCGACGGCGAAGAGTACATCAGCCTTCTCCACGACAGGTTCTGGCCGGACCCTGAACAGCATGAACTCATCTCCGGGTTCAGGGAGATAGCCGAGGCGGGTATGGACAGCGTGATAGGTGAAGCAGTATCCGAGATCCCCAGGGGGGCGCCGAGCATCCCATGGGCCGCCTCCTCAGCGACGCCATCCGGCTGGAAACCGGTGCCGATGTTGGTCTGCTGAACCGCGGAGGCATCAGGGCAGCCATACCCAGGGGGCCGATAACCCCCCGCATCGTCTACACGGCGATCCCCTTCGAGGAGGACCTCTATCTGCTTGAGCTCACCGGAGCGGAACTCCTTGAGATACTTGAGACAGGCATGCAGGGACGCAGGCGTGACATGGAGATATCCGGCTTCACCTGCCGGCGGAACCAGCTGAGCCCCGACGGAGAAAAGATAGAGGAGCCCATGGTGAACGGAGAACCACTGGATCCGGAAGAGGTATATGTTCTGGTAACCACCGGATATCTTGCCCAGGGAAATGTGGCTACGGCATCATGCTGGAGCATGAGGCATCCTACGCCGGGATATCACTTCTGGAGGCGGTTACCAGCCATATCTCCCGTGTGTCCCCCATCGAACCGGACAACACCATGAGGATAGTCTGGATAGAGGAAGAGAGATAGATACTTGAGAACGGTCATTCTGGGAGCCGGGCTTGCGGGTCTTAGTGCGGCGGAAGAGCTGGCCCGGCAGGGCGGGGAAGTGCTGGTCATAGAAAAGAACCCCTTTCCCGGCGGCCTGGCCTGTACAATGAAACAGGACGGGTTCGCCTACGACCTGGGCCCCACCGTTTCCATACCGCCAACCCCGACATCCTCCGGTTCGTGGAGGAGCTTCCGGGGATCGACCTGATGGAGCTTGAAAGGGTGAGCCGAATACGCCTCCTCGACCGCTACTTCGACTACCCGCTGTCCTTCGGTAACGTCCTTTCAAGGATGCCCCTCCACCGCGGAGCTGGAATGATGCTGAGCTTCGCACTGGAGAAGGCAAGGGGCATTTTTTCACCAAGGGAGCAGGAGAGCTTTGAAGGCTGGGTTCTCAGCAGGTTCGGAAGGGGGCTCTACGAGCTCTACCTTGCCCCCTACAACAGGAAGCTCTGGGGCATCGAACCCCGGGAACTGAGCGCCGACTGGGCAAGCCAGCGGATAACCGTTCCCAGCCTTGCCGGTCTTGTAAGGGAAACCCTGTTCCCTTCCAGGGAAACCGTAAGGAGCCTGGTAAGCACCTTCCATTATCCCGCCGGGGGTATCGGTTCCATCTCAGATGCCCTGGCAAGGCGAATAAGGGATCTGGGGGGAGAGATACTCTATTCAAGGGAACCCTCCTCGGTGCAGAGGCGGGGGGACCGCTGGGAAATAGTGATCGATGGAGAAACCCTTTCCTGCAACAGCATCATAAACACCATTCCAGTAAACGAGTACACAGGGCTTCTCGGCGATGCTCTCCCCGACAGGGTTCACCGGTCCGCCTCGGCCCTCCAGTTCCGTTCCCTTGTTTTCCTGGCGGTTCTCCTTGACTCGGATGTGAAGCCCCGGGATCACTGGATCTACACATCGGAGGACCGTTATCTCTTCAACCGCCTCTCCATTTCAAGGAACTTCGATCCCCGCTCACCCTCCCAGGTCGTGTTCGAGTTCAGCTGCATGGAGGGGGACCACATCTGGAACGCCTCCACCGAGGAGCTCCTTCGAAGCACCCTCCCGGTGCGGAGCACCTGGGGCTCTTCTCCCGGAACATGGTTACCGGTGCCCATGCCAGCAGGGCCTCCCACGCCTATCCCATCTACAGGAAGGGCTATGCCGAACACACCGCCAGGGTGCTGGACTGCCTTGAGGACCTGCCGGGAAGCGTCAGCTGCGGAAGGCAGGGGCTTTTCAGGTACAACAACATGGACCATTCGATAGAGATGGGTAAGTACGCCGCCCTGGAGGTTCTCGGAAGCGGTTCTGTGAAGGAGAGGTTCAACTGGAGCACCGATACATGGGCGGACGGCTGAGCTGAGAAAACCCGCTTCCCTTCTGCTTTTCCTTCTTGCGGCTGTTTTCGCCGTCGGGGCATTCACCGACAGCCCTCTCATAAGACCCCTGTTGAAGATCACATGCCACAGGTTGCCGGAAAGGTCCTTTTCCTGGGCCCCGGGGCTGTGCGCCAGATGCACCTCCTTCTGGCTGGGGATGGCTTTTTCCGCGGTTCTCCTGTTCTTCAGGAAGCTTCCCGGTTCAATCGCCGCGGGACTGCTCATGATGGTTCCGCTGGTGCTGGACGGCACCCTTCAGTTCGCCGGATTCTACCAGAGCACCAACCTGGCAAGGCTGATCACCGGCTTTCTGGCAGGAGCGGGCATATCCGTGCTCTTCGAAGCCGGTCTGAAAACCGACTGATCCTTTTGTAAAGCATTGACAATTCATCACGCATGAGCGAGATTTGAAGCCAGCCAGTCACCTGGGCTGGTATCCACAGATAAGGTGGAAGAGGCCGAACCGGACGGTTCGCTGTTGCTCTTCCGCAAGCAAATGTTCTACTTGCGGAAAGGACGACTGCAATGAGCAGAACAAGAACCCTGATACTTGGCGCCGCCGGGCGCGATTTCCACAACTTCAACACACTGTATCGCAAGGATGACAGCTACGAGGTAGTGGCATTCACCGCTACCCAGATACCGGATATCGACGGCAGAAAGTATCCCGCCGAGCTCGCCGGAGAACTTTACCCCCAGGGTATTCCCATACTTGACGAGGGGCAGCTGGAAGACATCATCGAGAAAGAGGGCATCCAGCTCTGCGTCATGTCATACAGCGACCTTCCCGACAGCACCGTTATGGCCCTTGCCAGCCGGGTTACGCCGCCGGATCCGATTTCACCATGATAGGCGCCCAGCGCACCATGCTGAAGAGCACGAAGCCCGTTGTTGCCATCACCGCCGTGCGCACCGGCTGCGGTAAAAGCCAGACAACCCGCCGGGTGATCGAAGAGCTCACCGCCGCCGGGAAAAAGGTGGTTGCCATACGCCACCCCATGCCCTACGGCGACCTTGTGAAGCAGGCGGTACAGCGCTTCGCCACCATCGAAGACCTCAAGAAGCACGACTGCACCATCGAGGAAATGGAAGAGTACGAACCCCATGTAACCAGGGCAATGTCATCTACGCAGGGGTAGACTACGAAGCGATACTTCGGGAAGCCGAGAAAGAGGCGGACATCATCCTCTGGGACGGCGGCAACAACGACACCGCCTTCTACGCCCCGGACCTCACCATAACCGTGGCCGACCCCCACAGGCCCGGTCACGAGGTGGGCTACTATCCCGGCCAGACCAACCTCAGGCTTGCGGATGTAGTTGTCATCAACAAGATCGACAGCGCCTATCCCGAAGATGTGGAAGAAGTAAGGAAGAACATCCGCAGGGTGAATCCCTCTGCCCGGATCATCGACGGCGCCAGCCCCGTGAGCGTTGACAGGCCCGAGCTCATAAACGGCAAGAAGGTCCTCGTGGTGGAGGACGGCCCCACCCTCACCCATGGCGATATGGAGTACGGAGCCGGTTTCGTCGCCGCGGAGAAGTACGGCGCGGTGGAGTTCGCCAACCCTGTTCCCAATGCGGTACGCACCATAAGGGACACCTTCGACAAGTACTATCCCGGTGTCGAGGAAACATCCATCCTTCCCGCAATGGGATACGGTGAGGCCCAGATGAAGGATCTCGAGGAAACGATTAACTCCATCGACTGCGACGCAGTCGTTGTTGGAACTCCCTTCGATCTCGGAAGGGTCATTAAGATAGACAAACCGGTCGTGAAGGTAACCTACGACCTCCAGGAGATCGGCAAGCCGGATCTCGCCGAGGTTCTCAAACCCTTTACGGAATAAACAAACCCGCATGAAGCGGTAATCGCAGTGAGAGGCAGGGCCGTAATGGGCCTTGCCTTTCATCGCATCATCTGGAGGTTTTTTTAATGTCGGATAAGCCCGAAAAGGGGCAGACAAAAGTGGAACCCTGTGAGGTAAAGAAGAGAAATGCCGTGCACATCTTCCCCGAGTGGTGCAAGGGATGCGGCATATGCGTTGCCTTCTGTCCGAAGCAGGTTCTCACCATGGGAGACGACCAGAAGGCCCATGTAACCTACCCCGACAAGTGCATCGAATGTGCCCTTTGTGCCCGGAGGTGTCCAGAATTCGCCGTATTCGTCAGCGATGAAAAGCTGAAGGACAGCAAGAAGAATGGTGGTGAAAAATGAGCGGAGTTCCCTGGGGAGAGACCAGGCTTGTACAGGGCAACGAAGCCGTGGCGCTGGGCGCGCTGGCCGCCGGGATCGACTTTTTTGCCGGATACCCCATCACCCCCTCAACGGAGGTGGCGGAAATACTGGCAAGGGAAATGCCCCTGGTGGGCAAAAAGTGGATACAGATGGAAGACGAGATCGCAAGCATAAGCGCCATAATCGGAGGAAGCCTGGCGGGAGGAAGGTCCATGACCGCCACCAGCGGCCCGGGCTTCAGCCTGATGCAGGAGGGACTGGGATACGCCTGCATGACCGAGGTGCCACTGGTTCTTGTGAATGTAATGCGCGGCGGTCCTTCCACCGGTCTTCCCACACAGGTTTCACAGGGTGACGTAATGCAGGCCAGGTGGGGAACCCATGGAGACCACCCGGCGATAGTTCTTGCACCCGCCGACGTTGAGGAATGCTTCCGGCTTACAGTGAGGGCTTTCAACCTTGCCGAATCCTTCAGAACACCGGTGATACTCATGCCCGACGAGGTAATCGGCCACATGCGGGAAAAGTTTACCTTCCCCCAGGTGGAAGAAGTGTGCGTAACACCTCCTTCAGCTCCGGATGTGCCCATAGAATGGTACGAGCACTATCATTCCTCGGCAACCGGTGTATCCCCAATGGCCCGTTTCGGATCCGGTTACAGGTTCCATGTCACCGGCCTCACCCACGACACCCATGGCTTTCCCACCAGAAAGGTGGATGAAGTTGTTGAGAAGATGAACCGGCTGAAACAGAAGATCACCAGAAGGCTGGACGTACTCGAGGACAATCACATTCATAATGTGGAGGAAAGCAATGTGGTCATCTTCTGCTACGGCTCCGTTTACAGGAGCGCCATGGCCGCCCAGCAGATACTGGCCAGAAAGAGGAAAAAGGTCGGCGTCTTCCGGCCGGTAACCATCTGGCCCTTCCCGGACAGAACTGTGAAGGAAAAGCTTGACGGCAAAGAGGTTATCCTGGTTCCCGAACTCAATCAGGGGCAGATCATCCATGAAGTGGAAAGGCTTACCTCCGACAGCGTCCGTGTGGTTCCCCTTCACAGGTTCGACGGCTACGAGATAACGCCGGAACAGATAGTTGAAGCCGTACAGGAGGTGATGTGATGCCAGCCCGTCTGCCATACGCCTACAGGTATCTCCGGTCCAAGAAGAAGTTTCCCCATGTCTGGTGCCCGGGATGCGGCATAGGCATAGTCATGGGCTCCATTATCCGGGCGGTGGATTCCCTGGGCTGGGAGCTCGACGACATACTGATGGTCTCCGGAATCGGCTGCACCAGCAGAATGCCCGTTTATGTGGATTTCAACACGCTGCACACAACCCACGGCAGGGCCCTTGCCTTCGGTACCGGGGCGAAAATGGCCAATGAAAACCTCAAGGTCCTGGCGGTTATGGGCGACGGCGATTCCATGGCAATAGGAGGGAACCACATCATCCACGCAGCCAGGCGGAACATGGACATGACCGCCATAATCGTCAACAACAACAACTACGGAATGACCGGCGGACAGTTCTCTCCCACGACCCCCGGGGAGCAAGAACGGCCACCACCCCTACGGAATGATCGAACCTGACTTCGATGTGTGCAAACTCACCGAAGCCGCCGGGGCGAACTTCGTTGCCAGGGGCACTGTATACCATGTAATGGAACTCGACGGCATGATAAAGAAGGCCCTCGACGGAAACGGGTTCAGGGTGGTGGAAGTGCTCTCCCCGTGTCCTACCAACTTCGGCAGGGCAAACAGGCAGGGCGACGCCGTAAAAATGATGGAGATGCTTCGGGATAGCACAGTGAACCGTGCCCAGGCGGCTAAACTCCCACCTGAGAAGCTTGAGGGCAAAGTTGTAAGGGGAGTGTTTGCCGACGGTAATGAAATGGGCTATATCGAGAGGTACCGTTCGCTGGTGAACCGAGTCGCACCGGAGGTGAAAGAATGATATACTCCGAAGTAAGGCTTGCAGGTGCCGGTGGGCAGGGCCTGGGGCTTGCCGGGCGAATACTCAGCCAGGCGGCCATTCTGAACGGCAGCGAGGTCTGCCTTACCCAGAGTTACGGCCCTGAAGCCCGGGGCGGAGCCAGCCGCACCGACGTGATTATCTCCGACAAGCCCATTCTGTTCCCCAACTGCAGGAAGCTGGACATCCTTCTGGCCATGAACCAGGAGAGCGCCGACAAGTTCAGCCCCAAGCTAAAGGAATCCGGTTTCAGCATAGTGGATTCCACTTATGTAGACCAGCTCCCCGAGGGCAAGGTCTACGAGTTCCCCTTCACCAGGAAATGCCTTGAGACCTTCGGGCAGAAGATCGCGGCGAACCTGATAGCCATAGGTATGTTCGGGGCCCTCAGCCGTTTCTTCACACTGGAAATATGGACCGAAGCCATAAAACTGGCGGTTCCTCCGGCTTTCCTCGAACTCAACCTGGATGCCTTCGAGCTGGGGCACCGCGAGGGCAGGGAGATACTCCACATGGAAGAGGGGCGCATTCCCGTTGCCTGGGACAGGAAGCAGCCTGTTCCCAAGGCCATTCGGGACAAATACACAAGATAACTGGTAAACACTGATTCCCGGCCCGTCCAGATCATATCAGGACGGGCCATTACATTGACTTTACTGCGGACCTCCCGTATAGTTTCGTGGGTGCAGATAGAATGGGTGGTACTGTACCATTATTCAACTGAGCCAATCAGGAGGGAAAATATGAAAAGAATGACTGCTATTTGGTGGTGCTCTTTGCGGCCTCAACCGCTGTTGCACTTCCATCCTATTACGGCCTGCAGGGTCTCAACCGCGTTGTAGACGCCGAGCCCTTGAGGTCAATCAGTATTCGGTGGGCATCTTCACCCACGGCGGCCTCAGCGAAGACACAAGGAACGCATGGCTTCCCGAGTCCGGGATGTTCGAGGTCGACGACAAGGAATACAACGCCACCGGTCACCTTGCCTTCGGTTATGGGATCAATGAGATGGCCGAAATGGCCGGCCGGGTCTCCTACTGGTGGAACGGCTACAGAAGGGATCTCTCCAACACCGAGCGCGACGCCGGTACAGGCGACTGGGAAAGCGATGACGCCCTTAACGAGGCACTCCTTTCCCTCAAGCTTTCCTTCAATCCCACCGACGACGGCCAGTTCTGGCTCGGCTTCATGCCTTCACTGGGCTTCGGGATCAGCAGCGGTGACAACGACTATGTCACCATGTACGATTCGGGAACCGACGGCATCTGGTACCTCGACGACCCCATGTTCCTCATGCGCCGTCCCATGAACCACACAGCCAAGTACCACTTCGGAGGCGACATACTCACCTCCTACAACGCCGATTTCGGCCTTGGCCTGCACCTGAACGCCGGATTCCACCACTACTCCCAGCAGTTCCAGTACACCGACAACCGCAGGAACATGGCCACAGGCGGAATAATCGATTCTGAAGAGGTCGACCTTACCGTTAACGACAACGCTATCAGGGTCGCCGCGGGCATGGAATACCAGCTCGGTTCCATCACCCCCTTCGTTGAGATGGAATACAATAAGTTCATCGACCGCGACGAAGAGGCCGGCAACGGCGAAAGATACGATGACATAGCCCTTCTCGGCGGTGGTTTCAGGTTCGTGTCCCCCTATGGACTCGCACTTGACCTCACCGGTTCAATGGCCATCACCGAGTTCGACCCCATGTGGTCCGACATGGGCCATGGCATCTACCAGTCCACAGGATCCGTAACAGAAGAACAGAGAGCCGCCAGAAGCCCCTTCCCCGGCGGATATCCCGCTGACCTGGGAATTGGTCTTAACCTCATCTTCTCCTCTGTACTGCTCCAGGATCCCACCCATGGCACCCTCAGCGGTATCGTAACCGACTCCGAAACCGGAGAAGCGATCGAAGCCGAGGTAAGCTTCCCCGCCTCCTCCATTCTTCCCCAGGCAACCGCGACGGCTACTACAGCGTGGAACTCCTCGCCGGATCAGTGCCCATCAGGGTTACCTCCGAGGGTTATCTGCCCTTCAGTGAAACCGTTGTTATCGTTGCCGGCCAGGATCACGCCTTCGACATCGCCATGGATCCCGTGCCCGACAACGGTATTCTCACAGGTACCGTCACCGACGGCGAAACCGACGAGATCATCTCCGGAGCCACGGTTCTTGTAGAGGGTCTTCCCGAGGGTATCGAGGGCACCGCCACCACCGACCTCAACGGTGTGTACTCCCTTGAACTCCCCGAGGGCAACTGGACGGTCAAGGTCCTTGCCGAGGGTTATGTGGAGGTTGTCAAGGTACAGGTAATGACAGCCGAGGAAACCACACTCTTCGACGTCGAGATGCGCCCCGCCCTTGTCGAGGGCCAGGTGCTCAGCTTCAACAACATCTACTTCGATTCCGGAAGCTCCAACATCAAGCCCGAGAGCTTCCCCATACTTGACAATGTTGCCCAGACACTCATCGAGAACCGAGGAATCGCCGTACGCATAGCCGGTCACACCGACAGCGACGGCTCCTCAAGCTACAACCAGGGTCTCAGCGAGCGCAGGGCGAACTCCGTACGCGATTACCTTGTCAACAAGGGCGTTCCCGCGAACACCCTTACCACAGTTGGCTACGGTGAAGAGCAGCCGGTGGTTCCCAACACCAGCGCTGCCAACAAGGCTCAGAACAGGCGCATCGAGTTCACGGTGCTTGGTGCAGGTATCTAGCACCACCTGTAACTGAAACAGCACGGGGGGCGGGTTTTTCCCGCCCCCTTCATATATTCATCCCTGTATAACCGATGCAAAGGAGTTATGAATGGAAACCTGGATGTCCGTTGATGAGATTCTTGATTTCGCCATAGGGGAAGAGGAGAACGCCGCGGAGTTCTACACGGAACTGGCAGAAAAGGCTCTCCATAAGAACATGAGGGATGTGTTCGTCCAGTTCGCCTCGGAGGAGATGGGACACAGGGCGAAACTAGAGGAAGTGAAGAACGGCAAGACCTTCCAGCCCTCGGCGGAAGGGGTTGCCGACCTCAAGATAGCCGATTATGTGGCCGATGTGAGCCCCGGGGAGATAGAGAACTATGAAGACGCCTGGTGGTTGCCATGAAGAAGGAAAAGGCCGCCTGGAAGCTTTACACCCGGCTGGCGGAAATGGTGGATTCAGGAAGCGCCAGGGAGCTTTTCCTTGACCTCGCCCGTGAGGAGGCAAAGCACAAGCTGAGGTTCGAAACGGAGTACGACGAGACTATCAGGGAGAACTGACGCCGGGGTACTACATCAGGTTCCTGGGGTCTATATCCACATCCATTCGAACATGCTTTTCCCTCTCCGCCTCGAAGGCCTCCCTGCATGAGACCGCTGCCCTCTTCAGCAGCCTGTGGCTTTCTGCGGTTATAAGGGCGCTGTAGCGATACTTGTCGGCTATTTTCGCCATTGCCGCCTCACTGGGCCCCAGCAGCCTGCAACCTTCGGGAAGGGGCTTTCCGCATGAAACCTCCGCAGCAAGTCTTACCCCGGCGGGATCCTCCCCGGACACAGGAGCCTTGCCATCCGTCTGAAGGGTGGGAATCCCATTGCCTTCCTCTGGTTCAGCTCCGTTTCCATGAAGGTTTCGTAGTCGTGGGAGCACGCCATCCGTATCACCGGGTTGTCCGGGTCCAGTGTCTGTATTATCACCTCGCCGGGTTTGCTGCTCCTTCCCGACCGGCCGGCAACCTGAAGGAGCAGGTCGAAGGTGGTTTCCTGGGCCCTGAAATCCGGCAGGTACAGTCCCATTTCAGCCCCTATCACCGCCGCCAGGGTTACTCCGGGGAAGTCGTGCCCCTTGGCGACCATCTGGGTCCCCAGAAGAACGTCTCCCTCTCCTCTGCTGAACTGTTCCACTATCTTCCAGTGGGCGGACTTCCCCCGGGTCGTGTCCGCGTCCATCCTGATCACCCTTGTTTTCGGCAGAAGCTCCCTGAGGGCATCCTCAACCTTCTGTATCCCGGGGCCCTGCCTTATGTACTCCTCACCGGAACACTCCGGACAGCGCATCCTGGCGCTCTTCCACTTGCCGCAGTGGTGGCACCTCAGTATTTCCCCCCGCCTGTGGTAGGTCATGGAGATGGCACAGGAGGGGCACTTTTCCACATGGCCGCAGGCCAGGCACATCTGGACAGGTGAATGACCCCTTCTGTTGATCAGTATTATGCACTGCTCTCCCCGGGATGTTCTTTTCCCACCCGGCAAGCAGCTCCCGGGAAAGCAGGGAATGCCCGGAAGAGGCGGTGTTCACCAGGGTGATGCCGGGAAGCTCACCGCCGGTTGCCCTGTCGGGAAGTGTTACCAGCGTGTAGCGGCGGTCAAGGGCGTTCTTCCAGCTCTCCGCCGAGGGGCTGGCGGAACCCAGGACCACCGGTATCCCTTCCATGCTGCCCCTGACCACGGCCAGGTCCCTTCCGTTGTACCTTGGTGTGGAACCCTGTTTGTAGCTGCCGTCGTGCTCCTCGTCCACCACTATTATCCCAAGGTTTCCCACCGGGGCGAAAACGGCGCTTCTGGGCCCTATCACTATTTTTCTCTCTCCCCGCTGAACCATGTTCCAGGTGTCGAGTCGCTCTCCCCTTGAAAGACCGCTGTGAAGGACCGCCACACATCCCGGGAACCTGCGGTCGAACCTGCTCACCGCCAGGGGTGTGAGTGATATCTCCGGAACGAGGACTATAGCCCCCGTCCCCTGTCCATTTCCCTCTTTATGAGATTCAGGTAGATCTCGGTCTTCCCGCTCCCGGTAACACCGTGCAGAAGGTAGGTGCCCGGTTCCTTTATGGTTTCCAGGGCCGTTTTCTGATGGGCATTGAGTTCCGGAAGGTGCTTTTCCGAGAGGGACAGTCTGGATAGAAGGGGATCCCGGGGAACGGTCATGAATGTTTCCCGCAGGAGGCCAAGCTCCCTGAGCCTTTCCAGGGAGCTTCTTCCCGCCCTGGCCCTCCGGAGCAGTTCGGTTCTTGGCACCGTTCCCGTAACAGCAAGACTGGCAAGTATCTCAGCCTGCTTCGGAGCGGTGGACTTCAGGGACTGTGCCGCGGAGGTGAGCACACCGGGTTCCGCAAGGGGTTCTATGATGGGGATCTTCAAAGGGGAGGCAGCTTTTCCGGCTTCCACCAGCTTGAAGCAAGGCCGCTCAGGGCCTCCTCGGCCAGTATCCTGTCAACCGGGGTGCCCTTTTCGGCGGTGTTCATCAGGACACGGTACTCCACTTCCCTGTCCCCGAAAAGCCGGTGGAGCTTTGAGCCCTTTTCAAAACGGACCATCCGGATCGCCCTCCCCTGCATTCCAGGGGGAACGCCGCCGCCGCGGTCATCCCCGGGGGGAAATGTAGTAGTCGGAGGCCCACCTCAGGAGGGAGAGCACCGAAGGGGGAAGGAGGGGTCTAGAATCCAGTCTTTCCAGAACGCTTTTCAGCCTGTATCCGCCGGAGGTTTCAGGGTCTTCCCCCCAGATAACCCCGGCCACACGGCTCCCACCCAGGGCACCACCACCCTGCAGCCCTCCAGGGTCCCCCCTGCATGGATTCGGGAAGGATGTAGGTGTATGTGTTCCAGACCGGCCTGGGAACAGCCACCGACACGGTTTTCATCAGGGTTTCATGCCCAGGCGGAGAGCCCTGTCCCAGACGATCTCACGGGCCTTTTTCACCGTAATGGGCAGGGGGGGCAGCGTGGGGAATTCACCCATTTCGTAGATTACCCTTCCTCCGCAGGTGACCCTTTCAACCCTTCCCGCCCGGGGTATCTCCGCGAGGTACCTTTCCTTGTCGGGGTGGCTGGTGCTCTTCCTCTTCCGTCCCGGTGAGGGCTATCTCAACGGTGTCTTCCCGAAAACCCTGGAATCCGTAAAAATCAGCGGCATCACGACCAGCAATACGGTTCCACCTGTCAATTGAAACCCCCGAGGGGGAACCCTTCACGCTTGCCAGGTTCATCGCCAGCCTGAGGTCTCCGGAGAGGTCCAGTCTGTTGTTGCATGGGGCGCCGTCGCTTCCCAGCATGACCCTGACGCCCCCTTTGAGAAGCCCCGGTACATCGGCGATGCCGCTTCCCAGCTTCAGGTTGGTCCATGGACAGTGAACCACCGAGGTTCCAGTGCCGGCAAGAAGGTCGGTTTCCCCGGGCTGAAGCTGTACACAGTGGGCAAGGCATGTGGAGGGGGAGAGGAACCCCAGCCTTTCCAGCAGGTGTATGTTCCCTCCGGCCTCCCTTATCACCGGGGTTGCCATCTCCCCGGGGGCTTCGGCGGCGTGGGTGGTCCTTATGATCGCCGGGTCCTCCGACCTCAGCCAATCCCACAGACCTTCTGCGCAGGAAAGAACGAACCGGGGCGCAAGGCCGTGGCTCACTTTGTCGCCGCAGGCGCTGCGAACCCTCTCAGTTTCCCTTCTCAGCCATTCCAGGGCCTGGCTATGAAGGACGGCCCCCTGTCCATGAGGGCGTTGCAGACCACCGCCCTTATCCCTGACTCCCTGAGTATCCCCGCGGTAACCTCGGAGTGCTCCACGCTGCCCATGTCCAGCAGACCCGTGGAGCCAGTGGAGATAATTTCCTTGAGTGACATTATTACGGAGACAGCAAGGGTTTCCGGTGTGTGGGCCGCCTCCAGGGGCCAGATCCTTTCCTCCAGCCATGGAAGAAGGGTCCTTCCCTCGGCCATGCCCCGGAAGAGGGTCTGGCACAGGTGAACATGGCTCTGTACCGTGGGGTCTACCTTCATGAGTTCTTCCTTTGCCGCTGTTGAGACTTGCAGGCCTTCTTATAATCAAAGCTGATTATGATGTCAGTTCCCGGCAACCTGAAAGGACAGCTCAATTGTCAAGCGTCATGATCCTTATGATCCTCACCGGCCTTTCCCTTCAGCTCTTTGAGCTTCCCAATGGTCTTGATGTGATAGTAGGGGAGGATCACTCCTCCCCGGTGGTTACCATTTGCGTTGTGGTGAAAACCGGGGCCACCTGCGAGACCCCGGAAACCAACGGACTGGCCCACTTCTACGAACACATGTTCTTCAAGGGCAACGGCGCCCTTCCCGATCAGACCGCCTACAACCGGAGGATGCGGGAACTGGGAATGATAAGGAATGGAGTCACCTCCAACGAGGTGGTGAAGTACTACCTGACCGTTTCCTCGGATCTCTTCGAAGAGGGCATGGGCTTCATGTTCGATGCCATTGCCACACCCCTTTCCACCCCGAAGAGATAGCCGGGGAAAGGGCGGTGATAATGAATGAATACAACAGGAACACCTCAAGCCCCTACTGGAGCTTCTGGAGGGTCCAGGAAGAGGTTCTTTCAGAAGAACCCTGGAGAAGCAGCGCCATCGGCGTTCCCGGTGTGATACAGGCTGCGGACAGGGAGACAATGCTGGAGTTTCAGCACACCTACTACACACCGGACAATTCCGCCCTGATAATAACCGGCGATGTGGAGTCCGCCGAGGCCCGTTCCGCCGCCGGGGAAATATTCGGACCCTGGCAATACGGCGGCGGGAGCAACTACGATTCCCTTGGGCTCAACATCAGCATTGAAAAGGACACCATTGTTTCCGTCGGGGGCCCCGGGGGAACCGGTATTATAAGGATCGTCTATGAAGGTCCCTCCATGGCCGGTGAAGAGCACTGGACCCACGCCGCCGATGTCTGGGGGCAGTACATGGACCGGATGACCGGGGAATTCCAGACCGACCTTGTCACCAACGGCCCCTTCAACTCCGTGTATGCAAGCTACTATTCCCAGAGGTTCCAGCCGGTTATAACCTTCGGCGGAACCATCGACCCCTCCCGTATCCATGAGGGGCTGGAACTGCTTCGCGGTGAGATGGACGACATGTTCAGGCAGGGCTATTTCACCCCCGGGGGCATCGAAACGGCGGTGGAGCAGCTAAGACGGGCAAGGCTCTTCAGTCAGGAATCAAGCCGGGAAATGGCCACGGAAACCCTTCCATTCTGGTGGGTTCAGGGGGGAGGACTTGATTATTACCTTGACTATCCGGAAAACCTGAAGGCAGTAACCCCGGAAGATGTTCAGGCCTTTCTGGCCCAATGGGTTCAGGGCAGACCATCGGCGGTTTTCCTGGTTACCCCGGAGGGAGAGTGGCGGGAATGATGCTCCTTATGATACTGCTGGGGTTTTCCTCCCTTCCTGACAATGTAACGGAGTTCCAGCTGGGTAACGGGATACATGTGATAAGCAGAACAGTGCCCCAGGGGGTGGTGGAGGGGATAAGCCTTTTCCTCACCGGGGGGTCGCTCTTCCTTGATGGGTCCACACAGGGCATCGAGGCCTTTTCCCTTGAGGCGGCCCTTGCCGGCAGTCAGCGTTTTCCCGATCACAGGTGGCGTGGGATCATGGACCTTACCCTGCACAATGGAACGCCACATACAACTATGATCATTCCAGGTACCACCTCAAGTGCCTCAGTGAAGATCTGCCCATACTGCTCGACGGCTTCACGGACTGCCTGCTGAATCCCCAGCTTGACCCCGGGGCCTTTCCAGGGTGAGGAGCTCAATGGAGGCAAGCCTCCATGCGGAGCTTCAGGAGCCGGACAACATGGTCTGGCTCACCTGCAACAGGGGTTTCATGGGGGAGGGACATCCCTACATGCTCAGACCGGAGGGATATCCATCCACAGTTTCCTCCTTTACCGCCGAAGATGTACTTTCCTGGTTGAGCAGAAGGATAAGGGCCGGGAACATTCTTCTCGTCCACGCCGGACCCACTCCCCCCGGTGAGCTTCAGGAGATCCTTGAATCGACCTTCGGGCTGATACCCGGCGGGGAGGACCGCCTACCTGGGGTTCCCCCTTCGGATTAGTCCGGGATACAATGGTACTGGAGCACCGGGAAACCCTCACCGCCTACTGCGTGGTCAAGTTCGAAGCGCCCCCCGCCGGTCACCCTGACCTGGCGGCCTTCACAATAGCCTGCAGCGTGATCGACGAACTACTCTGGCAGGTCCTCGAACTGAGAACGCTCTTACCTACGCCACCTACGCCGGGGCAACCGATCACTACCGGAGGAACTGGGGTTACATGTATGTGAGCACCGAGCGTCCCTCCGAGGCTGCTGTCCTCATGGGGGAGGTTTTCTGCCAGGTGGCCTCCGGTGATATCCACCAGTCCCTGGTCACCGGTGTGGCCAACAACCACAGGACCTTCAGGGGATACGGGGCCAGTCCATGGACACCCAGTGCCAGACAATGGGTTCCGGTTACCTGGCCACAGGCGACTGGAGTTTCCACTACAGGCTTCAGGACTCACTGAGGACCATGACGGTGGATGAAGTAAGCGGAGCCCTCTCCCGGTGGGCCGGTCCCGGCGGTTGGGGTATCATCGCGGACAGCGGTCTTGTAGATTTCAGTGAACTCGAACCATTTCCCTGGAGGGAGAAAAATGAGAAACACCATCGCGGTAATGACGGCTTCCGTGCTGCTTCTGTCCCTATCCTCCTGTGGAGCATCGTCCTCAAGGCAGGATGACACCGTCAGGATTACCGGCATTGTGGAGGTCCTCCACGCGGGAACCAGATCAGAAACGGTGATACTTACCGAGGATTCCACCGGCGAGGTCTTTGCTCTGGTGGGTGAGCTTGCCTACGACATGATACCGGACTACGGCATGACAACGGCGGTCACGGGCAGGTTTACCGAGGAGGGCTATTCCGTCCGGGAGGACCTTCGGAAGGTACATGTAATCGACTATTCCTTCCTCAGTGTTGACGAAGGGGAAGACTTCTAGAGGGACACCGAAGCCTTCAAGCTAACACCTTTTCCTGCCCAGAGCCTATATTCGGCTTTCTTTGACCATTTTTCGGGGGTGATTCTTTGTCCCGGCAAAGCAGGAATGGTTCCAGGCTGGACAGATCCAGCCTGAGGAACCTTTACTCAAGGATATTCAGGCACAAGAAAGCCCTCTTCGGAGGCATACTTGCCCTGATCGGCGTGGATGGCCTGCAGCTTCTGATCCCACAGGTTTTCAGAAGGCTCATCGACGGCCTTGCAGCCGGTACCGCAAATGCCCGGTTCGCCTGGGAAATGGGGTTTTCCCTCCTGGCTATCGCCCTTGGAATGGCTTTCTGCAGGTTCTTCTGGCGGATATTCATAGTGGGTGCAAGCAGAAGGCTTGAGAAAGACCTGAGGGCGGAGTTCTACGGCCATCTGCAGAAGCTGTCTCCCCAGTATTACGACAACACGAAGGTGGGCGACATAATGGCCCACGCGGTGAATGATATCAACGCGGTGAGAATGGCAGCGGGCATGGCCACCATTGCCTCCTTCGATGCCATTTTCATGAGCGCCGCCAGTATAGTCATGCTGGTTCTCATCGACCTGAGGCTCACACTGATAACCATGATCCCCCTGCCCCTTATCGCCCTTCTCATGATGAAGTTCGGAGGAATGCTCCACGACAGGTTCCAGTCGGTGCAGAAGGCCTTCAGCGGACTGTCCGAGAAAGCCCAGGAGTCCATTTCCGGGATCAGGGTGGTCAAGGCATACGGAGACCAGGAATCCGAGCGTGAGCTCTTTGCCGAGAAGGCAAGGAAGTGCGTTAACGAGAACATAAGGCTCACCAGGATATGGGGCTTCATGCAGCCCCTTGTGATGGGCCTTGCCATGATGAGTAGCGCAATTCTTCTCATGGTCGGCGGCCGGGCGGTCATCGGCGGTTCCATATCCCTTGGGCAGTACGTGGCCTTCGCCAGCTATCTGGCCATGCTCACCTGGCCCATGATGGCCATCGGCTGGGTGGTGAACCTGCTCCAGAGAGGTGCCGCCAGCATGGGAAGGCTCGAGAAGATAATGAACACCAGGCCGGATATAACCGACGGACCGGTGGAAGGCGAACCGGAACCCGCCATTGAGGTGAAAGACCTCTCCTTCACCTATCCCGGAACCGAAACCCCGGTATTGAGCAACATATCCTTCAGTATCCCCGCTTCCTCCACCCTTGGCATAGTGGGCCGGACCGGCAGCGGAAAGACCACCCTCATCGAGCTTCTGATGAGGCTTTACGACCCTCCTGAGGGAACGGTTTTCATCGGGGGACCGATGTTCGTCAGCGGAAATTGTCCGATGTACGGGGGCTCTTCGGCTATGTTCCCCAGGAAACCTTCCTTTTCGCCCTTTCAATTGCCGACAATATCTCATTCGGCGCCGGTGACCTTCCCCTGGAACAGGTAAGGTATCTGGCGGAGATAGCCGAGATAGCAACTGAGATCGACGGCTTCAGCAAGGGTTTTGAACCATGGTGGGGGAGAGGGGTGTAACCTTTCCGGCGGCCAGAAACAGCGGATCGCCATAGCAAGGGCCCTGGCGGTCTCTCCCAGGATACTGGTTCTGGACGATTCCCTCAGCGCCATCGACACCGAAACCGAGTCTGCCATCCAGGAAAAGCTCAAGCGTGAGATAGAAGGCCTTACCAACATTATCATCGCCCACCGGATAAGCACCATTCAGAACGCCGACCTTATCCTGGTACTCGACAGGGGCAGGCTGGTGGAGAGCGGAACCCACGGCGAACTCCTTCAGAAGGATGGCTTTTACGCCGAACTCTACAGGATGCAGCAGCTCGAGGAAGAGGCGGAAAAGTGCTGTGAAGGAGGTGATGGCTGATGCCTCCCGGTCACGGCGGAGACTCCTTCATAGATGACTCCATAGAGGGAAAGGGTTACGACTGGAAGCTTGTCAAAAGGCTTATGAGGTATGTGGGTCCCCACAGGAAGCTCATATTCCTTGCCATGCTGTTCATGCTGCTGTCCACCGGGGTGGAACTGCTCCTCCCCTACATAACGAAGCAGGGAATAGACAAGTACCTGGCCAAGCTGTATCAGGTATACACCGATACCCCGGAAGCCTGCGACATGGTAATGGGCCTGGAACCCGCAGAAGGTGATTTCATACGTCTCACTCCGGATTCGGTCTTCCTCAGGAAGGCCTCCCTTGACGAGGTGGATCCCGCGGTTGTCCATGAACTGGAAAGCCAGGGGAACCTGACAAGGGAAACCTTCTATCTCTTTCCCCCGGAGAGGTTCAATGATCAGACCGGATGGACAAGCGGTGACTACTGGATAGTGCCCGAAGCCCAGATCGGCAAGATCCCCCCAGGTGTTCTTTTTGATATCAGGGGCGCCGATGTGAGGGGTATCACCAGGCTTGCGCTGTTCTTCATTGGTCTTCTGATACTCAGCCTTTTCGCCGGTTATGGCCATGTAATGACCCTGGTGATAGCCGGTCAGCGGTCAATGTACGATGTCCGGACCGCACTTTTCAATCACATACAGACCCTTAGTCTGAACTTTTTCAGCAAAAACCCGGTTGGCAGACTGGTAACAAGGGTATCCAACGATGTGGAAGCCCTGAACGAGATGTTCAGCGCGGTCCTTGTCAACCTTGTGAAGGACATACTCCTCATCCTGGGTATCGTGGCCATCCTCCTGGTGATGAACTGGAGGCTGGCACTGGTTTCCCTGGCTGTGCTGCCCCTTTTCGCCGTGGTATCCGTGATCTTCCGCATGAAGGCAAGAAAGGCCTACAGAAGGGTCAGGAAGTACCTTGCCGAACTCAATTCCAGCATCGCCGAGGATGTCTCCGGTGTGAAGGTCGTTCAGATATTCAGGCAGGAAGCCTCCAGACTGAACCGTTACCTGGGGATCAACGACAACTACTACCGTGCCAGCATGAAGCAGCTCTACATCTTCGGTGTTTTTCGACCTGTGATCAATGTTCTGGCCCAGTTGGGAACCGCGACGGTACTGGTCTACGGCGGTATCAGCACCATTTCCGGTGCCCTCACCCTTGGTGCACTGGTGGCTTTCATAAGCTATGTGCAGCAGATGTTCCGGCCCATTTCGGACATAAGCGAGAAATTCGACATCATGCAGAGCGCCATGGCATCCAGCGAGAGGATCTTCGCCATAATGGACACAAAGGCGGAGATCGAGGAAACCTCGGCGTCCCTTCCCCCGGAGAAGCTTACCGGGAAGGTGGAGCTTGAAAGGGTCAACTTCGCCTACGAGGCTGACACCCCTGTTCTCAAGGACATCAGTTTTGCCATAGAGCCCGGCAGGAGCGTTGCCCTGGTGGGGCCCACCGGTGCTGGTAAAACTTCCATCATAAGCCTTCTCACAAGGTTCTGGGATGTTGATTCCGGCAGAATACTCCTCGATGGCAAGGACATTCGGGACCATAACACGGCAACCCTCAGGAAGAACATTTCCATAGTCCTCCAGGACGCCTTCATCTTCAGCAGGTCCATAGCCGACAATATCAGGCTCAGCTCCGGAATGAACATGAAGCAGGTCCGCAGGGCCGCCGACCTGGTACAGGCCACCGATTTCATCCAGAGGCTGCCCGGGGGTTTCGATACCGTGATGGCGGAAAGGGGAGCAACCCTGTCCACCGGTCAGAAGCAGCTGGTCTGTTTTGCCCGGGCACTGGCCCACGATCCCAGGATACTGGTCCTCGACGAGGCAACAAGCAATGTGGACCCAACCACCGAGCAGCTCATACAGCACGCCATAGAGACCCTCATGCGGGGCCGCACGAGCATAATAGTTGCCCACAGGCTCTCCACCATTCAGAAGTGTGATGAGATCCTTGTGATAGACTCCGGTCGGATCATGGAGAGGGGTTCACACCAGGAGCTGCTGGCCAAGAGGGGTATCTATTACAACCTCTATCTTCTGCAGTGGGGCGTGGACAACAACGGTCAGGGCTGAAGAAGCCTTTTTATTCCCGCCCATGTCACCTGTGACAGCCGCCAGGCTCCGGCGACTCCACCGTTACGTCATCGAAGAAGCAGCTCAGGTAAACCCTTTCATCTCCGCCGGAGACGCCGGCTGCGAAAAGCGCCGCGGCACCAGGCCGGGAGAGGGTGTCCGTGGCTGAAACGAACCAGTCCGCCGGTTCCTCATCCCCGGGCTCCCAGGCCCTTCCGGCAAAGGTGTCTCCCTGACACTGGAAGCGGACCCTGTAGGTCTTACCGGTTTCCACCGGCATCGGGTGGCTGTCCAGCTGTTCGATGTATGTGAAGTGCCACCTGTACAGAACAAGCTTCTGCTGGGGCGCCCGAGAACCAGCATCAGATTGTAGCCGCCGTCCTTGTCATACCTGAGAAGCATTCCGCCGAAGGTGCCCACATCTATCTCCACATCGGACACCATGGAGTAGTCCGCCGTGCTCATCACTTCGCCGAGGTCCCCCCGGTAGGAGGTGGCGTCGTTCACCGCTCCCCCTCCGCTGAAGTGGTATCTGCCATCCTCCACGTTGTAGCTGGAAGGGCCCACTGTGAACCAGCCGTTTGCGTTGCCGTCATTGAAGTCGTCCTGAAAATAGACTGTGGAAAAGGAGCCAGAGCTGTGAAAACCAGTACATTCATGATCAATCCTCCCGGACAATGAACATAATCGTTTTCCCGGGGGGTGGAACAGGTTTAATCCATTGTGGTATAATCGGATACTGGATCTATTTGTCAAGTTTACGGGTGGCTTTGCAGGGAGATTTATCATGAAATATGTACTAGCAATAATAACAATAGTCGTTCTGAGCCGGTGTTCCGCTAAAGTTAATGACGGTTCCGGGGTTCCGCCGGGGGTGCAGGACACCCTTTTTACCAGCAGATCCCTTCTTGGAGGCGGCTCCGTGGAGATAGCCTCCAGCGGCGGGTGGCAGAGGCACACCCTCACAGGGTGCGTGACCGAAACCGACGGGGTAGCCCTGGAGATGCGGCCGGTGGTGGTGTATCAGCGCACCGGGGACGGCGGTATGGACAAGGAGTTCCAGATTGTTTTCAGCTCCAGGGTTCAGCCGGGGTACACCCGGAGCGAGGCAGGGGAAAGGGCCCCCGACGGGTCAGGGGTACTGCCGGTGGTCACCGGTACGAGGTTCATCAGCATAGTCGCAGACCGCACCGAGATTCCCTTCCTGGTGGAGGAAAGCCAGTCCCATGAAAGAACTGTCCTGGACGATGGAACCCTTGCCCTCACCGGGGTGTATTCCATTCCGGACTGGATGATGAGGACCATCTGCACCGCTGAAACACTCACTGCGGTTTCCGATGATCCTGAGTTCAGGATACGGTTCGGTGACAATTCAAGAAGGCTTCTTCAGCAGTTCCATGATATATTCGTGGTTCACGACGGAGAGCCTCCGGTGATGCCGGTCAGCCCCTGAGGCAACGGAAAACTGACGGGAGCCACATGAGATCCATCTTCAGAATACTGGTGCTTGTTCTTCCGGTAATCGTGCTGTCCTGCGGAAAATCGCCAACGGATTCCGCAGGCACTCCAACCCCAAGCGTTCTCGGTATCGGTCTTCAGGCCGACACCGCGGTTTACGCCAGCTGGAACCAGTGCCCCGACACCGACTTCGACAAGTACGTACTCTGGCGAAGCCTCTCTCCGGGAATAGAAGCCAACCCCGCATTGGCCGATACCGCCTTCATCCTCGACTCCGGCTCTCAGCAGAATGTCTATACCGACACTGGTGTCGTTCCCGGAGAAAGCTACTGGTACGCCGTTGAGACCAGGAACACCTCAGGTCTTTCCGCCTGGAGCAACGAGTCCGGTATTACCATCCCCTTAACGAACCTGACAATCTCACCGTGTTCTTCATCGATCCATCCTACGGATCCCTCTCCGGCGACGCCATGCTGGTAAGGACCCCTGGAGGTTTCAACTACCTCATCGACGGAGGCGACTACAGAAGCTACTGGAGCTGCGGGGAGGACAGGATACTTCCCCTGCTTGACAGCCTGGGAATAACCCACCTCCAGGGTATCGTGGCCACCCATCCCCATTCGGATCACATCGGGGGCTCAGCGATGTCATCGATGCCATGCCGGTTGACAAGGTGTGGGACTGCGGCTGGACCGGCGAGGTGTCCGGCGCCTATGAATACTTCCTTGAAACCGTGGCTTCCTCCGATGCGGAGTACATTGTCGGCCAGAGGGGAATGACACTGAACTGGGACCCCGACCTCAGGTGGAAATACTGCATCCCGAGGGATATCCCGGCTCAGGAGACATCAACAACGCCTCCATCGTCATCCGCCTTACCTACGAAGAGGTGACCTTCCTCTTCACCGGAGACCTGGAAACCGATGGCGGCGAGGATGTGGTCCTGGCTCACTACACCCCGGAACAGCTAAGTGCCGATGTTCTGAAGGTTGGTCACCACGGTTCCAGCGACGCCACCTCCAATGCCTGGCTGGACGCGGTTGACCCCTCCCTGGCTGCCATAGAGGTTGGTTCCGGCAATTCCTACGGGCACCCCCATTCTGAACTGCTTCAGAGGCTTTCCAGCAGGGGGATCCCAGTGTACAGGACCGACCAGGACGGCACCTTCGTGGTAACCACCGACGGTTTCGATATTACTGTGTTTTAGCCTTTTTCCGCTTGTTCTTCAGCATGGTCATGTCGGCTGTTCTAAGGACATCGTCGATGGTCTCTTTCCCCCCGGGGTCCAGAAGGCGTGTCCCATGGAAACGCTGATCCTCTCGCCCTTGAGGCCTTCGGGTGTTTTAGCCCCTTCAAGGGCCCTGTTTATTCGAGCTTCGACGATGTGGGTGTAGTCGGATGTCATTTTTGTCAGGATTATAAGGAACTCATCGCCTCCGTAGCGAAGGACCGTATCGGTTTCCGCAGAACGCCCTCTAGTATTCCCGCCACCTCCTGCAGAACCCTGTCCCCTGTCTGGTGGCCGAAAAGGTCATTGATCCTCTTGAAGTTGTCGATGTCCACCATTATGAAGCTTATCGCCGAGTCCAGCCGCCTTGCCCGGTGCTCTTCCAGCTGAATGAGCCTGTTGAAATAGTTCCGGTTGTAGATGCCGGTGAGTGGGTCGTGGAGGGCCTGGTTGATCAGCTGGTGCTGAAGTGTGATGCGCTTCAGCCCCTGCTCGGTGTACCCCAGAAGCAGTTCCAGTATCCTTGTGTCAACATTGCCGAAACCCTGCTGCTTCTGGAAATCACCTGAAAGACCGCGTTCCTGCCCAGCTTGAAGCATACACCTGCGGTTCCCGCCGGGCATGTTCTCTCCTGGCTGTCACGGGACCTGAAATAGCAGGGTCCGGAGGAATGCATGGCCATCTCGGCCATTCCCAGGCTGCAGTCCGGTCCGCAGTCGTAATCCTCACGGCCGGCGGATGCCACTATTTTCATCCTGTCGTCGTCCTTCAGGAAAATGCAGCTGCACACGCCGTCCAGTATTGACAAACCGGCCTGGGCGCATATTCTGTATATCTCCCCGGCGGAACGGCTTCTCTGAAGGGCGCCTGCCACGGAGTGGAGGTTTTCTATCCTTTCCCTGGCGCTGCTTTCCGGCTCCTCCTTTTCCATGGTTCCGGTAATGTCCACAACGCAGCCTTCGCAGAATCCACGCAGTCCTTTCCCGCCCTGAGGCCCTGCCCTGTTCCATTACCCACAGTATTCTGCCCGAATCCCTTCTTACCCGGTATGTGATGCTGTAATCGTTTCCATTCTTCAGGGAATCCTGAATGCTTTTCAGCACCAGTTCCCTGTCCAGTTCATGAATTGTGGAGCCGTAGTGGGTCTTTCCGCCGAGTATGTCCTCTTCGCTGTGACCGGTGAAGGACGCTGTTCCCGGAGCGATGAACTCCATGGTTCGGTTCCTGTCGGTCCTGCATTGGAAAAGCATTCCCCTGCTGGTGCCGGGGCAGCCCCTGAAACGATTCTTTTTCAGAAGGGCTGCTTCGGTGAGAGCCATGGAATCGGTGGTCCGGAAAACCCTGTATACGTTTCCACCGGGTGCGGGTTTGGTTATGAGGCTGATCATGGATTCCCCGCCGTCGGCATGCTTTCTGGTGGTTTCCAGACGGAGGGTTCGCCCTGCGGTGGCCATGGCGGTTATGTAGCCCGCTTCGGGGAGGATCGAACCGGGTATGAGGCAGTGGGATACATTTTTCCCTGCAGTGTGTGGTTGCTCCAGCCGAACTCCGCTGAGAAGGCGGAATTCATCCCTATGACCCTTCCGTTTCCATCGGTGATGAGGGATGGCTCACAGGAGTTCTCGAATGCCTCCCTGAGGCTTTTGTCGTCGGGCATCAGGTCGGACTGCCGCTTCTCCGCCTCCGGTGAGACCGGTTTGATTATGCAGAGGACCCCGGTGCCCCCTTTTTCCATCTTGACCGCCGAGGAGGTGAGGAAAACCCTGAGAAGCCCCCCCGAGGCGTTCTTCCTCACCACGTGACCGCCATGGGGCAACCACCGGTCACCAGGCTGAAAAGCGAATCGGATTCGGCGATGCAGGGGGCGGGTGTTATCAGGCTGTCGATGTCCGCCCCGGAGCACTCTTCCCCGGTGAAGCCGAACAGATCGGTGAACCTCCGGTTGACCGACAGGATGGTTCTTCGTGAATCGCACAGAACCAGTGCTCCGGTGGAGACATCCCACAGAGTTTCCAGGTAGGGAAGTTCCGAAGTGTTCCGGGGCCGGGGGCCGCTTTCCTTCAAATCACACCTCCCCCGGCGCTCTTCCCGCCGGTTTGAATCCCTTTATGCCGCCGGCGCCATCGGGTGGGGCGTCCGGTTCACCCAGTATAATCAGCCTCAATCCGAATATCAATGAAGTTAAAATGCGGCTTGACGGTTTCTCAATGTGTTCAAGAAGGAAAGATGAGGGCTGAAGGATATCGGATGATATCCGGAAGGGTGCTGTTCCCGGAGGGATGTTCTTGAGGGGCAGAACACCGGCCAGCTCCACGCTGTCCATGGCTCTCCCCACCGATGCCGCAACCACAGCGAAGCACTTGGCTCCGGCGATGTGATCGAAGGACAGCCAGGCGTTCAGGGGACATGCCAGCAGACGGCTTCCTCCGGAGAGCATGATGCTGTACCGGAAGGGCCCTGAGATGAAACCGGAACCGGGGGGGGAGGGGTTCCTCCATGATGGTATTCCCCGGGAGGCAAGCCATTTCCGCAATGCGGATTCGATGCAGAGCTGTTCCAGGGCGGCGTGGTCTCCTGATGCTTCCCTGCCCAGTACCGAAAGTTTGCTTGATGAGATGGGTATGGCGGTCAGATGATAACCTCCCGGGGATAATGGAAATGGAAAATATTCACAACCTCCACCGGGGTCAACGACATTTGCATTTCCTGCCAATGTTGGCTAAATTAACTGTTCGTGTATAACAATATAGGATGCATTATGTGCTTGGCAGTTAATCCCGAAAAGGAATAATAATGGACAAAAAAACACCGCTTTACGACCGTCACATACAGCTGGGGGCAACCATTCAGCCTTTTGCAGGCTATCTTATGCCTATAAAGTACGATACAATAAAAAAAGAACACATGGCAGTGCGAGATAGTGCCGGTATCTTCGACCTGACCCACATGGGCGAGTTCAGGGTAACTGGAAAGGATTCACAGGCCTTCCTCGATAATCTGCTCACCAACGATTCCGGGGTGGAGAACGGCAGGGCCTACTATTCCACCATGTGCTACCCCGACGGCGGAATAGTCGATGACCTCATCGTTTACCGAATAGCCGACCAGGAGTTCCTTATGGTGGTCAATGCCGCCAACCTGGAAAAGGACTGGGCCTGGGTCCAGGGCCATCTCCAGGGCTACGATGTCACCGTTGTCAACGAAAGCGACGAAACGGCCCTTGTTGCAATACAGGGCCCCAGGGCCCAGGATGTCTGTGCCGGGCTCACCGATACCGATCTGGAAACCATAGGATACTACCAGCACAAAACTGGAACTTTCGCCGGCGTCCCGGCCCTTATTGCAAGAACCGGCTACACAGGTGAGGACGGCTTCGAGATATACATCGCATACCCCGACGCCTGCGCCGTGTGGGATGCGGTCATGGAGGCGGGAAGGAAGTTCAGCATCATGCCCGTGGGTCTCGGCGCAAGGGACACCCTCCGCCTCGAAGTGGGTTACCCCCTTTACGGCAATGATATAGACCACAGCACCACTCCGGTGGAGGCGAAACTGTCCTGGGTACTCAAGCTGAAGACCGACAAGCCCTTCATCGGAAGGGAGTTCATCGAGCAGCAGAAGGCGGACAAGCCGGGAAGGTATCTGGTGGGCATGAAGGTGACCGGAAAGGGCTTTCCCCGTCACGGCACCCCCATTTTCAACGGAGAGCGAAAGGTAGGTGTGGTTACCAGCGGTTCCCTGGCTCCCGCCCTGGACCAGGTGGTCTGTCTCGGATATGTGGAGAGGGGATACCATAAGACCGGAAATGAACTCGAGGCAGAGGTAAGGGGTAAAAGGATTCCTCTCAAGATAGTCAAGATACCATTCTACACCGAAGGCAGCAGAAGATAGACCGATAACATCAGAATAAAAGGAGAAATACAATGAGCAGCATACCGGAGAACGTAAGATTCACTGAAACCCACGAATGGGTCCGGAAGGAAGAGGGCAGGTATATCGTGGGGCTCACCGACCACGCCCAGCACGAAATGGGCGAGATAGTCATGGCCGAGCTTCCCGAGGAGGGAACCGAGATCACCAGGGGCGATGTCCTTGGCGGACTTGAGGCCGTAAAGACCGCAGAAGACTTCTACGCCCCATGGACGGCAAGGTTACCGGGGTAAACGGAGAACTCGAGTCTAATCCTTCCCTGGTAAACGATGACCCCTACGGCAGTGGCTGGCTCTATTCCTTTACCGCCTCGGATGAATCACAGTACGAAGAGCTCCTTTCCGCCGACGATTACAAAACTCACATAGGAGAGTAGGGAATGGGCATCTTCGTTCCAAGCGGCAAAGAACAGCGTGAGCGAATGCTGGAGGTGATAGGGGCAAAGAATTTCGAGGAGCTCCTCACCCCGATCCCCGAAGGTGTTCGTTTTCAGGGCGAGCTGAACCTCCCGCCACCGGTCTCTGAACTGGAGCTCCGGCGGGAGTTCACCGGGCTGGCCTCCGAGAACACAGCCGCCGGTCTGGTCTGTTTCAGGGGTGCCGGGGCATACGACCACTTCATCCCCGCCGCCATCGACAACATACTCACCAGAAGCGAGTTCTTCACCGCCTACACGCCCTATCAGGCCGAGGTCAGCCAGGGTACCCTCCAGGTCATATTCGAATACCAGACAATGATGGCCAGGCTCACCGGATGCGACGCCGCCAACGCCTGCATGTACGACGGCTCATCCGCCGCCGCCGAGGCGGCCCTCATGGCCATCCGGTGCACCGGCAGCAAAAGGATACTCACCGCAGGTTCCCTGAATCCCAGGACCATCGATGTTATGCACACCTACCTCGACAACAGCGATTTCACGGTTAACGAGGTCCCCTTCCTGGACAACGGGCTGGTGGACCTCAGCGGAGCCGGGAAGCTGGCCGAGGGGGGAGCCGCTGCCCTTGTGATTCAGTATCCCAACTTCTTCGGGCTCATCGAGGATGTGAAGGCCGCCGCCGATTTTATACACCGCCATAAGGGCCTTCTGGTGGTTGTGGCCGACCCTGTCGCCCTGGGTGCCATCCAGGCCCCGGGCTTCCTCGGCGCCGACATCGTGGTGGGTGAGGGCCAGCCCATGGGTGTTCCCATGGGTTACGGAGGCCCCTATGTCGCTTCATGGCCACGGCGAAGGATTACCTCAGGAAGATGCCCGGCAGGATAGTGGGCAGAACGGAAGACCGCGCCGGGAACAACGGATATGTGCTAACCCTCCAGACAAGGGAGCAGCACATCAAACGGGCAAAGGCCACAAGCAACATCTGCTCCAACCAGGCCCTCATGGCGCTGGCCAACGCCGTTTACCTCAGCCTCACCGGTGAGACCGGCTTCAGGAACATCGCTGAACAGTGCTGGCACAAGGCCCACTATCTTCACGGAAAGCTCCTGGAGATAGATGGCGTAACCGAGGTTTTCGAAACTCCGTTCTTCAGGGAGTTCGCCCTGCAGCTTCCGGTTCCGCCGAAGGGGCGGACAGCGCCATGGCCGAAGCTGGCTACCTTGCCGGGCTTCCCGTCCCCGGCCTCGGGGCAGGTGCCATGCTCTTCACCGTAACGGAAAAAAGAACCAGGGCTGAGATCGATGGTTTTGTCAATGCCCTCAGAGAACACATTCAGGGGGTGAAATGATGGAAAGGACCATATTCAGCCACAGCCGCCCGGGTCTCACCGGTGTTTCACTTCCCGGCCTCGATGTTCCGGAAACTCCCATACCGGAGGGTTATAAAAGAACCGAGCCCATTGGCCTTCCCCAGGTTACCGAGAATCAGGTAATGCGGCATTTCGTAAGGCTCTCCTCCCTCAACTATCACATAGAGAAGGGGCTTTACCCTCTGGGTTCCTGTACCATGAAGTACAATCCCAGGCTCCATGAGTACCTTGCCCGCATGGAGAACATGGCGGGAATACACCCCCTGTCCCCGGATCGCATGGTTCAGGGGACACTGAAATTGATGCACAGGCTGGGGGAATACCTCTGCGAGATAACCGGTTTCCAGTCGGTGACACTTCAACCGGCAGCCGGTGCCCAGGGGGAGTTTGCCGGCCTCATGCTCATCAAGAAGTGGCAGCAGGACAGGGGAGAGGGGCACAGGAACGAAGTTCTCATGCCCGATTCCTCCCACGGAACCAATCCCGCCACCAGTACCCTTGCCGGGTTGAAGGTGGTAAGCGTGAAGTCCGACCAGCACGGCAGGGTGGATGTGGAGGACCTCAGGGCAAAGGCCGGTGACAAAACCTGTGCCTTCATGCTGACCAATCCCAACACTCTGGGCATTTTCGAAAGCAGCATCATTGAGATAACCGGGATCATTCACGATGCCGGCGGTCTTAACTACATGGACGGCGCCAACATGAATGCAATGTTGGGCATCGCCCGTCCCGGGGACATGGGCTTCGATGTATGTCACCTCAACCTCCACAAGACCTTCAGCACTCCCCATGGGGGAGGCGGACCCGGCGCCGGGCCGGTGTGCTGCAGGGATTTCCTTTCTCCCTTCCTGCCGGCCTCCGGAGTCAGTTCCACCCCAAAGGGTATTCAGATGAACGACTTCTCCGGAAAGTCCATGGGAAGGCTTCTTGCCTTCCACGGCAATGTTGGCGTGCTCTACAGGGCCTACGCCTACATAAGGACCTGGGCGCCCGGGGGCTGAAAGAGGTCTCCACCGTTGCCCTTATCAACGCCAATTACCTGAAGGCAAGGCTGAAACCCTACTACGAAGTGCCTAACGACGACGGCCCCTGCATGCACGAGTTCGTGGCAAGCGGTGCTGCAATGTCCCGGACCGGCGTGAAAACCCTGGATATCGCCAAGAGGCTTCTGGACTACGGCTTCCACGCTCCCACCATCTACTTTCCTCTTATTGTCAGGGAAGCCCTTATGATAGAGCCAACGGAAACCGAAAGCCTTGAGAGTCTCGACCAGTTCGTGGAAGCCATGATAGCAATCGCGGAGGAAGCCTCCGAGAAACCCCATCTGGTAACCGACGCCCCGGTTAACACCCCGGTGCTCAGGCTGGACGAGGTCAAGGCGGTGAAAGACCTCATACTGGTGGAGCCAATCGATGCCTGAAGAAGAACATAACGGCAGCACTGAAAGGGAGACCCTCCAGTGGGTCTCCCTGCCCATGAGGGAAAGACCCGGTGCCACCGTGGCCCTTGTTGTGATCATGCTCACCGCATCCTGGGGCGCCGCACTGGTCATGGAGAACCTCTGGTGGGGCATAATCGGTCTGGCGCTTCTTTTCCTCTCCCTCTGGAGCTACTTCCTTCCGGTCCGGTTCACCCTCGATGCCGCCGGTGTAAGTAAGAAGTCGCCATTCGGTGAGGAGAAACGAAAATGGAGTGAGGTCCGCAGCATAGTTCCCGACCGCTACGGAGTTCTTCTGAGCCCCTTCAAGGAGCCCACCCGCCTTGCCAAGTTCAGGGGTCTCAGCGTGCAGTTTTCCGGGAACAGGAAGGAAGTGCTTGAGTTTATTCGGACCAGGGCTGGATCCTGAAGATTTCCAGCAGGACACACCGGAGGATTATGAACGGTTGTGCAGGAAGATAGCGAAGACCATAGTGGAGAGGGATCTGACCGTGCCGGCAATAATGCTCATCGAGTCCATAAAACCCCTCTCCTTCCTGGGAAGCCAGATGCTGGTCTTCGCCAATCCGGTGGTGTCCCTTATCGTGCAGTCCGGGGACTACTACAGATTCATAAGGATGATAGAGGACCGCGACAACATTGAAAAACTGACAGTGGCAATAGAGGAAGAAAACGCGGAGGCATTCAGGCTCAAGCGGGAGGCCAGAAGAAAGAGGCGGCTCCGCCGCCGGTCATTCTTCAGAAGACTTTTCCGCCGGGGCCCGAATGAACCAGACGCATGAAAGCGAAGGGAGAAGCAGTGGCCGCAGACAGGGTAAGAACGATACTGGCGACCGACTGCGGTAGTACCACCACCAAGTCGATACTCATCGAGTACTCAGACCAGGAGGGGCGCTACCGTCTCGCAAGAAGAGGAGAGGCTCCGACAACAGTCGAAGCCCCGGCGGAGGATGTTACCAAGGGTGTTCTGAACGCCGTGGGGGAGATCGAGGACCTCGAGGGACGAAGATTTCTCAAGCAGGGTTCAGAGGGTGTGGACGTGAGGGAAGGCACCGGCGACGGCGTGGATCTCTATGTTTCCACCTCCTCCGCAGGCGGTGGTCTTCAGATGACCGTTGCAGGAGTGGTCAAATCCATGACCGGCGAGAGCGCCCAGAGGGCCGCCCTGGGAGCCGGTGCCATCGTGATGGATGTGGTGGCCTCCAACGACGGCAGGCTTCCCCATGAGAAGGTTGCCGACATCAGAAGCTTCGCCCGGACATGATCCTTCTTTCAGGGGGGATCGACGGGGGAACCATCGACCACGTCGTGGAGCTTGCGGAGATAATCCGGGCTGCTGATCCCAAGCCCCGTTTCGGTGTGGGTTTCAAGCTTCCGGTGATCTTTGCCGGGAACAACAAGGCCACCGGTGCTGTCTCCGAGGAACTGGGAACGGCGGTGGAACTGAAGATTGTTGATAACCTCAGACCGGTCCTGGAAAAGGAAAACCTCGGCCCCGCAAGGGATATCATCCACGAACTCTTCATGGAGCATGTGATGGCCCAGGCCCCCGGCTACGCGAAACTGATGGAGTGGACCGGGCACTATGTTGAGGGCAAGTGGGAGAACGTGCCCATCATGCCCACCCCGGGCGCGGTGGGGAAACTCATCGAAAGGGTTGCCAAACAGGAGAATATCCATGTCATGGGCGTGGACATCGGAGGGGCCACCACCGATGTCTTCAGCGTTTTCGACAGCAACGGCGAACCGGTCTTCAACCGTACGGTCAGCGCTAACCTTGGTATGAGCTACTCCGTAAGCAATGTTCTGGCCAGCGCTGGAATGGACAACGTCATGAGATGGGTTCCCTTCCACATGGACGAGGCTGACCTGAGGAACCGCATCAGGAACAAGATGATAAGGCCCACCACCATTCCCCAGGAGCTGGAGGAGCTCATAATAGAGCAGGCCATAGCCCGGGAAGCCCTCAGGCTTGCGCTGGTGCAGCACAAGGATCTCGCCACCGGTCTCAAGGGAGTTGCCCAGGAGAGGACCATAGGCGACGCCTTCGAGCAGACCCAGACCGGCGCCACCCTGGTCAACATGATGGAGCTTGACATCCTCATAGGCTCCGGCGGCGTTCTCAGTCATGCTCCCAGAAGAAGCCAGACCGCACACATGCTGATAGACAGCTTCCTTCCCGAGGGAGTAACCATGCTTGCGGTGGATTCCATATTCATGATGCCCCATCTGGGGGTTTTGAGCGAGGTGCATCCCGAAGCGGCGGTGGAGGTTTTCAACAACGACTGCCTCATAAGGCTGGGCCACTGCGTGGCTCCCTCCGGGGCGTTCAAGAAGGTACCCCATCTCGCCGAGGTAACCATGAAAATGCCCGATGGAACCACCCGAACCGAGAAGATCCTTCCCGGTGAAATGAAGCTCATTCCCCTTGCGGTGGGCGAAAAGGCCGAAACGGTAATCGCTCCCCACAAGGGTCTCGATGTGGGCAACGGCCCCGGCGAGAAGTGGGAAGGCAGCCTTGAGGGCGGCATTGTCGGTGTTATCCTCGACGGTCGCGGAAGGCAGCCCTTCAATCTTCCTGAGGATCACGGAAAGAGGGTCAAGGACCTCCAGAGCTGGTCACAGACCCTGGACACATATCCGGAACGCTTCCTCAGCATGGGAGGTGTTAAATAATGGCATTCGCATACACACCTGGTTTGAGAGTGGCCGATGTGGCCGATGTTACCAAAACAAGAAGGCTTCCCCTGAAGGGCGAGGTCCTTGTAAAGAAGGGCGATGTGGTAAATGCCGACACCATAGTGGCCCGCACTGAACTTCCCGGCAATGTGAAAATGTTCAACATTGCCAACCTTCTCGGTGTTCCCGCGTCGGACATCTTCGAGCTCCTGCTGAAGAAGGAGGGCGACACCATAGCCGCCGACGAGCCCCTGGCCCAGAGCAAGGGTCTCTTTGGAAAATGGTTCAAGAACACCGTAAAAGCCCCATCGACGGCGTCTTCGAGAGTTTCAACGAGATAACCGGTCAGGCCGTTCTCCGCGAACCGCCCATCCCGGTGGAGATCGATGGCTATGTTCATGGCACCGTTACTGATGTGCTCCCCGAAGAAGGGGTTGTGGTGGAAGCCCATTGCACCTTCGTACAGGGCATTTTCGGTATCGGCGGCGAGGTCAGGGGAGAACTCAAGATGGTCTGCTCATCCCCTGAAGAAGAGATAACCCTGGAGATGATAAACGAAGCCTGCAGGGACAAGATCATCGTAGGTGGAAGCTACATCAGCCACGCGGTTCTCAAGAAGGCGGTCTCGGTTGGAGTAAGGGCCATTGTAGTGGGTGGCTTCGACGACAAAGACCTTAAGGACCTTCTGGGGTACGACCTCGGCGTGGCCATAACCGGCCATGAGAAAAAGGGCCTCACCCTTATCCTCACCGAGGGCTTCGGCAGGATGAACATGGCCCATGGAACCTTCGAACTCCTCAGGAAGAGGGAGGGAATGGTAGCCAGCGTAAACGGGGCCACCCAGATCCGCGCCGGCGTAATGAGGCCGGAGATCATGGTGCCCCTGGATTCCAGCGCCACCAGTTCCGTCCAGAGTACGAAGGAAGCCGGGGCCATGGACATAGGCAGCCTCATACGCTGTATTCGTGCCCCCTTCTTCGGAAAGATAGGCAAGGTGGCTTCCCTGCCCTTCGAACTCCATGTGGTGGATTCCGAGGCAAAGGTAAGGATACTTGAAGTAGAGTTCGACGACGGCAGCAAGTACACAGTACCCAGGGCCAATGTTGAGCTGATAGAGAGCTGACAGCGTCTTCAGCGGACGGAAAGGGGGTGCTTAATGCGCCCCCTTTCATATCACCGGGGGAAGTACCTGTAAACTGGTATGTTCGCGGTGCCCGGCTCCTCCCAGTAGGAGAAACCCGCCTTCAGGGCAGCCCTTATGACCTGTCCGTGGGAATCATGGATCATGATCTCGGCGCAGTCCCTGTTATTGGATGTGACGAAGGCCAGGCTCCTGCAATGAATTCCTCAGGTTCGCCCATCGCCGATGAAAGGGGGGATATCTCCATATCCCTTTCGAGGCCAGGAATCGAACGCCACCGGGGGTCTGCCAGAAGCCGGCGTTGGCCCGAAGCCAGGCCAGGGAGTCCCTTTCCCGGGCATGGATGTACTTCCAGCCGCAGGGGGCGTGTTCCCGGTAGATGGCCAGATCCTCAGGTGTAATATCCACCGGTGTCAGCTCCATGGGCCGGGAAGGGGGGGTGAAGTCCTCGATGCCCACCACATGGAAAAGCTCCGTTGTTCTGAAGCCCTGCTTCTTAGCCATGGATATACTCTCGAGATTATTGATATATGTGGAGAACTCGATGCCGGTGAACTTTCCCTCTTCCAGGAGCCTCAGCGCCTCTTCCAGTATCCTGTCGGACATGATCCTGCCAAGCCCCCTGCCCCTGAAGTCCGAGTGTACCCTCAGCCCCTCCAGCCAGGCCACATCCCCGGGCATCCTGCTTATCTTGCCGCAGGCGATGACCCTTCCGGAAAGCTCCCCAACGATGAAGCCCGAGTCGGCCAGCCAGCTTTCAGCCACACCTTCGAGGTAATCGTGCCCCTCCCAGGTGGTCCTGGATATCTCGGCCAGGTCCTCCCTGTCACGGGGTTCCGCTGTCCTTGTCAGAAGCTCCATTCCATCGCCTTTCATCCAGGGGTGCCGGTGAATATATCCGCCCGGCTTCCTTTCTCGCCAGAAGGGGAGGTGAGTATCATACTTAAAAACAAACATAACAATAGTTTACACAATCTATTTGTCAAATTTACGGATGGCTTTGTTGCATGGCTTTGTTGCATCGGGATGGAGGGTTCGGTATTATCGGTTATTAACAGAAAGGGGTTGTTCAGTATGGGAAAAGTGCTATTCGTTATTCCCCTTATTGTTCTGGCCGGGGCGGCGTGGTCCCAGGGGACCGACGGTTTCGTTCAGTCCATGACCGCCGCCGATGCGCCTAACGATGCCGGGGGGGGTAGACCTTACATGGACCGTGGCGGTGGAAACCGAACTGCCCGATTCCATGGTGCTTCAGAGAATGGACGGAGGCGAAGAGTGGCACAACATCGTCACCCTTGCCCCCATAAACGGCAGGAAGACCGACAACGAGCTGGTAAACGGCGTGGAGTATTCATACCGCCTGGTACCCTACTTCGGGGCCACCGCCACCACCGCCGGGCCGGTGGTTTCCGCGGTCCCCGGGTTCAGTGGATACACACCGGCAGGGTTGGAATGCTTATCATTCTGGCCATTATCAGCGCCGTTATCATGTACTTCATTGAACAGGGCAAAAGGGGGAAAGATCTTTTCATAAGGAGGATTGCCGGTCTCACCGCGGTGGAGGACGCCGTTGGAAGGGCAACTGAAATGGGACGCCCGGTCCTCTACATACCTGGCATCATGGACATGGACGACATCCAGACAATTGCCAGCATGGTAATACTGGGCCGTGTGGCGGCGAAGACCGCCGAATACGGTTCACCCCTCATGGTTCCCACCTGCCGCTCCGTTGTCATGAGCGTCGCCCAGGAAGTTGTCAAGGCATCCTACATACAGGCCGGCAGGCCCGACGCCTATGTGAAGGAAAGCATCAGCTACCTCACCGATGACCAGTTCGGATATGCCGCCGGGGTAGACGGCATCATGGTAAGGGAAAGGCCAGCGGCCATTTTCATGCTGGGAACCTTCTATGCCGAGAGCCTCATACTGGCTGAAACGGGAAGGGGCGTGGGCGCCATCCAGATAGCCGGAACAGCCATGCCCAGCCAGATACCCTTCTTCGTGGCGGCATGCGACTACACCCTCATAGGGGAGGAACTGTTTGCCGCAAGCGCCTACCTCTCCAAAGAGCCCAAGCTCCTGGGAAGCCTCCGTGGCCAGGACGTGGCGAAGCTCTTCTTCATGATAGTGATAGTTCTTGGCGTGATAACAGCTACGATAGGGGAGGGCTGGGAACCCGCGGCAAGGGTTGCCGACTTTCTCAGGACCATAACACGAGTTGAATAGGAGGCCGTGAAGTGAGACTCGCAATACCTTTGACCATCACCTTCGTGGCCGGAATGATAATGATACTGCAGTTCTTCGTTCCAGCCACACAGTCCCTGGGTGAGAGCCTTCAGGAATGGTACATGATAGTGGCCAGCTTCGCCATTTTCCTGGGCGCCATGAACCTTCTCACCGTTCACGTTCACAAGATCCGTTTCAGGGCCAGGAACTGGAAGTACAGCCCGGTTACCATCATCGGCTTCTCCGGCATGGTTATAACCGGGCTCTTCATGGGTATCGAGGCAGGCAGGCCCTTCGATTTCATGTTCACACAGATGATGGTTCCCATGGGGGCCACCATGTTCAGCCTTCTGGCCTTTTTCGTTGCCAGCGCCGCCTTCAGGGCCTTCCGGGCAAGTAACTGGCGTGCCACGCTGCTTCTGGCCAGCGCCTTCATAGTAATGCTTGGCAGGGTTCCCATCGGCTCCATGATATGGAACAAGATACCCCTTGTAAGCGAGTGGATAATGCAGGTGCCCAACCTGGCCGGCCAGAGAGCGGTGATGATAGGCGCCGCAATGGGAATGGTGGCCACTTCCCTCAGGATGATCTTCGGCATCGAGCGCAGCTATCTGGGAGGTACGGACTGATGGCCAGACTAGCGGAAAAGCTTGGCAGAGTGGATCGCAGGGTGATATTCGTTCTTATGGCCCTTGCGGTGATTCTTCCCCTGGCACTCAGGATGAACCTTCCCATACCCATTGAAGAGGGTCCCAGCAAGGACCTTTACGATGCCATCGAAGCCCTCCCCGAGGGTTCCAGGGTGCTCCTCAGCTTCGACTACGACCCCTCCACCATGCCGGAGCTTCAGCCCATGGCGGTGGCCCTGGCCCAGCACATAATGACCAGGGACCTGAAAATCGTGTCCATGGCCCTTTGGCCCATGGGTGTAAGCCTTGGCAACGAAGCGCTCCGAACCGTGGGGGACAGCCTGGGCAGGGAAGAGTACGTCGACTGGGTCAACCTTGGATACAAGACCGGCGGAGGCGTTCTCATAGTAAGGATGGGAAGCAACATACAGACAGTATTCCCCAACGACTACGACGGCAACCCCATCGCCGACATGCCGGTGATGGAGGGGTGAACAAGCTGGGGGACTTCGACATGATCATCTCTCTCTCCGCGGGAGACCCCGGCATACCCGCCTGGGTGATGATGGCCGGTGACAGGTTCAACATCCCCATCGGCGGCGGATGCACCGCGGTGAGCGCTCCTCAATTCTACCCCTACCTGGCACCGGCCAGATGGTGGGTCTTCTGGGAGGTCTCAAGGGAGCGGCAGACTACGAAACCATGGTTCGCCTTGAAGAGGACAACGCCGCCCCGGGAACCGCCACACCGGGCATGGCCGCCCAGTCCGTGGCGCACCTTGTAATAATGCTGTTCATTATTATCGGCAACGTGGCCTATATTTCGACCAGAGAGAAGAAGGGAGGGCTGAGATGAACTGGGAAGTGATAGGAATATGGCTGGGGGCCCTGCTGTCCCTGAGTCTTTACAGCTTCCTCTACAAGGACAACCCCTTCTACAAGTTCGCTGAACACCTCTTCGTCGGAATGAGCGCCGGCTACTGGGTGATATACACCATAATGAATGTGCTGGTGCCCAACTGGTGGCAGAACATGGTTCCCACCGCCGGCGGTTTTCAGCCCATCTGGGTCATCCCGGGAGTTCTCGGGCTCTTCATGCTCTTCAGGCTCATTCCAAAACTCGCCGGTTACAGCCGGCTGTCACTGGCGCTCATAGTGGGCACCGGAGCCGGTCTCAGCATGACCGCCATGCTCCAGACCAACGCCCTTGCCCAGGTGCATGGAACGATAATCACCCTGAGCCAGGGCGGCGGCTGGTTCGCCTGGGTCAGCAACATCATCATGGTTACCGGTGTTGTCTGCGGTCTGGTGTACTTCTTCTTCAGCAAACCACACGAGGGAGTTACCGGGGTGCTGCCAATGTGGGAATTACCATTCTCATGGTAGCCTTCGGAGCCAGCTTCGGTTACACCGTAATGGCCCGTATCAGTCTGCTCATAGGTCAGACCCAGTTCCTGCTCTTTGACTGGTTACCCACCATGGGGATCAACCTCTAGTCACGTTCCGCGGGGCGGAGGGTTTCCGCCCGCATTTCTCGTCAACGAAAGGAAAGAAATGAAATTCACCCTGGCCCTCCTCGCTCTTCTCGCATTTGCCTCCTTCGGGCAGTACTTCGAGATCACGAACGACACCGGATACGACATCTATTTCGCCTATATAAGCTACAGCTCCGACAGCGACTGGGGCGGCGACTGGCTGGGAAGCGACATCATGGCCGACGGCGAAACCGTCTATTTCGACCTCTCCGACTACGCCTGGGAAACCGAACTTTTTGACATCATGCTTGAGGATGTCGACGGCGACACCTACACCTTCATCTCGGTGGACGCCGAGGACTACGGTGACCCTGCTATCAGCGAGAACGTGTTCACCGTTACCCTTGAGGATATTGACTGAGCGGTTTTAGCTTATCGGGGCGGGGCACCGGGCTCCGCCCCATTTTTATGTAACTTGAAGACTTACAGTAAGCAGTGTGCTTTCCTGTTTGGCCGATTTCCTCCATTGACTTCACTTCGGAACTGCAATATCCTTATTATAGAGGAATAATGGAGGTGAAAGTATGAGATGTATTATCGTATTACTGGCGGTCTGCACCGTTGCACTGGGCTACGGCTACTGGGACCTTTTCGGTGAAGGGGGAAGGGTCAGCGGTCTCAGCCCTGTGAGCGCCGCCCTTGCCGGGGCAACCATACCCGTGGGCGGTTCCGCCCTGTCCATTTTCACCAACCCCTCGGCCCTGGCCGGGGCACACGGCTCCAGTGTTTCCCTCAGCGGCTGGGGCACAGGCTGGCGTGAAGAGATTTACTACCACTATACCTGCGTTGAGCCCTATCGTTTCAATGTTGGCAGCATGTCCCCCCAGGGGCTCCGCCGCCATTGCCCTTCCCCCTGGGCGGAGGTATCACTGCAGGTGCAGGGGTGGCGAATGTTGCCCAGTACGAGATGAAGGCCACCGCCCAGGTGTACTACGAGGTGGCCGAGAACCACAGAGAGCTGTGGAAGACCCTGGTGGCCGACGGAACGGGAGACCTGAATGAGGCCCTTCTTTCCATAGCCGGGTACACCGGGCCGGTCCGGCTTGGCCTTTCCGCCGGATACCGTTTCGGAAGCGGTCAGTCGGTCATTTATTCCAACAGGGTCAACTATGGCAGCCAGTTCGACTCGACCTATTACGATTCATGGGAGTCGGCCTCCTTCGCAGTAAGGGCAGGGGCCAGCACCGACCTGGGCATTACCAGGCTCTATTCCACCTTCGCAAGCGGCGACGACAGGTATCAGTCCTACATTGGAGTGGGGGCCGCCGCCTCCTTCCCCTTCCTGAAGGACGGCTTCCTGGGAACGGAAGCTGGCCTCATGGACGGCAGCCATCTCAGGGTGAGCGCCTACACAAGGCTGCCCTGGATCTTCCCCGGGGCCAACGGCTACATGGGCATAAGCGGTTACAGGCCCGAGGGGGCCATGAAAATGGGAATAGGATTGAGCGGCGGTGTCGACTACACCTTCGGCAACAACAGGGTGTCCGGGGTTTACCAGTGGAGCAGCCGGTACCGCGAGGGCAACATAGTTCCAGTGGACTACATCAACTGGCTCTACGACAGCGGCGAGGCCTTCATGGTGGGCTACGAACGGATGTTCTGACACAGCGGGAACTCACTCCGATGAACCGGCACCGGAAGGGGCATGGACCCCGACCATGGATGCTACAGGGGAAATGGAAGATCCCCTTTGAAGGGATACATATGGACGCATCAGCCACTTATACTCCGGTGCCCTCAGGATGTTCCCGGAGGGCCGGAAACGCCTTCTTGACACGGGTTGAACCCTTAGGTATCCTCAATGCAGGAAAGGACTGTTAGACAACAGGTTAGTGCACCGTAAGCTGGTGTGCTGTAATGTGTTAGGTTGCCACGAGGGGGTCGTGGGACATGTATTGTTTGTGCTGAACCGGCACCATCGAACCACCCTGGAACGGGTGTCGGCTTCATGCACTGCTTGTAGCACAAGAGAAAGGAGCTGCAAAGTGTTTAGAAGAGCAACGCTGTTCTCGCTCGCACTCTTGCTGTTTGTATCCCTTGCTGCAACCGCGGCAACTACCGGCAAGATCGCCGGTCGCGTAACCGACACAGACGGAAATCCGCTGGTCGGCGCGACTGTGATGGTCGTCGGTACTTCCTACGGTGCAATGACGGATCCCAACGGCGAGTACTTCATCATCAACCTGCAGCCTGGGACCTACGATCTCCAGGCCCGCATGGTAGGTATGGGCGAGCAGACCCAGCAGGGTGCAAGTGTCCTCGCCGACATGACCACCCGAATGGACTTCGTGCTTAACCCTGAAGCGGTTGGAAGCACCGTTATTACGGTAACCGACCAGAGAGGTATGATCCTTCGTGGTGTTACCTCCAGCGTTTCAGTGGTCAGCCGGGACGAGATACGAACAATGCCCGTTGCCGGTATCACCGATGTGGTGAACCAGCAGGCCGGTGTTGTTGACGACGGCCAGCTTCACATGCGCGGCGGCCGCGGCGGCGAGGTTGCCTACGTGGTAGACGGCGTCACCCAGGTCGACCCCAACGGCAACCAGGCCGACCAGAGCCTTCCCCTCTCCGCTGTTGCGGAAACATCGGTGATTACCGGCGGTTTCGGCGCCCAGTACGGCAACGCCCAGTCCGGTATCATCAATGTTGTTACCCGGGAGGGCGAAGAGAACTACCACGGCTCCATCAGCATGGACGGAAACGACTTTTCCGCCCTGGGCCTTTCCGACGACTGGTCATGGGGCTACCCCGGCGCATGGTACGCCGGCCGTAATTTCGATGGCCAGGACGACCGGCCCCTCCGTGAGTTCGGCAACAACAAGCCGGCGGCCTTCTCGGAAGCCAGGCTTGATGTGGAGGCTTCACTGGGCGGCCCTGAACCCATCACCCAGATCCTTCTGCCCGCAATGGGCCTTGAGGTCGGCGGCGATGTGAGGTTCTTCGGTACCGTCAAGTGGCTCCAGTACGGAGGCGGACGCGACGGCAACTACGGCTACTACCTGAACACCGGAAGTGAGCAGATAAACGGAAACCTGAAGCTCACCATCCGGCCAAACCCCAGAACCAAGATAAACCTCAGCGGCTACTACCGCGATCAGGATACCGGCCTTTACAGCGGCAATGCCCAGTACGGCTGGTACTATGCCCTCTTCGAGGAAGACTATGTCGATGAGCTTTCCGGTGATGTCATCCCCGGTCAGGACATCCGCTACGGCCTTCCCGACAGGTATTTCAACAACTACTCCATAGGCTTCGCCCTCACACAGACCCTCAGCGACGCCAGCTTCCTGGAGTTCAAGCTGAACCAGTACTACGCAGCTGAAGAGCGCCGGATACTCGACCCCGACGGCGGGTTCGTGGGCGACGGCTTCACCACCGAGGACTGGCTGAACTACACACCCGACAGGGTGCAGGACTCCAACGGTTTCTACCGCAGCGGAGCCAGCAGGTTCGCCTGGTACGACCAGAACAGCACCATATCCACCGCAAGGCTGGATGTTACCAACCAGGTCAACCAGCAGCACCAGCTTAAGTTCGGTATCGAAGGCAAGTACTACGACATCTACGAGTACAGCGTAGACACCGCCTCCGGCGGAAACATCTACCTCAGCGACTGGCATGTGTTCCCCCACGCCGCTTCTGCATATCTCCAGGACAAAATGGAGTACAGGGGAATGATAGTTAACGCCGGACTCAGGTTCGACTACTTCGACCCCAACTTCGACAGCTACCCCGCCGACCTCACCGACCCGGTGAACGAGGGCACCTCCGGCGGCGACCCCGACCACATCAAGAACCCGGTAAGCGTAAGCGCCAAGTATCACCTCAGCCCCAGGCTGGGCTTCAGCCACCCCATCACCGAGCGCGATGTGCTTCACTTCACCTACGGGCACTACTTCCAGGTTCCGGACTTCCTCAGGATGTTCGACGGCGCGAACTTCGACCTCTCAGGCGCTTTCCCCATAGTGGGAAACCCCGACCTCGAGCCTGAAGAGACCATCGCCTACGAAGTTGGTGTTAAGCACCAGTTCGACGACCTCACCCTGCTTGATGTCACCGGCTACTACAAGGACATCACAGGCCTCGTCGACATGCAGAAGAACTACTTCACCGCGGTTGACGCCTACGACCTCTACATCAACGGCGACTACGGCAATGTCCGCGGAGCCGAGTTCAGCCTCATGAGGCGCCCCTCCAACTTCATAAGCTTCAACGCCAACTACACCTACTCCATAGCGAAGGGCAAGAGCTCCAGCGCCACACAGAACTACACCTACGCATGGGCCGGATGGATCATTCCCAAGCGCGAGAGCTACCTCGACTGGGACCAGACCCACATGGTCAACGCTAACTTCGACTTCCGCATCCCCAGGGGCGAGGGTCCCGTATGGGGTGACACCCGCTGGCTTCAGGGCCTCGGTCTTTCCCTGCAGTGGAGCTACGGCAGCGGAATGCCCTACACCGCAAGCGCCCAGGGTACCGCCGACCCCCTCATCAACAGCGGACGGATGCCCTACACAATGAACACCAACGCCAAGCTGAACAAGATATGGTGGCTGGGCGACACCTCCGTTAACGTCTATGTGTGGGTCACCAACCTGTTCAACAGGACAAATGTGAACGAGATAAGGGACACAGCCTGGTACGATGCCGACCAGGACGGCGACGGCGAGCCCGACAACGACCCAAGGGGTCCCGCAGGCCAGCCCGATGCCTACGCCCGCAGACGCGCAATCCGCTTCGGAATCGACTTCGAGTGGTAAACACAGACCCAGCGGGAAACCGCGATAAATGAGGAGAATTACCAATATGCATAGAATACTGCTGGTGCTTCTGCTGATCATGGCCCCCCTGGCCTTTGCTCAGCCTGAAGAACCGGAAGCAACGGAAACCACTGAAGAGGTTGCCGAACCGGTGGAAGAGGAGGTCGTCCCCACGGAAGAGCCCGTGGACGAAACCGAATCCGCCGCAACCGCCGAAGAAGCCCCGGAAGGGGAAGAACTGGAGCGCGCCTCCAGCGCAAGCATGGACCTGAAGGACCTGTTCATAGCAGGTGGAAGCTTCATGTGGCCCCTTCTTCTTTCCCTTCTTATCGGTATCGCCGTAGCCGTTGAAAGGCTCATTGTTTTCAGCAAGGCAAAGCTTGATGTGAACAAGTTCCTGGAACAGCTGGGCGGTTATATCCGCAAGGGCGACCTCAGCGGAGCTGAAAGCCTCTGCGACAGAACCAGGGCCCGGTGTCAGCAATACTGAGGGCAGGTCTTCTCAGGCGGGACAAGGGCCTTACCGATGTTGAGAAAGCAATAGAAAGCGCTGGATCCATCGAGATGGCGCATCTCGAGAAGGGGCTTGTTGTTCTTGCCTCTGTTTCAAGCATAGCGCCCATGCTCGGTTTCCTGGGAACGGTCTCGGGAATGATCCGCGCCTTCGGCGAGATAGCGGCAGCCAAGAACGTAGACGCCAGCCTTGTGGCCGGCGGTATACAGGAGGCCCTTATCACAACCGCCACCGGTCTTGTGATAGCTATTCCCATACAGATGGCGAATAACTACTACATAGCCAAAATTGGCCGATTCGTAACCGACATGGAAGAGGCAAGCATGTTCCTTGTCGACCAGCTGGCCGACATGGAACATCTGAAGCAGCTGTGATAAGGAGCGAGAATGCGCAAGGATAAACCACGGGCATCCGGCGCCATACCAGACGCGTCAATGTCCGACATTGCATTCCTGCTGCTGATCTTCTTCCTGGTCACGACCACCTTTGAGGTTCAGAAGGGCATCAGCTACACGCTGCCGAAGAAGCCCGATGAAAACACCGAAGAGGTGGTGATCGACGAAACCAACAGGCTGGTAATGACCATCAAGCAGTGGGGTCTTGAGAGCTATGTGGCCCTCATAGACCAGGCACCCCCCGAGGGGCCGCTGCAGAGGGCCAGAGCCGGTGAGGATGTAAGCCTTGACGATCCTGTGTTTCAGCAGGGAATAATGACCCTTGCCGCGGACAGGGCAGAACCGATGGGGCCACGGCCAGCCGTCTTCTGAACAACCTTGAAGTGGCGAAGGGCGTACCCTCGGGTACCTATTCCAGCCTGAGTTCAGCGGTCCAGGCGGAAAACCTCACCGCCATTACCCGCCCCGGCCTAATCCGTGCCTCAATGGGTTCGGCCGCGCCGGTAGTAACCGATCCGATCTTCGGAGAAGTGGCCTTCGGCGACACCCTGGTCCTGGCCGATGCCAGGCAGGGGGATATCGCCTCGGCCGTACGCGAGAGCGAGCTTGTCGTTATCCTCAAATTTTTCCCGGACTGTGACTACGACGGCATGATAGCCGCGCTGGACGTAATAAGGCGCAACGGTGTCAGCCGAACGGGCATAACCATCCAGGAAAGACTTGGAGGTGGTGTGTAATGAAGTTCAAGAGAAGAATGACGGTCTCCGGCAACATCTTCACCGGAACCATGGCGGACATAGTCTTCCTGCTTCTTGTCTTCTTCATGGCCACCACCATCTTCAAGGATGACAGCGGCCTCCGGATCCGATTCCCCCAGGCTCACCCTCAGGTAATGAGCGAGCTGGGGAAGGAGAATCTCATCCTCACGGTGTGGCTAAAACAGGTTACACCGGGAGAAGACCAGAGCGATGTCATCTCACGCATAGGAGACTTCGACCTGCCCCTCGACCAGGTTGCGGAGCAGGTAAGGAACCTCGCGGACAAGTTCTGGCGGGAGCAGAACAAGCGGCTCGATGTCATAGTGCTCAATGCGGACGCAAGGGTTCCCATGGAGTCTATGGTTGATCTCTTCAGGGCTCTCAGGTACGAAGAGTTGTACAGCATTCAGTTCAACGCCCGGGAAACCGGCGCGGGAATATAGAGGGGGTGAGATGACTACAAGCGCAGAAAGAAAGAGCAGAGAACAGACCGCCCTCGGTTTCGAGTGGGGGTCGTTGTTGCCCTTGCGTTACTGATCATCTTCTTCGAGCTCATTCCCGCAAGTGAACTGGGAAGGCTGTCAACCAGAACCACCGACTCCGACATGGAGGCCGTAGAGGCTGACATAGCCTTCGACGATACGGTCGAAGAGCAGGAGGAGGAAGTAGAGGAAGAGCAGGAAGAGCTGGAGCAGGAAACGGAAGAAATGGTAGAAGAGCTGGACATAACGCTGTCCCTCAGCGAAGACACCACCCTGGCGGTAGCCATGACGGTGGAACAGAGCGATGAGCTGGGTCAGGATGGTCAGTCGGAAGAGATGGGCCCCCCGCGCTTCATGGCGGTTGAGGTCTTTCCGGTCTGCACCTACAGGCCCACCCCCACATACCCCGACCTGGCAAGACAGGCCGGGGTGGAAGGTGTGGTCACCCTCTGGATATATGTAACCGCCGACGGAACGGTGGCGGATGTGCAGCTTTACAACTCGAGCGGGGTGAACACCTGGACCAGGCCGCCATTTCGGCGGCGTGGGACACCCGCTGGTCACCGGCAAGGAACAACGACCGCCCGGTGGGAGTGTGGACCTCGCTCAGTTACAACTTCGAGTTGTCCAATTAGGGTGTGTCATATGGGTGTGACACACAACATTTGTAGGATTCGGGCCGCAAAAGAAAACCGGTCTGAAAAAGACAGGAGGTGAAAGTGAGTATGAGGAATACCAGGCAGAGCCGAGGGTTCCTTGCACTCGCCGTGCTTACACTCTTTGTGTTTGTCGGCACGGGCCTCGCAAGAGAGCTTAGAGAGGTTTCACTGCCCGAGGGCACCGACGCCAGACCTTCACTGGTCTGGGGTCTGCACAATCTGGGAAACGTGTGGAGCGCGTTCCTCAACCTCGGCAGGTTCGGAGACCCCGATGGTAACTATCCTTCCATGGAATGGCCCGGCGGGTCCGGCAGTTCCTACCTCTGGGCCGGCAACTTCTGGACCGCCTGCGCAGGTGAGGGAATCACCGTGGGCGGCGAGTTCGGCAAGTACGCCAGCTGTTCCGACTACGGCGACTGGGAACTCTGGCCCAGCGAGGGTTCCCCATGGAAAACTCGTTCCAGGTCCCACCGCCCTCGAGCAGACCCAGTACGCCTACGACGACTGGTACGAGAACAACAGCTACCAGGACGCCAATGACATGTACGGAGTACAGGTCTGGGAAGAGAACTACAGCTGGGGTACACCGGGCTACAACAACTTCATAGCCAACAAGTTCGTTGTAACCCACCATCCCCAGTTCGGTGGAGGGTCCCCCTCGACGGCCTTGCCGTTGCGGTAAGGGCGACTGCGACATCGCAACCGCCGACCCCGTTGAGGCAGCCATCGAGACGTGGTCTACTACGACGGCCATGCCATCTGGCTTTCCGGCGACCCTGAAGTCCCGGACTTCGAGTATGTTTTCCAGAACGGCACCTCCGCCAGCGAGCAGGACGACTACACCTACCAGCAGAATCCCGACACCCCGCTGGATCCCGAGGACCCCAACAACATCTGGTACTACTACAACTATGTCAGTTCCGATGGCGTTCCCGACAACGACGTGAACGGCGACGGAGTTTCCGACCACTACACCATCCTGTTCAAGGTGGCCGGTGGAGATACCCTTTACCCCGTCAACCAGGTACGGGTATGGAAATGTTCACCGCGGGCAACCGCCCGGAGAACTACTGGCAGCATGTGGTTGGAGACACCACCTACGCGGTGATCCCCAGAAGCATGAGTACCATGTGGGACGGCGACGGTCCCGGAAGCTCCATCGACGACTCCGGCGAGCAGGACCTCGACTATCCCTGCGTCGGTTTCATTGGCTGGCGTCTTCTGGACTGCTACCTGAAGAAAGCGACGGCACAATTGAGCGGCCCATCGATGTCCACGGCGTTCCCATTCCCCTCAGCCACGGCTGGTGGAACTGGGAGAGCGACCCGGGCACCGACCTCGAGAGATACAACTACATGTGGGGAGTATTCCCGGATGAAAGCGGCCAGTTCAGTGGCCCCTCCTACCTCGAGGGCTGGGTGGGCAACTCCAACACCCCTGAAGCCAGGGTAGCTCCGAACCCCGGCCCATGGCCCTTCGTCTACGACAACCCCCTCAACCTGGGCTACCCCGTGTTCGACTACAGGTTCCTTCCCACAATGGGACCGGTGAGCCTGGTGGAGGGCGACAGCCTCTTCGTTATCGGTGGCTGGGTTGTTAACGCCGGCCTCGAAGGCGCCAGGCAGTCAGCCGACGAGCTTCTCAGCGCTTACTATCTTGGTGAGACGGGCTGGGATGTTCCCGCCCTTCCCCCACACCCATCCTTTTCTACGAGGGCCGCGACAACTCTGTCCAGCTCGAATGGGGCGGAAACGCCGAGTCCTACTCTCCCTTCGGCGGATACAACATCTACAGGTCCTCCTTCACCCCCGGCGACTTCCAGCTCATAGCCACAGTCACCGAGCCCGGCGTGCGGAGCTTCACCGACAACACCGCGCAGAACGGCTTCCCCTACTACTATGTGGTCACCGCATTCGACGCCGAAACAGGTGTTGAGAGCACCAAGAGCAACTACAAGCAGAACCTCGAGGGAACACCTATCCCCGTGGTTCCCCGCTGGGATACCGATTCGAACTGGACCGAGAACGTCCGCGTCGTTCCCAACCCCTACAAGGTAAGCGCCGCCTGGGAACAGACCTACTTCAACAAGATCGCATTCATTAACCTGCCCTCCATGTGCGACATCCACATCTACACCCTGGCAGGCGACCATGTGATAACCCTCGAGCATCGTGACTACACCGGTAACAACGGTACCGAGTTCTGGGATCTCGTGTCCAGAAATGATCAGGATGTTGTAACAGGCCTCTATGTTTACCGCGTAGAGACCGCAGACGACTTTGTGATTGATAAGTTCGCAATCATTAAGTAGTAGAAGGGAGGAAACCATGAAGCGAACAAGCATGATCCTTGCAACAGCACTGGTTGCCTTCCTGCTGTTCCCGGCCGTTGCTCAGGCTGCTTTTGCAAAGGTGGGAACCTCAGGCGCCCAGTTCCTGAAAATAGGAGTAGGCAGCCGCGGAGTGGCCATGGGTGGAGCATTCGTTGCAACCGCCGACGACCCCAGCGCAGCCTATTACAATCCAGGTGCCCTCGTAAGGGTTCCTGGAACCCAGTTCCAGTTCTCAGGCACACAGCTCTACGGCGACATTCTCTACGGTAACGGCATAGTTACCCATGAGATGGTCGGCGTGGGCACATTCGCCCTGCAGTTCGGTCTGCTTTCAAGCGGCGACATGGACTACACAACGGTGGAGAACCCCAACGGAAACGAAACCTTCACATGTTCCGACATGGTGGTTGGCGTTTCCTTCGGCCGGATGCTTACCGACCGATTCAGCGCGGGTCTTACCGCAAAGTATGTCCACGAGTCCTGGGATGATGTATCCGCCAGCGGCGTGGCCGTGGACCTCGGTACCCTTTACGATACAGGGTTCAAGACACTTCGTATCGGAATGGCTATCCAGCACTTCGGACCCGAGCTCACCCCTTCAGGTGAAGCCACCGACTGGAACAGCGGGAGCGACTCAACGAAGGCATACGAGGGCTATTCAATGCCCATGACCTTCAAGCTCGGTCTCGCCATGGACGTTGTCGACCAGGGCCCCCACCAGATGACCGTAGAGGTCGACGGTGTACACCCCAACGACAATGTCGAGCAGGTCAACATCGGTGCCGAATACTGGTATAACAACATGATCGCCCTCAGGGGCGGATACCGCGTGAATACCGACGAAGAGGGGCTGGCGGCCGGTGTAGGCTTCCGTGTTCCCATGGGCGACAAGGCCCTCACTCTGGATTACGCGTATCAGGATTTCAACAGGCTGGAAATGGTTCACCGTGCCAGCCTCGGATTTTCTTTCTAGCCGATAGGCTTGAATAACCCGGAGGGGTTTACCCTTCCCGGCCATGGAAAGGCTTGAATGACAGCAGTCGCCCTGGCAGCCCTGATGACCCTGACCGGTTTCGGTCTGAGCTGGAGTTCTTCTCCGGCACCGGCCGACGGCACGGGTTCCGCGCTGGTAACCGTTCTCATAGAGGATACCGATCTTCTCGCGGTGACAACCGCCGAGGGTCCCCGTGTCCGCTACGAGATAACGGCAACCATCGACGGCGGGGGTTTCCTGCGCAGGGGCGGCAATGCTGTTAACAGCCCATTTCCCATTAGTGAGGTTCTCGAGTACGGTTCCCTGGAACCCGGGGGACATCTGGTGGCCGTAACCCTTACAGACCTGGAATCCGGCAGTGTGAACCGCCGGGAAACAGAGGTTTTCATTGACTCCGTCAGTGACTACCTCTGGACTTCCGGGGCGGTCAGGCTTACACCTGGCGGCCCGGTAAGGGCATCTGGCCTCATCGGCGTGTCGTGGAACGTCTATGTTCCCGAAGGCGCCGATATTCCCCGGGGAGCCTTTGCCCTCCTCGACAGCTCAACTGAAGCTGTCCGCGAGGGCTGGCTCGACGTTCAGGAAGAAGAAGACGGTATTGTTTCCTATACCACCGATGTGGTCCTCAACGGTCTGGAAAAGGGCAGGTACAGGCTTACAGCCGCTGCCCTTTCAGACCAGCTCGTGGTGGCATCCGCCAATACTTCGCTGACCCTTCTCGATTCCTGGGACATATGGGCGACGATCCTGAAGAGACAACAAAACTCATCAGACCCATCGCCTCCACCCATGAACTGAGGGAGCTGGCAAGTGCCGGAGGTCTCGGTGACAGGAACTCGGTTATGGCCGATTTCTGGAACAGAAGGGACCCGAACCCCGCCACCCGCAGGAATGAATACATTGAGGAGTATCTCAGAAGGCTGGATTACATCTCAAGGGAATTCACCACAACCGGTGTACGGGGGATCAATACCGACAGGGGAGTGGTCTTCGCCAAAATGGGGGAACCGGACATAATCGCCAACTACCCCTTCGAAGTGGCGGACTACCCCTATATCACATGGGAGTACTTCACACCTCCGCTCAGGGTCGCCTTCGTGGACCAGACCGGTTACGGTTTCTACGACTGGTGGAAGAGTGGGAAGTGGTGAACAGGGCTTTCAATGCCAGAGAGGAATGGTCACAACCATGACAAGGCTCACTGCTCTCGTAACAATATTGGTGGCCGCCGGCGCCCTCGCCGGGGAACCGGTCACCATGAGCGATGGCGGTATTCAGTTCGCCGTTAACACGGCACTTTTCAGCCTGGGCAGCACCGACACGCTGCTTCTGGAGGTTTATCAGGAATTGGATATCGCGCAGCTTGCCCGGGACAACCGGAACATGAGCGCGTACACCACCGAGATAGCCCTGGAGAGCGCCGAAGGTGATACCATAGCCTGGGACATCTGGAACACGGATATAGCCTGGAGTTCCGGAGGCGCGGCGGTAAGCTGCAACATGCTTCCGGTGCTTCAGGGAAACTGGACACTCACGGTGACCATCACCGACCGCGCCAACGGCCGGCAGGGAGTGGCCGTAAGGGAAATGCAGGTGGATGATCCCGGTCATTTCAGCGATATCGAAATGGCCAGGACCATCATGCCGGCGGAGCCGGGCTCTTCAAGTTCCCTGCTCAAGGCAGCCTGATCGTTTACCCTGCGGCATCCACCAGGTTCACCGTTCCCGGCGAAAGCATGATGTACACCTACCAGGAGATATACTCCCTGGGCGGTTCCTCCCTGCTTCGCCAGAGCCGCATTCTCAATGCGGAGGGTGTTCCGGTGTTCGGCCGTCCCGCGGAAACCGTAGAGATTCCCCAGGGGGTGGAAACCGTTGCTGTAGTTGACAGCTTCGACCTTTCCGTTCTCAGGGAACCTGGTCTCTACAGTCTTTCTGTGATCTACACCCAGGGCGGCGACACGCTTTACAGCGTGAAGGACCGCATGTTCGTGCAGGTTGCGGAAACCGCCGCGGAAAGTGTTCCGGAAACAGCCGGCATCACCGAGAGAATGCTCGACGAGCTCGCAGTTCTTCTGACCCAGGAGGAAAGCGAGCTCTACAGCCGTCTCGATGAACAGGGAAAAGTGCTCTACTACGACAACTACTGGGGTTCCAGACCCGGCGAACATCAGGCCTTCCTCGACAGATGCAGAGTGGTGGCCGCGAGATATGCCGCCTTCGGAAAGGAAGGCTGGCAGTCGGACAGGGGAAGGGTTTACCTCAAGTACGGAGAACCGGATGAAGTGGAATCGAACCCCTTCAGCACCTCCCAGGCTCCCTACGAGATATGGCACATATACTCGGGAACCCAGGAGAGTTTCGTCTTCGCTGACCTTATGGGGAACGGAGATTATCTCCAGATCTTTTCCACGGTTGCCGGGGAAGTGAGTTATTCAAACTGGCAGAGCATGCTTCAGAATGTTGACCGCACCGGGGGATCCGGTTCTTCGAATTCTTCGGGGGAGTTCTAGCATGGCCGCCAGGGAAAAAGACATTTGCCGGGCTTCGGTGCCCGGTGGAAGAAAAAGATACGAAGCAAAAAAGAAACTCAGTTACGAGGAGGTTCAAATGAACACATTTTCGGGAAAGGGGAAGGTCGGTTTCCTTGCCGTCTTCGCCGTGCTCCTGATGCCGCTCCTCGGTGTTGGCACCGCTTCAGCCTTTGAAGTGGGGGACAAGGTGGACGTTCTGGTCCCGGACCTTCAGGAATTTGCTGATGCTCCGGAGACACACCAGTTCACTGTCCGAGCCATTACCGAAAACGCAGTCTGGCTGGTACAGGATACTAGCTATGTTGACAATGAAGGTGGTCTTGCTGACACAGCTTTCATACCGAAAGTTGTGTGGGGTGACGATCCCGCAAGCAATCTAGTTGCCCCTGCCCATTTCTCAGAGCTCACCAGCATCTTCGAAACATCGGTGTGGGGAACCGTCACCGGTATTTTCGGAACACCGGTGGACATCAACGGCGATGGCAAAGTCGCCATTGTGCTTGCTTCCATACCGACCAAGTATTCCGTTGATCCAAACACCAATGCTCCACGCAACGACATGTACTATGTCGACCATGAGTTCTATGAGATCGAGGGTGAGGAAATGGAGGTTATGTATATTAACATCCATTCTTTCACCAGAGCTCCTAGCCTGATGCCTGGTGCCGAAGATCTCAGAAAATGGAACCTGGCCAACGGTCTTGCCTACATGGGTATGCTCGATAGTGATCCCCTGGAGGAATCCTGGGTTCTCAGGGGCCTTGCCGAGGTTGCACAGCATGATATCTTCGGCTTTACCTATGGCAAGATAGGCGCTCTCAGATACGGGCATGGAGGTCTCCTGTACAGCTTCCGTCTGACGCCCTACATTGACCTCACCTTAACTACAGCTGGACCGCAGGGTGAAAACTATGGTAATTCGAGAGGACAGCAGTTCCTCTTCTTCATGTACATGATGCAGCGCGAGGGCGAGGGCGCCATTGCCGACATCGCCCAGAACGAGCTTCTTCAGGGAATGGCCTCGGTGGCCTACGCCATCGACCCCGGCTACGACCCTGAAACCGCCGTTAACGACCTCGTGGTTCCAATCTACTACGACTGGCTCGTCTGCAACCTCCACAACGACTTCCGCAGTGACTTCGCCGGCGGCATCTACAAGTACGACTTCCTCGAAGGCGTCGAGGACTTTGAAGATTGGGCTCATGCAGGCATGGGTGCTGCTTTTACTCTCAGTCTAAACCAGTTCCCCATTGAAGGAGTGATCCCTCTGCAGAATTTTGCCATGAGCTCTCCGATCTGGGCAGCCCAGTACTGCAGGTTCCTGAACTACGACCAGGAGTGGACCACCTACTTCAACGGCCAGTACACCGATGGAAGGGGTTCAAAGAGCCCCCTCAATTCAAGGTGGGAAGGTTTGGTCATCACCTGCGACGATGACGCCATGGAGTTCGACGCGGTAACGGTTATGGAATTCGACGACCTCTACAACACCGAGTTCACCCTTGCCAGCGAGAACACCTATATCATCGTTACAAACAACAACCCCGGCGGTGCCCCGGGCATGCGGTATTACATCTCCAACGATGATACCGCCCCCCAGACCGAGGCCGCCATTCACCAGAACAGCGTGATGTCCCAGTATATCACCGTTTACACCACTCTCTTCGATGAGGAAGAAGAGGTAATGACGGGTTACGACTGGGTAGGCCCGATATTCGAGGCAACACTGGGCGACAGCACACAGAACATCAAGATGACCTCCTTCTTCTCCACGGTATGGACCGGCGTTTTCCAGGCCTGGAACAGCGGAACCTACTCCCTGTCCTTCGCTGGATACGACAGCACCGGGAACTATGTCCAGGGCATGAAGGATGTGGCGGTGGGCTTCGCCGATGTGGACCTCACCCTTGAGCTGGACTATGCAAGCCTCAATGTTCCCCGGGGCGGAGCCCCCAGCGGCGCCATGGTAACACTGGCCGAGACCGATGCTCTCGGTATGGCCCTTGAGACCAGCGCTCCCGTTGGAACCGTCCGTGGCCGGATGACCGGTGTTCTGGCCGGACCCGTGGCGATCCCCGATGTAAATGGAACCCTTTCCTTCGCAAGCGCCACCGATCAGGCTGCCATTTACCGCTACACCGAAGACGCATGGGTCAAGCTCGAGAGCTGGATGCAGAACGGAAAGATCTCCGCTGCGGTGGAAGAGGGCGGCATCTACGCCCTTGGCGAGGGCATCGGTGTCTTCGCACCTGAGCTTCCCGCCCAGCTCGTTCTCGGCGCCAACGCGCCGAACCCCTTCAGCGCCCAGACGGCAATAAGCTTCGGCCTGCCCGTGGAAGGCAATGTAAGGGTCAATGTGTTCGATATGTCCGGCAGGCTCGTCAATACTCTTGCAAATGAAGAGATGGCCGCCGCCAACCACACGCTCATCTGGGACGGAACCGACATGAACGGCAACACCGTAGGCACAGGGGTTTACTTCTGCCGCCTCGAGGCCGCCGGTCAGGTTCTCACTCAGAAGATGCTGAAAGTACAGTAGGAAGGGGGAGAAAAATGAAAAAAATCAATACAGCGATAATCGCTGCCGTTGCGGCCTCCCTCATCCTTGTCGCGGGATGCTATGAAGGCGGCGTTACACAGCCTACACCCATCGGATACGATGGCTTCATAGAAGACGGCTGGGACTTCTTCGACGCCGGCGACTACGAGGCTGCGATGAACAGCTTCCAGCAGGCCATCGAAATGGACTCGACCAGGCCCGAGGGCTACCTCGGAGCCGGCTGGTGCTCCATTCTGCTTCCCGATTACTGGGTAATCGGCGACCAGTACGACTACATGGCCGTTCAGCAGGACGGCGGAGACTGGCCCGTGGCCTTCTACACCGAATCCCAGACACAGGACATTCCCTGGGAAACCTTCCAGTGCATCGATCCGGTCCTCACTGATACCGACCAGATGGTCCTGGAATCATTCGGCGACACTATCCTCGTAGTTGAGGGCGATACCCTCTTCTGGGGAGGCGAGACCGGACCTGATTCCATAAAGGGAACCGTGGACAACCTGGAAATAGGCGACTGGCTCTATAGCCAGTACTCCTCCATGGATTTCAGGTACACCTTCGAGATCGATGACCCGGATGTCAAGGCCATCTTCAGTGTGGCCAACGGCTTCTCGCTCACCGACGCGATAGTGGATTCAGTGGTGAACGGTTCCCAGACCAGCACGGTGTACATCACCATGCCCTATGTCAGGGTTTCCGTCGGGTCCGATGACTACAGGACCTGGATCATGAACGACAATGTCATGAGCTACGAGTACTCAACCTACTCGGCAGCCGGGGGCTCCACCTCCATCGCCAACGACGGAGTTGCGGCCTACGGAATCCTTCAGAACGCCAGGGGCGTGAATGGTGACTTCTACAAGGGCGTCGCCGCCCTTATAGGTCTCGCCGACGAGGCTGAATACTCATTCAGCCACTGGACCGGCCTCTCAAGTGTTAAGCTGAAGGGCATGGCGGCTGCCATGGCCTATGCCAACACCGAGTTCCGGTTCGCGTTGTTCATCTGCAGGACCGAAGGTTTTGCCATGGGCATCGGGCTGGAAGATCCCGATTTCCTCATAGAACTCATGCAGGAGATCGAGCTGATGCTTCAGTAGAGATACTGGCATTGCAGAGAATGGGCCGCCGGATTTCCGGCGGCCCATTCCTTTTCCGGGGAAATTCAGGGAAGCTGGGGCTCGTCGATGGCCATGATGTCGTAGTTCCACTCTTCTGTAACCCTGTTGGAGCTGAAGGCTATCCAGCTTTTCCTGGGGTTCCAGGCGGGGTATATGTCCGCCGCCGGATGGTCGGTGAGCTGTATCAGCGTATCGGTCTCGATGTGGGTGAGGTAAATCTCGAAGTCCCCGGTGCGGTTGGAGCTGAAGGCCACCCAGCTGTCGTCGGGGCCCCAGGTCGGGTGTATGTCGTCGGCGGAGGAGCCGGCCAGTGTTTTCTGGCCGGAGCCGTCGGGGTTGGCTATCATGATGTTCCAGTCGTCGGAGGGGCTTTCACGGTGCTGGAAGAGTATTCTGCTTCCGCTGGCAGGGCTGTATGAAGGCCGCAGCATATCCCCCTGGGGAAAACCGGCCTGAAGAACGGGAGAACCCTCGGAGTCCGGTGAGTAATTGTAGGGGATCTTGTAGAACCGCCAGCTGCCGGTTTCCATGCCGCAGAAAAGAATGCTGTCGCCGGCCATATTGTAGGTGGGGAAGGCGTTCAATTTTTCGTCGTTCACATGAACCGTAACAGAGATATCGTTTCCCGCTATGGACCGGATCTGGCCCCGGAGGCTGTCGGCGTTCATTGCGGTGTATACTATCCTTCCGTTCTGGGAATTCCAGGCGCCAAGGGGGCCCATGTACTCATCGAGGGCGGTAAAAGTACGTTCAGAGGGAGAGGACAGTCCGTCGGTGCCGAAAAGCCTGGTGGACCCGTTGGCCCAGGTGGAGAAAAAAAGGACATCGCCATGGGGGGACCATGACAGGGCGGTGTCGGCGTAGGCACCGGAAAGCCACAGCGTGCTGCCGTCCTCCCATACTGTATTCTCTTCAGGGTCGCTGCAGCCTGCCAGAAGAAGCCCGCAGACAACCACCGGGATGATCTGGTGTTTCATTGTTACTGTTCCTGTTCGTTTTCGTCCAGGGGCATTATGTCCGCACCCAGGGCGTTGAGCCTTTCAACGATGTTCTGGTAGCCCCGCTCTATCTGGTGTACATTGTGAATAACGCTTTCTCCCTTTGCGCAAAGGCCGCGGTGAGCAGCGCCATCCCTGCCCTTATATCCGGGCTGGAGACTTCTGTTCCATAGAGCTGCGAAGGGCCGGACACCACCACACGGTGGGGGTCGCAGAGGATGAGGGCGGCACCCATGGCCGCCAGCTTGTCAACGAAGAACATCCTTGATTCGAACATCTTCTCGAAGATAAGGCTCGTGCCCCTGGCCTGGGTGGCCAGTATCACAGCGGTGCTGGTGAGGTCCGGGGAGAAGCCCGGCCATGGAGAATCGTATATCACCGGTATGGCGCCGCCCCTGTCCGGCTGAACCTGGAGGTCCTGCTCTCCGGGTATGGTGAGGGTACCCCTTCGTGGATTACACTGACACCCAGTTTGCCCAGACCGATCATGGTGGGGGTTATTATGTCCTCAGGAACCTCCGGTATGGTGACCTGGCCCCGGCAGCAGGCGGCCAGGCCTATGAAGCTGCCTATTTCGATGTGGTCAGGGCAGATGGTGTGGGTTGTCCCGCCGAGAAGGCCCTTCGCCCCGTGAATGACTATCCTGTTGGTGCCGTGTCCCTGTATGGATGCCCCCATGCCGATGAGCATTTTCGCCAGGTCCTGCACATTCGGTTCGCAGGCGGCGTTGTAGATCACCGTTGTGCCCTTTGCGACGGCGGCGGCCATTATTGCGTTCTCGGTTGCGGTAACGCTGGGCTCGTCGAGGTGCATTTCAGTGCCCCTGAGGCCATTGGGAGCCTCGACCCTTATCATTCTGTTCCGGAAGGTAACGGTGGCTCCGAGTTTTTCGAGAACAAGGAAATGGGTGTCCAGCCTTCGTCTGCCTATTACATCCCCCCCGGGAGGGGGGAGTTCGATGAGGCCGGTCCTGGCCACAAGGGGGCCAGCCAGAAGGATCGAGGCCCGTATCTCCCTTGAAAGGCAGTCGTTGAGGTTTTCGGGATCCACCCGGGATGCAGTTACCTCCACTGATCCCGACGGATCGGTGTTTACCGTGGCACCCAGATCCTTCAGAAGGCCTGTCATGGAACGGACATCCCTGATGTCCGGGCAGTTGCGCAGTGTTACCCTGCCGTCGGTGAGGAGTGTTGCGGCAAGAATGGGCAGGGCGGCGTTCTTGCTTCCCGAGGCGGTGAGAACCCCCTGAAGAGGGTTGCCTCCCTTTACCAGCCAGCTGGAACTCATTTTTTTGCTCCTGTTTTTCTCAGAATGGAGTGGTAGAGATCGGGGTGCTCATCGGAAAGCCACTTCTGGCGGAGGAGCCACCTGATGTAGTCGGGGTCGCCGGCTACTGTGTCCTCCACAAGACTGCCCCTGTACTTCCCGAAGGAGAATATCTTCACCTCGAGGGGGGAGGCTATGAACCTGAGCAGTTCGGCCCAGTTGCCCTTCACACCGGCCAGGCTTTCATGGGTGAAGGCATGGTGAAGAAGGGACCGCACCAGCTCTGTGTCGAAAAGGGCCCTGTGGGCCTCTCCGGTTATGCCCGTGTCAAGTTCGAAACGGTACCTCAGGGCCTGCAGGGAATGGGATGGGATCTCCTGCCAGAGGTGCCTGGAAAGCCTTAGAGTGTCTATTCCCCTTTCCGGGCCGAAGGGATCGAAGATGGCGGGGTACTGCCTTTTCAGTATGGTGAGGTCGTATGGGAGGTTGTGGGCAGCGAGATAGTCCGCCCTTTCGGCCAGTTCCGCGATAGAGCCATGTATCCCTTCCGCAGTGGGGGCGTCGGCAACCATTCTGTTGCTGATACCGTTCACCGCCGAGGCTTCAGGGGGGATGGGGGACCGGGGGCTTTACCAGTGACTGGAATGCGGTCTGTTCCCCGGTGAAGGCAAAGCCGGAGTATTCCGCCAGTATGAAGGCCGCCTCGCATATCTCCGCCGACACGGGGTCGGGGCCGGTGGTTTCGGTGTCAAGGAAAAGAACCCTTGTTACACCGCTTTCTATGGTGCTGAATAGATCAGGACTGGTGTTCATAGGTTCAATTCTAACTGAATGCCCGCCCCCGGGCAAAGCCCCCATTTTTGACAAAGGCACATCGATTTTATTACACTATGGCAGGTACTGGTTTAAGGCTTACTGAAGGGAGTGGCCATGAACAGGTTATTGATCCCAGTTTTGCTTCTTTTCGTTCTGCTCACAGGGTGCGGTGAAGGGCCGGTTGAACAGCTCAGCCCCCTTTCTCCTGTTCCCGATAACGCAATGATCGTGTTGGTTCTTAACGATCCCGCAGGAGTTGTGAGGAACATCGACGGCTACATCGAGACAGGAGCTCCAATCCTGGGCGCCGGGATGCTGGAGGAAATGGTTTGCGGCCAGCTCGGGCTAGCCTCTCTTGATTCCATGCCGGAAAAGTACGGGTTCGATCCCTCGGGCCAGCTGGTTTTCTGGATGGAGAGCGCCATGCCCAACAGCATGACAATGGCTGTATCCGCCCCGGACCTGCCCCTTTTCATATCCTTCATGGAAGAGATGGGAGCTGACTTCATTCCCGAGGAACCCATCCTTGGCAACCCCGTTCATTCCATGGACACCGGCGACGGAACGGTTTACATCTCCGGCACCGGCGGCGTTGCCCTCATGGCAATGTCCCCGGCCAGGCTGGAGACCCTCATGGAGAACCTCTCGGGCACAGCGGCCTTTGAAGTGGGCCCGACCTGTGTTTCCATGCGTTTCAACCTCTCCATGATCGGCCCCATGGCGGCGGCCCAGATGCCCATGGCAAGGAACCTGATGATGCAGGGGTTATCCGAAGACCCTACAATGCCCTCCTTCATCCCTGATCTCATGGATGTTTACATGGACGGCATTCAGCTTGTGCTCACCCAGTCGGACAGATTGTCCGTAACCCTCACCGCAGGGCCTGAGGATCTGGTGATCAGAAAGGAACTCACCTTCCTGCCCGGTTCAGAACTGGCGGAAATGAGCGTTTCATCCGGAGGGAGGGACATGCTGGAGCTGATCCCGCCGGGGATGTGGCCACGGTGAGGTTCAGGATGCCAGAGGAAATGGCCATGGGGATCACCTCGGCATTTACCGGTGTTTTCCTTCCCGATCCCCCGGAGGGCTCCATGGAGTTCTGGTCATCCCTTGCATCCAACGCAGCGGTATCCATGTTTTCCGACGGCCCGATGCACATGGTTGCCGCCTACGAGCTCACAGGCCAGGAAACCCTGGCTGACATCGCCGGAATGTACGGCGACTATATGGATGTTTTCCAGGATCTCTTCAGCGGCAACGCCTCTATGGAGGGGGCCTTTGTCATAACAGAGGGTGAGATCGTTCAGGTTGATGGAGTGGACCTCTACACCACATCCATGGAGATCACCCAGGATCCGGACACCAGGATGGCCTTCACCTACTGGATGACGGTGCACCAGGGGCACTGCTTCTGGAGATGGCCCCGAACCCGGACATTCTCCTGAGCATCGTTTCCGAAGATTACACTCCGGCAACGGTTTCAGGCGATGGGGACATGGCGGGAGAAATGAGCCTGGCAGGCTATATCGCCGCGATCCTTGCCTTCAGCCCCGGGGAGATGAACCTTCCGGAGATATCCTCCGATGTGCTGATGAAATGGAACGGCGGTTTCGCCGAGGGCGGTGTTCAGGGAGAGTTCGTCATGAATGGAAGTGATGCCCTTGCAACAGGTTTCGCATTGTTCGGCCTGGTTGCGGCAACCATCTGATACTATCAGTATGCGTGCCCGGGCGGCGATCTTCGCCGCCCGGGCCTTTTTCATACGGTTCCGTTGTATATGGACTGGGCGGCCTTAACGCCGTTCTTCACCGCTTCAACAACGCAGTCCGCCGCCCTGTGGGCTGATATGGAAGCCAGTTCCTGCTGCGGTTTGGGCACCTGGAAAGAACATACTTCGCAAGGTCCATTCCCTCGGGTTTCGGTCCCACTCCTATCCGGAGTCTCGGGAAGTCCTGTGTTCCCAGTACTTCGATGATGTTACCGAGGCCGTTCTGCCCCCCGGCGGACCCGGAGCTTCTGAGCCTTATGGTTCCCACGGGAAGGTTAACGTCGTCGCATACCACCAGCATGTTTTCCGGGTCGAGCTGCCTGGCGGTGAGTATTGCCCCGGCGGCCCTGCCGCTTTCGTTCATGTAGGTTGAGGGCTTCACCAGGTTGATCCCCCGGAGAGGAAAGCGATCTCGAAGGCACCTGCCCTCTTGAAGGCAACGCCGGATTCCCTGGCCAGTATGTCCGCCACCCAGAATCCGGCGTTGTGCCAAGTAAGGGCGTACTTCGGACCGGGATTACCAAGCAGAGGACTATGCCGATATCCGGTTCTGAAGGTTCCACCTGTTCTTACTGTTCCCCGCCGGCCTCGGGTGTTCCCTCGGCTCCCTCTTCGGCTTCCTCGGCATCTTCCAGCTCTTCTTCCTCTTCGGAAAGCTTCAGGGTCTTGGGAGGAATGATGCTGGCGATGACAGGATCGGTGCTGAGGTCTACGGTCATTCCCTCGGGCAGTGTCATTTCCGCAAGGTGAAGCCTGTCGTTCATCCGCATTTCCGAAACATCGAAGACCAGCTCGGAGGGGATGTCCGCAGCGCGGACGGTGACATCGACCTCGTACATTGCGTGGTCGAGAATGCCGCCGTCGATGGTGACGCCCAGGGGTGTGCCCTTGAGGTGAACCGGAACTGGAACCGTGAGTATCTGATCGTCGGAGACCACCTGGAAATCCAGGTGCACCGGCTGGTCGGTAAGGGTATCCCACTGAATTTCCTTGATGATGCTCTTGTGGGTGCTTCCTTCCAGGTTCAGGTGTACGATACCCAGAGACTTCGCGTAGCCTATGCTGGTCATGAATTCGTGGGTGAGCATCTTTACCGACAGTTCGTTCTCCACTCCGCCGTAGATGACACCTGGAACATAACCGGCCCTGCGAAGCCTTCTTGCCTCACGGGAACCGATCTTGACCCTCTTCTCAAGATTTAACTGGATCGGCATTACTATGTCCTTTCGTTAATTACCGGGAAAGCTGGCTGGGGCGGGAGGATTCGAACCCCCAATGCAGGGACCAAAACCCTGTGTCTTAACCATTTGACGACGCCCCAATTTGCCTGGACCGACAACGGAAAACCCAGGGGAACTTCCCGCTGAGGTTTTCCTCGGCCTCCACCGCCTCTTTCTCGTATGGATACAGGGCGTAGAACACCGGGCCGGAACCGCTGAGCCCCAGTTGACGCAGGTCTCGGACAGAATACCGGCGGCGCGCTCCACGCCGGGGAACCTTCTGGAAAGAACCGGCAGGAAGTCGTTGTCGAGTCTGACAGGGAAAGGCTTACCCTCATGCCAAACTCCAAAATTCAGGGCGGTATAATTGCTTATCTGCCATGGCTCTGTCAAGTGCCCGCCCCCTTCGTCCCACAATGAGTAGGCAACCGGGGTGGGTATTCTTTCCCCCGAGCTAACGAGAACGGCGTGGAATTCAGGTACGCTGCAGCCCTCCACCAGCTCCCCCCGGCCCCTTACGACAGCATGGGAAAAACCCCCTGCGAAAAACGGAACATCGCTTCCAAGGGCGGAGCCCAGTTCGATTACGTCAACCTCCAGGCCGGTCAGTTTCACCAGGGCCTGATAACCGCCGCTGTATCGCTGCTTCCTCCGCCCAGCCCCCCGGGGGAGGGAATGTTCTTGTGGAGGCGAATGTAAATGCTCCCGGTGTAGCCCGTTTCAGCCCTGAAAAGCTCCGCCGCCTTCCAGACCAGGTTGGAAGGGCCTTCAGGAGAGGGGAACCCGGTGCACCGAAGGCTTGTTCCCCTTGAACCGTCGGATATGGCAACCTCAACCTCATCCGCAAGGGTAATCGCAGAAAAAACGCTTTCCAGGGAGTGGAAGCCGTTCGGCAGTATGCCTGTGATGCGAAGGCCCAGATTGAGTTTTGCCGGGGCCTTCAGTGTAACCGACCTCAACTGGCCTGACCGCCCTGGAGCAGGATGATCGCCACCGCCAGGACCCACAGGACGAGGTTAAGGCGGAGGGGACCGTCTTTCAGGAGCACCTTCTCCGGGGCCCCCCCTTGCCCAGGCCGTATACGATGAAAAGATACCTGAAAACCCCGTAGGCCACGAAGGGAATGGTCATCCAAAGGTGGGGGAGACCTCCTGGGCGGTCCTGTCGCTTACGGTGTATATGGCGTAGCCCAGTATGCTGGTTCCGGCGGTTATGCCTATCATCTGATCGAGGAGGGGCAGGGAGTATTCCTTCAGGTTATGCCTGTGTTCCCTGGCCTTTTCCCCCATGGACTCAAGTTCATGCCGCCTTTTGGCGAAGGCAAGGAGCAGGGCCAGGAAGAATGTGCATATCACCAGCCATGGGGATAGTTCGATGAGTTCACCGAAGTCGTAGAGCACCGCAACCCCGGCCAGAGCCCTGAGAACGAAGCCCATTGAGATCAGTATGCAGTCCAGTATCACAGTGTTCTTAAGCCTTAGGGAGTAGGCTATCTGTTTAAGGAAATACACCGAATAGACTAAAGCGAGCCATGGCGACAGGACCCAGGCCGAGGCAATGGTCCCTCCGCCCACAAGGGCAGCGGTAACGAGGGCGGTCCTTACGGATAGCCTGCCCGAGGCTATGGGCCGGTTCTTCTTTTCCGGGTGAAGGCGGTCTTTCTTCCTGTCAACGGAGTCGTTGATGAGGTATATGGCCGAGGAGACCAGCCCGAAGCCCAGGGCGGCCAGAACCGTTTCCAGAAGCCCCTCAACGACCAGACCCTTCCAAAGAGAAGGGCGGCGAACACGAAGGAGTTCTTCGTCCAGGACCTCAGACGCATGGCTTCAAGTATGGCAGCGGCTTTATTCATGGCGGTAAAATAACACCATTTCCAACACCTATACAGTACCTTCGCCGAAACCTTCGGTTTTGCTATATTCCCCCGGGTAGAATTTCATTCATTCAACTCTTTGAATTCACTTCATCAACAGAGGGGTGTGCTGTTGAAACCGATTTTTCTTGCGCTTTTTCTTGTACCGTTCATCTCGTTGGCACAGAGCGATATAATCATCGAAACCCGGAACCATTCGGATCACGGGGATTCGGAAAGCATGCTGGAAGGCGGTCTGGCGGTGGAGGTAACCACCCCGGAGGGTCTGCCCATTGCGGATCTCCCGGTTCACTTCACGGTGATGCAGGGAGATGGCAGGCTGCTCCAGGCACCGGGATACTTCACCCTCGAGGAGGAGAGGGCCGAGGGTCTCGTGGTCCACACCAACTCCCAGGGGCTTGCCGAGGTGGACCTCCTCCTGGGGGATATGGGGGAGATAGCCGTTACCGCAACGGTAACCGACCTCCATGGGCAGCACTTCTCCGCCTCCTTCAATGTGGTCTCCCTGGATATCAGGGCAATCGTTTTTCAGATCACCGGGGGGCTGGCAATATTCCTTCTGGGAATGCAGCTCATGTCCTCAAGCCTTCAGAACGTTGCCGGCAACAGGATGAAGACCATACTGAAAGCCCTTACCACCAACCGCTTCATGGGGGTGGCGGCAGGAGCCCTTGTCACGGCGCTGGTACAGAGTTCCAGCGCAACCACCGTGATCACCGTAGGTTCGTGAACAGCGCCCTGATGAATCTCCAGCAGGCGGTGGGTGTGGTTATCGGGGCCAACATAGGAACCACCATCACAGGCCAGCTCATAGCATTCAAGGTAACAAAATTCGCCTTCCCCATGATAGCCGTGGGCTTCGCCTTCGCCACCTTCAGCAAGAACGGCAAAAGGCAGATGTGGGGCAGGGCACTCATGGGCCTGGGGCTTCTCTTCCTGGGCATGACAACAATGAGCGGGGTGATGAAACCCCTCAGGGGAAGCGCTCCGGTCAGGGAGTTCTTCACCACGTTCAGCACCAATCCCATTCTGGCCATAGTGGCCGGAACACTGGTCACCGTCCTGGTCCAGAGTTCCAGCGCCACGGTGGGTCTCACCATGACACTGGCCGGTTCCGGCTGATAGGGCTTCAGGGGGCCGTGTTCCTGGTGCTGGGGGACAACATCGGAACCACCATAACCGCCCAGCTTGCCGCCATAGGAAGCAACCGCACCGCAAAACAGGCCGCCCTTGCCCATACCCTGTTCAATGTAATAGGCGCCATCTATTTTGCCCTGCTGGCCATCGACCGGAACGGCTTCTTCCTCAGGTTCGTAAGGAACACCTCCGGAGACACCATGCGGCAGGTGGCCAATGCCCACACCATGTTCAACATAATCAACTGCATCGTTTCCTGCCCCTTGTGCCGCTGCTCACCAGGCTCTGCAGGTTCCTTCTTCCGGCCAGCAAGGAGGAGATAGAGAGCCGTCATCCGGAACTTCACCTCGACGCCAACCTCCTGGATTCCCCCACACTGGCCATAGACACACTGAACAGAGAAATGTCGAAGATGGCCAGATTCGCCGGAAAGGGACTTATATGGGCGGCGGAACACTTCCTTGAGGGGAAGCACAAGCCAAAGAGCATCTTCTCCATTGAAGACAGCGTGGACGAAATGCAGAGGGACATGACCATCTATGTCTCCAAGCTGTTCAATGCCAACCTATCAACGGAACAGACCCTGATGCTGCCGGTCATCCTTCACTCGGTGAACGACATCGAACGGGTTTCCGACCATTCGGTGAACATGGTCGAGGCCCGGGGACGTGTTAAGGGGAGCATTCTCCAGGAGGAGGGTCCCCTTTCCGCAGCCGCCGGCCAGGCCTCGAAGTGGTGCGGAAAATGGTTAAACACATCGTAATCGCCCTTGAGACCCACGACCTCAACGCCGCCCAGAAGGTTCTCGTGCTTGAGGGCCGCATGAACCTGATAGAGGAGGAGGCACGGGAGAACTACGGCAGATCCCTGGCAACTTACGGTGTCTCCAACCTCGAGGGTCTTGCCATACTGGATTTCATCGAGTACTGCGAGAGGGCCGGGGACCACATCAAGAACATAGCCCAGTCCATCCTCGGAGGAGGCGTGTGGCACGGGGAAGAATACGATGAATAGGCCGGCGGGTTCATGAAGCTCTTGCTGCCCCTGCTCTTCATCCTGGCCGTGTCCGCTTCGGCGGACAGCGCTCTCGCCATTGAGCAGCTCGAATACACCGACCACGGCAAGTCGGGCTCTGAACTCGAGTCCTCTCTTGATCTGAGGCTTACTTCCACCCGTTCAGGCAATCCCGTTCCCGGCTACCCGGTGTACTTTGCAGTCACCGGCGGCAACGCGGAGCTGCTTCCGGCGGAAGGCTACCTGACCCTAAGCGGCGAATTGTCGGAGGGACTCATTGTCGAGACCGATTCCAACGGCATCGCAAGGGTCGGGCTCTCCCTGGGGAAGATGGGAGAGGTGGCGGTGACAGGAACCGTCACGGACCACGATGGCGTTCAGTCATCCGTTACTTTCCACGTTGTTTCCCTGGACATACAGGCGATAGTGTTCCAGATATTCGGAGGGCTGGCCATTTTTCTCATGGGGATGCATCTCATGTCCTCCAATCTCCAGCAGGTTGCCGGGAACAGGATGCGGGCCATCCTCAAGGCCCTCACCAGGAACAGGATAATGGGAGTGGCCGCCGGAGCATTCGTTACCGCCCTGATCCAGAGTTCCAGCGCGACAACGGTCATTACAGTGGGTTTCGTTAACAGCTCACTTATGACCCTGCAACAGGCTATAGGCGTCATACTGGGGGCAAACATCGGAACCACGATCACAGGGCAGCTCATTGCCTTCAGAGTAACGGCCTACGCATACCCCATGATAGGTGTGGGTTTCGCCCTCTCAGCTTTTTCAAAGAATCCCAGGAGGCAGATGTGGGGCAGGGCCCTCACAGGGCTCGGTCTCCTGTTCCTGGGCATGACCACCATGAGCGGGGTGATGAAACCCCTGCAGGGCAGCGCGCCGGTGAGGGAGTTCTTCACAAGCTTCAGCAGAAATCCCCTGCTGGGAATCTTCGCCGGCATGCTGGTGACCCTTCTGGTTCAGAGTTCAAGCGCCACCGTGGGCCTTACCATGACCCTGGCCGGTTCCGGCCTCATCGGCCTCCAGGGTGCGTTCTTCCTGGTCCTGGGGGACAACATAGGAACCACCGTGACCGCCCAGCTGGCTTCAATAGGCAGCAACAGGAACGCAAGGCAGACCGCCATGGCCCACACACTGATAAAGATGATAGGAGCGGCCTACTTCGCCGTTTTCATTTTGGATCCCAACGGGTTCTTCATGGACATTGTGAGGAGGACCAGCGACGACCCTGTAAGGCAGGTGGCCAACGCCCACACCATTTTCAACATCGTCAACTGTCTGGTGTTCCTTCCGCTTGTTCCCCTGCTGGCAAGGATTTGCAGGCTGATACTTCCCCCCGGGCAGGAAGAGATCGAAAGCAGGCATCCGGAGCTTCGTCTAGATCTGAACCTGATCGATTCCCCGGCCCTAGCCATAGACACCCTGAACAGAGAAATGTCGAAGATGGCCAGATTCGCCGGAAAGGGACTTATATGGGCGGCGGAACACTTCCTTGAGGGGAAGCACAAGCCAAAGAGCATCTTCTCCATTGAAGACACCGTGGACGAAATGCAGAGGGACATGACCATTTATGTTTCCAAGCTGTTCAATGCCAACCTATCAACGGAACAGACCCTGATGCTGCCGGTCATCCTTCACTCGGTGAACGACATCGAACGGGTTTCCGACCATTCGGTGAACATGGTCGAGGCCCGGGGACGTGTTAAGGGGAGCATTCTCCAGGAGGAGGGTCCCCTTTCCGCAGCCGCCGGCCAGGCTTCGAAGTGGTACGGAAAATGGTTAAACACATCGTCATCGCCCTTGAGACCCACGACCTCAACGCCGCCCAGCAGGTCCTCATCCTGGAGGGCAGGCTGAACCAGATAGAGCAGGAAGCAAGGGACAACTACAGCAAATCCCTTGCAACCTACGGAGTTTCCAACCTCACCGGCCTTGCGATTCTGGATTTCATCGAGTACTGCGAGAGGGCCGGGGACCACATCAAGAACATCGCCCAGTCAATCATCGGCGGCGGTGTTTGGCACGGAGTGGAAGCCGAGGATTAAGAGCCGTTGCAAGGAGGGTTTCATGGCTGACGATCAGAAGAGCGAGTTTACCGTTGACCTCGACAGGATAGAGGAGGGCATCGCCGTTATACTGGTTCCCGGCGGTTTCGACTGGCACCTGCCCGGGGAATACCTTCCAGCGGATGTAACCGAGGGCATGACCATGCGTGTTACCCTTCAACGGGACACCGAGGCCACCAGTGCCAGGATCGAGAGGATAAGGAACCTCAGATCCCGTCTGGAGAACCGATGACCGAACCCCGAAGGGGAAAGCTGGTCCTTGTGGCCACCCCCATTGGAAATCTTGAGGACATGTCCCCCAGGGCGGCAGCCGCCTGCGGGAGGCCGACGCGGTGATGGCCGAGGACACCAGGCGCACCGGCAGGTTCGTTGAGGACCGGAGGAAACTGTACAGCTGCCACGACCACAATGTTCAGGGAAGGCTCCCACAGATAGAGGAGTTCCTGCGGCAGGGCTCAACGGTTGCCATGGCCACCGATGCTGGAACACCGGGAATATCCGACCCCGCCTACAGGGTGGTCTCCCTGGCCATCGAGTCCGGTGCGGAGGTTACCATGATACCCGGCCCGTCTGCGGTGATAATGGGGCTTGTGGTTTCCGGCCTTCCAATACACCGTTTCGCCTTTGAGGGCTTTCCCCCGGTTAAGAAGGGGAAAAGGCTGAAACGGCTGGGGGAGATGGCGGATTACAGGGGAACCATTGCATATTACACAGGTCCTCACCATCTTCACAGGCTGCTCACCGAGATGCTCCAGGTCTTCGGGAACAGACGCTGCTGCGTAGCCAGGGAACTCACAAAGATCCATGAGGAGATCATAAGGGGCACAGTTTCGGAAATGTGCGCCAGGTACTCGGATTCCTGCCCGAAGGGGGAGATAACACTGCTTGTCGAAGGAGCTTCTCCATGAACCTTGAAAGAACAAGGCTGACGCTGAAGGGGCTTCTCAGGCCCTTCGTGGTCCTTCTTGTGAAAATGGGTGTAACACCTGCGGGGGCCACCATTGCCGGTCTCATGATAACCCTGGGGGCTTCCTGGCTGGTGTACGAAGGCCATTATCTGGCAGGTGGCGCGGTGCTCATCATCGGCAGCCTTTTCGACGCTGTGGACGGAAGCATAGCCAGGATGACAGGCTCGGTCTCCAGGGGCGGAGCAGCCCTGGATTCATCTCTGGACAGAGTGGGGGAAATAATTATCTTTACGGCGGTGCTTGCCGGAAGGGCCGGAAGTGAACATGATAGCTTGTTGTTTATAATTCCCCTGGCCATGGGCGGGTCTCTCATGGTAAGCTATGTAAGGGCCCGGGCCGAGGGGCTTGGTATCGAATGCAAAGTGGGGCTTTTCACAAGGACTGAAAGGCTTGTCCTGCTCATAGCGGGAGTAACACTTTCACCTCTGCTCCCCTGGGGAACCGAGGTCATCGTGTGGAGCTTTGCGGCTGTTGCCGCCGGTTCCTGGTTCACCGCTTTGCAGAGGTTGTTGAAAGTTACAGGGGATGGGAGGGGTATGCCCCTGAACTAGGGGTGCTCCTTTCATTCGAACATTACCCGTCAGGGAGGATATTGAATGTCAAAAAAAGTCAGGGTGGCCATAATCGGAGTGGGTAACTGCGCCAGCAGCCTTGTTCAGGGCGTAGAGTATTACCGCAACTCTAAGGATACCGACAAGGTCCCGGGTCTCATGCATGTGAACCTGGGGGATACCATGTAAAGGATGTTGAGTTCAGCGCGGCCTTCGACATCAATGTGTCCAAGGTCGGAAAGGATCTCAGCGAGGCTATTTTCGCCGACCCCAACTGCACCATCAAGCTCTGCGATGTGCCCAAGCTGGGAGTCACCGTCAACAGGGGCATGACCCACGACGGCATAGGCAAATACCTCAAACCGGTGATCGAAAAGGCCCCCGGCCCCACGGCGGACATCGTGGGTATTCTCAGGGAAACCAAGACCGATGTGGTGGTGAGCTACCTTCCCGTGGGCAGCGAAGAGGCCACCAAGTGGTACGTTGAGCAGATACTCGAGGCAGGGTGCGCCTTCGTGAACGCCATTCCGGTTTTCATCGCCCGTGAGCCCTACTGGCAGAAAAGGTTCCGTGACAAGAACCTTCCATGCATGGGCGACGACATCAAGAGTCAGGTGGGAGCCACTATCCTTCACCGGGTGATGACCCGTCTCTTCGAGGACAGGGGCGTGAGGCTCGACCGTACCTACCAGCTCAATGTGGGAGGCAACACCGATTTCCTCAATATGCTTGAGAGGGAACGCCTCGAGTCAAAGAAGATCAGCAAGACCAACGCCGTCACAAGCCAGATCCCCGGGGGAATACTGCCCAAGAACGTGCACATAGGCCCCAGCGATTACGTTGAATGGCTCGACGACAGGAAATGGTGCTACATCCGCATGGAGGGCACCAGCTTCGGAGATGTGCCCCTCAACATCGAAGCCAAGCTTGAAGTGTGGGACAGCCCCAACAGCGCAGGGGTGATCATAGATGCCGTCCGCTGCGCCAAGCTTGCCCTCGACAACGGCCTTTCCGGGGCGATAGAAGCACCTTCCAGCTACTTCTTCAAGTCACCTCCGGTTCAGTACTACGACGACGTCTGCCACAGGATGACCGAAGAGTACATCCAGACCTACGGCGCGCCGCTGAAAAGAAGGCTGAAAAGAAGGCTGAAAAGAAATAGGAGATTCCTTTGCCCGGTCTTTTTATCACCTTTGAGGGAGTAGAGGGGTCGGGCAAATCCTCCAGATGCCGGAATCTTCTCGGGGCCTCCGGCTGTTGCCCGGTGAAACCGTTTTCACCAGGGAACCCGGGCCCGAGATATCCGAACGAATAAGGTCGATCCTCCTCGACCCTTCCCTGGAAGTGCCCCCCCTGGCTGAACTGATGCTTTACTTCGCCGGAAGGGCGGCAAATGTGAGCCTGATCGTGAGACCCGCCCTGGAAAGGGGAGCCGTGGTGGTCTGCGACAGGTACATCGACGCCACCACGGCCTATCAGGGCTACGGCAGGGGGCTTCCCCTTCAGGGCATCGAAAGGGCCAATCAGCTTGCCACCGACGGGCTGAAACCTGACCTGACCATACTGATGGACCTCGACCCCGAGGAGGGCTTCAGAAGAATGGACCTCTCCGGAAGGACCCTCGACCGCATCGAGATGGAGAAGATGGACTTTCACCGAAGGGTGAGGGAGGGCTATCTTGCCATCGCCCGGGGGGAACCGGAAAGGTTCCTGGTGGTAGACGGAATGCTCGACGGCAAAACACAGGATTCCATTATTCTTGACCAGGTTAAGATCAGGGGTAGGGAAAGAAAGGCAGACTCACAATGAAGAATCTCGTACCCGGATGGGTCGCCGCGGTTACCGGCACCCTCCTAATCGCCGCATCACTCGTTCTGGCCCTTCCGCCCACCGCATCCGCACAGAGCCAGGAATCACCGGCGGAACGGGCATCGTCACTGGAGCTGTTCTTTGATGTCTACGGTCTTACCCGGGCTTCCTATGTTGACACACTGAGCAGCACCGACCTTATAGAGCAGGCCCTTCAGGGAATGCTCCAGTCCCTGGACCCCAACAGCGTCCTTCTCACCCCGGACGAGCTGGAAAACCTGCAGATACAGCTGGAGGGCTCCTTCGAGGGAGTTGGCATAACACTGGGTCAGCGGGACGACTGGCTCACGGTCATTTCCCCCATCGAGGGGACCCCGGCCTACAGGGCGGGAATGAAGGCCGGCGACCGCATTACCGAGATCGACGGCATGTCCACCGAGGGCATTACCACCACCGAAGCGGTGAGCCACATAAGGGGCCCGGCGGGACCGTGGTGGAACTCACCGTTCAGAGACCGGGAATGGACGAACCCATCGTTTTCCCCATCGAGAGGGATGTGATAGACTTCCCTTCGGTCTCGGCTCACTTCATGGTGCAGCCCGGCATCGGCTACATAAGGCTTTCCCGGTTCAGCGAAGAGTCGGCCAACGAGGTGCTCGATGCGGTGCTGGAGCTTGAGGACCAGGGGGCGGAAAAAATGATACTGGACGTACGGGGTAACTCCGGCGGCCTGATGCTTCCCTCCATCGACGTGGCGGACATCTTCCTCCCCGCCGGTGCCGTTGTTGTAACCACCCGGGACAGTCCGTTGGGGAGTTCACCTACAGAACCCGAAGGGGAGTTCTCTACGACGGCGAACTCGTTCTTCTTGTAGACGGCGGCAGCGCCAGCTCTTCCGAGATCCTGGCGGGAGCCTCCAGGACCAGCACGCAGCGACCCTCATAGGAAGCAGGACCTTTGGAAAGGGTTCGGTTCAGTCCCTCTCCGACCTGGGCGAATACCCCGGAATAGGCCATTACGGGGTGAAACTCACCACCGCCCGTTACTACACCCCTTCGGACAGAAGCATCGACCGCACCCTCAGCCCGGACTTCATGAACGCAGAGGCAGAGGAAACATGGGGGATCATCCCGGACATTACCGTGGAACCGGATTCCTTCGGCATAGATCTGGTGGCCGAGCTGGAGTTCGACGGCCACTTCTTCAGCTTTGCCGTTGACTACACCCTCAGCCACGACATCCCCCTGGACTTCTGGCCCGATGAACAGGTGTTCCAGCTTTTTGAGGAGTACATGGCCGAAGAGGGAATAGAATACACCCCGGAGGAACTGGCGGAGAGCCATCTCTACATAGAAAGGGCCCTCCTTCGTGAGATAGCACTGAGGGAGTGGCCCATGAACCGTTATTACGAAGCAACCGCCCCCCACGACGAGGTAATAATGCGGGCGATAGAATTTCTCACCGAGGAGCAGTTTGAATGAGCATTAAGTTCGGCACATCCGGATGGCGAGGGGTAATATCAAAGGAGTTCACCTGGGACAGGGCCATGTCCGTTGTGGACGCCATATCCTCAAGGCTTCGGGAAACCGGTCACGGTTCCATTGCCATAGGCGGCGACTGCAGGTTCCTGTCCCCGGAGCTTTCCGAAGCCGCGGCTGAAAGAATGGCGGAATTGGGTTTCACCGTTTACCTCTCCGAAAGACCGGTTCCCACACCGGTCCTCTCCCACGGATGCAGAAGCATGAAACTCGGAGGGGTCATCAATTTTACCGCCAGCCATAATCCACCCCTTTACAACGGCATCAAGTTCAGCCCCTGGCACGGCGGACCGGCATCCGGGGAAGACACCGGCAGAATAGAGGAGCTCACCGCCGAAGAGAACTCACCGGAAAGGGTCTCCGGAGGAAAGGTCATTCCCCGGGATTTCATTACCCCCTATTTAAAGGAAATCGACGGTTTTCTGAACACCGAAGCATTCAGGAGGACCGATTCCCTCAGGGTGGTCTACGACGCCTTCAGCGGCGCCGGAAGCGGCGTGCTGGACAAAAAACTGATCGAACTGGGCGGAGCGGTAAGGATGCTCAACGGCACAAGGGACCCCCTTTTCGCCGGAAGGCAGCACCCCGAGCCCAATGCCGCCGGCCTCTCGGACCTCTCACTCAGTGTTCGCCGCAGCGGAGCCTCCCTGGGGCTGGCCACCGACGGCGACGCCGACCGTTTCGGTATAGTGGACGAGGAGGGCAGCTTCGTTACTCCCCACGACTTCATGGCGCTTCTGGTGGAGTACCTGGCCGATTCCGGCGCCACCGGCCGTGTGGTGAGGTCCATTACCACCGGAAGCATAGTTGACAGGGCCGCAAAGGCAAGGGGCCTGGAAGTTATGGTCACCCCCGTGGGGTTCAAGCACCTGGGGGCGGAAATACTCCAGGGCGGAGTCCTCCTTGCCGGGGAAGAGAGCGGAGGCCTTTCCACCGGCAGCCATGTTCCCGAGAAAGACGGCATACTGGCCGGGCTTCTCGCCGCGGAAATGGTCTGCCACCACGGCAGGGGACTGGGCGAACTCCTCCGGGATATGTGGAGCAGGCACGGCAGGCTTTACAACACCAGGGTGGACCTTCCCCTCGACTCTGAAATGCGCAGTCGAATAGTAACCGAACTCTTTGAAAAAGACAAAAGGGAAGCCGCCGGACTGCAGGTAACCGGTATTGACCGCACCGACGGCGTTAAGCTTTCCCTGGGGGATGACACCTGGGTACTGGTTCGCCTCAGCGGCACCGAACCCCTTGCACGCATCTATGTTCAGTCCCCCTCGGAACAGGAGAACCGCAGGATAGAAGAGGCCATGTCCGGTGAGTTCCGGGAGGGGGGGAATGAGGCTCGTCACCGAAACCCTGTCCATTCCCATAAACTCCATTGACAGGGGGGTAACCAGGGAGTCCTTCATCCTTGAAATTGGGGAAGTCCCCTGGGACCTGCCCGACGCCGAGCCCCTGTCCGCCCGGGGAGAGCTCTACCTCGAGGTAACCCGCACCGAGAACGAAATACTCATAAAGGGTGATCTTCAGGCTGACTTCACCGTTCAGTGCGCAAGATGCCTGGAACCGGTGGTGTTCCCCGTTACAGAGGAGATAGAGAGGATATACTCCTGGGATCCCGATATGCTCACCGATCCGGAAGTTGAGCCGGTCTCGCATAACGACGGCACCGTTAGTATATTAGACCCCGTTCGCGAAGCGGTGATTCTTTCCATACCTTCTGTACCCCTCTGCAGCCCCGACTGCAGGGGTCTGTGTCCCCGCTGCGGAATGAACAGGAACAAAGAGGAATGCAAACACGATACCGGGGTATAGCCCGGTATTCCAGATTGAAAGAGAGATTCAGATGCCAGTTCCAAAAAGAAGGCACTCGTCAACCCGGCGCGACAAGGGCCGCGGTCACTGGAAAATTGCGGTCAGCTCCACCAGCTCATGCCCCCAGTGCGGGGAGCCCAGGCTTCCCCACAGGGTTTGCAGGCACTGCGGATTCTATAACGGCAGGCAGGTCACGGAACCTGTCGAAGACTAGCCGAAACTGCACCGGCGGTAAATGGTTTTGAAGAGTTCCGTCGTTGTTGCCCTGGATGCCATGGGCGGAGACCACGGCCCCGGCGTGTGGTGGGCGGGGCGGTGAAGTTCTTCCGGGAAAGCCCGAGGAGCCTCAGGGAAAACGTGAAGGTGATCCTTGTGGGTCACCGGGACACAGTGGCCCGTCTTCTGTCCAGGGCCGGCGGGCAGAAGTACCCCATAGAGATCCAGCACGCCTCACAGGTGATCACCATGGACGACCACCCGGCGGAAGCCCTGAAGGAAAAGCCCGACAGCTCCATGGCGGTCATGGCCGGGCTTCAGCGAAGGGGCATAGCCAACGCAATGGTGAGCCCGGGGAACACAGGCGCCATGATGGCAAGCAGCATGTTCGCCCTGGGTCGCATCAAAGGCATTCCCCGGCCTGCCCTGGCGAGCAGCATTCCCACCATAGGGAACCCCACAATTCTTGTGGATGTCGGTGCGAATGTGGGGTGCAGGCCTCAGCTCATGTACAAGTTCGCCTTCATGGGAAGCATCTACTCCAGGCTGGTCTTCGGCGTTGACAACCCCAAGGTAAGTCTTCTGAACGTTGGAAGCGAACCATCCAAGGGCACACCCGAGGTCAAGGAGGTCTACAGGCTTCTCAGCGGCTCACCAATAAATTTCGGAGGGAACATAGAGGGCGACGGCATTCTTCTGGGGGAGGCCGATGTGGTGGTAACCGACGGCTACACGGGAAATGTCCTGGTGAAGTTCATAGAGTCCATAGCTTCCATGGTGGGGGGAACCCTCTATCTCGAGATGAAGAAGCAGTGGACATCAAGACTGGGGTTCCTCTTCATGAAGCCGTCCTTCAGCAAGCTATGGAAAAATTCGATGCCGCAGAGTACGGAGGGCCCCCTGCTGGGCCTGAAGGGGGTTGGAATCGTCGCCCACGGAAGCTCATCGGCCCTGGCCATAAGGAACGCCATCGCCGCGGCGGTGGATTTCAGACGCAGCGGCGCCGTGGAGGCCATCGAGAACAAGATGGCAGAACTACTTGAGGAGGAGGATAAGACCGTTGAAGGATAGACACGCTTACATTACAGGCACCGGCCACTTTGCCCCGGAACCGGTCCTGACCAACGAAGACCTTGAGAAAATGGTTGATACCACCGACGAGTGGATAACCACCAGGACCGGGATCAAACAGAGACACATAGCCCCTGACGACATGGCCAACAGCGACATGTCCGTTGAGGCGGCCAGAATGGCCATGGAAAACGCCGGCTGGAAGCCGGAGGATGTTCAGGCGGTCATCCTGGGAACGGTCACACCGGATTTTTCTTTTCCCAACACCGCGGCGCTGGTTGCCCACAGGCTCGGCCTGGGCAATGTACCTTGTTATGATTTTGAAGCGGGCTGCAGCGGATTTATTTATGGACTTATTCAGGCAAAGGCCTTTATTGAATCGGGAATCCTTGACAGGATTCTGGTCATCGGCGCGGAAAAGCTTTCATCTATCACCAACTGGGAGGACAGGAACACCTGCGTTCTCTTCGGCGACGGCGCCGGTGCCGCCTGTATTGACAGCACCGGACCCGGCGGTCTCCTCGGCGGTATCCACTGGGGGGCCGACGGTTCCATTGGCCACCTCCTTGACCTCCCGGCCAGCGGTTCCAGAATGCCCGTTACCCACGAGGCAATCGACCAGAAGTTGAACACCATTCACATGTCCGGCGGCGAGATAATGAAGAGCGCCGTGAGGGCCATGAGGGATTCCGCCCTGAAGGCCCTTGCCAAGGAGGGTCTTACCTACAGGGATGTGGACCTCCTCATCTCCCATCAGGCAAATGTAAGGATCATAGAATCCACCGCCAGGGTCCTGAGGCTGGAGTGGAAGGATGTTTATGTGAACATCGACCAGTACGGGAACACCTCAAGCGCATCCATTCCCATAGCCCTGGATGAGGCACTTCGTAACGGAACCATAAAATCGGGATTCACGGTGGTCCTGGCCGCCTTCGGCGCTGGGCTCACCTGGGGAGGAATGGTGGTGAGGTGGACAGATGAGTGAAAAAGCAACTGTGGTGGTAAGCGGAGCCGCAAGGGGTATCGGCCTCGAGATCGCCAGAAAGCTCATTGAGCAGGGCTGGACCGTGGCCGCCCTTGATATGCTGGAGGAAGACCTGCAGAAAGCCGCCGGGGAACTGGGCCCCGAGTATGCCCCCTACACGGTGAACATCACCGATTCGGAGCAGCTTGACGCCGTTGCCCGGGCCATCGGCGAAGACCTCCCCCCGGTAAAGGGCATCGTGAACAACGCCGGCATAACCAGGGACTCGCTTATGATGCGCATGGACGAATCCCAGTGGAGCCAGGTCATCGATGTGAACCTCACCGGCGCCTGGAAGGTTACAAGGGCTTTCCTCCGCTCCCTCATAAGGGCCCGGGAGGGCTCCATCGTGAGCATTTCGTCGGTGGTGGGTCTCATGGGCGCCGCCGGGCAGGCCAACTACGCCGCAAGCAAGGCGGGTCTTATCGGCATGTCCAAGTCCCTCACAAGGGAACTCTCCGGCAGGAATATCAGGGTGAACGTGATAGCCCCGGGCTTATCGAAACGGAAATGACAAGGAACCTTCCCGAAGAGGTCACAGCGGATTATCTTACCAGGATCCCCGCCGGCAGGCTGGGGAAGCCAGTTGAAATAGCAGAAGCGGTTGGATTTCTCATGGGCCCTTCCGCGAAGTATATTACCGGTATAGTACTGCCCGTCGACGGCGGTCTCACCACCTGAGAAAGGAAGAAATATGTCTCTTGAAAACCGCATCTCTGATATTATTGTCAGCAGATTGAACGTGAAGCGGGAAGAGGTAACCCCCACCGCAGACCTCAAGAACGACCTTGGCGCCGATTCCCTGGACATGGTCGATCTCATGATGGACCTCGAGGACGAGTTCAATCTGAAAATTTCCGATGAAGAGGGCAACACCCTGGAAACAGTGGGCGCCGTTGTGGAGTTCCTGCACTCCAAGGGTATTGAAGGCTAGCTGGAAACAAGTTTGAAATCCCGGTGAAACGCTGCATCCAGGGGGCGCAGCGTTTCGCCGGATTGACTATCGGGAGGATTTCCGTGGCTGAAAAGCGGGTAGTTATCACAGGTCTTGGAGTTTTGAGCCCAATCGGCAACACCCCTTCCGAGGCCTGGCAGAACGCCGCAGCTGGCACAAGCGGTATCGGAAGATTATCCGTTATCGACCCGGAACCGTTTACCAGTCAGGTTGCAGGGGAAATAAAGGATTTTGACCCGGAGGAATTTCTCGGGGCCAAAGCGGTAAGGCGGAACGACCGCTACACACAGTTCGCCATGGTGGCCGCCCGGGAAGCCTGGAAAAATTCAGGCCTTTCGGATATTACCATAGACCCTGAGAGGGTTGGTGTTATCATCGGTTCCGGAGTGGGCGGCCTTCAAACCTACGAGGAGCAGCACACCATCGCCCTGGAAAGGGGACCAAGACGGATAAGCTCCCTCTTCGTTCCCATGATGATCAGCAACATGGCGGCGGGGCAGGTTGCCATAGAGATAGGCGCCAGGGGTCCCAACTTCGCCACCGTTACCGCCTGCGCCTCCAGTACCCATGCCCTGGCCACCGCGGTGGATGCCATAAGGCTGGGCCGTGCCGAAGCAATGATCACCGGCGGAAGCGAAGCACCCCTCACCATAATGAGTGTCGGGGGTTTCTGCTCCATGAAGGCCCTTTCCACATCCTTCAACGATACGCCGGAAAAGGCATCCAGACCATTCGACCGTGACCGCGACGGCTTCGTTATCGCCGAGGGCGCTTCCATTCTTGTTCTGGAAGACCTTCAGCACGCCCTGGACAGGGGTGCAGACATCATCGCCGAGATAACCGGTGTGGGAATGTCATGCGACGCCCACCACATAACGGCACCGGCACCCGGGGGAGAGGGCTGCGCAAGGTCAATGATAATGGCCATGAAGGACGCCGGGATCTCGCCGGACAAGGTTGATTATGTAAATGCCCACGGAACCTCTACACTGCTTAACGATGTGAACGAGACCATGGCGATCAGGACCGCCCTGGGAAGCCATGCGGACAAAGTGATGGTATCCAGCACCAAGTCGGTTCACGGCCACATGCTCGGGGCAACGGGAAGCATGGAGGTAACCCTCACCGCCCTGGCTCTGAAGCACGGGATCGTACCCCCACGGCCACCCTCGAGAACCCCGGCGAAGGCTGCGACCTCGACTATGTCCCGGGCAAAGCAAGGGAAGCTGCCATCGAGCATGCCCTGAGCAATTCCCTGGGCTTCGGCGGGCACAATGTTACCATTGCCCTTCGCAAGTACAAGGTTGACAGCTGATATCAACGCTTATGAAAGTCTGGAGCGGCTGTTCAGCCGCTCCGACCTACTGCGCCAGGCCCTCACACACCCCTCCTCCCGGAACACCCCTGACAACCAGCGTTTCGAGTTCCTGGGCGACGCGGTGATAGAGCTGACGGTCAGGTGGAGTCTCCTTCAGGATTCACCGGGGGCCTCCGAGGGGGAGCTTACAAGGATGAAGATAGGTCTGGTGCGAAAATCAACCCTGGCAAGGTGCGCCGACAGGTTGGGACTCAGGGAACTGATCATCACTGGAGGCGACTTCCGGAATGGGGAGATCCCCGACTCCGTGGCCGCCGACGCCTATGAAGCGGTTGCCGGAGCCCTTTTCGCCGACAGCGGTTTCCCGAAGGCCATGGATTTCGTGAGGCAGACCCTTCTTCATACCGAGGAAACCAGCGGAGGCGGCGACCCTAAATCACGACTGCAGGAATACTGCCAGGCAAGGAGGATCCCCCTGCCGGAATACCATACAGAAAGAGTCACCGGACCTCCCCACGCTCCGGTGTTCGACATCAGTGTAACCGTTAATGGAAAAGTGCTGGGCAGGGGCAGAGCCGCCAGCAGGAAGAACGCGGAAATGGCGGCGGCCGAAATGGCCCTGAAAAAAGCTGAAGGCGAGGAATAGAATGGACTATATGCTCAACGAGGACATCATCGGAATACGGGAGATATGCGCCGAGATAGGCGAGAAGTACATCCTTCCGATAAGGGCCGAACTCGACGAGGAGAACCGTTTCCCCCGGGAAATAATGGATGTTTTGGCCCAGAGCGACCTCTTCACCATATACATCCCCGAGGAGTACGGCGGAACAGGTATGGGAAGCCTCTCCCTGGTGGTGGCAACCGAGGAGCTCAGCCGCTACTGCGGCGGCATTGCCGTTTCGTACGCAGCCAATGCCCTGGGAGCCATGCCGATAATCCTCATGGGCACCGAGGAGCAGAAGCATAAGTTCCTTCCCCGGCTTGCATCCGGCGAGAATCTCTGCGCCTTCGCCCTCACCGAGCCCGAGGCGGGAAGCGATGCCGGCGGTGTGAAGACCCGTGCAATAAAGGACGGCGACCACTATGTGCTCAACGGAACGAAACAGTGGATAACCAACGGCGGAGAGGCCCAGATATACACCGTGATAGCCCTCACCGACCCCGACCGCGGCGCCAGGGGCGCCAGCGCATTCATAGTGGAGGAGGGAACACCGGGCTTCAGCTACGGCAAGAAGGAAGACAAAATGGGTATCCGCGCCTCCGCCACCCGGGAGCTGATATTTGAGGACTGCAGGGTTCCCGCGGAGAACCTCATAGCCCGGGAGGGAATGGGTTTCATAGTTGCCATGAAAACCCTGGACAACTCCCGGCCCGGGGTTGCGGCCCAGGCCGTAGGCATAGCCCAGGGCGCCTGGACGAGGCACTCAGGTACGCCGCACAGAGGAAGCAGTTCGGCGTCAGGATCGACTCCTTCCAGGGACTTCAGTTCATGCTGGCGGACATGGGAACCCAGATAGAGGCAGCAAGGGCCCTCACATACTCCGTGGCAAGGATGATGGACAGCGGGGCGAAGAAATTCGAAAAGGAGTCCGCCATGGCCAAGGTCTTCGCCAGCGATGTGGCCATGAAGGTTACCACCGACGCGGTTCAGATACTGGGTGGCTACGGCTACATGAAGGAGTACCCGGTGGAAAAAATGATGCGTGACGCCAAGATAACCCAGATTTACGAGGGCACAAACCAGATACAGAGGAGCGTCATAGCCCACGCCATGATAAAGGAAGCCCACAGAAAGTAGGATCCGATGAAGTTCGTCGTTGCAGTAAAACAGGTACCGGACACCGCCGAGGTCCGGATCGATCCCGAAAGGGGACCCTGATCCGGGACGGCGTGCCCTCCATAATGAACCCCTTTGACACATATGCCCTGGAAGAGGCCCTCAGGTGGCGGGACGAGCTTGGCGGGTCCGTAACCGTGATCACCATGGGTCCCCCCCAGGCGGAGGCCATCCTCAGGGAGGCCATTTCCATGGGGGCCGACGATGCCGTTCTGGTCAGCGACCGGGCCTTCGCCGGCGCCGACACATGGGCAACCAGCCACACCCTGGCCGCCGCCGTGGACCGCATCGGAGGTGTCCACGCGGTTTTCTTCGGCAAACAGGCTATCGACGGTGACACCGCCCAGACCGGCCCCAGCGTAGCCGCCTCCCTGAACTGGCCCCAGATAACATTCGTGGGTAAAGTGAGGGAAATGAAGGAAGGTTCCGTGGTAACCGAGCGATATGTGGAAACAGGTACACAGGTGGTCAAAAGTGAACTTCCAGCGGTGCTCACCATACTGAAGGACGCCAATGTGCCCCGGATCGCAAGCCTCAGGGGAAAGATGAAGTCCCGCAAGGCGGAGATCCCCACCTGGGGCCTCGGGGACCTGGGCCTCACGGAAGCGGAAACCGGCCTGGAGGGTTCCCCCACGAAGGTGGTGGTAACCGCCACCCCTGAAGCCAGGACCGGGGGAGAGATTCACACCGGAGCACCGGAGGAACTGGCGGCCAGGCTGGCTGACCTTCTTCTGGGTGAAGGGAAGGAGGGCTGACATGGGCGGATTTCTGGAAATAAAGGATGAATGCACCGGCTGCGGTCTGTGCGTAAAGACATGCCCCGTGGGAGCCCTTTCCGTGAACCAGGAGAGGAAGGCGGTGGTATCCGACCTCTGCACCCTTTGCAGCATCTGCGTGGATTCATGCCCCTTCGGAGCCCTCGTGGTGCACCATTCCTTCGGGGGCGACCCTGAAGAGCTGGCAAAGTACTCAGGGATCCTGGTTCTCTGCGAACTGAGGGAGGGCATTCCGGACCGAAGCGCCTTCGAGCTCCTGGGCGAGGCCAGGAAGCTCTCCGCCGGTGAAAAGACCGTTACGGCCCTTATGATAACCGATGATCCCCATGATTCCGCCGAACAGCTGATACACGCCGGGGCAGACAGGGTACTCACCGCGGTCCATCCCGGCCTCTCCCAGTTCAGGACCGAGCCCTGGAACAACATACTCACCAGGGTCATAAGGGACGAAAGGCCGGAGATAGTTCTGGCTGCTGCCACCACCACAGGCAGGGATGTGATGCCAAGGGTGTCCAAAACCCTGGACACAGGCCTCACCGCCGACTGCACCGAACTTCACATAGACCGGGAAACAGGGCTTCTAATGCAGACCCGCCCGGCCTTCGGGGGCAACATCATGGCCACCATCGTCTGCGACCGCACAAGGCCCCAGATGTCCACGGTGCGCCCCGGCGTGATGAAACCGGCTGAGCCGGACACCGGCAGGACCGGCGAGGTCGTCGAGCTCGAGCTTACAGAAGACCTCCTGGCCTCCCGGACCGAGGTCCTGGAATTCATACCCACCGAGGGCGACGAGGTGGATATAACCGAGGCTGAAATAGTGATCTCCGGGGGCAGGGGAATGAAGAACCCCGAGAACTACCACCTTCTCCACGAGCTGGCCCATTTACTGGGCGGCACCGTGGGAGCCAGCCGGGCCGCGGTGGACAACGGCTGGATAGAGTATCCCAGGCAGGTGGGCCAGACCGGCAAGACCGTTCAGCCGAAAACATACCTGGCGGTGGGTATCTCCGGCGCCGTGCAGCACCGGGTGGGCATGCAGTCCTCCGATACCATATACGCCGTGAACAAAGACCCCGAGGCCAACATATTCGGTTTCTGCACCGAGGGCTTCGTGGGCGACCTCTTCGAGGTGATCCCTGCCCTTGTAAAAGAGATAAAGAAGCGCAGGGGATAATCACCATGACCGGCGGACCCCCGTGGCCTTCCACAGGCACTGTGCCACGGGGGTCCTCCACGTTCACACCACCAGGTCCGACGGCAGGGGCGAACCCGGGGACATAGTCCGTGCCGGTATCGACGCCGGGCTGGACTACATAGCCTTCAACGATCACAGGACACTTGCCCTGATGGACCAGGGCTGGCACGGCAGAAGGTCCGAAGGGCTTCTCACCATAGTGGGCTGCGAGCTGGAGCACACCGACCGGAAGAGCCATCTTCTGGTGTACGGCGTGGATTCCATACGACCCGGAGGCCACATTCTACGGCAGCTTGAGGATGTTCGATCAGCCGGCGGGATCGCCATCATCGCCCATCCAGCGGAGAAAAGACCTCACATTCCCGGAATGGGCGAGTATCCCTGGACCGTCGGAACCGATTGCCCGGTGAACGGCGTTGAGGGTTGGAACTGGATGAGCATGTGGAAGAGGGGTGTGAGCCCCTGAACTTGTGGCGCAGTATTCGGGAAGCCGATAAAAGGGTACTTCACCCCAACCCGGAAGCCGTTGATATCTGGTTCGAAACAGGGGGATGCCTGGTGGGGGAGCCGATGCCCACGGCCACCGGATACTGGGCAAAGATGTCTTCAACTACCGCATGCTCTTCGACAGGGTCAGGACCCACATACTCACCAATGAGCCACTGGAAACCCCGGAGCAGTTCACCGATGCCCTCAGGAAAGGCCGGTGCTTCATAAGCAACAACATCGCCGGCGACGCCTCGGGCTACCGCTCCACCATCCACGAAGGCAGCCTCTTCCTGAAACTTCCCGCCTCGGGAGGGGTAAGGATAAGGGGCCGGTCGGAGGTTATCCTGGAAGCCGGGGTTCACTGCCTCGGCCCGGTTTCCCCGCCTGTCTACCTGGAAGTGCACCGCCGGGGAAGGACCTGGATAGCCGAAGCCATCCGTAAACTTGACAAATAGATTTTGTAATGTATTGCAGGGCAAGGAGATGACTCAATGCGCAAATATCTTTTTATTGGAGTGATACTGGCTATAACCTTTGAGTCAGCCGGTGATCCCATCGACACCGCCTACGACCTCATGGAAGCCATAGAGTACCAGGACGGCTACGCCCTGGAAGGGCTTCTTACCGAGGATCTCTACGGAGCGATAACCGGTTTTCTTGACCAGGCCAGGGAGATAATCGCCGAAGACCCGGCCCTGGCCGGGAGCTTTCTGGCCCGAAGATACGGTGGCAGGATAACGGTTGCGGACTTTGAGTTCCTCACAAACGAGGAAATACTGGGAAAAGTCCTCGGCGAGGCCACACTGATGCCTGTGTCAATGATAGAGAACGAGAGGGCAACCCTCGAGGGCAGGACTGCAACCGTAGTGCTCACCTACCTGAACGGGGCATCGGTGTCCTTTGGTATGGCATGGGAGAACAGCGGTTGGAGGGTTTCCGACAGCAGCCTGCTGGGAACGATCTTCAGATAGTACCTGTTACTCCGCCTGTTCCACATCCAGTGGTGAGCGGAGTATCACAAGCACCGAAGAGTAGGGAACCACGAAGTACTTCACCGAATCGAGCCTGATCTCCCAGGAGGCGCTTTTAACGTAAAGGACGAAATCCCCCTTTTCCACCTGAAGGGGATAATGCCGTATTGAAGGGGAATCGGTTGGCTTCCATGGTTCCTCCGAGGGGTCCGTGGCCTCGGGTATGGGGTAGCCCGGCCCCACGGCTTCCACCCATCCCCCGAGAACCTTCCTGCCGTCGGCTGCGGAATCCGGGACATAGAGGCCGGAATCGGTTCTTTCCCCGGCTGATGGAGGGCTGACCAGTATGCGGTCGCCGGTTACGATGAGTTTCCTGCTGCCCATGAACATGGAGTCGGTCATAAGTCTCCCGGAAAAGAAAGTTGGCGGAGGACCGGGGACTCGAACCCCGAAGGGTGATTAGCCCGGCGGATTTCAAATCCGCTGCCTTACCAATTAGACTAGTCCTCCGTTGGCCGGTAATTTATAGTAATATAGGCAAAAGGTCAAATCCTGTAACACCGGAGGGAATCCATGCACCCGGAAGTAGAGCTCAAATTCAAGGTTAGCGGTTTTGAGGAACTCCGGGAAAGGCTTGCCGACGCCGGTGCCGTTCTGGAACAGGCCGCCGCCCCCGAGAGCAACACCATACTGGACGACGAAGGGGGCAGCCTCGGTAACAGTGGCAGGCTGCTCCGCCTCAGGGAGTACGCCGGCCAGGTCATTCTCACTGTGAAGGAGCCCTGCATCCCCGGCGCCATGAAGAACAGGATGGAACACGAAACCGTTCTCGGCGCTTCCATGGGCCAGGCAATGGAACTGTTCCGGGTACTTGGCTACCATCCGGTTCGCAGATATTTCAAGGAAAGGGAGATATGGGTCCTGCCGGGCCTGGGCAAGGTATGTCTCGACGGGCTTCCCTTCGGCTGTTTCATAGAGATAGAAGCGAACACCCCCGAGGGTGTTTCAGAGGCATGCCGAACACTTGGCCTGGATGCTTCCCGGGGATTATTCGAGAGCTACATTGCCCTTGAAAACGGTATCAGAACCGCTCCGGCTTTTCTAACTCTTGACAGAAGAGCCTTTTGATAGCATAAACCGCCCTGCAACCTGGGAAAGATATTCACGAATTAATATAGAAATAAGGAGATAAAGTGAATCAGCACAATGTACAGGAGCGAAAACTCAAAAGCGACATCCATTTCAAGAACGAACTCCGGAGGGATCTCGCCACCAGTCTTCACCAGCTTCACAGCTGGCAGGAAAAGCTGCACACACTGAAGAACACCCGCAAGGAGAAGAAGCTCAACACCACCGTTGCCAGGTACGCCTCCTACATACACGAGCTGAAGCAGTACCTCGTGCCGGTGCTCGACGACCTGGAAACCAGGATCAAGACCGAAATGGATTTCAGCAAGGAAGAGATCGCCCAGTTCACCGAAGAGGTAAAGGCGGAAACCGTTCAGGCCGCCGAGGCCAGAAAGGCCTTCGACAAGGCCAGGAAGCTCCTCCACGACACCGAGGAAGCCAAAAAGACCGATCCGGAAGAGCTCAAGGCCGCAAGGGACACATACAGGAAGGCCTTCAGGAAGTTCAGGCTTGAATCCGCCGAGCTGGAGAATGCCCAGAAGGAACTCCAGAGCGAGCTCCGGGACAGGGAAATATTCAAGAAGGAACTCAAGAGGATAATGGTGGAACGCCACTTCATGTCCGAGGTCTAGTGGAGGTTTTCCCCCGCCGCAGGATAATTGACAGGGCGCTGCTCACCGCGGCGTCCTGTCTGCTTCTCAGCGTTCCCTTCATTGTACGGGGAAGGGGGATATCTACCGTTCTTCCAGTTATATGGGCCGGAGGTGTTCTCTACTTCCTTCTGTTCCTTCGCAGGTACCTGAAGAGGGAAAAAGCCGCCCGGAGGGGAATCGAACCGGGAATAAGGGAGGTTCTTCAGGATAAGGTTTCCTTCTACAAGGGTCTTTCACCGGCGGACAGGAAGGAATACGAGAACAACATAGCGGTTTTCCTCCTCGAGCACACCATAACGGGGATAGACGGTGTGGAGATAACCGACGAGGTAAGGGCGCTGGTGGCTGCCACCGCCGTAAGGCTCACCTTCAGAAGGCCCGGCTGGGAGTACCACAGCTTCGGAGAGATACTCATCTATCCATCGGGGTTCGCCGCCGACGGTTCCTATTCCACCAGAACCGGTTCAGACGGATTCACCGCCGCGGGGCTGGTTCATTCCCAGGGAGGCGTTATTCTCTCCCTTCCCCACCTTCTGAGAAGCTTCGAACACGATAACGACGGATTCAATGTGGGCTACCACGAGTTCGCCCATGTTCTCGACGGCAGGAGGCCCGATGGCATTCCCGATGAACTGTCCCTGGGTTCATATAAACCCTGGGCCGAAGCCATGCAGACCGAATTCGAGAGGGTACACAGCAACAGATCGGTCCTGAGGAGCTACGCCGGAACCAACCCTGCGGAGTTCTTCGCCTGCGCTGTGGAATACTTCTTCGAAAAGCCTGAGAAGCTGAAGGAGAGAGCCCCGGAGGTCTATGAGCAGCTGAGCTCCTTCTTCAACCAGGATCCCGCGGAGGAAACCTAAACCCTTTTCCCGATGAACCGGGCTTTACAAGCTCTATCCCCGCTGGCACAGGGGCACTCCTCCGGGCATAGCTTTCCGCCTTCACGGTGAGAAGGGCCCTGTAGGGAACCGGCAGTTCCAGGGTTCCTCCGGTGCGGTCCACCAGCAGGCCGGCCATGACCACACCGGCCCCCAGTTCCTCAAGGACCTCTATGGATTCCCGTACGCTTCCCCCTGTCGTTACCACATCCTCGACAAGGAGCACCCTGGCGTTCTTCACCAGGGACTGAAAGCCGGGGCGGATGCCCATTAAACCGGCGGAGTCCCGCTGAAGGAAGGCAAAGGGTTTTCCCATGGCAGCCGCTGTGGCGAAGCCGAAAACGATGGCACCGAATGCCGGGGCGCATACCACATCTATCTCCCCGGCGATGTCCCGCATGGTTTCTCCGGTCATCCTTCCCAGTTCCATCACGAGGTCGGGACGGCCGGCAACCCTTATCTTTTCGAAATACATGCTTCCGTGCCTGCCGGAGGTATATCTGAAGTGCCCCTCAAGAAGGGCGTCGCATTCCTGCAGAATGGCCATTACCTTTTCGTTCTCCATTATTTCCTTTCGATATTACGGGAGGTCTACGGGCTGAAGCTGAAGGGAAGCTGAATGGGAAGGGGACCCTCGTTCTCGTTCACGCTTCCGAAGCGCCACTGCTCAACGGTTCTGATAAGCTCGAGTTCGAAGGCCTGGTTGTACATGTTGGATGAGACAAGCTGCACATCGGAAACCCTACCGCTGGGATGGATTATCATGGCCACCTCGACCCTTCCCACAAGAAGCGGGTCGGTGCGCAGGTGCTTGTTGTACACATACATAATCTGGCTGCGCTTTTCGGCCACCAGGGCCGCTATCTCCTCGGCGCTCCGGGAAGAGTAGTTCTCGGAGCCGGTAACGGTGGGGGTGGACCTTTCCGAGAAGTCGCTGAAGACCATGACCTCCCTTCCCAGGCTTCCGCCTGGGCTGCTACACCGGACTGCACGATGTCACGGTGGCCCCCGGTGGAACCGGCGAGACCGATGCCGTCCTCTCCGGCGGTGGCGAACCCGCCGGGGTTGTTCAGTGTGCTCATGTCTATTCCCCCGCCGCTTGAAAGCATGGCAAGGAGGGCTTCGGTGCTCTGGGGGGAGTTTTCCCCAGCCTCCTGCTGGTCGGTTGAGGCGGTTTCAAAGGGGGACGCCACCATTTCGTCGGGATTGAGGTTACCTGTGCTTCCGGTCTGGTCGGGCTGCTCACCCTGACCGCCGCCCCCTGGGCAACCGCAACGGCCCCGGGGTCCGGGAGGGTGTTCAGTTCGAACTGCAGCATGTGGCTGTGGCCGGACTGGGCTGCCAGGGTGTAGTATTCGGTTTCGTAGCCGACCTGGTAGACATCGACGCTGTACTCGTTGCCGCCCACAAGGCCGTCGAGCATTATGGGGGTTACACCCATGAGCTGGCCGTTCAGTGTTACGAAGGCTCCAGCGGGTTCACTTCGCACCATTGCCGAGGCCATGGTGTTGTCCCGCACAGTGTCCAGCAGGGCCTGAAGCCTCGGGTTGGCCCCGGGGCTGAGGTCGTAGTAAACATCAAGGCGCAGCAGTTCCTCGTAGGCGCTTCTGGCTGCCTGTTCGTTCCCCATTGCGTAGTATGAGCTCCCAGCCTGTCCCACGCCCGGAGCCTCTCGTCGAAGGAGAGGGTTTCCGTGGAGATCATGCCTTCCAGGGCCACTATTGCCCCGGGTATGTCACCCATCTCATAGAGCTGTATTGCCTCGTCGACGGTTGACGCCCCGGTGAGAGCAAGCATTGCCAGTATGAAAGCGTACAGAACTCCCCCTTGCCGCCTTTGCGTGAAACTACCCCTCAGTACCCTATTATTCCCCGTCAAACCGCATGAAGTCAACAGGTAATGAGGGCCTGTAAAAACATTGACCACCGTCGGGTACGGGGTTTCATGAAAAAACGGAAGACCCTTTCCCCGCCATCTGTTATACACCAGCCGCCGGTGAATAGTTCATGGATGCCATGGTGGGGGAACAATTCCCGGTGAAACCGGTTATATTCACCTGAAGGATGTTGAGAATTTGCGGAGTTTCCTGGGAGGAGAATATGTATTCCACAAGAACGAGGGTTATCTACACGGCTCTTACGGTGCTGCTGGCAGGTTCGGCATGCCTCTTCAGCCCGGACAAGGGCGAGGATCCCCCCGAGTCCGGCTACTATACACCGGCGGACAGCGCCTGGAAGGTCCTTCACAATTTCCAGCTCGCCTACGAGACTCAGAACATCGACGCCTACCTCGACTGCCTCCACGAAGAGTTCGAGTTCATCCTTCTCGAGGTTGACTGGGACGACTACGACGGCGACGGCATAATAGACCAGCCTGGGGTCGCGACCTCGAAGAGCAGTTCACCACCAGCATGTTCAACAGCACTGAAGCCGAGGTTATCGAACTCACGCTCAACGGAACCGGAGAGTCCATCTGGTACGGGGATTCCACACTGACCACCCTGCAGCTGCAAAGGTCCTTCGAACTGAAGGTTTACTTCTGGAACGACCAGGGCCAGCAGGATGGATACAGGGCCCAGGGAAGCGCCATCTTCCTCTGCAAGCCCAGCCCCGAAGACGAAAATGAATACCAGATCTGGCAGTGGACTGACCTTTCGGAAACCTGATGGCATTAGTTCTGTCAATACTGCTGGCCCTCCTTCAGGGCACCGCCCCTGAGGGGGGCTTTACTGGGTATTTTCACCGACCGGGCGCCGGTGTCGAGGCAAGGCTTCACAGAGCCACCGAGGAAATAGCCGCCGGACCTTCCTTCTCCAGAAGGGCAGCCCTGGGCAGGGAAAGCGCCGACATCTACGACCTGTATCCCTATGCCCCCTACGTGAAGGAAGTAGAGGCCCTGGCCTCTTCCGGTGTCAGAACCGAGTCCCGGTACCTGAACGCCGTGAGCGTAAGGCTTACCCCGGCTCAGGTCCAGCAGCTCGAAAGCTCTCCCATTGTCAGGGAAGTGCGGCCCGTTGGGGTATCCACATTCTCACCCCCGGTGGAAACACCCGCCCCGGACTCATACGGCCTTTCCCTGTCACAGCTTCAGCAGATAAACCTCTACCAGGTTCAGCAGATGGGCTGGAGCGGTTCCGGGGTGGTGATAGGTCTTCTTGATTCGGGCTTTGAACTCGACCACCCCAGCCTGCAGTCCGCCAATGTAATCGCGTCATACGACTTCGTAATGGACGACAGCACCGTTGCCTGGCAACAGGGCGACCCTGTGAACCAGGCCTCCCACGGAACCAGGGTACTTTCCATGATAGCCGGCTACGATCCCGGGCTCTTCATAGGAGGCGCCTGGGGTTCATCCTTCCTTCTGGCGAAAACCGAGGACGTGGGCGACGAATACCAGCAGGAGGAAGACTTCTGGGTGTCCGGCCTCGAGTGGCTGGAAGCCCAGGGGGCAGACCTCGTGAGCAGCTCACTGGGCTATACCGACTGGTACGAACCCGGTCAGATGGACGGCAACACAGCGGTTACCACCATAGCAGCGGACCTTGCCGCCTCACGGGGCTTCTGGTCTTCAACTCCGCCGGCAACGACGGTCCTGAACCAACCTCCCTGGTGGCTCCCGCCGACGGCGATTCTGTTTTCGCCGCCGGTGCCGTAGACGGCGGGGGGAACATCCCGGACTTCTCCAGCAGGGCCCCACAGCCGACGGCAGGATAAAGCCCGACGGCTGCGCCAGGGGCAACAACGCCGTGGCAGCTTCCTACGGGGGCTCCGGTTACTCAACGGTTAACGGAACCAGTTTCGCCGCCCCGCTCATTTCCGCCGGGGCTGCCTGTGTTTCATCCGCCCACCCAAGCTGGTCCATGATGCGTATCTACGAGGCCCTCACAGCCACCGCAAGCCGTTCCGGCACGCCGGACAACTCCTATGGCTACGGCATTATAGACGCCCTTGCCGCCATCAGGCACAGGTCCGTCACAGGCCGGGTAAGACGCAGCGACACCGGGGAGATACTTCCCGGCCTTCAGGTCCTTGTTACAATGGACAGCGGAACTGAAGCGTCCACCTCCACCAACGACATGGGCTGCTTCGCGGTTGAGCCCGGTGAGCTTGGCGGTTTCACAGCGGTTTCCCAGGGCTACGGCCATCCCATTCCTGTTCAAGGCACCCTGACGGAACAGGGAGTCGAGATCACCATCTATGTGGACCCTCCCGCATCCTCCCAGCCCGCCTCGGCATATCCCAACCCCTCCTCCTCCGGTTTCCACATAGGGTTCGACCTCACAGGTCCCCCGGCTGATGTCACACTGTCCATTTTCACCGTTTCAGGGGAACCGGTGCACAGCCAGAGCCGCCCTGCCCTGCAGCCCGGCTGCTACAGAGCCCCGGTGGAGGGCCAGGCCTTCTACTGGGACGGCACCAACATGAACGGTGAGGAAGTGGCGTCGGGTCAGTACCTGGCACTTCTCCGCACCGGGGATTCAACCAGCCTGATCAACCTTGCGCTGATCAGGGGAACCGGGGAATGAACATGAACAGCGGTTTTGCCAGGATACTCATCCCTATAGCGGTCATCGTCGTTCTGAACATGGCGGGGATCATAGACCTGTCCCTTCTTCCATGGAACCAGGCGGATTTTCAGGCCACCCTTGCCACCGTTGCGGTGTATCTCATCTGGTCGGTACTGGAGAGCAGCGCCAGGGCCGACGCCTCACGAATTACCCTTTACGCGGTGCTTCTGGTCAGCGTTCTCGATGCTTTCCTGCTTCGAATAACCGCTTTTTCCGGCTTCATGGCCATAAGGTGGGCAGGGGTTGCCATACTGGCAGCCGGCTGCTCCCTCAGGATAGCTTCCCTCAAAGCGGAGGGCAGCAATTCCCTCAGCAGGTCGGGAAGAGCCCTCCAGATGGTGGGCCTTGCCCTGGGTCTGGGTTCTGGCGGGAACGGCCATCGCCCTCTTTCCGGGAATCCCGTCGGCCTGCAGGGACAAATAGCGTTGAAGGCCCTGGTTCAGAGGGTATCCCGGGCTGAGGTAACCGTGAATGGAAGACCGGTTGGAATGATCGGAAGGGGCCTTCTCGCCCTTGTCGGGTTCCGGGGGGAGGATTCCCCCGGCGAGCTGGACTGGATGGCAGGCAAGCTAACAGGGCTGAGAATATTTCCCGACGAGAATGGCCAGATGAACAGGTCCCTCCAGGACATCTCCGGCGAGATGCTCGTGGTGAGCCAGTTCACCCTCCACGCCGACACCAGGAAGGGCAAAAGGCCCAGCTTCATCAAGGCCGCCGACCCCGATACCGCAAACATCCTCTACAGGCTGTTCATTGAAAAGGTAAGGGACTCAGGCATAAGGGTTTCCGAAGGGGTATTCGGGGCCATGATGGAGGTAAGCCTCACCAACGACGGCCCTGTGACCGTTATGGTGGACTCCCCTTCGGAAAGGAACCGATGAACTACTGGTATCCCGTGGAAAGGGAGCTGATCCTGGCAAGCAGGTCTCCCAGAAGGACCGAAATACTGCGAATGGCCAGCATTCCCCATAGTGTTCACCCCTCATCCATAGAGGAAATCTCCATGGAGGGAAGACCCGGGGATATAGTGCGGCACTGGGCCACCCTCAAGGCCCGTGATGTGGCGAAGGCATTCCCCGACCACCCTGTCCTCGGCGCGGATACAATGGTCTATGAGAACGGCGTTCTGCTGGGAAAACCCCGGACCGGGGAGGAGGCCTTTGATATGATCAGCAGGCTCTCGGGGAATTGGCACACGGTTTACGGCGGGGTTGCCCTTGTCTGGCACAGCAGGGGGCTGTCGTTCTCCTTCGCAGAGGCCACCAGGGTTAAGTTCCGTACACTGGAAGACCGGGAAATTCAAGCCTATGTTGACTCCGGCGAGCCCATGGACAAAGCCGGGGCCTACGGCATACAGGGTCTTGGCTGTGTTCTGGTGGAAAAGATAGAAGGCTGCTACTTCAATGTGATGGGACTGCCCATATCCCGGTTCATCCACCGGTTCCTGGACAGCCTGAATTAAAAAAGGGGCGGCAATCAAGCGCCCCGGAAGCGAAGTATCCTAACGGATCACGATAATGGACTTTGTGATGCTGTCTCCAGCGGGAGAGGAAAGGCGAACGAGGTAGAGCCCCGCTTCTTCCACAGAGAACTCAGCGCTATCAGAGGATGCTGAGCCCACAACCCTTCCAGTGATGTCAAAGACGTCAACTGTTCCGTTAACCCCATCCGGGAGGGAAGCGGCTACGGAGAAGTTGCCCGTTGACGGATTAGGGCCGATGGTCATGGAAATGGCATCAGAACCGGATTCAATTCCCAATATGGAACCGAGATCCTCTGAGTAGAAGGCGTTAAAGACTTCCTTGCCCTCGTAATCCATCACGAAGGCAACTATGCCCATGTTCTCGAAATCCCAGTCCGGGTCTATTGTGTATTCACCCTGGACAGATATCGTCTGGGGATAGGTCCGGTGAAATCCAGTGTTATTCCCGCATTCCCAACTGGAGCCAGCCTGGGGATCCAATGTACGGTTTGCCCGTTGTAGTTTCCCCAGGATCCATCGGCAGTGATATCGGATTCCACCACGGCGGAGAGAAGCCTGATAAGACCTCCTGCCTGCAGGTCCTGTTCCGCTGTGATGTTGTAATAGACCACTCCGGCGTTCTCATCACCGCCGACAGTAATATCTATGTCCAGATATGATGGTTCAGCCAGCCTGGCATCTATTGCGTTCTCGCATGCTGTCTGATCCCATCCCACATCACTCCAGACTCCGTCGCAGAAGAAAGATGGTGTGTACCCTGTACCGTAATAGTTAATGATTATGTTGCCGAAGGTTGAGCTGCCTGGGCCATTGTAAAAGACCATGAGGGGGGCCATGTCACCTGTAGTTACATACGAACTCATCATGCTGTTTACCGCACCTGCGATAACCGGGCATGTGGGTCAAGTTGTGGAGGTGAACTCCCCAAACAGCACTACCCTCTCCGCCGCTACCGCCGTTGATACCAGGGCGAAAAGGGCCAATACCAAAATTAGCTTCATGATACTCCTCCTTATCCAGTTTTTTCAATCACTGCCTTTAATATATAACACACACCCGCACTGAAAGAGTTTCACCGCTTTCTTCCGGTGGAGTCGGGCTGGTATCATCCTCGTTGACAATTCGCATATGAATATCTATAGATTGAACCCGGTTTTGCGTGGAGAGGTGTCCGAGTTGGCCGAAGGAGCACGGTTGGAAACCGTGTATGGCGGCAACGTCATCGAGGGTTCGAATCCCTCCCTCTCCGCCATTGCCGCAAGGTGACGGGCTCTGCTGTTCCAGGGCGGTCCACCCCTCCAAGTTAACCGTCCGGTCATCCCCTCACCGTGAAACGGTAAACAACACGTTTTGCATAAATACATCTTATCAGGGGGGCTTTTCATGGCCGATGCTTTCACCAGCGAGACATACAACGCCTTATGCAGGGACGCCGAGGGATACCTCGCCCGGGGTCTTGCGGAACAGGCCAGGGAACTTCTTCTAAAGGCCACCAGCCTCATAGGAACAAGGCCCCGGGCAAGAAGCCTCCTGGCCGACGCATGCATGCAGCTCGGGCTGTGGGGCGAGGCAAAGTCTCAACTTGAAGCCCTTTCCACACTCGAGGTCGATAACATTTATACCCACTTCAGGCTTGGTCAGGTTCTCGAGGAAACCGGGGAAGCCGAACTCGCCCGTGACAACTTCAGGGTGGTCCTCGACATGAACCCCGACCATCATGGCGCCAAGGTGGCCCTGGCAAGGCTGGAGAAGGAAACCGCTGAAACTGCCACTGAAAAGAAGGCCCCTCCCCTGAAGGGCAGCAGATATTCGCCGACTCCGACGACACCGAAAGCGTGTTCGCCGGGGAAGCTCCGACGGAGTGGACGATCTCCTGAACAACATAGGTCTGGGAGAAAAGAAGGAAGTTGAAGGGGTGGACGACCTCCTTAACTCCATCGGAATAAATGAGGATAAGAAAAAAGAGGAGTCCCGCAAGGTGGACTTCGGCGCCATCTTCGGCGGAGGAAGCCAGCCATCAGAACCCTCTGAACCCGAGGAACAAAGCCCCCTCGCTTCCGTATTCGGCGGCGGAGAATCCGAACTGCCTGAATCCCATGCCGATCTCAATTCCATATTCGGCTCCAGGGCAGCCACCGAAGAACGGGAAACAGAACCGGAAGAGAAGCAGGAGAAGGATACCGCCACAGAGGAGCCAGCCACGGATCTTAACGCCATTTTCGGTGCCCCTGAACCCGAGGCCCCGGCTGAAGAGCCGGCAGTCGAGGAAGAGCCCCTGAGGAAGAAGAGGCGTCAGGAACCGACCTCAACGCCATTTTGGCGCTCCGGAGGCGGTGGAAGAAGAACCGGAGGAAACCCCGGCGGAAGAACCCGAGGATGAAAAGGATGTTTCCCCGGATGAGCCCGCCGAGATAAAGGTGCAGGTTCCCGTTTTCCCGGAGGAGGAAACCGAGGCAGCCGAAACCCCGGAGACCCCGGCGGAAGAACCGGCAGCTGAGGAAGAGCCAGCAGCCGAGGAAGAGCCCCCTGCTGAGGAA
>MJAN01000001.1 GCA_001875255.1 Candidatus Sabulitectum silens | reverse complement strand
GGGGGGGGGCAAGTCAAGTACATTTCAAATAGGCAACTCACCGCCACACTTGCTTCACAGGTGGTTGCTCACAACATCGCCACACCGCGAAGAATCCTGATGATAAAGTTCGATCTTTTTATCGTTAGGGTCGCCAGAAGAGAATCCCCCATTCCAAACAGGTCAAGCAGCCCCATCTCATGGGCGTAAGAGGTGTTGCAACACAAAGGTGCTTCCTAAGGGATAAGCGCGATGAAGCTTCATATCTGCGAGGGCTCAGTCTGCGAGTAGAGTGATCCGATGAGAAAAACCTGATTCGGCCACTATATTGTAGACACCGGTAGGAAGACGCTCCCCGAAGAAACCTGTTCCGTTCCAGACACCTACTCCATTTGAAACTGAAATGGCTGAAACCTCCCGACCCGCAATGTCGTATACTCTTAACTGAAGCTGAGCAGTATCGTTAGTCTGGATGGTTACCGAGCCTGTCAACGGATTCTGTGAAACAGTGAACTCAAACTGCTCAGGGGCTTCTGAAGACGAGTCATCTATTCCCATAGTGCTGTAATCAAGCCAACCGAAGGTAGGGAAATAATCAACTTGAGGTTCTGTCTCAACCTGAGCATACACGATGTACAGGTTTCCATTACTATCAGAGACTCCGTCTATGTATAGGAGGTCCTCTGGATCCTCATCCGAGTAATCGTAAGCCAGTTGCCATTCGTGGATGATGTTGCCATCGGAGTCGAAGACCAGATGGAAGATTTTGTTCTCTACAGTTTGGCCAATCCAGCAAAGGTGGAACTCGTTGGGTGAGTTGGTTGGGACAACTATTGGTGAGGTTATGTCCATGTCTGGGAACTCAGGTTCCACCAGGGGAAACTCGCTGAGCAAAGACACTCCGCTCATGCAGTCAATCTTCCAGAGAAGAATAGCTTCATATGGGTTGATATACGCATACTCAACAACGAGCACATTCCCAGAGGAATCAACAACAACATTGGGGAAGTTGACTAGGCTGTATATCTCATCAGGTGTTGTAAAATCAGTTAGTGGAATTACAGTGTTCCCCTCAAGGTCATACTGGAGGTAGACGTAGTCGTGCACCAATGTATCCATAGCAACAATGTGAACTCTGTTACCGTCGACCAGTATTGAGCCGCCGGTATCAACACCTTCGATAGTCCATCCGTATTCAGTAGCGAATCCCGAGTCCGGTGAAGGAACCCATACTTCGTAGAACAGCTCTTTACCCTCGAAACCACCATTGTGAAGCACATGTAGTCGTCCGAGAGAGTCAGGACAAGCCTTATCTGTGGTATCCAGGTGAAACTGGTGAAAAGGTGGGTCGCCGGTAACTCTTCACTACCGTCTATAAGGCTTCGAGCAGCAGTGTAGACTGGATTAACTTCTCTCCAGAAACCGTACAGGCTATCACCCATCTCAACTGTTGACAGGTACAGACTGTGCTCATCCCGCGAGAGCATGGTTTCCGTGTAGATGGTGTTGCCATCAATGTCGAACATTTTGTAACCGATCCTGTCATAATCATTATAGCCTGCCCAGATAAGATGGAATTCCCCCTGGTCATTCATGTGGATAAACTGTACTCTCCGCTCGGTGTTTGATGAATCGGTAACTACAACAGGATTGCTCCAACCAGGACCAACTGTGACACTAAAGCAAGTAAGAATAACTAACGCTGTCATTCTAAAGCACCTGACCTTCCATAATCATGCTGGAACTGCGGCCAAGGCAGATAACCCGTGGTGCAGGTACCGAACTCCCAGCAATGAAGAAAACCGTCATCAGTGCCGAAAACGATCTCAACATTGCCATCTCGGTCGATGTCTCCTATTGCGAAACCTCCTTTTGTTGTGACATTTTCAGGAAGAATGTATGGAAATCCTGCAAGAATGTTTCGATTTGAAAGATAGCTCAAAAGGTGCCAATAACCATTGATGCTTGTGGCAAAGAGTGCTTCTGCATTTCCTGAACCATTCAGATTACCTAAAGCAGTTGGACTTACATAGGAACCCAGAGTTGTGCCGCTGATTTCCGGCACAGGGAAGCTCTCAAACCCATCACCATCAACATCCCAGGCCGTTAGCTGCCGCTCTGAAGACAAAACAAATGTATCCGTGCCTGAGCCTGCGACCCAGTCTGCAAAAACTCCGTACCTGAGGTTGTTTGCGCTGACGACATTCGTCTTGCTGCAGGACACTTCCTCGATGGTTTCATCAGGTTCTATGATAAGAGCAGGATCATCGGTGGTTGAGCCTGAATCGAATGTCCCCCGGGGAATTCCCACAGAACCTGTACCCGCCAGTTCTCCTGAAGGAAGAGTGATTGAACCCCTTCCGTATTCGTTCCAGGTCTCGGTGTGAACATGGGTTGTTGAACTCCAGTTGTAGATTTCAATTGACGACTTCTCTTCCTGAGGAGGAAATCCACTGCTTCCTCCATTATAGTAGCACACATCGTCATAAGTACCGCCTGAGACGCTACTGACCGACATGGAAAGCGGGATTCTATCTGTGCCGTAACTGAAACCCTTTGATGATATTTGGACGAATCTTTCGTTCGTACTATCCCAGTAATACAGCTTCAGAGTTTTTGCATCAGTTGATGATACGCAAATCTCCAGACCCGATCGCTCATCCATATCTCCTGCAGCGAACACATTACTTGCTCCAGAAAGCAACCCGGCACTTGAGCCGTCATTGTCTACCAATACCAGGCCATCGGTACTGTATAGGAGAAACTCAGGATATAAATCGCTGTCAAGACTGGCTGCAATCGGTTGTATCATAGAGCGGAACCCCTGATTACTGAGAGTCCACAGAATGTTAACCGACTGGTCCCAGTCGTATGCCGTCAGAACCGTTCCAGCAAGAACAACGATCTCGAGTTCCGGATCAGTATCAAGATTCACCAGCATCGGCGTTGTCTGTACAACTCCGGGTGTTTCCACCGGCCAATCGTCGTCTATTGGATATGAGTCGTTAATCGTAACTGTAGTAACCGCTGAATTGTTTGGTCGCCAGCTGTCTGAGCAGGATGACTGGTAGTCCAACTCTACTGAAACGGTGAGGGTTCTTGGAGGAGTGAAACCGCTGGTGCAGTTCCAGATGAGATCTACCACATCAGAGTCCTGTCGGTTGATTGAAGAACAGCTGATAGTTTCCGTATCCGTTGTATAGCCATCCCCGAACACTATACGCGTATTGAAGCTACCTGAGTTCTGGTGTCCGTTGTTGTGGATCGTCAGTTGAACCGGAAGATCGAAACCCCCCGCAGCTGTCACAGGATAGCCGATACTGATATCCTCCTCATGGATAACCAGATCGCACTTGTTCGGATACCTTACATTGTCGCTTATGTCAAGAGCGGGGTCTCCAAGGAGATTGAACTGCCCGAGAGTTACCTGACAGCCGCCATCACCCATCAGGAAATAGTCTGCATACCTTAATCTGGAGTATGCTATTGCTTCACCAATCCTCCCGAAACCCTGATGGTAGATCCCATGAAGAATGCCTTCTCCATAGCAACCATAGGAGCCAGTTCCCGAGATCTCTGAAGACGCGAAGATCCCTGCTGTTGGAACCGCAGTATTCTTCAGCATCTTCTCTGCAAGGCAGTCAACACCGAAGTCGTAGTCATATCCCTGGGAGTCCCACCAGCAGAAGTAGGTGTGCGAACTCCTGGTCTCATGCTGATCCTGAGTGTGATTGAAGGTACCCGCCAGGCAGCACAACATGAGAACGAATGGAGCAGAGTAGCTGGTGTAGGTAGTAGTCAGTTGGTTCTCCAGAATGATGTTATTGAAGGTGCTGTCAGGAGCCCCTTGGTCCAGTCGGTCTGGTAGGGGAAGTACGGTCTGCTCCATTCCAAGCCGGCGCTGAACATGTGGAGTTCACCATGGTCGGTATAGAAAGCGACTCCTGCCCCTGTCCTGAACTCATCCACACATTCATCACGAAACTCCTCACTCTGGAGAAGACTGCCGTCTTTGTAGCAGAAATCCCTTCCGTCACCGCAGTAATGGCAGTAGTAATCGTAATCCAGCCAGTCGCAGAACTCCCCGGTCCATTCTCTTCCGGGCCCCCAGTTACGGTAGTACTGTATACCTGTATCGCTACTGTCATTTTGACCGGTCCCCGCCAGGCGAAGTATCCGTCTCCTGTTGTCCGTTACTGGAGGAGTTGTTATTGGATCCTCCAGGTCTATGATGTTGTCGATGATAGCTGAGAGAGTGTCTGTCTGAGCTGTAGTTCCATTTCTGACAGAGAGTCTGCCTACCATGATATCAGGGAAATCGTTGAAGATCTGGCGATCCCCATTCATGTAGGCATACCATTCATCATTCCCAATGTGCTGCACGGGGGTGCCATCAACGACGGCCCTGTACTCGAACGTGGGCAGGAACCAGGCTTCACTGGCACAGGATGTGTCCTCGTGATCACCGATAAGAAGTATGAAAGAGGGTTTCTTGCTGCTTGCCAGGGGCCAGTTCTCCCACATGTGTTCCGTGAAGTCCCTGATCATCCCGGGAGTAAGATATTCTTCTCCTTCATCGTGGAAATCCCTGTAGATATCGTCGGTAAGGACCGTTGCCACATCGAACCCATTCTGAGAGACTCGGTGCTCCGCCAGGTTCTCGATGGCATCCTCAACGAACTGGTAATCGAAAAGCCCCGAAGCGCAAATGATCAGGTAGTCAGGCATCCTGTCGTCCGGTGATGGAGGGCCGTTGTAAGCGTCTACAACACCCAGGTACTCAGGTACTTGAGCATAGGTTATCTCTCTGGGTGAATAGCCCAGGATGGGAGAACCGTCAGCTATCCGCTGCATTTCACCCATTCCAACAGAGCTCCAAACTGCCTCGGTACTGTCCCAGGATACCGAAATTCTGAAGCTTGTCACAGTGCTCAGGGTACTATCAGCTGCCCTGTACTGAGCGGGGTACAGCTGGATCATGAGGAGTCTCTGATCGCATATGCGGGTCTCACCTATAAGGCGTACTCTTTCAGCAGGCCAGAAAGTAGTTGAAGCATAAGCTGTCGAGTCCTGGTAGAATGAATCTGCGATCGATCTAGTACAGAGTGTTGTATCAACATAGAGGGTTGGTACTGGGTAAACAGGTAGAACAGACTGCTCCAGCTCGGGACCGAAAGCGTACTCGATGCTCGGTGTTACACTGTCTGGAACTGCTACGAGGCAGGTGATCGCGGGCAGCTCAGGAAGTCCTGTAATGTCGGTTACCGGGGAATCTGTGAAACGGATGTACCTGAGGTTATCGTGCTCAACCGTTTCCCACGTGAGAGGTGTTTGAGCAATGAGTGAAACACTTGAGCTGTCCGTTGCTGTAGTCCGAATCCTGTGAGTATCCGCCGAGACCATGGTGGTAATCAGAAGCAGAAGAAGCAGAGCTGAAAGACTTGATATCATGCGGATACATCCCTTTCAACAAGAGTGGAATTCAGCTGAATAGCAGAACACCCTCTCTGCTCTGGAGAATATAGTCCAGTGATTGTTAACTCCCAATGTGAGTAGGTAACATGCTCCTGCTAAACTAAAGAGAAACACCTGTCTTTCACCTTGCCGGAAATTGCAAATCACTCCTGACAGGACCACGGGATATGCTGAAACAAGCTCGAAACTCCCCTGAGACACCTAATGATAAAGTTCGATCTTTTTATCGTTAGGCTCGCCAGAAGAGAATCCCCCATTCCAAACAGGTCAAGCAAGCCCACCTCAGAGGCACTTTGGGGCGTTCCAACTCTCACAGCTGACTGAGCTCTTCCAATGAATCGGAGTTTGAATTCATAACAGAATGGAATGCTGTTATCTAAGCAGGATCACCTTTTCCAGGGCAAGAATGCCGTCTCCTGCCCGCGCTTCCACGAAGTAGACACCGCATGGGTACCCGGCAGGATCCCATTGGAAGCAGTGAATGCCCTCAGCAACATATCCAGGGTTGAGTGTTTCGATCCTGCGTCCTGCCAGATCAAGGAGATGTACTTCTACAGGTTCTGCTCCCGGCAATATCTCAATGTGAAGTGTCGACCCGAACGGATTGGGGGAAACGGAAAGCATAGTTGAGGTCTGAACGGTACTGAAATCGTGATTCAGAACTGGGCTGCCCTCAGGGTTGAAAACTGCGACAAAGCCATCAAACTCTCCTCCCCCGTATCCCTGAAAGGCGTTCATTACCGGAAAGTCAGTGGAAGAAGTGCGACCCGTCACGAAGGCATAACCCAGAGAATCCGCAACGATGCCCATACCAAAGTCGGTACCGGAACCGCCCAAGTAGGTGCTGTAAAAGATGGTGTCTCCCCATGGGGTGAACCTGGTCACAAATGCATCGTACTCCCCGCCATAGGTTTCCTGCCAGGGATTCAGCAGGGGAAAACCTGTCCCAGCTCTTCCGGTCACGAAGGCACTTCCCGTCTCATCTACAAATACAGCACAGGCTTCTTCGTCAATTCCTCCAGCACCACCCAGGAATGTACTGAAGATGATCTCTGCTGTAAGGGGATCGACCCTGGTGACAAAGGCGTCTTTCGTTCCAACCATCACTGGTTGAAATGGATTCAGAGTGGGAAAGTCACTTGACCCTGTACTGCCAGTAATCGTAGCGCAGTCATCAGGGCCAATGGCAATTCCGCGTCCTTCATCCATGGAAGACCCACCGAGATAAGAGCTGAAAACAACCTCATTCCCCTCCTGTGTGAATATGGTAAGAAATGCGTCACAAAGACCCTGTATTGATGATTGTATCGGGTTTTGAAGGGGAAAATCCTCCTCCCAGGTGAAACCTGTCACCGAGGCGCGCTGCTGACTGTCAACCGCAATGGCCCATCCATTGCCTCCGCTCTGGCCGCAACCCAGAAATGTACTGTAGCAAAGAACGTTACCTGTGTTGTTCAGCTTGGTCACTATTATGGTCTGAATGTCGTTCTGAGTCTGGAACGGATTCACAAGGGGATAATCTGAGGAGGATGAGGTACCTGAGATGTAAGCATTACTCTCAGCGTCAACAGCTACATCCCATGCGAAGTCTGCTGCAGATCCTCCAATGTATGTGCTGTAAAGCAGTTGATTGCCTATGGGAGAGAGTTCGAAACGAAGACATCGCACGAGCCAAGGTTCTGTAACTGATAGGGGTTCACAGTCGGATAGTTGCTGGAGAAGGTATTTCCGGCAATGTAGATGCAACCCGCCTCGTCTGAGGCTATCCCCCTCCCATAGTCAGCCTGCGTTCCCCCCAGATAAGTGCTGAACATCATCTCCTGCTGAATGGGATCGAACCCAGTGATGAACACATCAGTTTCTCCATGAATGGTGTCCTGAATGGCACTCTCCAATGGGAAGTCGGCGGAGTTGGTATAGCCGGTGATAACCGCATTCTGCCCGGAAAGGGCAGCTCCGTAGGGATAATCAGTAGCAGAACCGCCCAGGTAACTGCTGAAACTGAGTTCCACAGTAGGGTCTATGATCAAATCTATTTCAGGATCGTAGCTTCCCACTTTGAAGCCGACCGATCCGTGGCTGTCCACAGCATATCCGGCTTCCACCCGCACCAACACATCATTGACCTCCTGATAAACCAGGGGCATTTCCTCTTTAAGGGTTCCCCATGGGGTTTCTATCAGCAGAGCACCGTGTTCACTGATGGAAAGTGATGACACTCCTTCATATTGAATCCGGAAATCTGCAATCCTGCCGCCTGGATGTACAACAATGTCGTACTCGATACTAGAATAACCTGGCTGGTAGATGACATCCACCTCTGGGTAAAGGCCTTTATACACCAGCCTGGAGTATTCGGGTACATCTGTTCGCCATAAGGACGGGTCATCACCCAGAAAGAAGTTGGAGCGATGGGAGAGAAGGCCTTCTCCAGAGATAACAGCTTCGCAAGAAGCATCCAGGAAGGATGTGGAGATGACAAGTCTCTCAAAAACGGTGTCTTCTTCAGATTCCAGGTGAGAAGAGAAGACCTGGTTGAGTCCCTCAGGCGCTGAGAGAGGTCTAAGAAAACAGAAACGAATACCGTCATCGGTAAACCAGCAATCTGCGTCTGCAGTTCTTGAGAGGAACAGGACCTCACTGCTCCACTGACCCTCATTGGGTGTGAAATATCCTCCGGAAGATGAACTTGCCGGATCCAGAACACCGGCATACAGTTTAGATGCAACTACAACAATTGAAAAGAACAATACCCACTGCATGCCGATCACCTTCTTTCGAAAGGCAGGCTGCCAAGGTGAGCTATCTGAGTTGACCTGCTAACCTTAATTTAGCATCATGCAGGCAAATACTGCAAGAGAGGCAGTGATGAAGTATTTCTTGATACTGCTTTCTGTTGGTTGCCTGGCGTTCTGCATAGGTGATGTGGTGGATATCAAGGGGTATTGTCAGACCTGCGGGAATCCCTGATTCAGGATCGATCAGGATGGATTGTGTTTTATTTACCACTGACTATGCAGTTTACAATGGAAGCTCAACGAATGTCACTGAGCTGCAGGGACACTGGGTTACGGAAGTTAGTGATACCCTGTTTTCCACTGTGTACGGATCCGGAACAGGCACCTGTTCTATCGGTCAGGATACAATCTCCGTTGGGAGCTGCCTTGTAGCGCACTGGCATAATTCAATTGGTTTCCAAAGGTGGAATGATAAGGACGCTTATGCTGAGTATGTTCAGTGGCCCTTCAATACAAGCTCTGCTGAGAGCATTGCCTGGGGATATTTATACTGGACACTTCCCTGGCCTGGTTGGGCAATGCACACGATTGGAGAAGGAACCAGTGTATACATAGTGGGCGATTTCGTTTTCTTGGATTTATGACAACGGGGAACTGTGTCCCTCCTGAGTAAATAGGATACTGATCCAAAATCTTTCATGCAAAATGTCTTGCTCTGAGTTCAAGGAGCTAACTGTGACGACAAACCGCAAAAAGAGTTATTCAGGCAATTACACCAGTGTTATGAGAATAGGTTTGTTTCCAGTGATTGCGCTCAAGCAGATCAGACAACTGATCAAGCGAACTGGATTGAGTCTGTTTCATTGCAGACTTTCCAGGAGCACTTCCCTGCGGACATGTGCCTGGCGACTGATGGAGGTTACACCTTCATTACCAAGACCTTCCCTTATGTCTGGCATACCGACCAGTATGGAGAAACCCTCTGGGTTACCAGCGTGTACGTAAGCTCAGGCGATCAGCACGAGGGCTTTCTGCATCAGGCAGACGATGGACAGCGGCTACATCTTCTCGGGTTGGGACGGATACAATGTATATGAACCCGACGGGAATGCAGTCGACTACCAGGAGGGCTGGCTTGTCCGTTTCGACAGCGATGGGAACGAGCTCTGGAACATCAACAACCTTGTAAGTGTGGATCATCACTTCTACTCCTGCCTGCAGCTCCCTCAGGGAGGCTACATGGCCTGCGGTACCTGGGGCGGCAGCGGTTACCTGGTGAGATACGCCCCAGAGACCGGCATTGCTTCACCAGATCCAGCTTCATCTCTGTCGCTTGAGGTTTCACCTAATCCGTTCAACTCTGTCCTTTCAGCATCCTTCAATCTTCCTGAAGAGAACCAGGCAACCCTGACAGTATACGACCTGTACGGCAGAACGGTCGGAGGAACGGTAAGAGGCTCTTATCCGGGTGGCACCAGCACCACCGAATGGATGGCCCCTTCCGCCCTCTGCTCCGGCTGCTGCTTCGTTCGGCTGAACACCGCTGAGGATAGCGTTACGAGGAGTTGCGTCTTCATCAGATAGCCGTCAGCCCGAACGGCCTCACAAGGTTGTTCAAGTGTAGCTTCCATCCTTAACCGAATCCGAACAGGAATGGCTCTCTCCAGATAACGGGTTGGAACAGGATTGGGGGATTTGAATCCCGACAGAGGTGAAGTTTCCATCATGGAGGAACAGTTTTCCATGAAAGTATTGGAGTCCGCAACCCCCCCTCTATACTGTGCTTAGGGGGGTTGCATAAGCGAGACAATCTCACTGAGGTGGGCAGTGAAATAGTTCGAACTTATTATCGTTGGGGTCGCCAGAAGAGACAAGCCGCCCGAAGGGGCGGTATATCTGTGGTCCAAATCTATAATTACTCAGTTATTAAACAGCCTCTGTTTCCAGTATTCTGGTTTTCTTCGTATCTCACCGTCGAGAACCGGCCAGGCTTCAGGATATTCTAGAATGTTCTGAATAGCGGAGTAACTTCTATAGAAAAGTCGTAACCGAGCCCAATCTCACAATCTTCTTAGTGATCAATAGCCTTTGTGAATTCCGCATCCGCTTCCGGATGAAATGAAAAGGTCATACCTCAAAGCGTTCCTTAACACGAGCAAACACTTCTTCGCCTGGTATTGTCTTTGTTTTGCCTGAGCGTATTTCTGAAAGTCGACGTTTTGCAGTATCAACCCAAGCCATATCGATCTCTGGGTTGGGCGTGTTGAGAGTTTGAAGAAGCCTGTCAATTATTATTGCCCTCTCCTCGACAGGCAGAGATTCCGCTTCCTTAATAATTTCCTTCGTATAATGCATATTTTTCCTTACGCCTCTGATACACTATATCTGTGGAGTAGCGGCTTGGAAATGGCTTTCAGGTGAAAGCGGCTGCAGCGACGACTACTCTTACAGTATTCAATCTGAGCAGCAGGATATTGAGGGAAGTAACTGATGATCTCTATCAGCAGGGTAACAACACCATCGAATGGAGCCCTTCTGACCTTGGTGCTGGCTGTTATCTCTTAAGGTTGAATGCAGCCAGTTCGAATGTTACAAGGAACTGCGTTTTTGGCAGAAAGTCTTCCTTATCTTAAGAGGTTATCATAATACCTGCAGGACCTCCTTCAGTAAGAGGATCCTTATCATCCATGGTAACAGTGTGTTCCAAAGAATCCTCGTTGGGCTCGCCAGAAGAGATAAGCCGCCCGATGGGGCGGTATTCTTATCATACCTCTGTACACCACCAGCTTAGCCAGAAATGCAAGTCCCGGAGTTTCTGAGGCCTCACACATCGCCTTCATACCTTAAATAACATACCCCGGCCAGTCAGGGAAGTCAGTTTCCCAGAGAAGGTTCCCATCCATGTCATATCTGAGTAGATGAGGTCCGCCTGGCGTTGAAGGTGTGCGACCCTGTGTGAATACAGTCAATCCATCGTCAATATAGAGAATGTCCACGGCAGTGTCGTTGTACACCCATCCCCACTCCCTGGTCCAGAGAGTGTCTCCCTGGGAGTCAGTGCGGAGGATCCAGGCAATATCCATGCCTTCAAGGGGATCCTTTCTGCCGCACACGGCAAAACCGCCGTCCGGCAAAAGAACCAGATCGTTCCCCCACCCCCTGGTACCATCGGGCAGCACAAAGAGCCTGGACCAGAGTTCATCTCCCTCCGGGGAAACCTTGTAAAGGGAAAGCGAGTATTGAGTGCTTGAGGTATCTTCAAGGCCATATCCAGTAGCCACAAAACCCCCGTCATGAGCCTCGATGACAGCAGCGCTTTCAAGATTAACAGGATAAACAGAGGATTCCCAGATGTAGTCACCATCTGAGGAATAGAGGAATATTGTTCTTGGATAGTTTAACTGACGCCACCCGGCAAGGATCAGGTTACCTGTGGATGTTTCAGCAACGTCATAAAAGTCATAGCCATAAAGCACTATCCATTCAATGTCAGGCGGATCCATCGCGAAGCCTGTCGAAACAGGAAGAACGAGCAGTAAGAGCAATCTTTTCATGATCAGTCCTCTATTCAGTCAGTTTGACCCACCCTATCCTGATGTCCACAGGCTTAGGAACAGCAGGCGGGTTCGGCTTTCCGGTCCTGAAGCTGAGCCATAGTTCCACCGCATCCGAATCACTCCAGTTCAGCCCGCTCACGGAACTGAGGTCAAGGGGACCGTACTCTCTCCATTCGGTGTTCCCGTTCCGGATGGCGCCAATTTCATTGCTGATGTTAACCGAGGTGGTGTCTCCGAAGGAATCGATCCACCACAGGTGTGCCACGGCGCCGTTGCCGTGGGTTGCGTTGGGATTGCTGTTCATGCATACGGCGGCAAAGCTGAGGTTCCTGTAGAGGTCGGGCCCTAACCGAAGGATCCCCTTGAAGCTGACAGTTCCCACCTCCTTGGACAGCACACTGCTCACGGCCCTGGGCACCTGCCTCTACATGTGGTCCGTCTCCCGACCGCAGTGGGGTTTCGTGTACGGGTCCTTCATCGACATCATGGCCGCCCTGCTCTGGGTCTACTGGCTGTGAGTGATCTTCCTGGGATCGGCGTAGGTGGTCAGAATCATCCACCAAATGGCGGTCAATGGAAAAGAACCGGCGGCTCTCTGAGGACCCCGCGCTCCTGCAGGACACCGGTGCCCCTAACCCTGCATCTTGACATACATTCGCGTATGAGTATAAAATGTAAAGTTAAAAGTAGGGAGGTTCATAATGGGATCGTTGCGGAGTACGGGATTTCTCCTCTTTCTCTCTCCCGCCCTCCTGGCCGGCGGGTTCGTGGTGAACTCCTTCGATGCACCCGATACATCTGTCACGGGGCTCGCCTTCGCCGAAGGGCACCTCTTCTCGGTATCCTCCGACGGATGGTCTACCGGATGGACCCTTCCGACGGCACGGTCTTGGCGTCCTTTCCCACCTACTTCAGCGTCGCGGACGGCATCGGCTACGCCGGGGACCTGCTGTACATCACCAGGGGCACCCAACACGTGACCAAGTTCACCACTTCCGGGGAACACGCCGGCTACACCGCGCTGGATGACATGAAGGGAGAGGAAGGCTTCTCCGCGGATCGTTCTCACGACGCTCTGCACATGTACTGGCCGGTGAGCGGCGCCGCGGGTAGCGCCACCCACGTGTTCTGGATCGGTGTTCAGGTCTACACCAACCACTTCATGTACTACACTCCACTGCCCACTCCGGGGTTCATCACCTGGCCCCCTACGGCGGGCAGATCCCCACGAGCCTCACCACCTACGACTTCACCCGTGAGGGCGACGACAACCTGTCGTCAGACGACCTGTTCTGGGTGGCCACGAACGACCCTGACTCTCCCATCCGGGCCTACACCCTGGATGCGGTCCTGACCGATTGGATCAGCGAGGTCAATCCCGTGCGGGGCATGGCGTACAGCACGGATAACGGGTCCCGGTACCTCTGGGCAAGCAATCCCGAAAAACATCGGATCTACCAGATCCAGCTGGACGCAGTGATGATCGCCGAAAGCTCCGGCGTGTGTCTGCCTCCGCTGGAGGTGAGCCCATCCAGAAATCCCTTTTCCGGCACCGTCTCGTTCCTCGGGACCGGGATCCAGGGTGTCGCTTCCATCACCGTCTTCGACACCGCGGGGAGAGCCGTCCTGGAGGCTCCCTTCCCGGGCGTCTTCACCTGGCAGGCATCCGGTTCGCCACAGGGTGTGTACTTCGTCCAGGTCCGGTCCACCGAAGGGCAGGAGGCGTTGCTCCGGGTTGTGCGCCTCTGAGGAGGCTTCGGAATCCCCCACCCGGGACGGTCAGACCGAGAACCGGAACAGCAGGATGTCGCCGTCCTTCACCCTGCAGTCCTTTCCCTCCAGCCCCACCAGGACCTTCCTCTTCAGGGTCCATGGTGAAATAGACCACCAGGTCCAGCAGGACGAAGGCCTCGTGCAGGAGGGCGTCGAGACCCGTACGACGGTAGCCCATGTCATTCAGGAGGTCCAGCCTCTCCTCCTGAGGAATCTCCAGCAGTTCCAGTTCCAGCCCAGCGTCTACGGCGAGAAACGGCGCGCTGGCGTTCTCTGGGGCGCTTCGGGCCGTTTCCTAGGGGGATACCCCGTCGCCGGAGCGGTTGCACACCGCCATCAGGGTCTTCAGGGAGACCAGGGCGAAGGGGGCGGCCAGGTGGAGAAGGTTCATCCCCCGGGTATTGAAGGCGGGGGAGGGAACATCGGTGAAGGTCACCGCGCGTGGACGGCCCCTAAGGGTTCCAGTGTTTCGCAAGAAAGTCGAGCCAGGGGTCCGGAACCCCGACCGTGAGGGGTTTCCGGTGTTGACCCCCGTCGAGCCCTACATGGCCCGGAAGAGGGTGGAGCGGCCGCAGCCCGGAGCCCCGGACAGGGCGATCTGCATTCCCGCCCTCCTACTCGTGAATACCCGGGCTTTGTCGCCGTCGTGGCTGTCCACCACCACCCGGAGATACTTGGGGATGCCCCGGTGGTGGCGATTGAGGGCGTCAGACTCGGAGGGGGGACACCGGCTCGGGAGCCAGCTCGCGGACAATTACCTTCTCCGGCAGGGCCGAAGCCTCTTCCACGCTGATCTTGCCCTTGCTGAGCATCTCGAGGATCTTCATGCCTGCGTCGTTCACCGGGGGACCGTCCTTCCGTTCAAAGAAACCGCAACTGTACGCGCTCCCCTCTGGAGCGCACATGGACATTCAGGCCCCGTAGACCCGGCAGAAGGTCCCAGGCCCGAAGGCCACCGCCAGGAGCACCGCCCAGGGCTTCTGAGTGAAGCACTTTGCCACGATGCCGGTGATCTGGGCCAGGAGAGCCACAGGCAGCAGGAAAAGCGCCGGCATCAGAGTTACTCAGGGCTTCGTCAAAGGATATCTCCCCCTTGGCCAGTCTGGCGAGGGTGTGGTCGGGGCAAACATCCGCCTACAATAAAAAGGCTCAACGGATTGCACTCAGTCTGCCTGTGCCCTGCTGTCATTGATTGCGTGGCCATCCCATCCTGATCTGGCATATGCGGAATCGGTATTCATTTCGAACATCCGAGAATACCAGTGCGTGATGCAGGTAAGGTTCCAGGGATTCACCACGGTAAGCATTCCCAGTTTGTCCGCTGGAGGCACCACCCTGGCCAGAATGGATTCAGCAGGATAGAACTGTCTGCTGATTCCATCGAAATGACGCCAGAAAAGGAAGCATAAGAACTCGGTATCAATATCATCGTATGCAGGTTTGAGACCGATGATGGGGATTGTCTTCGAAGGAGGTGCGGCTGAGAAAGCATTGAAGCGAATCATTACCGGCAGAGATAGGACAAGAATGACTGAGGGTAATCTGGAAACCAAATCGACCTTTTTCAAGTGCAGAAGCACAAAAGATGCTAACCTTTTGCACCAAAAATACAGCGGGGGGGGGGCAAGTCAAGACATTTCGGATGAGCAAATCAGAATTGGTCAAATGTGGTGTCTCCATGCAGTTGAGATTTCCATGTGGCTGACACTCAGAATGCAATACTCTCACCTTGACCCATTGAATCTTAACTAATCACCGCCACACTTGCTTAACAGGTGGTTGCTCACAACATCACCACACCGCGAAGAAGCCTGATGAATATGTTCGAACATTTTTCGTCGGGGTCGCCGGAGGAGACCAGCCGCCCCACTGGACGGTTTTATGTGTTGGGGATCCACGGACTAAAGGACTTCATTCCTCTTCACCTTGTAGGTATGAATATAGAGATGATAGTGTTGACAGAGAGTAATCTAATTGGTATAGATTCTATACCATGAAATTTGAGTTCGACTTGAGCAAGAGCAGTTCAAACAGGAATAAGCATGGCATTGACTTCGAGGAAGCTCAAGCCCTGTGGGATGATCCTGACTTGCTGGAGATACCGGCCCGGACTGCGGACGAACCAAGGTATCTGATCATTGGTCGAATAAGGGGGAAACACTGGTCAGGTGTGGTTACATATAGAGATTCAGTTACCAGGATCATTTCCGTAAGGATATCCCGTGCCGAGGAGGTGACATTGTATGAAAGCTGAGGTTTTCGATAAGAAGTTCGACAACGCCGAAGATGTAACGGCATTCCTTGATCTGGCCAGGGCTAGAAGGGTTGAGCAGGAACAGAGGAGGGTGAATGTAGACTTCCCTATCTGGATGATCCACTCCCTCGACAAGGAAGCAAGGCGCCTTGGCATACCCAGACAATCCCTGATAAAGATGCTGATCGCAAAGCATTTAGAAGAGGCAATGGCTTAGTACTGAATCCTGACTCTCAAGGTTCAAAGGCAAAGAGAGTGTTGTCCTCCTTTCTTCTCTGGCAGGCAATTCCCGCCAGCCAGCTCACTAGTTTTTTCGAAGATATTCCTGTCAGGCTCGCCAGAAGAGATAAGCCGCCCGACCGGGCGGTTTTTCTGTATCATACCTTGCACATAATAGAGAAGGAGGTACTTATGGGAATCAGTGACCAGACAGTAGAGAAGCTGAGGAAGCTCTGCGAATCCCGTGGGATCGATACTGTGTACCTCTTCGGTTCCTATGCCGGGAATGAAGCCGATTCCGCAGGTGACCTTTACCTGGCCAAGGCTCGAAGAGTTGAGCAGGAACAGAGGAGAGTGAATGTAGATTTTCCGATCTGGACGATTCACTCTTTGGACAAAGAGGCTAAAGGGTTGGGCATTCCCCGGCAATCTCTGATTAAGATGCCGATCGCCAGGAATATCGAACAGATAAGAGAATAATTAAACCAAACAAACCAGGGAGGACATTAATGAAGCTGTTCCTTCTGCTAGCGCTTATGCTGCCGGCAATCGTTTCAGGGGGGTTCCCCACCGGAAGTGTTCAGGTATCCACGCCCCAGCGGATGAATCTGTCACTGGGGTACTGCTTTTCCGGTGCCTCCATGCTGGGTCCGTCATCGGGGCTGCTGGTCCGTGTGGAGCCGGGGATTTCCGGGGGCAAGTTCCATCTGGGCTTGAGATCACTATTCGGCATGTTGTCAATTCCCGTTGCTTCGGTGGACGTTACAGGTTCGCTGATGCAGACATGGAACGACCCCTGGGGCGGAGTGGAGGGAGGCCAGACATACGCCGGAGGAGAATTCCGGCTGGGGCTGAGGGTTCTTGTGTTCACAGCGGGATACTATGAGCACCTGGCGGGAGACGGCGATGACCGGGGGATATGGTCACTGGGGGCCGGTATCGGTCTGTGAATACATGGGAACGATCTGAACCGGTTTTCCCGTTGGAAAGTGAATACCCTCCAGGATGTCCCTGTTCATTATTGAGAATGAGAAGTGATTGGCTGCGATCCATGTCCATGAATGAATGGCCGCCACGAGCATCAGAAGGATAAGTGAGGCCTTCATTGAGGACCCCAGCCTGCCTCTGAGGGCGTTGGACCAGAGAAGAACCGATGCGGGAACACCCACCGCCGCTATCAGATTCCAGTCATGATAGGGACCCAGACCCAGGTTCCATACCAGTGCCAGCAGAATCAGCATTCCTGTGCAAACGGCCAGAACAAGATTGAAGGGTCTTTCTTTCAGCCACCCCTTTCCCATGATCAGAGGAAATGCCAGCCAGAAGGGGAACACCAGGAAAAGCACATTGAGCACCCCGGCGTGGTAGTGGAGCGAAGGAACTGCGAGCATATCCAGGGTGCTCCTGTCCGCGGTGCCCATGGCGTGGCTCTGGGTAATCGTGTGCACGGGAAGCCCCTGGGCGCTGACTATAATGAAGATGAAGGCGATGGTCAGCAGGAAGGCCACAGCTGAAACTGCCGATTCGGCTTTTTCCCCTTTTTGAGCGCCCTCAGGAAAAGAAACAGAAGTGACGGCAGGAGCCATCCCGCAAGGAGATGGCTGCACATGGCCAGGGCAAGGGCCATGGAAGGCAGCACAAGGGTGATGTTCCCCCGGATGTGCTCCAGACACAGAAGGAGATAGAGGGCGATCAGCGAGGCCACCATACCATAGAACTCCACATCGCCGGCGAACAACTGTACATAACCGGCGGAGAGGCACCCTAATAGGAAAAGAGGCCATCTTCTTCCCACCGTTCTCCCCCCGAGAAGGACGATGATGAGAACGTAAACCCCTCCCCATACAGCCGAGAAAAGGGAGATGGAATCCTCGGGGCGTAAACCCGCTGTCCCCGACTGCCAGATCTTCGTCACCATGAGGCTTGAGAGCATTTCATCGTGATGAAGGATCCGCATTCCCGCCTGAAGGGAAACCATGTTGAAAAGGCCGTCATCGTTTATGAAGCCGTTCCTGAGCAGCCAGAAAACAACCGCCGAAAGGGCGGCGGCAAGAACAGCCCGGGGGAAAAGCCGGGAATAGGGAAGCGGAAGTGCTGGTTCCGTACTCGCTGTGCCTCGAAGCCTCACCAGTAGCGCCGCAAGAATGGCGGCGGTGAACAGGGCAACGGCTTCCCAGGGAGGGATCGCCTTCATCTGATGGAATCCGTACCTTGGTTCCTGTGCTATGTATGCGGAAAAGAGATGCCAGCAGATCATGAGAATGGCCAGGAATACCAGGGCTTTCCCCCTGGATACCCTGCCGGGAAGGCTCTGGATATGCCCGGTATCAGTCAAGTACAACCATGGGGGAGGAAAGGATGCCGCCGGCGGTTTCAGCAACTACGAAATAAAGCCCCTGATCGGCTTTGCTGCAGTCCCAGTTAACAAGTGAGCCTCCCCACTGACCTGAAAGGGCTGACAGAATGGCAATAGTTCTGCCCGCGACATCGATAACCCTCACCGAGGCAACCTGCCCCGGCGGAGTGGAAATGGAGATGGAAACCGATGCCGAAGCCGGGCTGGGATAACACATGATGGCAGCCCCGGCGGAACCGTTTTCAATGCCGGACTGGGGATCGTAGATCATCTGGGCGAACTCCGGGTGATCGATGAAGGGGTTCCTGTTGTCCTGAATTGCGTAGACCGCGTCATTCCTGTCGATCTCCTTGTCGCTCACAGGATCATCAAGGTGCCACTGAAGAAGAAGGGCCACCGCCCATTCCTCGAGGTCGGCTCCGTCGGTCATGGGGCTGCCGGGCCAGCCGGAGTCTTCCCCCTTGTACCTTGTTGCCATGTAGAAGTAGTTCCTGGCGAAGTCTCCCTTGTAGCCGTCCACGGGCTCAAAGGCGGTGCCGGAATACCCCGGGGTGCAGGAGGCGCCAAGCCTGCTTCCGTTCAATGAGGTCCAGGTGGCGCTGCCCACCTCGGCGTAGGGCCAGTTTCCCCTGCGGTTGTTCACATAGATGTCGCTGGGAACGATGTGGAAAAGATCGGTGTTCATAGGGGAGGAGTCGCCGAACCAGCTCTTTGGCCAGCTGTGCTCCCGGTTGTAGCCCTCACCCTCGCCGGATGCTGAACCGCCCTGGTCATCGCCAAGTGTGTAGAGATAGGGCGGCGTCCCCCCGGGGATGTCGCTGTACATGTCCCACACATTGTTTGTGTAAATCTTGTCGGTGGTGTAGAAAGCGGTCCAGATGTAGTCGTAGCTTACGGGGTCGTGGTTGTCTATTATCCCATGGAGGGCCCACTGGAGAGCTTCGCCGGAAAGCCCCTCGGCGGGGTCATAGTAGCCCTCGGGGGGGTCGGCCAATGCAGCCGCTGGCGGAAGGATCGCGGCAAGGAAAAGCATGGTTCTCAGGTTCATGGGCTCTCTCCCGGTCTGGTTTTTTTTAAGCTGACCTCATCCGGGTTATAATACAGGATGAGAAAGCATGTTTCAATGCTTCTGTTTCGTGGAAGCGGAGTTTTGTTGAAATCTGTTTCCCGCTCATCAATCTATGGAGAGTAAGCATGTCCAATATGTTACCGATTCTCATTGCACTGATTCTCATTCTTCTCTCCGGGTGCGGGGAAATCTCACGTCCCGGTATTATTCTGGTCATAGTGGATACCCAGAGGGCCGATCACCTTGGATGCTACGGTTACTCAAGGAACACTTCCCCCTCAATTGACAGCCTGGCGGAAACTGGAATACGGTTCACCAATGCCCATTCCCAGGCACCCTGGACCCTTCCCGCGGTCACCAGCATCTTCACCGGTTTGAATGTGAGGGAACACGGCGCCGGAAGGAGGAACGATGAGGTTTATGAGATGAACTACGAGATTCCGACCATTCCACTTCTGCTTAACAGAAATGGTTACGACTGCGCCGGGATATTCAATGTGTACCTCCTTTCCGAAGAGTTCGGCTTCAACAGAGGATTTGACAGTTTCTCAAACGAATACCTCGGGCATGGAAGGGCCGGTGAATCGGTTGATGAAGCCATTGACTGGCTATCTAACCGGGAATCTTCCGATCCTTTTTTCTTACACTCCATCTTTTCGATCCCCATGATCCCTATGATCCACCTCCTCCCTTCGATGAAAGATTCACCGACTCCGGAGCGGAGGGAATAACATGGTGGCCGGCAACGGCCAATGGCGCTCTGGACAGCCCGGAAGAGCACATTGAGCACCTCACCGGCCTTTACGACGGCGAAATAGCCTGGACCGACTCTCAGCTGGCAAGGCTGTTCGCCTATCTGCGGGATGCCGGGCTTGATGAGAATACGGTTATCCTGTTCACCGCTGATCATGGAGAGGAGTTCCTTGAACATGGTGGTGTCGGCCATGGCCTCACAATGCACAGGGAGGTGATCCATGTGCCCATGATAATCACCGGCCCGGGGATACCATCCGATTCCGTTGACCATTCCCTCAGGGCTCATATCGACATTCTTCCCACAGTGCTGGAGCTGGCTTCGGTGGAAGAACCGGCCAATGCCCCGGGGTACTCCCTTCTGTGTCCTGTAACTCAAAAAAGATCAGTTCCCTCCAGTAACGTCAACAGCGGGTTCGTCCCTCCCACCGCTTCGATCACCATGGAGAACAGAAAACTCATCTGGAACAGTGAAGATGACACTGCGTCAATGTATGATCTTACCTCAGACTCACTGGAAACTTTGCCACTTGCTCCAGATGAGGATATGATGGATTCGGTGCTGCACTACTGGGCAACACCCCCTCTCATGACCGCTGAACAAGTGGACAGGAACATGATCGATTCAGCACTGAGGGACCTGGGCTACTTCTAGATCGGTTCACCGGGAAAGGAGTTGTCGGTTATCAGGGCTCTGCCGCCCTTACCCACTGATGCCGCAAGCTGAAGACAGGCCTTCAGCCTCCCCAGGCGCACCGGTTTGAGAAGCAGGGCTGAAACCCCTCCGGCAAGGCTTCCCTGGATGTCACCGGGTTTAACCCTTGAGGCGAGGAGTACCCTGTGAATGTTCATTCCGGCGCAACCTGGGATGCTGTCCAGACTACCCGGGGGATCCCCCCCCTTCATGACAGAATCGGTATCGAAAATCAGAAAGGAAATGTCGGAGCCCTGTCCGCCAAGGGACAGGACAGAGCCTACGGGAGAAGAATCATCGAACCGGCGCACTTCGCATCCCAGGCTTTGAAGCATACTGGAATACAGAACGGTCATGTGGGGATTCCCGGAGAGTATCATGGCGTTCATTCTGCCATCGAACAGGGGCATTTCACCGTGTCGGGCAAGTGGGATGTCCGCCCAGACTCGAAAACCTCCCGACGGCGTGGTGCCTGTGAGCAGTTCTCCTCCCATGGCCCCGGCGTGTTTTTTTGAGAGGGACAGGGTCCTCTGAAATCCAGGAGGAGCACCGGGTAACCCGCCGGGTCTGTTCAGGGCGGACATTGAAACGGTTGGAGAAACGGTGATGGAAAGCCTGATAATGGATGAACCGGATGTGGAGCCCACCTCGCATACTCCCAGAAGGACCTCGCAGGAGGGCGGAAGGCCATCAAGGAGACAGGTTAGAATTGTCTTCATCCCACGGAAGGGCCCCCTCCATAACCCCTGGAGAGTCAGTTCCTTCTGCACCCTGCAGCGTATCTTCCTGCTTTCGGCCCTCAGCCTGAATGCGTCAGTGACCTGATCGGTGAGATTGGACATAATGAAATACTCCTCTCCGGTGGTGAAATCACCGGTGGAATACTCGATATAGTTCCTCATGGATCCAAGGGTTCTGTAAACCGCATTGGAGTGATGCCGAAGCATTTCAATGAGTTCTCCCCGGGGCTCCCGCTGGGGTTCTCCCTGTTCCAGTATGTCAGAAAAGCCGCCGATACCTCCCAGGGCGCTGGCCAGGGAGACCAGGAACCCTTCATGGATGCCGGTAACACCCGTCGGCTTCTCCGGGGCAACCGGCTGTGGCTCCTGAATTGGGGAAAGTATTTCCAGACAGTAAATGCTCTCGGGTTTTCCAGCGGCACACGGGTTTTCTCCACGGGAACCAAGCCCCCCCGGGATGGGACATTATCCTCCCAGTGGGCTGAGTTCCAGCTTTGGCCCGGGCCTTCCAGAGGACCTCCGGAAAGAACGGTCTCATACATTTTCCCCACAAGCTGCTCCGGTGTTCTTCCAGTGAGTTCGCACAGGGCATTGCTTACCTTCCTTACCCGGCCGGTGTTTTCCACCACCGCCGCGGGGAAGGGAAGGTTAGTAGTGAGTCTGCCAAGGGTGTCAAGCTCCAGTTCCTCCGCCCATGGAATGCCATTTCCCGGGGGCACTTCCCTGTCCATGCCCCTGTATCCCCGGAGCCCCCCCGGGAGTCACGGAGGGGAGTTCCGCTGCTGGCAACGGTTCGCACCTCCCCTGAACGGGTCAGTACCCTGTTGAGCAGGTTCTTGAAGGGAAGCCCCCGGGAAGCGAATCGGTTGAAGATGGAGGCAACCCTTTCCCCTTCGCCGGGGGGCATAAGGTCGAAGGCTGATGTTCCGAAGAGTTCCTCCGGTGTGTAGCCCAGGAAATCCTCCACCTCGGGACAGACGAAGGTGTAGGTTCCCGTGGAATCCACTTCCCAGAACCAGTCGGAACCTGCAATAACCATATCCCTGTACTTCCCTGCCTGGTCCCGCAAGCTCTCCGCAAGATCGATCCTGCTGCGGGAATCCCTCACGATCACCGAGAAACCTTCGATGGTTTCCCCCTCGCCGATATTGGGTGAGAATGATAACTCGCCATGGATGAGCCTTCCCCGGAGGGAACGGAGTTTTACCGTGAGTGAACCATTGGAGGGTGGGGTTGAGAGCAGAATGGCATCTTCCGGAGAGGCGGCAATCACCGAAAGCGGCTTTCCGCATAGGTCCTCGGGGGACCCTTCAAGCAGGGAAAGAAAGGAAGGGTTGCAGTGGAGGATGTGGAGACTGGGATCAAGCAGAAGAAAACCTTCGGTGAGCTGGTCTATGATGAACCTGTCCGCTTCGGTCATTCCTGTTTCCATCCCTGGCCCCCTTCAAGGGATTCGGCGAAGTGCGGGTGGGTCAGATGAGATCTTCCAGGGTTATATCCCCAAGGACCGTTTCTATGGAGGCCACCGCTTCCAGTGTGCCGGGGATGCTGACGGAGGAAGAGTAGCTCTGTCCCCTTATCATGAGATCGCCGTTCACCGTTTCCACATTCAGGCCCACCTCCCCCGGAAGCTTTATCAGTATGTCACCGTTAACAGTTTCAACGGAGAGGTCCCCGGCCTGACGGCTCAGCTCGGCATGGATGTCGCCGTTCACAGCTAAGAGCCCCCGGGAACTGAGTGCCTTCACCAGGATGTCGCCGTTTACCGATTCCACGAATACATGGGCTTCGGCATTGATAGTGGTACTTCCGTTCACCGTTTCACAGTTGATGTGGAACCCGGAATTCTCCGGTATGCTCACTTCGTAGTCAACGGAGTTGTAGGAAAGCCCACCGGGATACTCCACGGAGAACGCCAACTCGTTGTTCCCCTCTTCGGTGAGTATCCTCAGATCCTCGGGTATTCCCCTGCAGGAATCCCCGTATATTCTGGTTTCAACCCTTATGAAGTCTTCGCTCCATTCGTTCAGTTCGGTATCACCGTTGGTGTTGCTGAATGAAAGAGTTCCGCCCGGGGCGAGAACGAAGTCCTCGGAGGAAGTGCTGAGAATATCGTTGCTTATGTTTACCATCCTGCATGAAAGCAGATAGAAAAGTGCCGACAGAAGGAATGCAGTTCGCTTCATGTTACCGCTCCTGGGATCTGGACCCGCCTGCCAGGGAATCAATTGCGTCATCAACGCTGATCTCTCCCCTGTGAAGCTTCTCCAGCACATCGATCGACGGGTTTTCGCCGGTCATCCGTTCCTCGAGGGCATTGAACATTTCCTCTATTCTGGTCCTGGCGGTGGGATAGGACACGCCGAGCATCCTCTGCACCGCCTTGAGATTTCCCCTTGCAAGAAGGAAAAGTTCAAGAAGGCTTCTGTTCTCGCCTTCGAGGGTGCAGAAGGGACACACTTTAAAATTCCCGGAAACTTCGGTTCCGCACTGGGAACAGACATACTTCACGGGATTCAGTACTCCGTTGCAGGAGGGACATCTTGATGGTGCCTGTGCAGTGCTCATTCGCTTTGTCCTTTCACGGCTATGTCTCCGCCCATGGTACTCACGGCGAGTTTCGGAGGATCTGCCTCGGTTCCGTACCTGAGGCACATCTTTGCCCCTCCCTCTTGCCGCCGGAGGTGGACACCACCTCGTGATCCAGCTGGCCGGGGTCTATGGTTCCTCCCAGTGTGCTTGCGTCGATGAGAACCGACAGGCCTTCCTCCACCGTTACTGATACTCCGCCGCCCATGCTTTTGCCTTGGAACCGGCGCTCCATGCGCCGTCGATGGTAATGTCCAGACTTCCGCCCATGGTCTTGGCGGAGAAGGAAGCCCCGGGTTTGTAAATTCCTATGCTTCCACCCATGGTGTTAAGCGTGGAAGGAACCCTCAGACCTGTTGCTTCTATGGTTCCCCCCGGGATACCACGGTAACCGAACCGGCAGTGTCGGGAACCTGAACACTGAGATTTCCCTCCTTCCACATGACCATTGTCCTGCCTTTGTTCTCACAAAGGTTGACCGGCTGTTCCCCGCCGTCCACCGAGGCTCGAAGCTGGCTGTCTTCGCTGCGGCCCAGGGAGATGGATATGCTTTTCCCCCGGTTCATGGTTCCGTGTATTACTATGTCCCTGCCTTCGGGAAGCTCCCCCTGGTAGCTGTCATACTCCTGGAAATCAAGTGAACCCAGGGGATCCTGTTTCCTGGAACCACGGAATATGTCCCCCATGGTTTCCTGTATCATGGGACCGATCTCAGAAAGCATGGCGGAGGCTTCCACCAGGGTCTTTCTTCCCGGCTTGCCGCCCCGGTCCCTTCCCCGTCCGGAAGAACCCAGAGCGTCTAGCAGACGGGCTCCCTCGGAGGGGGTTATGGTGCCGTCGGACACCATTTCAAGTATCCTCTTTCTCTCGTCGTTCATTTCACCACCTCTTTCATGTGCCTGGAGCTTATTTACAATATGATATATTGCTTTTTCATATTTGTCAATCCTTGGCACATATTTTGCAAACCTTGGTGGTTTTCACTTACCAATTTTCCTGTGAAGTTCATCCACCTGTGAGTATATCTCCTCCATCTCAGAAAGAAGCCGGCTCTTCACATCGAAGATGCTTCCTTCGAGGTCTTCGGTGGCCTGACGGAACCTCTTCAGGAACCTCTCGTTCTCGGTATCCATAAAAAGCTGGAGGAGACTGTCCGGTGTAAGGGGTTCATTCCTGGCGTCGCCCCTTATCTTGTAGGTTCCGCCGGATGTGCAGTAGGGTTTCGCCGGGCCCGAGGGGATCTCCACCCGGAGAAATGGTCTTCTGCCCTCGCTGTTCTCAAGGATTATGGTGACATGCACCGGGGGAACACAGCTGGAGGCCTTCCCCAGTATTGAGAGCTTGGCCTTATCACCAATCTCACAACCGATCACTTCGGATATCTGGCGTCCGTTGAAGTCGGCCTTCTCCCTGACACCCAGCAATATGGTGCCTCCCTGCCGGCTGTTGGCGAAGGCAACCAGATCCTCCGAAGAGAGGCCACCCACGGACTCCTTGAAGTCCATGACCCGGCTCTCCTGGCTTCCGAGAAGCTCCTCAGCCCTTTCGGAAATGCCCGGGTATTCCGATAAGTCCTTCGAGGGGTTCAGTGCATTCTCTCCATCCAGGGATGGGATTCCCTCCAGCCGGCCTGGTACTCGTAGTCACAGAAGTACACCTTGAGGTCCGCCTGATACTCGTAATCCACATAATGAATCACCACATCGGACTGGTACTCGTATTCGCAGAAGAACCACACGCAGTCTTCATCGGAGGCCTGGTACTCATACTCGCAGACCCATACCACGCGTCGGCCTGGTACTCGTAGTCGGTTACATAGACATTCAGATCGGCCTGGTATTCGTACTCCGCGATATGAATGGAACCGGCGGCCGCGGGAATGGCCATGAGAGCCAGCACCGCTGCGTATGATCGAAATCCCTTGCCCAGCATTTCAACCTCCTTCGCAGGGATGATAATTCTCATATCCCTTTTCCACAAGCGGATGATCTCAGGGAAGGAGATATGAAATGGATATCCTGCCGGCAGCATCGGTCAGGGCCGGGAAGGATAGCCCCATATCGTAGCTGAGCACACCGCCAGGGAATAGATGGCTCAAACTGCCCCTCCCTGAACTCCACCGGCAACATAATAACTGGACATCGAAGGTATCAACCGGTGGAAAACGGTGATGGAATTCCTCACAGAAAACGATTTGCCCTTGTATAACACTTTCTCATTACTAATTTGCTATCATATCTTTCCATGTATTGTCTATGGCTATTGATGGATGTATTTTCCGCTTACAATTACCCGCATACAGATGAAAGGAGCAAAATGCGATACGGCCTTATTCTGGGCATATCCTTTTCGCCGCCTTCGCCTCGGGGGAATGGATCGATTTCGGCACCACCGACCTCAGCAGCGCCCTTGTTGAAGTGGTGGAGGTTCATCCCGGCGATTTCACCGTTGATCTGACCCTTCCCGGCTTCAACAATTTCACCGGGTTCAGAACGGTATCCCCTTCAACACCATCAGCGTCCCCGCCATGACCCCCTATGCGGCCCACGAGGGAGCCCCTATGCTTCCCAAGGGCTCCTTCATGGCGGCGGTGCCCCGGGGGCCGATGTGACCATCACCACCGAGGCCCTTTCCGACCCGGTGGTGTTCCAGGGAATGAACCCCTCCCCCATGCAGCCCATTCCCATCGAAAGCAGCTATGAACCGGTTCCCTTCACCTATGACCCCTCCGCATATTCCCAGGTACCTATCCGGCTGAAAACGCCGTCTTTGAGGAAACCGGGACCATAAGGGGCGTTACCATGGGCAAATTCACCGCCCTCCCCTTCCAGTGGAACGCGGAAACGGGAAACCTCACCGTAACCCCTCGAATGAGGGTTACGGTTCAGTTCAGCGAAAATCTCTCCTTCGACCAGAGGCTGAACAGCAGGTTCTTCACCAACACCTTCAGAACCCTGGTTAACGCCGAGCTGATCGGTGAGCCCACAAGGGTGATCACCGCCGCCAGCTCCGAACCGGTCAAGGCCTACAACAGAAGGCAGGCCGACGAGATAACCGCCGCGGACCTTCTCATTCTGGCAGGGGACGACTTCGTGGACACCATGATGGACCAGTTCGTTACCCAGAAAATGGAACAGGGCTATCTCACCGCCCTGGTGGCTGCGGGGTCCTGGTCCCAGACCGAGATAAAGAGCTACATAGAGAACGCCTACAACAACTGGTCGGTGCCTCCCAGTTTCATTCTCTTCGTTGGCGACCAGCCTGATCTTACAAGCTACAGCGCTCCCACGGGGATGTACAGCGACAACAGGTATGTCTGCATGGACGGGTCCACGGACTACCAGGGAGACATCTTCCATGGCCGTTTCGTCACCGGCACCAGCCACTATCCCATAGTCGAGGAAAAGATACTGAAGTGGCAGTTCGATCCTCTTATGGACTCCTCCTTCTGGAACAACGTTCTCTGCGCCGGTTACTTCCAGGCAACCAGCGGAAGCAGCAATGTTGCGGAGAGATGGTTCTGCTTTACCTGCGAAACCGTCCGGGACACATACCAGGACATCTACGGCAAGACCGTCCAGAGGGAATACACCAAGAACACCAGCGCTCCACCGCCTTACTACTACAGGAACGACCTCCCCAGCGCAGGCAGATGGTACCCTCGGACATAGTCTGGGACGCGACGCCGCCGGGATCAACGCAAGCATCAACTCCGGTGTCTTCCTGGTGCAGCACCGGGACCATGGCAATGTCTCCGGATGGGCGACCCCACTACTACATTTCCGACCTCGCCGGACTCTCCAACGGTGATATGACCCCCATGGTAATGAGCGTGAACTGCCTCACCGGTAAGTTCAGCCAGAACTCCTACGCGGAAAACTTCTTCAAGATGGAGGGGGGAGCCGTGGGCGTCCTGGCCGCCACTGAGGTGAGCTACTCTTACTGGAACGACTACCTCTGCTACGGCCTCTACAAATCCTTCAACGACCAGTACACCAGCCTCCCGCTATCTACACCGACCCCACGGGAAACTATCTCACAGGCCAGGCCCTCATGTGCGCCAAGATCGAAATGGAAACCTCCTGCCCCCATGTGCCCATATCCCACCAACAGGGCCGAGACCGAGTGGGACCTCTTCCACTGGTTCGGAGACCCCACAATGGACATGAGGACCCGCCGTTCCCCAGGAACTCACCCGTTTCAGCCCCTACAACCTTCCCGAGGCTCCTCATCCGCGGTCTTCTCGGTGAGCGAAGTCGACGGACCGGTTGAGAACGCCCTGGTGTGCATGCTTCATCCCGATGGTTTCTGGGTCTCTGGAACCACCGACGAATCCGGGAACGTAACCCTTGGTTTCGACCCGATCGGCGCCCTGAACGACATCACCTACATGGTAACCTCCCACAACTCCCTGCCATACCAGGGAGTGCTGAACGGAGTGGGAATAGGGGACATGACCTCCGGCATAGCCACCGCTTCGGTGGGAAACCCCTTCCCCAACCCTGCGGTGGAAACCGTTTCCTTCCCGCTGACACTGGACAACCATGGAAGCGTTTCCATCACGGTGTACGACATAACCGGAAGATCGGTCCACTCAGCCGCTTCCGGGGAACTCAATCCCGGAGCCCATACCCTTGTGTGGAATGTCTCCGAGGTGCCCCGGGGCATATACATGGCAAGGATCACCGATCCCTCAGGTGTTACCGTCAGCCGCAGGGTCGTGGTTGCCGAATAGTCCGCTACCTTGCTTAGGGGGGGCGCCAGAGGGCGCTCCCCCTTTCAGTATCTGTATGTGTAGTGAAGCTCTATGGAGGGATCGTGCCTTCCTGTGAGGGTGCTCTTCGTGCTGCCCTCCAGGAAGAAGTCGCGGTTGATGAAGTACTGGGCTCGAATGGTTCCCGCGTCGGAGGAGAAAACATCGCTGGAATAGCTCACGAAGAGGTCTGGAAGCACGTATTTCCCGGCGTTCACCACAAGAGAGGTGGAATCCGAGGAGAAGTCCGGGGTGAACTGCAGGGCGTCCAGGCCTACATCGTCCCTGATGCTCCTTGCAAGCCACTGGCCGAGATAGGATCCGGCAACGCTTCCCAGGGCTGTGCTGTCGAACTGCTGAAGCTCGCCATAGGTCATTCCGGCGGTGAGCAGTGTGACTATGTCCTGCTCCGCAAGTGCACCGGCGGGACCGGTTGCTGAAAGGGATATCTCAGGATTCTCAGGATCGCCGGTTACCGACACCTGAATGATGTACTCGGCACCGCTGACGGAACTTCTTATCCTGGCCTCGGCGAGGACGTCGAGCTCTATTCCCAGGGGGGTGGTCTCCAGTATTCGCACCTCACCCTGGGTTATCTGGAACTCCCTGCCCAGAAGATATACGGCGCCTCGTACGGCCTTTATGTCGCCGCCTATCCTCAGCTGCCCCTGAACGGTGGTAATGTCCACGGAGGTGGACAGCTCCACATTCGCGTAATTATTCCTGAACCAGATGCCCCGGTCCCCGGATATCCTTATGCTGAGTTCCAGGGCATTTCAGCCGGTTCTGAGGATCCACCGCCTGCGGAGCCCTCTATGGCGCCGCCGCCTCCCATGGATATGGTGGCCTGGTCTATGGTCAGTTTCCCACCACCCTGGCTTATCCTGCATACGGTCCGATTCCGAGAAGAGTGAGCCGGAGAACTGAAGCCATCCCACACCGGCTATGAGGGTTTGCCAACGGTTGAGATCCGCCTGGAACCTGTAGCCTCTCAGTTCTATTGGCAGCGTGCCCGTGGCAAAGGAAAGGTCTTCCAGAACATCGAAGAGAACAGTGCTCTCCAGGGTTGTTCCCTCCCCGTTGGCGGAGGTGATGGAGAGCTTGCCGTTGAACTCGCCCCCCTCATCCTGATGTGGATATGTGAGGTATACGGAAACACCGGGGAACTCGATGCCGGGATCGGTGAGATAGAGCCTGTCGAAATGGGAGGCGATTCCCGCTGAGAGCAGCGCTGTATCCCGCTGGTACTCTATTCGGGCACTTACGCTGGCCCCATTGGTTTTCAGGGGCATTGGCAGAAGATAGAAGAGCTCGTCCCCCACACCGGTAAGCTCCGCTTCCAGCCATCTTACATCCGCCGGGGAAACACTCAGGGCCCCTTCGTTGTCCCAAATGCCGTCAAGGCCCATCCGAAGACCGGAACGGATCCCGTCGGACCACGACCAGAGCCCGTGGATGATCAGTGAATCACCTGAGGAGCCGGCGTGGAAGGTAAGGCTGTCGGACTGGGCCCACTCGTCATATGTGGGATCATCTATGTTGAGCTTGAGGTCCGATGTGAGATCACCCATGGTGCCCGACAGCGACATATCCGCTGCGAGAACCCCCGAGAAGGGCACGGTCAGTCCTGCCATGGAGGTGAATGACGCGATGTCCACATTATCCAGAACCGCCGAGACATCCATGGAATCGTTCCTTAGCCAGCCACTTGCGGTAATATCGCCGGAGGGCAGTTCGAACCATAGGGTATCAAGAAGCAGACCTGAGGAATCGGATACAAGCTCCACATCCCCGGAGGAAATCAGCCGCAGTTTCTCAGCCCGGGTAAGGGCTATGCCGTCAAGGGAGAAACTGTAGTTCCCCTGACCATGGATGAGATGGCCTGACAGGCGAAGGTCGAGGTTGCCCGGACCGGTTATCCTCAGGCTGTCGAGGTTGATGCTCTCCGGTTCAGCCATCAGGCCTGCCATGAATGAATAGTGCCCGCCGGCGATGAAAATGCTGTCAGCTCTGAGAACGCCGTTCCCGGAAATATCCCTCCCGGCCAGCACATTACCATCGAAGGATATTGAGTCGGCGAGTATCTCCCCGTACTCAGCCCGGGCAACCATCAGGGAGCATGTTGCCTGATAATCCGTCATGGCAGTCCGAATATCCACCGCGGCGAAAACATCTGAGAGGTTCACTGTATCGGTTCCCGCCAGGGACAGCCGGTCAAGCTGAAGGTCTCCGGATAGCCATATTCCAGAAGGTCTTGAAGAGAAGGAGCCCGTGAAGCCGGCCCTGTCCATGGTCAGTGAGTCGTTGACGAATGACCTCACCCCCGCCCTGCCGTCCACGGAAAAGGAGGTCATGTTTCCCCGGGCGGAGATATCTGCGGTGGCTCCGGAAAAACAGCCGGCGAGGGGATCGGTGAAATCGGCCAGCAGACCGCAATCATCCAGGGAAGCCGAGGCCGTTGCCTGCCATGAGACCGGAAGAAAGCCCATCCCAAGGGAGGCGGAAAATCCGAAGAGACAACACCCCCGTCCATTGTCGCAAGGAGGTTTCCGCTCACGGAGGAGGAGTTGCCCCGGCAGCCCAGTGAGAGCTGATCCAGGGAATATTCCCCGAAGCTGGACCCTGAGAACTCACCCTGAACATCCACATAGCCGGGATACCCGGCCACCCCCTCGGCATAGGCGCTCACCCTGCCGGTAATGCCCGTTGGGGGCAGATCGGGGAAGTAGGATGACAGGTCGGTATCCTGGAGGGAAAGGAGAAGGGTTCCCTCCCAGTTCAGTTCAGAAAACCCAGCCTCACCGGACAGACTTAGAGAGGAGCTTCCCGTACGGGCCTGGAAATTCACAAGGGAACAGCCCGTCATGTCAGCGAGGATGGTATCCGCGGAGATGCCTATGGTAAGTCCCATGTAGTTAACAAAACCCCCGGGAAGCGTGAGGACCGCCGAGGGTGCGGAAATGGAACCGGTGAAAGTGCCCTCGAACTCCGTGGCCCCGGGGGGCAGCTCCGGAAGAAAGGCGGTGGAGACGCTTCCAGCGGCGGCCAGGGAAATGTGCTGTCGGCATTGAGATGGCCTGAAACGCTCATGAGACCCGGGGGGGACTGAAGGGAAACATCGGTCAGGGTGGTCCTGGTGGAGTCCACCTGGAGCAGACCGGAAGCACTCACCATTCCAAAGAGTGGAATGAAGGACTTGGCCGAGGTGATCTCGATGGTCGGGATATCGATGTCAGTGATCGAGGCATCGAGGAACATGGAATCCGTGAGCACAGTCCCGGCGGGATCGGTTATTCTGCCATAGCCAAGAAGTACACGGTCCGCCCGGGTAACGATACCCGCCATGGTTCCGGTGAATATGGGGGCAAGGGATGAGTCCGGGGGATCGTCGGATGGCTCCGGGGTAACAATTATGAGGCTGTCAACTGATATCTGTTTCACATGCCCGCCGACAAGATAACCGTAGAGAGAGCCGGTCACGGACGCTCCATACACCGCAACCCGCAAGCCACTGTCATTGGTGACCACCACTGAATCGACGCTGGTGGACCTGAAGAGGTTCGAGGATCCTCCATAAACATCTACAACGGCTTCCCCGCCGGAGGTGGCCATGAGGACCACCCGCCGAATAAGCCCAGACAGCGAACCCGATGCAAGGATCAGATAAATCACTGCGAGGAGTATTACCACTCCCGCAGCGGTGAAGACGCATCCCTTCGGGAAGGGTCGTTTAGAACGCCTGGCCGATTGCAAAATAGACCTTTCCCCTCTTAAGTGAGTTGGTCCAGGTGGGAGCGAAACCGTAATCGAGCCTTATTGGACCTATGGGGGTATCATATCTGATCCCGAGACCGGCCCCGAATCCGGTGGTTCCCCGGGATATTTCCTGAACATCGGTCCAGATACCGCCAAGGTCGCAGAAAACAACCGCTCCGAGACCCCGCCAGACGGAAAGCCTGGCTTCGGCGTTGAACAAGGCCATTACATTGCCTCCCAGAGGATTGCCATCTTCATCCACCGGGCCCAGTGTCTGGTAGCCATAGCCCCTCACCGTTGTGCCGCCCCCCAGATAGAGCCTGTCGTTCGGAGGAACATCGGTGTTTCCGCCGTAGCCCAGGGAAACACTTCCGGCTACCCTCCCAGCAAGGACCAGTCTACGGTTCACCGGAAGAAATCTCCTTATCTCACCGTCCACGGTATAGAACTGGATCCTTCCGCCGGCGGGGCCTCCGGAGAGGCTGCCGGCGATCTTGAACCAGGAACCCGCCTGGGATTGAGAAGGGGAGCTCGCGTGTCCCTTGTGAACCGCTGCTGACCCTCCCTGAGGATACCCAGTCCTGCACTATCTCAGTGGAATCCTCTCCGGTGGACCTGAACCGCAGCCTCCCTATCCTGTATCCGAAATTGTATCTCCATACATCGGCGAACTTCCTGGTGAAACCCAGCTCGGCGCCATAGCTGCGCTCCTCCTGGTGGAACCGCTGGAGATGAAAGTAATCCAGCTTCAGCTGTGCTGACCATCTTGTGGAGAGGAACCATGGTTCCTCATAAACCACCTGGGGCTCGTACTCGTCGCCGGAATTGTCACTTGATATGTACCTGGTGTAAACCCCGCCGAGCCTGAGCCTCTGATTGTTTCCCATGATGTTCGGCTGCTGCCAGAAAACGGAACCGAAAATTGCTTCGGGGGAAATATAGCCGCTGGCGGCATTTACACTGATGTAGTCTTTCTCCCTTACCGAAACCACAACATGAATTGTATCAAGCCCCTGGGCCAGGCCGTTGTATTCAACCTGTATTCCGCTGAAGAGATCCAGGCCGTACAGCCTTCCCAGCCCCGACCGCACCTCATCCATGTTCAGCGGTTCACCGGGATGAAGGTCGAATTCCCTTGTAACAACTTCATCCCGGACCTTGTCGTTCCCGGATACCGTTATACCGCCGAAATAACACACTTCGCCCCTGTCCAGGATAATGGTCACATCCCTGTGGTGATCCACGGAATCGGAAGAGAACCTTTCAAGTTCCACCTCCGCAGAGGCCCGAAGAAACCCCAGGGATGAATACCTGGAGAGGACAGCCAGCTTGAAAGAGGTGGTGTCCGAGGGGCTCACCGGTTCGCCATACTCCACCGGGAAGAGCCCTTCAAGCTGCCCGACGCTGAGCAGCTGTCGCCATAGAGGTGAAGTTCGCCCCTTAAGGTGCGCGGGCCCGGCATTACATCGATCTGAACCTCGTAGGACTCGGAACCCCACCTGGGCCAGTTAACGGAAACGGCGCAGTCGAGATACCCCCTGGACTTCATGTTGGCCCTTACCGCATCCCTTACCTGGTTCGAGGAAACCAGAAAGATCGACACACCCTCGTGGAGGCCACTGCCCCTTAGAAGGTCTCCCGGTGAAATGGACTGATTGCCCGTGAAGATGATACGGTCTATAGTAGGTTCTGAGACAGCCCGGGCTTCCGGGGCTGACAGAACCATTACAGCTATCATCAGCAGACCGACGGTAAGTATTGATTTATGCATAGTCATCCGAAACCTAACACACGGAAAGGTTAACAGGCCACAGTGAATTCCAGACCTGTAATACTCCATACCGGCGGAACCGACCCCAGCGGAGGCGCCGGGCTCGCCGCCGACCTGAAGACCACCGCGGCCCTGGGAGGGCACGGCTGTATTGCGGTAACCGCTGTTACCTCCCAGAACAGCGGCGGGGTTGAGTCATGGATGCCGATCCCCCCGGATATGATAGCCGCCCAGATGAACGCCACCTGCGACGACGGCATTCCCCAGGGCGTGAAAACCGGAATGCTGGGCAGCTCTGCCGCGGTCTCGGCCATTTCCGAGGTGATCAGGAACAGGCTCAAGGGTGTTCCCCTGGTACTGGATCCCGTAATGGTGGCCGGTTCCGGGGACGGCCTTGCGGAAACCAGCCTGGAAAAGAGCCTTACCGAGCACCTGCTTCCCCTGGCCACCCTGGTTACCCCCGAACCTTGATGAAGCCGAGGCCTTCACCGGCATGCGGGTAAGGAACCGCGGACAGATGGAGGAGGCGGCCCTGCGAATAAGGGAGATGGGAGCGGAAAGCGTTCTTCTCAAGGGAGGACATCTCCAGGGAGAACCCTGGGACGTTCTTCTCACCGAAAGGGGCTTCAAATGGTTTCCGGGAAAACGAATAGTCCCGGGGAAGGTTCATGGAACCGGCTGCACCCTGGCTTCAGCCTGCGCCACGCTCCTGGGCGCGGGGTATTCCGTCGAGGAGGCGGTAAACAACTCGCTGCTCTATCTCAGGGGGGCCATCACCGCCAGCTTCAGCAGGAAGCTGGGAATCCTGCCGGGACACTTCCCTGGAATGGGTCCCCTTCCAGGGAGGAACAACCGAACCGCCTTCTATGAAACTCCCAGATTCTGCCCGGCCTGCTCTGGAGAGCTGGCCGCGGCAAAACCCCATCCCATCTGCCCCGGTTGCGGCCTGGTCTTCTATCGTAATCCCCTCCCGGCGGTCATACTGGTCCTCAGGGACGGGAACCGGGTGCTCCTTGCAAAGAGGGCATTTCCTCCGGCAGCGGGGGAGTGGTGTCTTCCCGGAGGTTTCATCGACCTGGGCGAATCTCCCCTGAGGGCCGCAGAACGGGAACTCACCGAGGAAACATCACTCATTCCCGAAAGAATGATCCTTACAGGAAGCCTGAGCGACCTCACGGAGTACGGAAGCGTGGTCCTCTTCGTTTATGAAGCAACCGGCTGGAGGGGAACCCCTTCGCCGGCGGACGATGTGGCGGAACTGAGATGGGTGGAACTTGACAGGGTTCCCGCCCTTGCCTTTTCCGCCCACGACAGGGTCATCGAATCGATAAGGAGAAAGGACTGAAAATGGCTTTGGTAAAATGCGCGTGGTGCAATGGAACAGGGATCGACGGCCCTGGAGATTCCCCCTGCGACATATGCGGCGGCGACGGCCATGTGAAGGCCGCAGACCCGCCTACCCCCTGTGCCAGGTGCGGCGGAAGGGGAAAAATATACAACGAGATACTGGAAGAGGACGGCAAGTGCGGAGGCTGCCACGGAACCGGCTGGGCCTCCTGATATCCCCCGGAATCCTCAGGAAAGTTCTGAAAGCGTTTTCTTCAGGGCTTCTGCATTGTGGGTTCCGTATACCTTTACATCCCTGTTCCTCTTCAGAAGACCCTGAAGGACCTGCCCCGGACCGACCTCCACGAAGGTGTCGAAGCCGTTCTCTATCATGAGCTTCATGGAATCGGCCCAGAGAACCGGTGAGGTCACCTGCCTTATGAGGAGCTTTCTGCTCTCTTCCACTCCGGTTATGTAGTTGGCCGTTACATTGGCCACCACCGGTATTCCCGGGTCAAAGAAGGCGGCTTCCCGCACGGGCCGTTCAAGGCCCCGGGCGGCATCCTCCATCAGCGGGCTGTGCCATGCCCCTGAAACCTGAAGGGGGATCACCCTTTTCGCTCCGCCTTCGGTACAAAGTTCACCGGCGTACTCCAGGGCGGCCTTTGCTCCGCTTATCACCACCTGCCCGTCGGAATTCATGTTGGCTACACCTACGGGACCCCTGACCTTTGCCTTCTCGACTATCTCGGTTACCCGCTGGAGGTCAAGCCCCAGGACCGCCTGCATACCGCCGGGATACATATCGGCGCATTTCTGCATCAGTTCGCCGCGGATCCTGGTGAGCCTTACAGCTGTTTCCGGCATGAGTATTCCCGAGGCGACCAGGGCTGAATACTCCCCAGACTGTGACCGGCGGTGCCTCGGGATCGATCCGGCAACCTGCAGTATGCGAAGGGCGGCTATACTGACCATGGTTATGGCCGGCTGGGCGTAATTAGTTCTTGTGAGCTTTTCAGTCGGGCCCTCGGCCATGGTCTGTGTAAGGTCGTAAAGACCGCTGAACTCGTAGGTCCGTTCCAGGAACTCGGCGGCCTCAGGATATTCCTTCAGATGGGTGTGCATTCCCACTGCCTGTGATGCCTGTCCAGGGAACAGAAAGGCGATTCGTCCCATTAATTTTCCTCCTGCGAAAAAGTATCTGCTCTATTGATCTCCAAAACAAGATCAAGGTTTCTCTGCCATCCGGGATCGGCCTGCCATGCCATGTCCGCGAGTTCAAGGGCGTCCCGGTAACGGCCCTCATTATACAAGAGTTCCGCCCCGGTGGATAGAGAGACGGAAAGCCATCTCCTGCCCATGGCGGTCCGGGGATCCTCGGTTCTGAAAAGCTCCGTGGCTCCGGGGAGCTGCATGCTCCAGTAGAGTATCTGTCCCGCATGGACCGGATTGACCTGTTCGGCGCCGCTGAGGTGGAGCAGCAGGGACATGTTGTCGCCTATGGTCAGCTGGGGATCTCCCGGGGATTTCCTTATCAGGAACTGGCATGGCGCCAGGTCGTCGGTGTTGGACCTCAGGGGTGATTCGACGAGGGACAGGAGGTCTTCCCCGGTTACCACCGGAAGAAGGAACTCCTCCTCACCTGCCCTGAAACCTGTTTCCTCAAGCTGGATCCGGGCCTCCTCATCGTTGAACATGGCATCGATGTGAAGGGCAAGCGGCCGGTTGGAACCTATGAGGACAGCATGCCTTCCCCCGGCGGCGTGGACCGCGGAATGGGGAAAGATCCTGGCCCAGGTCGCCAGTATCCTTGCGAACTCCTCCCGGGGCAGCCGGTGGAGGGGAACCCACTGTGCGGCGACCCCCCGGGGGTAAGCTTGAGAGGACGATGCCGTAGAATTCCTCTGTATAAAGCAGCCAGCTCTCACTTGAACCGGGATGGGTGGCATCACAGATAATGAGGTCCACAGGGTCAGGTGTACCTGAAAGGAAGTTCCTGCCATCGTCACCAATGAGTTCGAACCTGGGGTCCAGGTCCGGTCTGTTGTTCTCCTTTTCAAAGAAGACCGCGGCCTCAATGACCTCCGGGCAGATCTCCACGCAGATCAGGGTATCCAGCGGGTGGGTCAGAAGGGCTCCGCTGGTTATTCCTCCCCCCATTGCCACCGCAATGGCTGTTCTGGCTTCCGGATTGTATCCCCAGGGCAGATGCCCCAGCAGGTAAAATGCCTCCAGGGAAGCCTGATCCACTGGAACCTCCTCCACACCGTTGAGCCTGAGGCTTCTGTGGTCATCCCAGTTCCTGCGGAAAACCGAAACCGTTGCGGTCCTGCCCTCCTGGAAGTAGGCCACCTCCATGTCCGCAGGGGGCCTGGAGCCCGGGATCCTGGCGGAAAGGATGAGGGCCACGGAAACAGCAGCTCCCACTGGGGCCAGAAAAGCTGTCCTCAGGCTTTTTGATCTCAGAAAGGCGGAGAGTCCAAGGGCGGCGTCAGGCAGGAAAGCAGCAGGACCGAAGGGGTTACACCAAGAAAACGGAAAAGGATCTGTGAGGCTATGATGGGTCCCGCGGCGGCGCCCAGGCAGTTTGCCATACTGAGCATACCCACGTCCTCGCCCAGTCGGTTTTCCCTGGCGGCGGCCTTTATCATTATGGGGAAGGTGGCGCCCATGAGGAATGTGGAGGGGATCATGTAGACAAAGGCGGCCAGCAGATCCCCCGCCATGCTTCCCATTCGCCCGGGAAAGAAGCTGAGATTCGCCGATAGGGCGGTGAACCGCCCCAGAAGGGAGAGCGGAAGAACGCTGGCGATCCCCAGAAGGACCTGAACCACCCCGAAGGCGGCAAGGGGGCTCTTTACCGAGGCCGCTACCCTTTTCCCGGCAATGCTTCCGGCACCTATTCCCAGGAGAACCATGATGCCCATTGTGGCGAAGGCATAGGTGCTGTTTCCCAGAACGAATGTCAGCTGTCTGGTCCACACCATTTCCCAGCAGAGGGCAAGGGCTCCGCTGGCGAGATATATCCACAGGAAGAACCACCCCGGTCTGACCCCCCCGGAGCTCCGCTCAGCGATGGGGTTCACGAAGACCGGCCTTACCGAGGCCAGTGATGCAACGGTGAGAAAGGCTCCGATGAGCAGTGTAAAGGTAACCCCCACCGCCTCCAGAAGGATGAAACCGGCGAGGAAGCCTCCCAGTGCTGAACCCAGAGAGTTCAGGCCGTAGAGCCTGGATGCCCTGGAATGTCCCCCGGCGCCCTCAACCAGCCTGGCCATGGCGGGTACTATCCCCCCGGCAAAGAATGCCGCCGGGGAGACCAGCAGAAGGGCCAGCAGAAGCCTTGCGGGGAGCTGCAGCCCGGTGGAGTAGAGGTACGGGTAGACCGATGCGGTCAGGGAGCCTGCAGCAAGGGGAATGAAGGAGAGAACAGCCGCTCCTCCGGCGGCGGTCCTGAGAACCCTGACAGGTGAGGGCGAATTCTCAGCCTTTCTTCCGAAGAAGGCGCCTCCGAAACCCAGCCCGAGCATGAAGGCGGTGAGGACTATGGCAGTGGAGTCCATACTGCCTCCGGTGATCAGCAGCAGTTGCCTGTTCCAGGCGATCTGGCTGAGCAGAACACCGGCTCCGGAAAAAAGCGCGAAAATGGATAAGCTCATGTTCCCCTTTCCCTGGATACTACCACAACAGGCACTTGCCCGTAACGATCCCGGTTTCTGTATGCAAAACCGCGAAGTAGAGCCCAGCGGCCTGTTCGTTCCTTCTGATGAGGGCACTGACCTGATTTCCCGTGCCATTACCATTCCAGAGGGTCGAAACCCTTCTTCCGGCCATATCATAGAGCGAGAGCTCACCGGACTGGCCTTCGCAGAGAGAAAAGACCAGGTGAGTATTTCCCTGGGAACTGGTGGAGGTTTCCAGGTAGGTGCCCTGGCAGGAGCCATCCTCCACCGTGGTGAGCGTTACGAGACTTGCTGTAAGGGGCGGTATGGCGGAAAAATCCAGTTCGGTAAGGGTGGTGCCGTCGGGGTTGAGCTGGATGTTGAAAAGCCCCGGTACGAAGCCGTGACAGCCTGTCATGCTGAACCCGGCTGGAAGATCCACCAGTTCGATTCCCGGTGTGAAGGGAGATTCCCCGGTGGCATTGTTAACGGCAAGGATGATAACCGTATCCATCTGAGCGTTCTCCAGGGCGATGAAATCAAGGAGGGAATCGGCGCTGTGAAGATTCCTGGCCCGTTCAGGCCCCAGAACGCTCCAGTCCGGGCTCACAAGTGGACTGAGATAATCGGTTCCCTGCTGGTGTCTTCCCGTGAGCATTGCGGTGGTCTCGTGGATCCTTCCTATCAGATCGGTGTTCCCGGCATCCCTGCTGGGACCCCAGTTCTGAAGAACGAAGGGTGCCCTGGAAAAGCCGTCGTCCCCTCCATTGCCGGACATCATTGCCAGGTCCAGGGCATAGAATATTATGCCCCTGGCCCCATCTACGATGGGAGCCGTTGCCATGTACAGAAGGGTGTCCGGTGAGGGACAGTAACTGGGAAGGGCAAACCCGTGCCTGCCGAAGGACTGGACAACGGCGAAAAGGGAATTATCCCTGGAGGTTTCCTGAATGCCCATCTCCATTCCGGTTCGGTGGGCGTTGGAATACCATTGATACCGCCAGTCGTCGAACTTATCGTCGTAAAGCTCGCACTCCGGGACATAGAAGCCCTCCTCAGAAACCACAAGGGCACTCCTTATGGCGTCTCTGGTGGGCATGACCCTGATGCCGGTGATGATGGTGTCCCCCTGGCAGTACCTTACCTGTTCCGTGCCGATGGTCCCGGATTCAATGCCGTTATCTATGGAACCCTGGCCTGAATGAACACCGCCGTCATCAAGGGTGAAAAGCGGCCTGTCCCAGTATCGGTAGTCGTTCCTGTAGAGGTCGAAACCGGTAACCTGTCCCGTGAGACCGGTGACATCCATGCTGTCGATCTCTGTCATGGAACCGCCGTAGATAAGGGATGAGGCTGTGACTATTCCGGACCGGTCGCTGAAGTAGCCAACCAGTCTGTCATATCCGGTGAAGAAGGGCGGGTAGTTTCCGTCATTCCTGGAAACCCTTAGAAAATCAGGCATCCCGGAGGAGCCGAAAAGCTGATGGTACTGGGACATTCCGTAGGAGGGAAAAACCTGCCAGTAGTTCCTGCCAAGCTGACTGAGGGAAACATAGTTGCCGTCGTGGTCATAAATGATGAATCCATTCCTGGCAACCGGCTGAACGGTGCCGAACTCGTACCAGGTTCCCCAGAATGTGCCCCAAACCGCACCGGAGGCGGGAAAATACAGCTTTCGCGGTTCGTTGAAGGCCAGCTCCAGGCTTGAGCTTACACCTGGACGACCATGGATGAAGAGCATGAGCCAGCGGTCTCCTCCGGAGTCCTCCAGCCCGGCGAGGACCGTCAGTCTTCCCCTTCCGATGATCCCCTGAACATCGGACACATCCGCCCAGTAGTCGCTCTGTCCCACGGCGAAGAAGAAGGGTTTCATGTCCTCGGAACCATCGAAGCGAGGTATTGAACCCACCTCGGGAAGACCATTCCGGGATGAGATGAATACCGCCTCATGAACGGGCCTTGAACTGTCCCAGAGGACCACTCCGGAGTTCACATAGCCGGTGGATTCATGCACCGCGTAACCGGCCCTGTAGTCCGATGAGGCAAAGCCGTCGGGCTGGATGGGGATCCCTGTCTCCAGGTATGGGGAGAGGTGAAGATCAAAGCCGTCCCAGGCAACTTCCTCGATAACCACCAGGGCGGAATCTCCCCTGGGATAGATCCGTATCACCTCGTCCTTCCCCGCCAGGGCATCAATGTATAGGGGGTCGTTCTGGACAAGATCGGTGGCACAGGTGAACAGGGGGGATCCCATGTCCGAATCCAGAAGGTCTGTTCGCCGGAAATTGCCGGTGGCGGGATACATTCCCATGCCCACGGCGTCGGTGAACCTGGCCAGCCGGTTCAATACAGAGGTGGTGTCGGTGTAGTACTGTATGTAACCGGATTCATCCGGGGTACCGTACTTGGCAAAATACGAGATCACAGGAAGACCGAGTTCAGTGCGGGAATGCTGGCTCCAGAAGGAGACGAGATCGGTCCACTCCTGTTGAAGTCCCGGATTCTCGAGGTATTTCACATCCGGTTCGTCGAAGGCGAAGAAACCGATCACATCACCGGGGTAGGCCCCTTCGGTCATGGAGATGTACAGTTTGAGGTAATCCATAACCGAGTGGTTGTGCTCGTTGTGGTCAAGGGCGGTCTCAATACCGCCGGGGATCACGTGGAGCCCGATCTCCCTTGCTGCCCCGGCCAGGGGGAAGAACTTGTCGCCGTAGGTGCCGGGCATCTCGGGAAACCACTTGTTGCCAAGTTCCGACCTTATGATAAGGGAGTTTATTCCGCTATCATAGGCCTCCTGGAAGATCCCGTAGATCGGGTTCAGTTCCCCGGGGCCATAGATCCTGTGCCAGTCCGAAAGAAGGGAATTGGCGGATCTTACATCCCACACCACAGGGAATATGGTCCTTCCGCCGCCGGAGGCGGGATATGAATAGTTGTGCCCGTGGGCGGACCACATGTTGGCACCCAGGATCACACCGGGGAGCAGGGGCAGCAAAGCGGCGGCGGAAAGCTTCAACTATTCTCCTACCCTGGCATTCTACCCAGCTCCACCAGCAGAGAGGCTTCGCTCCGCAGGGCGGATGCCCGGGCGGAAACCAGGTTGGCCTCGGAGGCCGAAAGGTCCGACTGGGCTTCCAGAAGGTCTATAAGGGAAAGTGAGCCCATTTCGTAGGACATTGCCGAGAGCCTGTACCTTTCCTGGGCGAGCTCCAGGGCAAGCAGGGAATCGTGATAGTACTGCAGGTCTATAAGAAGCAGATCGCGAAGTGTCCGCACCCCGGCTTCAAGGTTGTTCCTCAGGCTCTCCAGTGATGCTTCGGAGCCCAGAGCCGCTGCCCTGGCGGACTTGATCCGGGATTCCCTGAGAAAACCGTCGAAAATATTCCAGGAAAGGCTCATCCCTATGCTGTAGGCATCGGAATCGAACATCCGGTCTACATCGTCCAGGGTACCGTCGTTCCAGCTCCACCCGGCGGATGCCTGAGGCTTGGCCAGTAGGATCTTTCAGCTGCTTCGGACCGTATCTCTGAAGCTCTGCTGCCCAGGAGAGCCGCCCGAAGTGAGGGGCTGGAGGAGATATCAAGGGAAATACCGGACACCGCGCTGAGGGGAAGGGGTTCCACCACCGCCCCGGGATCGATCCCGGGAGGGTTTCCGTGAAGATCCACCCCGGAGGCGGTATAGAGGCCATCCAGGGCGGCCAGCAGGCTCTGCTCCCTTCTGCTAACCAGAAGCCTGTCGTTGCTTTCCTGAACCTGGACCTGCAGGAGTTCCAGTGTGGTCACCGCGCCCATCTCATACTGATTTTCGGTTCTCTGGAGCTGCCTCTGTGACCTTTCCCGGGAATCCTCCGCCGCCCGTTTGAGTTCCATTGCCTCTAGAACATCGTAGTAGGAGTTCACCACGTCCCGCACCACCCCGAGGACTGCGCCTTCATATTCAGCCTCTGCGGCTTCGAGGGACAGCTCGGAAGCCCTCATGTACAGCCAGTTCTGTCCACCGGACTGAAGCAGCTCCTGGGAAAGGGTCAGCCCGGCGGAGTAGCTGTCGTTGTCGATCTGGACAGCTCCACCGCCTTCAAGGGGTGTATCGGACCAGGTCCTGGATGCCGATGCCGACCCTGTAAGGGTGGGCCACAGGAATGATCTGTCCCCGGTGAGGGATGCCCTGGCCGAGAGAAGGGAAGCCTCCGCTGACCGGAGTTCCGGTGAGTTGTCCAGGGCCAGGGATACCCAGCCGGCGAGGTCAAGCCTCCGGACCGAATCGGTATCGGCCACGCTGAGGGACAGGACAGTAAGCAGAACGGTCAAAAAAGTCATAACGCTCCCTCCGTTCCCGGTGCTGCTGTGAAACCGGTAAAGCAAGTAACAGTATTCCGAACAGGTATACAGCCCAGACCATCCTCTGGCCTGCTGCCCTGTCTATGTTCCATACGGTGGAAAGCCCCCTGCCCCAGAGATACACGGTGACAAGGGAAGCTAGATCCAGCCTTGACGCGAAAACAAGAAGAAAAACGGAAAGCCTGCTCAGGGGAAGCCCCATCAGCAGTTCCGCCGGGCTCCATGTAAGATCCGGGGGAAGTGAAAGAACATGGGAGATCAGAGCGATAAGGGCAACCATGATCATGAAGGCGCCCATGGCAAGGAAGCATGAGGTTACAGCGGCCCAGAGAGGCTTTCTTTCCCCGGTGGCGAAGGAAACCGCATAAACGGCAAGACCGGCGGCGGAGGATACCATTATCCTCTCCAGGACGATAAGGAAGGGAACCATTACCCCGGAGCCCGGGATGTCACCCTGAAGCATCAGGGGTATGAATCCTATCAGAACTATGACTGCACCGGCGGCGGCCAGGGCCCTGCCCTGGTCTTTGCCCCTGAGGGCTCCGTAGGCACGGGCGGGATCGGCGAACTGAAGGAATACCGATTCAAGGCCGGCTGATCTCACTTCTTCTCCAATGCTTCTTCGTAAACCTTCAAATACTTATGAACGCTGTTCTTCCAGGAGAAGTCCGTGTTCATGCATCTTCTCCTGTACCAGGACCACCGGCGGCGGTCCTCCCATGCACCAAGCATGGAACCCAGGGCCGGCAGGAAACCACTGTCGTCACCGCTGAAGGAAAAGCCCCGCCCTTCGTCCACGGTGTCCGCAAGACCCCCAACACCCCGTACCAGGGGAACGGAACCATATCTCATGGCCATCATCTGAGCCAGACCGCAGGGTTCGAACCTGGAGGGCATCAGAAAACCGTCGGATCCGGCGAAGATCAGCCTGGCAAGGGAATCGTCGTAGGCTATTCTCACCGATACCCTTCCTGGAAACCTACCTGCAGCTTCCATAAGGGCTTCTTCGGCCCAGGCTTCACCGGTGCCCAGCACAGCCACTCTGCATCCCGAGGAGACCATGGTCCCTATTGAATCGAGCACCGTGTCCACTCCCTTCTGGGCGGTGAGTCTGCTCACCATTCCCAGAATGATTCCGTTCCCGGTTCCCTGGAGCTCCATTTCCCTGACAAGGGCCCTTCTGCATAGGGCCCTGCCCTGCATCCTGCCCGGGGCGAAGGTGCAGGGAAGGGATGAATCCGTTGCCGGGTTCCACACATCGGTGTCTATTCCGTTCAGAATACCGGCAAGTCTGGCAGAATGTTCCCTGAGCACACCATCAAGGGCGCAGCCGAACTCCTCCGTGAGTATCTCCCTTGCGTATCCGGGGCTTACCGTTGTTATGCACCGGGCATGGACAATGCCCCCTTTGAGACAGTTCCAGTCGCCCCAGAACTCCAGTCCATGGATGTTGTACAGGGTGTCCGGCAGCCCGGTGGAGTGGTATATGCTTCGGGGGAAACGTCCCTGGAACTGAAGGTTGTGTATGGTGAGTACTGTGGGAATGTCGGTGTTCCTGAGATAAACCGGGACCAGAGCCGTCTGCCAGTCGTGGCAATGGAGGATGTCCGGCTGAAAGTGCCCGGAACACCCCAGGGCGGCCACCGCCCTGGAAAAGAAAGCGAAACGGTCTGGATTGTCCGGCCAGGCCTCTCCGGACCCCGGCCCGTAGATCCCTGTCCTCCGGAAGTATTCCTCCTTCGCCACGAGAAAGATCGTCAGGCCGTCAAGATCCACCGAACCAAGCCCGAACTCCTCGCCGAGAGCGGTTTCCATCGAACCGTGCCAACGTATCTCACCGCAGTTCCCTGCCACTGTTTCATACAGGGGGATAACCACCGCAGCCTGTACATCACCATAACGGATCTGGGCCCGGGGCAGGTCCGCCGCAACGGAAGCAAGGCCTCCGGTGCTGACCAGGGGATACACTTCGGAAGCGGCGTGGAGAACCCGCAATGGACCGCCTGTGTTCATGGTTTCAGCCTTTGCCCCTTTCATCTCACTGATATACGCACCAGTCTGGCCAGGGCATGGCAGCCCAGCCCCTTCCCACGGGCAAGTTCCCCTATGGAATTGGTGGTGGTTCCCTTTATCCATATGGACTCCCGCGGGATTGAAAGTATCTTCGCAAGGCTTTCCATGAAGTCTTCCCTCAGGGGAGCTATTCTGGGTCTTTCCCCTATAACGGTAATGTCCAGGCTCTGCACCGCCCAGCCCTTCCTTAAAGCCCTGTCACTGCATTCCCGAAGCAGCAGGGAGCTGTCGGCGTTCTTCCATTTCATGTCATCCGGAGGAAAAAGCGTACCAATATCCCCCTCCCTGGAACCGGCCAGGATGGCGTCTGCCACCGCGTGGAGAACCACATCCCCGTCGGAGTGGCCGAAAGACCGTTGCTCTCGCCAAGCCTGCAGCCGCAGAGTATCAGAGGACGGTCCGGTGAAAGGGGTGGAAATCAAGCCCGGTTCCCAGGGCGGTAACCGAATGTCTGATAATGTTTTCCAGCAGTTCTCCGTCCTCTCTGTCAGTGAGCTTGATGTTGCATCTGGACCCGGCGACCACAGCCACCGGGATCCCCAGCTTCCACCGCCGCTGCCTCGTCGGTTACATCGCCGGCCTTTTCCAGGGCTTCAAGAAGTATGTCCACCCTGAAGCCCTGGGGGGTCTGGGCCAGTTCAAGTTCGGTTCTGTCAACGGTTCCCTTCACATGCCCGTCCTTTACCCGCTTCACCGTTTCCCTTACCGGCAGGCATGGAAGACAGGCCCCGGAGGAGAGTGTTTTCTCCATTACCCTTTCAAGACAGGAAGGGTCTATCAAAGGCCGGGCGCCATCATGAACGAGAACATGGGTGGCGCCCAGGTTCGCCGCGGATCTCAAACCGTTCATTACGGAATCCTGGCGCCGGGGTCCACCTGAAACCGCATGAACGTGTTCCGGAGGGGTCCACCATTCACAGCTCCGGGGAACCACCGTTACGATGTGTTCGGCAACCCCGGTGAAAAGGGCTATTGCCCTGTCTATAACCTTCATACCCAGAAGATCGGTGAACTGCTTGGGGACATCCCCTCCGTAGCGGGTGCCTTGACCACCGGCCACCACAACCGCCGCCCAGACAGGTTTTTCGCTAATCACCTGAGCCGTTCTCGTCCCCTCCGAGCCTGCAGAATATCATGGTGCCGCCGCTGGCTCTGAAGGTGGTATGGGCCAGAACGGTGACATCCTGCCCCATACGGTCGCCGGCGTCATCAATGACCACCATTGTTCCGTCGGACAGGAAACCCACACCCTGTGTGGGCGTTCTGCCCTTTTTCTGTATCTTCACGGTCACCTTGTCACCGGGAAGGACCACCTCCCTGGCGGCGGGTCCCACATCGGCAAGTCTTATGACCCGAATCCCCTCCCGCTCGGCGGTATCGCACATTTCTTCCTCGGAGGACAGAAGGCAGGTCCGTTCCCTGCGGAGCCATTCCAGTATTCGGCTCTTTTCACGCTCTCCCTCGCCGAAATCCCTGTATTCCACAAGGCCGCCGGTTTTCCCACCGCCTCCTCAAGACGCTGTATGGTTTCTGTGGCCCTTCTGGCCCGGCCTCTGTTCACTATGTTCCGGCCCTTCTGCATCTCATCGATCTCGTCCTTCACCGACGATGGTATTACGAATGGCCCGGGAAGGAGCCCGGCGAGGGCGAGGTCCGCTACCCTGCCGTCCACCGCGGCGGACAGATCGATAAGAACAGGCATGTTCCAGTGGTGATCCGATTCGTCCTCAACGCTTATGAGTTCAAGCTTTCGCCCTTGTTCACCGCCACCACGGCGAACACATAGGCAAGGCTATGGGAATGAGTACCAGAAGGTCCGTCCACCCCTGCGGGATTCCTCGCTCTGTATGCCGATGTTGAGCACCAGTATGAAAGGATGCCCACCACCAGACCCACGGTGGAACCGGTTGTCATGTAAACCAGCTTGTCCGCGGAAATGTTCACGATCAGCCGCTCGAGTACAGCGGCGATAATACCGATAGCGAGACCGATAAGCCCCATCCAGGGGTTATGGGGTGATGCAAGGGTTCCTGCAAGGCCGAGGGCGAGAATGAAAATAATACGCACTTCCCAGCCTTTTTTCAGCTTAGCCATTGTCCTCCTTTTTCCGCCAGAAGCCCCGCGATAGCCGCGGAAAGGGTAGCGAATTCATCTTTGGCTTCGGCGTTTCTACCGCAGGCCCGGGCCAGACGGGTAAATCCCAGATTGCCCGATTCCGCCTGTCTTCTTTCAATTCCGGAAACAGGTCTGATCTCCCCTGAAAGACCCACCTCACCGCTGAGGGCAATGTGGTCGGCAAGTGGTCTTTCAAGTCTGCTGGAAGCGATGGCCAGGCAGACCGCCAGGTCCGCGCCGGGGTCAGACACTGAAAACCCCCCGGCAACGTTCACATAAACATCCTGATTTCCCAGTTCTATGCCGCACCGGCGCTCGAGGACCGCCAGAAGCATGGCCAGTCTGGTGGAATCCATACCCGATGCCCGCCTCTGGGGAAACCCGTAGTTGGTCTGGGTGGTGAGGGCCTGTATCTCCACCAGAAAGGGGCGGGAACCTTCCATGACCGCAGCCACCGCTGAGCCGCTCACCGGTCCCCCCTCCCGCCTGAGAAAATATCCGGCGGCATCGGTGACCCCGGTGAGCCCCCTGTGGTCCATTTCGAAAACTCCCAGTTCGTTAGTGGAGCCGAACCGGTTCTTGGACGCCCTGAGAAGCCTGTACTGGTGAAATGAATCACCCTCGAAACTTATAACGGCGTCAACCAGGTGCTCAAGGACCTTGGGGCCCGCCAGTGACCCCTCTTTGGTCACATGGCCGATTATGAAACGGTAAGGCCGGTGGGCTTGGCCAGGGCACTGAGTTCCGCGGCGCACTGCCTGACCTGGGAAACAGAGCCCGGAGCACTGGAAAGGTTCCCGGTGCGGAGTCTGTATTGAATCAGTAACCAGAACCCGGTAGCTCCCCCTCTGGGTTTCCCGCTGAACCGCTTCCAGGTCCGTAGTGGGAAGCAGCATGAGGTTCGAGGGCGGTTCGCCAACCCTTGCCGCCCGGTGGGCAACCTGCTGAAGGGATTCCTCTCCGGTTGCGTAGAGCACCGGAAGGCCCTGCCGGGCCATGTTCATGGCGGACTGAAGCATCAGGGTGCTCTTGCCTATACCGGGCTCGCCGCCGATGAGCACTATGGAACCGCAGAAGGCGCCTCCGCCAAGGACTCTGTCGAACTCTTCAAGACCCGTGGAGAACCTTGCCCCCTCCTTTATCTCCACATCCTTTACACTGACGGGCTTAGCCACGGACACCGGAGCCCGGGTAACACCCTCGGTGGCGGGTTCCTCCACCATGGTGTTCCAGACTCCGCAGTGGGGCACCTTCCCGACCACACCGGGGATTCCCCCCCGCACTGCGTACAGAAAAAAACAGGTTTCCTCCTGCCTCCGGCTGTCACCATTCTTCCCTTGTTTCCTCAGGGGTGAATGTTGTTGTGGCGGCGTTGAAGATAAGGTTGACCTCCCCCCTCTGGCCCTTCCTCTGTTTGGCTATCTTCAGCAGTATCCTGCGAAGCCCGCCGTGGGTCTTCCTGTCATCGTCCCCTGAATCGGCATTCTCGTCGTGGAGGAACATTACGATGTCGGCGTCCTGTTCGATGGCGCCGGAATCACGAAGGTCACTGAGCCTTGGCGGCCCCTCCCTTTTAGCCGCCCCCTGCTGAGCTGGGAGAGAACGATCACCGGCACATCGAGGTCTTTGGCAAGGGCCTTCAGATCGGCGGAGTTCTTGGCCACCTTCAGCTGGTGGTTCTCTATGTCCTCCGCCCCGGACATGAGCTGCAGGTAGTCAACGAATACCGCGGCAACGCCTTCCTTCTCACGCTGGGCAAGCCTTCGGGTCTTGGCCCTGATCTCAGCGGAGGATATGGAAGGGGTGTCGTTGATGCTTATGGAAATGCGAGCAAGCCTTTCCGAAGCGGCGTAAATATCCTTCAAATGCATATCCGATATGGTGTTGTCAATTATGGGCTGGGTTCCCACCCCGGCCATTGAACAGACCAGGCGCTGGGTAAGCTGAAGTGCGCTCATCTCCAGGCTGAAGAAGGCCACCGTTCCCACGCTCTGCTCGGCAATGTGTCTGGCCATGTTCAAAGCCAGGCTGGTCTTGCCCACACCGGGCCTCGCGGCAATGACATTCATCTCTCCGCCGTGAAAACCCGTGGTAAGGCGGTCGAGGGGGGCTATGCCCGTGGAAACCCCTGTAACTCCGTCCCGGGAGTTCCGCATGGTCTCTATTACTGACATTACGCTTGCGCCGAGCTCCGATACCTTTACGAAGTCCCTCTGGGCGGCGTTGGTACCGATGTCAAAGATCTTCTGGCTTACCTCGTCGAGGAGGTCAGCCGCCTTCACGCTGGTGGAATAGACACGGTCCATTCCCCTGCTGGCCACGTTGAGGAACTGCCTGAGCAATGAACAGTCCTTCACTATACCGGCATAGCTGAGAACATTGGAAAGGAAGGGGAGGTCTTCGGCTATGGAAGCGGGATACTCCATGCCTCCAGCCTGTTCTGTCTGCCCCAGTCGCTCAAGCTCCATGGTTACCGTTACGAAATCGATGGGTTCACCCCTGGAATCAATGTTCTGGGCAGTGGTGAACAGAATGCGGTGTCTCGGGTCGAAAAAATCGTTCGCGGTCAGGTTTGCGAAAACCTCAACGGCCATTTCCGGGTCCAGAAGGACTCCGGCGAGCACCCCTCTCTCGGCCTCGGCGCTCCAGGGCTGTTTCTTCGGTTCGGACATATCAGCTGCCTTCTTTTCTGGGAAGACCAGCCTGTCAAGGAAGGCTTTCAGTTTCTTCATGTCCTCCCATACGGGTCTTTTCAGAAGCGGTGAACGGAGAAGGGCCGCGATGGTAGGTCACCAGGACCGGAACGTTCCGGTATGAGTGAAACTCTTCCCTCAGCACACCGATCCCCCTTTTGGTATCGAGGATGTGCCTGGCGGCGCTGGCACCCAGGGCTACTATTATACCGGGCTTCATGATCTCCATCTGCCTGTGGAGGTATTTACCGCAAACCTCCGCCTCTAGGGGGAGTGGAGCCCTGTTGTTTGGGGGTCTGCACTTCACGATGTTGGCTATGAACAGGCACTCCCTGTTCAGGCCTATGGACTCGAAGATTTTGTCGAGCAGTTTGCCGGACCTGCCCACGAAGGGTCTTCCCGTTTCATCCTCGGTGGCCCCGGGACCCTCTCCTATCACCAGAATGCCTGAATGGGGATTGCCCTCTCCAAAAACGATGTTATTCCTTGTGCGCCCCAGGGGACATTTCATGCATCCCTGGATATGATCCCGCAGCCCTGCCATCTGTGTAAGTACGTCACCGGGGGGTTCCGCCGGGGTTTCCCCGGCTCTGTCAGCGATCCATTCCGGAAGAACGAAAACGGAACTCACCCCGAAGCTTTCCACGGCTTCCCAGAAGGGATCGACCTTTTCAGCCACTGAATACCCTTCCCAGAGCGGCGGCAATGCCGAAGGCAACGAACTTCTTCGATCCGGCGGGTATGGAACCTGCCGGGAATGATCCCGGAAAATCAGTTCTCCGGCGTTGTCGAGGCTTTCCATACCCCTTCCGGGAATATCCCCCCGGTTCAGGAAGATGGCATCGGCTCCCTTTCGCAGCATTTTTCGCCGGGCATCGGTTTCGGCATTATCTCCGTATTCCAGGGCGAAGGCCACCACCGGACATTCCGGGGCCAGGGAGGCCAGTATGTCAGGGGTAGGTACAAGTTCAAGACTGACGGGCTCACCGCCCCTCTTCATTTTTCCAGGGAGTTTTCCCCGGGGTCTGAAGTCGGAAACCGCCGCGGCCATTACGAAGAGGTCTGCCCCTGGAAGGAGCCCGGTAAGGGTCTGACCCATTTCCTCGGCGCTTCCCACGGGAACAAGCTTCACCGGTCCGGGGGGATCGGTCCTCCCCGCGGGACCGCTGACCAGTGTAACCCTGGCCCCGGCGGCCAGGAAGGCCTCCGCCAGGGAAATGCCCATGAGCCCGCTGGACCTGTTGGAAAGGAACCTTACATCGTCGATCATTTCCCTGGTGGGTCCGGAGGAAACCAAAACACTTTTCCCCCGCCAGTGTGAAAGGCCTTTGAAGTGTTCCCGGTGGTACTCCATGGCGGGAACCGGCCATCCGGTGTTCTTCATGCGGAGCCCCTCGGCCCTGAAGATGGTCTCAATGGAATCCTTCGAGGCGGCGAGGTCATCGTTGGGAATGAAATAGTCGAAGGAGCCCATGGAGGCCACCTCCATTGAGGCGGCTTCCATCCTTTTAAGGACCGTTTCCCTGGAATCGGTGCTCCTTCCCCGGAGCCTCTCAAGGAGTGTGTGGCGATCCGCCGGAAGAACGAACACCAGAACCGCTGAAGGCACGGCCTTCTTAACCTGAACAGCACCCTGAACATCGATATCGAGAACCACGGAACTGCCCCGGGCAAGCTGGTCCCTGACCCACTCTCCGTCGGTTCCGTAGTAGTTGCCATGAACCAGGGCCCACTCAAGGAAGAAGGAGTTTCGCCTTCTTTCGTTGAAGGTGTCGCGGTCTACGAAAAAGTAGTCCTCTCCGTGGACCTCCTTTCCCCGGGGAGCCCTTGTTGTGGTGGAAACTGAAAAGGCCGTATCGGGAAAAGTGCTCACCAGATGGTGTGCCAGGGTGGTCTTCCCGGCACCTGAAGGGCCGGCGATCACAATGAGAACGCCGCTACTGAACATTGGCGACCTGCTCTCTGAGTCCCCCAAGAAGGTCCTTCATCTCTATCACCCGGTGGACCGCTTCGGAGCAGTCCGCCTTGGAGCCCATTGTGTTCAGCTCACGGTGCATTTCCTGCAGGATGAAGCCAAGCTTCCTGCCGGAATCGTTCTCGGCAAGGATCCCCAGGGCGGATCTGATATGGGCGGAGAGCCGCTGGTGCTCTTCGCTTATGTCCATTCTGTCCGAAAGCAGGGCAAGCTCCTGGGCAAGGCGGTTCTCATCGATGTTCGCGTCGTTCAGGAGATCAGTCACCCGCTTCTTCCTCTCCTGGAAAATGGCCTGGACCCTCTGGGAATGATCCCTGAGAACGGGACCGGAAAGGTCCGCTATTCTCTCCAGGGATACACTGAAGGCCCCGGCAAGACCTTTCCCCTCCTCTCTTCTTGATGCCAGAAGCGATTCGAAGGCACCCCGGCAGGCGGATAACACTCCGGAGTCGAAGCATTCTCCAACGGATGGTTCCGGCTCACGCATGACCCCCGGGAGGGTCACCAGCTGAAAGGCATCGGGGGAGGATGAGAGGGAGAACTCCTCGGCCAGTGCCGCGGCACCCCTCAGGTAGGCCCCGGCCAGATCGATGTCCGGTTCAGCCGGGGCTTCTGAACTATCTCTTTCCAGGGATATGTTCACATCGATACGGCCCCTGGAGAACATTTCCCTGGCGATCCTGTGGAGCGCCTGCTCGAGGTGGGCCGTTTCCCTCGGTATCCTGAAAACCAGGGAAAGCCCCTTGTTGTTCACCGATTTTGTCAGAACGGTAATTTTATGCGATTCAATAACTTTGCTGCAAATGCCAAACCCTGTCATCGATTCCATTGCGGATGTATCCCCTCCGGTAATGTCGCCACGGCACAAATGTTATTATCTATAGAGCCGTGCCCATTGTCCACAATTACAAGGAGAATACCCATGGAGGGAATCTATCTAAGCGCACTCATCCCGCTGCTGGAGGAGAAGTTCAGTGGTTCGCCATGCAAAGCCCTGGGCCTTTCCTCCTCCTTCACAATGTCGCTTGGTTTCAGGGGAGAGTGGCTTCATCTCCACGCAAGGCCCGACGGCCCGGGCCTCTGGTGCTCTAAGGAAGCCGCAACGGTTCCTCCGGCATCACCCTCATGGGAACATCATCTCCGGGGCGCCGTCCTGGAAGGCATCAGGCAGCAGGGTTTCGACAGGGTCCTGGAAATGGACTTCTTTGAGAAGACCCCCTACCAGCCGGTGGGGTCACACTCGTCTTTGAACTCACCGGCCGAAATGCCAATGTGATCCTATTGAGGAGGTCCGACGGAAGGATACTTGCCTCCATGAGAAAGGTACTGTCATCGGTGAGCCGTTACAGGACCGTATCGCCGGGGGTTACCTACAAAAGACCGCCGTCATCGGGACATCCTCCCGTGGAGTGGGGTACCCCGGAGGTTCAGAGGCTTCTTGCGGACTGTTCCGGCCCCGGGGTTCTCTACAGGAACCTGGAGGGGGTCGGTCCGGTTTCGGCAAAGGCCATAATCAGCCATTCAAAGGATGTGCCGGGAACGGTGAAAGACCTTGGCAAAAAGCTCATACAGGGGGAGTTCACTCCCTGGGAAACCCCCTTCGGACCGGTACCTGTTCCCCTGGGCACCGGCAGGCCTGTCTCCGCCCCCCTGGCTCCTCCCCCTGCTGAAAAGGGAGAGCAGAGTGAATACCGCCCTTCGGGAAGGGAGCTTGAATCCCTTCTCAGAAGGAGGATAAGCTCTGAAACGAAAAGGATCAGAAGCACCGAAAGGTCCCTGGGAAATCTGAAGAGCCCCGGGGAGCTCAGGAACTTCGGGAACATTATCCTGACCTACAGGAAGGATCTCAGGAAGGGAATGACCGAGGCCCTGCTTCAGGACTGGGATGGAACCCCGGTTCGCATTCCCCTGAAACCATCCCTCAATCCAGCTGAGAACGCCGAGGGCTTCTTCAGGAAGGCGGGAAAGATACACCTGGAGAGGAACCGCCTGGAGAAAAGGCTTGAAGCGGTGCAGGAGCAGCTCCGTGAACTGAACCGCCTTCTGGGATCACTGGACAGCATGGATGACGACCAGGCTGCGGAACTGCTTGCGAAACTGAAAAAGCCCAGGCGCAAGACCACCGGTGACCCCATTGAATACATCCTCCGCGACGGTTGGAGGTGCCTTGTGGGAAGGAACGCCCGGCAGAATGACAGGCTGACCTTCAAGATCGCCGGCCGGGATGATATCTGGCTTCACGCCCGGGGGGTGGCGGGAGCCCATGTTATTATCCGCCGGGACGGCAGGCCGGATAACCCGGCGGGAACGGTTCTGGAGCAGGCGGCGACCATCGCCGCCAGACACAGCACAACCAACGGTGTGGTCCCCGTGGACTGGACCCTTGCCCGGTACGTGCGAAGGATGAGGGGCGGCGGCCCGGGCCAGGTGGTTTATACCAGGGAAAAAACGATCTTCGCCGAGGCCTGAAGCCATCCGTAAACTTGACAAATAGATGCTGTGAGTTATTGCAGTACAACTACTTCAGCATATTCCACATTCCCGCCGTCAGTGGCCCTTATCAGGTATACAGAGGAAGGCAGCCTGGATACATCGGCGCTGTAAGTGTTCTCCTGCATAGGAACAAAGGTTATCTCCATTTTCCTTCCCCGGAGATCGAAAACATCAATGTCTCCGGAAGAATCCACCCGGGCGGACACCTCGAGAAGTGAGCGCACCGGGTTCCTCAGCGTTGAAAGCCGGATCTGTCCTGCCCCTCCGCCCCCGGTGCCCTGGGGATCGTGGTTGGGGAACAGGTCGTTCCAATGGATCCACAGGGGCTCCTTCTCGCAGGAAGCAACTCCAGGGGATGCGAAGGCGAGCCCTGTCCTTCTTTCATCCGGGATAAAGATCATGGTCTGCAGCGTACCGCCCAGACCGGGGACCGGGGCTTCTCCAACTGCCCCCATGAAGTTCCAGAGTCTTTCCAGAGTTACGCCGGGATCCGCATCGAGGGAGTCGAGCAGTGTGGCGTATCGCTGGCAGTAGACAGGGGGGTAGAGCACTCTGTGGTGATTCGTGAGAAGAAGATTGCAGGGCGCTATAGCCGGTTCATCCTGGGAAAATCTGAAGGCAGAGCTGATGGTTGTTTACTTCCGCCACCACCGCCGGATCTCCACCGGCGGACAGATCCCCGGGACAGGTTATGTGGATATCGTAGGTATTGGACCTGTTCCAGAAGGTTGCCGCCGCCTTGATGTCTTCGATGTCGTGGGTTCCGTTACCATCGAAATCCTCACCGGTCAGGCCAAGGGCAAGGGCCATGCATATGGGGACGAAGGAGGGACTGGTCTGGGATGTTCCGGAATAGTTGCCCATGTTCAGAGTTGCATTCACCCCTGACTCGTTCATACCGGAAAGGATTCCCATGAAACCGGGAAAGGAGACCGACAGATAATCCTGACCCTGTGAGGGGTCGTGGACGAAGAGGAAACTCTTCTCCAGAATGGACTCATTCTGATCGACATAGTAGTCCAGATTTCTTGATACCGCCGGATCCCCCTGAAGGAATGGATCCCCGGAGGTGCCCTCTCCCCACGAGGAGGCGCTGGAGCAATGTATCTGGCGAAAGTCCACCATTGCGGACAGATCCGGCACCGAGCTGGTTATGAATATGTCCAGGGTATCCAGGTTCCTGCCGTAAACAGGGGACCAGAGTGAAACGGTGTCTTCGACCCCGGCAATGATCCCCGAGGCATAGGCGCTGAACTCTTCCGGCACGGTAAAGTATGAATCGTAGCCGGCACGAAGGATGTCTATGTTCGTTTGACCTCCTGCGAGCTCAAGGAAATAGCCTTCGTACAGGTCCATGAGATCCGGTCCAAGCAGATAACCGTGGGCGGTTCCCATCTCCTCCCAGGTTCCCCAGAGGTTAACTATGGTAATATCACCAGTTGTCTCAAGTGAGCCATTGACCCCCCCGGCGAAGATCACCGCCGGGCAAAGCAGAACAAACAGGTTGAGGATCCTCATTTCCGCCTCCTTTTCCCGAATGGGCAAGAGTTTCGTTTTTCGCCTTTCAATCTTATGTTAAAAGAAGATGGAGGGAAACATTGAAAAAAGCAATCGTTCTGGTACTGGACGGAGCAGGGGTGGGCGAGCTGCCAGACGCCGAAGAGTATGGCGATACGGGCAGCGATACCCTGGGCAACACCGCCGGTGCGGTTGGAGGCCTGGACCTGCCCTGTTTCCAGAGGCTGGGCCTGGGCAACATACATCCCATAAAGGGAGTGTTACCGGCTGATGATCCGGAAGCATCATGGGGAAAGTTGGCTGAGATATCCAGGGGGAAGGATTCCACCACTGGCCACTGGGAAATGATGGGGCTGGTATCCGGAGTGCCCATGCCCACATTCCCGGAGGGTTTCCCCGGGGCATTTCTCACGGAGTATTCCAGGCTCACCGGAAAAACGCTTCTTGGCAACGAGGTTGCATCGGGCACCGAGATCATTGCCCGTCTGGGAGAGGAACAGATGCGGACTGGAGGACTGATAGTTTACACCTCCGCCGACAGCGTTTTCCAGGTGGCGGCCCATGAGGGTGTGGTTCCCCTGACCGATCTTTACCGATACTGCGAAATTGCCAGGGAAATGCTTCAGCCCCCTGACCTTGGCGTTGGCCGTGTTATCGCCCGGCCATTCACGGGAAAACCGGGAAACTTCACCAGAACCCCGGACAGGAGGGATTTCTCCCTGGAACCCCCCGGGGAAACCCTTCTCGATCTATTTGCGTTACAGGGAATACCCGTCAGGGGGGTGGGCAAGATAGATGACCTCTTCGCCCACAGGAACATCACCACGGTCCACACCGGTTCCAACAGAGAGGGAATGGAAACACTCAGGAGAATGGTGGAGGATCCCGCCGGGGGTTTCATCTTCGCCAATTTCTGCGATTTCGATTCCAAATGGGGCCACAGGAACGATTTTACCGGCTTCGCCGAAGGGCTGAAGGATGTGGACCGTTGGCTTCCATCACTGCTGGCCATTCTTCGAAGGGGTGATTTCCTTTTCATAACCGCCGACCACGGCAATGACCCCACAACGCCAAGCACGGACCACTCCCGGGAGTATGCCCCCCTTCTTTTCTACTCTCCGGAAATGAAGGGACGGCCCCTGGGAACAAGAGGAACTTTTGCGGACATCGCAGGAACACTCTGCGATATATTCGATGTGCCCAACGAACTCCCCGGATGCTCATTCCTCAAGGAGGCACGGTGACGGTTCAGAACATGACCGACGAGGCCCGGCATCTTATCCGGAACAGCTATGCTCCCTATTCCTCATTCCGTGTGGCGGCGGTGCTTGAAGACACCGAGGGGCACCTTCACGGCGGGGTCAATGTGGAAAACTCTTCCTACGGGATGACCATGTGCGCCGAGCGGTCCGCGATATTCGCGGCGGTGGCGGCCAGCTCAAGGACCTTCAGAAGGATGGTCATTTATTCACCTGACGGCCCTCCGGTGCCCTGTGGCGCCTGCAGACAGGTCCTCTGGGAGTTCTGTGATGAGGATTTCAGGATAACGGTGGTGTCAGATGGGGTGCCGCCCAGAGAATACCGGCTTGGGGACCTTCTGCCGGAGGCTTTTCAACTCTAGAAATGATCCCGTTGACCATTGCCACCAGCTCGGATGTCCTGAAACCGTCGGGGAGGTGCCGTGTGCCGTCTCCGGGGGTTTTCCCCCGACCTGAACAAGTGTTACACTGCTTCCGGCGATGAGCTCTTCAGGGGTGAAGTCCGGCATGGAAGCCGAGGCCACCAGAACCCCTGTGCCATCTTCCTTCAGCCTTCTTCTGATCTGGTCGATGCTGTTTCGATGGCAACCGAATAACCGGCATCGCGGAGGGAGGCATATGCCCTGGCGGCATCCACGCTGTCCGGCAGGGCTATGAGTACACTGGCTGACTGGTCGCTCATTCCCGCCCTGGGGAACCAGACACTGAACTCAACCCTGTTGTCCACGGTTTCGTACTCCACCCTTCCCCCGGCGGAGCGGACCATGGCATAAACCGAAGCAAGACCGGGCACTGAACCCCTGACCGGTATGAAAAGCCTCTCAAGCTGATCCTGTATGCCCTCTCTGCCGAAAACCGACATTATCACGCCGGCGTATCGGGATAGGCTTCTGCTCTGAAGCAGGACCCTTTCGGCATTCTCGGTTTTTTGAACAATGAGCAAAAGCCTTACAAGGACATTCTCAAGGAAAGAGGGATCTACAAGGCCTGAAACACCGCTGGAGGTGTCTATATCCAGTATGATGGAAGGGGACAGAAGCTGCTTCAGCATTCCTGTGCAGCCGTCGAGGAAGGAATCGAAACCCACACGCTCGGGGAAGGCCGTCTGGCCGGTCAGGTTGGAGAACTCGGAGGTTATGGAGCTTACTATCCTTATTGCGGCACCCAGCTTGTCTTCATCAAGGGCCTCTTTGAGCTTCACCGTTCTTCTGTAAACGGATTCGGTCATGAGGCAATAGGTGTCCATGGCGGCGGACTGGCTTCCTGAACCGGAAAGACCGGCTCCGGCCAGGGGATAGCAGATCCCAGCCACGCAGTTGTCTTCCACCCTGGACCAGACCGCCCTGTGGTATACCATTCCCCTTCGGGTTTTCAACCTGAACTCGGTGCTTCCCTCGGGGAGGTTGCCAATGCCTCCGGTGAGGTAATCTCTGTCGTTCGGATGGATCCGGGAGAAAAAGACATCGGCCACAGGCCCGGAGACATAGTCTTCCTCACCGCCAAGTATGGGGCGGAAACTGCCTTCAGAATCCACCATCCAGACGAAAAACCCCGCCACAGAAGCCGCTTTTTCAGCGTATCTCTGGTCCTTCAGCAGGGCGCTGCTCAGGGCCCTCTTGCTGGAAATGTTCTTGGCCACCACCGCGGCATATTTTCTGTTGCCGTTAGTCATGAGATCAATGGAAAGTTCTACTGGGTAAACATTTCCGTCGAATCCCCTGTGCTCGGTTTCGAACTGCAGGGAACCCTTCTGGAGGAGAGAGCTCCAGAGGGTATTCCACCAGCCTCCCCGGCAAGGGTGTTCAGCCTGGATAAATGGAGCCCTGGAACGGCTGTCTGTGAAACCCCCAGCTTTTCCGAAACGGAGCGGTTGCCCAGCACGAAACTACCCGAGGGATCAAGGATAAAGAACTCGTCCGCGGTGGAGTTGGCGAAATCCCGAAGGAACTCTACCCGTTCCTGGAATTTCTTTTCCGGGGAGAGGTCGGTGAGAAGGGCAACGAAATATCCCTTTCGGGGAGAAAAGCAGAATATCCTGAAGTGCATGCCAAAGAACGGAGAGAGGAATTCCCTCTGGATGGGTTCCCCGGTGAGGGCAACCCTTGCAAAGACCTGGACGTCCTCTTCAGCCGAGGAGATGGAGAACAGGCCGTTTATCCTTTTCCCCAGTATTCTCTCACGGGAGATCCCGGTTATCTCGGTGAATGCGTGGTTTATATCGGTTACGGCGTAATCGGTGCCCTCACCCTTGCCGTTAACGAAAACCTCACCGTGTACATAGGCACAGGGCAGGGCCCCGACGATCTGTTTGAGAAGCTGCCTGCAGCTTTCCGGTTCGCTGTTCATAAACCTCCGTACTTCCGGTGAATATACCATCCGCTGCGGCGGCTGGAACACCCTTGACAGCGTGGGAGGTGAAACGGTACTGTACCGTTCAACTTCATGACGGGAGAAAAAAGATGGAAAAGCAGATCGCACAGTTCGAAAAGGGTGAGGACATAGTGAGGGTCGCCCTTACGGAATTCCGCAAACGGCAGTACATTGAGATAAGGACCTACTACATGGCCGATGACGGTGAATGGAAGCCCACCAAGAAGGGTATAACCCTGAACCCCGACCTGATGGCGGAAGTGCACAAAGCCCTTGGGGAAGCCCTTGAGGAGCTGAAAAAGGAAGATTCGGACAAATAGCTACTGCCAGCTGGCTACACCATGGGTGATGTGCCCGTGACTGTTCCTGCACACCAGAAGCCAACCCCTTACACCGAAGGACTCGTCGTTCCCATATAGCCTGTATCTGTAATCGGAGCTGCCGGTGAGGGGGCATTTGTAGCTGTTTGCCCCGGCCAGATAACCCTCGAGGCCGGAAAAACCCCTCCAGTTCTGTGGCAGGCCCGCGGAGGGATAGGCTCCGTTGTCGGCGGCATAAAATTCAGTGAACGTGCAAGGGCGGCAAGGTTGCTTCTGCAGGCCGCGGCTCTGGCCCTTTCGGTGACATCGGTGAATCTGGGAATGGCCATGGCCGCCAGAATGCCGAGAATAACCACAACGACCATCAGTTCTATCAGGGTAAAGCCCCTGCTATCCGCACTCGGAGTAACCGCATTCCAGAGCACATGAAACACAACCTGATTCATACTTCAATGGACCTCCGCAAAAGGGACATGCTCCGGCCAGATTGTTAACTCCCCTTGAAGGACCGGAGCTCTCCTCAGCAGTTACCGACACATCGAGTATGTTTTCACGTCCGCCGGCTCTTCTCCCTGCATGCCGTGCCATTCCAGGGCCTTGCCCATTGCGTCGGCACAGGAGAGTATCCTGGTGCCGTTCTGCCAGGCCAGCCTGTGACAGCTTATCCCCTTGAGCTCGCTGACTATCTCTCCCGGGGGAACCCTGCTCCTCAGGGCAAGGGAAACCATTCGGCTTATGGCTTCGCTCTGGCTTGCGGCGCACCCGCCGGCCTTCCCCATCTGGCAGAAGACCTCCACGGGCCCCTGCTCGTCTTCGTTTATGGTGACATAGAGGTTTCCACAGCCGGTCCTGATCCTTCTTGTTACCCCCCGTGTAAGTTCAGGCCTGGGTCTGGGCCCGGAGAGCTTCAGGGTTTCGGTTTCCGGCGGTTTTTCACCCTTAAGGTTGAGGACCTGCCTGTCCCGGCTGCCGTCGCGATAAACTGTTACTCCCTTGCAGCCAAGCTGTGTTGCAAGCCTGAAAACCTGTGCCACATCCTCGCGGCTTGCCCCTGCTGAGAGGTTGACCGTTTTGGAAACGGCGTTATCGGTATACTTCTGGAAGGCGGCCTGCATTCTTACATGGTAGGAAGGACTTATATCGTGGGCGGTCACGAAAACCCTGCGAACTTCTTCGGGCACCTCTTCAATGCCATGGCATGAACCCTTTTCCGCGATCCTTTCTATGACCGAACCTGTATTGAAACCCCTCTCCATGGCTACCCTGGAAAACTCCGGCACTACTTCGTGAAGCTCATCACCTTCGTCAAGGAGGTTCCTTCTGGTGTAGGCAAGGGCGAATACAGGTTCCACTCCGCTGGAGCAACCGGCCAGGATGCTGAGTGAACCGGTGGGGGCAATTGTAGTCACCGTGGCATTCCTGATCCCAGGATGGTTTCGCCGGTCATAGAGGCTGCCCTTGAAATTCGGGAAAGCGCCCCTCTCCTTCGCCAGGTCACAGCTGGCCTGCCTGCCCTTATCCGCCACGAAACTCATGATCTCTTCAGCCAGGGCCAGAGCCCTTTCGCTGTCGTAGGGTATCCTGAGTCTGAAGAGAAGATCGGCAAAGCCCATTACTCCCAGACCTATCTTCCTGTTCCCCTTTACCATTTCGGTGATCTCAGCAAGGGGGTAGCGATTGACCTCTATCACATCATCAAGGAACCGCACGGCGTTCCGGACTGTTTTTTCCAGTCTGGTCCAGGCAATTTCAGCCATGCCTCCCGCACCCCTTCGGACCATGAGGGAAAGGTTTATGGAGCCAAGGTTGCAGGCCTCGTAGGGAAGCAGGGGCTGCTCACCACAGGGGTTCGTGGCTTCGATATCACCTATATGGGGCGTAGGGTTGGCGTCGTTCATCCTGTCGATGAAAATCAGCCCGGGCTCTCCGCTGCTCCAGGCGCAGTCGACTATTTTCTCAAAATGGTCTTGGCGGGCAGCCTTGTGACGACTTCACCGTTCCTGGGGTTGATCAGGGGGTATTCCCCTCCCATCTCCACGGCATTCATGAAGGAATCGGTAACGGCGATGGAAAGATTGAAATTGTTCAGGAGACCCATATCCTGTTTAACCGTGATGAACTCCTCGATGTCCGGGTGATCGACCCTGAGAACGGCCATATTGGCACCCCTGCGTACACCCCCCTGTTTTACCGTTTCAGTGGCATGGTCGAACACGGTCATGAAGGAGATCGGACCGCTGGATATTCCCCTGGTGGAATGGACATAGTCGTTCGCCGGCCTTATCCTGGAAAAGGAGAAGCCTGTGCCGCCTCCGCTCTTGTGGATCAGTGCGGTGTTCCTCACGGCGTTGAAAATGCTGTCCATGCTGTCCTCCACCGGAAGAACGAAGCATGCTGAAAGCTGGCCGAGGTCCCTCCCGGCATTCATGAGGGTGGGTGAGTTGGGGAGGAACTCCTTTCTGGCCATCATGTTGTAGAACACCGTGGACCACTGGCCCTGGTCGCCGTCCCAGCTGTCTTCTGCCCGGGCAACGGTGGTTGCAACCCTCCAGAGCATATCCGAGGGCGTTTCGAGGATTTCGCCTTCGCTGTCCCTCTTAAGGTATCTCTTGCTCAACACCGTTTCGGCGTTGGGCGTAAAGGACGGAGTAACAAGGTTCTCCACAAGAGGCTGTTCCCGCTCTTCCTTCTTTTCGACCTCCTGGAAAACTCAGTAAACAATCCGTGATCCTTCAATGTGTATTCCCTTCCTTTTCATGCTGCCGGAAATTATCAATATTTTGTGCCCGCGGCAACCCCGAAACACTACAGGTTGTGCAACACCCATTCTGTCACATTGTTACATACGGCTCCGATCCGGCGCCACTTGCCGATGGTCCCGGGTTTTGCAATGTTTATCCCCGGAGGATGTATGCAGAAAAAAACACAGCACCGTATCGATTTCGAAAAAGAGATCATGAACAACCTGGACAGCATGTACAGGTACGCCCTGCATCTGTCCAGAAATCCGGAAGATGCCTCCGATCTCGTCCAGGAGACATGCGTCAGGTCCCTGGCCGCGGCGGAAAGGTTCCGAAGTGGAACCAATGCAAGGGCATGGTTGTTTGCAATCATGAAGAACATCTTCCTGAACCTGAAGCGTGCAAAGAGCAGCGGAGAGATCCCCAGCGACTGGGTTGAAGATGTAGAGTCCGGTGATCAGAGATTTTCAGGAAGCGTATGGCCGCAACCCTTTGAGATCTTTCTAAGGGACATAATGCGGGAGGATATAGAGAGGGCAATGGACAGTTTGAGTGACGACTTCAGAAGCGTGGTTCTTTTGTGCGATGTGGAGGGTTTCTCTTATGCGGAAGCAGCCGAGCTTCTGGAAATACCCGTGGGCACTGTTCGGTCCAGGCTTCACAGGGCCAGGGCGTCGCTGCAGAGCATGCTCAGCCAGTGGTATACCGAAGGGATGGGGGTTTGATGGGTCCTGAATGCTTGTTCGTTCTTGATCACTATGATGATTACATATCAGGAGAGCTGGATCCCGAGGGGGTTACCAGAGTGGAAAATCACGTGAGGGTCTGCCCTAACTGCGACACCTTTCTGGGGAGGTACACGGCCCTGCACGGAAAAGCGGTTCAGATGCTGAGGATACCCGCTCCCGTTTCCCTCAGGGAATCGATCTCGGATTTGATGGAAAAGGTCTGATACTGAAAAGTTTTTATTTTGCCCTGGCCGTGACGGTTTGCGTTCTCCTTCCCGGGTTCGTTTTTCGTGCTCCGGCAAACACCGTGCGCTCAGGAAATGAACTTGCCGCTCTTTCATGGGTAATTGCCGGTGAACTGGGTTCCGGCTCATGGACCTTTTTCCCCATTACATTCACGGTAGAAACCGATTCCTGCGGAACGGTTTCCACCATTCATCCTCTCCCGGAGGCAACTCCGCCGGGGCCTGGTTTGCCCCCGGGCGTACCATTCCCGTCCTCATTCTCCTTCGAAGGGGATTCACTGACCATTACTTTCAGCGAGGTACCCCAAGGTGCGAAGAGCATATAAATATCTCCCCGGGATGGCGGTCCTGTGCATTTCAGCCTGCGGCGGAAGCGGAGGCGAACCCGGGGAAGCTCCCGTTTTCGAAGCGCCTCCGGTCCTCTCCGTTCCCGGAACGATACGAGTCCCGGATGAACAGGGCTTCAGGGTTCTTTCCGAAGGGGAGCATGAGAGCATACTGCTTTACTGCTGGATACCCATGGGTGAATACCCCGAAGGCGAGGCAGACCTGTATTTTCTGGAAGATCTCGAAGAGAGGGGTATCACCCCGGTGCCGGTTCAGTTCTCCCCTTCGGTGAGGAACGCATCCCAGAACCAGCTGAACCGCCTTGGAATACCCCTGGCGGTAGCTCTGGGAGACGATTCTCTAAAGGGATTCATGAACATCGAGTTCCTCCCCGCAGCGGTCCTGGTGCGAAGCAACGGCGAAACCATGACCGGAACCGGTTTCGGTTGTGCTGAAAGGGTCGTCAGGAGCCTCAGGTGACCGATTATTTCATCAGCGACGCCCACCTCTACCCCTCCTGGAAGGATCACCCGGGAAGGGCTTCTCTACACGGTTTTCTTGCTGAACTGGCCGGGAAGGACCCCGGCGGTCTCTGGATACTTGGCGACCTCTTCGACTACTGGTTCGAATACCGGGGGCATATGCCCGCCGGCTATACCGACACCCTTCGGCTTTTAAGGGATCTGGAGGAAAAGGGGTGGAAAACACGCTTCATTCCAGGCAACCACGACTGGTGGTGCGGAGAACACCTCAGGGAGTCTTCCGGGATGAAGATCATCCGGGATACCATTCACACCGAAACCATCCAGGGGCATCGCTGTCTTATGGCCCACGGCGACGGCCTGGGCAGAGGGGACACCGGCTACAGGCTGATAAGACCGGTTCTCAGGGCAAACTTCATGAAACCCTTTTCTCAACTGTTCACCCCACCATGGCACCTGGCTTGCAACCAGATTTCCAACACCAGCAGGCGGATACTCCGCACCCAGGTGGACACAGTACCGGAATACCTGTCCAGCTGGGTGAAGCTGCAGAGGCAAAACGGTGTGAACCTGGTGATAACCGGGCACACCCACTGTCCTTCCCTGACAGACCTCGGCGGGATCGAACACGCCTCTCTTGGCGACTGGATTTCCCACTTCACATACTTGACCATACGGGGAGGGGAGATCTCACTTAATGAATACGAAGGCTGAACCAAGGGTTACACTGGTCATCCCGGCATTCAACGAGGCTGATAGCCTGCCGGAACTCCTTGCGGAAACGGCGGAGGCCCTGGCCGAATATGACTGGGACGCCATTGTTATCGACGACGGCAGCTCCGACGGCACATGGAAGGCCATAACCGGTCTTGCGGAAAGATACCCCGTCACCGGCCTCCGTTTCGGAGCCAACTGCGGAAAGGCAGCAGCCCTTTCGGCCGGGTTCCTCGAGGCACAGGGGGACTATATAGCAACCCTCGACGCAGACCTGCAGGACGACCCAGCCGAGATCCCCGCCATGATCCGGTTAATGCGGTCTGAGGGCTACGGTCTCATCAGCGGATGGAAGAAAGTGCGCCGGGATCCTCCGGGCAAAAGGCTGCCCTCCAGGGTTTTCAACCGTGTGGTTGGCATCACCACCGGAATACATCTCCACGATTTCAACTGCGGCCTGAAGGTCTATACCAGGGCAGCGGCGAAATCACTGGACCTTTATGGCGAAATGCACCGATACACGCCTGTGCTGGCCCACAGAAAGGGTTTCACCGTGGGAGAGAAACCGGTAAATCACAGACCGAGGAAACACGGTAGCAGCAAGTACGGCATGGCCAGGTTCTTTCGAGGATACAGCGACCTCATCACCGTTCTCTTCCTTGGAAGATATTCATTCAGGCCCCTTCATTTTTTTGGGGGATAGGCACATTTCTCACCCTGACGGGCTTCGTGATCAACGTGTACCTTTCCATACTGTGGTTCGGCGGGGAACCCATCGGCCGAAGGCCCCTCCTTCTTATGGGGGTGTTCCTGATGCTTGCCGGTTTTCAGTTCATTTCCATGGGGCTCCTGGGTGAAATGATCCTGAGGTTCAGTTCAGGAAAACCCTACTCCATAACCAGCAGAACAGGATGAGGATCCTGCTTCTCAGCCCCCTTCCACCATACAGGGGGGGTATCGCCCAGTTCGGCGGCATGCTTCTGAAGGAACTCACCCGGCGGAATCCAGACACCATTGGAATAAATTACTCAAAACTGTATCCCGGACCACTTTTTCCCGGAAAGAGTCAGCTGGAAGAGGGAAGCATTCCCCCGGAGGGGCTTCTTCATGGATACAACCCCGTTAAATGGGCCACCGCCAGGGGAAAGATCCGCATGCTCGAGCCAGACCTGATAATATCGCAATGGTGGCACCCCTTCTTCGCTCCCTGCCTCAGGGCAAGCACACCACGGGGCATCAGGAGGGCCGCGGTGTGCCACAACATCCTTCCCCACGAGAACACGCCCATGGCTGACATCCTCTCCAGGGGTTTCCTGGCCGGCCAGGACCTCCTGGCAGTGCATTCCGCCGGTGCGGAAAACAGAGCCCGAAGAATTTCCGATAATGTCATAAGGTTGTTTCATCCCATCTATGACCAGTACCGGGGAACCGGTCTCCCAAGGGCAGAGGCAAGGGCGGAACTTGGCTTGCGGGAACACCATACAGCACTGCTTTTCTTTGGTCTGGTCCGGGAGTACAAGGGGCTGGACATACTGATAAAGGCCTGTGAAGGCTTACCGAAGAATTTCCGAATAATAGCCGCCGGTGAAAACTACACCGGCACCCACTATTCCTCCGACAGGATGCATTGGGAGAACAGGTTCATTCCAGACGGTGAAGTTGGTACCTGGTTCAACGCTTCTGATGTGGTGGTGCTTCCATACAGAACAGCCACCCAGAGCGGTGTTGCCCAGATAGCCATGGCATTCGGGAAACCCCTGGTGGTAACCCCGGCGGGGGGGCTTCCCGAGGTGGTGGACCAGGGCGTTACCGGCTGCATTGCCGGGGAGATCACCCCGGAATCCCTGGCAGGGGCAATACTGGAATGCTCCACCCTGGTGAACAGCGAAGACACCGGGGAACGAATACGGGAAAAGGCAAGGGGTTACTCCTGGGAAACCTATGTCTCACGGCTTCTGGAGGCCGCTGAATGAGGGTATTCCTCACAGGTGCCACCGGTTTCATAGGTTTGCACATCGCAGAGGCCCTTACACTCGCGGGTCACACGGTGCTTTCCCATGGCCTATCCCGGAACGGACCATTCGAAACCCTTCCTGAAAACATCGATGTGGTGGTGAACAGCGCCGGTAAGCTGGGTGGGAAGAATACCCACCGGTCTGAACTCCAGGAGGCCAACTACGCCCTGCCTGTTACACTGTCAAAGAGCTGCGGGGAAAGGAACCTGCCCCTGATCCACCTGAGCACCCCGGGAGTATGCGGCCTTTCCGCTGAGGGCAGGGAAACCGATGAATACGCCCCGGAAGGGGACTACGAGGAAACCAAGGCCCGGGCGGAGAGGTATCTCCTGAAGCACAGCGACGGCGTCACTGTACTAAGGCCGGACTTCGTCTTCGGCAGGGGTGACATGCACAAGTTCCCCCTGTTCTGTCAGGTGAACAGGGGATGGTTCCCCCTGGTGGGCTCCGGAAACATCCTCACAAGACCCACCGACGCAAGGGATGTGGCCTCGGCGGTGAAGGCCTCACTGCCGGGAGGTCCCCTCAGCGGCGGCATTTTCAACATTGCCGGCCCGGAGGTCCTTTCCCTTTCGGACACAGTGAGAACCATCGCCCGGGCCATGGGCAGAAGGGTTCTCCTCGTACCGGTACCCCGTATCGCTTTCAGGGCATTGCTTAAATTGGGCCCCCTGCGGCCGGGTGCCCTTTCCGAGAGCCGTTACAGGCTTTTCAGTACCCACCGGTATGTCAGCACCTCAAAGGCTGCAAAGGCGGGCTTTTTCCGGAGCACTCCTTCATGGACACTGCCCTTGAAGCCCTGGCCTGGTACAGGGAAAGGGGCTGCTGTGAAGGATAAACGGATGGGGCTCACAATGCGAGCTCTCCTTGTGATCCTCATGGTGGCTGCCCTGGCCGCCATATACATTAACGGGGCTGACTGGCTCAGGGAGATCCGCCGGTTCAGCTGGAACCCTGATCCTCTGAAACTGATCCTCTCCGCCCTGCTGCTGTCAATTTCCCTGGTCATCACTCCATGGGGCTGGATAATTATCTGCAGGGCAATGGGTACGGATATATCCACCGGGGAACTCCGTTCGGCCTGGTACTCCAGCCAGCTGGGAAGGTACATACCCGGAAAGGTATGGCTCTTTGCCGGCAGGGCCGGATTCCTCAAGTCCAGGGGAATGTCCGCAGGCAGGGCTGCGGCAACCACCGTATACGAACTCTTCTTTTCCATGGCTTCGGTCGGCTTCATATCACTGATGGCGGTCCTCTTCTCACCGGACATGCTTTCAGGGGGAACCGCCAGGGCAGCAGCGGCCTTTGCCGGGGGTTCGCTTCTTCTGCTGCCCATGCTTCATCCTGTGCAGGAGTTCGTGTGCCGCAGGAAGGGCATCCCCCAGGATACCCTTCCCTCGGGAAGTACCGCACTCCGGGTAACCGGGCTATTCACGGCGCTGTGGCTTGCCAGGGGCGCTGCGCTCTATCTGCTGCTGGGCGGCATCGGGACAGCGCCACTTGATGTGTTCAGATCACTTGCCGCGGCACCACTTTCATGGCTCGCTGGATATATTGTTATCTTCGTACCCGGGGGAATAGGGGTCAGAGAAGCAGCAGCGGCGGCCCTGGCCGCCCCGGACAGCATAGCGCCAGCCGCTGTGGCCATAGCAGGCCAGAGGATCTACATGGCCCTTGCCGAGGTAGTTCTGGCCCTTGCAACATCAGGAAAGATATTCCGTTCAGGGAGGACATATGTCAATAAAGGGTGAAAAGAGCGTTCTCTGGCTTACGCTCATCCTTCTAACCGTGCTCATGTACTGGCCTGTTTTCTCTTCCGGAAGGCTTCCCGGCGGGGAGATGAGCGATACCGTCGCCCAGGGATATCCCTTCTTTTCATATACCGCTGAACGGCTTGCCAGTTTTGAGCTTCCACTGTGGAACCCCCGGATATTTTGCGGAACCCCCTTCTATGAGTCCTTCAGCGCACCGGTCTTCTATCCTCTCCGGGGCCTTCCAATGCTTCTTTTCGGTCCCGAGGCGGCCATAAGGTTCCTCTTCCCCGTACACCTTCTCCTTGCCGGGTTCTTCGCCTGGCTTCTGCTTAAATCGGCGGGGGTCAGCAGGTGGGGGTCCCTGACCGGAGCGGTGGCCTATTCCGCCGGCGCCTGGGCCAATACCCTTTTCTACGCAGGTCATGGCAGCAAGGTGATATGCTGGGCATGGTTCCCCCTTGTTCTCTGGGCGGTGGTGCGGTTCGCCGGAACGAAAAAGCTGAAGTATATGGGCCTGGGCGGCCTTGCCGTTGGAATGCAGGGTCTGTCCAGTCATCCGCAGATGATGCTTTATACAGGCGGAAGCGCCCTCCTTGTGTGTTTGTTCCTCACGAAAAACCCGCGGTAAAGAGCCTCACCGCGAACATTGGAGGGCTTCTGGGAATTCTGGCCCTGGGCGGAGCCCTGGCGGCGGTTCAGCTTTATCCGGGATATGTTTTTCCAGGTACACCCAGAGGGGCGAGGATCTTTCCCCGGAAACCGCTGCCAGTTATTCCCTGCCCCCGGAGGAAACCCTCACGATGTTCATGCCGGGCATGTTCGGCCTCCGCCACGGCTTCACCGACAGCTCGGTGAACGGCATACCTGTCTATTTCGGAAGGCTGGGCCTTCGGCTTTCCAGTGAGTTCATCGGGGTGGCCTTTTTTATCCTTGGAATTCTGGGGATATTGTTCGGAACCCGCACCAGACAGAAGTACGCCCTTGGTTCCCTCTGCGTAGTAGGCGCCGTGGTTTCCTGGGGCGGCTATACCCCTGTGTTCGATCTGCTTTACACCATTCTGCCGGTGTTCAGGAAGCTCAGGGCTCCCCACATGGCTGCCTTTATAACCACTTCGGCCCTGGCACTTGCGGTGGGTCCCGGTTTCGACGGGCTGTTCGTGGCGAAGCACAAAGGGGATCTTCCCGGGAAAACCGCCATTTTCCTGGGCTGCGTTTCACTGCTTTTCCTGGTCCTTGTCCCCTTTGCCGGTTCCGTTTCGAATGCCCTCCAGTCGTCATGGTGGGCGGGACACGGAGTTTCCGACACCTCGCCCTATGCCCTGCTGACTGCAAAACGGGCTTCACTCCTGGAAACCGATTTCCTCAGGGTGTTCGCCGCTGCGGGAATCCTTTCCATCGCCCTTTTCCTCAGGGGAAAGGAAAGGGGCGGCCCGGCGGTCTTCGCCGGGGTTGTTGTCATTCTGTCACTCTTTGAGCTGGTCCCCTTCAACAGGGTTTTCAGGTGTACCTTCATAACCGTTCCATTGACTCCATGTTCCCCGGGGCGCCGGTCCTTGAGGAAATGGCGGAAGACGGCAGGGTGTTCCCCGGAGGGAACAGCCTGATGCCCCTGGGGATCAAGTCGGTAACAGGTTATCACGCGGCGAAGACAATGGAAACCGACAGGCTGATGAACCTTGTCAGCACCGGTTCTCCATGGATACTCTACCAGACGGGAATGACGGTTCTGGCATTGGACCAGGGCGTGGCGACCTGGGAAGAAGTGTGGCCGGTCCTCTCCGAGGATGCGGAGCAGCTGCCCATGGAGCCCATGCCAAGGGCTTTCATCCCCAGGTCCTCTGTCAGCGGCAGCGCTGAGGATGGCTTCCTGGCGGTGGAGCGGGGCTGGAATCCCAGGATCAGGTCCGTTATCGAGAATGCCCCCTCCTTCCACGACGGCGTTCTTGGTTCAGCTGAGATCACCATCGACCTTCCAGAACAGGTAGTAATAGAGACGAACACCGCATCCGACGGCTATCTCGTTCTGGCTGACACATGGTATCCCATGTGGTCCGCCACCGTCAACGGTGATGAAACCACGGTCTACAGGGCCAACGGCTGGATGAGGGCGGTTCCCGTTCCCGCCGGGGAACATGTGGTAGAGTTCAGCTATGGGACCGCCCACATAAGGACCGGCGCCCTGGTCAGCCTTATGGCCCTTGCGGCCTGCGGAGCCCTTGTTTTCATCCCTGGAAAGAAAAGGACCCATGCATAGGAACTCCCGGTTTCTGAGGATACAGACATGGGCCGGGCTTATTCTGCTCATGGCAGCCGGGGTTTATTTCTACACACAGCTCCTTCCCCAGTGGCAGCCCAAGCTGGAGGAGTTCTGGGAAGCCTCGGCACCCAACGCGGGAAAACCCATGCTTTTTCTCTCGGTCTTTCTCATGGCGGCGGGATACTACTTCTCCCCCTGCCTGGCAGAAAATACTGGAGGCGCTGAAGGTCCCCAGGCTTGACCGGGGCGAACTGCGAAGGAACTGGTACATAACACAGATGGGCAGCTACATGCCCGGAAAACTCTGGATGGTCCTGGGCAGACTCACCTTTTTGAAGATGAACGGAATAAGCGCTGTAAAAGGGGTGACATCAATAGTTCTCGAAAACATCTACATGCTGGTGGCCCTGGGAATAATGTCACTTCTGGCCCTGCCCTTCCTGGGCTCGGACATCCCCGGTGCCCTGATAATTGCCCTCTGGATCTCCGCCGGGCTGTCCCTTCTCATGCTCTTCGCGCCGGGAATACAGAAAATGGTGGCGAAAAGGCTTGCCAGGAACTTCGATGTGGACATGGACGAGCTTCCCCACATCAGCCATACCGATCAGGCGAAATTCGTGGGAGCCACATACTCTCATGGACCCTTCGAAGCCTGGCCCTTTATGTGTGGTTCCGGGGCTTCGGTGTTCCCTCCTCCAGTCCGCCCCACGCCCTGGTGGCGGTGTGTCTTCTGGCAGCCCCCGCCTCCTGGCTCATAGCCCTGGTCATGGTTTTCATTCCCGGAGGAATAGGGGTCAGGGAATCCATCAGGGGAGCATTCCTTGCGCCCTTCGTGGTGGGGGCATGGCGGTTGCCACCACAATTGCCCTGGCACAGAGGGTAAGCGTAACCCTGATAGAGGTGCTTTTCGCCCTTCAGGCCGTGTTTTACCAGTTCCTTCAGAAACATCAGCCCATACGGATGAATCATCTGAATCAGCTGTCGCATCTCGGCTGGAGCGTCATGAAGGGCTGGCTCTCCAGGCACTCCCTGGCCCGGCCTCCCCACCCTGTCAATGTCACGTTCTCGGTAACGGGAAAATGCCAGTCAAGGTGCAAGACCTGCTACATCTGGAAGAACTGCCGGGAGGAAACCGCTGGAACCGATCTCTCGCTGGATGTAATAGAAAGGCTCTTCCGATCCATCGGGTGGACATACTTCTTCAATGTCTCCGGAGGTGAACCATTTCTCAGGGAAGATCTCCCGGAGATCATCAGGCTTGCCTGCAGACATCTCAGGCCGGCGGTGGTCCACATTCCCACCAACGCCATCATGCCGGAAAGAATTCAGGAGATGACGGAAAGAATCCTTGAGATAATCAGTCGGGAGTCCCCGGGAACGGTTCTCACCATCAAGCCCTCATTCGATGGAATAGGGGCTCGGCACGACGAGATAAGGGGCGTTCCCGGAAATTTCGAGAAGCTGCTGGACACACTTGAAAGGCTGAAGAAGATCAGGGAGAAGAACCGGTACCTCCATGTCGGTGTGGGCACCGTTGTGTCCAGGTTCAACCAGGACGACCTCAGGGATATCATCGATTACGCCGGGAACCTGGGGGTGGACACATACATCAACGAGGTTGCCGAGGAGCGGGAGGAGTTCTTTAACCTGGGAAGCGGAATTACTCCGGAGGGAGACAGGTACGCGGCGATAATGGAGGTTTTCAAGGAAACGGTACGGGGCAGGATGAAGAACATGAAGATACTCTCCCGAATAACCACCGCCATGCGGCTGGTGTATTACGATCTTGCCGGAGAGATCCTCAACAGGGGCGAACAGGTAATTCCCTGTTACGCCGGCATACTTAACGTTCACATCAATTCCGACGGCGGAATATGGCCCTGCGCGGTGCTGGCCTACAGGGGCGAGATGGGGAAGGTCAGCGAAGAAACTGAGTTCCTTGACATATGGAACTCCAGGGAAGCGAGAAAGATAAGGCGGGATATCGCCAGGGGTAAATGCGCCTGTCCCCTGGCCAACCAGGCTTACTCCAACATCCTTCTCCACCCGAAAAGCCTCCTGAAGACCCTATGGATAGCTGTCCGGGGGTAAAGGAACGGGGCCCCCTTCGGGACCCCGCCATTCCACTGAAACGGTTCTAGAATGTGGCCTTGATGCCGCCCCATGTATCGCCCTCGAGGGCCTGGGGTGTCCAGTCGATTTCGAGCTGGTAGAGGAAGTCGTTCTGGGGGTAGACCCAGAGATATTCCCCGTCGTAGTCGATTCCGCCGTTGGCCTGTGCGCTTTCGGCAAAGACGCATGACCATTCAGGTGTGGCAACAGGTGAGCCATCGGGGTTGAGGGCGTGGATGAAGATGTTGTCTGCACCTTCGATGCCGCAGCCCACGAAGAGGTAGCCGTCGTGAACCGCAAGGCCGTAGACCGATTCGTAGGGCAGTTCGGTCCAGGTGATGCTGCCTGATGCTCCGGTGTAGGGACCCCAGGCGATAACCGACTCATTGGGGGAGCTTACATAAACATAACCGTCCCCGGCACCTATGCCGAAAAGGTTGGTGTAGCCGGCGGGGCCGTCTACATCGTAGAGATAGCCGCCGTCTTCGTCGAAGACTGAGAACCAGCTTGCGCTGTAGTCGGTCATGAAGAACTGGTTGCCGGAGGCGTACTCGCAGAAGGCCTGGTCGTCGGGATCCACGCCGCCGGTGATGTCCCAGGTAACGCCGGTAGCGGAGCCTGTGACCATGTCAAACTCCATGTTGATCATATCGCTCCAGCTGTGAATCCAGATGCTGTTGGGGGTGCTGTCCTTGATGGACATGCCATAGGCTCCGGTGAGCCCGCCGGCCATTACGTTCATAACGGTGTAACTGCCCCTGGATGACCAGGGATTGCCGGCACCTGAGCCACCGGTCCTGTCCGATGCCATGGCGGCAACGGAAAGTACGAGAAGCGCACACATGAATATTCTCATAAGAAATCCTCCAATTCTTTAGCATTGTTGGGCGCAGAACCATTCTATTGAGATTTCCCGCCCATGTCAAATCCATCAGCGGTTAGTCACTGCATCCCCAGGGCAAGAGAAACGATCGCCTCCAGAGCACCCGGGCCGGCGCTGAATTCCGAATAGGCCGTCCTGCCATCGAAGGAGACGGAGAAACTGGTGTTTTCGTCGAAAAGGCTCAGTATGGCGGATTCCGTTTCCGAATCCAGTGAGAGGCCCTGAACCATCATTGCCGGGTTCGCTGCTCCCCCCATGAAACCCCGGGAGGCGGTTCCGGAGAAGAACTCCCCTGCCCCGACTCCGTCGGTGATCTCTTCAGGGCTGATGTTGTAGGACACATAGAGCACCTCTTCGGCTATGAAATACCATATCTCATCCCTGCCGGACTCTATCATGTAGGCCGTGTAATCCCCCTGGTTCTCCCTTCTCCCGTCGGTGAAGGCCGATATCATGTCCAGGGAGGACTGAAGTTTGTCCGGCTCGGTCAGTGATATTGCCATGATGCCGGCACCGCCTTCGGGCTCGCCGTACTCGTCGAGTTCAATCTCGGTGAGGGCAACACAGAAGTCCCCCTGAAAACCCCGATGAACTCCTCCATGGAGCTGAAACCAATGAAGGGCAGGGCGGCTTCCACTTCGGCGGCTTCGTCGCCAATGCTCCCGTACTCCTCCACCAGCCATTCCATGTCCATGGTGGTCCTCACCGCTGCATGGTATTCTCAGGAAGCATTATTGATCCGCTCTGGAGGCCGTCCCCAAAAGCTCCGGCATAGTCCTGGAATCCTTCATCTTCCAACATGGCGGCAAGGTTAAGCCTTGTGCCCCGGTGGGTGGAAATGAAACCCATCACTGGAACCTCGGTGACATTCCCTGAGAATGCGAAGGCAAGGGCGGGACTGTCGACACCGGCCCTTTCCATCAATGCGGCAAAGCCCTCATCCTCGGCAATGGACTCCCCGGAAAGGGCATCCTCAAAGGCAGACAGCTGACGGCTGTTTTCCCATTCTATAACTATAACCGTGTATTCGTCCATTCTCATGAACTCTGCTTCGTCCTCGCCGCCGGCTTCCCTGACGAAATCCCTGAGCTTTTCGCCGTCGCCGCAGGGGAAGAAGAAGGCGAGAAAGTCCATGTCCTCACCTGTGCCCACAATTCCGATCTCACCAGGTTCGATGCCCAGTTCATCGGTCCATTCGCTCCATTGGAAAACATCGAAACCCAGGTCCGACTGGGAAATGTCCCGAAGCTGCCTTTCCGGCAGGTCGTCCTCCAGCACCTTCAGTATCCCCGGAAGATCGGCTCCCTGGGGATCGATGGTGATGTATGCGTCGTACCCCGCGGGAAGCCTTCCTATCAGGCCGGTATCCTTTCCCCCGCAGCCGGCGGAGATCCCCAGCAGCAGAACCGCCGTGAAAACGGTTATCAGTTTCATCTCTTCTCCCTCCTTGAATATCATTTCTTTAACGGAACCACACTAAATCTATTCCACGGGGCAGGGTTTCGGCAAAACCCTGCAGCAGAAGTGAAAGGGAATCGGCGTCTCCCCAGGGCGCTGAGAGGAAATCTACCCCTCCCGATGGGCATACCACCAGTGGAGGATGGAGCTCCATACGGGCAACGGAAGTCCAGTGCTGTATGCCTTCGATCTCATCCCTGTAGACCACGGCGTATCTGATGGAGTTGGCCACGGCGGCGGAATCGACCCATGCGGCATCGGAGGAGCCTTCCAGGGCTCCGGGAGAGGCAAGGCCCCAGAGATCCAGTACGTAGTGCCCGGCACCCATTGCCACAAGGCCCAGGTCGTTAACCGCCACCGGCTCGTCAAGCCAGTGGTGTACGAACCTTCGCATCTGATACTGCTGCCGGTAGATATTGGATGATGCCCGGGAAGGTTCAGGTAGCCGCTGAGATAATCCGCGCTCATCACCAGGAGAAGCCCGGCGAAAACCAGCCGGTTCTTCTCTATTGGTTTCCTGTAGAGAAAGAAACACATCGTAACGGAATACATCCAGATGTAAACCCCGTACCGATGGAACCAGCCGAACCTCCCCGCCAGGAGGTGAAGTATCACGGAAACCGCCGCTGAACCGGCCAGCATTCGAGTCCTGCGGTTCTTCCCCCGGATGGCGGCGAGGACCAGGGGAACAAGCAGAATGGTCTGCATGAAACCCCGGAAGGAAGACAGGGAAGCCCTGAGATTCCCGGCGATTGACCGAAGGTACCGGATCCGCTTACCACCGATGATTTTGCGAACACCGAAGACGGCATGGGATCAAGACCCAGGTCCATAAGGAACAGAGAGAACAGCCCCAGGGCAGCCAGGAGCAGAAGAAGGGTGATGACCGCCGCTTTTTCCTTCCCGCAAGGAAAGATAGGCCAGCGCCGGCAGGGAAACCGCCAGGCACTCGTACCTTACCAGGGGAGCCAGGAAAAGCACCGGGTAGAGCCACCCCGGGGGTAAACCCCTCCGGGCATGGCTGGTAAGCCCCAGTGCCGCCGCCGCGGTGAGAAGCACCTGGATACTGTGTTCCATGCCGGTGAGAACGAGGCCGGCAAGGTTGAAGGCGAAAATGGAAACCATGACGATAAGGCCGTTACCCGGTCCATAGGTACGGGAGAACACCGCCACCGTGCCAAGGGCGAAGAGAAGATTAAGGATAAGGGGCAGAGCAGTATAGAACCCGGCAGATGCGAAGGGCGCCAGGATGAAGGGCCAGATAATCGAGGACGAGGGGGCGGAATACTCCCCCGGATTTATGCCGTAGTGCCCCCTGGATATCTCGGAGGCCAGGGTGAGATGTATGTAGGGATCGTCCAGAGTGTATATGAGAAAGCCGTCGTTGTTCACCAGGGAAACGGCCAGGGGAACCGCCACCGCAGCCAGCATTACCGCGGAAAAAAGAAGGGTGTTCTTCATTTCTGTAACATTCATCATGAACCGCCGCAAGTCCATCTCAGCCGAATTCCTTGACCGCAAGTTCACTTTTCACAGAATATGGAAGCTGAGGTAAGGGCGCTTCTGCGCCTGATCCCGGGCAAGCAGTCCAGGTTTTACTGCCCGTGCCCCCCGGTACGGGCTGAACATTCTGATGGAAGGTGTTTTTGAAAAGAAGGCTTGGTTTCATAGGGATCATACTGGAGAACAGGGATGTCCATGCCTCCGAGGTTAACGGACTTCTCTCCGAGTACGGCCACCTTATAACCGCCAGGACCGGTGTTCCCCACTGCAGGTGCGGTGCCGCTGTGATAAGCCTCATAGTGGAGGCTTCCACCGATGAGATCGGTGAACTCACAGGCAGACTGGGCTCCATACCCGGTGTTTCCGTGAAATCCATGCTCTCAAAGAATAAACAGCTGACTGGAGGAGAAAATGCCCCTTCCGAAAATCGACACCACCGGTCTTGAAAGCTTCATTCCCCAGGGCGACATAGAAAGGATCCTTCGGGAAACGGCGAACCCCGACCCCGCCCGTGTCCGGGGGATCATCGCGAAATCCCTGAGCAAACAGAGGCTCGAACCCGAGGAAACCGCCACTCTGATAAACGCCGGGGATCCTGAACTGATAGAGGAGATAAAACAGGTGCCCGGGATCTCAAGACCATGGTCTACGGCAACAGGATAGTTCTGTTCGCACCGCTCTACATAGGGAACGACTGCGTCAACGACTGCACCTACTGCGGGTTCCGCAGTTCCAACCGCGACACCCTCAGGAAAACCCTCACCATGGAAGAACTGGGCAACGAGGTGGCGGCCCTTGAGGACCGGGGCCACAAAAGGCTCATTCTAGTCTACGGCGAGCACCCGAGGTACGATGCCGGTTTCATAAGCGACACGGTGAGAAAGGTCTACTCCGTTAAGCGGGGAAAGGGCGAGATCCGCAGGGTCAACATAAACGCCGCGCCTCTGGATGAGGCTGGATACAGAATGGTTAAGGAAGCGGGAATAGGCACCTACCAGATATTCATGGAAACCTACCATGAGGAAACCTACGAAAAGGTGCATCCAGCCGGGCCGAAGGGGGACTTCCTCTGGAGGCTTCACGGCCTGGACAGGGCCTTCCGGGCCGGTATCGACGACGTGGGAATAGGGGCCCTTATGGGCTCTACGACTGGCGGTTCGAGGTCATGGCCCTTCTTTATCATACCATTCACCTGGAGGATACCTTCGGTGTGGGACCCCACACCATATCCTTCCCGAGAATTGAGCCGGCACTGGGCAGTGAACTCACCAGGAACATTCCCCACGAGGTCTCCGACGAAGACTTCAAGAAGCTCGTGGCCATCCTCCGTCTGGCGGTTCCCTACACCGGGCTGATACTCACATGCCGGGAATCCGTTGAACTCCGAAATGAAGTCCTTGCCTTCGGTGTGAGCCAGATAGACGCAGGTTCCGACATCGGCGTGGGGGCCTATGCCACACAGGACCCTGAATCCGCAAAGAAGAGCCAGTTCGTCCTGGCCGATGGCAGAAGCCTTGATCAGGTCATAGGGGAACTTGCCGACGCCGGTTATGTGCCAAGCTTCTGCACCGCCTGCTACCGGGCTGGGCGGACAGGGGAGCACTTCATGGAGTTCGCCGTTCCAGGGTTCGTAAAAAGATACTGCACTCCCAACGCCCTGCTGACCCTTCTGGAGTATCTGAATGACTACGCAACACCTGAAACAAGGGCCAGGGGGCTGGCTCAGATACAGAGGGAACTGAAGGCCATACCCGAGGGAGAGGGGAAAGCCGCACTGCTGGAAAGGATAGAAAGGGTCAATTCCGGGGAAAGGGACCTCTACTACTGACTACCTGATCCTCCTGGGCTCCTCCCCGGTGAGATCGAATATCTTCGATGGCCGGCCGGTTAGTTCTCCGCCGTCTACAACGAAGTCCGCGCCTTCAAGTATCGACTTGGGCACCCCGGAAAGGGACAGGGGCACCGGACCGCCGGCCATGTTGGCGCTGGTTGATGCCAGCTTCAGCCCGGTTTCCCTCAGCAGGCTTCCGGAAAACCAGTCCGCGGGAACCCTCAGGCAACCCCGCCGGTCTCTCCGATGGCCCAGGGAGGCACCGCCGATGAGGCGGGAACCACCAGGGTCACCGGCCCGGGCCAGTGCTTCTCCATGAATCCGGCGGTTTTTTTGCACCGGGTGAGGAGCAGAGCCTCGGGAATATCCCCAACCAGGAGAATGAAGGGTCTTGGGCCGGGGTAACCCTTGAGACTGGCCAGCCGGCGGCAGGCGTCCTCGGAAAAACCGTCGGCCAGAAGGCCGTAAACCGTGTCCGAGGGATACACCACCAAGCCCCCTGCTGAAAGAACAGGGGAGACGGCTCTAACCGCCTCCCCTCCGGACTTCAGGGATTTACCAGCCACGTGCCTTTTCCAGGGAAGCCCTCACATCGGCGTTCTCCAGGGCTATTATCTGGGCGGCCAGGTAGGCTGCGTTCCTGGCTCCGTGGCTTCCAATTGCCACCGTTGCCACCGGTATGCCCTTGGGCATCATTACCGTGGAGAGAAGGGCGTCGAAGCCGTTCAGGGGACCGCCGTCTATTGGCACTCCGATAACCGGAAGAAGGGTGTTGGCCGCAACGGCCCCTGCCAGGTGGGCGGCGAGTCCCGCGCCGGCGATAATGGCCTTCAGACCCCTTTCTGAAGCGGAACCGGCGTACTCCTTAACCTTTTCAGGGTTCCTGTGGGCACTCATGACGTTCAGTTCGTAGGGGACGTCCAGGCTCTTCAGGATCTCTTCTGCGCGGCTCATGGTATTCATGTCGCTTTCGCTGCCCATTAGTATACCCACCAGGGGCTTCATACTGTCCTCCCTATGTCTTTTCTCATTTGTTTCCCCGAGAAGCCTATCTTCTCAGCGTTCCTGTATGCCGTTTCTATTGCTGTTTCAAGGTCCGAACCCAGGGCGGTAACACCAAGGACCCTGCCGCCTGATGTCCTTATATCCTGGCCTTCACCTGAGGTTCCAGCGTGGAAAAGCAGGCAGTCCACCGTTTCGGTCCCCGTTATTGGAACACCCTTTTCATATGCCCCGGGATATCCCCCAGAGGCCAGTATGACACACGCGCAGGCCCCGGGCCTCACCGTTACCGGGCTGAGGCTGCGCCGGTGGCAGCGGCGAGGAAAAGCGGGGCGAGATCGGTCTCTATCATCGGGAGCACCGCCTGGGTCTCGGGGTCTCCGAACCTTACGTTGAATTCCAGTACCATGGGTCCGTACTCCGTGATCATGAGCCCGGCGTAGAGAACCCCACGGAAGGAATGTCCCCGGGCCTCCATCTCCCTCAGAACGGGAATCACGATCCTTTCCCTTATCTCTTCACCAAAACCGGGAGGTACATCCGGAGGAGGGCATACTGCGCCCATGCCGCCGGTGTTCGGACCGTTGTCGCCGTCGAAGGCCCGTTTGTGGTCGCGGCTGGGGGAAGCATCACCGCATCGGTTCCGCTGCACACCGCCAGAACACTGACCTCACGGCCCGCGAGCCTCTGCTCCACAACCACCGAGGCTCCTGCCTTACCGAGACTCCCGGTGAAGAGGTCCCCTATCACCGCCTCGGCTTCCTTCTTCCCCCTGGGAAGGAAGACGCCCTTGCCCGCAGCAAGGCCATCGGCCTTGATCACGTACTTTTCGGGGTATTCCCCCAGGTAGTCCAAAGCGGCCACCGGATCGGTAAAAAGCCTTCCCTGGGCGGTGGGCACCCCGGCGGACTCCATGACCTCCTTGGCGAACCATTTGCTGCCCTCGAGTCCGGCGCACACGCTGTCGGGACCGAAGCAGGGGATCCCGGCGGCACTGAGCTCCTCCGAAATGCCGGCGACAAGTGGGGCCTCGGGGCCCACCACAACAAGGTCAGCGGATTCTTTAACGGAAATCTTTACGGGGTCGCCCTGGATGTTCCTGCAGAAGGGTGCGGTGCCGGGGTTTCCCGGAACCGCTATTATCTCGTGTTCGCCGCCACGGTGGAGGGCCCAGGCAAGGGCATGTTCCCTGCCGCCCCGCCAACTACCACAATTCTCAACTTTTATCTCCCCTCGGCCTGAAAACATTCCTTTCCCCGGGGAAAGTGCCTTCGGTTACTTCCTCGGCGTATTTCTCAAGTGCGTTCCCTATTATGGAACCAAGGTCCGCGTACTTCTTCAGGAACCGGGGATTGAAGTCCCCGTTCATTCCCAGAAGATCGTTAACAACGAGTATCTGACCGCTGGTGAACCTGCCGGCGCCGATACCGATGGTGGGAATTGACGCGGCTTCGGTGAGCTCCCGGGCCAGATCCTCCTCCATCATTTCAAGGACCACCGAAAAGGCTCCCGCCTGCTCCAGGGCCTTCAGCTGATCGAGCAGCTCCCCCTGGCCCCGGAACGGACCACTCTGTACCCCCCTCGGCCCTTATGGACTGGGGAAGAAGACCTATGTGACCCATAACGGGGATGCCTGAGCTGACTATGGCCCTGACCCTGGCCACGGCGGAGGGGTTTCCGCCCTCGAGCTTCACCGCGTCGGCTCCGGCTTCGGCTATGAAGCGCACTGCGTTCCCAACTGCGATCTCGTCCGACGGCTGGTAGCTGCCGAAGGGCATGTCTCCCACCACAAGGGCTGTGGGGGCTGCCTTTTAACCGCCCGGCAGTGGGTCACGAGAACGTCCATGCTGGCCCCCAGGGTGGTTTCCTCGCCGAGGACCGCCATCTGAAAGGAGTCCCCCACAAGGATCACATGGATCCCGGCGGCCTCCTCCATTTTTGCCGTCTGGTAATCATAGGCCGTCAGGGCGACTATTCTCTCACCGCTCTGGGCCATGGACCCCAGTGTTCTTACCGAAATTTTCCTTCTGGACATCTTTACTCCCGATGTGGGGACAACAGGGCTAAGATAACGAATCGGCTATTCCCTCCCAAACCCCGGAAGGTATGCGAAGGCGTATGCCGCCAGGGCGAAGAGAAAACCTGCCGCTATGTCGATAATGAAGTGTTCGGCGCCGTAAATTATCTCAAAGCATATGGCGAGGAGGATCACCACCGACCACCAGCCCCTCTTCCAGCCAAGCTCCCGAAGAAGAAGCAGAGACATAAGAAGGGTGACCCCGGCGTGGAGGCTGGGCATTGCCGCCCTGGGGGTGTTGCTGGCGCTGGAGACCAGGAAGGCGGGTACCACCTCACGAATTGCGTTGAAAACACACCTGTCAAGCGGTTCGATCACGCCGTCGATGGCCAGAAGCCACGGGGGTGTCAGGGGAAAGAGAATGTATGCGAGATACCCGGTGGTGGTTATGAAACCAAAGGCGAGAATGGCCCTCTTCATGGCCTTGAGTCCCCTGTGTCTGTAGACCAGCCAGGGTGTGATGAATGGAAAGGAGAAGAAAAGACTGTGGGCAATGGCCAGGGGATAGTCATACCAGTTGGGGCTGCCCCGGGTTATGAGCCTCTCCTGGAGCCACCTTGAGGGCAGCGTGCCGAAAAGCCTTGTCTCAAGGGCAAGGATGCTTTCGCCATAGCACGAACCGTCGGAGGTGGAGGCCACATAGCCGAGACCCAGATAACATCCCCCCAGAAAAAGGCCGTTCACGAGGAACTTGTACTTTTCGGGAACCAGGGCGTATCTGTAAACAAGGAAAAGAGCCGCCCAGAGGGGGATCATGTAGGGAACCCTGAAGGAGCCCCTGAAAATCGGTATAAGGGAAAGGGCAACGGTAAATATCCCGGTTACATAGAGATACGCTACATCCAGACCCCGGCCCTGGGACACAGCAGCCCGTGAACCCTCCAAATTCCCTCCTTATTGTGAAGAAGGGGACCAACCCCTGAAGAATGCTCTTATTACAGGGTTAAAGGACTTACTACTACCACCGGAATCTGTGAGGCTTCCCGGTGAGGGCGCCTTCGAAACCAGCGGGGGCCGCCTTCATGAGTAACTTATCCCACTCTCAGATCATTTGGTCCCCAACACTGAGTATATTACGCCTCGAAACACCCGGCGTCAAACCCCTGATAGCGGGGAGCCGTTTTCCGGCAAAGCACGTGCGGCACTGGTCTACAGACATGGAAAGGTACAGCATGGCCGATAAGATCACTGATCCGAAGGAGGACTTCTCAAGGTGGTATCTCGATGTGATTCGGGAAGCGGAGCTTTCCGATTCCGCCCCGATAAGGGGATGCATGGTGATACGCCCCTATGGGTTTTCGATATGGGAAATGATGAAGGACGACCTCGACGGAAGGTTCAAGGCCACCGGTCACAGCAATGCCTACTTTCCCCTCTTCATACCCCAGAGTTTCATAACGAAGGAAGCTGAGCACGTTGAGGGCTTCAGCCCGGAACTGGCGGTGGTAACCCACGCCGGTGGAAAGCAGCTGGAGGAGCCCCTGGTGGTGAGGCCCACTTCCGAGACCATCATAAATCACATGTTCAGCAAGTGGATAAACAGTTACCGTGACCTCCCTATGCTTCTCAACCAGTGGGCGAACGTGGTCCGCTGGGAGCTCCGCCCCCGACCCTTTCTCAGGACCACCGAGTTCCTCTGGCAGGAGGGTCACACAGCCCATGCAACCGAGGAGGAAGCCCGGGAGGAAACCATGCGTATGCTCCAGGTCTACACCGATTTCATGACGGAGGTGGCAGCCATTCCCGTCATACCCGGAGCGAAAACCGAAAGGGAGAAGTTCGCCGGGGCGGTGAACACCTACACCATCGAGGCAATGATGGGGAACGGCTGGGCCCTTCAGGGGGGAACCAGCCATTACCTGGGAACCAACTTCGCAAAGGTCTTCGACACGAGATTCCTTGATGCCGATAACCAGAGGCGGTTCGTGCACCAGTCAAGCTGGGGGTTTCAACCAGGCTTGTGGGCGCTGTTATCATGGCCCACGGCGACGGGCAGGGGCTCAGGCTTCCCCCGGCCCTGGCACCGGTACAGGCGGTTATCGTACCAATCGCGAAGAAGGAAGAGGAAAAGAACGCCGTGATGAAAGCCGCCGAGGGAATTGCCTCGGAACTCCGGGGGGAGGGTATCCGTGTCACAGTGGATGACAGGGAAGGCATGAGCCCCGGCTTCAAGTTCAACTACTGGGAGGTCAGGGGCGTGCCCCTCAGACTGGAACTGGGCCCCCGGGACATGGCGGAAGGCCATGTAATGGCAAGCCCCAGGAACAGACCCGGCCGCCAGGGCAAATTCACCATACCCATGGAAGGGATCGCCGGAGAGGTGAGGAAGACCCTTGACGGAATACAGCAGGAAATGCTGAGGGAAGCAACGGAGTTCCGCGACGGGAACACCTTTGATGTGGAAACATACGACGAGTTCAAGACCCTTCTTCCGGAAAGACCCGGTTTCTACCGAGTCTGGTGGGACGGCAGTTCCCTGGATGAGGGCATGATACAGGAGGAAACCAAGGCAACGGTGAGATGTATCCCCTTCAGCAGAGGGAGGGAACCGGAAGGTGCTTCCTCACCGGCAGGGAAACCTCCACCACTGTGATCTTCGCAAGGGCATACTGACAGGGTGAAACCCCGGGGGAAGGACCCAGGACTGCCACGGCGGACCGCCGTGGCCCTTCCCCTTTTCGTTGCCGCGGCACTCTTCGCACTGTTTCCCCTGGGAACCAGCTCCCACCCCCACGACCACGCCGACACCCTTTTCAATACCTGGCTCATTCAATGGAACATCCACGGCCTCCTCGGGGGAGAAAACCCCCTTGAACCTCCCATCTTCCAGGTCCCCGACGGCGGCGGGAGGAACGACCTCCTCCTGACTCAGAGCCCTGACCGCCCTTCCCCTGCACCTTGCCGGGGCGGGTCCGGTGCTTTGCCACAACATTCTCATGACCCTATCACTGATACTGGCGGGATACGCCGCCGGCTCATCACGCTGAGAACCGGCGGTACGCCGGTGGGGTCCGGCTTCACCGGAGCGGCGGTTATACTCCTTCCCTGGTTCCAGTCTCACCTCTGGCATCTTCAGCTTTTTCCGCCGGCCTTGGTCTCATGGCGGTATACTTCGCCCTGGACCTCGCCGAAAAACGGTCCGGAGGCTGGCTGATGTCCCTTTTCATACTTCTGCAATGCCTGGCCTCCCTCTACCTTTGGTTCTTCCTGAATATCGCCCTGGCCCTTCTCATTCCATTCCTGCTTTCAGCTGGAAGAAGGGGAGGCATCCTTCGGTTCACCGGCTGGTGGGCAGCGGGCAACGCAGCCTGCATTCCCTTCCTTGCCGGGCACTTCGCCCATGCTGGAACTTGGCCGGTGGATACCGCTGCCTCCACCGACATTGCCGCCTTCATCTCGCCATGGGAAACCAGCGTTCTTTTGGGCTGGATGCGATGGCCCGGCCTTCATCCCGAGGCGGCCCTCTGGCCTGGACTGGCGGTGGCCGCAGGTTTCCTCTGGTATCTCTTCAGGGGGAAAAAGAACTGGATGGACGGCTACCTGGCTGCCTGCGTCGGGGTCTTCGCCCTGCTCAGCCTGGGGCCAACCCTGGTGGCATTCGGCAGGGAGCTTTCGCCGGGACCCTTCAGGCTGCTGGCTGGTCTTCCCGGAGCCTCTTCAATAAGGCTTCCCGCCAGGGGTGCCATTTTCGCCCTGGTCCCCATGGCGGTCATGGCGGGAAGGGCAATGGGGGGAAACAGAACCCTGGCCCTGTGCGGGATCGCCCTGACCGCCGCCGGGGCATACCACCCGCCGGTCAAGACCATCCCCCTGGAACCCCAGCCATGGCAGGACTGGCTCGGGGAGATGGAGTTCGAGAGGATTATCTACCTGCCATGTCCGACGACCTTGACCGTCCGGAAAGGGAAACCCTGAGAATGGCAGGTTCCATCGGGCACTTCACACCTTCGGTAAACGGCTACAGCACCACACTCCCGGCGGACTACAGCCGGGTTGCCGGGGTTCTTAACAGCTGGCCCGCATCCGGGGCCAGGGCTGCTGCGGATTCCCTGGGAGCCAAGTGCCTGCTGATAGAGGGCAATCCTCCAGCCGGTGCGGACACCGTTTTTCACCGGGGAAGGCTCACCGTTTACGCCGTGGTCCTGGATGATCCATAGGCTTATATTGAGATAACCCCGCCCTGTATAAATCACTGGAGGTTCCCATGGTCATTCTCCTGGCTTTACTGGCGGTTGCCGGCACCACGGTCCCCACGGGCATTGAAGGGCTGCAGCGCAGTTCTGCCGATCTTTCTCCCCTGGAAAGCCGCACCGCTTCCTTTACAGATATTTCCGCTCCCACCGGAGCTTATTCCAACGGGAACAAGGTTCTCATAGTGGCGGCGGACTATGTCGCCGGGCCCCTGGCGTCCCAGATAGCCCAGCTCCAGTCCGATCTGGCCTCCGAGGGGTGGAACGCCGTTGTACAGAGCATGGCCGGGGGCACCGCGGAGGACCTGAGGGCCCTTTTCCAGTCCACCCCCGACCTCGACGGCGCCATCCTCATAGGTTTCCTTCCCTGCGCCTGGTTCGAGGAGGATTACTGGGCATCGGAAGAGTTCCCCTGTGAGCTCTTTCTCATGGACCTCGACGGCACCTGGACCGATGCCGACGGCAACGGCCTCTACGACTCCCACACAGGCGATGTGGCTCCGGAGATATGGCTGGGCAGAATAGACGCCCACGCAATGGACTTCGGCTCGGAACTCCTGATGCTTTCGGAATACCTGCAGAAGAACCACCTTTACAGAACCGGTGCCATGGCCCCTCCCTCGAGGGCCCTGACCTATATCGACGACGACTGGAGCTACTCCTACTCCAGCTGCGGTCTGAACGCCATTTACGGCGCTTCCGGGGTCACCGTGGTCAACTCCGACGGCGTGACAACAGCGGAGAACTACCTCGACCGCATGGAGGAGGGCTATGAGTTCGTGCACCTCATGGCCCACTCCTCCCCCTGGGGCCATACCTTCAAGATCCCCGGAGGAATGGCGGGAACGGTGATGGCTCCGGAAATAGCCCAGCTGAACCCCGGCAGCGCTTTCCTTCAGCTCTTCTCCTGCTCCAACGCAAGGTGGGTGGAAACGGGATGCCTGGGCAACTGGTACCTGTTCGGAACCGATACGGGGCTGCTGGTGTCCGGCGCGGCAAAGACCGGCTCAATGCTGGATTTCGAATACTTCTACGGGCCGGTGGGCACCGGCTCCACCTTTGGAGAGGCCTTCCGGGACTGGTGGCAGCACATAGCCGCCGGTGGTTTCTCCTCATACGAAAGGGCATGGTTCTACGGGAACGCCCTTCTGGGGGACCCTACCCTGAAGCCTCTCACCGCATCCTTCACCGGCACACCGGCGGGTGAGCCGGGAACCACCACCGACGCCTTCACGGTTTCCACCAGCCTTCATTCCGACTGCTTTCCCGATGCCGCCACCCATGAAAACATCACCGCGGTTGCATGGCTCACCGGCGAGAACGGCAGGCTGGACATAGCCGCCAGGTTCTACGACGATGGCGCAGACAGCTGGAGCCAGGTGTATATCGTCGACGAAGACGAGTACTGGGACAATGCCGTTTCGGTCTGCTTCGACGACTCCGGGGTCCCCTGGCTGGCCTGGAGCGATTTCGAATACTCGAACTATTCCTACAGGATCAAGACCGCCAGCGGAATACCCTTCGGGAACATACAGGTGGCGGTTCCCCAGGACGGCTATCAGGTCTCCCCGGTTCTGGCCTGCACCGATGTGGTGTGGCTTGCCTGGCAGGACTGGGAGGCAACCGGAGGCCGAGTAATGGCAAAGACCCTCCAGGGTCCCTCCTTCCAGGAACAACTCAGCGCAGAGGGCGCATGGGCCTCGTCTCCATCAATATCCGAAGGCCCCGGCGGCGGTCTCCACGCTGTCTGGGTAAAGAACTCCGCCTCCGGCGGTTCCATAATGTGGACCACAGGCGACACGGGGGGGTTCCAGCCCCCGGTGCCCATCTCCACCGGAACATTCTGCCACTCACCGGTCATCGGCCTCTATCAGGGCAGCCTGGTGGCGGTCTGGCAGTCCGACGGCATTACCTCCTCTGTGGTCTCGAGAAGCTGGAACGGCTCCCAGTGGCTGGATGAAGAGGAGATATGGAGCACCACCGGCCACCTGATGAACCCCCGGATCGGTTCAGACCCCTCAGGAGCTCCGGTGGTGGTATGGCAGCAGGGAAGGGTGAACGGCTCTGCCTGGGCTTCGGTCAGGGAATCCGGAGAATGGTCCCCTCCCTTCCAGCCCGTTACATCCGGCGGCCCGGTCTGGAATCCGGTTCTCTCAGGGGGAAGGTACTTCTGGGCCGGCACCGAAGGGGGCAACTGGGACATATACTGCCAGACCACCACGGGGATTCACACCGAACCCGCCCCCACCACCGGGCCGGAGATACTCTCGAACCCCGTCCGGGGATCCCTGCTGATCGGTCTTCCCGGTGAGGCCAGCCCCTATTCCGGCAGCGTACTCATACTGGACATTACCGGAAGGGTGGTGCTGGAAACCCCGGCGAACATATCCCCCGGGGGCACCATCAGCATCGACTGCGGTTCCCTTGCTGCCGGGGTATATTCCCTCATGACCGGGGATTCAGGAACCCCGGTAAGATTCACTCTGCTCCGATGAAGGGAGGGGACCGGTGAACTGGGCCAACATTCCCGAGGCTGTTTTTCTGGGGCTTTCCGTGGGACTGATGCTCTGGATACTGAAAAAGCACGACGGCCAGAGCAGGCTCCGGGTATGGGTGATCGTCACCGGGGCTTCCATGGGGCTCTACCTGGTGCTGAAAATGGCAGGTGTCTCCCAGGATGTCCTGGGGCTCAGGATACTCCTTGCCCTGTCCATAATGGCGGCGGCCAACACGGTGATGCAGTTCCTCACGCTGCTTCTCTGGGAGCACCTGGCCAGAAGACAGATGGAGCTTCCCATTCCCAGACTGGTGATAGATGTTCTCCACTTCATAATAATGGCGACCCTGGCGGTGGTCCTTCTTAACACCATTTTCAATGTTCAGCTCACCGCCTTCCTGGTTACATCAACCGTCCTTTCCGCGGTGATCGGTCTCTCCCTGCAGGACATCCTGGGCAATGTTTTCGCCGGGTTGTCCCTTCAGCTGGAACGGCCCTACGAAATGGAGGACTGGGTGGAGATCGACGGCATAGAGGCGCCGTGGAAGAGATGAACTGGAGGGTCCTCACAGTACGAACACGGAATAACGACATCATGGCCATACCAAACGCCACGGTATCGAAAACCGTTGTAACCAACTACAGCCAGCCAACGAAACTCCATCTTGAGCGGGTAACGGTGGGAGTATCCTACACACAGCCTCCGGAACGGGTAAAGAACGTTCTGCTCGGCGCTGTATCCGACACCAGCGGCATAAGCGCCAAGCCGTCACCGTCGGTGTTCCTCCTGGACTTCGCCGAGAGCAGCATGACCTACGAGGTCCGGTTCTGGATAACCGATTTTTCAAGGAAACCCTTTATCTGCGACGCTGTCCGTTCAAGGATCTGGTACTGCCTCCAGAGGGCGGGAATGGGTATCCCCTTCCCCATACGGGATGTTTTCCTTCACACCGTCACCCCCGACCACGAGGAGAAGCTCCGGGCGGAGCTTCGGGACGATATACTCAGGGAACTCAAAAGGGTGGAACTCTTCAAGCCTCTGGACGACAATGACATAAACCTTCTTGCGGAAAGGTCCTCCATTCTCCGCTACACTAAGGGAGAGTCCATAGTACGCCAGAACGACACCGGCCACAGCCTGCACATAATAAGAACCGGTTCGGTGGAGGTCACGGTTACCTCCGGAAAGAACGAACCGGTGGTGGTGGCCACACTGGGTCCCGGCCAGTTCTTCGGCGAGATGAGCCTGCTGACAGGTGAACCCCGTTCCGCAACGGTTTCAGCCCTTGAGGAATCACAGATAGTGGTGGTAAAGAAATCCGGTCTGAAGGTGGTACTGGACAGGAACCCGGCCCTGGTGGAGCCCCTCACGGAGATGCTGGAGAAGCGCCAGAAGGAGCTCGAGGAAACGAAATCCACCAGTGCCAGGGAAAGAAAGACCGTCAGGGTGGAGAAGAAAGACCGCCACGGGGAAGACCTCATAGCCAGGGTAAAGGCCTTCTTCAAACTGTAGGCCGGGCCCGGGGCCCGGCCTGTAGCCGAAGGGGCCTATTCGATCCTGGCGGTGGAGCCCTCCACCGGTTCAAAGAGTTCGCACTCCACACCGGGAACATTCAGATAGAGGAATTCCTCCACCCTTCCGGAAAAGTCAAGGCGGTTCTCTTCATGGGCAAAACCGTGGCCCTCGTCGCCGTAGACCACATAAAGAACCTCGGTGCCTATGGCCCTCAGGGCCTGGACCATCTGGTCGCTCTCGGCCTTGACCACCCTGGGGTCGTTCTCGCCCTGCACTATGAAGATGGGCATGGTGATGTTCTCGGGATGGTTCAGGGGTGAATACTCCTCCAGCATTGCCCTGTCCGCCTCGTCGTCGGGATTACCAACCCTTATGTTCATCATTGCCATCAGGGGGCGCCAGTAGGGTGGAACGGTCTCCATGAAGGTGATCAGGTTGGAGGGACCGAAGAAATCCACCGCAGCGCAGTAGAGCTCCGGGGTGAAGGCAGCCCCTGCAAGGGTGGCGTAGCCTCCGTAGGAACCCCCCAGTATCACCACCCTTTCCGGGTCTGCTATGCCGTTCTCAACCGCCCAGTGCACTCCGTCGGTGATGTCGTCCTGCATTGCCTGACCCCACTGTTTGTTCCCGGCGTTAACGAACTCCTTGCCGAAACCGGTGGAACCCCTGAAATTCACCTGGAGCACCGCGAAACCCCTGTTGGCAAAGAGCTGCGCAAAGGGCTCGTATCCGTAGTAGTCCCGGGCCCAGGGACCGCCATGGACATACATTATGGCAGGCCAGGGCCCTTCCCCGTAGAAACCGGTCGGGCTTCGTGAGGTAGCTGGGAAGTACGAACCGTCCCGGGACATGATCTCCACCGGCTCCACCTCGGCCAGGTCGTAATTCTCAAGCTCGGGTATGGCGGTGAACATCTCGGTCATTGAGTTGTCCGTTCTGTCATAAAGGAAGTACACCGCCGGGTTGTCCACCGTGTAGTAGACAACTATCCATGTGCTGTCCGCCCTGTCCCGGGAAGCGACTCCGAAGTCGCCTTCGTGGAAGTCCGCCAGGAAGTCCATCTCCGGCTGTATGGATCGGTCGAGGACCTCACTCCTCCGTCTGAGATAGTGGTAGGAAACCGTTCTTGGCTCGCCGGTGTGAGGGTCGAATCCCACGCCGCCCACATCCGCCAGTGTGTCCGAGGTAATGAATGTTTCCCCGCCGGTCTCAAGGTCGAGGTGGTAAAGGGCAGTGAGGTCCGATTCCAGGTTGGAGGTTATGTACATTCCCGTTCCATCGTTGGTGAACCTTCTTGGACCCCACTCGTCGTTGGAGGAAAAGCTCTGGAGAAGCTCCCAGGGGGAATCCTCCCCCCAACGGTGGTAGACGGATATCCAGCCGGTTTCCGGGTGGATGGAATAGTAGAGCCTGATGTTCAGGTCCTCGTCGGGCATGTAGCCCAGGACCATGTTCCCGTTCTCGTCCACTCCTGGATTGTCCGCCACCATTTCCAGCTCGCCGGTGAGGAGGTCGCAGCGGTACACATCGAAGAACATGGCGTTTTCCTGGTTCGTTTCAACCAGGACGGTGTTGGGCTGGTTCCTGTCGGTGGCGCTTACATAGGCCTTCACCCCCTCGAAGGGGGTCAGGTCCACAACATCGCCGGTTTCCACTTCCAGTCTGTAGACATGGTCGTTCTCCTCCCCGGCCTGGTCCTGCATGTAGAGTATATGGGTCCCGTTCTCCGCCCAGAAGTAGTTGGTCACTCCACGGTTGGTGTCGAAGGTGAGCTGTCGTTCCCCGGTCATGTCGCGGTTCATCACCCAGAGGTTCAGCACATTGTCCGCCGGGGCGATGTAGGCGATCATGGAGCCATCCGGCGACAGCTGGGGACCTATCTTCTCAGGATTTCCGAAGAGCACCTCCCGGGGGATCAGCCTTTCCGCGTTCTCGGAGCTCACATGCTCCGGTTCCATGAATGGCGCAACGGAGGATGACGGCTCTTCTCCTCCGCAGGCGAAAAGCGTCAGCAGGGGAATGGTGAACAGCAGTTTCTTCATAATATCTCCCTGAATGAATGAATGCGCGGGTGTGTGATGAGATTATAACAAGGGGTGCAATACCCCTTCCCTTTCCGCCGGCTGTTGAACATAACATGGTATGCGAATAATAACCGGATTCCTGGGCAGAATACTGATGATAACCGGCCTCGTGCTGCTGCCGCCTGCGGTCTACGCCCTTCTGTCCGGGGAGGCTTCCCTGGCCACCCCGTTCCTGTACACCGCCGCTGTTTCCGCCGCTCTTGGGTTCATTCTTTTTCGGAACAGGGATCCAAGCCCGCCCACCACCTCCCAGGCGATGATCGTCTGCGTTCTGTCCTGGGCCATCATCTCCCTTGTGGGGGCCGTGCCCATTGTGATCATCCTGGATGTATCCTGGATAGACGGCTTCTTCGAGTCGGTGAGCGGTTTCACAACCACGGGCATTACAATGTTAACCGGCCTCGATCACATGCCCCGGTCGGTTATCCTGTGGAGAAGCATAACCCAGTGGATCGGCGGGCTGGGAATACTCACATTCTTCCTGGCGGTGGCCGCCAGGGTTCCCGGAGCACACAGACTGATGGGGCCGAGGGGCACAAGATTTTCTCCGGAAGGCCGGTGCCCGGCCTTATCCATACGGTAAAGATACTGTGGACCATTTACTTCGTTTTCACCGTGATCGTTACCGCAGGATACATACTGGCGGGGATGAGCGTCTTCAGCGGCATAAATCACGGTCTGACCACCATAGCAACAGGGGGTTTCAGCCCCCACGACCAGTCAATAGGGTACTACGCCGCCACCGGGACAGGAAACCACCGGCTCATAGAGTACATCGCCATAGCTGGGATGACCGCCGGCGCCCTGAGTTTCATAGTTCACTACAGGATATTCCGGGGGGGAGGGGCTGAAACCCCTGGTAAAAGGGGGGGAGATACGTCTCTGGTGGATGCTCATTGCTGTGTTCCTCCTGGTGATTACCGGGGAAAGGCTCCTTGCCGGGGCACCTGTAACCGAGGCATCCTTCAGGAAGGTACTCTTCCAGACCGTATCCATCCTCACCACCACTGGTTACGCCACGGAGGGTCTCTCCAGCCCCTTCTTCGGCGCCGCCGCCAGGCAGGTGTTCCTTGTTATGATGGTAGTAGGCGGCTGTGCCGGGAGCACCAGCGGAGGGGTGAAGGTCCTGAGGATCTCCATTCTTTTAAGGGTGGCCGCCGAGGAGGTAAGGAAGCTCTTCAGGGCGGACAGGGCCATATCCGGAACACGGTACGACGGCGCCCTTCTGGACCGTGACGAAACCGAAAGGATAGCGGGAATTCTCTTCCTCTGGGTTCTGCTTCTGATCCTTGGGGGAACGGTAACCGCTCTGCTCACCCCGGGAATGAAGGAGATCAACGCCGCAAGCGGAATGTTCAGTGCCCTGGGAAACATAGGGCCATGCCTGATTACACAGAGTGAAATGATGAACCTCCACTGGGGGGTAAAGATCACATACATGATCGGAATGCTTGCCGGAAGGCTGGAGATCCTTCCGGTGCTTCTGTTGTTCAGCCGAAGGGCCTGGAGGTAGATATGTACGTTATAGTTGCCGGAGCGGGAACCGTTGGAAGAAAGGTAACCGCCCAGCTCATGGGGAACGACCACGATGTGGTGGTAATAGACACAGACCACGATGTGTGCAGGGAACTCTATTCCGAAACCGGTGTGGAAACGGTTAACGGAAACGCCACCAGGCTGAGCGTGCTCTCCGACGCCAGGCTGGGGAAGGCGGATGTTCTGGTTTGCCTTATGCGAAGCGACGCCGACAACATAGCCGCAGCGGTTATCGCAAGAAGCCTCGGGGTGAAAAAGGTGATAGCCAGAATGCGTGACCCCGGCTATGCCGACGCCTACAAGCTGAGCGGGGTGAACACCGTTCTCCGTGTGGCGGACCTCCTTATAAACCAGGTCCTCACCGAGATAGAACAGCCCAGGGTTAAGAGGATATTGCCCCTGGCCGGGGGAGCGGCTGAGATGTACGCCGTTATGGTGGAGGAGTCCTCCTGGACCGCCGGGAGAACCGTGACAAGCCTTGCCGGCCACAGGGGTTTTCCAAAGGAAGCCATACTGGCGGGGATATACAGAATGGGAACCGACGCCTTCGTGGTTCCCAGGGGGGACACCACCCTTGAGGCCGGGGACACGGTGTATGTGGTTACGCCTTCCAGGAACATAAAAACTATATCAGATATTTTCAGAGCGGATAAATGATTATATAAATCTTTTCTAAAGAATGATATGTATCGGTGTTTTATATAATTGTCCCGGCTAATTTGGCTATTGACTTGATATAAGCATCTATTATATTACAATACTTCCACAAACATACAGGAAAGGTGGATGCGATGATTTCCATTGCTGTTGTTAGAAATATTGAAGAGCTTGAAGATATTGCCAGCATTGACAGCTTCGCCGGCAAACTCCATGAAATGCTGATCCCCTTTGAAGACAGCGTCGAGGAGATAAAGAGCGGCATCGATTACGCCCTGGACACATCCGGCCACCGCGGCGGTTTCGTGCTCATTGCCAGGGATGAAGGCGGTATCGCAGGGGCACTGGTAATGCTGAACACCAACATGGCGGGCTATGTCCCGGAAAACCTGCTGCTCTATGTTGCCGTTCACGAAAGCCGGCGGGGAAAGGGGATAGGCACGAAGCTCATCAAAAAGGCCATTGACCTCTGCCAGGGGAATGTAAAGCTGCATGTGGAGTACGACAATCCGGCGAAGAGGCTCTACGAGAGAATAGGATTCGTATCCAAATACGCCGACATGAGATACAGCAATGAATAGACTGCTGATCAACACGGAAGCGATCCTTCACAACCACGACTATGTCCGAAGGCTTGTGGGAATGCACGACAGCACCCTCACCGTCGTAACCAAGGCCCTCTGCGGCTGTGTCTCCGCCATTGCCCCCTTGTCGAAGGTGGAATAAGGTCCGTAGCCGACTCAAGGATGGAAAACCTCATAGACATGACGGAACACGGCATAAAGGCCGAAAGGTGGTATCTCAAACCGCCCCACCCCGATGAACTCGACAAAGTGGTGAAGTATTCCGATGTTTCCCTGAACACCGAGCTCAGCACGGTGAAAGAACTGAACAAAGAGGCGAAGAAGGCCGGGGTTACCCACAGCGTGCTCCTGATGATAGAGCTGGGCGACCTCCGCGAGGGAATACTGCCGGGAACCCTGGTGGAGACCTACAACGATATTTTCAACCTGGAGAACATCAGCATAATCGGAATAGGCACCAACCTGGGTTGCCTTTCGGGGACGGTGCCCGGCATGGACCAGCTGATGCAGCTGGTACTTTACAAGGAACTCCTGGAGCTGAAGTTCAACAGGAAGATACAGCTTGTTTCCGCCGGTTCCAGCGCCAGCCTTCCATTTCTCATCCAGGGGCTGATACCCAAGCATGTGAACCACTTCAGGGTTGGTGAAACCATCCTTCTGGGTACCGACCTCATCTCCGGAGGGACCCTGGCCGGTCTCAGGGACGACGGCTTCATACTCGAGGCCGGTGTTGTGGAGATCAAGAAGAAGAATCTGGCCCCCAGCGGAGAGATACACGACGACCTCCACCCCTTCAACTCCCCCGGCGAGCAGAAACAGTATGCCCCGGGCGAACGGGTTTCCGGGCTGTTATCACCATTGGCGAGCTCGACACCGACATAGCAGGCCTCACCCCGGTGAACAATGAGTACGAGATCGCCGGGGCCAGCAGTGATCTCACCGTTCTGAACGTGGGCGCCGCCGACTCGAATCTCAACGTGGGGGACTTCATCAGGTTCAAGGTAAGCTACTCAGCCCTCATCAGGCTGATGAACAACAAATACACCGAAAAGGTGATCATCTGATCAGCCTGAAATGATCTCCCTGATGGTTTCCGAAAGGACAGACAGCCGCACGGGTTTCTGAAGGACCCTTTTTATTCCGAGCTTCAGCATCTCGTTGGATGTGCTCTCGGCGCTGTGTCCTGAGAGAATTACAACCCTGACACCGGGGTCGGTCTTCTTCATCTTCAGGAACGAGTCCATCCCGTTCATTCTCGGCATGGTCATGTCCATGAGGACCAGTCTGATCTCCTGGTGTTTCTCACTGTGGATCTCAGCTGCCTGAAGGCCGTCGGAGGCGGTGAGTACCGTCAATCCCAGGGAGACGAGCAGGTTGGAGAGAACCGTTCTCACGGTTTCCTCGTCGTCGACCAGAAGAACGGTGCCTCCAGGGTCCCCGCCGGGGACAGATCGGCGCCTTCCGGGGTTTCCGTGGTGCTGCAGCTCAAAGGCAGGGTTACCGTTACCGTGGTTCCCTCTCCGGGGGTGGAGTCCATTGATATGGTCCCATTGTGGGCCTGAACAGTTCCATAAACCGCGGAGAGGCCCATTCCGGTGCCGTCTCCTATGGGTTTCGTGGTGAAGAATGGTTCAAAGACCTTTTCCATAATCTCCGGATCGATCCCCCTGCCGGTGTCGGACAGGGTGAATACTATGGTGTCATTCTCTCCGTTGCGGGTTGCGAAGGTCATGGTGCCCCTGCCTTCAATGGCATCCCTGGCGTTAAGGGCCAGATTCAATATGGCGTTGTTCATTTCAGAGGCGTCACCGAGGATAAGGGCATTCTCCGCCCTGAAATTGCGCCGGATCTCTATCCTTCTGTCGATACTGCGCTTCAAAAGCGCTATCACTTCATCTATGAGGTGGTGCAGGTCGAAGGGGGCAAGGTGGGAAAGACCCTTGCGGCTGAAGGCCAGAAGCTGTCTGACCAGGGCACCGGCCCGCTCTGCGGACTGGAGTATTCCCCTGATGAACTCCTGTGCTTCCGAAGATTCCGTTCTGTTCCCAAGGCATTCGGCAAAACCCACTATTCCCATGAGCTGATTGTTGAAGTCGTGGGCTATCCCCCCGGCAAGCTCCCCCACCGAGCGGAGTTTCTCCGAGTGTTTCAGTTCATTCTCCAGCTGGTGGCGCCTGGTGACATCCACTATTACGATGGTTATCACACGGGGTTCATCCCCGGAGAGCCTGGGCTTTGCCATGAGCTGCACATAGATATTCTGCCCCACTCCGTTCCTTATGGGAAGGTCAAGGGAGAACTCCCCTCCGGTACGGGCGCAGTCCCTGAGCTTCCTGAGTATGGAAGCGGAAAGTTCAGCATCCAGGTGTCTGGTGAAGAACTCCTCCTGGGCGCCCTCCCTGAGCTTGAGGACCTCCATGGCCGAGGGCAGGAAATTCTCCCGGTGCAGCCTGAAATTCTCGTCCCACTGCATCTCTATCACGCCTATCCTTGCCAGGCGCTGGGTTTCCGCCAGCTGATCCCGGGCATTCTCAAGTATCCGCTGGCTGGTGATTTCCGGCGTAACATCAAGGGCGTAGCCATAGACATTTGAAGGGTCGCTGCCGACGTTACCATAACAGCTCACCTTGTAGTGCTTCGATACACCATTCCCCTCGGCGGCCACCCTGACGGTACCGGTGTAGGTATTCCCGGTGGAAAGGGCATCCAGGACCCCGCTGTGAAAGGTGTCGAAATCGTCTATTCTCTCCTCAAAATAGCTCAGGGGAAGAGGGCTCCCCGGCTGGAGACTGAACAGTTCCGCCGCTTCCGGGGAGAGAGTGACGGTTCTTTCAACTCCGTTGAACTCCCAGATACCCATACCGGCAAGGATCTGGGCATCGTGGAGCCTTTTCTCCAGCTGCTGTCTTCTCTGACCGGCTCTCTTGCTGTCGGTAATGTCCCGTACTGTTACGCATACGGTTTCCGCGAAATCCACCGGCCTGAAAACCTCACACCTGAAGTCCCTGTTTCCGGAGATGAACTCGAAAAGGGGTTTCTTTTCCAGTATCCCCAGCCTGAAATCGGTGTTATCCGCCAGTCCGGGATGCTCCTCCATCAGCGTTCTGAAACAGGGGTTCATGTCGAGGATGGTGAACTCTTCGTTTCCCTCTCCAAGGAAAACCAGAAGGGCCCCTATTGGAAAGCCGTTGAACAGCCCCCTGAACTTCCTTTCGCTCCTGACGAGGGAGCGTTCACCCTCCCGAAGCTCGGTTACGTCCACGAAGGTGATCACAGTACCCTCGACCTGCCCTGAAGAGGTTCTGTAGGGGAGATCTTGGCCAGCCAGTTCCCTGAAAGATCCGCCTCAAGGGCCAGCTCGAAGGTTCCCCCTGAGCTCACCGCCTCCCCGGCGGAAAGGATGAGCTTCTGGAGGCAGTCCCTCTCCAGGGTGGTGGTGAAATCGGTAATCACCCTGCCGATGTCCCCGGGAGTGATCTTGAAGAAGCTGCATACCGAGGGGTTGAACCTCCTTATGCAGAGGTCATTGTCCAGGAACAGAGAACCCACATCCATGCTCTCAAGGAGGTTCTGCATGTCGTCGGTGAGTATGGTGAGCTTCCTGTTGAGCCTCTGGAGCTCCTCGTTGGAGGCGATGAGTTCTTCGTTGGAAGCGGTGAGTTCCTCGTTGGCGCTCCTTATCTCCTCATTGGTGGTCTGAAGTTCTTCATTGGAGGCCTGAAGCTCACCGGTGCGGCTTCTCAGCTCCCTCCTTGTGGTGGCGAGGTCGCTTTCCAGGAGAGCAATCTGCTCCTCAAGTATGGAGAGATCCGACTCGGAGCACTGGATCCGGGATTCACCGGCAAGGGCGGTTTCAGTGTTGCTTACGAACTCCAGAAGGAAAACACCGCTCATCTCAAGGGGAGATATGCAGCTGACGAATATGGTGACATTCTCCCGGGTGTCGCACTGAATCCGCCTGAAGCTTCCCCTGGCACGTCTTACACCTGCCCGGACGGCGGACTTCAGCGGTCCGGGAAGCATTGGAAGCAGGCTTCCGCCGGGAATACCGGCGGGTATTGAGAGATAGGAGTTCATATCTCCATTGATAAAGAGTATCCTGTAGTCCTCATCTATGAAAACGCAGTCGGGAAAGAACCTTTCCTCAAGACAGGAGGTAAAGGTCCTGCTCCGGGCGGAGAACTCTTCCTGGTCTTCCGGGGAATATGCCGGGTTCACCAGGGTGCTGAATGAATCGGAGCTGTGCTTCTCGAAGGGAAACATGTCCATGGAGATCACTGTGTCAGAGGTCTTTCTGAACAGTCTCCACCTGAGGTCCACACTTTCCAGGTTTTCCTGGTGTCTTCCGGGGGTCTCTCCGCTTCCCAGGAAAAGGAAACCCCCAAGTGAAAGGCTGTAGTTAAGCCTGCCCAGAACGATCTCCTGGGCACGGTTCTTGAGGTAGATCATCATGTTCCTGCAGCTGACAAGGTCGATATGGGCGAAGGGGGGTCGGAGAGGATATCGTGGTGGCTGAAAACCATTCTGGCCCTGATGTCCCTGCTTATACGCCAGCCTCTGTCCACCGGGCTGAAGTACTTCCTGTATTCCTCTGGAACCGTCTTATACTGCTTTTCGGTGTAAACACCCCGGGAGGCGCTCGCAAGGGCGGAATCGCTTATGTCCGTGGCGAAAATGGTGTATCCGCCTCCGTACCTCTCCACCGCCGACTGCATAAGAATGGCTATGGAATAGGCCTCCATGCCATTGGAACAGCCGGCCACCCAGCACCGGATGCCGGAGTTGTCCTCCCGCTGAAAGAGAGGCTGAACAGACTTTTCGTCCAGGACCCTGAAGGCCTGGGGATCCCTGAAAAAGGACGTTACCCCTATGAGGAGATCCGTTACCAGAAGATCCAGCTGATCAGGTTCGTCCTCCAGGAGTTTTACATAGTCCCGAAGGTCCCTGGCATCGGATAGGTTCATCCTCTTGATGTACCTTCTTCTGAAGGTGGGCATGCGGTACATGCCGAAGTCGATGCCGCTCCGGTCGTTCACCATCTGAAGAAGGATGTACTCCCAGTCTTCAGGGGCGAACCTGCCTCGGGAACTGAACTGATGTCTTTATTCATTAGGGCAAGATAACCCGCCGCAAGTGTTCTGCAAAGCCCCCTGACAGGATTTATTCATTCAGTTGACCACCGCCACCGGGGCGTCGTGGGCAAGTGAATAGTGGCCGCTGGTTATCACCGTGGCACCCTCTTCCACTCCCTCGAGAATGGAAACCATTCCCCGACCGGAAGGGCCCAGTGTCACATAGTTCCACCTGGCCCGGCCATCGGTAACGGTGAAGACCATGGGCCTGTCATCCCTTATCAGCACCGCCTGCTCCGGTATCACCAGTGAACCCTGGTGCTCGGCCACAACGATCTCCGTCCTCGCGGTGGCTCCGGGGCGAAGACCGGTAACCCCGGGAAGGTCCACAACAACGGTGCCGGATCTGAAGCCAGGATCCACCACTGGAGACACGGATCTCACCTCACCGGTAAGGATGGTGTCGTTAAGGGAGGGGACGATTATGAAGGCCTTCAATCCCTGGCGGCACCTCGCCAGCTGCCTTTCATCCAGATCAACCTCCACCTGAAGGCTCCAGGGGTCTATCAGTGTTCCCAGGGGAGAGCCGGGGTACACCGTCATTCCCTCCTGGGCGGTGATATCCGACACTACCCCGTCAAAACCGGCGGTAACGGAGCTGTTGCCGTACTGCGTCCGTGCCGCTGCCAGGTTCGCCGAAGCGGCCTCCAGGCCGGTTGTCTGCCTGAGCATCCTTCTTACATCTTCTGTTATCTCACCACGGTAATTGTCTATCTCGAACTGATACAGGGCCTCGGCGTTCCTGTACTCGCTGTTCGCCGCGGAAAGGTTGGAAGCGTGCTGGCCGCTGGCTACCCTGAAGATCACATCCCCCTTGAGAAGGCTTCTCCGGCGTATTCCGGGGCCATTGCGACCAGGCCCTGGATCTGGGCGGTGAGGATCTGTGTTCTTCTGCTTGACACCCGTCCGGTGGAGCTGATCACTTCATAGAGAACATCGATCTCGGCCACGGCGGCGGAAACGGGAAGCGGGGAGGGTTCCAGGGTCTCCCTGACCATTTCCTCCTCTTCGCCGCATCCGGCGAAAAGGACAAGGGTAAGCAAAACCAGAAAGAGACTAATTCTCCGGAACATGTTTTTTCCTCCTCCGGGAAGTGATCTGGATCAAAGCAGGCAGGGTAACCAGGACCAGGGGTGTGGATATTATCATACCGCACACCACGGTGAAGGCCAGTGTTCCCCATAGATCCTGGCTGGATATGGGCCAGAGAACCAGTGGGAGAAGCCCCAGAACCGTGGTTGCCGTTGTCTGGAGGATCGGTCTCAGCCTCTCCTCCACCACTTCATCCACAGCCAGGCGCAGTTCCATGCCGGCTTTTTCTTCTTTTCGAAACTGTCTATTAAAAGGATTGAATTGTTTACAGCTATTCCAACCAGGAAAACACTTCCCACATAGGCTTCGGGGCTGAAGATCCTGTCGAACATCCAGAAACCGGCGGATACCCCCACAAGGGCCATGGGAATCACCGCTAGAACATACAGGGGGGCTGTGAAGCTCTCGAAAACGATGGCGGTCACGGCGAATACCGCCAGTATTGCCAGTACGACAAGGAGGTTCATGTCAATGCCCTCCTCTTCCTGGAGCCACCGGGGAAGGAATGTCGTGTCCTGGTGTACCCTGTAGCCCGATGGAAGGTCAAGGCTTGTAAGAAGGGAATGCCTGAACCTTGCCGCCATCCTTTCGGCTCCCATGAAGGAATATGCCACGGTGCGCACATACTCGCCGTCTTCCCTTATCACCGTTCCCTGGACCCCTACGGTGTCTATGTCTATGATGTCGCCCATGCGCATGAAGCCGTCTCTGGTGACTATCCTGCTGTCCAGTATCTCATCCAGTTCAGGATCCCGCTGCCCCTCCAGTCTGAAGGTGAGATCGGTGGTCTCATCGGCTATGCGGACCTGTGCCCCGTAGCCGCCGGCCATGTTGTACCGCAGTGCCATCACCAGCTGATAGGGGTTGATCCCAAGGTCGGCAAGCTCTATGCGGTCGAAAACGATGGCCAGCTGCTCCCGGTTCACGCTCCGGGCGTTCCAGTTGATGTCCACTTCCTCAACACGGGGATGCCTCTCAAGGAGGGTCTTAAGGTTCAGGGCAATTCCCTTCAGCCCTTCATAGTCAAACCCCCGGAGTTCCACCGTCTGCATCATTCCGGCGCTGGAGCTGTTCCTCCAGTATCCCTCGGGGCTAATCCCCCCGACCCATATCCTTCGGGTTCCGCCTATGCTGGTGGCCAGGGCTATGGCCTCGGCCTCGGTTCTAAGGGCGGTGCCATCCCTGAGGGCCTCTTCGCTGAAATGGCTGTAAATGAAGCTTCCCTCGCCGTAGACGGTGGTCCTGGTTGAGAGGATGCCCTCCTTGGAGGTGAGTATCTCCTCGAACTTCCTTGCCACATCGTCGGTTATCTCCTGGGGCGTTCCAGGGGGGAAGGCGAAGGAAATGTAGAGGTTCTCCCTGGTGCCTCCGAAATTCCAGGTCCTGCCGTGTTCAACTTTGGAGATGAGAACATAGACAGATCCGGCGATAAGAAGGAATGTGATGATCACCGGTATCCAGGGCTTGTGGTGAAGAACGGCCACAACCCTTCCCAGGGCCCTGTCCCACTTCCTTTTCCTGTACCAGTCCCCCCGGCTCCAGTGGCCGGCTATGGATGGAACGAAGGTAAGGCAGACCGCGTAGGAGGCCATCAGGGTGGCGGCAACGGTGAAGGCGAAGGGCCTGTAGTAGATGCGAAGGACCCCCTCGCTGGCCAGAAGGGGTACAAAGGCCACCAGGGTGGTGAGTATACCGCCCAGTATGGGCATGGCTACCTCCCTGGCACCTGCTGCGGCGGCTTCCAGGGGGGGCATACCCCGGCGTCTTCTGTATGCTATGGCCTCCATCACCACCACCGCTCCGTCCACAAGAAGTCCGAAGGCGATGGCCAGGGCGCTGAGGGTGAGAACGTTAATGCTGTACCCCGCCAGAAACACCGCCGTAACCGCCAGAGCGGTGGAAAACAGTATGGAGCTCAGTATCAGGGGGTGGGTCATGGGGCTGGGGTTCAGCAGAAGCAGGATCAGCATTATCAGCCCCAGGGAAACCATTGCCCGCCATGAAAGGGCGCTGAGGTCGTCGGTTATGGCCTCGGTTCCATCCTCGATCAGGTTCAGCTCTATTTCAGCGGGAAGGTCTTCCTGTATCCTATCCGCCTCACCCTTCACAACCGAGGCAACCCTTACGGCGTTGCTCCCCGCCGACCGGTCCAACTCCAGTGTTATCTGATCAAGCCCGTTGTACCTGAAGAGGACCCCGGTATTGTTTGAATAGCTCTGGTAGATGCCATGGGAGATATCCTCCAGGGTTACGAAATCGCTTCCGGACTGCTTCACTATCAGCTGCTGCATCTCCCAGAGGCTCATGGGAACGCTGGAAACCCTGAGCACCGCCTCCAGGCCTGTGGTATCCGCAACCACCCCCACATTCCTGTCAACTACCCCGCTCTGAATGGAGGAAACAACGCCTGCCAGGGTGAGGTCCAGGGACCTGAGGGCCTCCATGTCGATGTCTATCAGTATTTCCTCACGGCCCAGCCCCTCCACTATCACCGAGCTTACGCCGTCGATCCTCTCGAGACGGGGGACGATGATGTCTTCGCAATAGCCCTTAAGTATGGATCTCTCCGCCCCTGTGATGGCGTAAATGAGGAAACCCTCGCTCTCCATCTCCCTGGGGACTGCCTGGGTAATTGTGCTGGGGTTTACACTTCCCGGAAGGTCGTCGCGTATCATGGAGATCCTCTCGGTGAGCTCCATGGATGCAACCTCCATGTCCGTTCCCTGTTCGAAGGAAACGGTTACTACACTTCTTCCCTGGCTGGACTGGGAGGAAACCTCCTTCACCCCCTGAGCTGCCTGGCAACCTCTTCTATGGGCCTGGTGAGCTGCTCGCACACCGCTTCGGGGTCGGCTCCGTACCAGCCTGTGGTAACGTTCAGTTCCGGAAGGGTGGTGTCAGGGGAGCCCTCTATGGGGATTCGGAAAAGGCTCACCGCCGCCAGGCCCAGAAGGGCTATGTAGATCATCGCCGTTCCCCGGGGCCTTTTCAGCAGCCTGTCTATCATCGGGTTACCTTTCCCTGACCAGAACGGTGTAGAGCACAGGGACTATTACCAGGGTGAGAAGGGTTGCCACTGTTATTCCGGATATCACCGCGATGGCCAGGGGCTGTCTCAGGGCGGCTCCCTCACCAAACCCACCGCCATGGGCAGAAGCCCGAGAACAGTGGTTACGGTGGTCATAAGGACCGGTCTGAACCTGTCCCTTCCGGCGTTTATCACAGCCTGTCTTACGGAAAGGCCGGCCCTTCGCAGCTGGGTTATCCTCTCCACCAGAAGGATGCCGTCGTTAACCACTATTCCCGAGAGTATCACAAGACCTATCCCGGAAAGGCGTTCCAGCTCTGGCCAAAGAGGGCAAGCCCCAGGACCACGCCTATCACCCCAAGTGGAACCGTTATCATTATTATGAAGGGTTCAATGAAGGATTCGAACTGAACCGCCAGAAGCACATAGACCAGAGCGATGGCAAGGATCGCCGCCAGCACCAGGCTGGAGGCGGTTCTGTCCATTTCCTCTATCTCCGGGCCTGTGCGGAGCTTGACCGGTTCACCGGAAAGGGCGGAATCGGAAAGGGCCCTTATCCTGTCCGCGGTCCCGGCCATGTTGGTTCCCCGGCTCTGGATGGTCACCGCCACAGCCCGGTTTCCCTGATAATGCTCTATGAAACCGGGAGTCTGGCGCACGAAGGTGCTCACCAGTCTGTCCATCTGAAGGAGCTTTCCCCCGACCCCGATGGAGCGGCTGAAGAGGGAATCCACGGAGATGCCCTCGCCGCTTCCGGAAAGAAGCATGACATCAACCTTCTCGTCCTGTCTGTAATAAGTTGTGGCCACTATTCCCCTGGAAAGGCTTTCAAGGTAGTCCGCCACATCGTCCGGGGTGAGGCCCAGGAGCTGCAGCAGCTCACGGTCCGGCTCCACGACTATCTCCGGCTTTCCCGGAAGGAAATTAACATCGGCGCTGACCACATTATCTATTCCCGCCAGGGACAGTTCAGCAAGTGTGCCCGCCGCCCGGAGGTCGGTCTCTATGCTTTCGCCCTCCACATAGATCGTGAACCCGCTTCCTCCTCCCAGTATCTCACCGAGAAGGGTCCCCCTTGGACCGACCTGAAGAGGAAAGCCGAAGACGGTGCTCCAGGACTCCCTGATGGGAACAACCGCAGCTTCTGCGGCCTCGGCGTCTTCAAAGGCAGCCACCGAGAGGGCATCCACCCCCTCCTCGGCCCTTACCCCTATCCGCCCGCTGGTCCACCGGCTCCCCGCAAGGCCGCCAGCTCCCCGGCCCGACGGGAAAGGTCAACCAGCTGGGCCATGGATGTTCCCTCCGGGGCGCTGAAGGACATCTCCAGCTGGTCGGCCGGGGTATCCGGAAGAAGCTGCATGGGAAGCCTGGAGGCGCCGAAAAACGCAAATACGGTTATTATCAGTGTGAACAGAAGGACCCGTTTCCTGCGCAGGAGGACACGGTCCATCACACCGGCGTAACGGGTTTTCATTCCAGCGGTAACATCCTTCGCCCGGCTGGTCTTGTTAATTCTGGCTGCGAGGGCGGGAATCACGGTAACCGCCACCAGAAGGCTTGCCATGAGGGCGGAGCCCACCGCCAGGGCCTGATCACGGAAGAGCTGGCTGGTTATTCCCTCCATGTACACCACAGGGAAGAACACTATGATGGTGGTGAGGGTGCTGGCCACAATGGCGGGCCCCACCTCGGTGGTGCCGGCGGTTGCCGCGTCCCTCTTTCCGTCGCCCTGCTCCCGTCTTCTGTAAATTGCCTCTAGTACCACCACGGCGTTGTCCACCAGGAGCCCGGTTCCCAGGGCCAGCCACCCAGGGACATGATGTTCACCGTAACCCCGGCAAGGTAGAGGAAGAAAAGGGCCAGAGAAATGCTCAGAGGCAGCGAGAGCCCCAGGATAAGCGGGCTCTTCCAGTCCCGAAGGAAGAAGAACAGAACGCCGAAGGCCAGTATGCCTCCAAGGACAAGGGCCTCCACCACACCGCCGATGGATTCCTCTATGAAAGTGGCGTCGTTCTGTATTATCTGAAGCTGTATCTCAGGATTTGAAGTGTTCAGCTCGTCAACCACCTCTTCCACAAGACCGGCCACCTGCACGGTGTTCGCCTCGGCCATTTTTCTTACTCGAAGTATGATGGCCCTGTCTCCGTTGAAGCTGGCCCATTCCGTGGGTGGTTTCTCGGAGATGTAAACCTCCGCCACCGCCCCCAGAAGGAGGGGAGTACCGCCAAGGGTCCCCACAACGGTGTTACGGACATCCTCCAGGCTTTCGAACTCCCCCTGCAGGGAGAGGAAGAACTCTTTCTCGCCGTCCCGGACCTGGCCTCCGGAGGAAACGGCATTGGCCCCGGCAAGGGCCGCGGCAACCGTTGCCGGATCTATGCCCAGCTCCTCGATGGCGCCGTGGTGAAGCCTGACGAATACAGCGGGTTCAGCTTCGCCGTCGATCTCGCAGGCGGCCACGCCGTCCACCTGTTCTATTCGGGTGGCTATTACCCTTCTGGAAAAATCGGTTATGTCGGTCCACCCGCCGTCCATGGTGAGCAGTATTTCCATGAAGGGCCTGGATGACGGGTCGTAATCGACTATCGTCGGCCTCCCGGCGGCATCCGGCAGGGACCAGCTGGCAACATCCAGTTTCTCCCTCACCTCAAGCCTTGTGTAATCCATGTTGGCGCCCCAGTCGAACTCCAGGGTGATCCGGCTCATGTCGCCGTAGGAGCGGGAGGTGTATGAACGAAGGCCCCTCACCCCGGCCAGGGCGTCTTCAAGGGGGTCTGTAACAAGCCTCTCCACCTCGTAGGGGCTCGATGACGGATAGCGTGTTTCGATGGCTATCCTGGGATATTCAACCGAGGGAAGGAGATCTACGGGCATCTGGACAACGGCGATGGTTCCCAGAACAGCGGCTACGATGGATATGACCGTTACGGCCACGGGTCTTGTTACGGCGGCAACAGAAAGCTTCAAGCCAACCCCCTCTCACAAGGGTATGATTTTTCAGTTACTGAAAGTTAATCAAATAGCAGGGCAGTTGCCAAATTTCGCCAGGAAAGTTACAGACCCTCAGCCCTTTCAACAAGACCTGTCTGCATATCTTCACCGGCGTTCTCCTGTAAAGAAAGGGTGTTCTCCCCGGTTATCAGTTTCATGTCCGGAACTCCCCACTCATCAAGGACCACCCAGAGCCTGCCGTTCTCCCTTTCTGAAAGAAGGCTGTCCAGGAACTCCGCCGGGGAAGAGCCGCCACCCTCGAGGTCACCTGCGAAGGGGGTGTTCCCGTTGTGTGCGAAATATTCCATGCCTGTCCGCGAATGGATTTCCCAGGCCAGGGAGGTGGACTTTCCGCCGATAAGCACCACCCCGTCCCCGGGCAGGGCCATTGATTCCACGGTGCTCACAGCTTCCCGCCAGTTGCTCCGGTGGTAGGGAAAGACATCAAGCCGGTAGTAGGGTATCAGGGCAAGGCCGCAGAGGATGCACACGGCGGGGCCGGAATATCTGTAACGGGAAAAGAACCAGGCGGAGGTGATTGAGAAGGGTATCCAGACCACCGCAAGCTGCCTTATGCCCGGTGCGTCTTTCATGAAAAGGGCCAGGGGCAGCAGCAGTGCCGCCCAGAGGTACCTGGTGTCAGCCTTCCGGGGTCTTGCGAGGGGATAAACTCCCAGTGCGAGCACAGTGAGGGCATTCACCGCCCAGGCGGCCAGCATCCTGGGTCTTTCAAGGAGGTTCGGGGTTATCTCGGGAAGCATTCCTCCCGCCAGGAGGCGGAGGTACTGGGAGGGGGGCTGAAGGCTGAAAATCCTCTCGAAGCCCATGCCCATTCCCGCCCGGGCCATCCTGGCGGAACGCTCCATGAACTGCGACGAGAAATAGAGGAAGACAGGCGCGTACAGAAGGGCAAGGATCAGGGGAAGGAGCAGGAACCTTTTCAAAGGTATCCGGCTTTCCCCGGGGACTGAGAAGTAGAGAATGGAACCGGCGGCGATGGAGAACAGGAACACGTGCTGCGTGAGTATGCCGGAAACCCCAAGAAGTATCGCCGCCCGGTATGCCCGGGAGGAGCCCCGCCAGGCCAGGTCAGCGGCATCGGCGAACCACAGGGAGATAGCGGCGTTCATGCCGTATACCCAGCCCTCCTGACCCAGTGAAACAGCATAGGGTGCCATGGCCCAGAGAAGGGCGGCGTAGAACCCGCCACCGGCGGTGGAGCGACGGGCGGCAAGCCTGAAAACCGGTATCACCGCCGAGGCCCCGGCCAGGGCCACCAGGAACCTGAGGCCGAACTCACCGGGAAAGATCCCCATGGAAAGCTTCATTACAATGAAGGCCAGGGGAGGGTGTGGGGTCCCGGTGACAACCGCGTGGAACATCTCCGCAAACCCCATCCGTGCCGCCCCCCAGGCAAGGCACTCGTCTATCCAGAGGCTCTTCGTTCCCAGAAAGAGCAGCCTCAGGGCAAGGGAAATGCCCACAAGGGCAAAGAGCCGCCGCCGGTCATTCATGGGGCACCGCCGGCTTCTTCCTGAGGCTCTTCTTGGCTGAAAGTTCCTTCTTCAGCTTCAGTCGCCTTTCACGGGAGGCCCCGGTGGGAGCGGTCCTTTTTCTCTTTACCGGTTTTTTCATGGCGGTGTGGATGAGTTCACGGAGTTTCGCCAGGGCTGACCTTCGGTTCATTTCCCTGCTTCTGTGGTCACGGGACTCTATCACGATCTCGTCGGATGCGGTAAGCCTTCCCCCGGCAAGCCTTCGCAGTCGCCTTGCGGCGTCTTCGGGAAGCCCCCCAGGGGAATGCTGTACCTGAGCTGCACCGCGGTTTCCGTTTTGTTCTGGTGCTGCCCCCCGGGGCCACCGGCCCGAAGCCAGGTCCAGGAGATGGCGGCGGGGGGTATATCGATCATCAGTTCCTGCCCGAAAGTCCCTTCAGAAGGCTGTAGGCAAGGATGGCGGCAAGGAGTACGAACATCACTATCCTGGCGATCCCGGAGCCGTCTCCGCTGAATCCCAGGACTCCGGCGATCACCGCGGGTATTCCCAGGAAAACATCGAATATGGTTATTTTCGCCCGCTTGCTCACGGGGTACTCGGCGGTGAGGACCTCATTCTTCGCCCCGTCGACAAGTGCCCTGTAGTCCTTGCCGTCGATGGTGTAGTTCAGTTCCCACATGGGAATGTAGACCAGGTCGACCTTGTTGACGTTAACCGTGGTGTCCACATCGGACAGGACATCGGCTTTGCTTTCGGCCTTTTTGGCGTGGTGATCCTTTATGTTCCCCCTGGCGTTGGCCTCGGCCCTTTCCTGGGTTATCTGGCCGTTTACCAGATTCTCGGCCATTCCGCACCTCTTTACCTCTTCGATGTCGAAACGGACCTGGCCCTCGAGGAGGTTCCTGTTGGGGCTCTCCTTTCCCCCTCCGAAGCGGAGCCAGAACTTGCCCCAGTCCGGAAACAGGGATTTCTTCCCGGGCTTGATGTTGTCTACCCCCCAGAACTCCCCGGGGTCTTCCCTGGCGTACTCAGGCCATGTGAAGTCGTCGCTGAACCGGCCGCTGACAGGCTCCCACCAGGTTTCCGTTTTCTTGTTGTCGCCGGTTCCCACTGTTTTGGTGCGCTTCTTCTTGCCCCTCCAGGAGGTGGAGGCGGTGCTCTTCACTATCCAGTAGGGCAGCATCAGCCCCTTCACCGACTTCACGCTGGCGGAGCTGACGAAGCTCTTCGATCTGTGAAAACCCTTTGAAAGCCAGGTTATGAGGGCACTGATGGCCTCGTTCTCGGTTACTTTCATGGGAAGCATTGAATGGCTGTCGATCTTCACTATGTTGTCGTAGCCCGCCAGCATGGTGGTGGTGCCGCAGTAGGGGCAGGTTATTACGCTCTCCCCCTCCATGTAGGCCAGCGGCGCACCGCAGTTCTGACAGGAAAGCTCCCTGTCGTGGATCTGGGCGGCGGGTTCCGCCGCCGGTGTCTCCTCCGGGGCTTCCCCCTCTGGAACCATGTTCTCTTCCTGCATGATATTCCCTCCCCTTGAAACTGACTTCGTATCCCGACAAGGCATTATACAAATAAAAGCCGGCCCCCTGAAAGGGAGCCGGCACGAAGGGAAAGGGGAACTTCCTAGAAGTTCATTCTCCACTTGGCGTACATGTCGGTGTAGCTCTCTGTTCCGCCCTGATCAGGATCGCTGTTCTCGAAACCATTGTTCCGCATGCCCACCTGGAGTGTGTTCATCTCACTGAAGAGGTCGATGTTCACGCAGAAGTCGATGTAGGAACGGCCCATGTCCTCGGCCTCTCCGGAGAGGTCGATGGGTGTTACCATGTCGTAGCGCACCGCTGGCATGATGCCCTTGATGGCGTAGCCGTCGAGGGCCATGTCGTACCCGGCCATTACGCTCATGCCGGAGCCGTCGGCGGCGTCGTCATAGATGTCCGCCGCGCCGTACATGAGGTACTCGCCAACGAAGACCAGTGTTCCGGTGGGGGAAACGGGATAGTCCGCCGCGGCGAAGACATCGATGCCGTTGGCGGCCCAGCTCTCGTCGGTGCCCTCGGTGGTCTCGTCGTCCGGGGCGCTGATCATGGCCAGGGAACCCCCCAGGGAGAACCACTCGGTGGGCTCGGCAACCACCCTGGCGGTGAACTGCTTGTTCATGAGCATTTCGGCTTCACCAACGGTCATGGTCTCGTTGTTGGAGATGGCGAGGTCCACGGTGACCGGTGAAAGCTGGCTGTGAGCATTGTGGAAACCTCGTAGCCGCCGAAATCGCTGAAATCGCTGTAGCCGCCCACGGCGCCTGCTCGGTCGGCGAAGTACATGGAGCCGCCGGAACGGGTGAAGCCGTATCCGAAGGGCTTCTTGAACTGTCCGCCTGCAAGGCTGATGTTCTCGGTGAGGTGAAGGTTGAGGAAGGCGCAGTCAACATCGAAGATCTCAATGTCGAACTCGCCGGGAGTGTTGATGTGGGCGGTTATGACGCCGTCTACATGCTGGTTAAGCCGGGGATACCAGCCCACATATGTGTATGTGCTCATTGCGGAACCGGGCTCGGTATCTTCCTGGCCGTACATGTCCCAGCGGAAGGTTCCGTAGCCCTTGAACTTCGTGAGCTCGGCCCCGCCGGTCATCATTTCGCCGGCGAAGGCCAGGCAGGCGAGAACCGTGAGGATCGCTATGGCTCTTTTCATTGAATCCACCCCTCTTGTTTATGACCGGCGACACCCCGTCTTCCGGTCGGTATCGAACGGAATTATACTCACCGGGACAAAATGAAAACAAGTATAGAAGCCGGGAGGGGGACCCAAAATATCCGTTGACAGTGTGTTCACGGTTTTCGCCGGGCTCTTCGGCCTGTGCATAGGAAGCTTTTTGAATGTGGTAAGCTGGAGGGTGCCCCTGGGCAGGTCCATCGTTTCCCCCCCAGCGCCTGCCCGGGCTGCAAAAAGACCATAGAGCCCCGGGACAACATCCCTGTCCTCAGCTTCATCATACTCGGCGGGAAATGCCGCAGCTGCCGAATGCCCATATCCATAAGGTATCCACTCACCGAGCTGGCCACCGGGCTCCTCTTCCTGGCCGCGGCGCTCCGCACAGGCTACTCGCCGCTTTTCATAAGCCACGCGGTTCTCATTTCACTGATGATAGTTGTGGTGCGAACCGACCTCGAGCAGTTCATAGTCCTCGACCAGGTGAGCATAGGCGGAACCGCCGCCGGGCTTATGCTCTCCCTGCTTCCCGGGGGCATAGGCATACTCAGCTCCCTTTATGCCGCCGCCGGGGCCTTCGTTTTCTTCCTGCTCCTCAGGATCGGAGCCTCCATATACCTCAAAAAGAACAGCATAAGGACCGAAGCCCCGGAGGGCTTCGAGGAAGAGGAGGATGAGTTCCAGGGGGGCATGGGCTGGGGCGATGTGAAACTTGCTGCCTGCATCGGGGCCTTTCTCGGGCCGGGCCCCACGGTTATAGCCCTCTTCGCCGCCTTCATTCTGGGAGCCCTGGTCGGCGGGGCGCTGATGATCCTCCGGAAAAGGAAGAAGAGCCTTCCCATACCCTTCGGCCCCTTCATGGCGGCGGGGGCGATTCTGGGGCTGTTCTTCGGCGGGTCTTTATGGGAGGCCTACACCGGTCTTCTGGGCATTTAGCCCTAGCGCTGGAGTATGTAGAGGGAAAGTCCGCAGAGCACCGCCCTGGTGGTCTGGGTGTTTATGGCCATGTCCACAGGGTCTCCAAAGCTTTCTATCAACGCCTCGATGGTGTTGTCGATGGTGTTCACCACGGCGAATCCCTGCCCCGGCACCGCGGCGTAAAGGTACTTGCCGCTTCCGGTAACCGCCAGGCCCCCGGGGAGCCTGGAACGCTGAAGGTCCTGGAATGCTGGCCGGTTCCGCAGTCGATGGCCCAGACCTCGCTTCTCCCCGCCGGTGAAACGAACACCTCCCCGAAGGGGTGGAACACATTCCGTTAACGCCGTTCTCCACCGTTGTCTCGGCGGCGGTTGAGAAGTCCGCAGTGGAGATCTTGTATACGGTGCCGTCGGGGTCCGCCGCGAAAAGATAGTCGCCGCTTGTTCCCAGGGCCGCCGCCACCGGTTCCCCGGCGTCGGTCTGCCCCTGTTTTGTGATGGTCCAGCCCACCGTTTCTATCTTCACAAGGGTGCCGTCGGCGCACAGAACGAAAACCGCCGTTGAGTTCGGCCGGGGAATGATGAAGCTGCCCTCCTGGGGCAGGAGTATCTGGCTGTGGATGGAGTAGATATCGTTGGACACCACATAGAGCACATTGCCGGAGAGGGCCAGGCCGTATCCCCCTCCGGGGACCCATCCACATCGGTAACCGGAACGCCCAGGCCCATTTCAGCCCTTACATAGCCCTCTTCCCTGTCAACGAAATAGAGGTATGTACCGGCCCCGGCAAGTATGTCGCCGTTCCCCCCGAGGAAACAGCATGAAGAGGGAGGGCCCACGGTCTGTATATCCTGCAGGTAGAATGCGGGAAACTCGCTGTTTATGGATGGTCCTGTAGACTCGCAGCCACTGATAAGGATAAGAACCAACAGTATTGACGAATATTTTACCATGCTAGCCTCCACCGCTCCCGAAAAGGAGCCTTTCCATGTCCTCCGCGTTAAGGGCCGCCTTGCCCATGTGGCAGTTGTTGAAGAAAACATAGCAGTTGGACCGGCCTTCTGAAAGGCTCCGCAGCCTGTCCGCCCAGGGCAGCAGCTCACCCCCGCTGTAATGATAGTCGTAACGCCGGGGGGTGTTCCCCCACCACTTTTCCCGGTTCCTTCCATGGAGCCTGAGATACACCGTTCCCTTCCCCCTGAGAAGTCCTGTATCGGGAAGGCCGTGGAGGCGGGGCAGGTCCACCGAGACCGGCGTGAAACCCATTTCCAGAACCCTTTCCATGGGCTCTTCAGCGTACCACCGGCGGTGGCGGAACTCGGCGGCAATGGGTATTCCAGGAAGGTTTTCGGATATGCCTTTCAGCCAGCTGAAGGACCCCTCTTCCAGGGGGAGGGACCAGGGGAACTGGGCCAGGACCATACCCATGGTTCCCGTTTCCCTGAATGGGCCCAGCATTTTCCGGAAGGACTTCCACTCCCCTTCACCGGCGTTCCTGGCGTGGGTCATGGATGAGTGGAGCTTTACCGAGAATGTAAACCCCCGGGGAACCGAATCGGCCATTGCCCCGGCGGCCTTTTCCGTGAGCATGCCGTAGTATGTGGAGTTTATCTCCACGGCGTTGAACTTCAGGGCGTAGTAGGCCAGCCATTTTCCCCGGGGGATCCTTCCGGGATAGAAAACTCCCCGCCAGTCCGGAAGCTGTAGCCGGATGTGCCCAGGAAAGCCGCCCCCCGCCGGGGAGGGTTTTCCTGGAAGAACATGAATCGAAGAGGTTCACTCCTACCCCTTTCCCTGGAGGTATTCAAGGGCCCTTCCGCTGACCATGGCCCGGTGGCCATGGCGCTTGCGCACACTGTCGGCAACATCGTTAAGGGCCACGGTGGACTCGGGGAAGAAGCTGAGCTGGGCGCTTTCCCCGGGAACCAGCCCGCTTATGGAAACCCCGATGAGCCGTATGGGCTGGTCTATGTGGGTTCTCGCCATTTCCGAGGCCGCCATGAGTATGGTCTGGTCCTGGTCGGTTGGCCAGGGCAGTATTTTCCTTCTTGTTATTCTTTTCAGGTTCCTCAGCCTGTACTTCAGGGTTACAGTTCCCCCCTTCCAGCCACCTTCCCTGGCCCTGCATCCGGTTTTCTGACAAACCATTGCCAGCGCCGGCAGATACTCCTCAGGGGCGGATACATCCCTTGTGAAGGTGTGCTCGTGGCCCATGGACTCCGGCGGGTCGCGGTGGCCGAAGAACGGAACCGGCCTGTCATCGATTCCCCTTGCGTAACGGTAGAGCTCTTCGCCACGGTTTCCCATGAGGGACCTCAGTGTTGCCCTGGAGAGGGTTCGCAGCTTTCCTATGGTATCTATTCCGTACATTTCCAGCAGTTCGGAGGCCTTCGGACCCACCCCCCCATATTGCCGAGGGGGGAAGGCCTGCCATGTCGCCCGGCATGAGGAGGCCCACGCCCCGGGGCTTGTAGAAGTTCGAGGCCATTTTGGCCAGCAGCCGGTTGGGTCCGCAGCCAACGGTGCACCAGAGGGAGGTTGCCCGGTAAACGGCCCGCTGTATTTCCCGCCCGGCTTCGATGATGCCCCCCCCGGTACCGGAAAGGTCGAGAAAGGCCTCGTCTATGCTCACCGCGTGCATCCTGGGGGTAAAACCCAGAAGGACCTGAAGAACCCTGCGGCTGTAGGTGCTGTATCTGGCGAAGCTGCCGGAGAGCACCACGCGCCGGGGATGAGGTTCAGTGCCCGGGTCATGGACATGCCGGCGTGAACCCCGAACTTCCTGGCCTCGTAGGTGCAGGATGTTACAACGGACCGGAAGCCGGGGTCTCCCCCGACGATCACCGGCCTGCCCCGGAGCTCTTCCCTGCCCAGAAGTTCAACCGAGGCGAAAAATGCGTCCATGTCAACATGGAGTATCCTTCTTTCAGGCTCCACAGGAATACCCGCAGTCTATAACCCAGCCCATGGTTTCGGTGTTGAAGTGTATTTCGTACACGTCGTCCTCCGAGGTACGAACCACGAAGTGAAAGAACTTCACCGTTCCCCGGCGGCTCTCCCAGGTGGATGAGACCCTTATCACATGGTAAACCCTGTTCTGCCAGCGGAACCTGCAGGGAACCACGCTGCCACCTGAGAAGTGACATATCATCTCTATTTTTTCGCCAAGTTCCTGCAAAACGTACCTCCCGGGAAAAAATAGTAAACAAATGTATACGCGTCAAAGGCCGGTTCCCGAAACCCCGACCTTTGTCTATCTTATCATCAACACGATTCCGTTTCCTGAAAGGTTGCCTCATTGAACTCTGATTCCAGGAAGACCCTGGCGGTGATGTTCACTGACATAGCCGGGTTTACTCGACACATGGAGAGGGACGAAGCCGGTGCTCTGGCAATGATCTCCATCATCAGGAAACACCTCGTCCCGCTTCTGGGATCCAGCGGCGGAACCCTGATAAAGGAGATGGGAGACGGCACCCTTTCGGTCTTCGAGGATCCCAGGGCTGCGGTGAGATGCTCCATAAGACTTCAGGAAAAGCTCAAAGACTGCGGCTTTAAACTCAGGATAGGCATTCACCGGGGAACCGTTCACCTCAGCCCCGGCGATGTTCTGGGAGACACGGTTAACGTTGCGTCAAGGCTGGAAAAGATGGCCCCCCCGGGGGTATCTGCATATCGGGGGAAACACTGAGAAGCATGGGCGGTGGCAGAAAACCCGGGGTGCATTCCCTGGGTCTTCAGCCGCTGAAGGGGCTGGGAAGGCTCATCGACCTGTACACGGTGAAGGGCACCGAAAAGCACCGCCTGCCCTGTTCCAGGGAAACAGATAATAAAACGGAAATTCTGATCCCCATGGCAGGCGGAGAGGTCCCCTCCGTTGCCATCATGCCCCTGGAAAACCTGGGAGCAAGGGGAGACGAGTTCTATGCCCACGGCATTTCAGCGGACATAGTCTCGCAGCTGGCGTCAGCCGGAGGCATAGCGGTGGCCCCTATCAACGACGTGATGAAACTCGGGAAGACGGTAACCTCAGGGGCCGATATCGCATCCAGGCTCAGTACGAGGTTCTTCGTGAAGGGAAGTCTTCTGCGCTCCGGCAAACGGTTCCAGCTCTCCGCTGAACTCCATGACCTGAAGATGAAAAGGCTGGTATGGACAGACAGCTGGACCGATGACTGGTTCGAACTGCCTTCGATAAAGGAAAAAGTCGCCGACAGTCTTCTCAAGGTTTTTGGAATACAGAGAGGGGATCACCGCCGGGAAGATGAGGAGTCCATATCCTATGAGCTTTACCTGCAGGCTTCGGAGATCTACTGGAAGAGAAGATCAGTGGAAGATCTGGAAGAAGCCAGGAAACTTCTCGAAAGGGCTCTTTCCCTGGATCCGGACATGACCGCTGCCCGTATTCTTCTGGGCACCTCCTTCAGTGAATCCGGCGACTTCAAAAGGGCCGGCGATGAACTGGAAGCAGCCTACGAAAACGCCCAGTTCAACGGAGACAGGAACGGTCATCTGAATGCTCTGATGTGGATGGGTATAAACCAGTGGAGGCAGTCGGACTTCAAGGCAGCGAAGCATACCTTCCGGAGAACCATGATAATGGCCAGGGCCATGGGAGATCTTCAGGCCGAGGCCAGATCCCTCAGCAATCTCGGTCTGATGGAGAGCAACCTCGGCGAATACGGCGGGGCGCTGGAGCATTTCCAGAGAGCACTGAAGGTCCCCGGGCTTCCCTCGATGGGTAACCTCAAGGCCAACACCCTATGCAACATCGGCCTTACCCACTGGTCCATGGGAGACAATGAGAGCGCCTACGAGTACTACCTGAAGTCCCTGAAACTCTACGGCAAGCTGGAAAGCGCAGAGGTCAGGCTACAATGATGATGAATCTGGGAATAGTAACGAGAAGCATGGGACGCTTTCAGGAATCCCTTAACTACGCGGGCAAAGCCTGGAGCTGCATGAAGTCATTGGAGATGTTCAGGGGCAGTGCAGAAGCATTATCGGAATAGGCAACACCAGAAGGTTCATAGGAATGAACCGGGAAGCCATGAAGGACTACGAAAAGGCCCTGGAAATAGCCGACCGAATAGGTGACCGAATGACCAGCAGCATCGCCCTGACCAATATTGCCGACATTCTGTTCGAACAGCATGAGTTCAGCAGGGCTGAGATGCTCTACAGCAGGGCCCTGGATATCTGCAGGGAAATCGGGGACAGGGGAAGGCGAGGGAGAAAACCTCGGCTATCTGGGTCTCGTTCTTGGGAAACTGGGAAGGAAGGATCAGGCTCGGGAAGCCCTCAGAAGATCAATTGCACTGCTGGAAGAGATTGATGCCCCGGCCAGGGCCGTTGCACCCAGGATCAACCTGGCGGAGAGCCTTCTTGAGTCCGTGGCCTCAGAGGAGTCCCTCAAAGAGGTAATGGAACACATAGGGAAAGTGGAGGAAATGGTCTGCCCTGGAATGAACGACCTGACCCAGACGAACCTTGCCCTTTCCGACCTCTATTCAAAACTCTCTGAAAACCCGGCTGCAGAAAGCCCGAACAAGCTTCAAAGAAAGAGCAGAACCTTCCTCGAGGCTGCCTGCGCCTCCCTCATAAAGATCGCGGACACCATAGAAGACGAAGACCAGAAGGCATCTTTCCTGGGAACCAGGGTCCACAGGCGGATACTGGATAAATGCAACCGGGCAAAACTCATTGACAGCTGACCCGGCCTCCCTGTATTCTTGCCAGACCCCGACACAAACAACCCTTTAAGGATTTTCATGGCAGTCGACGAGAAAACGCCAGCTCCAACCATATCCGCTGTTATTCCTGTCTATAATGAAGAGAACAATGTGGAGAATGCCATTGCCGCCCTTCAGACCGTTCTCGAGAAGGGATTCAGCAACTACGAGATCCTTGTGATAGAAAGCGGAAGCACCGACAGGACCGCCGAGATCGCCGACAGGATCGCCGGCAGTGATCCTCATATAAGGGTTATCCATCAGATAAGCAGGGAGGGCCTGGGCAGCGCCATAAGGCTGGGATTCGCGAATTCTTTCATGGACTATATCCTCTACCTCGATGGGGATGAGCCCTTTGAGGTTACCAGGATAGATAGCATCATCCCCCTCATTCAGAAGTACGATGCTGTGATAGGGTACCGGGCGGGCAGAAGGGAAAGCTTCAGAAGAAGGCTTCTAAGCGGAGTTTACAACGGCCTTGTGCAGTTCTTCTTCCGTCTGAACGTGAGGGATGTTAACTTCTCCATGAAGGTGGTTTCCCGAAGCCTTGTGAAAAGGATCAAACTGAGGGCGAACGGCTGTTTCTACGATGCCGAGCTCATCGCTGAGATCCGTCGGACGGGAACGGAGATCTGCGAGGTTGGGTTCGAGTACACGCCAAGGACCTCAGGACAGTCATCCCTGGATAAACCCTCCATAATAGTCAACATGCTCTGGGAGATGGGCGTCTACTTCTTCAGAAGAAAACTGCTGGGTCGCTGACCTCCTTCCGTATGATTATGTTTTTCCCCGGGGGAAGAACTAAGGGGTTATAGTGAAAAAATACTCATTACCGGTGCCGGCGGTTTCATTGGACACCGTCTCGTGCGGTTACTTCTTGAATCAGGCTACAGGGTAAACTGTTTCCTTCGTTACACTTCATCTTCATCCATGGGCCTTCTGGAAACCCTGCCCGAGGACATGAAGAATTCCATAGCGCCATTTTACGGCGACATCCGGAACCCGGAAATGGTTAAAAAGCAATGAAGGGCTGCGATACCGTGTTTCACCTGGCAGCCTGATAGGCATTCCATACTCCTATGAGTGTCCATCGGATGTGGTATCGGTTAACACCGGCGGTACGCTCAATGTCCTGAACGCCGCCCTGGAAACCGGTGCCAGGGTTGTTACAACCTCCACCAGCGAGGTTTACGGATCAGCAAGGGATGTGCCCATAACCGAATCCCATCCCCTCAACGCCCAGTCCCCCTATGCGGCGTCCAAAACCGGAGGGGACCAGCTGGCCCTGAGCTATCATGCCGCCTTCGGTCTCCCCACGGTGGTGTGCCGGCCCTTTAACACATACGGTCCCGGGCAGTCTCAAAGGGCCGTTATACCATCCATTCTTGCCCAGGCTCTTTTTGCCGACGAAGTTGAGATAGGGTCCGCCACACCCACAAGGGATTTCGTCTTCGTGGACGATACCGCAAGGGCATTCATCGCCCTTGCGAAGACCCCGGAAGCCACGGGTAGAACGGTTCACTTCGGCACGGGACGGGAGATATCCATAGGAGACCTTGCCCGGCTGGCCATAAGGGCGGCGGGCAGAGAGGGCATTTCCGTCAGATCTGAGGACCCATCAAGGGTCAGGCCCCTTCAAGCGAAGTATCCAGGCTCGTCGCCTCATCCGAACTGGCCCGCAGGCTGACCGGCTGGGAGCCCCGAGTATCGCTTGAAGAAGGCCTTGAGATCACCGCTGAGTGGATAAGGTCCCATCCTTCCCATTACAGGCTGAGGGGGTACAGGATATGAGTGAAAGAAGGGTTGCCGTAATCCTTGCCGGAGGTAAAGGAACAAGGCTTGCCCCTATACCGCTGTCTTTCCGAAACCCTGGTCCCCCTGGGGCAGTATCCGTTGTGGAGATACTGGTCAGGCAGCTGGTATCCTTCGGCTTCAATGAACTCATTTTCTCCACGGGATATCTGGCCGAGCTTCTGGAAGCCTATTTCACAACCATCCCCTGAAGAAGAAGGGCATAGTCTTTTCCTGGATAAAGGAGCAGAAACCCCTGGGAACCGCCGGCCCTCTCCGCCGGATCTCCGGTCTGCCGGACAACTTCCTCGTTCTGAACGGCGACCTGTTCACCACAATGGATTTCGAAAAGCTCTTCCGGAACCATCTCTGTTCCGATGCCGCCCTTACCATGCAATGCACAGAAAAACCGTGAGGCTTCAGCTGGGTGTGGTGAAGCACAACGGAAGCAGCGTCAGCGAATATCTGGAAAAGCCCGTATATGAACATAATGTAAGCATGGGCATATACGCCTATTCAAAAAGGGCTTTAAGTTACATCCAGGACGGCCAGAGAATGGATTTCCCCGAGCTGGTGAACTCCCTCATAGCCTCAGGGGAGCCGGTCAACTGCGAGCTGAGTACCGCCCGCTGGCTGGACATAGGCAATCCCGACGACTATGCCGCCGCCCAGGAGGAGTTCACCATGGACCCGTCCATATATCTTCGAGAAATACCATAGATGAGGGTTCTCCTCACCGGTGCATCGGGTTTCCTGGGCGGAAGGGTTATTCCCCTTCTCCTGGACAGGGGGATCAGTACCACCGCCCTGGATCTGGTGCCGCCGGGGGAAAGCAACTGCCATTTCCTTCGCTGCGATCTCACCGACCGGGAAGACCTTTCCGCGGCACTGGAGGGAAAGACCTTTGATTCGGTGATCCACCTCGCGGGAACCAGGGGTTCCATCCAACGGATGACCAGTCTGAACGTTCAGGGAACATCCCTTCTTATTGAAACCCTTGCAGGGAGATGCCGGTCATTGGTTCTGGCGAGTTCCTGCTCCGTTTACGGCATCCCGGCCTCCCGGTCGGGACTTGTCGCGGAGGCCGACAAAACTTGTCCCGTAACGGATTACGGCCTTTCAGTCCTGGAAAAGGAAAGAACCGCCGAAAGCATCTGCCGCCGGTGGGGCATTATGCTGTCCACGGCACGGCTCTTCAATCTCTTCGGCCCGGGACAGGGCCCGGAAATGATGGTTCCGGCGGTTGCCGAAGGGCTTCTGAAAATCCTCTCCGGCAAGGCGTCTCCCCCGCTGAGGACAGGCCCCCTTTCAACGAAGAGGGACCTCATCGATGTGGAGGATGCGGCTTCCGCCCTGGTGAGAATGGCGGTTGCCGAAGTTCCAGGGACCTTCAATGTGGGAACCGGAGTCCCCAGGTCCGGCAGGGAAGTGGTAGATGCGCTGCAGGAGGAAATGGGAACCAGCTTCGCCGTAGAGGAGGGTCCCAGGGGGAAAAGGACATCCCTGTGATCCATGCCGATATCTCACGGATATTCGAAACACTGGGGTGGAGGCCTGAAAAAGACTTCCGCAGAACGGTAAGGGCGGTGGTCGAAGGGCTTCACCTGAAGGGTTGATCCCCCTGACGAGTTCAACTTCCTCACCGTTCCATATCAGAAGAGGGGCTCCGCCTTCGCTGTTAATGGTTCTGTCCGTCAGTATGAGATCGCAGTGGACCCGGTCGATGTAGGTCATGTACAGGGGCACGTTCTTCATCTCCAGCCCCTCGGCCGAGCTCCTTGATATGATCACATAGCACTCCTCCGGATCGATCCCGGACAACTCCGGGGTAACAGCCTCAAGCCCTCTGTAAACCCTTTCCTTCGCCTCTGTGAGTTCATCAAGCATCACCGCTTCACGTCTTGTGGCAAAACCTGCAATGGCAATTACCGCGACAAATAATCCCCGGGGCTTCCAGCCCTTCGTTCCCAGCCCGAGGGAACTGAAGAAATACACGAAGAATATGGTTGTGAAAGCAGCGGATACATACACATAATGGGGTTCAGGGAAGGACAGAAGGGATTGAAAACTGTAAATCCCAGTGATCAGGATGGCCAGGAACAGCTCCCTGAAGCCCTTCTTGCCATTCCTCAGGAGAAAGGCAACGATAAGGAGCATTTCGGCCAGGACCACGACTATCTTGAGAGGACCGGTGAAATAGGCGGTTCCTGCAGCCTGGGAGACAACGACGGGCACCCATGCAAGGGAGGAGGAAAGGGGCGGTCTGGTTTCATAACCGCCTACATTTCCGAAGATATGGAACCTGACAGCGAAGAAGAGGACCCCACCAGGATCAGAGAAGAGAGGAAATACAGTGTGTTCTTCCTGTTCCTCTTTCCGGAAGACCACAGGAAGTAGACCAGGGGAAGGGCAAAGAGGTTCGCCACTCCAAGTTCCTTCCCTGAAAGCGCCAGAGCGGTATAAAGGGCGGGCAGCAGCGAGGAATGGGAGAACTCCTCCTTCCGCCCCAGTCCCAGGGCTGAGCGGAGGGCAAGGATGGAGAACAGAGTTGCTATTATGTCCGGTCTTGTTACGATAATGGCAACGGCGCCGGCGGTGCCCGGATGCAGGGCGAACATCATTCCGCCCCAGGCGGAGATGGTCTTTCTCCCGGTCAGAGAGAACACCGTCATGGCCACCAGCAGTGAACAGGTCAGGTGAAGAAGGAAGGTTACGGTCTTGTAAGCAGCTGCGGAAAACCGAAGAACTGATACTCCACCAGGTACATGGTGCTTGGAAGGGGTCTGAAAAAGCCCACAAGCTCCCCCTGGTCGTTCTGCCAGCTCCAGCCTTCTTTCAGGAACTGAAGATAGGGTGTATCAGCCTTCCCGGGATTGAGAAAGGTGATGAAATCCTGGGGATCGAAGAATGATCTCAGGGCAGGGGAGAAAGCCCATAGGGTAAACACCGCGAACATCCCCAGGAAAATTGCTGAACACAGGTCTCTTCGGGGCATCTGGATCTCCTTCTCAAACCTTCGCTGAAAACAGCTGAACTTTCATGGTTTCCCCTGATCCCCTGGTTTTCTGAAGGCTGCCCTTGCCGCCAGCAGGCTCAGCTCAAAAAGAATATACAGAGGCAGTGACAGCATTACCTGGGTAAGTGGATCAGGTGGGGTGAGCACCGCCGCCAGGATGAGAAGCCCCACGATTATGTGCCTTCTGTAGAAGGCTAGATCGGATGGTTCCACAATCCCCGAGCGAACAAGGAACAGCACGGCCAGGGGAAGCTGAAAGGCCGCCCCGAAAACAAGAAGGAATGTCCCGATGAAGTCTATGTAGCTGGAGACGCTCCAGAATCCCGTGATGTTCCCGGTTTCGAAGCTCTGGAAAGCACAAGGGCCGGCTTTCGCATCATGAACCAGGCGAAGGCGGCCCCGGCGGTGAAGAGGACCGCCCCGGCGGCGGTAACCGTTAGAACCGCCCTCCGCTCCCTCTCGTAAGACCCGGGGCTATGAACCTCCATATCTGAAACAATATTACCGGTGAGGCGGCTATGACACCGGCGGTCACAGCCAGTTTGAGGTGGGCGGTTATGGCCTCCGCCGGGGCCAGGGCTGCCAGATCCACAGGGGATGTGCCAGTGACATAGCCGGTGATCCTTCCGCTGAAGAAAAAGGCCACCGCCGACATGACCGCCACGGTTCCGGCGGCTATGAAAAGCCGTTTCCTGAACTCTTCCAGATGATCCCAGAAGGAACCGCCGTCTTCGGACCCTACCGCCATGACCTTTTCAGGAGCTCCTTCTCCTCCTCCGGGCTAAAGACCACCTGCACGCAGTTCTCCCAGCCACGGGGAATGATCCAGGTCCTGCCCCTTTCGGTGCTCTTCTTGTCTGCGGAAAGGAATGCGAGTGCGGCCTCCGGGGTGATCTCCCGGGGAATAGCGGTGTCGATTCCCAGCCCGGCGGCCCTTTCTATGAACTCCCTGGCGAAATCCTGGTGCCCGCCCATTCTTGCTGCCACGGGAATGCCCATTGCCACAGCGATCCCGTGGGGTATGGCAAAACCGCTGGCACCTTCAAGGCAATGCCCCACCGTGTGCCCGAGGTTGAGCAGCCTTCGCTGGCCGGTCTCCTCGAGATCCCCGCCGGCAATGGCTCCCTTCACCGTCATGCAGCCTCTGACGACCTCCATCCAGTTCCTTTCCTGAAGGTGGTCGACTATGGACCTGTCACCGATCACCGCGGTTTTCAGGGCCTCGGCGACACCGCTGAGAACCTCGGTCTCGGGGAGGGTGTCCAGGAAACCGGGGCACACAAGTATTTCAGATGCGGGATAGATGGTTCCCGCCTGATTCTTTTCCCTGCCGGCGTTCACAGCGGTCTTTCCACCCAGGGCCGCATCCACCATGCAGAGAAGTGTGGTGGGCACCAGGACCAGGTTCAACCCCCGCTTCCAGGTGGATGCTGCGAAGGCCCCACGTCGCAGAGGGTCCCCCCCTGTAACCGCCACGGTGGAATCCCGCCTGAGGCCAGCCCGGGCCATTTCCTCCCAGATGGCGCAGAGGATTTCCGGGGTCTTGCACCCCTCTCCTCCGGGTATGTCCAGCCTGTGAACGCCCCCGGGCAGCTCCTTCCGGTGGAGCTCTGATACCCGGGCGTCGGTTATCATCATGTCCCCATTCAGGGGAATGTCCTCCACTGAGTCAAAGAATCTGACCCGGGTTTCCGCCGTACTCCTGGGGAATGTGAACTTCATGGCCTTCACGGGTGCCACACGAACCAGATGAAAGCCGCCCCCACCGCCGTTGCGGCCAGGGTGAAGGGAAGCCCCACCCGTACGAACTCCCAGAAGCTGACCCTGTAGCCGTTCTTCTTCAGTATGGAAACGGAAACTATGTTCGCCGCGGCCCCAACAGGGGAAATGTTCCCCCCGAGACAGCTGCCTATGAGAAGTCCGAAGGTGAGGTACAGGTGCTCCTGGCCGGTGTGGCCCATGGTGGCCGCAAGGGAATGGGTAACCGGTATCATTGCGGTAACGAAGGGCACATTGTCCACGAAGGCGCTGAAAAGAAGGGAACCTGTTACTATTATTATGTACGCGGTGAGGGGATTGCCCCCGGAGAGACCGGCGAGGACCCTTCCCACGCCGTCCATCACCCCGTAAAGATCCAGGGCGGACACCATGAAGAATATTCCCGCCAGAAGAAAAAGGGTGTCGATGTCGAAGGCCTTCACCACATGTCTGGTCCTGCGGTTGCCCAGGTCCTGGAAGTGATGGGCTCTGGTCCGCCGGAACAGGGCGTACCATACCAGGGAGAGAAAACCGCCGCCCATGCATATCAGTCCCGCGGTGAGGTGAACCCCGGGGCTGATGAAGCTGATCACCGCAAGACCAACGATTATACCAGCCAGTATGCAAGCGGGAATCCAGCTGGCCACTGGGGGAATGGCTATCTTCGGCACATGGCCCCTGTCCCGCCCCAGGAAGTGGTAGAGAACGAAGAAGCTGGCCACGGCGCCCAGCTGAACCGCCCAGAATATTCCCGGTCTTCCCTTCATGAAGAAGAAGTCGTTGAAGCCCATGTTCTCGCTGGCAGCCAGTATCATGGAGGGCGGGTCACCAACCAGTGTACCGGTTCCCTGGAGGTTGCTGGCTATGGCTACCCCTATCAGGAGGACAACAGGGTTGGCGCTGTTCCTCCTGCTTACCTCCAGTGCGATGGGGGCCACTATCATAACCGTGGCCACATTGTCCACGAATATGGATATCACGCTGGAAAGACCGCAGATAAGCATGGCCGCCCAGCCGTAGTTCCGGCTCATGGATATTATTCTGGCCGCCAGGTGAGAGGGCACCCCGGCGTCTATCAGGACCTCTGCTGATAACAGTATGCCTGAAAAGATAAGAAGAACGTTCCAGTTTACCATGCCGAGAATGGTGGTTATGTCCACATGAAGCCCGGCCAGTGTCGCCGCGCCTATGGCAAGGCCTGCTCCGGCCCAGACCACTCCGCCCCTGAACCGGTTTCCGAAGGCTATGTAAACATATACGAGGAGAAAGGACACCGAGAAGATAACCGGAAGGGACAAGTCTACTCCTCTCCCCCTGTAAAGCTCACCAGAGTGAGAACGCTGTCAGCGGAGGACATGGCCACCATGCCCACATCCGGGGCAAGCCAGATGTTCCTCACCGTAACTGTGGTCTCCGGGGAAAAGCCCGCGGTCTGTATCCAGTTAATAACGGTTTCCTCCTGGTGTATCCTGTAGCACTGGGCCCAGACACCGTCCGGGGAGACCTCCGGTCCGGATACCGTCTGGTTCCGGATCCAGGTGTGGCTGAGGGTAACACCCTGACTCACCGCCTGGGCGCCAACGGAATCCCGGCGGGTCATGCCCTCTGCAAGGGGCCACTGAAGCATGGTAACCCAGCCCTGATAGATGGGGACCTGATATCCGTTGAAGAGCACCGTGTGATCCTCGAACTTCTCAAGTCTGCCGCGGTCGTTTATCCAGTAGGTGTATCCCGCGCCGGACTGGAACCGCCAGCAGGGGCGTTCTCCAACGATCTTCTGATCCACCACGGTAACTATTTTGCTGCCCCCGCCCTCCATGGAGTATTCCCATGTGGCTCCGGAGGGTGAAACCGGAAAGTAGTCGGCGGAAAGCCTGAGATAGAGCGGGTTGCTGTCGCACCCGGCGAGAATGAGAAGCCCTGTGAGCAGTATGAGAACTCTTTTCACAGCCCCACCTCCCTTGACACGCCGAAGGTCAGCCTGAAGGCGTCACCGGTCTTGTCGGCGGAAAGTACGCTCTCAAGGTCGAAACCCACACCGGCCCTCCAGGGTTGACCAAGGCTGAAGTTCCACCTGATCCCGGCCCTCCAGAAGGGGTCCCAGCTGGCGGGGTCGGTTCCGCCGCCGGAGGAGAGCCTGCTTCGGCAATAGCCGAAGGCGGCCACTATACCCGGGTTGAACGTGTTGCCCTGGGGGCGCAGATAGAAGGAGAAAAGCCCCATGGGTTTCAGCTGGGAAAAGGAGGCGTCTCCGCTGTTGCCGTCGCCGAAGGTCACCCCTCGATACCCGCCCCGGCCCTGAACTTACCGGACAGAAGCCAGTTGGCCTGGATACCGCCGGCAAGACCGCCGCTGAGGTTGCTGCCCCAGCCTCCGATCGGGCTCACACCGGCCCCCTCCAACACAATGTCCACCGTCCCCCCGAAGGAAACCGTGACAAGTACCGCCAGAATGATGATCTTAAACAAAACGCCTCCTATACTTCCATGAAGGGAAGGGCCTGATAGGGCTTCCCCGCGAAAACTTCAAACCTGCTCCCGGCCACCTCGGTACATACCTTCAACGCCAGATCAGCGGTGTTGTTCTCTGCGCTGAGGTGGGCCGCCACGCAGAAACCCAGCCCGGGGCCGGCGATCAGGGCCAGGGCCTCTCCGGCGGCATCGTTGGAAAGATGCCCCTCGCCTGAGGCTATTCTCTGCTTCAGGGGCCAGGGATAGGGGCCATCCCAAAGCATATCTATATCATGATTGAATTCAAAGACCAGTCCGTTGCATCCCTCCAGCATTTTGAGGACCATGGGTCCGGCTGCGCCCATGTCGGTGGCTATCCCAAGCCTCCGTCCCCCGGCGGTTACGGTGAACCCGCTGGGATCCCTGGCATCGTGGGGAATGCTCCAGGGTTCCACGGTGAACCCTCCCACCGTTATGGTGTCTCCGTTGGAAAAAGCCTCCAGGCCGTGCAGTTTCTGGCCGGTGAGGCGTGACCCGTTCAGTTCCCGGGGTACCGAACACCGGCACCCGGTACTTTCTGGCCAGGATACCGGCGCACCGTGAGTGATCTCCGTGTTCATGGCTTATGAAAAGGCCTATCGGTTCCGCAGCTGGAAGACCGGAGCTTTGAAGCCTTATAAGGTGCTGCTTTCCGCTGAGGCCGGCGTCAAAGAAGAGGACCTGCCCGCCGTGCTCAACCGCAAGGGCGTTACCCGAGGAGCCGCTGGCCAGGACCGCAAGTTTCATGGGATCACGACCCTGTTGAACATGGCCGGGGAAACACCGTGGTCTGGCATGGGCCCTGTGCCCCACCGGCTTCTCAGGACCTCCCCATCCCCGGGGGAAAGGGAGTTCAGGCTGAATACGCATATCCCCCGGGCACCCAGGGAAAGGGCCCTCTCCGCTGCCGGGAGGGCGTTCTCAGCGGACTGATTCCACATTCCTATGCCGTAAACGATCTTCTCGGGGTGTTCAAGGGTTATTGACGAGGCAAGCTCAAGGGCCCTCTCCCTGTTGGATGTGTAGGCCATGGGAAAGGCGAGGTCCACAAGGCCCTGGGAGAGCCAGTATCTCCAGTCGCATGAGAATTCCTCCCTGGCGGTGTTTGGGTCCGCCATCACGGCACAGGTAAGGATCATCTGGGGATCTGAGCCGCGAAGGACCGCCCTGACCGTTTCCACAGTCGCCGTCACCTGCTGTCTTTTCCAGTTCTCCCAGGACAGTGGGTCATCCTCAGGCTGAAGGCATGTTTCCAGGAAATACAGCTCCACCTCGCCGGGTGAGTATCCGAAGGAGGAATTGGGGTACCTTATGTAATCAAGGTGGATACCCGCCACATCGTAGTTCATGGCGATCTCCCGGGCGATGTCCGCTATGTAATTCCTCACCCCGGGATAGGCCGGGGAAAGGGTTGCCCCCACCAGACCCGCCGCCTCCGCAGCTTCCGGGGAAAAGGCCCGGCTGCTTCTGCCGTTGGCGTGGCCGGTGAACCACTCCGGATGGGTGTTGTAAATGTGTTCAGGGGAGGGGGAGCAATGGGCGAAGACCAGACAAGGAAGGCGTTAACCCAGGCGTGTACCTCAAGCCCCAGGGACGTGCCTTCATTATGAGATACTCCAGGGGGTCGTCAAAACCGGAAAACTCCGCCGGGGGGAGAACATCGGAGCTGTAGTAGGCCTCACCCCTTCCCACCACCTGGACCAGAACTCCGTTGGCCCCGGCTTCGGCGGCCCTGTTCAGGAGTTCGTCAATCTCCCCCGGGGTGGAAAGGCCGTTGCGGACCACCCAGAAATACCTGTATTCGGCGTTCTCCGCCGGGCTTATGGAAAACATGGCCAGAAGGACCAGGAAACTAGGAAGCTCCGCACTGAACTCCTCTTTCTGGGGCCTGAGGAACAATCGACCGATGGCCGTCTTCAGATCCAGTTCCCCATCTATAATACGGCGTACCATTGATGTTACAGGAAGTTCCACCGAGAGTTCTTCAGCCAGGGAAAGCATTGCCTTCGAAGTGGGTACCCCCTCCGCCAGCCCCTGGAGGGTTTCCCCCATCACAAGGGCCTCGCCGAAGCCCCTGTTCCTGCTGAACCTTGAAAACAGAGTCGCCTCATAGTCCCCGAGGTGGGACAGGCCGTAAACGCTTCTCCAGTCCCCCCCGGCGGCCTTCACCAGCCTTGCCACCTCCTGGGGCCCCCGGGCCATCAATGCCCCTTTGAGACCGCTCATTTTCATGCCGTCAAGCATTCCCGCGGCAATGCCGATAACATTCTTGGCCGCGGCGCCTATTTCACAGCCGATGAGGTCGGTGGAGTGGTATATCCTTACCAGCGGGGAACCCATCCTTCCGGTAATCCTCTTTGCCGCTTCCTCTTTCTCCGAGACCACAAGCATGCACCCGGGAACCCCGGCAACGAAATCCTGGGGATGGCCCGGTCCCACCCATACGCTTACTGAACGGCAGCGAATCCCCTCTTCAAGGGCCACGGTGGAAAGCCTCTTCCCGGTATCAAGCTCCAGGCCTTTCATGCACAGCACGAGATCGGTCCTCTCAAGATCGTGCCGGGAAAGCTCCCGTGCCAGGGTTCTGAAGAGCTGGGCGGGAACCGCTGCTATTATCTGATCCGCCCCCAGGGCCTCGCCGAGATCGGTGGTGAGCCTTACCTCGCCGGGAAGCTCGAGATAGGCATTGGAGCGTTCCTTCATGAGATCCCGGAAGGGAAGGCTTTCAGCTGGTTCCCAGCCGGTTACATGGAAACCCCGCCTGGCGGCGTACCACAGGTGAAAACTGCCCCACCGGCCGCAGCCAAGCACTGAGATCCTCATCGGGCCCCTCCTTTCCAATGGCTGCAATATACTCCTTTCACTGTGTTTTTGACATTCGGGGGATCCCTCCCATATTAGGGAATAAAGACCTTGAGAATGGAGATGAACATGCAAAAGATCCTTTTCGCCCTTTTCACCTGCCTGGTTCTCTCGGGATGTGGTGCAGCCGAAGACCCCACCGAGGGGACAGCAGGCGGCTCCCTGCATGGGATCGAGGCGGACACCCTAAGGGTGGCCCTGGCCATAGGCGAGGAACTGGGAGACTCCACGAACACCTTCGGCATAGTGGCCGATGCCGAATACCATTCAGTAACGGGCAACATAATAGTGCTTGACACCGGCAGGGCCTGCCTGAAGGAGTACACCCCCGATGGGGAGTACATCAGACAGATATCCCGGCAGGGCGACGGCCCGGGAGAACTGTCTAATCTCTCCTTCGAATTCTTCCAGATGAACGGCAGCACCATTGTCAGCAACATGTTGAAACAGGGTTTCGTGGTGTTCGACGATTCCCTCGCCTTCCTGGAGGAAATACAGCACTGGGTCAATAACCCGCCAATGCAGTGCGTGGCGCTTAACGACTCCACTCTTGCGGCCTACAAGCCGGACTATTCCGAGAACGACGGCCAGAACTTCACCCTTTACCGAAGGCTTGTGAGCTTCCCCTACGGCCAGGCTGACTACGAACATGTTTTCTGGGCGGATTCAACCAGTATATCCCTTAGCGACCTCATTGCAGGCGGCGCATCGGACATGATAAATGATTTTCTGCTGGGAATCACCGTCGGCGGAAACCGGGATCTGCTGCTCATGGCCCTCAGGGTGTCGGAGGAATACAGGGTACAGGCCTGGTTCCCGGACGGCACGGAAGCCTTCACCCTCACCCTCGACATTGAACCGGTACCCAAAACACCGGAGGAGATCGCCGAGGAAAAGGCCTACATGGAAGCTTTCTTCGGACAGATGGGAGGCCAGGGCATGACGGATTACCAGCCGAAACCCTTCCGCGACATGATAGTGAATGTGGACATTGGTCCCGACGGCAACATCTGGGTACAGCGGGGAACCATGGAATACCCCTTCTTCGATCTTTTCGATCTCCAGGGCAACCTTCTGGGGCACAGGGTGTTCGAAGAACCGGGCTGGACGTGGCGGTTCTCGGTGAGCGAAGAGGGGATACTTGCATGGGAGGAGGATCCCGAGGAGGGTTATCAGCGGCTCTGTGTAGTCAGGTGATCACCGGGGGCGTTTGTATATATCCGTGGTACGCTTCCATCTTTTGTGGGCCCACCAGTACTGTTCAGGGTGTTCCTTAACCACTTCTTCCAGAACCTTCGTGTACCTTCCGGTGATGTCCAGCTCGGCTTCGTGCCGGGGAAGGCCGGTGTCCGGCAAAAGGAATGCCCTGGGTGAGAACCGCTGGTAGGGTCCTTTTTTCCTTATCATCACCCCGCACAGTATTGGCATCCCCAGTTTCACGCTGAAGGCAGCCGCCCCCCTGGGGGTCGACGCCGGTTTCCCGAAGAAATCCACCACGAGGCCGTTCTTCCCGCCGTACTGGTCGCTGAGCCAGCACACGGCTCCTCCCTTCCGGGATATCCTGATTATTCCCCGCATCGAGGCGTCCCTTGTGAGAAGGGCCGGTCCAGCCGAGGATCGCAGCGAGTTTATGTATGCGTCTATCAGGGGATTGTGCTGCCTTCCCACAAGGAAGGTGGTCTCCTTGCCGAGGAACTGGTGGCAGACACCGTTGTACTCCCAGTTACCGAAGTGGTAGCCCAGGGCGATTACACCGCCCCGGTGGCTGAGAAAGCTCTCCAGGGCCTCATTTTTCTCCACGGTTATGTATTTCTCGAAGTACTCCCGGCCCATTTTTTCCTGGCGGGCGAACTCCACCATGAACCTGCCGCTATTGGCGAAGGACTCCCTTCCGATGCGATCTATCTCCCTTGAACCATGTTCGGGGAAGGCAGCTCCTATGTTTATCCTGCAGATCCTTCGGCGAACCCGGAGGAACCAGGCGGTCCTTCCAAGGCAGGCCCCGAGGGCAAGGGCCGCCCGGAGGGGGAGAAGGTTCAGCCAGAAAGTGCAGAACCTTACTGCTCCATACTGGATCCTGTGGGAAAGGGTGGTCCTGGGCATGGTCATTCAGCTCCTTCCCAGGGGCAGTTTAACCACCACGGCGTTCTCAGGGCACATCTCGTGGCAGCACAGGCACATGATGCACTTACCCCTTTTCATGAAGGCCCTGCCTCCCTTTATCTCAATTGCCGCCACCGGACAGGCCCTGGCGCAGATGCCGCAGCCGGTGCACTTCGAGTTGGAGACCGGAGCCCTTCTGAGAACCACCCGGGCAAGGGAACCGAGCCACCTGGGAATGTAGTTCAGATAGGATTCTCCCGGTATCTCAAAACCGGTGAATACATGGCTTCCCTTTACCTCTATCTCGCCGGATGGTTTTCCCAGACCCCTTCTGCGTGCTTCTCTGGTGGAATCCAGCTGCTCCCAGGGAAGGCCGGCCATGTCCGTGAGCACCATATCCAGGCACACGCCACACCTGGACAGGGCAATGAAACCCTCGTGGCGTTTTCTTCCATCTGTGCTTGGCCCCCTGCGGTCGAGGCATAGAATACCATCGGTTATGTTCAGGCTGAAACCGGCAAGCTCATAAAGGTCCACTATGTTCACCGCAAGATCTGGGTCGGGGACTCCTTGTGTGAAGCATTGCCTTCCCGAAACCCGGTACAATGCCGAAGGCGTTCTTCAGGGAGTTGGTCATCCGGGTATATGCGTGGGTCTTGAACTTCGACAGGTTTATGCGGCACTGGTAGCGTTCAAGGACCGGAAGGGCCACATCGTACTTCCTGCCATGGATCTCCACACGCCTTGAGCCGGAGGCCTCGAAGCTTATCAGTTCCGCACCGGTGAGTTCAGCCGCCGCCTGGAAACCGCACTTCCTCCAGTATCTGGCAACGCCCTTCACCGCTCCGCCGGGGCTGTCGCCTATTTCGACCAGGCAGCCCCTGTCCCTGAGGAGTGAAGCCACCGCGGCGGCAACGGCAGGGTGTGTGGTTATTCCCCTGGAGGGGTCCTTGGCAGCCAGCATGTTCACCTTCAGAAGCACCCGGTCGCCGGATGAGGTGCCCTCAGGCCAGCCTCCGGTTTCCTCCACCATTCGGCGGATGGAATCCCTGATGCGCTTCACGCAGTACCAGCCAAAGCCCTCTTCCAGGACCACATCGTATGACCTAGCTGTGGCAGACACTGTTCTTCCCCGCTCTCTTGGCCCGGTACATCCGCTGGTCCGCCAGCTCGATCAGCTCATCCTTCTCCCTGGAATCAACCGGGAATGTGGCCACACCGAGGCTGAGGCTGACAAAGCCCCGGGGCTGTTCCTCCGCATGGGGAATATCCACATTGGCCTGAAGGACCTTCGATCGGATCCTTTCGGCAATTTCAACGGCTACCTGCTTGTCGGTCAGGGGAAGGATGCATACGAACTCCTCGCCGCCGTAGCGGACCAGTATGTCCACATCCCTGAGGGCACCTGTCATGGCCGCTGTTACCTTCTGCAGAAGCACGTTCCCCATCGGGTGGCCATGGGAGTCGTTGTAGTGTTTGAAATCGTCGATGTCCATCATTATCAGTGAAAAGGAATACTCGTACCTCTGGGCCCTTTCGAACTCTTCAGGATACCGCTCCTCAAAGAAGGTCATGTTGTGAAGACCGGTGAGCCTGTCCCTTCTGGCCATGTTGATGAGTTCCGTTTTCTGAAGGGCGGCGTCGAGGACCCCGGCGGCGAAACCCACCATATTGTTCAGCCTTCTTATGTCGTCGGACTGAAAACGGTTGAGCCTATCGCTCTGAATGTCGATCAGCCCACGACCCTGCCCCGGCTAAGCATCGGGATGGCTATCTCGCTGCGGGTCTCGGGAATACTCCTGATGTAATACTCGCACTGAAGGACATCGGAGACATTGATTATCCTGAAGTTCCTCACGGCCTCCCCCACGATACCTCCCCCTTCCCGGTCAAGAAGAAGCGACGCACCGGAGATAAGGCTCCATTGTTGTAACTTGAACCTGAAACTGCGTTTATGGTCAGCGAGTCCGGTATCATGGCTGAGGTGGGGTTCCAGCGGCCATCACGGAAATGGATTCGTCGGGGTAGAATGTTTCCAGGGTCCTCAGCATTGTTCTGCAGATCTCCCTTACATCCCCTTCCGATGTGAGGTCCGCCGCCAGGGATGCCACCGCGTCGGTTTCAAACTCAAGTGCCCTTATCCGCTGGGTCATTCCCGCAGTTGCGGATCGGTCGGCTATGACCAGGAGCATGCCCCTGCCACCTGATTCATGGAGTGAGAACCCGGCATGGGCGTTCCCGCCGCCGAGTCTGACAGGCTTCGTGGAGTAATCCCTTCCCTTCAGAAAGGCGTCGTTAAGCCTTTCAGCGGTGTCACCGGGAAGAATATCCAGGAACTTCCAGAGGGGGTCACCCTTTGATGGGGGCTCACCCCCGGGGATCACGGAAAAGTCTCCGCTGCGGTCGGTGATCATTCCCGAGGGATCTATCATTATGGCACCCACCCCGATGTCCTTCATTATGAGGTCGATGGAGCCCATGCGTTCCTCGAGCAGGCTCTGGACATCCAGATACCTGATGAAGGAAGAGAGCATGTCGGAGAGCATTCTGAGGCTTCGCAGGCTGTCCGGTGACGGGCGCCGCCTTGAAAGACCGTTGTCGCATCTGATTATTCCAAGCACCCTGCTTCCGGCCCTTATGGGTGTATCCACATAGGAACTGCTTCCGGCCCACTCGGAAGCCATTCCGGTGGGATCCGCGTCCCAGGATGGTATCTGGGCTCCGGAGGAGAGGGCCATTTCAGCCGGCAGCCGGCTGCCGCCGGGATCCACCGGTATCGACTCTCCGGTAATTCCTCTGCCACGATAGGAAACAGCCTCGATCTCGGTGCGATTCCTGTTCACCAGTCCCACCCATACCCTCTGAAATCCCAGCCCCCGAAGGACAGCGGAGGAAACCTTTCTGCAGGCCTCGGGAATAGATGTGACACCCCTGAGGTCCCCGGCGAAACGAATCACCGTTTCGATGGATTCAAGGGACTCCTCAAGACAGTCCGCCGCCATGGGAAGTACTCGGTCCCTGGAGAGGGTGAGCTCAAGGGGAGATGGAGTGGTCCTGAACTCACTTATGTGAAGGCGGACGAGATCGGCGATCTCGGAAAAGGAGGTCGAATAATCCACAACGGCAACCGCTCCGGCGCTGAGGGCCCGCTGACGCATCTCAGGCCTGCTGTCGGGAACGCTTATGATCACCGGCATGTCTTTCCTTGTGAACAGGGAATTCAGCAGCCTGCACACCTTCATGCCATCCATTCCCGCAAGGACCTGACCGCATAGAACGCAGCGGGGGCGTATCTGGAGGGCATCCATTACGGCGTCGATACCATTCCCCGATGAGTGAACGGAAAGACCCTCCCGGAGGAGGGCCTCTTCCGTTGTCTTCAGAAGGGCGGGGCTGCCCATGGCAAGAAGAACATCGGTTCTTTTCACGAGCTCAAATCCCTCCGGATCCTAGCGCTCCTCAAGGACCGCCTGTGCAGCGGCCAGCCTGGCAACCGGAACCCTGAATGGAGAGCAGGACACATAATCCAGCCCGACGGAGTTGAAGAACCTTATGGAGACCGGGTCGCCTCCGTGCTCTCCGCAGACGCCGAGCTTGAGGCCCGGTTTTGCCTCCCTGCCCAGCTTCACCGCCGTCTTCACCAGTCTGCCTATGCCTTCGATGTCCAATGATGAGAAGGGGTCCCTCTCATAGATCCCCATCCTTACATACTCGCCCAGGAACTTGCCGGAATCGTCACGGGAAAATCCGCAGCCCATCTGGGTAAGGTCGTTGGTCCCGAAGCTGAAGAAGTCGGCTTTTTCCGCGATGAGGTCCGCGGTAACCGCAGCCCTGGGTATCTCTATCATCGTGCCTATGCTGTAGTGCACATAATCGGAGGGTCTGCCCTTCTCCTCGAGAACCGAATCAATGACCCGCTGGGCCCTCTCCCTTGAGATCTCCAGCTCTTTCACAGTTCCCACGAGGGGGATCATTATCTCGGGAAGGACCTTCGTCCCCTTCTCAGTAACCTCTACGGCGGCCTCCATTATGGCCCTTACCTGCATATCCGCGATCTCCGGATAGGTGAGTCCCAGCCTGCAGCCCCGATGTCCCATCATAGGGTTGAACTCGTGGAGGGATTCCACCTTCTGCTTCACAGTTTCAAGTGAAAGTCCCATTACCTCGGCCATTTCCCTCTGGCCCTCTTCCTCCTGGGGAAGGAACTCGTGGAGGGGCGGGTCGAGGAGCCTTATGTTGCACGGTCTGCCGTCGAGGGCCCTGAAAATGCCGGCAAAATCCTGTTTCTGCAGGGGGAGGAGTTCGGAAAGGGCCTGATCGTAGGTTTCAAGGGGCTTTTTCAGGGCGTTCTTCAGTGATTCGTCCTCACCGGAGGACGCCTCCAGCTTCTCCCTTATCCTTTTCACATCTTCAGCCACCAGGATGAGCTTCCTGAAGGGAATGATCCTGTCGCCCTCAAAGAACATGTGTTCCGTTCTGCAGAGACCGATCCCCTGGGCGCCGAAAAGAACGGCTTCTTCCGTGGACTTCGGTGAATCGGCGTTGGTCCTCACATCCAGCCTGCGGACTTCGTCTGCCCAGCCAACCAGCTTGCTGTATTTGGCGTAGAGGGAGCTGTCCTCGGCCTTCATGTCCCCCGAAGGACCTGAACGATCTCGCTGGGGCGCACCTTTACCTCTCCGGCAAAGACCTCCCCGGTAAAACGTCGATTGCGATGAGATCACCCTCGTTGACGGTGACGCTTCCGCACTTCATTACCTTTCTGGAACTGTCGATGTGAAGCTCGTCGGCGCCGGAAACACAGGGGACTCCCATACCCCTGGCAACCACGGCGGCGTGGCTTGTCATTCCACCCCTGGCGGTGAGAATTCCCTTTGCAACCGCCATTCCGCCTATATCCTCGGGGCTGGTTTCCAGGCGGCAGAGAATGACCTTCTCGCCCCTTTCCGACCACTCCTCGGCGGTTTCAGCGGTGAATACCGCCCTTCCGCATGCACCGCCGGGGGATGCGTTAAGGGCACTTGTGAGGAACTTGGCGGTGTCCTTGCTTTCGGTGTCCAGTATCGAGGCGAAAAGCTGGTTGAAGCTCTGGGCTGGAACCCGCATGAGGCTTCTTTCCTGTCTATCAGCCCCTCTTCGTGCATGTCCACCGCCATGTTCACCGCGGCGAACACCGTTCTCTTGCCGGTTCTCGTCTGAAGTATGTAAAGCCTTCCCTCTTCGATGGTGAACTCGATGTCCTGCATGTCGTGGTAATGGCTCTCAAGTTTTTCCCTGAGGTCAAGGAGACCGCTGTAAGAAGCGGGATCGACTTCCTTCAGGGTTTCGATCGGTCTGGGGTCCTGATCCCGGCAACCACATCTTCACCCTGGCATTCATGAGGTATTCGCCGTAGAAACGTTCTCTCCAGTGGCGGGGTCCCTTGTGAAACACACTCCGGTTCCCGATTCGTCACCCATGTTGCCGAACACCATGGCCTGAACGTTCACCGCGGTCCCTATGAGACCCTTGATGTCGTTGAGCTCCCGGTAGCGGTTGGCCCTGGGGTTGTTCCAGCTGCTGAAGACTGCGTTAACCGACCTGATGAGCTGATCCCAGGGATCCGTGGGGAACTCTTCGCCTATATCCTTGAGATAGATTCCCTTGTATATCTCCACAAGCCTTTTCAGGTCTTTAAGGTCGAGTTCGGTGTCCAGTTTCACACCCTTCTCGTCCTTCACCTTCTGCAGGGCCTCCTCGAAATCGTGGTGGGGGATACCCATCACCACATCGCCGAACATCTGCATGAAGCGCCTGTAGGAATCCCAGGCGAACCTTTCGTTGCCGCTTCTTTCGGCGATGGCCTTCAGTGTGGTTTCATTTATTCCCAGGTTGAGAACCGTGTCCATCATTCCCGGCATGGAAACCGCCGCGCCGCTCCTCACTGAAACGAGAAGGGGTTTCTCCGGATCGCCGAACTTCTTGCCCAGTTCCCTCTCCAGGGTTTCCACACCCTCCCGGACCTGTTCCTCAAGACCTTCGGGCCAAACGGAACCGGCCTTGTAGAAAGCGTCACAGGTCTCCGTGGATATGGTGAAGCCCGGAGGTACGGGCATACCTATTCTGGTCATTTCGGCAAGGTTGGCTCCCTTGCCGCCCAGAAGCTGCTTCATGGTGCGGTCTCCATCGGTCCGTGTTGAACCAAAGTAATAGACATATTTGCTTGTCATTTTGTCCCGTTCCCTTGAATTAAATATGATACATATTAATAAAACTGGCGAACCGGGGCGCATCACACCCCGGACATGTCCCGGTTAATATAATGATTAGATGTCAGCGATGGGTTATGAACCGTATCCCTTTCTGCGCCATATATATGCCACGAACTCTTCCATCTCCCGCCTCTGGAGTTCATCAACCGGGGTTACCCTGTCGAAAACCCAGGAAGCGGCTTCCGCGGCGGTCTGGAATTTGTCCTTCCCGGAACCCAGTTCCGCCAGGACCGCGGCTATTTCCTCTCCCTTGGCCTGGCGGAGGAGGTCCGAACCTTCTCCGGCGATCCTCTCAAGGAGGTTGGACGGAGGTAGTTCAACGGAACCCTTCAGTATCTGAAAATGATCCCTGAGCTGGGACACGGATACGCCGTACTCACCGGCGAGCTGTTCCTGGGTGTGGTGGGGGCCCTCCCGGGTAACAGCGTACTCCAGGGCGGCTGCCCAGGCCTCGGGTTTTCGCCCTGTGGGTGTGTTCTCGGTGCAGAACCTTCTCCAGGCTTCCGAGGCAAGCCTGGCGGTGTCCGGTGAATAGCCGTGGAGCCCAAGCATCCCGGCGGTCATACCGGGGACGAGGTCTTCCATGGGAAGGGAGCGGTCCTCTATGGCGCTTCTTCGCATCTGAACCCTGAGTGCCTCTATTCTTAGAAGGCTATGCTCTATCTTCTCGTCGAAGGGGGCGAGATCCTTCGCCTGAAGAAGAAGGTGAAGGCTCTCCTCCAGCCTGTCGGCCTTTGCTTCCAGGAGGGCCAGGTATGTCAGGGTGGAGGGAACGCGGTACTTCTCCCGCCTGGCCACGGACAGCAGAAGCCTCTCCGCTTCGGCGTCGCGGTGGAGCATCATGAGAACGAGCCCCTTTTCCGCAGGGCGTCGATGTCCCTGGGGTAATGCCTGAGATATGATTCCAGGGCATCAAGTGACATGCTGAACCGGTCCAGCTTGAGGAAGATGTCCGCTCCGAGGAGAAGGGCCGCGGGGCCGGGGACTCCGTGCCATCTGAAGTCGGACAGCCTGGCCGCCGCATCGGCTATTCCCCTGTTTCGATGTCCAGTCGGGACAGTTCCAGGGATGCCAGGTTGTGATCGGGGTTCCCCTTATGGAGCGGTCTTCCAGAAGCCTTTCAAGGCTCTCCCTGGCCTTTTCGGTATCCTTCGCCGCCCTGGCGTCCTCCACCTGTTTCCAGAGCCAGCTAACCTTTTCATTCCCCATAGAGATCCCCCTGGTGAGGCTGTCAGTTCACCGTTGCCAGAACCCCGGTAACAGATGACGTCATGCTGAACAGGCCATTCTCGGTCTGTGCTTCTATCATGTAAATGTAAGCGCCGGAGGCGGGAATGTCACCATCGCCGTCAAGGCCGTCCCACATTATCTGATTGTATCCAGGTTCGCAGAGTTTCGATACGGTCCGTATCCTTCTTCCGGCGGTGGTGAACAGGGAAACCGTGACGTGGGCCCGGCGGAGAGGGTAAACTGAAGCACCTGCTGCCGGTGCCGGGATTGGGGTACACTATGTGCTGCTGAATGGCAACTTCTCCGGCATCGGTGGATGTCACGAAGAGTGTGTCGGAGGATGGGTTGCCCAGGCCGTCCATCGCCCTGAGAATGAAGCGGTGGCTGCCCTGGGCCAGGCCGGAAACCCCGTACTGAAGCCTGCCGGTAACGGTGGAGCCGGTATTGTATGAAAAGGCGTCGGACAGGTCGTACTCGTCGTTGTCTACGAAGAGCCTGATGCGACTTCCCGCCCTTCCCAGGAAGGTGATTCCGCTGGGGTCCGTGAGCTCCGCCTCCAGGGTCCCCTCCCCGGTGATGACGGGCTCCTCCACCCCCTGCTGGCCTGATATCCACATGGATATCTCCGGGCCCTGCTGGTCAGGGGAGGGATCTCCCTGAACGAGTACCAGGGGAGCATGGGCCCCGATCTCCACCCCGGAGGAACCACCGAGGCTGCGTCGGCCCTGGCAAGGCTGCCAGGGGCGCTTGAAAGGGGAATGATGCACTGGGAGAGGAACTCTCCGCCGGAAAGGGCGGCCCTGCCCCGCCAGGCGGTTCCGCCCTGCCTGAAATAGTCTATGACACCGCCGCCTATCATGGGATACTGCCAGGGAATGTCCGATTCGGATATCTCCACAAGGGCCAGCCCCTCCGGGGATTCCACAGAACCCACCACGGTGTTCATCTCTCCGGAACGGAGGGTGTCTCCTGAAACCGTGAGGCCGGCGGGTGAGCGGGACAGTTCAAGTCTCAGGTCAGGGCAGCCCAGGTAAACATAGTAGGATGTGTTTCCGCCCTTGATGCCTGAATTTTTCCCGCCCAGAAGGCATGGCTCATTGAATGGTCATCCCCGGTAAGCAGTGTGGTAATCTCCCTGGCGTAGGAGGCGTTGGGGCTGCTGAAGGTTCCTCCGGTGGCGCCTATGGATGCCACGGCACCGCCGCCGGGGTGATAGACCAGCTTTTCGCCCAGGCAGTCGACCCCCGGAACGAAGAACTTCGACACATCGCAGGACATGAACATTGCCAGGGGCAGCCGCGAACCGTTTTCCAGGGAGGCCGGATCATCTCCGAGCATTACCTTTTCGTGGGCAAGCTGGTTGGCTGAACCGTGGCCGAAAAAGAGCATTACCGCCATGCCACGGTTCCAAAGGTCCATGAAGGCGGTGCGTGCTTCGGGTTTTTCCGGGTGTACCCCTCCAGGTGTTGTTCCCGGGGGCCAGGGATACTCGATCAGGTAGAATTTCTCCGGCTTCGCATGGGCGGGCAGGTGGTCGTAGCAGATGGATTCCATGTTGAAGGTGTGATCCCACTCGCTGGTGGCGCCGGTACCTCCCCACTCGTCGTCGGCGAAAGAACGAACCTGCTGCTCCAGCTTCCCCCGGCGTTTCCGCCGTTATAAATTGCGCTCTTGGCCAGCACCGCCCCCAGGGCGGCTGAATTCTCCGCCGGTATCCTGGCAACGGGTATCTCGGGATAGATGGAGTTCTCATGAACCTGGGCGAACCAGTCTTCCGAGGCCCATGTGGGGTAACTGGGATCGTTCCTCAGAAAAACCATTGGAGGTATGTGGTCGGGAATGGAGGTTGAGAATCCCAGTGGGTCGTAGTGGCCGCTTCCGCAGAGAACAACTGTGCTCAGGGAGGGCGACCAGGAATCCATACCCCACCGAACGGCGGACCTTATGGCGCCGGGGTCCTTCACGCCCTGGCCGAATTCATCGTATATCTCCTGCACAGTTGCCATTACAACGGAGTAGCCCATTGATTCCAGCAGGGACTCCAGTGCCATGGCGTCGTTCATGAAAACCTCGGGAACCACCAGAAGCCGGTTGCCTCCGTATACCGTGCCCACCAGCCTTCCCGGCGAAGCGGGGGCAATGGTGTCCGGTGAAAGCCAGCTGTTCCCACCTGCCACCATCAGGGCGGAGGTATCGGTCACGGTATGGGCAAAGTCAAGGCTGCCGGATACCTGCTGGGTACCGGTTATTCTCACCGGGTTCATGAGGTCCGAAGCATCAAAGGCGTGGGTTCCGCCGGGGAATGAAAAACTGTACCTCCCCGGAGAGCCGTTGAAGAATATCCTGCGGTTGGAGGCGGAGAGGTCCCCGGGGAAGAGAAGCTCCAGATGATCAAGATAGAGGTCGGCGGCGGGATCCGACGAGCTGAAGGCTATGTTGAGGCTTCCCCCGGATACATTGACATTTTCGAAAACCGCCGACTGCCTTCCGGAACCGCTATACTGGACCGTACCGCTTCCCGCCAGTGTCACCTCATAGGAAGAGGGCTCAGTAACGGCAAAGGTCACCTCCACCTGGGCGTTCCAGCGGCGTAACCCAGGTTCAGGGGAATGGATGTGTTCTCACCGGAACCCACCTTCTTCCAGAACCAGCCGGTGTCGTTCTCCCACCTGGGCAGCCAGTGCTCGCTCTCCTCCAGATGAACGGTGTGGTAAACCGTGTCTCCCCACTCCGGAGAGCCGTCGGGGGTTCCGTTAGCATCCTGCATGCGCAGGCCGTCCCCTCCCCCCCATGTAAGCCAGTAAACCCTGTGGGTGGCGTACCTGTGGAAAAGCCATTGAAGGGATCTCTGGATGTACTCGAACCGGTTCAACCCGCCGGCGGTGAATACTATCTCGTCGGAACCGTTGAAGAGGCCGTCGTTATTGGCGTCGGTTACCAGCACCGCCACCGGCTGAAGCTGGTGGGCGGTTTCCGGTTCCTGGGCGAACTGGGTACCCGGGCCGGAGAAAAGGGCCATTGTGGAAATCGGACGCCCCCGGTCTGGCATCCCGCTTCCTCCAGTTCATCACAGGTTATCCTGTAAACCCCTGTTTCTTCAATGGCTATCCTTGCCCATGGTTTTCCCCAGAAGGGGCTTTCAGCCCTGCGGGTTTCCCGGGGCCAGTAAACCTCACCGGCGCTGATGCCCCTGAGAAGATGTCCTGTGGGGATGGGAACTCCGGAACCTCCCCCGGACCATTCCAGGGAAAGGGTCACGGAACCTGCAAAAACGGTTTCTGTGAGGGGATGGATGTCGATGACCGCAACCTGTGTCCCGGCAAGGGGAAATACACCCCTGTACTCCACGGTATCAAAGGTGCGGCTCACAGGGGCAACGGGAACCTCAACGGCGTCAAGACCGCTTCCCTGAAGGACTCCCGCCCTGGGAACCGGCGGTGACGAGCCTCTGTTGGGTAACGGCACCACTGAGAAGCTCAGAACTGGCTCCACATCCGGCGGAACCGGAATGAAAACTGTTTTCACCGGGTACATTGGCAGACCCGGTTCATGTAGATTGACGGTGCCTTCTATCCGCGGCAGACCGTTGCCGTCGGGTATCGGAGCGTTGAAGGTATAAGTACCGCTCCATGATGCTGCGATGACCGCGGCTGCCAGTATGAAACTCATGACATCTCCCGTGAAAAACCTGTAAGCAGGGGAAGAATTTCCCCGGCTTTCCTCCTTATGCTTACAACCCGCTCGCTTCTGGGCAGTTCCGTACGGGAGGGGTTGATCTCTATTATATGTGCGCCGCTTTCCAGGGCGGTGAAGGGTATTCCCGCCGCGGGCCAGACCTGAACGGAGCTGCCGATCACCAGCATCAGATCGCATTCCCCGGCGAGGTCGTATGCCCCTTGAAATGGTAGCGTGGTCCAGCGGTTCGCCGAAAAGGATGATGTCCGGCTTGAGAATGGCGCCGCAATCCGGGCACAACGGAGGAAGGATCTCCACGAGCTCCCTTCTAAGGGGGGCACTGAAACCGCACTTACTCACGCAGGAGGCGGACCGCATTGAACCATGCAGTTCCAGGACATCCGTCTGTCCTGATTCCAGATGAAGTCCGTCAACGTTCTGTGTGATCACCGGGAGGGTTTTCTTTTTTTCCTGAAGAAATGTGAGGGCTTCGTATCCGATGTGGGGAAGGATGCCGCGGTCTTCATGAACCTCATTCTGTACCACTCCCAGACAACACCGGGATCCGCCAGAAGCCCCTCGATGGATGAAAGCTTTTCCGGGCTGTATTCCCTCCAGAGGCCATCCTCTCCCCTGAAGGTTCTCATGCCGCTCTCGCTGGACATTCCCGCCCCGGTGAAAACCACCGGTCTATGGCTATCCCGAATAAGCTCCATTGCCCTCTGCATCATGGACTCACCGCCAGGATGTCGGTTACCGACGCGGAACCGGATACACCTGTGAATTCCAGTACATAGATGTAGGTACCCGAGGCCAGGGGATCGCCGTCGGCGTCGAGACCGTTCCAGAGAAGCTGGCCCGCTCCGGAGGAGACCACGGTGGTTCCCTGCCATACCGGCCGGCCGGCAATGGTATAGAGGGAAACATGTACGTTTCCCGGAGAGGATGTGGTGAAGAAGAAAGCCCTGGTTCCCCTGGAGGGGTTGGGATAAACCCCGGTCTCATGGAGAATGGGAGGCTCTCCCTGGAGAACATTGAACGCAAGGACCCCCTCGCCGGTGTTCTTCATGCCGTCCCTGGCAACCACCTTCACCTCGTGCTGCCCGGGAAGTAGTTCAGGGAGTGTGTATTCCAGAGAGCCGGTGGTGTAGCTTCCCCTGTTGAAACTGAAAAGGGAGGTAACATCTTCGTACTCGCCATCGATGGAGCAGATTATTATGGAACCGGCGTCGCTGCCCAGAACGCAGATTCCCGAAGGATCCGTGAGGACCGCCCTGAGGACCGAGTTCTGGTAAACCGATGGCATCTCACCGGGAATGGCGTCGAGAAAGCTAAGCTCTATATCCGGGCCGGTGGTATCATCGGTGTAGTTGCCGTCGTCGGCCACGGGAACCGGCCAGGCGTATCCGATGCCCAAAGCACCGTCCACAGTTCCGGTGCCATCGGTCCTGCCCATGGAGCCGGTATCCGCCTGAAGGGGAACGAAGAACTCTACAAGGGCATCCCCCTGACCATCGGTGGTGTTCATGCCGGAGTAGATGGTGGAACCGTAGCGTAGATACTCAATGGAGAAGTCCTCGGTGAGGGGGCTCACATATGTAACAGAATCGGCGCTTTCCCTTGCCCGGAAGAGGAAGGTGGTCTCCCCAGGGAATGAGAAGCCCGCCGATGAAAGCCGGCCCCGGAACAACGTGTCCGGTGGCTGGATCACGCAGAGGTCTTCATCGGCCATGGGGATGACTATGCCTCCGTCCCCGAGAACTGCGTATTCGAGGTTCTTTGCATACTGCAGTTCCACCACCGAGAGCCAGAAGGCATCGGCAAGGGTCATATCCATCTCGCCTGAGTAGATCCTTCCGAGAAATGTGGCACCCAGGGTCTTGTTCTGTCCCGAATAGCTTCCACCTGTGCAGGCCATGGCGCCGCCGGCGCCGCCATCGGGGTGAAAAAGAAGAATTTCCGCCAGGCAGTCCCTGCGGGAAGGCTGAACTCTCCGTTATTGCACGAGAAGGAGTTGTAGAGGAAATATCTGGGGCCGTTGGTCAGCTGGGTGACCATTCCCGAGGAGAAGAGCTTCTCGCTGGCCATCTGATCGTATGAACCGTGACCGTAGAAGGAGAATGAGGAAACACCCTGGTTGAACAGGGCGATGAGATCCTGGGCGGCCTGGGGCTTCTCCGGATGAACACCCTCTCCGGTGGTGCCCGGGGGCCAGGGATAATCTATGAGATAGTGTTTGATGATGTTCAGTGACTGGTTCAGAACGCTGTCCGCGAGGAAGTCGCATGTCTGGGTGTGCTCATCCTCGGTCTTCCTGCTACCCCATTCGTCGTCGCGGCCAGCACGATGGAGTTGCCCCAGGGGCCCCGGGCCGCCGGACCGTCCAGTTCGAAGGCCTTCTGCAGCGCCGTAAGAAGTTCGTTCAGGGTGGATGCCGGGATCCTGGAATAGGGTATCTCCGGAAACTCCATGCCCTCATGAACCGTTGTGAAAAAGGATTCCAGGCAGTATCCGCTAACCAGCTCATAGTAGATGGGGGCCGCTGTTCTGTATCCAGTGGAGTTGCCCAGGGGGTCGCTTGAGCCGTCGCCCACCATCAGTAGCATCCTGGGCGGGGAAGGCCAGGTATCCAGAGCCCATCTTACCAGGGACCGAACCGCTCCGGGGTCGGAAACGCCCTGGCCGAATTCGTCGTATATCTCTCTGTAGGTAACTATGCAGGTACTGAGCCCCCGTGAGGAATAGAGGGACTGAATAATACCCGCGCCCTCGAAAAGCTCTTCAGGAATGGTAACGAGCACATCGGCGGGTGAAGCGCTTCCGAGTATTCTCCCAGGCTGGGCAGGTTCTATGGAGACCACTTCTTTCAGGTTGGACGGTGAAACGGCCAGAATGCAGGCTGTCTGTGAGCCGGATGTGTAGGAAAGTGAAGCCCTGCCATCCTGGGCGGTCCAGCCTGTGAGCTCCACCGGAATAAGGGGGTCGTCGATGTCGAATATCCAGGTTTCAGGTGTCAGTGTACCCAGTTCGAAGGAAACCTTGCCCTGGTTAAGGCCGTTCAGATAAACATGATACCCGGCGGACTGACTCAGGTTCACAGGAACGATGAGCTCGGCATAGTCGAGGTAGCATGTTTTATGGTAGTCGCTCCAGAGCTTCATGAGGTTTCCCCCGGAGCTGATGGATACTCCGTCGATGGTGTACCTCTCATGGCTGATGGCGTGTGACACCGAATCGAGAACCGTTACGCCATCGAGCTCCGCTCTGATATTGTGCCCCCATGGAGGGGTGCCTGCCTTGAGTATTCCCAGCCTGAGCGTAGCTCCTTCGGAGGCCACCGGTGAACTGAGGTAGAAGTATCCCGGCACCGTTGCGGAGAGTATCCCCCAGAGCCAGCCGGTCCTGTTGCCCTGGTGGCTGAAGATACCTCCTCCTCAAATCCGATGGTGATAACGCCCTGTTCCACCGGGGTTCCACCGGAGGGTTCGGCGTTAACCGCTGTGATCCGCTCTCCGTCGTCGGCCCCCCATGTCAGCCAGTATGTGTTGCCGTTGTCGTATCTGTGGGGCGACCGGTAGAGGGAATCCGGGGTTGAGTTCCAGTTCCACAGACCCCTGCCGTAGAAGACCAGGCTGTCCTCCATGTGAAAGAAACCGTCGCCGCCGTCGTGGACCGTTATGGCCACTGATTCCAGGAAGTGCTCGGCGGCGGGGTCCTCGGGGTCGAACATCCTGGCGGGACCGGAGAACATGGCAAGGGAGGCTGAGGGTACACCGGAGACATCGCATCCCCCATCGGCGAGATCCTGGCCGGTGATGGCATAGAAACCGGGATTTTCAACCCTGATCCTGGCCCATGGCTTACCCCAGAAAGGGCTTTCGGGGGACTCGGTCCGGTATGGCCACCAGATATTCGAACCGGGACTGAGAAATTCGAAAAGGGTTCCCTCGGTGGGTCTTCCTCCGGAGGCGTCATGGTGGGAAAGGGTTATGCTGACCCTTGAGGCGTACATTTCCGCAGTGCCGTAGCAGAAGGGAGAAAAAGTTACCATTGCGGCGGTGGACCCCAGCATATGCACTATCTTCATGGACACCGGGGAGTGTTCAGCGGGAAAGGCAACAGCCTCCCTGGTTTCCCTTGTGCCCAGACCGGTTCCTCGCAGGACCGGAGCCGAGGAGAAGCTGAGACCGGTTTCCCAGCCGGTTTCCGCAACGGATCCCACGGTCCAATCCAGCCGGGGTTCCGAACCCCGTGGAACGGGCACGAAAAAGTGCCTCACCGGAAGGAGCATGCCTTCTTCTGTCTCCCTGTGGGCCATTCCGGGAACGGAGAGTTCCAGCATGTTTTCGTGTTGTTCCAGAATGGGTTCCGGTACTGTTACATCAAAGGTCTGGCCGGCGGCCAGGGCAGCCAGCAGAAGCATGACAGCGGACAGAATGAACCTCCCTGAGTTCGTGCACGGCACATTTTGATATATAATCAATACTCACTCGAACATTGGAGGTTCCCACTGACTGCCCTTTCCTGGAAGATCGCCTGGCGGTACCTCAGACGTCACCCCCGCAGAAGGCGCATTGCCTTCGCTTCGGTGGTGAGCACCGCCGGGGTTTCCCTGGGCGTGGCCGCCCTGGTGATAGTCATGGGGGTTCTGGCGGGTCTGGAGGATTTCATTGGCAAGAGCATAAGGGCCGTTGACGCACCCATCGCCATTCTCTCCGGGGTAACGCTCCGGTTACCGAAGACCCGGACTTCGCCGGGAACCTCACCTCCCTTCCGGCGGTGGAAGTGGTTCACCCCTTCATCGAGGGCGAGGCCGTTGTAAGAATGCCCTCCAGAAACATCGAGGCCGGCTGCCTGGTGAGGGGGATAACACCGGAAGGCTTCTCCGGTTCGGGGCTTGACACTATGCTCATCTGGGGCACTCCTCCGTTTGTGCCTGAAACCGGCCTTCCCGGCGCGGTGCTGGGCATCTATCTCTCCGAGGATTTCATGCACAGCGTGGGGGATACACTGCTTTTCTTTCCACCGGCGGCCTTCTTCTCCAGCAGCGGCAGCGGGATCGGAAGAACGGTGCTCACCGGCTCCGTGGAAACAGGCCTTCCCGCCAACGACAGGAAGATCGCCTACATCCCCCTGGAAACCGCCTCCCGGATGTTCCTTCCCCGGGGAGGATACACAGGTTACTTCGTTGAACCCGCCGAGGGGTATACCATCAGCCGGGCTGTGGAGGCAATTCGCCTGGCCCTTCCCGATTCCCTCAGGGTCCTCACCTGGCAGCAGAGGAACCCGGCCCTTTCAGCCAGCATGAAGCTTGAAAGCTGGGTTCCTTCGCGGCGCTGCTTCTGATAACACTGGTGGCCTCCTTCAATATCACCGGCACGATTTCCAGAACGGTGGTTGAAAGGCGCCGTGACATTTCCGTTCTGAAGGCAATGGGGGCTGAAAGGAAACTCATAATGAGGATCTTTCTCTGGGAGGGCATGCTGGTGGGTCTCTCCGGAGCTGTTTCCGGAATACTGCTGGGTCTTGTCGGATGCTGGGTCATCGCCTCCACAGGGATCATACAGCTCCCGGATGTCTACTCCTTCCACGACTCCTTCCCCATGAGGATCTCATTCCAGGCGGTGTTCACCGCAGGGGGCGCCGCTGTGCTCATAAGCCTTCTGGCAGCCCTTATCCCCGCGGCGAAGGCCGCGGCCACCGACCCGGTGAAGGGCCTCAGAGGATGACACTGCTCCTTGCCATTCTGGGGCTCTCCATTTCTCCGGCGGATTCCGCCAGGGCCCTGATCACCCTCAGATCCATTCCCCCGGCCGCTGTTCACTACGCACAGATGGCGGCGGCGGCGGAAGGGGCATGGATGGTGGAATATGGAAGGCTTCTCGAGGCATCGGGAAACTTCGCCACCGCCGGCAGGATATACGGTCTGGCCCTGGGCAGGAGCACTTCGGAAGGGTCCGCCAGGTGGCTCATGAACCGAATTCGCGGCACCGCCGTTCTAGACACCACCCTGGTGATCTCGGTAATGGTGGCCAACCGGGGAAACACCACGGCGAGGAACATCCAGGTGCTCCTGCCGGAACCGGAACCCCACCCCCCCTTCCAGGATCTCTCGGTGATATGCTCTGATTTTCAGAACGAAGGCGGAATGCTCAGCGCTGATATTCCCTGTCTGGTGCCGGGGGACACCGCGACCCTTACCATTTCCATGGCCCTTCTCCAGCGGCCGGGGACCGCAAGACCACTGCCCGGGGCCATAAGTGATGAAACCCTGGAAAGGATATCCTTGATCATCAGGAACATGCCGGTTCCCGAAGCCCTCCCCGGGCCCTGCGTTCCCATGTCACAGGAGCTGGTAAGACAAGCAGCTGTACACGGAATAGACATGTCCCTGGTGGGAGGGGTTCTGGTGGACGGTCCCGAACTTGTCTTCCATGCCTGGACGGAAACGGGAAGCGGAGTAAGGGTGGATCCCCTGCTGTTCAAAAGCGATTCACTCCTTGCCACGGGGCACTGTCCCACCGACGTGATACCCCTCTGGAAGCTGGACTCCACCGATGGCTATGAGCTCACCATTCTGTACGACAGCAGGAACTACCTGCTGACAGGTAATATGGTAGCCTCTTTCAAGTAGGCCTGACGGGGGCCGTTTCTGAAAAGTGATCATAACCCCTGTCTTCAGGGATCTCTGTTTCTTCCCCATTGTCAAGCACCCTGATCCCCCTGCCCGGGGTGACCCTGCCTATCCTGAAGTATCCCGGGGCCACCAGCTCCCCGCCCGGTGGAAGGGTGAACAGCAGCTCGAAGTCCTCCCCGGCGACGCAGGCCTCCATGGGTTTTCCCCGGCAGTACTCAACCAGGGGAACGCTTTCCAGATCGATGACCAGGCACACGCCGCTCTCCCGGGACAGGTGACCGCACTCGGAGAACAGTCCGTCGGAAATGTCTATGGCCGACCTTGCCCCGGCACCGCGGATCCCTGGAATGCAGTCGAACCTTGCCCCGGGGTTCAGGAACAGACGAACCTGTTCCCCTCCGCCGGACTGAGATCACCCTTATCCAGGAGTTCCGGCGAGCGGAATGACCTTCCCAGTGGACCGGAGACCCAGAGGGAGTCCCCGGGCCGGGCGTTCGCCTCAGTAAGGGCTTTTCCCCACGGCAGTCCCCCAGGGCGGTGAGCGTCACCCCGAAAACACCGCCCTTCACAGTTTCTCCACCGGCCAAGGGGCAGTCCTGCCTTGAGGTGAGACCCCGGTAGAAATCCAGTATCCAGTCAAGTTCCATGTCCGGAGGCAGCACCAGAGAGCTGAGAAGGTATTCGGGGAAAGCCCCCATGGCGGCAAGATCGGACAGGGTGGCCTCCATGAGCCTCCGGGCTGTGGTGTCCGGGGCAGCCCAGCCCCTCCTGAAGTGTGTTCCCTCAAAGAATGAATCGGTGGTGATCACCGGGGTTTCAAGGCAGCGAAGAACCGCGCCGTCGTCCCCGGCGAGTTCCATGGGAAACTTCTTCCTGATCGCCCTTATGAACCCGTGCTCGCCGGTTTCCGCCAGTGTTGCCATTATCTTTTCAGTATCGTTTCCAGCTGTGAAAGCCTGGTACTCGACGAGGCCTCAGGGGCCGTCATGGTGCCTATGGGAACCCGGCAGCCGCAGTCCGCCGGTCTTCCCTTCGCCAGCAGCTGAAGGGCTTCTGAAAGCACCTTCCCTGCCATTTTTACATTGTCCTTCACCACGGCGAGGACCATCTCCAGTGTAACCGATTCCCCGGAAACCCGCCAGCAGTCGTAATCGGTGCTCATTGCCAGTGTGGCGTAGCAAATCCCCGCCTCCCTTGCGAGCTTGGCCTCCGGGAGGGTGGTCATTCCGATGAGATCCCATCCCTGGGCCCTGTAAAACTCACTTTCGGCTCTGGTGCTGAAAGCAGGACCCTCCATCACCACCAGTGTTCCGCCGTGGTGCACCACCGCCCCGGCTTTCCCCGCTGCCCTTGCGAGGATCTCCCGCAGCTCCCCGCAGTAGGGGTCCCCGAAGCCTGCATGGGCCACGACCCCGTCGGTGAAAAAGCTGGAGCGTCTTATTCCCCTGGTCCTGTCGAAGAGCTGGTCGGGAACTATGAAGTGCCTGGGCTCTATCTCCTCTTTCAGGCTGCCCACGGCGTTGAAGCTTATCAGTGTGTCCACACCGAGGCTCTTGAGGGCGTAGATGTTGGCGGCATAGGGCACCTCCGAGGGATTGTAACGGTGACCCTTCCCGTGCCTGGGGATGAACACAAGACCCAGGCCGTGCATGGTTCCGAAGGTAACCTCGGCAGATGGGTCACCGAAGGGGTTTCCACCCTTCTGCTGCCTTCCATCTCCACACCGGGTATGGAGTAGATTCCACTTCCTCCTATGATTCCAACGGTATTAGCCATTATCTTTCCTTTCGGTTCGTTCCGGAGTTCAATTATAAGAAGGAGTGCCATTGCCGGTAAGAATACTTGGAATGACCTACGCCGAACTGGAGACCTGGCTGGTTGAACACCTGGGCCAGAAACCCTTCCGGGCCGGGCAGATATTCACATGGCTCCACCTCCGCCGGGAGGGTTCCTTCAGCGGAATGACAAGCCTTTCCAAACAGCTCCGGTGCCGCCTGGACTCCGAAGCGGTGATCACCCTCCCAGGGTTGTCCCGAAGGACAGAAGCTCCCGATGGAACGGTGAAGTTCCTGCTGAACCTGCCCGGAGGGCCATCGGAGTCGGTGATCATTCCGGACCCTCCCCGGTTCACCGCGTGCCTTTCCACACAATACGGCTGCCGTATGGGCTGCAGATTCTGCATGACCGGTACCGCGGGGTTCCACGGGAACATGTCAACGGACGAAATAGTGGCCCAGCTCTATGCCATGGCCGATTCAGCACCCGGGCGGATAAGCAATGTGGTTCTCATGGGTATGGGGGAACCCATGGACAACTGGGAAAGCGTGCGCCGGGCCCTGGACATAATCAGTGATGACAGGGGTATCTGCATCGGTCAGAGAAAGATCACCATCTCCACGGTGGGAATACCGGGAGGCGTGAAAGAGCTGATAGACCTCCACAGACAGTATGGCCTGGCGGTTTCCCTGCACAGCGCCAGAGAGGAAACCCGCAGACGGATCATTCCAGCGGCGGCTGCCCTGCCCCTTCACCTGCTGAGGAAGGACATGATGGCCTACACGGTGGCCACCGGCAGAAGGGTGACCCTGGAGTACTGCCTGATAAGGGGGGTGAACGACTCAATGGAGGAGGCCCGGGCCTGGCGGAATACTCCAGGGGCCTGCCCTGCAAGATCAACCTCCTGGTTTACAACCCGGTGCCGGGACTGGAATGGGAAAGACCCTCCGGGAAAAGGGTAAAGGAATTTATCGAATTCCTCTATCCAAGGTGTCAGGCGGTAACCCTGCGCCGTTCACGGGGAGGTGAGGTGGCAGGGGCCTGCGGCCAGCTGGGAGCATCGGTGCTTCTCAGAAAATAAGGCTGCCCTGTATCCTCAATCCGGACAGGTCCTTTTCCAGCTCACCGGCCAGCTCCGACCCTATCGGGACCCAGTCGGCACCCAGGGTCAGGTCCAGGAACATGTTCTCCCCGACCTTCACTCTGGTTCCCACCTCGGCCCCGAGCATGGCTCCCCCGGTACTTGTGGATTCGCCATCCTCGAATGTGTCCGCCGTGCTGTCCCAAACCACCAGACCACCGGCGGTGATCCCCAGGAATGGTTCGATCCCCCTGGAACCGGCATAGGGTCTGAAAAAGGGGTACTTCCTGTAACCGGCGTTCAGCATCACCGCTGTAATGCCTTCGTAGTTCCCGTTGTCGGAACCGCAGAAGGCAGGCCCTGCTGTAAGTCTGAACTGGTCAGCCTGGAACATGGGGGTTTCAATGCCCACAAGGAAGGATGTTCCCACGGTCAGCTGGTTGCCGTCGTTGAAGAGTCCCGGAAGCCAGGCTCCTGCTCCAATAATGATATCCACCCCGTCCCTGGGGGGATTGACCTGCTGGGCAGTGGCGGCGGCCAGGGCCAGCAGAAGGATAATTACTGAGTTCCTCATTTATCTACCCTCTCTTTCAGTTCTCAATTCCTCTTCTTGCCGGGAATTTCCCGTCATTGTAATAGTGCTTGACTTCAACCATTTCCGTGACCAGATCCGCGATCTTTACCATGCCTTCGGTGGCGTACCTGCCGGTGAAGACAAGCTCTGTGTCCGGGGGTCTCTCCCCGGCAAGGGCAAGGGCCTCTGCCTCGGACACCACGCCGAGGTAAACCGCCACGCATATCTCATCGGCGGCAACCAGACGGTAGACACCGCTGCGCATGGCCTCCCTTACGGCGGCAATGCCCTGTCTGCCCCCTTCCAGCTGCTCAGGGGTTGGTTCCTCCCTGGGATGGATGAACTCCGGTGTGCCGAACTGCTCGATGGTGATCTCCTCGAACCGCCGGGGAAGGCAGAGTTCCGAATAATCCTGGCCCTTCATGAACTGACCGATGTAAACGCTCATTCCAGAACAGGCCGCCCTTACGGAGAGACCCAGCAGGGCTGTGGTCTTCCCCTTGCCGTTGCCGGTGTAAATATGGAACATCCCCGTTCTGTCCGACATTTTCAGTGTCCCCTGAACCTTTCCAGCTGTTCCCTCAGGTATGCGCTTTCGGGATCCAGCTCCAGTGCCCGCTCCGCCTCCTGAACCGCCTCTTCCACCCTGCCGCTCCTGAAGAGGGCCTCGGCCAGGGTATCCCTGATATTCGAATCCTCCGGTGCAAGTTCCACCGCTGTCCTGGCCATGGCCACGGCTTCTTCCAGCATCAGGTCCCTGGTGGCCAGTTCCCAGGCGCCCAGGTTGAGGAGCTGTGGGTTGTCGCTTCCCCGTTCCGCCAGGCTCTCCAGTATGTAGAGCATCCTGCTTTCAGCCACGGGGTCGTCGTCCACTGACTCTGCGTAAACGGGCATGCAGTTGTAGAGCTGCCATGTGTAGAGATGTCCGCCCAGCACCACAAGAGGATTGGGGTCATCGTTCACCACCAGCTCCACGAACCTGTCGGTGGCACCGCTGTGACCCCCTTCAGCCTTGACCACGAGGAGACCGGCGGATTGCCTGCCCCTGGAGTCGCCCCCGGCTGCCTCACCGGCCAGAAGGGCAGCATAGATCCTGTGGGCAAGGGGAGCTCCCTCGGTTGCCAGAAAGGCTCTTTCCATGCTTCCACAACCTCCGGACCTGTGAGTATGTTGCCCTGTATGGTGTAACCCGGACCCTGGATGGAACCGGCCCAGTCCATGCACTCCCCGCCGGTAAAAGCCGCCGCTTCACCGTTCATGTCCACTATTCCCAGCTGCCGGTTCTCCCGCAGGGAATCCGCCGATGTGAGAACCGAGACCACCTCCGATGCGGAGAGCCCTTCCTGAAGGAGTTCCAGCCCCTGGGGACCGTAAAAATGATTCGTCCAGGACTGGGTTGCGATCGCCCCGAGCCCGGCTTCTGCCCAGGCCACGGAGTGATAGGCGAAGGGTACGCAGGAAGCCACACCCACACCCCATTCATCGGTTTCCGCATCATAGGCCGCTATGGAAAAAGTGGCGAGAATGGAAAGTATCAGCAGAGACATCACATCACCCCCGGATTTCAAGTAAAAACGATTCCTCCATAAGATAATACCCCCGGCATGGCTCCGGGGGTACTCCTTCAGGATCCGTTCACACTACATTCCCGGGCACTCCGCGGCTATTTCATGGGAAATGTTCTGTCTGCCGTAGGCCTTCCGGAAGTGGTCGGCAAACTCTCCGGCAAGCCTGAGGGCCCTTGCCTCGTAGGCCTCGCGGCTGCTCCAGGTATTACCGGGCTCCAGCATATCGCTGTCCTCTATTCCCGGGCAGCTCTGGGGGACCATGACCTTGAAATAGGGATCCTTTTTCATCTTTGACCCCTCGATGGAGCCAGTGAGGCAGGCGTCAACCATTTTCCTGGTCAGGGGGAGGTCTATCCTGTGGCCTTCGCCGTAGGGTCCTCCGGTCCATCCGGTATTGATCAGGTAAACCTCTGTTCCGAACTTGTCGAGCTTTTCCCCAGAAGATCGGCGTAGGCTTCAGGTACCCTGGGCATGAAGGGCTGTCCGAAAAATCTGGAGAAGGTGCTGACCGGTTCCTTTATGCCGGTCTCGGTTCCGGCCAGCTTGCTTGTGTAACCCATCAGGAACCAGAGCATGGCCTGCTCCCGGGTGAGCTTGGACACCGGGGGAATAACACCGTTTGCGTCGGCGGTAAGGAAAAGTATCGTCCGGGGGTGACCGGACACGGAGGCTTCCTTGATGTTGGAGAGGTAGCGCAGGGGATAGGAACCCCTGCTGTTGGGAGTGTAGGCATCGTCGAAGAGGTCGAAGTCCCCCTTCGGATAGACCATGACATTTTCGATTATGGAGCCGTGATCAAGGTAGTGGTCTTCGTGGAAGCAGGCGGAGAATATCTCCGGTTCCTTCTCGGCGTTGAGATTTATGAGCTTCGCATAGCAGCCGTTCTCGAAATTCGCTATTCCGTCATTGCTCCAGCCGTGTTCGTCGTCGCCGAGAAGTGCCCTTGAAGGGTCGGCGCTGAGGGTGGTCTTTCCGGTTCCTGAAAGACCAAGAAGAAGGGCACTGTCGCCGTCCTTCCCCTCGTTGGCGCTGCAGTGAATGGGGAGTATCCCCTCCGGGGGAAGCATATAGTTCATCACCGTGAACATCAGCTTCTTGATGCTTCCGCAGTAGGCACTGCCGTACACGATGCCCAGCCTTCTGTCCATATCCATGGCCACGATCATGTTGGACGGGCCCTTTAGCTCAGGGTTCTCCCTGAGCCGGCCGGAGTACCTGGAATTATCAAGTTTGTCATGGGGAAGGGCCAAAAGGGTAAAGCCCCGGTCCCTGAAGATGGATCGAAGTTTCGCCTCCTCGTTCACCGGGCGGAACATATTGTCGGTGAAGAGGGCGGTAAGTGCGGTATCGGTAACCAGCCTTACGGGAAGGGCGTACTTTGGATCGGCTCCTATGACACGGTCGGTGATGAAAATCTCATCACGACGACCCAGTATCTCCAGAGCGTCCTGCCAGACCATGTCGAAGGTTTCCTCGTCCACCGGCAGGTTGTTCGGGCTGGTCCAGTCTATGTTCAGCATGCTGGATTCCCGTTTGACCATCACGGTATCCTTAGGGCTTCTTCCTGTGGATTCTGTGCGGGTCCATGTTGCCAGGGCACCGCACTGCATGACCAGGGCTTCCCTGCGGTCAACTGCGGCTTTGATCATCTCCCTTCTGGGAATATTGTTCCTTACTGAACCATCTTTTCCGGCAAGCAGACCGTTAAGGTCTTCCAACAGAGACATCTTGCACCCCTCTTGCTCTATTCTGTAGAAAAAATTGACCATGAATCATAGCAGAAGTGAATCTCCGAAGGAAGTGCCGGAGAAGAAGCGGTGGATTATGTTCGGTGAATGGAGAGAGGGGAGAGTGTGCCGGTATGAAATTCACGCCAGCGGAAAACGCCTGGTGCATGTATGACTGGGCGAATTCCGCCTTCGTCACCACAATAGTCGCCGCGGTCCTGCCCGCCTTCTTCGCCGGGGTGGTCTGCGGCTCCGATCCTGTGACGCTGACCTTCTTCGGCACCACAATAGTATCCGGTTCCCAGTCGCTATGGGGCTACTCAATGGCCCTGGCAGCCTTCCTTGTCGCCGTTGGAGCACCTGTGTTCGGCGCCGCCGCCGACGCCGGAGGCAAACGCAAGCTCTTCCTTGGCATAATGACAGCCGTGGGTGTACTTGCCTCGGCAATGCTGGCCTTCAGCGGACCGGGCAGAGTGGTGTTCACACTGCTCATGGTTATCCTGGGGCAGCTGGGTTTCGCCGGGGCGAATGTTTTCTACAATTCACTCCTGGTCCACGCCACCCCCCTGAAAGGCGGGACGCGGTGAGTTCCAGGGGATATGCCATGGGTTATCTGGGTGGAGGGCTCCTTCTGGCCATTAACCTTCTCATGATAAGGAAACCGGACCTTTTCGGCCTCCCCCCGGGGGATTCGGCGGTAAAGCTGAGTTTTCTTTCGGTTGCCCTCTGGTGGGCTGTTTTTTCCATCCCTCTTTTCCGCAGGGTCCCCAGGGTGAGGCGAAGACAGCGGGGCTGAGCTTCCAGGAATCCCTGAAGGGCGGTTTGAAAGCACTGGCGGTTACCTTCAGGAACATCCGCGGCCACAGGAATGCCATGAAGTTCCTGGTTGCCTTTCTCCTTTACAACGACGGTGTTCAAACGGTCATCCTCATGGCCACGGTTTTCGGCAAGGCCGAGCTGGGACTGGGAACATCCGACCTCATCGGTGCCCTTCTTCTAACCCAGTTCATCGGTGTTCCAGGTTCCTTCTTTACGGCCGGTTAGCGAAAAAAGTCGGGGCGAAGGGCTCCATTCTCGCAGGAATAGCCGGTTATACGGCAATTGTCCTCTATGCCTGGAAAATGACGCAATCGTGGCAGTTCTGGATCCTGGCCGGTTCGGTGGGCCTCCTGCAGGGGGAATTCAGGCGATAAGCCGCTCTTTCTATTCCCGTCTCATCCCTTCGGAACAGTCATCGGAGTACTTCGGCTTCTTCTCCATTTCCTCACGTTTCGCAAGCATAGCCGGACCCCTTATGTTCGCGGTGATAGGTGATCTGACCGGAAGCACCAGGAACTCCATCCTGGCCATATCGGTCCTTTTCGTAGCAGGAGCTCTGGTGCTTCTTGCAGTGAAGGAAGAGAGAATTGCATAACGTTCTCGCTCTGCTGGCCATGGCGGTCTTTGCCATCGAGGAGCTCATTTACAGAAGGATGAAGCGGAGGAATGCCCTGCCATCCTCTCCAATGGAAGGCGGCGAGGGCAGACGAACAACGGACACCCTGGATGTCCTGCGTCTGGTGGAACTGCTTCTCATAGCCCTCCTTCTCTCAACGCCGGCGGGTAACCCGGCCCTGGCACAGGGACAGATGGCCATGATCCTCGCCGGACTCCAGCTGGCAAGGCTGTTCGGCAGAAGGATACTCGCCGCCTGGTCCGTTCTCGGTGTCCTTCAGCTGATAGAAGCGGTTCTGCTGTTGCTTTTTCTCCTTCTCCCCCTTCCGGAGAACTCCGTTCAGAGAGCAGATCTCACACCCCGGGCTTTCCTGGCCCTGGCCGGCGGGGTACTTTACACCGTGATGGTCATGGTATGCGCCTCGTTCTCAATATCGTACTGGGTGAAATACTTCGCCAAAGAACACTCCCTCCCCTTCACCGCCTTTCCTCCTCTGGCCGAATCCGAGGCCTGGGCAGTGAGGACCTCCAGAAAGTCCATCCTTCCCGGTCTTGCCGGCCTGTCCGGCATAGCGCTGATCACCGGTCTCTCGGCCATATCAGTCCTTCTCGGAGTCTCTATCCTGCTTCAGACCTCGGGGCTTCTCGTGGTGAAAAGGCTTGCTTCCCGGGAACACCATCCCCTTGCCCATGTTCTCTGGACTGCCTCATTCCTTCTCATCACGGGAATGATAGGCTTCGGTATAACCAGCTTCGCCCCTCTGTAGCCTTGAACCCTGTCCAGCTCCTTCAGCTGCCCCTGCATCCTGGAACAGCCTGGGAACCCACCGGCAATGTTCCCCTGGCGCCGGCCAGACTGGCCGCAGCGGCGGGGCTTCCACCTGATTCCGTCTTTCCGGAACACCTTCTGGATTCCCTGGGTGACAGCGGTTTACTCACGGCTCTGCTGGAAAGGAACCCCGGAATCATAGGGGTAACCCTCTATATGTGGAACAGGGAGAGGACCCTGAACCTTCTGAGGAAGTACAGGGAACACCGGCGGGATGTTCTGACGGTGGCCGGTGGCCCGGAGGTCACCCGGGACAACCACTCCCTCCTCAAGGACTCCGCAGTTGATCTTTTCGTGACAGGGGAGGGAGAATCCTTGGCTGAAACCGTTCTCCACAGGGAAAGCCTGGCCGGTTTGATCAGCTCCGGCAAAAGGTTCATAGGTCCCTTCACAGATACACTGCCGCCGGACCGGTGGCCGGACCCATATGAAACCGGTCACCTTACCATCTCCCCCGGGGTTCCGCACATGTGGAAACCCAGCGGGGCTGCGGCTGCGGCTGCCTCTACTGCTCCTATAGAAGAACTTCTCCCCTGCCAAGGATAATCGCAGCGAAATCCGCACTGAAAAGAATACGAATGCTGAAAGAAAAGGGAGCCGGGGAACTGGTGTTCCTGGATCCCACCTTCAACGCCAGACCGGACCTCGACCCCCTTCTATCGGGAATGGCTGAACTGGATATGCGCTGTTTCGCCGAGGTGAGGGGCGACCTTTCCATAACGGATTCCACGGCAAAAGCCTGAAGAAAGCAGGATTCCACAGCCTGGAGGTCGGTCTTCAGACAGCGAATGCCGATGTTCTCAGGAGTATCGGCAGGGGGGGCAGTCCCGGGGCTATTCTCAGGGGAGCAGGTGTTCTCCACAACAGCGGCATTACACCTGTCATTGACCTCATACTGGGTCTTCCCGGAGATCACCCGGACAGCATCGTAATGGCCGCGGAGGAAATCACGAAAATGGGCCTCGAGGAGCAGGTGCAGACCTTCCTTCTTTCGGTTCTGCCGGGAACTGAACTCCGGGCCAGGGCCGGTTCGCTTTCGATCTCCTTCGATGACACGCCTCCCTACCAGGTCACCCGGTCGGGCAGTCACACACTGGAGCACCTTCTGGCGGCCAGAGAACGGGTTTCGGACATAGTGGGATACGATGCCGATCCTCCACCCAGACCGGTTCTCTGCGACGGTTTTCCCGGAATGGAAGTCTTCACTCCCGGTGGGCCGACATCAGCGCCCCCAGGATCTGTCAGACACGGAGTCCTGAGGATCGTTACTCCGGATCCATGGGCTCACAGGGATGAGATAGTCAACAGGGTGGCCCTCCGGCGCGCCAGTGACCCCTACTGCCCCCTGGATGTGGTTATAGATTCTTCTACCATGTTCCCCCTTGACCTGCTGGATATGCTGGAGGATCTCCAGGGACCCCCGTGCTATGAAACCGCAAGGGCGAGGATATACGGTGTTAGTCCGCTTATGAGGCTCGCTGTCATAGCCGGTCCCGATGCCGGCGAGAGCTGGCTTGAGGAATGTTCCAGAGCCGCGGTAACGGTGGTGCGAAGCAAGGAGCCCACTGCCCTTCCAGGGGGAGAGACCGGCCTTCTCATGCAGGGTATCCAGGATCTTGCGGAACTGTCCGCACTCCATGCCAGTGCACCTCATCTAGTCTTCTTCTCGAACCCGGAGCTGGAACGTCTCTGGAACCTGGAAGTACTGGGACTGGGCTGAGCTTCTTAAAAATAGAGGGAATAAACGATATGGAAGGAAAGGGGCACCTTTGAAAACTCGCTCCCATCGGATCCGGACCCGCCGCTGACACCGGTTCTGACAACGGTGTTGTTCGAAGGCTCCGCTCCATTTCCATATCTGCCCTCGCTGAGCCATCGTCGGCGTTCAGAAACAGTCCCGCTGAAAGAGCAACAAGGGGACTTGCCTGGTAGGAAAGTCCCGCAGCGGCATAGTTCTCGGCCTGTAGATAAACCATTCCCTCAGTGTATGCGGCGGAATCAGTGTTTGGAATGTACATGGCCTCTTCAGGAACCCCGGCGGAGTTGTGGTGATACTCCAGGAAACCGTACAGTCTGCTCTGAAAAAAACTTCTCTCCACACCGGAGGACAGAGTCCACCACTCCTCCAGGGGGTCGTGTCGCGAGTAAAGCCCTTCCACCCAGACCGCGGCACCGCCCAGGGCTCTGTTCAGGCTGCCTCCAGCCATGGAAGTTCCCCTGACCTGTGCTCCAAGTACCACCATATCGGTGCTGAGAGCATAGAATCTGCCACGGAGCCACAGCCCATTATCCTCTGCATTTTCACTGAAGACCATACCGGCCTCCAACTCGGACATCATACCCATGGAGTAGCTGACCCGTATCCCGTCAACACCGGCTCGGTACTCGGTATCTATTGTACCATAAGGGTACGGAGCAATGAAATCCGTGGGGCTCACCGTTTTCGAAACACCCCAGAAAATCGCCTGGCGCCCGGCGGTGATACTGAACTTCCCAGGGAAGGATCGAAGGTTCAGCCTGTCAAGATCGTGGATAAGGCTGAAGTTCTCGTCACCCTTCCATTCACCGGGGAAGAGCCTGGAGGAGAAGTCCAGTATTCGGAAGTCAGCTGTCAAGGTGGAACCCTGAAGGGCCGGGTCACCCACTGAAGGGATGAGTTCCCATGCCACCTCCAGCCTGGCAAAATCGGGATTCCATACCCGGGAGAACCTTCCGGTGAATGAGGAATGCCAGGAATCCTCTCCAACACTCAGGGCCGGCTTGAAGACACCGGTGATACACATAGCCGCCGAGCAGAGGACAGGGACCCAGGCAAGAGCCTCATCCGCCACCGGTCTCTTCGTGGACCAGACCGTCCCTTATGACCACCACACGCCTTGCCCGTTCCATTACGATCTCGTCGTGGGTGGAAAAGAGAAAGGTCATTCCGGTCTCATCGTTGAGCTTCCGCATAAGATCAAGAAGGGAACCGCTGGTGGATGAATCGAGATTAGCGGTTGGTTCGTCGGCTATCACCAGAGCCGGTTCGGATACCATGGCCCTGGCCACGGCAACCCTCTGCTGCTGACCGCCGGAAAGCTTTGATGGAAGTCTCCCGGCCATATCCGCAAGACCGACCTGATCGAGCATGGCCATTACCCTTTCGTGCCTTTCCCTTTTGCCCACACCCTGCAGGAGCATGATGTATTCCACGTTCTCCTCAACGGTAAGGACCGGGAAGAGATTGTATGCCTGGAAGATGAACCCTATGTGGTCCCTCCTGAAGTCCGAGAGCTCCCTGCCGGTCATGGAGGAGATCAGCTTTCCCGAGAGTTCAACCTCCCCGCCGGTGGGACTATCCAGTCCTGCCACCAGGTTCAGGAATGTGGTTTTCCCCGAGCCGGATGGGCCGATTATCGCTGTGAACTCACCTTTTTCAAGGGTGAAGTCAATTCCCCTCACCGCCTCCACGGGGATTCCGTTGTCCGTGTAGGTCTTCTTGATATCCCGGGTTCTTATTACATGTGAATTTTCCATACGGTCTCCTGTTCCTACAGGCTCTTCCTTATCGCCCTGGCCGGGTTGAGCCCCCCGGCGTGGAGGCCCGGATAAACACCGGCCAGGGTGGTGAAAACAATTGTGAAAAGCGGGTATATCCACTGGCTTCCCCAGCGGAAATCGGGATATATCGGCTGGTCGAACATTATTCCTGAGAAATCGAAATCCCCGAAGCTTATCCCGCGCCGGCGAAATACTGAATGACTCCCCATCCCGCCAGGAAGCCGAAAAGTACCGCGAAAACACCCAGCCAGAAGGCTTCAAGAAGGACCAGGAATACCACCGTGGACCTTCCAGTACCAACGGCCCTCATTATTCCGAACTCATACATCCTTTCATAAATGGACATGAATAAAGAGTTTATTATGCCGAAAAGCACCAGTCCAAAGAGAATGATGGACATCACCGTCAGGCTTACATCCACCATTCCCGTCATGGAGTGTATCTGGGGAGCCAGTTCCGGCCAGCCCATGGTGGTGTTACCCCGGCCCCCGTAATCCGTTATCTCCCCGTTGGCTGCCATTTCGGGTGACCGCAGCAGGAATGCTATCTCGTGGAGTTCCCCCCGGAGGCCCAGGAGGTTTTCTGAGGAACTCAGGTTAACGAATACCGAGTATTCGTCCAGCTTTTCAGAACCGAACCGGCAGATGCCTGACACTATGAAAAGCTGGCTGGCAAGACCGCTGTCCGCCATGGCTGCGGTCACCACAGCGATATCCCCGGGGATCAGCTCCATATCCTCCGCAAGCTTTTCTCCCACTATCATTTCGGTGCTGTCCCCGGTGAAGTAGTTCCCCTGGATCACGGAGTTTTCAAGCCCGGTGACTTCCGGGTCCGTTGCCCTGTCCACACCGATGAGGGTAACCGGCTTCATCTCCCTGGAGGATTCCAGTGAAGCCGGTGAAATGAGCCTTCCGGTGTAAGCCTGGACAACTGGATCCCGGTCAAGGCGGTTGACCACCCCGGAAAGGTCCCTGATGGTGATGGTCACCCGGGCGGTCTCATGGAATCCTTCACCGTGGATCTGGCCATGTCCCATCCAGGTTTCGGTGGAACCCTGGAGCATGTAGTCCATCATTCCGGCATAGAGAGCATCGGTGAACATCAGTGAGGCGAGGCCCAGTCCCACGGCCATACCGGTGATCGCCGTGCGGCGCTTGTTCCTCAGAACGGATCTCCATGAGATAAGTATCAGTTTAATAAGCATGCTAGTTCATCCTCAGGGATCGGGCAGGGTCGGTTCTGGCCGCCTTGAGCGCCGGCAGCAGGCTCACCACCGAGGCGGTCATGATCACGATCACAGCGGGGATCCAGTAACACTCCGGCGTTATTGTCGCAAGCATTTCCCTGAAGGTGAAACCTCCGAAATCCAGGGGGGGTCCAGAACCCATCCATGGCTGGAGAAGAACAGAAGACCGGCGGTGGCGAGGAGGCTTCCCAGGATAATGCTGAAAAACCCATGATGTTCGCTTCAATCACAAGCATTTTCACGATGCTGCCCGGTCTGGTGCCTATCGCTTTCATCACCCCGAACTCCCTTCGCCGTTCCAGGACCATCATCAGTATGGTGTTCAGAACGCCCAGGGCAGCCATACCAATTATTATTCCAAGGACTATCCTGAGGCTGGCTTCATCGGCCTGCATTCCGTTGTAGAATTCCGCGGCGAACACCTGCCATGGCGATACCGATAGCTCCCGGTCCCCGGCCAGGGAGGATATCTCCTCCGTTACCTTCTCCACTGCGCCCAGTGAACCTGTTGTAACGGCTATTTCATGAACGCTGTTCCCCATGGCATATAGTATCTGGCATCCGCCAGGGAAATGTATGCTGAAGACCTGTCAAAGTCGCCGCTGCCGGTGGAAACGATCCCGGTCACGCAATACTTCCTGTCGGCGCTTCCGCCATCGACAGCCTGGGAAAACAGGACCAGGGAGTCCCCTGCGGCCACATCCAGCATGAGGGCCAGTTCCCTGCCCAGTATGATCTGGCCGGGTCCGTACAGTGTGGAGTCGGCGGGTGAGCCGGAAAGCATCTCCCCCTCAACCAGCCGGTTCGAGAAGGACATGGTCCGTTCCTCCAGCACCGGATCGATACCGATGACCGCCGCCCCTGCGGAGTTGGCGTAGATCCCGGGGCCGGCATTCTCTCCCCGGGAAGCCAGAAGCCCCCGGCGTAGATCCTGGGGGCCCATCCCTCCACTTCCTCCAGTTCACCGATGGCCTCGCCGAGGCTCCTGTACCCTTCCACCATGTTGTAGATGGACCTGTCATCCAGGTAGCCTTCGCCGTGAACCTGTATCTGGCCTGTCCTTCCGGAGGTAAAGAACATTATCATGTTCTCGTAGGAGCCCTTCATCCAGCCTATGGATACGCTGGCCAGAAAAAACCGCCGGTCATGGTGAAAACGGTGAGAAGGGTTCGCCGCTTTTCCCGAAAGACATTACGCCATGCCAGTTTCACAGGAAGATACACCTATCGTCCCCCCCCGGACTGAAGATTGGCCAGTGTGAAGATATCATCGTCAACTCCCCCGTTGAATGTCACATCGGACCATGTGACGGTGGTGCTCTCCCCTTCCTCTTCTGCGGGGATCACCTCCATTACCGTTGGTATGGTCCTTCCGTCCATGGTTTCCACACCGGAGAAGACTATTGTTTTGATAAGCCCGTCATTTCTGTCATAGTACTCCTCTCTCACGGGTATGAGGGGATCGGTACGGACCTCGGCGATTATGTATGACCATACGACGGCTGTTGAGGGATCAGGGGTTAGCTTAAGAAGAAGGGTTCCCTCCGGGGAGTCACCTGGAGGGGACAGATACTCCGCGGTGTAATCCTCCTCATAGGTAATTTCCTTCACAATGTCGTTGTTCGTCAGATCGGAACCCATCCATGAACCGGTCATCATGGAGGGGGGTATCCTCACCACACTGCCTGTGTTCGGCCTGTAGTTCCACATCTCACTGCCCACCCTCAATGTAGCTGAACCGGCCTCCCTGGCAGGTGAGAGGACCCTTATGAAGGTTTTTTCCCTGCCCAGGGACCAGGCTTCCATCTCCAGGGTTCTCTCCCAGTTTTCCGTAACGATGCGCATCTCCATGACGCGTGGCTGTCATCACTTCTGTAGAGCTGATCCAGTTCCCTCATGATTTCCTGAACCGGCGGCTGCCCCGGGGACAGGAACGAGATCACAACGCAAAGAACAACGGAATATCTCATTTCACTTGCTCCCTTCCGGAACGATACCCCTGCAGAACTGTCCGGTCATGGCGGCAATCCTCACCTTCGTATCCTCGACGCTCACACTGTCATCCACGGCGTAGAGCATCATGGCTCCCGAGATCATGCCATAGACGGCGAAGGCGATGGTTTCCGGTTCGGCGTCGGGCTTGATCCTGCCCGATTCCTTCAGCCTGCTGAAAAAACCGGCAAGGTGGGAAAGTATCCTCTCGTCCTGCCTCAAAAGGCCCTCGGCGAGGCTTCCCCTGTGGCTCTTCCATACGGCGAAGAAAACCTCCCTTATGAGCTCCCTGGGATATATCGATAGATAGTTGAGCAGTCCCTCCAGAAACCCCCAAATCAGGTCTTCCACGGAACACCCCGCTAGATCCGCCCCGTCAGGATGCACCATGACGCTGTCGGTATCCTCCCTGTTTATCTCCACCATGACATGTGCCTTCGAAGAGAAATAGTTGTAAATGGTCCCCACGGCCACCCCGGACTCCTCGGCTATCATCCCCATGCTTGTGGCCTCATAGCCACCGGTGAAGAAAAGGGACCTGGCAGCCGCAAGGATGGACCGCCTTGTGGACTTCTTCTTTTTCTCCCTCAGGCTCATCCCCGCCTCCAATTCATGAATACATTCATATTTATAATCAATTCATTTTTTTCGTCAAAGGGCATACTTAAGGTATTATTGTGCTATTCTTTACAAGATCTATTTGTCAAATTTACGGATGGCCTCAGCCAGGAATTTTTCGATATCCCGAAGGGATACTCCCTGCTCAAGGAGTGTCTGAACGGCCATTGGAATGAAGGCGTCGCCGGCCAGAATGGCCTCGGCGGTTTCCATGCCCGGGGGGTGGTCACGGTGAACGGCCAGGGCCGAAGCCATGAGCCTGTGGGGTTCATCAATGAAGCTGCCCTCCAGAAGGGTTTCATGAAGGATGCTCCTCCAGCGTTCAGGGAGGTCGGCGGTGGCTTCGTCTATCCTGGACAGGGTTTCGCTTCTCATTGATCGTCTTCCCTCTTCTCTCGACTCATGAGGAACTGCAGCTTCGTTCTCAGCTGGTCATCGGTGTAGGGTCCGGTGAGCTTTCCGTCGAAGGCGATCCTGGTATTGCCGGTTTCCTCGCTTACCACCACCACAACGGCATCGGTGCGCTCGGCGAGGCCCTTGGCCGCCCTGTGCCTGGTGCCCAGCCACATTGTGTCCTTTCCCGGAAGGTCAGGGGAAGTATCGCCCTGGCAGCGGCGATGCGGTCTCCCTTAAGCACTATGGCACCGTCGTGATATGGCCCCGGAGGGGTGAGGAAGGACTCCAGTATCCTGGCGCTGACCGGTATGTCGTTCAGTATGTAGGCGTCCTTGCAGCTCTCGGAGGTGTTCTCCTCACGCTCAAGCACTATAAGGGCACCGTAGCCCTTCTTGCGAAGGTAGGAGGATGTTTCAACAACGGCTTCAACGGCGTTCCTGATCTCTTCGCCGGACCGGTGGTAGCCCGAATCAAGGAACTTGATCCGGCTGAGATACCTGCCGAACCGGGCCAGAAGATCCTTCACCTCCTGGCTGAATATCACGATCAGGGCGAATATCATCACCGATGCCAGTTTCTCGGTGATGAGACCGATGGAGTAGAATCCGATGGAATTCAGTATCGAGGAGAACAGCCACACCAGGACCACGGCGATGACCACCCTCATGGCGGGTTTGTCCCATATTGCCCTCAGCAGAAGCCATACAAGGTATGAGATAAGCAGTATGTCAAGGACCTGAACCACCCAGAACCACGAGAAGACCGGGCTGCCAAGAAGGTTCACCGGAACACCCCGATTCTTTCCGCAAGGTCAAGGGACGCCTTCGTACCCGGCACATCGTGAACCCGCAGCACATCCGCTCCCACTGCCAGGACCGATACGATGTGGCTCAGGAAATCACGCCGCCGGGGCTGGTCTATTCCGGATATGAGGCCCAGGAAACTCTTCCTGGAATGACCCAGCAGAACCCGGCAGGCGGTTCGACGGCGAATCCATTCCAGTGAACGGAGCAGTTCTATGTTGTCCTCCAGCCTTTTGCCGAAACCTATACCGGGATCAACGAGGATATTCTCCCTCTTTATTCCGGCGCTCTCAAGGTATTCCACCCTTTCAAGAAGATAATCCCCTATCTCCCCGGGCGCATCCCCATACTCAGGATGGTCCTGCATGTTCCCCGGGGTACCCTTCATGTGCATAACGCATACCGGCACCTGGAGGGAAGCTGCGATTTCCGCCATCCCCGGGGTTTCCATGCCGTCTATGGAATTGATCATGCCTGCCCCGGCGGCAACCGCCGCGGAGGCCACCTCCGGGATCCGGGTATCTATGCTTATGGGAACACCGGTTCTCTCCCTTATCCCTTCAATGACAGGAAGGACCCTGTTCATCTGTTCTTCAGGGTCCACCGGAAGGGCTCCCGGCCTTGTGGACTCTCCGCCAACGTCGATCATTGAGGCACCGCATCTCTCCATTTCCACAGCGGCCCCGGCGGCCTCAGCCGGGGAACCGAAGGTGCCGCCGTCGCTGAAGGAGTCCGGCGTGATGTTCAGTATTCCCATTATCAGGGGACGACCCGTGAAGTGGAGTTCTCTATGATTCACCAGCAGGGAAGAAGGAAGGACAGGGGGCACCAGAAGTCCTCGAATATCCGCCCCCAGCGAGCCAAGACCGAAGGGCTGCCCATCCAGTGAATCGCAACCACGTCGGATTGATGACGGAGTTCCGTAGACCACCCCGTCGGAGAAGTCGGTTCCACAGGTGAGCACCTCGCGGTGCACAAGGGCATCGGCGCCGCCTGAGAGCATGCTCTGTTTCAGTATGGAAGCCGCCGGGCTGGGAAGACCCTCCACCAGAATAACGGTGATCCTGTCCCTGTTCTGAAGACGGGGAAGGGCGCCGGTATCGGCTCCTACTCGTTTTATCAGGCTGGTCCAGTCAACACCGTCGCCGGATTGAAGAAGTCGGACGGTAATCACCTTCCCGAGATGCTCCTTCCAATCAGTGCCAGTGCTTCTCCACGGGTTTCCGGCCGTTTCAGATAACCCCGCATGGCACTGGTGACTATCCTGCTGTCCCGCTTCCTGACACCCCGCATGGCAAGGCACATGTGCTCCGCCTCCATGACCACCATGACACCCTTGGCCTGCAGTTCTGCCATGAGGGTATTGGCGATCTCCGTGGTAAGCCGTTCCTGTATGGTAGGCCTGGCAGCCAGGTTCTCAACCAGTTCCACTATTGCGCTGAGCCCTGCTATGCGGTCGTCGGCGGGGAGGTAGACTATGTCGCACCTGCCGATATAGGGAAGCAGGTGGTGCTCGCACATGGACGAGAAGCTGATATCCTTGACTATGATCATCTCGTTCTGATCCGCTTCGCTCATCACCGCAATGGGCTTCCTGGAACCGGGGTCAAGGCCCCGGCACAACTCAGCCATTGAGGATGCCACCCTTTCCGGGGTCCTTTTTATCCCCGGCCGGGTGAGGTCCTCCCCTATACCCTCCAGCATGAGCCGGACACCCTGCTCAATCTTCTTCAGGTCCAACGGTTCCTACCTTATCTTCCGGTTCCTCGGGTGTTTCCTCTACCTCAAGGGCGTCGAGACCGGGGAACTCCTCTCCCGGGCGCATTTCGGAAAGCATCTGGCGGATCTCTCCGCTGGATACGGTTTCCTTCTCCAGAAGAACTTCCGTAAGCCGCTTCACTATGTCCCGGTTGGTCTCGAGTATGTCCAGAGCGCACTTGTATGCATCTCCCATGAGCCTTCTTACCTCGTCGTCGATCACCCTGGCGGTGTGCTCGCTGTAGTTCTTGGTCCTGCCCATGTCCCGGCCGATGAACACCGGACCGTGTTCGTCGGAGAATGAAACAGGCCCGATCTCCGGGCTCATTCCCCAGTTGCAGACCATTTTCCGTGCAAGGTCCGTGGCCCTTTCGAGATCGTTACCCGCTCCGGTGCTCATGGTGTCAAGTATGAGGGATTCGGCGGCCCTGCCTCCTAAAAGCCTCGCCAGAACGCTGTTGCAGTACTCCTTGGAATAGTTGTGCCTTTCCGCCCTTGGCAGGAAGCTGGTCACGCCCAGAGCCCTTCCCCGGGGAACGATGGTCACCTTGTGGAAGGGGTCGGACTGGGGGCTGAAGACGTTGACTATCGCGTGGCCGCTCTCGTGGACCGCGGTGAGGTTCTTCTCTTCGTCGGACATCACCATGCTTCTTCGCTCGATCCCCATGATGATCCTGTCCACGGCGCTTTCGAAATCCCGCATTTCTATGGACTTGACATTCCTTCGGGCGGCGTGGAGCGCCGCTTCGTTGGCCAGTGATTCAAGGTCGGCTCCGCTGAAGCCCGGTGTACGCCGGGCCACCACGGAGAGTTCCACTTCGGTGGAAAGCGGCATTTTCGCCGTATGTACCTTCAGGATAGCCTCTCTGCCCTGGACATCGGGCATGCCCACGGTGATGCTTCTGTCAAACCGGCCCGGGCGGAGAAGGGCAGCATCCAGAACATCCGGCCTGTTCGTTGCGGCCACCACTATAACACCCTGATTGGCGGCGAACCCGTCCATTTCCACAAGGAGGGCATTCAGTGTCTGCTCCCGTTCGTCGTGGCCTCCACCGAGGCCGGTACCCCTCTGACGGCCCACGGCGTCTATCTCGTCGATGAAGATTATGCTTGGGGCCTTGGCCTTTGCCTGAATGAAGAGGTCCCTCACCCTGCTGGCGCCAACACCCACGAACATTTCCACGAAATCCGAGCCGCTCATGGAAAAGAACGGCACCTTCGCCTCGCCGGCAACTGCCCTTGCGAGAAGGGTCTTGCCGGTGCCCGGAGGGCCTATCAGAAGCACGCCCTTGGGGATCTTTCCCCCGAGCTTCCTGAATTTGCCCGGCTCACGGAGGAACTCGATCACTTCCTCCAGCTCTTCCTTGGCCTCGTCGCATCCCGCCACGTCCTCGAATGTGTTCTTGGGTCTGTCCCCGGTTATCAGCCGGTGCTTGCTCTTTCCGAAGCTGAAGGCCTGACCCCCGCCGGACATCCGTCTCATTATGAATATCCAGAGAACGATGAAGAGCAGGATTGGGCCGACGTTGATCAGAATGGCAAGGAAACTGTTCGGCCCCCTTCCGGAAACATCCACGCCGTGCTCCCTGAGAAGGTCCACGGAGTTCACGTCCTCGAAGGGCACGAAGCTTGAGTACTTAAGGAAATCCTGGGTAACTTCGCCGTTGCTTATGGCCTGGGGGGACCTGAACTCTCCCTCGACCTCGCCGCCGGAGGAGAGGACCGCGGTTTTTACACTGCCCCTCTCGGCATAACTGAGAAGTTCGCTGTAGGTAATGGAGGCCCTGTCGGACCCTCCGCCGAGGAAGATCACCAGTACATAGGCAAGAAGCCCCAGCATGACCCACATGGTTACCGTTCTGAAGCTGCACCCGCCAAGGCCCGGGGGTGGTGTTGGTCCCTGCTTCCTGTTCTTTTCCGGGGGCTTTTTTTCGTTATCGTTCAATCTTGGTATTCTCCGTTCCATCCCTCAGTGCGGCTATCACCGGGAGGTTCCTCCAGAACCCGCCGGGACCGTCGAGGCCATACCCCACAACGAACCGGTCGGGTATGGTGAAGAGGGTTTTATACAGATCAGCCCGTACCCTTCGTCTGGAAGGTTTGTCCAGCAGAACGACGGTACGGATGGATCTGGGGTTCCGCGATGCAATGAGCTTCTGAATATATGCCAGTGTAAGCCCTGTGTCTACAATATCTTCCACTATAAGAACATGCTTGTCGTGCAGGGGAAAGGAGGTATCCAGGGTAAGCCTCACCTCTCCTGAGGATACGGTTTCGGCGCCGTAGCTGGCGGCTCCTATGAATTCCACCCTCACAGGAAGGTTCATTGCCCGTATCAGGTCCGCAGCGAAAACGAAGGCTCCCCTCAGCAGGGGTATGACCACAACTTCCTCGCCACTGTAAAGCTCAGAAAGCTCCCCTCCGAGTTCGCTGACCGCCTGCTGTATACGCCGGGCGTCGATCAGTATGTCGTATTCTGCCCCCATCAGTACCTCCCGGTGCCTTTCTTCTCCATGCTGATAATGTCTTTCCCGGCGATAAGCCTCTTCCCCCCGGGGAGGATGTGCTCCCCGGTTCCCCCGGCCCTGAGCCATCTTACAACCTTGCACAACTCTTCATAACCCTTCCTGGGTCTTCCCGCCATGTTCCAGAGGGCAAGGGTGGCAAGGGCGTCGGAAGGTAGATCAGATCTTCCCTTCCGAATTCCTCAGCGGGGAACATACACGATATCTGTGTCTGCAGGTCTCTCCAGCCGCTGAGTATCGCCCCGGACCTGCAGATGCCCGGTACCGCCTCGGGAAAGCCTTCCCTGAGCTTCGGCAGCACTTCATGGCGCATCCTGTTACGGGCGATATCCCTATCGAGGTTGGAGCGGTCCTCCATCCAGGCTATGCCCTCCCCCTCCAGCCAACGGCGGATCTCCTGCCTTTCAATGTCCAGCATTGGCCTTCTGACGGGACCCCTTCCCCGGTAGTCCATTCCTCCAAGACCCCTGAGCCCGGCACCCTGAACCAGCCTGAGGAGGATGGTCTCCGCCCTGTCATCTGCGTTGTGGGCAACCGCCACGAGGTCAGGCTGGCGGGAATAAACCGAATGTCTGAGGCTGCTCCACCTGCTCTCCATGGAACCTCCGGTGGTGGCCCGGCCCTCCACCGCTTGGAAGTGAAGGCCGAGTTTTCGGGAAAGATCCGCAACGAAGGACTGCTCCGAAGCCGCTTCGGGCCTTAGCCCGTGGTTTATGTGCAGCACCCTGACCTCCCAGCCCCGGGAAGAGGAGAAACGGTGAAGGAGATGCAGCATAGAAACGGAATCGGCCCCGCCGGACACGGCGGCACAGATCGACGAACCCCGGGGGAATAGCTCCTCCCGGGAAACGGTGTCAAGAAATGCCATCTCCAGTTTGCCCATGTTTTCTAATATAATCCCTGTGGAGAAGGACGAAGGGATGCACCGAGGGAGAGGTGGCGGTATGAACGCAACTGGAGAGCCTATGCAGCTGGACAAGGACATAGTCTTCGAGGAAAGGAAGCGAAAACCTGAAAGGAAGAAGGGGAAGAACGGCATACTGATCTTCGCAGCGGTGGGTGCCGCGGTGATAATAGTCCTCCTTCTATACCAGCCGGGAAACTCCTCTTTCATTACCTCCCCGCCCCCCGGGGAACAGGCGGAAAGGGACTCCGTGGCAGCGGTGGCCGCCAGAGTTGAGGCCTTCATGGCAGCCAACGACTCCCTTCCCCGCCAGGAGGACCTGAACCTTCCCCCGGGATTCATCTATACCGTGGAGTACGACGACATATGGTCCATCCAGACCCCCATCGGCCTCTACTACACCTCGGATCTGGACCTGGAGCTGTTCGAAAGGGGAGAGCTATGAGGGGCTCAAGGGCGGGTTTCACACTTATTGAACTGATGATCGTGGTTGTGATACTGGGCATCCTGTCCGCCATAGCAATTCCCAAGTACCGGGATATCACCGAAAGCGCCCGGTATGCTGCCTGCCGCTCCAACCTCCGCAACATCGCCGGGGGACTCAACATGTACCTCGCTGAAAACAACCAGTACCCCCCCGGGGAATGGCTGGAAGAAACTCTCCACCATCCCCGACTATGTCCACGAGGACCTTCTCTGCCCCACAACGGAAACCAGCTACCGATACAGAATAACGGGAAGGGAAAGGGACAGTTTCAGAGTTCGGGGCTGGAACGCCAGCTGCAGAAGAAACCACGGCATGATCAGATAAAGCCATCCGTAAATTTGACAAATAGATTGCGTATAAGATTATGAGCAAAGGATTTAAGCATGCCCTGCCTGGGATGTATCCCATGGAGGATAAGGAAGAGGCGCTCAACCCCTGAAGGAGCAGAACGCCTCTGGAAAATGCCTGGTAGCGGCGAAGGGACTTGAACCCCTGACCCGCGGATTATGATTCCGCTGCTCTACCAACTGAGCTACACCGCCTCCGCTTTGAGAACGCAAGCATAAATAGGGTGCGGGTTCTTGTCAAGCTTCTTCCGCAGTTGATGAAGAGCGGATTTTCCTCAGCATAAGGCGTCGCCGGTCCTCATCCTTCTGAAAATCCTTACCCCGGCCACAAGGCAGACAAGCCAGACCAGAAGGGAAACGAGAAGGGCCAGGGCGGTGACCGTCGCGGGAACCGGGAGGTAATAGCTGAACCAGAATCCCAGGGCAAACACCAGCACTGCCATGAGCGGCAGCAGCATCAGCTTCAGAGCCTTGTTGGACATTATCATCCGTTGCTGGAACCAGTTCTCAAGCATGGAGGCGAACTGCTCCCTCTCTTCCGGGTAGTGGGGAGGCGATGCCGTGCTACTCATGATCCACCATTCTTTCTGCAATACTGTTCAATACCTCGTCCCGTTTCTCAGATGAAAGAGCCTTTCCTGACTCCTGAACCCGTAGAAGAACCGACACAGCCCCGGACCACCTGATGATGCTAACCGTAACCGTATAATCCCTCACGGTTGCCAGCAGGGCCTCCATGTTCCTGCACTCGCCCCGTCTGGCGCAGCAGAACAGGGTGGCCACGGGACCCCGGACGCCTGGGATTTCCTCGTGGGCCAGTTTGATCTCATTTCCTGAACCGGGCAGCAGCTGCGAAATGGTTGAGAATGCAAGCCTGATCTGCCTGGACAGTTCGCTGGTGGGCACTGAAGCCCTCATGAAATCCTCGAGGCTGTAGTAGAAATCAGTAACCACGGTTTCCGGTATGTCCGACAGCTCTTTTCGTATAGATGCCAGCTGATTCACATCGTTGAGCCTCATGCCCTGGTCGAAGTCCCTGAACTCACCGAAGCTTTCCCGCACCACTTCCTTTACCATGGAATATGCATCCTCCATCTGGTCGAACTGCTCCCGTTCCACCACGAAGTCGAAGACATCCACCCAGACATCGTCCCTTCTGGTAGGTGACTTGAAGGATTTCACCCCGAGCCCCTTCCTGGAGGTAAGTTTCTTCACCAGGGTGAGTATCTTGCCATCGTGGTCCGCCACGTCGGCCTTTTCCCCGGCGGCGGTAACGAGAAGCATCTTCATCTCGGCGTTGAACGTGGTGGTGCTCTCCAGGGCAATGTATGCCTGGTTCATGCCGGTGGTTCTGCATTCCTTTATGAGAAGGGGAAGGAGGGCCCTTCCGATGTGTTCCGTTCCTCCATAGTGATATATGGCGTCAAGCCGGTCGATCCCCCTTGAAACCAGCAGCTTCTTAAGATACTCCCTGATGACCTTGAGCTCTTCCCTGGTGGCGCTCATTCCGTTCAGGCCGGTCATCTCCACCCTTATGGAAACGATGCCGTCGGAGGTGGTGTATCTTCTCTGATGCCTTACGGTGGCTCCGGGCCAGGCAACTGATAGAGTGGTGATGAGCTTCTGGAAAGAAATGTCCCGCTCGTAGCCCACTATGTTGATACCGGTAAGGTGCTCTCCGGTGGCCCTGATATTCCTTATTCTGTAAAAGGGGGTTCCGCCTTTTTTTCGAACCTTTTCAAGGAGGTCATGGTTCGTTTTCACTATCCACGCAAGATCCGCAGGCTTCCTGGCAAGGAGATACTGATCGGACCTGGAGCTGATGAAGAGAACCAGCTGTCCGGTTTCCCCCAGAATGCCCTCGGGTATGCTGCCATAGTAGAAGCGATCGAGTTCCACCAGTATATGCTGGTAGGTCTCGACCCTGTCGGAGGAGCGGTTGAGAAGGGAAACAATACCCTCCCTGCCCATGGCCAGACTTTTCAGGAGGTTGCTTAGCTTGTTGGCATCCTCCCTGAACTTGCCGCCTCTGCCGGCGCTGTTCTTGTCAAGGATGATGCCGGTGATGATGATGCCCCTGCGGACACCTCTGTAGTCCACGGTGAACCCCTCAAGGAGATCGAGGTTCCAGCCCTCGTGGTGAAGTTCTCCCACCACCACAGATGCGAGACCTGGCCAGTCCAGGGCGCTGACCCCGAGGAGTGCCAGCCCCTCGCTTACATCCACTGTGATAGAAACAGGTTCATCTGCAGCCAGAAGACTGGAGTAGATCGCCTGCCGCCGGCTGGCGGGAATTACAACCACCGGGCATGTGTCACCGATTCGGCTCGAGATCTTAGCGTGGTTGTCTTTGCTTTTCTCCATTGGTCAATTATGAAGGCAAGGAACGGAAACGACCAGTATTGACAGATTTGCGAAGGGGAAGTATTTATACGCGGCACCATGGGCGAATAACTCAGTTGGCTAGAGTGCCTGCCTTACAAGCAGGACGTCGGGGGTTCAAGTCCCTCTTCGCCCACCAGGAAGCCGGGGGAGTGATCCCCCGGTTTTTTATCTTACCAGGCGGAAACCCCCGTACCAGCATATATCGCCGTCCTGGAGTTCCCTTACATATCCGATCTGCATGGCCTCCTGGTTCTGGACCCAGCTCCCGCCCATGAGGTGAACCGCTGAATCCTGAACGCAGACCGCCATTTCAGCAACATTACCGGCAATGTCCTGAAAACCTCCCCGGGAAAGGGGATATGAACCGCAGGGAGCCGTATATGAGAAACCGTCGAGATCCCTGCTGCTCCAGTCATCAAGGGCCAGATAGTTCGCGGGAACACCGGGAACCTCCGGAGGATGGAGCTCTCCCCACGGGTACTGGCTGGAGATGTCCCCTGAAAGGCCCAGTGATGCGGCATACTCCCACTCGTTCCTTGTGGGCAGACGGCACCCGATGGCGGAAGCCGCCTTTTTTGCCCTGGCGGGACTGATATTCACAACGGGATGGGTTAGAGAATCGTAAAAATACCCTTCCATGCCCGGGAATCCGGGGTCGGGGGGATGGGGTATCCCCGATGCCTCGGCAAGATACCTGTAAAGCCTGTTGTTTACCTCGCTTTCGAGCATCTGGAATGATCCCACCTCGATGGATTCTCCCCTGGAGTTGGTAAAAACCCCGCCGGGCACATCCACAAAGGAGGTATCAGAGACCTGAAGGGGTTCAGGGGATGGAATGACAGCGGTTTCTTCTTCGCAGGAAATGGCCGCCAGTAGAAGGCAAAGAAGGGGAAACGGGGAAAACCGCTTCATTCAGATGAACCCTTATCCTCCCTGGGCGCGATAATGATCGCAACGGGAATAACTACGCAGTATCCCAGTATGAGCATCAGGGGGGAAATGGAAATATGCCCAGCCCTGAGCAGGAACCAGCCGGCGGTTATCAGCAGCAGACCCGCCGCAAATAGGATATAGTTCAGTTTTCCAAAGGGTACCGTTTCCCTTTTGTCCACCCGGGGAACGGATTTCCTGTTCTTTGGCATTTGCTTCCTTTCTTCTGAAGTCTGTCTAATCTAAGAGAATCGAAGCCGAATCGGGAACCCCGCTCACCCAGCCCCTGTCAACGGAGACGTTCAGTGCTTCTCCCACCACGAAGAACGAACCGGTAACCAGCATTCTGCCCCCGGTGGTCATACCCCGGCATGTTGCTACCGCATCTTCAATGGCTTCCACCGGGGTAACATCGAAACCCGCTGATCCCATGTGCGCGGCGAGTTCCGAAGCGGTGAGTTTCCTTTCACTTTCCGGTGTGGTTGTCACCACGGGACCGGCCACACCACGGAGCAGTTCCACCATTTCCTTCCAGGGCTTGTCAGCCAGGAACCTATCACCGCGGGAACCGGTTTCTTCCAGTCTTTCACGTGGGAGACCAGGGCTTCCATTGACTGGGGATTGTGGGCCACGTCAAAGAGTATGGGAGGATCTCCCGCCCGGAAATCCAGTCTTCCAGGCCACTTCAGCCTTCCACAGAGCCTCTTGTAGGCACTTGCGACCTCCTCAGGGGTTTTTTCAAAGAGTTCCATGGCCGCTGTGACCGCAAGGGAGCTGTTCTTCAGCTGGTGCAGACCGGGCAGGGGGCTGATGTCCACCATTATCGGCAGAACCCTCCGAAGGCTGTTCCCGCTAACGGCTTTCTGAATTACCTCCTCCACTCCCGGTGTCTGCCTCGAGGCTATCAGGACAGAACCGGGCTCCGCAACGGCGACCTTCTCCGCCGCGATCTTCTCCCTGGAATCACCGAGGATCCTGCTGTGCTCCACCCTCACTCCGGTAAAGATCGTTCCCACGCCACTATAGGTCCTGGTGGCATCGAGCCTGCCACCCAGGCCGGCCTCGGCGGCCACCCACTGAACCCCGGAACGGGCGAAGTACCAGGCGGCCATGGCTGTGGTTATCTCAAAGAACGTGGCGGAATACCTTTCCAGCATTTCTTTCTTGTCGGTTATGAAGCGGGCCACATCTTCCTCGGGGATCCAGCCGGTGTCCGTGGCGATCCTCTCCCTGTAATGGAGCAGATGCGGGGAGGTCCCCCGCCCCCAGGAAAACCCCAGCTCACCTGCCAGCTCCGAAAGGACCGCGGCGGTGCTGCCCTTGCCGTTGGTTCCGACTATATGAACTGTTTTGAAGGATCTTTCCGGGTGGCCCAGCTCCTCCATTATGGAGAGCATCCTGTCCAGCCCGTACTTCATCCCCAGCCGGCGCCTTCCAAAGACCCAGCTTTCCGCCAGGGCATAGTTCAATTCTTTAGCCTTTCGATAAGCTCCACCATTGAGTCCCCTGTCTCTTCCTCAATATCTCCTGGGCGGACAGCACTTCTTCGTGGCAGACGGAATCACCGCTGTCGGTGCTGTTCGTTATCAGGGCAAGCGCCAGAACCCGGCAGCCCAGGGCACGGAGTGCCAGGGCCTCCTGGGCTGTGGACATGGAAACGGCTGAACCGCCGGTCCGTCGAATAAGACCCACCTCGGCGGCGGTTTCATAAGCGGGCCCGGAAACGCAGGCGAACACACCCCTTCGAGGAGACCCAAGGGTTTCTTCCGCTATCCTTCCCAGCTCGCGCGAGTAAACTCCGGCACCTACAGGTTTCAGTGGCGGTTCCGGTATGCAGCCTGAGAAATTAATGTGGTCGTCGAAAATCATCACATCACCCACGGAGTAGTCGGGGTCCACCGCACCGGCTGAGCTGGTGAGAAGCCATCGATCCACGCCCAGGGCTGCAAGGGAAGAGGGCAGCAGGGCTATCTCGCCACCTGAATAACCCTGATAGTGATGCCTTCTGCCCATGATGAAAACCACCGAGCCGTCTTCGCTGGTCTGCAGCTTCTGGGCGTGGCCCTGAACCGCATCTCCCGCCATTCCGGGTATGTCCGGAAAGGGAATGCTCATACCGCACCCGAAGGGTTCCGTTACCCAGCCCAGCCCTGAACCCAGAACGACACCCAGTTTCGGTCCCTTACTTAGTCGGCTGTTGAGGAAGAGAAGGGATTCCAGGGTTCCCTTCACGGGCTTCAGCGATCTTTCCATGTAAATACCGTGTATACCCCGGCCGTAAAAGTTCTCAATGGTTCCCCTGGCGGAAAAGCCCCACCTTTCGTAGAAACCAATGGCGGCTGCATTCCCCTCCCTTACTTCCAGTACCACCCGTCTGGCTTCCATGTGTTTACCCCACTGGAGGGCGCAGGACAGAAGGTGCCCGGCCACTCCCCTTCGGCGGAAGTCAATTCCGGTGCACAGACTTATCACATGGAGGACCCCGGGCTCGGAAAAAGCGGCGGATATGTAGCCGACAGGTTTGCCCCGGCAAAAGGCTGCCAGGGTAAACAGGGAAAGGGATCTTCTTACAAGGGCCCGTATCTCATCCATATCCCAGGGGCTGGCAAAGGACGTCTTCTCGAGCTGGAAAAGATCTTCCAGATGCCTCTCATCCGGTCTGCCGTACTCGATCTGATTCATTTTTTCTTTATCCTCTGGTTGAACTCCCTCAGATAAAGGGGCTCAACAGTATCGTCGAAACCGTTTTCAGCGGCTAGTAACGCCCCGCAGAATGCGGTCAGGGATGGTCTGGGACAGTCCATGAGGGGGTTGGCCCAGAGAATACCGGGGATATCAGGAAGCTCCTGTCTGCCGGTGCCCACAGCCAGGAATGTTCCCCCCTGAAGAAGCCTGGTGAGCTCATCGGCGGAATACAGACCCTGGGGCACGATCTCCCGGGACAGGGGATTCGAGGAGTGGAACCCCCCGGCGAACACCTCTCCCCTCCTGGCCTTTACGCAGCCCAGCACAGCTGTTTCCGGAAGGGCTGAAACGATCGTCCTGAGTGTGGAGACCCCCTTAACTGAAACTCCCCAGCCGGCGGCAAGCCCCATGGCGGTGGCTATACCGATCCTCAGCCCGGTGTATGAGCCGGGCCCGGCGGAGATGGCGATGCCTGAAAGCTCCTCACCACTGATATCCAGTGATCCCATGAGTTGCGATACCGCCGGCAGCAGTTTCTCCGAATGAAGAGCCCTTACCGGCAGAATGGATTCCATGAGAATCATTCCGTCTGCAACCAGGGCCACCCCACCGGGGGAGGCCGTGGTATCAATACCCAGCCAGGTTCCAGTCAATCTCAACCCTCCTGGTTTCAGCGGTCCTTCCCGGTGTAATACAAACTGTGCAGCCCCGGCGATCGCGGTAGTCTTCCATTCTTTCCGGCCATTCCATGAGCACCACCGCCGGTGAATCCAGTATTTCCTCGAAACCCAGCATGAGGAGTTCCCCGGGGGAACCGCTCAGCCGGTACAGATCCATATGGTGAAGCTGCAGGTCCAAACAGTGGATACTATACACCGAATCAAGGATGAATGTGGGGCTGGGAATGGCCCCCTCTACCCCCAGCGCCCTGATGAAAGCCCTTGCAAAGGTTGACTTACCGGAACCCAGGGGGCCGGAGAGGAAGAATCGGTCTCCCGGTTTCACCTTCAGGGCCATTTGCCTGGCTATCCCTTCGAGACCCGCCTGGTCGAGCTCTTCATGAATCATGGCTACCTGTACTTCTTCGGCCTCAGAACATCGCATGGGACAAGCATCTCCTCAAGGGAAACCCCTCCGTGCTGGAAGGAACCTGTGAACTTATGGCGGTCTTCCCGATTCATGCCCTCCTGCATGAGAAGATAGTCATCCCGGGCGAACAGATAGCCCTTCCTCGGGTGATCATCGGGCAGGCCCCAGTGTTCGGGATCATGGACGATTATGGCGTTCTTGGGATCGGCGCTCAGGGAGTGGCCGAACCGATACCTTACGCTGTGGGACATTCCCCTGGCTCCCCTGATATGGCAAATCCGCCTGGCCAGGGTGGAGCCGTGGTCACTGGTTACTATCACCGTTGTACCCCGGGCGCTGAGGGTTTTCAGCATTTCCCTCAGGAATGAATGCTCGAACCATTCCCGGGCCAGGGTCCTGAAGGCTGGAACATCCGGGGCGATATCCCTTATGAGATCAAGTTCGGACCTTCCATGGGTGAGATGATCGATGAAGTTCACCACAATTGCAAGGAAACCGTCCTTCAGAAAGTGGGAGAGCCCCTGCGGACATTGTCTCCCTCGGTCCGGTTGGAAATTTTGGCGTACACCGCCTTTTTTCCCTGTTTATAGCCATATCTCACAAGGGAATCCCTGAGGAGTATCTTTCGTAGGAGTTGAGACCCGGGCAGCCGTACTTCTCTATCCACCGGGTCCGGTAGAAACGCCATATATCCCTGGGCACAAGACCGCTGAATATGGAATTCCTGCTGTATGGGGTTGCGGAGGGAAGACCGGCCACCATGAACCCTGACTCCCTGTGAAACCATTGCTCCACGGACTTCAGCATGAGAAGCCACTGATCGAATCGCATACAGTCAATCACCAGGAACACCACCTCGCCGGTGTTCTTTTCCAGTTCCGGAATCACAAGACGCTGAAGCACGTTATGGGCCATAAGCGGGGCTTCATCGGGAGAAGCCAGCCATTCCGGGTACTTCTTCTCGATGAACCTGGAAAAGTCGTGCTCCACCTGATCGAGACCTCCGCCCTGAATGCCCTCAAGCCTGAGGTTCAACTCACCCCCGAGGAATATGTCTTTCTCCACTCGGGACCTGTAGAGGTTCGTCCACTGGTCAAAGCTATTCTCCCGGCTTCCCCTTAGCTTCTCCGTTTCCTCGATCACCTCGATGGCCGCCTTGTTCACGCGAAGCCTGCCGGAATCAAGCAGTCGTTTCACAACAAGGAGTATCTGACTTGGGTTGACAGGCTTGGTGAGGAAGTCGGCGATGGTTCCGGAAAGGGCCCTGTCCATGAGCTCTTCCTCTTCACTCTGGGTTACCATGACCACCGGAAGGTCTTTGTAGCTCTTTCTTATCTGATGAACGGTTTCCAGGCCGTCCATTCCTATCATCATCTGGTCCATCAGCACCAGGTCAACCCGTATGCCCTTCAGTATCTCCAGGGCCTCCCTTCCGCTGCGGGCCTGAAGCACTTCATAGGAACGCTTTTCCAGGAACTTTATGTGGGCCTGGAGGTGATCTATCTCATCATCCACCCAGAGAATCGTTATCAAGCCCACCACCTTTCAGCACCGGAAGGACAATACCGAAAACCGTGCCGCCTCCGGGAATGCTTCTCACGAGATTCAGGGTCCCCCCATGATGTTCCACCACAATGCGCCTGGCAAGGGAAAGCCCCGAGCCCCCACCCGCCCTTTCTTGTGGTGAACCCTGCTCGAAAGACCTTTCCCTGATCGGGATAGGGAATGCCGTTGCCGTTGTCCGATACGGTTATCTCTATGGTGCTTCCGTCCTCTCCGGGGGAACAGGCGATGGTTATACTTCCGCCGTCTTTCCTGGGGCGCAGGCGGCCACCGCATTCTTTATCAGGTTCTCGAGGACCCAGCCAAGGAGCACGGAGTTTGCCATTATCTTTCTCCCCGGGCAGTCCCCTTCCACGGACAAAACAACGCCATGGCCCAGAAGACCCTTCCTTTTACTGAAATACTCAACTGTTTCCATGATGATGTCCTCGATGAAGGCAGGCGCCAGTTTCGCTTCACGGCCCATCTGGCCGTATCTCTCAGCTATTCTCTTCAGCCGGTTCACATCGGTATCCATGTGGGATACCGCCTCCGCGGTATCCAGGTTCCCTATTATGGCTTCGTCGTCCTTAAGGAGTTCCAGCCACCCCATCAGGGAAGAGAGGGGCGTGCTGAGCTGGTGGGCGGTTTCCCTGGCGAAACCCACCCAGGACATGTGTTTTTCCCGGGAGACCTCGGAACGCAGAAGAAAGAAGATCACAGCTGCGATGACAAGAAGAAAACCCAGCTCGAGAAAGGGGATGAGTTCCATTTCCTCATTCAGCCGGGAGTTGCCGTAGTAGAGATAACCGATGGTATCCTCCATAACCGTAAGGGGTATGGGATCGTTTTCTTCGGCCATTCTCTGCATTCTCTGCCGTATTTCGGCTATCCTTCTGCCGGGGAAACCGTCGGTTGGTTCTCCGTCCACGATCTGGGGGTATCCCACATCGTCGGAGAAAACCGTGGGAAAATCAAGCCTGGAGGTCACTTCGGCGAAGAGCCTCCGGGTGGAAACAAGGATCTCCCGCCGCTCCCCGGCATTAGCCTGGAGGTAACGACAAAACGGGTGGTATCCGAGCAGAACTCGCAGAAAAGAAGGCTGTCCGCCACACCTTCAGGAGCGGTGCCTATGGGATTTCCGCAAAGGGAGCAGGAAAGTATCCCTCCGGGGCCCCCACCAGGCTCAGGGGATACTGGACCCCGGCCCATAGCCTGGCGATGGTCTCGCAGTTCCGTCTGCTGGTTCTGTTGAGCTTCTCCACCACCGAGTGGCTGTACCACAGGAAAGCCCATATTACCATAGTGGCCAGCAATATGAAAAGAAGCCTTCGCCTGAATGTGTTATGCATCGTCCCTGGCAATTCTGGAAAAACCGATCATGGACATTCCATTCCACTCTGGATAGACTTCTGTTATCATCGAAGTAAATAATATACGCCACCGCCGGAGGTATCGCATGAACACCAGCTGGAAATTTTCCCTTCTTTCAGTGTTGATCCTGATCATACTCACCTTTTCGCCGGGGAGGCCATGGCCAGGGCCGGAGGCGGCCAGAGCTACGGCGGCTCCCGCTCATCGGGGAACGGGGGGGGAGGTGATGGCCTGGGGATACTTATATATCTGCTCCTTCGCCTTTGCATCGAACAGCCCTGCATAGGCATCCCCCTGGTGATCATCATAATAATCGTTGCGATCATCGCGAAAAAGCGGAAGGAAAAAGCCCAGTACAGCAGGATCCAGCAGGCGGGAAACAGGAACCTGACACAGAAACAGACCCCGGCGGCAATGCAGAAAGCACTTGCGGATCTCAAATCCAGGGACCCGGGCTTCCTGGAAACGGATTTCACCTCAAAGGCGGTGAAGGCTTTCATGGAGATACAGGAAGCCTGGTGCGGCCATGATCTAAGCAAGGTCAAAAGGTTCATCTCCGACGGGGTCTACGAAAGGTTCTCCCTTCAGATACACATTCAGAAGCAGCAGGGTATCAGGAACGCCATGGAGAACATCAGGGTCCATGGCTGTGAGATCGTCTCGGTTCAAAGCGACCGCCACTTCGACACCGTTCATGTAAAGATTACCGCCTCTGCCAGGGATTCCGAGGTGGACCTGAAGACCGGAAGGAAGATACGGGACAATTACTCGGGAACCTTCGTGGAGTACTGGAGCTTCCTTCGGAAGCCCGGTGTTCAGACCCTGGCGGGGAAGGGCCTGGTGGAGGGGGTTTGCCCCAACTGCGGTGCTGGGCTCACACTGTCGGAATCCGGTCACTGCGAATACTGCGACGCCGTTGTGACAAGCGGCGAGTACGACTGGGTCCTCAGCGAGATAACCCAGGCCTCCGAGTGGAGTACGGCCTCCAGTCCCTCGGCGGTTCCGGGGTACGCTGAAATTTCCGCCGCCGACCCGGGCTTCAACATCCAGACCATTGAGGACACCGCCTCAGTGGCATTCTGGCGATACATCAAGAGCTACTTCGACAACAGCTCCGCTCCAATGGCCAAGGTTGCCACCGAAGATTACGCAAAGGCTCTTGGTGAAAGCATAGGTCAGACCGTTCAGGGAGAATGGCACCTCTATTTCCATGACGCCGCCGTGGGAGCCGTGGAGGTTCAGAGAATAGAGCAGGGCACCGAATTCGACAGGGTTGATGTTCTTGTCAAATGGTCCGCCGGTAACGGCTGGATCAACGGGGAAGGCAAAACAAAGGCCTCGGGCCCCAAGACCATACGCCCCAGATATTCTCACTGGCCAGGAAACACGGTGTCCGGACCATCGCCTCGCAGGGCCTGCACAGTGCCCACTGCACTGGTTGCGGCGCTCCCTACACCGGAGCCGACGGCGGGGAATGCGAATACTGCGGAAGGCCTCTCAACGACGGCAGCGGTTCATGGGTCCTCGAGGCGGTGAAACCATTCACCGGAGCCAGGGTAAACTCCTCATCCGTCTCTCCTGTCACCGGAGCTGCCGGGGTTACTCCGGACATCCTTCTGATGTCCATGGCCGGAGTGATGTATTCCGATGGAAAGCTTGACTCCGAGGAGATGTCCATGCTCAGTTCCTTCGCCAGCCACCGGGGAATATCCGAGGAGACCCTTCAGGAGATAATCAACTCCGTTCAGGATCCCAACAGCCCCATGCCAACCCCCTCCAACACCACCGAGGCAATGGAGATACTCAAGGCAATGGTCAGGATGTCCCTGGCGGACGGCAGGCTGGATCCATCGGAGAAAACCCTTCTGGAAAAGTTTGCCACCGATGCGGGGCTCTCCAGGAATGTTGTTGCCTCAACCATAGCCCGTCAAAGGAAGATCCTTTACAGACAGGCGAAGAAAGCCGGTGAATGAGGTTCATAAGGGATTCAGAGCACTACTCCCTGCTTATCGAAGAGGGAGTCCTCAGGGCCAGGGAACGGATATGGATAGCCACCGCCAACGTAAAGGACCTCCATGTGCCCGGAGGCCGGGGCGAAGTCTTCCCCTTCTGAATCACCTGGAAAGGCTTCAGGACCGGGGGTTAGCATCAGGCTGCTTCACGGGGCACACCATCGGCTCCCTTCCTCAGGTCCCTCGGCAGACTTCAGGGTCTTCAAAACAGTGAGGGTTTCGAAATGCAGCAATGCCCCAGGGTCCACTGCAAACTGATCATCATCGACGGCACTTCAGCCTATACCGGCAGCGCAAACCTGACCGGAGCCGGTCTGGGTGCCAGGTCCCCGGGAAAACGGAACTTCGAAGCGGGGATATACAGCGCCGACCCCGTTCTGGTAAGGGAGATAGAGAATTATTTCGACGAGCTATGGATCGGTATGTCCTGCGGAAAATGCAGGCTGAAAGGAAACTGTCCGTCGCCCCCGGGCTAGTTCAGCCTCCCCTGTATTAACGCAAAGGCCTCATCCGCGGAAGGAGTGTGATACCTTATCTCCATGCTGCCCTCCCGCCGGGGGTCGAACAGGCCGGGGTCAAAGGCGATCACCAGCACACTGCCGTCCACCGAAGAGAACTTCACGCTCTTAGTTTCTTCACGATGGAATGGCAGATGAAGAATGCGCTTCCTGAAAAGCGTATCCCACTATCCTTTTCCGGGAGATCCCCAGGGACCCCCTTGCTATCTCCCGCTTGTTCCTGAAGCTTCTGCCCGGAGCCCGAAAACGATGATAAACAACGGTGGTCCTGATATTCTCAGCAATGAACAGAAGGTCCTCTGCTTCCATGACCTTCCTGGCTTCCGCGGGAAGGTCAAAGGGTCTGAAAAAGCTTCTGATGGCTTCTTTCAAAACTCCCGTCCTCCGGTTCCCCCAGCCAGTTCTCAGCCTCGGCCTGTGAGGTGAAATAGCTGAATCGTCCCCTTTCCGGCCAGGCTGCCCCTGAAAGCCTTTCTATCTGTATCCTGGTGAGTCTTCCCCCTACGATATTGGCCGACCGCCGCATGCCGTATTTGACCGCGAGACGCATGAGCTCACGGATGACATCCTGAACCTTCGGCGGCTGTATGGGGAACATCCTTACGTCCGCAAGAACGCTCCAAGGGGAACCGTCATCAAGGGAGATCATGGACCTGAGCATTTTATCCCGGAAGCATTCGGCTGTTTTCAGTGACCAGAAGCCCCACACTTTCAGGGAAAGTATCCTTCTGTTAAGATCGATGGATATCTCGAACTGCTCGGCCAAATGTACCCTCCCGGTAACCGAATGGATTCCGAGTATAATAAAGGCCGATGCCAGCGCAATGGTGAAAATATGTATACCCTGCCAGTTTGTCTTTGAGGATACGCTGTTTCCAGCCGGGAGAACCGGTTATAATTTCTTGAAGCCCTTGACCTGGAGAGTTCCTTGGGCTATTAACACGAAGCAAAGGCACAGCGTGTGCCCATATCAGAGGAAGGGGAAACAATGAGAACAGCTTTTATCCTCGGTCTTGCACTGCTCGTTTCAGTGGCAGCGGCGGACTGGTCTGAAAATTTCGATTCCTACGCGGCGGGTTCCGGGCTTAACGGCCAGGGCGGTTGGTTCTGCTGGGACGAGAACCCGGCTTATGACGCCTATGTTACCGATGCCCAGGCTCTAAGTGCTCCCAATGCCGTGGAGATCGAACCCACGTCGGACATCGTTCACGAGTTCGACGTAACCGAAGGCGACTGGGTCATGACCGGATGGAGCTACATTCCCTCCGGCACCACCGGAGACCAGTTCTTCATTCTTCTCACCCACTACGAGGGAGCCCAGAGCGACTGGGCCCTCCAGCTCAAGTTCAACCTCTCCGTGGGACAGATGACCGTCACGGAAGGCTCCGGTATCGTTGACATCATCCGCGACCAGTGGGTTGAGGTCAGGGTGGAGATATCCCTGGGTTCCAACCTCCAGAGCATCTACTACAATGATGTGTTCATCGAAACCATCCCATGGTCTCCCGTCAGCGGAATCTATGAGATAGGCGCGCTGGACCTCTTCTCCGACGGCGGAAGCTCCATCTACTGGGACGACCTCTCCCTCGAGGAAGCCCAGGCGCTTCAGCCCTCCACATGGGCATCCATCAAGACTTCTATCAACTAGAAGAACCGGACATAAAAAAAGGGGCCCTCGGGGCTCCCCTTTTCTGTTCCGGAAATTCTCCCTACAGTATTTCGATATCGCCGCTAACGGTTGAAACCGATACCACCGGGCTTCCCCTTCCGAACTCCGCATACGATCCAACCACCTGGTCGGTGAACACAGCGCCGAACTCCCCGGGAACCTCCATGTTCCCGGAGAGGGTCTCCAGTTCAACGGTGGCTTCGGTGTTCAGTTTCAAACGAATGGTGCCGTTCACACTTCGCAGGGAAAGGTCCTCGGCCATTTCCTCCAATGTTACAAAAAGGCTTCCGTTCACCAGCTCCGCCCTCTCCGACCCGGGCAGTCATCCACTGTGAGTTCGCCGTTCACGACCTCGATGGAAAGGGGACCGGTGAACATGGAAGCCAGGACATCCCCGTTAACCAGGCTTATCTCACAATTTCCGCTGGCATCCTTCAGTTCCACGATTCCATTCACGTTCTCAACGAGGTAATCAAGGGGGATATCCCCGGGAACGGTAAGAAGGAAATCCACCCTGGCGGAGTGATCGCTGTTCCAGCTGTGGTCGTACTCCACCCGGCAGTGAACTCCATCCTCCGCTTCGCATACAACGGTGACGGCATCCATCTCCTCCTGAGTATCACATGTGAGCTTCCAGGAAACCTCCACTGCGTCACCATCTCCGCCAAGGACAAAAATGTCCCCGGTGATGTTCGAAACCGTTACCGGGTCCTCCGGTGATACATCGGCTGTAAGGGAATTTTCCGACACATGCTCCTGAGCCATGGCTGCACCGGCCATGAAAACCATTACCGAAACAAGGGAAATGTACTTCACAACAACTCCTCTCAGAAAGGGTGTTGCAAAAGTATAAATGCTAAACCTGAAATGTCAATGTGTAAACTGTGTTTTATATTTTGCAAGATTTCAATCGGATGTCTGAAGGCAAACCCTGTTCTTTCCCTTTTCCTTGCCTCTGTACAGCGCCCGGTCCGCCATCTGAATGGCCCTGTCCACCGGTATACCCCCGCCGGGGGACACACCGAAGGTCATGGTGAGGCTGAATGGTTCATTACCATGGCTGAAGGGGTAGTCGGCGATGGCCCGTCTTGCCTTCCTGGCTGCGTTCACCGCCCCGTTAACGGAGGTTTCCGGAAGGAGAAGAAGGAACTCCTCTCCCCCCCACCTGGAGGCAACATCGTGCTCCCGGAGCACTTCACCAAAGCATTCGGCAACATGGCGGAGCACGCTGTCGCCGCGGTCGTGGCCATACCGGTCATTCACCCGCTTGAAGTCATCGATGTCGCAGAGGATCAGTGCATAGGGCCTGCCCGTTCTTCTGTAACGGGCCTCTTCCGCGCTCAGCCTCTCCATCATTGCCCTTCGGTTGGCCAGACCGGTGAGTGGATCGGTACGGGAAAGCCTTTCAACCCTTGCGTAGGCACGGGAAAGCTCGGCGTTGGTCTTCGCTCTGTACCTCATGTTCCGGTACATGGACACAAGGGAAACCCCGGCAAAGACAAGTCCCACCACAGCGGCGCTGATCAGTTTTCTCTGTGTTTCCCGCTGCTTTCTCAGCTGTTCGATCTTGCGCTCCCTGGCCTCGGCTTCGTACCTGACCCGGAGCAGGTCCAGCTCCCTGGACCTCTTCTCCGAATGAAGCTCTTCGCTGATCTTCCTGAAGGCAAGGCTTGACTCAAGGGCTTTCTCGTACTCCCCAGGTTCTTGTGGATCAGGGTCTTCGCCCGCAAAACATCAGCAAGACTGCCCCTGTCACCGATGCTCAGGGCAAGGGCTTGCGCCTCTTCAGCCCTTTTCAGTGCGGCTTGGTTGTTCCCCCGGTGGGTCTCCAGCTCCACCAGTTTCACCGTTGAATTGAGTATCCCCCGTTTTCTGCCGATTTTTTCGGACAGGGCAAGTGATCTCCTGAAGTGGTCCTCGGCGCCGTGGAGGTCATCCATCTCCAGCAGAATGGACCCCAGGCTGTTGTGGGCAAGGGATGGCAGGTAGGGCCCGCCCCGGTGCCCGGCTTGCCCAAGGACCTCCCTGTATACCTTCATCGCTTCTTCGGACATTCCCCGGGACTGCAGGATGTTCCCTATGTTGTAGAGAATACCGGGAATTCCACTTGTATAACCCTCAGCTGAATAAACCTCGCGGCATCGGTGGTAGTACTCCAGGGATCCGGAAAGGTCCCCTGAAAGCCTGAGAACATTGCCTATGGTTGCCATGAGGTGGGCGGACTGTATCCTGTGCCGGGAGGAGTTGTGCTTCGCTGCTGCCCTTTCAAAGATACTCAGGGCGGCCAGATAGTGTTTCATGGATGCTTCCAGGTTGCCTGTGTAGTAGTGAACGTCCCCGAGCCTTCTTCGGCACCTGGCCTCCAGAATTGAGTCTGATCCGGCCCGGGCACCCTCAAGGGCAGCGGAGTAGTTCCGAAGCGCCCTGGGGTATTCCTCCCTGATCCTTGATATGTCTCCAAGGGCGAAAAGGGCGGAAGCTTCCCCCCTGCCGTAGCCGGAATCCCTGGAAAGGCCAAGGGCCCGGAAGGCCATCTCCTCGCTTCGCCCGGGGTCGGATTCCGCCGTTTTCCCGGCAATGCTCAACAGTATATCGATCAGGTCCCTTCCGGAGGAACTCCCCAGACGGGACTCCAGCCGGGCCAGGGATACCTCTGTCATCAGTCTTTTTCCCCGGAAAGGAACCCGTGGCACTTCACCAGCAGATCCGCAATGGGAAGATGCTGGGGGCAGTGCTCCTCGCACCTGCGGCAGCCAGTGCAGCGGTCTGCCCTGTTCTCGGCATCGATGAAGGCGTATCCCGCCCTTGCCAGTCTGATGTCGTCGTACATCTCCGCTATGTTGAAGTAATCGAAGATGAAGGGAATGGCCACCCCCTCGGGACAGGGCATGCAGTACCTGCAATCGGTGCAGCCGATGGGCGCCCTGGAAAGGTAGAGTTCACGAACCCTTTCCATCGCCTCCCTTTCCTCTTCGCCAAGGCAGCCGGGATATGTTGTCCCGGCCAGGCTGATGTTCTGCTCCACGTGTTCCGGTGAACTCATTCCGCTGAGTACCATTGTTATGTCTTCCTGGTCCCAGAGCCATCTCAGGGCCCACTCCACCGGGGTCCTTTCCGGAACTGCCTCCTGAAAGACCTTCTTCACCTCACGGGGGGGGTCCTTGGCCAGCTCGCCTCCCCGGAGGGTTCCATGGCTATCACCGCAAGGCCCTTTTCCCTGGCAAGCCTGATCCCTGAGGTTCCGGCTTCTTTCTCCTCGTCCATGTAGTTGTGCTGTACCATTGCCAGTGTCCAGTTGTCGTAGTCTTCCACTATTCGCCGAAAAAGCGGGAACTTGTCGTGGAAGGAAAAACCCAGGTGGCCGATAAGACCACGGGACATCTTTTCCTCGGCCCATTCAAGGTATCCGAGGTCCTTCATTTGTCCCACCAGTCCCTCTGGAGGGCGTGGAGCAGATAGAAGTCGATGTGGTCCACCTGGAGCCTCTCCATCTGTTCGTGGAAGAACCTGTCGAAATCACCCTGCTTCTCCACGAGCCAGCAGGGCATTTTCGTGGCAATGCGCACCTTGTCCCGGTAACCCCCTGCGAGGAACCGTCCCAAAAGCCCTCGCTGTTGTCCCGGTGGTAGTTCCATGCTGTGTCCAGGTAGTTCACCCCGCCGTCTATGGCCCTGCGGATAATTTCACCGGCCCTGTCCTCGTCGATAACACCGTGGTCGCCATCCTTCACCGGCATCCGCATTACGCCCAGTCCCAGGGCGGACACCTCCCAGTCGAGCTTTCCGAACTTCCTGTACCTCAATTCAGCTGTCCTCCCCGGAAAGTGTCATCTCCCCCAGCCAGGCTATGTTATCCGCCAGGGCACCAAGTGTACTCATGGCTTCGGCGTCGCCTGCCACCTCGCCGGGACGCAGGCCGTACCCCACGGTCCAGTATCCGCTGCCTGGAATGATCATCTGGTTCAGGTGGAAGAAGTTGTTGATGGCATGGAAGGCCTCCACGGACCCTGCTCGTCTTACCGCCACCACCGCAGCCCCTATCTTCCTCCTGAACATTCTACGGTTCACCATTCCCACAAGACCGGCCTGTCGATAAGTGCCTTGATCTCGGTGGACACATTGCCGAAATAGGTGGGAGAACCCATCACCACAGCATGGGAGTCCACCATTTTCTCTATGATGTCGTTAATGATGTCGTCGTCGATCACACACCGGCCGTCGAGCTTCCTGCCGCATTCGCCGCAGGCCGCGCAGCCCCTGACCGCGCAGCCGCCCAGCTGAACCCTCTCCACCTCCACTCCGGCCTTTTCAAGGTGTTCCCGGAGGGCATCGAGCATCATGTCGGTGTTGCCGTTCTTCCTGGGGCTTCCGTTGATAAGAAGGGCCTTCATAATCAATCTCCCTATGTTTCTATGTTTTCCGCGAGCTCTCCCATGAGGGGAAGGGCTCCGTTCTCAGCGTCCCGGGTTTCCGCAAGGAGGTCCGCCTTCTCATCCGCAGGAAGTTCCGCCTTTGAAACCGATTCCAGGTTCCGGGAGATTCCGTCGAAGGAGAGGGCGAGTTCAAGGGCCATTTCACTGCAGGCGGGATAGCCCCCGGCAATCTCACGGAAGTACTCGGCGGCCATTTCCTGCATTCAGCCCAGACCGTTGCGTTCCACCAGTTGCCGTGGGTGCTGCCAAGTCCGTCTTTCACAGCCTGTATCCACACATCATAGGCGCCGGTTCCGCAGGTGTACCCCGGCAGTGTATGACTTTCAGGGTTATCAGTGAGATCCAGGGCGTACAGAAGGCTTCTCTGAATGGAAAACGCCGTGTCGAGGCGCTCAACCTGGCTGTAGCTGAAGAAAGAGGCGTGTATCTCGCCTCCCATTTCCCGCCAGGAGCCATTGGTCAGCCTTGGCGGAGGGAAGTCGCACTCCCATGGCTGCACGCAGTGAAAGCCATCCTCATCGTAGCCTGTGATCAGCTGATTGTCCAGGTTCAGAAGGGAACAGGGCAGGCCCCCGTCCAGCTTTTGCCTCAGGGTTTCCTCGAGTTCCCTCCTCTCCTCCAGGGAGTTGTTCGGTCCGAAAAACCGTGGTTCTCCATGCGTATTCCGGAGTTCTCCAGAAGGGCGATGAAGGGTTCGATGTCCCATACATAGGGGCCGCTGGGACAGACGTTGGCGTGGATGTTGATCAGAAATGCGTGCCCGGTTCTTCCGAAAAGGGCCGGGGTGCTCAGGGGGAGTTCGAAATAGTCGGCAACACCCCTTATCACACCCATGAGAGACGTGTTAAGAGGTGGCTGATCGATGTTGATCTTCATACTTCATCCTTCCTCTTCCGTTTGTGACATCCATTATGAACATAGGTAAAAAGCAGGAGGATAAAAACCGCAGGGTTGACAGCTTAGGTCCTGTTAGGGGTGGAGGAATAAAGGAACCATTCTATCAGTGAGATTGATTACTACCGGAGCAAACCCTGGCTCAAGGCTTAGGCCCCATTTCTCCGGCGAAGGAATCGATGGCGCCCTGTTCCAGGTGGGATGAGCTTCCCCTGGTCTTCATGAGAAGACGCACCAGGAGCTTCTCGATCAGGTTCATTGTTTCCCAGTGAATTTCATGACCGAAGAGCTCCTTCGCCCGGGCATGGGAAAAAAGCCCTTCGCCGAAGAGCTTCAGGTATTCACGGGCCTTTTCGCCGTGGTCCCCGGAACAGATGAAGAGACCCAGCTTCTTCTCCCGCAGAGTATCATGGTGTTCCTCACAGAAACGGGTCATCTCCCGCTGTATGCTCCCGGCATACACCGACGCGCCCAGAATAACGGCATCGTAGCCTTCCGGGTCCGGGGAGTCCTTCGCGTCGGCCAGTACCACATCGCCGGTGAGCTTCTCCTTCAGCAGTTCGGCGCATCTTGCCGCGGTTCCGTGTTTCGTCGAGTAAACTATCAGAGTCTTCATGTATCCTCCCTCTCAATGGGGTCCGATGGCCCGGCTGTTGTCCGGGGGCAGGGAATCCACCTCCATGTAGCCCGGGGGAACCTGCCCGGTGAACTGATAGATAATGGTGTTTCCCGAGCCGCTTCTCCACACCTCTGAGATGAAGGGGGGCGGGTTGACAACATCCCATTCCCCGCCCTCCGGCGACCTCCGCCACCGCCGTGAGAGCCAGGGTCTCAGCCGGGGAAGATCCATATCAACCACCATGTACTCCACTCCGTGGGTCTCCAGGTAGGGCCACAGAAGCATCTCGTAGTCGTTTGGCCACGCCAGTGTGGGCTTTCTGTAGATGAAGTGGTAAAGCTCCACATTGGGATAGGTGCATACCCAGGCTGAATCCGAGGCGTTCTCCCCTATCCAGCAGGCGGCCTCCCTTGCCTCTGCGTCCCGGGCACGGCTGTCCTGCCTGAGAACATTGAAAAAGGGTCGCGCCATGGTAAGGGCGACCAGCAGGAATATCCAGTAAGGAAGTTTTCCTCTGCCGTTCTCCCGGGCGGTCTCGAAGATTCCCGCGGCTCCCAGGGCCACCACCGCCGGAACCGCCACGGAAAGGTAGCGGCCGGAGTGCTGGTGAAGGACCAGGGCGGCAAAAACCGGTGCCAGGGCCAGGAGGGGCAGCAGCATTTTTTCCTGTTTTCCCGGCGGAAAAGGGCGAGAAGGCCGAACACCGCGAAGACCGCAAGGGTTGGCTGGCCGAAGACCTCTCCCCTGTGGGTGCTGCCGGTGGTGAGGGGTTCCAGAACACGGAGACATCCGGCGGCCACATACTCCAAAACAGCCCCGGGCCCCTGGTTCTTCCACATGTCCGAGGGCGAAGGGGCGGAATCCCGGACGCTCCAGGCGGACCAGTGGTTCTCGTTCATAAGGAACTGGGCGTTCTGGCTGTATGAGGGGCTTCCGAACTCCCTGTAGTTCCGCAGAAGCCAGGGAGACACAACCAGAAGGGCGGCGGCTCCGTAAAGGAACACTTTCAGCCACCTGCCCCTTCTTTCACCGGCGAGTATCCACAGGGCAAGCGCCGGCACCATGAGAACCCCCTGGGTCCTGGTCAGGTACATCAGGCCGGTGAGAACCCCCAGAAGCACCGCCCTTCCCCGGGAGATGCTCCGGGAGGCGGCAAGGGTGAGCACACCGTAGAAAAGGGCAACATAGAGAAGAAGGCTGTCGGGCTGGGCGGAGAACCAGATGAAGGGGGGATCCACCGCGAGATACGCAAGGACCACCAGGGCGGGCCGTTCACCGAAAAGCCTCCGGGCCCACAGGGCAGCCACGGCCATGGCGGCAAGACCGATGAAAAGGCTTGTGAGCTGCCCCTGGAGGAAGCCGGTGCCGAAGGCCAAGAAAACAGGAAGAAGCACGAAGGCCAGGGCGGGCTGTCTGTTCGCCTCCGGGCGAAGGGGTTCCATGGACTGGTCGTAGAGGGTCCACTTCACGAAGGTGGTAAACCAAGACCCCTCTTCAGATTGTCCGCAAGAAGTATGTGGGAAGCTATGCCGTCACCGGCGGGGCTGGATTGCGAAGGACCACCAGACCCCTAACGAGGCCGGCGGCCAGAAGAATGACCGCCGCCAGCAGCATGAAAGTCTTTCTGTTCATGGACACTAATTTACTTCATAATCCCCGGGAAGCAAAACCGCACTTGACTTCACCGGCGAAACCGAGGTAGAAAACACAGAGGAGGTGTGCCTTGCTGAAAATAGCCACCTGGAACGTGAACTCCGTGAGGGCCCGGCTGCCTGTGATCACCAGGTGGCTTTCAGGGGCGTTACCAGATGTGCTCTGTATGCAGGAGCTGAAGGCAACCTCAGAGCAGTTCCCCTTCCAGTCCTTCGAAGAACTGGGATACAGCTGCCATGTGAATGGTCAGACCAGGTGGAACGGCGTGGCGATCCTGACAAGGCTGCCCTTTACCGATCTACGAACCGACCTGAACGGTTTTCTACCTGAACAGAAGAGAATGATCTCCGGCAGGGTCTCGGGAATAGCCCTTGTCAATGTCTATGTGCCCAACGGCGGCGAGGTGGACAACCCCAGGTTCCATGACAAGCTGAGATACCTGGATATTCTCAGGGAGTACGCCCTTTCCCTTTCCGGGCCGGTGGTGGTCACCGGGGATTTCAATGTGGCCCCGGGACCGACGACACCCACTCCCCGGATGAACAGAACGGCACCGTCTGCTACCACCCCCTGGAAAGGGAGCGGATAGATGCCTTCAAAGCACAGGGATTCACCGATGTTTTCAGGGGGTTCCAGCCCACTGGCAAGGCCTACAGCTGGTGGGACTACAGGGCGGCGGCATGGAGGCGGAACAGGGGAATGAGGCTGGACCTCGTTCTGGCCAACGGGAACGCAACGGGTTTGGTAAATGAATGCTCCATCGACAAAGAACCCAGGGGGTGGGAAAAGCCATCGGACCATACACCGGTGGTCTTCACCATGGACAGCGGGGAATAGACCCCTGGCGGCAGGGGTATGAACAGTGATACGCATGACGAAGGGATAACAATGACGAAAGTATTTGTTCTGCTGATCATCTTCGGGGTTTCCGGCTTCTGTGAGACCCTCGATGAACTCCCCGCCATCCTGGTGGAGGAGTGGGGGGTTCTAACCTGGAGCGACGGAGACCCCCTTCTCTCATCCAGCCCCCCGGTTGAAACCCCCTTTCCCACCGTTCCGGATCCTCTACACCCGGCGGTGAGGGCCCCGGTCCTCTACTTCAACGGCCCGGAATTCAACGGTACCGTAACGGTCCGGACCGACAACGGCTCCATTTTCGATATCTATCCTCCGGTTCCCGAAGAGTACAGGACCCACAAGAGCTGCACATGGGTGGCCGACTTCGCCTACAGCCGAAACGCGGAATACTCCCACAGCCGGGGAATGGGCCCCGGGGAGTGGAACATGGACTTGTGGCGGGTGGAACACGCAATGGGGATCAGCTGCCTCGAGGCTGGTACGAGAAATTCCTCTACTATGAGACCGCTCCGGAAACACCTCCTTCCTGCCCTACTCCCCAGGGCGGAATCCGTTCACCAGGATTACAGGGGAACGAACGCCCTGGTGATAAGAAGGAGGTCCGACGGCGTTTTCTACTCCCATTGCACACTGGGCGACCTTGTGACCGGCGCTGACATGGAGTACAGGGACATGGACCCCGACGGCGTCATGAACATTATCTATCAGTGGTCCACGGATATCATTGATCCCTTCCAGGTGGATGCCCTGTGGAGGACATGGGCCCCCTGGATACTCCGCGATCACGCCGGTGAACCGGCATACTCCTCGGGAATGGTGCTTTACATGATTCCCGAAGAGCTGACACGGAGGCTGAGTACGATAACGGTAACACCCGACCCCGAGGGTCCGGCCTTCCCTGTGGAAGTGTCCAGGTTCCTTCTGGTGGCGGTACCCCTTTAAGGAGGTTCCAATGCTTCCCCTTCTCTTTCCCTTTCTCACAGATACGGTGATAGCTCCGCCCCCGGATTTCCAGGACATCTTCGTCAATGAATGGGGGGTGGTGGTCTATACCTCAGAAGGAACCACACTGGCAGGCGCTCCGGACGAGAACGGCAATGTGTATTTCGGACGTGAGGTATACGGCCCCCTTATGGTGGATGCCCCGGTAATCTGGATCCACGGAGCGTTCTTCAACGAGGCCACCCTCACCGTAAGGGCAAATCAAGGCTGGCTTTCCACCCTCTACCCCGAGGCCAGGACCGAAGAGGGGGAGGACATGCCGGTGACAGCATCATGGGATATCTACGCTCCACCCCCTTCTCCCCTCACCGTAAGACCGGAACCTCCCGACGCCGAAGGGGTCCCCTTCGCCTGGGCGATGGAACTCTGGCGGGAGGTCCCCTCCCGTGACCTCTATTCGACGGAAACCGAAGAGTACCTGGGCAACTTCCTCTACTACGAGGCCGGGATCCCCTACTGGCAGCCCCCGGATGATACCTGGGACCCGAAGCATCTTGCGGGGCACTACGCCGCCGACGGCTTGCTGATAACCACCGGAGAAGCACCGGTGGTGGAACGGATCAGGCTGGTACCGCTTCCCGGAGGTGGAGGAGGCGAAGGTGAAGGCACTCCCCTTGGTGACGATGAGGTTCTCTCCATCATCTGCGGCTGGGCCGGCGGTAACCTGAAATCACAGGAGATAGACGCCCTCTGGGGAACATGGAAGCCATTCTTCCAGACCGATGAACCCACCGACGAACTATCCGACTCAGAGAGATCCCCGGGCTCCGATGAAGTGTGGATACTCTTCCCCCTGCCCCCGGCGGAGGTGGAGAAAATAAGCTCCATAGAACTCAAGTTCAGCAGCCGCATTCCCGGAGTGATTACCTACAACAGGCTGTTCCTGGGGCTGGTGAGGGTGCGCTGATGACAATGCTTCTCATCCTCCTTGCCGGGCTTCAGGTCACCGAGTGGGGTGTTATTTCCGAGAACTCCTTCTCAGGACGACCGGGCAGCCAGCTGGAGGACAGGGCACCGGTGCTCTACTTCCACGGCGACCCCTGCACCGTCACTGTGAGGGTGACCATTCCCGGCATGGGTTACATCACCTCCGCCCTGCCGGAGCCCGACCAGGGCGGAGTGAATTCAACCTGGTGCGTATGGAATGGGCTGGAGCTCACCGGGGCACAGGAGGATGGAACGGAATACGGATGGCCCGGGGAGGAGGAGCTACTCCTCCCATCTTCCCTGTGGAGGGAAGTGGAAGCCCTGGATGTGGTTCAGGACGGCTGCAGGGAAAGGTTCCTCTACTACTCCTGCGTCCCCGGCTCCCCCGGGGACCTTCCCTTCATCAGCCAGTCCGGGAACCGGGGCATAAGGATGCCCTACGGTGAAATACCCTGCATCGTGCTCACCAGGTCATCAGGCGGCCCGATGTACGGGGTTTTCACAATAGCGGACATTGCGGTTTCCCTTCCCAAGGGCCTTCGGTTCTTTGAAGACCCCCGGGAACTGAGAAGGGAACTCTGGCTGTGGGCCGAGGGCGTTCTCAGGGAGGACGAGTTCGACTCGTTCTGGAACACCTGGGAAAGCCAGTTCACCGGTGTTCCCCAGGGCCAGGTGATGGTCCTCTACCCGGTTCCCGGTGAGATACTGGAGGGCATAGCCTCGCTGGAGGTCGTCACCGATGACGGCAGTGCCGTAGAGATCAGCCGGTTCGTGGTGGCCCACCTGCCCTACAGATAGCTATATGCCGTACCGCAGCTGAACCCTCAGGGCCGTGTCGGTCTTCTCGCTGCCCTGTACCGGGGGCTGGTTGTGGTAGGCTATGTCGTAGCCCATTACGAAGGAAAGGCTTCCGGTGATGTCCGAGGCCGCCTCGAGCACGCTCTTCAGGCCGTAGTTCCCTGAATCCTGAAGATCCCCGGTGAACCTGGCGTCTTCTGTAACTGTCCAGGAATCGCTTAGCCGCCATTCCAGCAGGGTTCCGCCATACCAGGTTGCGGTTTCCAGGGTTTCCTCGAGGGTGTTCTCCCGGGAATAGTAACCGCCGCCGACCTCGAGGGAGGCGGAAAAACCTCCGCCGGAGGCGAGCCTTCTTCCGTAACCGGCTGTTGCGCCGTACTCGTGGCTTACACCGGAGAACTCGTCCCTGGTCCAGTAAGCCCTTGAGGCGGCGTAGTTGTTCTCGGTGAAACTGTACTTCAGGGTTCCCTCGGAGAGGTATTTCTCGAGATATGTCTCCTCATCCTGGCTTCCATAGGAGGCGGCCAGGGCAATACCGGTCTCCAGGCTGGGGAGGGATTACCGGTTATCCCCAGACCGGAGTCCAGCTGGCTGATATCGCTGTTCCCCGATGTAAGGAGCCCTCCCAGGCTCAGGGTTCCCGTTAGGGCAAACCCGGTCAAGGCGAACAGCGCCAGGGGAATAAGTGCCCGCTTCATTCTTCCTCTTTTCTATTCAGCGCCCTTCTGGGCCACGAAACCCATGATGGTAACACCGGTATCCGAAGGGGTACCCGCCTTCTGGGCAAGGAAAGCCGCTCCCAGCTGTTCGATATGGTCGCCAATATCGTCGAAATAGTTCAGGTGCATCTGCTCTTCGTCGATTATGCGCTCAAAGAGCTTGGCACTTATGCTGTCACCGTTCTCAACGCAGACCTTCTGGAACTGGTTGTACTTGTCTATGGTGTCGTCTTCCAGGTTGCTGTCGAAGGGGAATATCTTTTCCACAGGCTGTGCCGGCACGACCTCCGCCGCCCTGTCGGTTACAGGCTCTCCGCCGAGTTCCTTTATCCGCTCGGCGAAATCCTCCGCGTGCTTCATCTCGTCGATGGCGATTAGCTTGATGTTCCCGGCGAGCTCGCCGTAATCCATGTCGTCAAGGCCGTAGTGCTGGTTCATGTACTGAACTATGGCGTGAAGCTCCATCTTCCTGGCTTCGTTCAAAACCTCCACAACCGCTTTTCTTTTCTCTTTTCTGTCTTTTTCCGTCATATCCTGCCTCCTTTGCTTGGGTGAACACACAGAACAAAACAGAAAGAACCCTCCATGTCAAGACTGCCCTGTGCCATTATCATTGGAGGTAACGGAAACGCCGGGGGGTTTGCACCGTGAAAAGGGCCTTTATCCTTGTTCAACTGCTCATCACCGCAGCAGCCTGCGGGGGGCTGCCCATGCTGGGGGTCTCAGGCGAAAGCATCGTGAACGCAAACGGAGAGGAGGTCATCCTCCGGGGAATGAACATGGACCTCTACTACGGCAGGGTGGAAGACAACCCAGCCTCCGCCCTGGAATACGCCGGTGAAGAGGACATACAGTACCTGTCCGAACTGGGATGCAACTCCCTCAGGCTGTGCCTTCACTGGAAGCTCTTCCAGGGGGAAACGGGCTTCGACCTGATAGACCAATACCTTTCCTGGTGCGAGCCCAGGGGCATCTATCTCATACTGGACATGCACAGGGTACCCCCGGATGATTCCGGTGAATCCCTCCGCGCACTTTGGTCATCCATTGCTGAAAGGTACAGGAACACCCCGCAATAGCCGGCTTCGACATACAGAACGAACCACCCCACGGCGATCCCGACAACTGGTGGAACCTGGCGGAAAGGGTTACAGGCTCCATCAGGGAGGCGGGGTCGAACCACATGATCTTCGTGGAAACCCCCGGAGGGCAGTGCCGTGGGCTGAGGCTCATCGAAGACCCCAACACGGTCTATTCCATCCACTGCTACGAACCGTTCACAGTCTCCCACGCCGGGGCGGACTGGCCCGGTGACTCACCGGTGCCCGGGAACAGCGCCTACCCGGGGATGGTCCTCACCGGGGTCCAGTGGGCGGGGTGGTCCTCCGGTGTGGAAAAGCTCACCTCAAGGGCCGTCGGTCCGGTGGAATGGGACAGCGGCGCCATTGTCATACCCGAAGGAGTGGAACTGGTCTCGGTGAAGGCCTATGCCTCCGGGAACACCGGCAGTGTACGGTTCGACGGCCTTTCCCTCACCCGGAACGGTGAAGGGCTCAGCCTCATCAATGGAGATATGGAAACCCCCTCGAGAAGAAGACCCGGGGAGCCAGCCAGCTGGTACTTCTACACCGACGGCGACTTCTCGGGAAGCTGGCGCAGCGGAGCCCTTTATTCAGATGGCTCACGGGGCACCGCCAGCTGGATACAGACCAGGTCCTTCTACACGGAGCCGCTGTTCCCGGTTCAGGAAGGCGACACCCTTCGTGTTTCCGGAAGGATACTGGCTCCCCGGAACCGTGGCGAGGTGGCCCTGGGCCTGGATTACCTTGTGGAGCGCAGGGAATACTGGAACATCGATTCCCTCAGGGCAAGCATCAGGCAGGCGGTGGACTGGGCCGCCGCCAATGAAGTTCCCCTCTATGTGGGTGAGTTCGGCTCCCTCCCAGGCCCGGACCGCACAAGCAGGAACAACCTGATAAGGGACTGGGTCACGGTTCTGAACGAGGCCGGTGTTCACTGGTCGTTCTGGACCTTCCGGAATCCGGGAAGCCAGGCCTATGGACTCTTCTATGACCATTCCAGTCTGGATGAGGCAATTGCGGACATACTGGCCCGGGCTTCGCCGGCGAATGAAAGGGAAGGCTTTATGAAAACACCGTTTCTGCCCCTGGCGGCTCTGCTCACACTTGTATTCGCCGGGGCATGGTGGTCCCCCTCCTTCGTTCTTCCGGCATCCCTCCTGGTGATAGCCGGGCTTGCCCTGGTATGGGCGGCGGCATCCCTGCGCCCATGGGCCGGGGCGGGGTGCGCCCTGCTGCTGCTTCTGCTCTGCGCCGTTTTCGCCCCGCCGGAGTTTCACCTGTGGGGGGACGGCGCCCTGAGGCTGAGGAATCTCGAGGAAGGGTTCTCCGCCCTCCGGGCCGCCCCCCTTGAATCCGGCGACTATCTCGCAAGAAGGCTCCTCATGGGAACGGGCCTCTCCCCGGAGGACACATACAGGGTTACGGGAATAGCAGGCGGAGCCCTCTACCTCTGGGGGCTGCTCCTGGCGGTGGGGGCGGCGGAGAACAGCAGGAACCGGGCGGCAATGTTCGTCCTGGGTGTTACCCCGGCCTGGGTGGTCTTCTTCACTGGATATGTGGAAAGCTACGCCCTTGTCGCCGGGCTTTTCTCCCTGCACACCGGCCTGATCATCAGAAAAAGAGGCTCCCTGCCCGTTGCCCTCACCGCCCTTTTGACCTCGGCGGTTCACCTGGTGGGGCTTGCCCTTCTTCCCGGAACGGCCATATACGCCCTGGGAAACCCCGGGGCAGAAAGAGGACAACGGCAATTGTGCTCATCGCCCTTTCAGCGGCACTTGTTTCCATTCCCCTTCTCTCCGGAAGCGGAAACGCCCTGCCGGATCTGCTGGGGCTTTCAGTATTGCCTCAAAGGCTCGCCCTTATCCTCTTCGCAGTTCCTGTCCTTCCTTTCATTTTCCCTGTAAGAAAACCGCCCCTGCCCCTGGTCATAACCGGTTCCATCTGCCTGGCTGGGCTGTTGTTCTTCCCCCTTGAAAGAGGCGAGGCCATCGACTGGGACCTTGGCGCGGTTTTCATTCTGCCGGTGTTCCTTCTTTTTCTCGGGGGAGCCTCCCGAAGGGTCCTCCCTGCGGCTGCGGCGGTGTCCATAATACTCGCCGGGCCCAGGATCGGTGTTTTCCTCGATAACGAAGCCAGCGAGGCAAGGTACGAAACCGTTCTGGAAAGCAGCACCGACCCGGCGGCCTTGAGGAAATGGCCATAATCCTGAGGGACAGGGGAAACCTTCAGGAAGCAGCGGACCTTCTGGAGGAAGCCTTCCGGTTGTCCGGGAACGGAAGACACCTTGCGATGCTCTCAGAGGTCCACAGAATGGCGGGGAGGAATGAAATGGCCCTGGAAGCCGCAGGCAGGGCGGTGGAACTCCGGCCGGGCCTTGAAACAGCCTGGCTTCAGCTGGCTCTTGCGGCCAGGGAGGCGGGTGATCCACAGGAGGCCTTCAGGGCAGCCCTGGGCCACCGGGAGAACTTCCCGGAGAACACCAGGGGCCTCTGGTCGCTTTCACTGGAAACAGCGGTGAACGCCGGAGATCCCGAACTTGCCTGGGGCTCCGCGGAGCCTCTGCTCCTTCTGGACACCCATGAAACCCCGGTGCTTATCAACCTGGCCGGGGCCGCATACCTCACCGGCAGGATGGAAGCCGCGGCTCTGTTCCTTGAAGAGGCCGCGGCCTCCTCACCGAATGATCCTCTTGTGCTTTTTAATCAGGGGCTTGTTGCCCTGGAACTGGGTAACACCCGGGCAGCCAGGGAATACCTTGAAAAGGCCCTTGAGATACAACCCGGTCTCACCGCTGCCAGGGAACTGCTCGGCACTATCCGCTGAACCGGCCACCGGGGATCGCTACCGAATAACCAAAAGCTTCTCAGTAAGGAAGCCTGTTCCGGATCTCAACCTGAACAGGTAGATACCACCGGTCAGATTGACCGGCAGGGCAAAACTGTGTGTACCGGCAGGCAGATCGGAGTCGCATACCCTCATTACTTCGCGCCCTGCGAGATCGAACAGCTCCAGCTCAATGTGCCTATTGCATCCACAGCTTTTCTCTGTCAGCCCAGTGAGTATTGAAGCCATACCTGGAAGTGTCCAAGGTGCCTGAGCCTGGCAGTTGGCAAACACAACTCCAGATGCTGCGAGACTATCAATGAAAGGTGAAGTGTTTCTTTCGTATCCGTAACAACCAAGGTGTTCCGCTGAGACTGTATCGATTAGTAGTAGCAACACATTTGGTCTTGTGAATCTGATCTTGGGGATTCTCTAGTAAGTCAGGGCCAGGCAAAATCCCTAATGTAAGAGTATGCTATTGATCTTACTAAAGATCAGCTGCGCAATAAGGCGGTCACCTTGGTCTGTTACATGGCAAATATCGGTGAAGATATCATCAGTTGTTTCATCAAATGCATCGGTAATACTGAAGAAATTGGAATACTGATTCTGCATTTCAATAGCTCTCTCTTCGCAACGCCTGTATACAGAGAGCAAATAGGGGGCTGTTGAGTTGTATATACTTAATTCGTTATCAGTTAGCGGCTTATCTCCTGTTACGGCAACAGGTTGCCAGAAGCAAAGGTAGTCAAAATCAAACTCATTACTGAGGGCGTCTATTATTCTTAAATTGACTTCATAGGAATCCATGATAGACTCTGCCAGCACTTCTGATCTGATAAAATCCTCACCCTCAACAATGCATCTGGAAGGTTCCTCCTGGAAGAGCGTTGCTTCTGAAGGCTTTTCGATACCCAGAAGCATTCTGCAAAGAACAACAGAGTTTAGCTCAGAGAGGGAAGCAAGAATTCCAGCAGAGCGCGGGTTTTCTCTCTGGAAATGTCGATTCTCATAAAGCTGGCTGATTTCCTCAAGAATGAAATGAACACCAACTGTATCAGAGCTGATTGCGGACCAAACTTCGTTTGTTCCATCGTAGAAGATTGCCAGATCGGGAACATTCCCTGCTTTTAGTTGAAGCTGAAGCTCTATCATCTCCTGGGTATTCACATAACCCTGCTGCCCGAAATTAACAACACAAACCGGTTGATCCATGCTGGCAGAGAGCAGTTGCTGAAGGTTCCCGCATATCGTGAGGCTGTCATAGGTGTTCCAGCCAAACATTGTAGATCCACCAAACACAAAGACCTTGAAAGCGTTGTCCACAGACTCGGCCCCCGGAACCAACCTTAAACCTTCGCTATTTACATTCACCTCTTCCGAGGAAAAAGGGCTTGACCTCCAAATCACAAATGGTCTGTAGATTCCTGAGTGAATTCGTAGATTCCTTTCTCTCTCGCTCTCAGAATCTGTTCTACTTATGCTGTAAACGTATAAGCCAGCAATTGATAGAGTTTCAAAGAAAAGCAAAGCTATCAGAAAGGCCAACAGTGCTTTGCCAAGCACCGGAACAAGTTGCTTCTTCAACAGTAGAGAAACCCCAAATGAGATCAGAAGTAAACCTGTCGATATTACTGCAAGTCTACTGACAAGAGGATGGGAAGTTGCAGTGTACAAGCTGCTGAATAGAACACCTGCAAGGAGAATTATTACTCCCACCAGAAGAAGCGCTTTTGCAAAGAACACAACCGTTCCTCTTGAAAGATCACTCATAGACACTTTGCCCTTTCGATATAAGCAAAATAAATATACAAGAATATCGGGGCAGGGAGACGACTGATTTATGGCTTATGTAAGAATCGCTTTGTTTAGGTACATAACAGTAGGTCAATAACAAGCCTATCCACACTGACCTTCTTATTGAAAGCATCCCTGGGCTGAACACCAATGAAAAAAAGGGAATCAGGATAGAATCCGCGGAGGTTGCTCCCGTGTTCAGCGTGGAAGATATCAGAAGATCTTCCCTGCTGCAGACTGGAATGGTTCATCTCCTTCGTGGCATCTCTGAATCCACTGGTCTCAAACAGCGTACTTCAGAAGGTGTTCCCATACATTCATGAACGGCTGTTTGCCCTTGCATCCTTCCTCATCTGCAGCGGGGAGCCGGTGAGCTAATGTGCTGAGTGGCTTGAGCGAACCGACATCGATGATGCCGGATCCATGTCCTCGCAGCGTGTGAGCGAACTGCTTCGCATGATCGGCCCTGAAGACAGGGAAAGATTCTTCGAGGAATGGACGGCATACCGGAGCGAACAGGAGTATCTTGCCCTTGATATAACCAGTGTTTCATCCTGGTCTGACCTGATAGAGGATGTTGACTGGGGTTACAATCGCGACGGAGACAATCTCCCCCAGGTTAACCTCTGCATGCTCATGGGGCAGGAATCCAACCTGCCTGTGCGAATGACCGTATACAACGGCAGCATAAGGGACGTGAGCACCCTTGAGGTAACACTGGGTCAGCTATGCGGCTCCATGAAGGACAGGAACCTGCTTCTGGTCATGGACAATGGGTTCACCAGCCGCAGGAACATCAATGCTCTGCTGGCCAGGGAGAGAACCAGGTTCATCATGCTCTGCCAATGACAATGAGTTTTGCCGCTAAACAGATCGAGGCTGAACGGAACAGAATAGACTGCTTTAAGAACAACATCCTGAGCGGCAGGGACACCATGAGGGTGTAACGAGAGAACGCTCATGGGCATCGGGTAAGAAACTGTATGTGCATGTGTTCTACAACGCAAAGAAGGCCGTTGGTATCAAGGAGAACCTTTACGGTCATCTGACCCGCCTGGTCGAGCAGGCAGAAGCCGACCCTGACAACGGGAAACTGAAGAAGTACTTTGACCACTACCTCAACATACGCCGCTCAAGCAGGAGCGAAGCCGGTTTCACCGTGAGTGTTCGTGAAGATGTGATTGAACGTGAGCTCGCCAATGCCGGCTGGCTGGTACTGGTAAGCAACCACACACATCAAGGATGCCGGGGAAGCCATCAGGATATACAGAGCCAAGGATTGTTGTTGAGAAGGGATTCCTGCGGTTCAAGGGCAGCCTTGGTCTTGACCGTCTGCGAGTACATTCCCAGGAGGCCATGGAGAGCAAGGTATTCGTGGGGTTCATCACTCTTATTCTCATGTCCCATATACACAGGACGATGATTGAGAAGAGGCTGTACAAACAAATGACGATGAAGGACCTGATAAGAACAATGGAGAAGCTGCGCACTCAGGTGATAGATGACAGGAGGATACTGTTCCCCCTCACGAAAAAGCAGCGGGGTATCTACGAGCCTTTGGCCTGCGGTTACCTGTGTAGGTATAAAATGGGGCGGGATTTTAGGTTGTTAACCTTTCTGATTTGCTTCAACTAAATCACCTCTGAGGAAGTCGGAGGTGTGGAACTCGAACTGGGTGGTAACAGTGTAATCGTCCCTTACCCAGGGCTCGCTTCTCTGAATGAGTTCTTCAAGGGGCGGAACCGTAAAAGACATGAAAAGGGCAAGTGTCAGAACTGACATTCTATCCTCCAGCCCTGAAAAAGTAGCCCCTCTGCTTCCCTCCTCCTGTCCACGCTGAGAGGCGACAGACAATGGAGATGGCCGCTGAACCGGCTACATGGGATTATCGGTCTCCACGGTGGTTTCACCCTGATTGAAGAGCTTCTTAACCGATTCGTTCGTAAGGGTTATCAGAGTAAACACACCCAGTATGGTTCCCAGGGGCATGAATATGCACAGCACCGCCGCCGCAACCAGGCAGAGCTGGTACTTCTCCTGCTTTTCAAGGTTCTTTCCGGCGATGAACACCAGCAGGGCAAGCCCCAGCCCACAAGTATTATCAGCCCGGCGAAAAAGGCGAAGAAACCTCCCACGAGGCCCATTGCCGGTTCCTCCTCGGCCACTCCGCCGAAGATCATGGTAACCCCCATGAGCATGTGGATGAGAGGGAAGCAGGCCACAAGGGCTATGAGACCCGCAAGAACGAAATGAAATATCGAAAGCAGATGCAGTGTGTCTTTGTCGGACGAAACGCTCATCATGGACACCTTTCCCCTTGAGTTAATCATAAGCTGTACAGAAACTAACCGATTTCCGTCAAAAGTCAATTTCCCCCTGAAAAACCTTATGTTCCCTGTGAACAGGAAAGGAGGGACCATGAGCAGATGGCCCGAGAACAGGGAAATGATGCGCTCCCACTTCGATTCCATGGAAGGGGAGGTTTCCGACCAGAACAGGGGCGTGGAACAGCCCCCGCTGGAAATACCCCAGCCGGAGGACGCGAATACTATCCACCTGCCGGACCCTGTAACGGCGGGGCTTCAGAAGGACGGCATAAGACAGTGCATCCTTGAGAGGAAGAGCAGAAGGAAATACACCGAGCAGCCCCTGAGCCTGGAAGAGGTCTCATTCCTTCTCTGGAGCACCCAGGGGGTGAAAAAGGTGGTTCCCGCCTACAATGGTGGAAAGGCAACGCTGCGTACGGTGCCCTCCGCCGGGGCCAGGCATCCCTTCGAGACCTATCTTGCGGTTAACGGCGTTGTCGGGCTGGAACAGGGCATATACAGGTATTCAGCCCTTAATCACTCACTGACGCATCTGTTGGATGTGGAAGGCCTGGGTGTCAGGCTGACCGAGGCCTCGGTGGGTCAGAGTTTCGTGGGAAGGGCCCCTGTGGTTTTCATCTGGTCATGCAAGCCCTACCTGGGGGAATGGCGTTACATGGGAGAATCCCACAAGGTGATGCTGATAGACGCCGGGCATGTCTGCCAGAACCTTTACCTGGCGGCGGAGGCCCTGGGTCTGGGAACCGTGGGCATAGGGGCTTACTCCCAGAAACTGATAGACGAACTGCTGAAGCTGGACGGCGAAGAGGAATTCGTTGTCTACTACGCTCCGGTGGGCAGGATAGAAAGCTAGCGCCGGGCCCGGTAGAACACGCCCCGATCCATTTCGGTGGTTTCGATCCGGCCGGCGGCCTCAAGGGTGGCCAGATACTTGTTCGCCTCGTTCTGATGGAGGTTCAGTATGCGGCAGAGGTCCTTCAGCGTGCATGGCCTCCGCCTGAGTGTTTCGTATATGGCCTCTTCCACATCCTTCCTGAAGGACGCCTTCTCCTTCCTTACCGTGGCTGAAGCTATCACTTCAGTACCCGGGAACCCCAAGTCAAGGGCAATCGCCTCCAGCCACTCCCGGGGAGCGGGGTTCAGGCCCGCCACGGCACCGGGACGGTCAAGGGTGTTCAGCTGCACCCGGTGGGGTTCGATGAGGCCTATGGCCTCCTTAAGGCTGTTCAGGCTCTCTTCGCAGTGGTTGTAACCGGGAAGCAGGAAGACCTCCAGCCACATCTCACCGGAAATTCCCGCCTGAGCGCGGCGAGACCCTCAATGTGCTCACGAACATCCAGCCGGGGATGGGGCCTGTTGATCCTGTGAAATGCCCCGTTGGAAGCCGCGTCCAGGGAGGGCATCACAAGGTCCGCCCCCAGTATCTCCCTGCGGACCGTCGGGTCATTGAAAAGGGTTCCGTTGGTGAGGACTGCCACGGGAACCGCTGAAATGCCCTTTATCAGCCGGATCACATCACCTATGCGGCTGTTCAGCACCGGTTCCCCGGAGCCAGAGAAGGTGATGTAGTCCGGTGCCGGGTTTCCCGCAGATAACGCTCCAGCTCCTCCTTTACCTCCTGGAAGGGCACATACTCATCCCTGGTGACGGTGAGCCGGGTGGTCTCACCGCACTCGCAGTAAACGCAGTTCAGTGTGCATACCTTGTGGGGAACAAGGTCGATGCCCAGGGAAACCCCCAGCCTTCTGGAGGGAACCGGCCCGAAGAGGTGGCTGAAGGCCATCAGTCGTAGGCCAGGCGTGTTTCTGTGTCGTCAAGGGCCGGGGCCAGCAGCTCGCTCCATTTCTCGCCCTTCCATGTGCCCAGCGCCGCGTGAACCAGGTAGTACTTCTCGGGAATGGGATGGGTGCCGGCGACCACCGGGACACCGTAGCGTTCCTCGATCAACCTCATGAAGAAGTCCAGCCTGGGGCAGGGGGGGTAGCCCACGATGAGCCCCGTGGCCAGATGTATCACCTGGGCTCCGTTCTCTATCATCTCCCGGGGCACATACTCCACATTGCCCCCGGGGCAGCCTCCGCAGGTGCCGTAGCCCACCACTTCCACCTCGGTGTCCGCGGGATAGCGTCTGAAGGCCCCGGCCCTCTCCCGGATGGCCCTGAAACACTTCCCGCCGCCGCAGGTGTGGTATCTGTGGCAGATGATTATGCCTATCTTCGTCTTTTCCATTTCTAACCTTCCCCTTTCAGGGCGTATTTAAGGATCAGATCGTTCTCATTCACGCCGATGTCCCTGGCTATTACCGGGCATTTCGCCTTGAGAAGGAAGAACACCGGCCCGGGGGTTCCCGAAAGCCCCTCGTAGTTCCCCTGCCCCTTGCTGATGATCATGGGTGAGTTATCGAAAAGCTCCATGATGGAAGGTTTTCACCCCGGCCGGGCCTTCTCAACCGGGAAGGTGTAACGCCTGCCGGCGCCGCCGGGAAGGAACTTCTCCGGAAAAGCCTTCTTATCTCGTCGATGTGGGCTGTGCAGTGGGTGGGACAAACGCTCTCCACCCCTGAAGAAGCTGGTAGGAATCAAAGCCGTGGAGGCCCCAAGAACGGCACGGACCTCGCCGTGCCTCCGGGCCACTTCCAGTATGGTCCCAAGGCCGGGATGGGAACAGCCGGCAACAACAAGGAAACCCCTGTCAAGGGGAACAAGAAGCGACTGCTCAAGGGAGTTGAGTTCACCGGTGGACCAGAAGCCGTCCCTATATCCATCTCACCGGAAACGCTCACCACTTCGTATCCCCTCTTCACCCCTCTGAGGCTCCGGGGAATGAAGATCCTTGCCCTGGGGCAGGCCCAGATGGCAGCGGACAGCCCTCCTATGTGGTCGAAGTGGTTGTGGGAAACGAACACCGTGTCCGCCGAGGACAGGTCCACGCCCATTGCGGCGGCGTTTGACAGAAGGATATTGCCGTCGGCCCCGGCATCGAAGAGTATCTTTCTCTTCGCCGTGTCAATGAAGGCGGAAAAGCCCCAGTCCGCCTCCAGACCTTCGATGGCCCTGTTGTCATAGAGGATGCTTACCCTTACCATTTCCGCCTCCATCATGCGGGTCCTCCGGCGGGAACCCGGATTGGCTCCGTTAAGCATCAGGCCCCGGGGCTCCGGAGTCAAGTATGCCCCGCGGGGCCGAGCAGCCTTGTTTAACCGGACTCCCGGACCGATATTCAGGGGATGAAACGCCCGACCGTTTCCTGAGGATACTGCGAAGGTGGGAGGTGATCTGCCTTCTCGCCGGGCTGCTTGTCATGGCGGTTCATCCGGCAATAAGGGATCATCTATCCAACACCGTCTCGGGACTGCTTTTCCTAGCCGGCCTGCTCTCTTTCATCACAGGCTTTTCGCCCTGGGCTTCCGCTTCGCAAGGTTCCTTGCAAGAAGGCTTTTTCACAGGGTGCGCAGCAAGATCGTCGCCACCTACCTGCTCACCGGTGTCCTTCCCCTCGGGCTGATAACGGTGCTTTTCGTGCTGCTTCTTCAGGCGTTCCTCGTGCAGCTTGCCAGCTATCAGATGGACAGGGCACTCCGGAAGGAGTTCATGGGCCTTGAGTCGGCATATCTCCGTGAAATTTCCGGTATGGATGGCATTGACCGGGACTATCCCGGCTTCAGGTTCGTCTCATCCGCCGATGACAGTTCCTGGGTGTTCACAGGGGAGCCTTCCCCGGGGGTGTTGCCCCCGGATTCCTCAAGAATGTTCTACATAGCCTCTGAAGACACTGTCTTCATGGCCGTGACCCTTATGCATGAAAGCCCGGTCACCGTGGCGGCACCCCTGACCGGAAGCCTGAGTGAAAGGCTTAAGGAAGAACTGGGAGGGGAATTCATCTTCACCCGGGGCATTCCGGACCCTCCCGGGGAAGAAGCCCCCGGCGAGATAACGGTCAGCCTGGGTTCGGACAGCGAGATATCCCCGGGTGTTACATTCGCCCTGTCGCCGGATGTCGCGGCGGACATGGAGACATGGCTCGACTCCCAGCCCGGGGGATGGGACTACCTCACAGCCTATACACTGGACAGGGGCTATCTCATCAAACCCGGTGAACCCGCAGGTGAAGCAATGGTTTTCGGCCTTCTGAGAACCAGGTTCTCCTTCACCGCCGGGAGGGTCATGCAGGGAGCCCTTCCAGAGGACCTCCCCATGCAGAGGGTCTTCATGTGGCTGGCTCTGGCACTTGGTGTGATCTTCGGTGCCATCGACTGGTGGCACTCATCATCAGCCTTGTCCTTTCCCGCTCCATCACCAAGACCATCGCCCAGCTCCACAGAAAGGCGGACTGCGTCGCCGCCGGAGACTTCTCCTACAGAATAGACTCGAAGCGTACGGATCAGCTGGGGCTTCTGGCCTCCTCCTTCGACAAGATGTCCGACTCTCTGGAGGAACTCCTTGAAAAGGAAAAGGAGAAACAGCGGCTTGAGAGGGACATCGCCATAGCCAGGGAGGTCCAGCGTATGTTCTTCCCGGTTTCCTTCCCGAAGAGCAACGGCATTACGATGCTGGGAAGGTGCCTCCCGGCCAGAATGGTGTCCGGGATTACTACGACTGCATAACCCACCCTGAGGGCTGCATCGATTTTTCATAGGGGATATCTGCGGCAAGGGGATAGCAGCTGCCCTGCTCATGGCCGCTTCTCATACGTTTCTTCGGTCCGAGGCTGTGCGCAGGCCCCTGCTCTCCCTCCCTGAGATAATCGCCGGGCTGAACGACCACCTGGTCCGTTACAGCGCCGAGGGCAAGTTCTCCACCCTTTTCTACGGAAGGCTTGACCCGGAAAAAAGGACCCTCACATACTGCAACGGAGGCCACCCTCCACCGCTGCTGTTCAGGAAGGGCGGAATCACGGAGCTGAAGGCAGGGGGCATCATTCCCGGGGTGGTCAAAGGTTCCAGGTACCATCAGGAGACCATTACCCTGGAATCAGGTGACCTGCTGGTTGCCTTCACCGACGGCTTCACTGAGGTTTCGACGGGAACGACCTGGAGCTGGGTGAAGCCCGTCTTGCGGAGGAGATAGCCGGATGCCTGGATGAAAACCTGGATGAAATAGTCCGAAGACTTGTCGCCCTTGCCGAGGACTGGTCCGCCTCCGGGGAACAGACCGATGACATGACCATTTTCCTCGTGGATGTGGAATGAGTCAGATCCTTTTCCGTTACTCAATCGTTCATTCTGAAACTTGTGAGTAACGGCGATTCCCGTCATTCAAAGGGCTTTCACCGGAGCCCGGCAATCGGTGCTCCATGGTCTCCTTCGAAATGCTATGCTGTTACGGTACATTTTTTTATGTATTTTCTTCACACTCCGTAACGACGGGGCGCCCTTTGTTTGTTTTCCCGTTACCCCCCGGCATATATTACCGGTTGCCTGCGATTTTGCGGGCCGATCACATACACCAGAAGCACCGTCTTCATTTTTACCGGTGTCAGCATCGGTAGGAGGTACAGAAATGTCCAAGAGTTTCGATGCCTTTAAGATGGCACAGGATCAGTTCGATCAGGTCGCGGAACAGCTCGATCTCGAGCAGGGCGTAAGAGCGTTTCTCCGTGAGCCCATGAGGGAGTATCACTTCACCATCCCCGTGCACATGGATGACGGCTCCGTAAAGGTATTCAAGGGTTTCAGGGTTCAGCACAGCGATGTCCGCGGACCCTGCAAGGGCGGCATAAGGTTCCACCCCGATGAGACCATCAGCACGGTGAAGGCCCTGGCTACCTGGATGACCTGGAAAACTGCAGTGGTGGACATTCCCCTGGGCGGCGGCAAGGGCGGTGTTATCTGCGACCCCCACGAGCTCTCCATGCGTGAGCAGGAACAGATCTGCCGTGGCTGGATCCGCAATGTATGGAAGAATATCGGCCCGGTTCAGGATGTTCCCGCACCGGATGTGATGACCACCCCCCAGCACATGCTCTGGATGATGGACGAGTACGAAGCCCTCACCGGAGGCAAGTTCCCCGGTGTTATCACCGGCAAGCCCGTGGGAAGCGGCGGCTCGCTGGGCAGGACCGAAGCAACGGGATACGGCGCCATCTACACCGTCCGCGAGGCCCTGAAGCGGATGGGTATCGAGATGAGCGGCGCCACCATGGCATGCCAGGGATTCGGCAATGTGATTCAGTATGCCGCGGACCTTTTCATTCAGTACGGCGGCAAAGTGGTGTGCATCTCCTGCTGGGACCAGAAGGACATGAAGTCCTACACATATCGCAAAATGGAGGGTATCGACCTTCAGTTCATACTGAGCATCACCGACAGGTTCGGAACAGTTGACGCCGAGAGGGCGATTGGCGCCGGCTACGAGCAGCTCTCCGGTGAAGCCTGGATCGAAACTGAAGCCGATGTGCTCCTTCCCGGCGCGCTGGAGAACCAGATCAACGCCGAAACCGTGGGCAGGATCCACCCCAGGGTGAAGGTTGTCGCCGAAGGCGCCAACGGCCCCACCACCCCCGAGGCCGATGCCGTACTCAAGGAAAAGGGCGTCTTCACCATTCCCGACTTCCTCTGCAACGCCGGCGGGGTCACCTGCTCCTACTTCGAGCAGGTTCAGAACAACATGAACTACTACTGGGAGAAGGATGAGGTCCTCTCCAAGCTCGACACGAAAATGACAACCGCGTTCCACGCAGTTGCCGACCTCGCCGAAACCAACTCCCTCTACATGCGCGATGCTGCATACATGATCGCCATCGACAGGGTGGCCAGCTCTGCGAAGATGCGGGGACTCGTGTAGTTTCATAGGTTATTCGAAAAGGCCGGGGCGGTTTGCCCCGGTCTTTTTTTTTTCCTCACCCACCGGTTAGGATTTCCCCGATTGAGCACCGGACTTCATGCCAGAAAGGCTGTTTCAGATGAACCCATTGGAAAGCACAGGGATGTCCCCGGATGGTACGCCGGAATGGAAAATAATTCTTAAGCTTCTCAGGGAAACCGACCCTGAGCTCCTGAGCCGTCTCAGCAGGAAAATGATGAACTACCTGTACCGGCGGAAGGTGAAGCGCATATCCAAGATCATGGAGGAATACCTTCCCAAGCACTCCAACGCCGTGGAAACAGGCGATATGTACGGCGAGAATCAGCCTGCTCCCCGGATCGACTACGAAATAATCGAGGGGCTTACCTCACAGGTCTTCAGGCTGGCCGAGGAGGTCCTCTCTCCTGAGGAGATCACCATGGCCCTCCACCGATGGATGAGGTATGAAAAACTCAGGTTCCTCTCCATGACAGCGGGCAGAAGGGATGTTCCCCTGGGCCAGCTCCAGGAGGCCCTGAGCAGGTATGAGAACCTTCCCCAGAGAAGCAAGAAAATGGAGTCCAAGGACCGCGAGAGCATCATCGTCGACCTTACCAGACGGGTCTTCACCGACGACCTCAGGTTCATCAACACAATACGGAAGCATGTGAGCATAAGCGACTTCGGCGAGGTTCTCAGCCACACCATCGGCCCCCATAACAGCAACGGGAAAATGGGGGGAAAGGCAGCAGGGCTGTTCAGGGCAAGGAAAATCCTCTGCTCCCACAAAAATCCCACACCGTTCTCAGGAACCTGAAGGTTCCCAAAACCTGGTACATCGCCTCCGACGCCGTCCTCGAGTTCATCAGGCACAACGCCCTGGAGGAAATGATGGCCATCAAGTACGCACACCCCGACGAGATACGACAGGAATACCAGCTCCTTGAACAGGTGTTCAAGCACTCAGTCATGCCCTTCAGCGTTAAGACCGGCCTTGAGCAGGCACTGGACTACTTCGGGACCACCCCCTGGTTGTCCGCTCCTCAAGCCTGCTGGAGGACAGCACCGGCGCCGCCTTCGCCGGGAAGTACAAGAGCCTTTTCGTGGCCAATCAGGGCTCCAAACAGGAAAGGCTTGAGGCCCTGGTGGACGCCGTGCTTGAGATATACGCCAGCATCTTCGGCCCCGACCCCATCGAATACCGCAGGGAGAGGGGTCTTCTGGACTTCAATGAAGAGATGGGAATCCTGATACAGGAGGTGGTGGGAACCAGGATAGGAAAATACTACTTCCCGCCCTTCGCCGGCGTGGCATTCAGCAGGAACGACTACAGATGGTCACCCAGAATAAAGGCCGAAGACGGCATAGTCAGGTTCGTCGCCGGCCTGGGAACCCGGGCCGTGGACCGCACAGGGCAGGATTTCCCGGTGCTGATGAGCCCCGGACAGCCGAGACTGAGGATCAATGTGAGTACCGATGAAATGCTGCGGTATGCCCAGAAGAACATGGATGTTGTAAACCTTGAAAGGGGTATTCTGGAAACGGTGTCCGTGGACATGATGATAAAAGAGTACGGTTCCCGAATACCCTGTCTGCCCTATATGGTCTCCACCATAGACGAAGGCAACGTACACCTCTCACCGGGATCCATGCTGAACATACAGAAGAAGGACACCATCATTACCTTCCACAATATGCTTGAGAAGAGCCCGGTCCCACTCTTTTTCAAAACCGCCCTGGGCATTCTGGAGGAGGAGATAGGAATGCCCGTGGACATCGAGTTCGCCTACGGCCCGGACATCCATACCCCCTACCTCCTCCAGTGCAGGCCCCAGAGCGTTGGCGCCGGTGCGGCGGACACCACAATTCCAACGGGAATAGAGGAGGATAGGATCCTCTTCACCGCAGGAAGGTACATCATGTCCGGGGCCAGCCACGGAATAGAGTACATCGTATATGTGGACGGCCAGGGCTACGACGAGGTTGAAAGCAGGGATGAACTCCTTGAGATCGGACGAATAATCGGCCGGCTCAATCAGAGTCTCCCTTCAAAGAAGTTCATCCTCATCGGCCCGGGCAGATGGGGAAGCAAGGGAGACATCAAACTGGGCGTCCATGTGGGCTACAGCGACATAAACAACACCTCCATGCTCATAGAGGTGGCCAGGGAGAAGAAGGGACATGTTCCTGACCTTTCCTTCGGCACCCACTTCTTCCAGGACCTGGTGGAGGCGGACATCAAGTACATGCCCCTCTATCCCGACGACGAGGGAGTAGTATTCAGGGAAGACGCATTCTTTCAACCTGAGAACCGTCTTGCTGAATTCGTACCGACGCCTCGGCCCATGAAGGGATAATCCGTGTGGTGAAGGTTTCCGATCTGCTCCAGGGCGCCACTCTTTCGGTGATACTGGACAGCGAGACCGAGTCCGGGATAGCCTTCCTGACCACCGACTGAAGCGAAGCGGCCCCCCGCCTGGGCGGGGGGCCGCATACACATGAACGGTATCTGAGCTAGACTACTCCCTGCGCCATCATTGCGTCGGCCACCTTGCGGAAGCCAGCTGCATTTGCGCCGAGGACATAGTTGCCCGGGTCGCCGTAGTACTCGGCGGCCTCGAAGGCCTGCCTGTGGATCTGGATCATGATGTTGTGAAGCTTCTTTTCAACCTCGTCACTGGTCCAGCTGGAGAATATGGCGTTCTGAGCCATCTCCAGGCCTGAAGTGGCCACTCCGCCTGCGTTGGCGGCTTTGCCGGGACCGTAAAGGACCTTGTGGTCAAGGAATATCTTCACGCCTCGGGGGTGGTGGGCATGTTGGCGCCTTCGGAGACAAGGAAAACGCCGTTGTTAACAAGGTTCTGTGCGTCCTTGGCGTTAATCTCGTTCTGTGTGGCGCTGGGGAAGGCGCAGTCGGCCTTGTGGTTCCAGAGGGGGTTATAGTCGAGGCTGGGATCCACCGGTGTGTAGACCGCGCTGGGGTACTTGTCCACATACTCCTTGATGCGGCCCCTGCGGACATTCTTCAGGTCCATCACGAAATCGAGTTTCTCAGCGAAGATACCCTCTTCATCGTAGATGTATCCGCTTGAATCGGAAAGGGTTACAACCTTGCCGCCAAGCTGGTTGATCTTCTCTGTTGTGTACTGGGCCACATTTCCGCTGCCGGAAACGAGACATGTCTTGCTGTGGTAGCTGTCGCCCTTAGTCTTAAGCATTTCCTCGCCGAAGAAAACAGCACCGTAACCGGTTGCCTGGGGCCTGATGAGGCTTCCGCCGTATTCACGGCCCTTTCCGGTGAGAACACCGGACCATTCGTTCCGAAGCTTCTTGTACTGTCCGAAGAGGAAACCGATCTCCCTTCCGCCAACGCCGATGTCGCCGGCGGGAACGTCGGTGGAGGGGCCTATGTGCCTGAAGAGCTCGCTCATGAAGCTCTGGCAGAAACGCATGACCTCGTTGTCGGACTTGCCCTTGGGATCGAAGTCGGAGCCACCCTTGCCGCCGCCCATTGGGATGGTTGTAAGGGCGTTCTTGAACACCTGCTCGAAGGCGAGGAACTTGAGTATGCCCAGGTTAACTGAAGGGTGGAAACGGAGACCGCCCTTGTAGGGACCTATGGCGCTGTTCATTTCGATGCGGAAGCCCCTGTTCACCTGAACTTCGCCGTCGTCCTTCACCCAGGGAACGCGGAACATTATCACCCGCTCGGGCTCGACCATTCTCTCGGGGATCTTGGCACTTCTGTATTCGGGTGTCTGTCGAGTACCACCTCGAGTGATTCCAGGACCTCTTCGACTGCCTGGTGGAATTCCGGCTGGGCCGGGTCCTTCTGCACGACTTTCTGGTAGAGTTCTTCCAGCATTCTCACACTCCTTTTCCGCGGACGAAATTGAACAACAAGGAAACTGCCGTTCGCATGACAATTCATACGGACCTGATAGACTACTGCCGAGCCCGGGTGCTGTCAATACGGTTTTACTCCGCCGGAACAGCTTGACCGGTAGTCGAATATCGGTTCATAATATCCCCTCGAATCACTGAGTATATCGGCGGGGAAACCCTTCATGACTATTTCCGAAACACTGGAGGAAGCGGTTTGAACACACCGGGCGGGGAAAACGAGAACAGACTCAAACTGCACATGATGGAATCCACCCACCGTGACCTGAATTCCTTCAGGGTTCAGAACATAATGCTCCTCTGCAGCCTCTACGACTACTACACCGTCGAGGAGGACGGCATGCTGGAGGACATGCTTTCCGGTTCCGGAGTCGGCGAGGCGGGAAGGATCCCCTCCTTCTACCAGGTGCCCGAAGGAAGCTCCGCCCTGAGGCTTCTGCAGGACGGCAGCGCCGGAAGGTTCGACATGGTCATCTGCATGTCAGCCGGCGACCACATGTCCTTCGAGGAGTTCACCGAAAGGGCCCGGGAGATACAGCCCGGGATCCCTGTGGCGGTCCTCACCCACAATACCGAGGAACTCAGGAAGGTAACCGGCGGCAACCCCGGGGCATTCCCCTACAGGCTCTTCACCTGGATGGGAAGCGGAGAGATGATCAGCGGAATAATCCAGCTGGCTGAGAACACGGTCAACGCCGGCCACGACTGCGGTGAAAAGGGCGTCCCCTGCATGATGCTAGTTGAGGACGATGTGGCCTTCTATTCACGATACCTCCACCAGGGCATGAAGGTGGTGGATGAGAAGTGTGCCGCTTCCCTCTCCAGGATGAAGTCCATCACCAGGCGAAAGCTCAAGGCCCGGGCGAAAACGAAACTGCTCCTTGCCACCAGCATGGAGGAGGCGGTGTCAATCCTGGAAAGCTACGGGAACTCCCTGGTGGCGGTCATAACCGACATGAGGTTCTCCCAGAACGGGGATCACAGCAAAACAGCCGGAATAAGCCTCATAGAAAGTATACGGGAGTACGATCCCAACATCCCCGTTGTGCTCCAGACAAGCGAGACAGGCGGCGGAAAGACCGCGGAACAGCTGGGGGTGGCCTACATCGACAAGGGCTCACCCACCCTGATCTCCGACCTCAGCGCTGTGCTCACCGATTACCTGGACTTCGAGGATCTCCGGTTCACCGACGCCTCCGGAAAGGTTGTCAGAACGGTATCCAACATCCATGAGCTGGGTTCCGCCCTTGAAAAGCTTCCCCCGGATGTGGTGGACCGGTGCTGGAACTCCGGCAGGATAACAAGATGGCTCAGGATACAGACGGAACTGGAACTGGTTTCCTTCATGGAGGAAGCCGCAGGGGCGGGAAAGGGCGAAAGACCGCTCCTCAGGGGCTACAGGCTCTGGCAGGCGGAACAAAGGCGTGGATATGTCACCCCCTACAGCAGATCCTTCCACGAGGAGAACCTGATGTTCAGCCGGCTGGGGAACGGGTCCATGGGGGGGAAGGGCAGGGGCCTTGCCTTCATAGACAGAATGCTGGCGGCAAACCTTCAGGAAGACGCCTTCAGGAAGGTATCCGTTGCTGTTCCGAACACAGTGATAATAACCACCGAGTTCTTTGACAAATTCGTACAGCGGAACGATCTGCACAGATTCGCCATCGAATGCAACGACGATGACCGGATCCACAGGGCTTTTCAGAAAGCCTCTCTGCCCGCCACCATACTGGGCGACCTCAGGGACTACATCAAAACAGTTACCACCCCCTGGCCGTCCGATCCTCCAGCCTTCTCGAAGACGCCATGTACCAGCCCTTCGCCGGCATCTACGCCACTAAAATGCTGCCCAACAACTCCATGGACCTCGAGGTCAGGTTCAGGCACCTTGTCAGCGCCATAAAGTTCGTTTACGCCTCCACCTTCATGCAGTCGGCCAAGTCCTACATAAAGGCAACAAACCACCGGGTGGAAGAGGAAAAAATGGCTGTGCTCCTTCAGAAGGTGGAGGGCAGCCTTCACAGGAACCTGTTCTATCCGCATTTCTCCGGAGTGGGCCGCTCCTACGACTTCTATCCAGCGGGGTCGGCCAAACCGGAGGACGGCGTCGTAAATGTTGCCCTGGGCCTTGGAAAAGCCATCGTGGACGGCGGTATGTCCCTGAGGTTCACCCCGGCGTATCCCAGGGTCCTTCCCCAGTTCGGCACCATGAAGGACATGATGGACAACTCCCAGAAACGGTTCTTCGCCGTGGAAATGGACAATGTAAACTGGGGCTCGAGGATGAACGAAGACCAGTACATAACCGAACACGACCTGAAAAGGGCGGAGAAGGACGGCACGCTGGAGTATCTGGGATCAACCTACGACGCCATGAACGAGCGGGTGATGGACGGCATAACCAGAACCGGTCCCAGGGTGGTCAGCTTTGCCCACATACTGAAAAGCGGCGTATTCCCCCTTCCGCGGATAACCGATTACCTGCTTAAGATGGGCGAGGAATCCATGGGGTGTCCGGTGGAGATCGAGTTCGCCGTTACCCTGGGGGAGAAGAGGCCCCTCCCCGCACACTTCAGCCTGCTCCAGATAAGACCCATGGTGGTTAATACAGATCTCGTCAGCGTCGACCCTGAAAACATAGATCCCGAAAGACTTCTCTGTATAACGGAAACCGCCCTGGGGAACGGAACCATACAGGAGATAAGGGATGTGGTATTCGTTAAGCGTGAGGTCTTCACCGCATCTAAGACAAGGGATATAGTGAAGCAGGTGGATCTGCTGAACAGGAAGCTGTTCCAGGCTGAACGGCCCTACATACTCATAGGACCAGGCCGGTGGGGCTCCTCCGACCCGTGGCTGGGGATCCCGGTGAACTGGAACCAGATCTCCGGAGCCAGGGTGATAGTGGAGGCAAGCCAGCCCAACATGAACATCGACCCCTCCCAGGGCTCCCATTTCTTCCAGAACATGACATCCCTGGGCGTGGTGTATTTCACCGTACCCCACAACAGGTCCGGTTCAATGATTAACTGGGACAGGCTGGAGGATATCCAGCCCGAGGAGGACCTCGAGCACGTAAGGCATGTCAGGCTGAAGGAACCGGTCAGCGTAATGGTCGACGGCCGCACCGGCACCGGTGCCATGGTCACTGGCTAGAAATACCTCATCAGCTTGGCGTAAACGGTGAACACCGGGTCACCCTCCCCTCAAGCACCTCCCCGGCAAGGAAATGGAACCAGCTCCCCGGGGCATACTCCCAGCTGTACAGCAGGTTTCCCCAAATTCTGTCGCTGAGGGAGGAACTCTCATCGGTATCCCAGTTCCTGCTGAACCTGGATGTCTGTCCGCTGAACCTTATGCGCATGTCCGCCCGGGGAAAGAGCGTCGCGGAGATGTTAAGTGACCTCCAGTCGGAATCGGTCAGCTCCCATTCCTCTGTATCGTGGTTATATCTGGTGGCGGCCTCCTGTAGCCTGGCCGAGGGCTCGATGGAAAGGAAAAGGGCAGGGAAGGGCTTGATCCTTAGCCCTGCCCCAAGCTTCACCATGTGGGAATCGAGATAATCGGTCCTGTTAAGGCTTACCCATGCCGCAAGGGGTTTCCTGTAATCGGTGGAGGATGAGAGTCCCGCGGAAAGCCTCCGGGATACCATCTGCCGCCGGGGCCTTCATACCTGTCGAACCATCTGTCCCGGTAACCGGCCCAGATGTTCAGGTCGTATCTGTCAACGGTGACCCCGCCGGCGGATACCGTTACTCCGCTGCCGGCGTTCCTGCCCTGCAGGTCGGTGGTGTACCAGGGATTCACATCGAACCAGAGGTCGTCGATGAGACCTGAGTTCACGTCAAGGGAAAGGCTGGAATAGGCAGACCAGGACCGTTCACCGTTGCCCTGGAAATATCCAAGCCACTCCGGATCGAAATCACTACCCTTGCGCTGAAACCTGAAGTTCACCTGGAACCTCTCGGGAAACCAGCCTGCATCGAAGCGAAGTGCGGTATTGTCCGAATACTCATCCCCCCTGTTCCATGTGAGACCAAGTTTCCCCTGGAGATGTATGTCCTGGAAGGGAGTGGCCATGCCGCTCAGGGCGGCGGACCTTCCGTAGTCATAGGAAAGCCCCTCCCGCGGGGGAGAATCGGCTGTGGTGGTGGAGATCTTAAGCCAGTTGTCCCTGCTGAACTCTCCCAGGGCAGATCCCGCGAAGTAGGAAACCGCAGGCTGGACAAGGGTGGTATCCCCGCTCCGTACATCACCGGTTACGACCTCCAGCACGCCGTATCGAAAACCACCGCTTGTCCCGGTGATCTTGGCCCCCCCAGAATTCGAATGAGCTCACCGTTCCCGGCCACGGAACCGATCCGCCGGGAATAGAACATGTTAAAGGGCATGGAAAAACCTCGGTTCCCTCCATGAAAAAGGGGCGTTTCTCAGACAGCCAGGGAGCCCAGTGGGATATGCTGCCCTGGTCGGCATCGGATTCCACCTGGCCGAAATCGGGAAAAACACTGAGATCCAGTACCGTACTCATGGAAAGGGGAACCTTGACATCCACCCCGGCTCCGCCCCAGGGGTCATTCAGAATGTCTTCCCCCGGGGTGAACTGCAGCCTTCCGGCAAGGAAGGGCCGAAATCTTGCCCGGAGCCCGGTGGGCAGCTGGAAGAGACCCCGAATAACGCCGAAGAGGGACGGATCAATACCTCCGCCCTCCTCCATCGGGTACAGGTAGCCCGCCTCGTTGGTGGAGGAAACGGTCCTTGCGAAGTTGATCCCCCAGTTCTGCTCCTCCCCCGGGGAATACCTCAGGGCGGAAAAGGGAATGGCCACCTCCGCGGACCACCCCGAATCGCACATGACAGTGGCGGAGCTCCACACCGCGTCCCAGTTCCTGTCCTCACCTCCTATTGCGGTCCGCCTTGAATCGAGCTGGGTTCCCTGGGCGGTCAGGGTGAACACGAAGCAGTTCGCCCTGTCGCCAAAGGTGTCCAGGTAGATGTAGACCTTGTCCACCGGCGCGTCTTCGTCCCTTGCCAGTGCCTGGAGATTCATGGCTCCCGGTTCCGGGTCGTGCATGAAGAAGCCGAAGTACAGCGAATGGCTGTCGTAAACCAGGCTCACCGATGTGGTCCGGGACATGGGAACACCGCTCCGGGGACGGAAGGCGGTGAAATCCTCGGTAACGGTTTCCGCCAGAGCCCAGCATCCGTCGGTGAGTTGGCCGTCTATCTCAGGAGGGCAGTCGACCCTCACCGCGGAAAACCCGAACACTGCCAGGGAGAGAATAATGTTAATCATCAGGCGATTATCTGCGGGAAGGCTGCTGTGTCAACCTTCCAGGTTCTGCCTGGCCTCGGGAACCATCTCCAGAAAGCCGCCTATTACGGCGCATGGATAGTCCGGGCATTCACCGCAGTTGGAAACTCCCCGGGGAAGGGCGCACTTCCTTATCTCGCAGGCGTGCTCGCAGTGATGGAACTTGAGCCCGTCTCCGGTGCATCCGGTACAGTTGACGCTTTCCGGGGGGATATCCGCACCGTAAAGCCTGGACCATTCCCCGGCGGTTTTCGCTCTGAGTTCGTTGTCATCTTTCAGGTACGCTGTCCTGGCCGGGCAGACGGCGCAGTCCAGACCGCAGAACGCGATCATTTTCATATACACTCCTTCATAATACTACAGACTGACTTCGATCCCCCGGAAAACAGCGTTTTCTCGAGGTTCACATACTCAACCTCCAGGACGAAGTCCACTGCCTTCACCAGGGAGATCTCACCCAGTGGAACATGGCTTCCGATACCGCCAGAGAGCGAACTCAGCCAGCGATGATCCGTCTTCCTTATATTGTAGACGGTTGCGCCTACAGTGTCAGGGTCGGCGTAGTCCATCATGTAGTACGAAGCGCCAGCGGATGCCCTCAGGAAGAAAAAGCCCTGATCCCAGGGGAAAGCATCGGTTCCGCACCTTATCCTCCACTGCCTGGCGTTAATATCAAAGGCATCCGGAACGTCGGGAATGTTTTCAAGCTCCCCGGATGAGAAGGATATCCTCATGAATGGCTCCAGAAGGTCATTGCCGGTGAGCTCCGCTCCAATCTCCCAGAGGGTCGAACTGGACGGAGTGAAGTAGAAGGGATCCCCGGCATACTTCTGCTGGTGGACACAGAGCTGAACGTTTCCCTGAAAAGCTGTGGAAAGACATGACATAATCACAAGGATCAAATAACTCTTATTCATGACGCCCCCTAATGGATTCTAAGCGAAGTGCCGAAGGAGAGTGAAACAACAAGGGATTCCAGCTCCTCGCTGGTGGCGGAAAGGTCGATGTATCCCGTTTCGCCAACCATTGCCCTGGCGCCTATGCCGGCGGTGAAGCAGCTGTTCCTGAACTCGAACTCGGTGGGTCCGTCGATGTCACCGTCAAACCGTAGGAAGACACCCTTTCGGTGACTCCGCCGCTCAGTCCAAGGCGAATTCCCCGGATGCTCCTCCCTATTCCCAGCTGAATCACTCGTCTGCTTTCCTTGTAATGGTCGCAGCCTGGTAGGAGTTTCTCTCAGACTCCTCATTCACCCACGTGGGTGTTCCTCCCTCCGGATCGAAGTTAGAAGAACTCCACGAACCCATCGATGCGAACCCATGCCACTTAGATGCCACCTCTCCGGAAACACCGGCCTCCCAGAACATGCCGGGAGTTGTGGTCTCGGGAGTTGCCGGGAAAACTCCACCCCCTCCGATCTCCAGTGATATGGGGAATGCGTTCAGCGCAATTGCAGTGATCCATACAGCGCACATGGGTCCCTCCGTTTCCTTTATCGCTATTCAACTCCCCGGGGGAAGGAAAATGTGAACATGAATGAATAATTATTCAAAGAGAGATTTCAGACAACCCCAGCTTGTAGAATTAATGGCATCGGTTTCAGCAAGCACGGCGATGAAGTAGTTCCTGCCATACATCCAGGGCTCCCATAAGATGAAGTCATCGCTGTGAAAGCTGTGACTTGCCGGTTGTGGAGAGTCGTCCCCGAGCAGCGATGGCCATCCCCCGGCGCTCATCTCGGTATTGACAAGCACCCAGAAATCACCGGGAACGGTCTCCGGAGGCTCATAGTAAACGTACATGGGTGCGAAGTGAACGGCGGTGACCATGTCCTGCCTGATCTGCCCTGTTGGGCCGTTCTCGTCCCCGGCCCAGAGTTCGATGTATACATTGCTGGTGTCCCAGGGATAACTGGAAAGGTGGTAGAACCAGAACTCCGAGGCTGAGAGCATTGTTTCATCGATCCCGGGTAGAAGTCCTCCAGATGGAACCAGGTCCCGCGGTAAGTGCCCCCCCCAGCTTATCCATCCCGGGGTGCCGCTGCAGTAGGTGAGCCACTCCCAGTCCATCTCAACCTCCGGCAGGCAGCCGTCAGCGGGAACATCGGTCATCCCCGGTGCAGCCAGTATCAATAGGATTAACAGCATGTTAGTTTTCCCTTCTAAAAAGTTGTTTTCAGGGCCGCCCAGGAATACCGGCGCAGCTCCCCTGTTTCATTTCCCACCGATATGACGAACTCGCCTTCGGTAACCACCGGTTCGCTGAACCATACTGTGGTTCCGCTGAAGACCCATGCCGGAGTGCCGCTGTGGTAGGACAGCCCCTCCCCGGCCATGACCCCTGCGGCCAGCAGTACCGGTATCAGTGGTTTCATATTCTCCCCCTTTCCCTTGATGCAACTGACCAGAGAAATAGCAACATAGTTTCCAGTACTTGTATTCGTTGAATGCCTTGAAGTTAAGAGAATCCATTCCCGGAGGCAGCGGTGTGGACATGGGATATTTTACCACTCATAGGTATAATTTCCCTATGTGGCAACTTCATCAGAGGGTATACTTGTTCAGGATTTAAATTACATTATTATATCAAGCATAGGAGGGCTTTATGAAGGAAATACCCATTAAGAATATTTCCCTTAGGCTGCCTTCGGATACTGGTTACACCCACCTGGTGTTCACCGACGATACCGGTGGTCAGAGACTTGGCCGGGTCATTCCCTTCCCCGTTGACACTTCCTGTCTTGAAACCCTGTGGGATCTTGCGGAAACCGGTCATGGCATAGTTGTCCCCGATGGTTATAGCCCTATCCCCGACGGGACCTTCTGCATATCCCTTCCCCTGTGCAACTCCCTTCCGGTAACCGGCGAACTCTCCCCTTCGGATCTGCTTGAGCCCCTGCACTCCCTACAGGTGCTTGGGCTCAATCATCTCTCCATCGATCACTGCTCATGGGTGATAGACGGTGAAGACAGACCGGCGCTGATATACTGGGGCGACGGATTGTTCAGAACATCCCCATGGGCTTCTCCGGAGGTTAAGGCAGGAGGTTTTCCCGGAGTGCTCTCAGACCTCTATATGGCTGCCGAGGCCGCCCTTTGCAGAAGATGGCACGGTGGCAGACCGGATGTCCTTAAGGCACTGCGACACGGAAGCTATGCCGAGAGAGGCGAAGCGGCCGGGCAGCTGGGCTTTGCCCTTCCGGAACCCCATCCTGTGCCCTTCGATGGTGGGATACCCGGCTTATCACTTATCAGAGGGGGAACCTGGCAGGGAAGGGATGCCCTCCTGAACGGCCTCGTTGCCGATGCATCCGGGAAGGGATGGGCCTGCAGGGTATTGAGGAAGGCCTCGGGGGAACATGGCAGGCCCCTTCCAGATGTCCCTCCGGGGACAGTTACCACCACACCTGGGCAGCTTCTGTCAAATGCCTTTCACCGACGGCCGGGAATGGAGAAACTGCTTGTTGTATCCGATCTGTGCGCCAATCAGAATGATCTTATCGCACTGCTGGAAAAACTGGGGAGGGTGATCCCCTCCGGCCTTCACATCGTCATCACCACAACCGACGATCTTGCCCTTGAAGGAGCCGGTGTATTCACCCTGGAGGGCGAAGCTTCCTCCGGGGTGGACATTCCCCTTTCAGGAGCCCTGAAAAACCGCGATCCCTTCTGCACAGGGCCATCATGGTACGGCCCCAGGTGCAGGATATCGGTCTCTGATCTAAGGGAGAAAGATGCCGTGATCCTGCCGGATAAAACCCTCTTCGGCGAGGGGGCCTGGCTTCACACCTTATATACCGCAGGAAAACGAAGTTCACAGGAAAAGGCGGAAAGCCTTCTCAGGCTGGGGAGGTATGCCGAAGCGTTGGAGGCTGTTCCCGGAAGCTCCCCCGGGCTTCGAGGGAGATCCTCATGGCTCTGGGGAAACACGGAGAGGCGGCAAAACTGCTGAAGAACGGCGATCCGCTGCTTCTAGCCGGAGCCCTGAAGGGCACCGGAAGGATCAGGGAGGCTCTGGGGGTTCTTGAGGGCTCCGGAGAACCGTCCCACCTCCCGGTGCTGGCTGAGCTCTACGATCTTTCAGGGGAACCGGCAAGGGCTCTCCCCCTTCTGAGAAGCAGCCTGGAATCAACCACCGGCAGCGTAAGAACGGAGATCCTCTGCGCCCTGAGGAACCTGGAAACAAGGCTTGGGATGTATGCTGATGCCCTGGAGCACGCGGAGATGGCAATACACATGTCCCGGAACGCTTCCAGCATACCCCTGCTTGTGGAGAGTCTTCAGTCCAGGGGCCGGACACTGATCGTTCTGGGAAGGTGGGCCGATGCCCGGGAGGATTTCAACACCGCGGTGAGCCTCCACGACGAGAACGCCCTCTTCACGGAAAGGCCTCCCCACATAGACCTCTTCGACCTGCAGCTGAGAATGGGAAACCTTGCAGGGGCAGGTTCGACCCTGGGAAAGCTGGAAAAACTCCTCGGCGGCGGAGGGGTTCCGGCCAGACAGATGCTTGCCATGCTCAAGGCCTACAGAGGGGCGCTTCTTGGAGAGGGAGAAAGGGCAATTCCCCACGCCCTCAAGGCCGAAGAGCTGGCTTCCCGGCATGGAATGGAACTCTACGGGGGCATAAGCACCCTCTACGCCGGCAGGCTGTACCTTCAGGCCGGGAAGGGGGCTAGGGGTCTGAATCTCCTGGAGAGGGCCAGGGCAAGGGGACATGTGCTGGGAGACAGGCATCTGGAGCTTCTGGCGGAGATCGAACTCGCTCTCAGCGGTATGCTTCAGGGACCGCCGCCGGTACCGGCGGGAACCTATTCAGGGGAACTCACGGAAGAACGTCTGATAATCAGGATAATAGAGGGCTGTGAGGTGGATAAATTCTTCTCCGAGCTCCTTGACCTTCCTTCACCCCTCACTGCATGCAGGCTGGCGGATGTCTGCGGATTTCCCGGATCCCCGGCCTGCGGAAAAGGCTTTTCAAAGCAAGGGAGCTGATAGCGGAGCAGCTAAGCCCGGAAGAAAGGAAGGATTACCTTGCCACCTATCGCTCTGAATGGGAGCCTTCCGGTGATCAGGTTCTCCTGTCACAGGAGGGGGAGCGTACACTTAACCTTATCTCTGGGTGGATGTTCCAGTACGGAGAGGGTATGGCCGACCTCGGATCCCTGGCTTCCAGCCTTGGCCTGGAAAGCATAACCCTTCAGGAGAAGAAGGGTTCGGTAAGGGTTCCCGGCGAATGGCCAATGTACCTGAAGGGTGAGAACGCCCAAAGGCTTGCCCCCCTGCTGTCGGCAGCCGCAGTGCTCACCGCCTGTTTTCCGGGAAACAAAGAGGTGCCCGGGAACATCACCGAGGACGAAACGAACATACTGGGCTCCTCGGAAGCCATCCGGAGTGTCAGATACCATATCCGCAGGTTCGCCGAAGAAACGGTTCCTGTGCTTATCACCGGTGAAACGGGCACCGGCAAGGAGCTCTGCGCCAGGGCCATACACCGAATGGGCCGCCGTTCTTCGGGCAGCTTCGTGCCGGTGGACTGCGGCGCGATTCCCGAAACCTCCTGGAATCAGAGCTCTTCGGCGCCGCCCCGGGGGCTTACACGGGAGTTGTGTACTCCAGGAATGGTCTTCTGCAGGAGGCTGACGGAGGCACCCTCTTCCTTGACGAAATAGGTAATCTTCCTCTTCACATGCAGGTAAAGCTGCTCCGAGTACTGGATACCGGATCCTTCAGAAAGCTGGGGGAGAACAGGGAGAGGAAGGTAGATGTAAGGGTGATCGCCGCCACGAATACCGTTCTTGAGGAGGGTATTCGGGATGGTTCCTTCAGAAGCGACCTCTACTATCGTCTGGCGGTTGTGAGAATTCACATTCCCCCTCTAAGGGAAAGGAGCGAAGACATCGAGCCCCTGGCGGTTCACTTCTCAGGCAGCATGCTCTCTCCCGGCGCCTGGACATCCTGACGCGGCGGAGCTGGCCCGGGAATGTTCGAGAGCTTCAGAATGTGATCAAACGGGCAGCTCTTGAATCATCAGGCGGCATTATTCGAGGCTGCCACATCACCCCTTCTGAGATCGCAGAAGGAACCGTGATGACGGGAACACTTCAGCAGGCCATGGCGGAACATGTGCGAAGAACGGTAAAGGCCGCCGGCGGGAACAGGTCACTGGCGGCAAGGATACTCGACTGCGATCCGAAAACCGTAAGGAAGTACCTGAGAGAAGAGGGCTCCTAGTAGTATCTGCTTCTGAAGTATGACATTACGCTGCCTGCGTACTCCCTGAAGGAAAGCTTGTAGGGGAACTCCCTCTGCTTTATGCAGTATCCCTTCCATATCTTGTCGGCAAGGGAGTAGAGCCCATCGAGGGGCAGCTTCATCAGCAGAGGCAGAATCCATCTTATAGGCGGGAACTCTATACTGAGGGCGAAAAGCTGCCTCAACCTTTTTCTGGCCTTTTTTCCCTCAATCCTCAGAACGCAGTCGTCAAAGAAGGAATCGGGTATGGTCTCGCTTCCGTCGACGAGTCCATTCTTCCGGCAGAACTCCGCTATCTCCGTTTTCGGGTATGGCTGCATCAGGGTTGCGAAGGCGAAGTCCGGTCGAACCGCCCAGTTGAACCTCAGGGTTGCCATATCGTCATCCAGGGTGGAGGTGGGAATACCGAGAATGTTCTGGGTTACTAGTCTGATCCCGCTGCTCTTAACCTCCCGGCATGCGGCTTCGATCACCTCAATGTTCAGGTTCCTGCCGAGAACCCTGTTAAGCAGTTCGGAGTTTGCGGTTTCCACGGCCATCTTGACGCTTATGCAACCGGCTTCCGCAAGCAGTCCGGTGATCTCTCCGGTTACCAGGTTCGCCCTCAGGTGGCAGTGAAAGGGAAGACCGATGCTCTCGCGGTACATGCGACAGAAATCCCTTACCCAATCGTGGTCCAGGATGAAAATGTCATCCTGAAAAACGATCATCTGAAGGCCGGAGTTGGTTTCCTTTATCTCCCTTATCTCCTGGATGACATTTTCCGGGGATCTTCGCCTGCAGTACTTTCCCAGACCGTGGTAGGTCTTCCTGATGGTGTGGTTGAAACAATAGGTGCAATCGTAGGGGCAGCCCCTGCCGGTTATGCAGAACACCGCCTTTTCGTTAGCCCCCGGAAGCAGGTCCCTTTTGGGAAAAGGAACGGTGTCGAGATCCTCAACCAGGGGCATCATGGGGTTCTCCAATATCTCACCGCGGTCCCTGTAGATCAGATTTCCCACTTCGGAAAAGCTGATTTTTCCCGCCAGGCTTCAAGGAATTGAGGAAATGCGAGATCGGCCTCTCCCCGCATGGCGAAATCCAGCCATGGATTCAGCTCCATGACCTCGGGGAAAAAGGTCGGGTGGGCGCCGCCCATTATGGCGGGGATGCCCATCCTTTTCCTGAAGGGCTCTACCAGTTCAAGATACTTTCTGTGAAAGCCTGTGGTTGCGCCGAAGGCTATGAGATCCGGCTGGAAATCATCCGCCCGGCGGGACAGGTCCCCATCGTTCAGCGCCGCTGCCATGACATGGTGCCCAAGCCCCTCGGTAATTGAAGCCAGGTAGCTTATTCCAAGGGGCACGGTCAGCCCGTCATGCACAAGAAACAGAACCTTCATGGCGAAAGGCTCCCCCCTCCCTGTATGTAGGGTTTTATACAAAGGGGAGGCCGGCGTGTAAAGCCATGGGCCATAGCGGAATAGAACCGTATATATATACGGGGCATACCCGGGCGCACTTGACCCCGGGGGAAGCTCTCAATATTGTGGTGCTTACTGTTCTCCCGGCGGAATTCCGGTTGCAGAACTGCCAGCCCTTCTATCTGACTTCCTTCTGTCCGGGTGAACCGTTCACTTGCTGCAGGTCACCAACTTCAAGAAGGGCAAACAATGCATGAACTGCTTTCCAGGGAAAAACTGGGTCCCGATGTCAATCTCTACAGGTTCCGGCACCGGATGTGGCGGCATACAGAGAGCCGGGACAGTTCGTCCTCATAAGGGTCAGCGAAGACGGCGAGAGGATCCCCATTACCATCGCCGATGTTGACCGCAACGAGGGCACGATCACGCTCATCATTCAGTCCGTGGGTAAGACCACACTGGAACTGGCCGGTATGAAACCCGGCGACTCCATTCCGGACATCGCCGGCCCCCTTGGGAAACCCACCCACATTGAAAAGGTGGGCCATGTTCTCTGCGTAGGGGGGGGCATTGGAACCGCTCCGCTCTATCCGGTGGCAAAGGCAATGAAGGATGCGGGCAACAGGATTACCAGCATACTGGGAGCCAGGTCAAGTGATCTTCTGATCCTTGAGGAAAGGATGACAGCTGTCAGCGACAGGATCATTATAACCACCGACGACGGCTCAAAGGGAAAGAAAGGCCTTGTGACCGATGCCATAAAGGAGCTGGTCGATTCCGGTGAAAAGTACGATCAATGCATTGCCATGGGCCCTCCCATAATGATGAAGTTCGTCTGCCTTCTTACGAAGGAACTTGGGATACCCACCATAGTCAGCCTCAATCCGATAATGGTGGACGGTACGGGAATGTGCGGAGGCTGCCGGGTCACCGTGGGCGGGAATATCAAGTTCGCCTGCGTTGACGGCCCGGAATTCGACGGACACCAGGTTGACTTCGACGAAATGATGGCCAGGCTCAACACATACAGAGCCCAGGAAAGGGAATCCCTCGAGGGATACTCCAGGCACACCGGATGCAAACTGGAAGCATCACTGAAGGGGGGTGCTGAATGAAGCCGGCGGAAAGACTGAAGATCCCACCCACGCCTATGCCCGAGCAGGACCCCGGCGAAAGGATCCATAATGTAAAGGAAGTGCCCCTGGGTTACACGCCGGAAATGGCCATGCTGGAAGCCAGCAGATGTCTCCAGTGCAAAACCCCCTTCTGCGTGGAGGGCTGTCCCGTGGGCATCGACATACCCGGGTTCATCGGAGCCATCGAAGAGGGCGACTTCAAAAAGGGTGTGCGTATTCTCAAGCAAAGGAACCTGCTTCCGGCGGTTTGCGGAAGGGTATGTCCCCAGGAAGAGCAGTGCCAGCAGGTATGCACCATAGGTAAGGCAAGGAAAGACCCCTGCAAAGCGGTAATGATAGGAAAACTGGAAAGGTTCCTGGCGGACTGGGAAAGAGAGCAAACGCCCAGGAGATACCTCCCCCGGTAATGAAGACCAACAGGAAGGTGGCGGTAATTGGAGGCGGCCCGGCGGGGCTCACCGTGGCGGGAGATCTGATAAAGCAGGGCCATGAAGTCACTGTGTACGAGGCCTTTCACAAGGCTGGCGGCGTTCTTGTGTACGGAATACCCGAGTTCCGGCTTCCCAAGGCAATCGTTCAGACCGAGGTGGATTACCTTGAGAAGCTGGGAGTGAAGTTCCGGTACAACTTCATAGTGGGCAGGACCGCACCGGTTGCGAAGATCATAGAGGAGAACGATGCTGTGTTCATAGGGACCGGCGCCGGACTGCCCAGGTTCATGAGGGTCGAGGGGGAAAACCTTCTGGGTGTTCTTTCCGCCAACGAGTACCTCACCCGGGCTAACCTCATGAAGGCTTACTCCTTCCCCGGTACCGACACCCCCATAGTAAAGGGAAAGAAGATAATCACCGTGGGCGGCGGGAATGTCGCCATGGACTGCGCGAGAACGGCACTCAGGATGGGTGCCGAAAGGTCCCTCATAGTCTACCGCCGGGCCGAGGAACAGATGCCCGCCAGGCTTGAGGAGATACACCACGCAAAGGAAGAAGGGGTCGAGTTCCATCTGCTCAACAACCCGGTTCGGCTGGTGGGCAACGAGAAAGGCTGGATAACCGGAGCGGAGCTCATAAGGATGGAGCTTGGAAAACCCGACGCCTCCGGCAGAAGAAGACCGGTGCCGGTTGAAGGCTCGGAGTACATCGAGGAAACCGATGCCCTCATCGTGGCCATAGGAAACAGCCCCAACCCCCTTGTTCCCGGTTCGTACCCCGAGCTTGAGGTAACCAACTGGGGTGGGATCATAGTTAACGAGGCAACCGGGCAGACATCGGTCCCCGGGGTGTTCGCCGGGGGCGACATCGTTCTCGGGGCGGCAACGGTGATACTCGCCATGGGTCACGGCAGAAGGGCTGCCAGGGCCATGAACCTCTACCTGTCATCGGGCAAATGGGACGATCTCGAAGACGCCCTTTCCCTGTGCAGGGCCGAGGTTCGCTAACGACCTGAAAGTTATTGACTTGAAAGGGAACTGGCCTTAGCGTTCCCATGCTGGATTTTCATCAAAAACAGAGGAGGACAACCATTGAAAGGCCGTGTACTCATAATAGACGATGAGGCCGAGATCAGAAGGAACCTCACCGTGGGCCTCACCCAGGAAGACTACTCGGTGGTGGCCTGCCCCGACGGCATTTCTGCCATCCATGAGCTTAACAGCGCAAGGAACAGGGGGATCGCCTACGATTACCTGGTAACCGACATCTTCATGCCGGACATCGACGGTCTCAAGATCCTGAAGGTCATAAAGAACCAGTACCCGGATCTTCCCGTTCTTGTGATAACCGGGTTCGGGGACGAAAGGCTGATGGTTACCGCCCTCTCCGAACACAACACCGGCTACCTCGACAAACCATTTGAAATACCCGATCTGGTGGAGGCCCTGGAAGAGCTCTCCCCTGGGAAAACCGCAACCGAAGCCTCCTCGGAAGAGTCGGATGATGAGGGCATGAGGGAATCCATCAGCGCCTATCTCACCATTAAGATCACCGACTCCGAGAGAAGCATGGAGATATTCGACAAGCTCTACTCCATGAGGAACATCCAGTCGTGCGACGCCGTAAGGGGGGATTTCGATGTTATCCTCCTGGTGCAGGCGGAATCCCAGGAGGAGATCGAGAAGGTCTTCCTTGAAGTAAAGTCCATGGAGGGGATTAAGGTGCTCTCCATGTCCACTGTGGAAAGACCCAAGCTCGACAGAGATGTCGACCAGTTCATAGACACCTATCAGAAGGCTGTGAAGCAGGACGCCCGAACCGGGGCCAGAAGGCAGCCCGGAACAATGAGCTACATAATCGTGGACATAGACCCCGACTCAATTCAGCAGATATTCACAACGGTTTTCTTCATCGACGAAGTGGTGGTCTGCGATGTGATCGAGGAGGGAACTAAACTGGTGGGAATGATCACCGGTCATGGCGCCGTGGGAAAACTCCAAGGATAATCGAGAAACTCAGCCAGATCGACGGCGTCTGAGGGTCCGGGAAGCGAAAGTGATAAAACTCATAGACGACTGAGAAACACCTAAACGGATAAAACTCATCAATATCGGCCCGGGAACGAATGCGCTCCCGGTCCGCATGCTGATTCCGAAGGGAGTGATAAAAACGGCCGCACAGAAGGAAAGCTTCAGCTACAGGCTCTGGCGCTACGACGGAGCCCCCGGGGAACTGATCCCTCTGCTTCAGTCCGCCCAGGAACATTTCGGGTACATACCCCGCAGGGCGATCACCTACATATCCGGGGCAACGGGAATACCCGAGTCGGACATATACGGAGTTATTACCTTTTACAGCCAGTTCAGGCTGAAACCAATGGGCAAATTTGTCATCCGGGCATGCGCCGGCACCGCCTGTCATGTTTCCGGGGCAAAATCCATCATAGACACCATCGAGGATGAGATAGGCGTGGAAGTGGGAGACACCAGCGAAGACGGCCTGTTCACTTTCCTTACGGTGGCCTGCATAGGCTGCTGTTCCCTTGCCCCTGTAATGATGGTTAACGACGATACCCACGGAAGGCTCACCCCTGCCTCTGCAAGGAAGATCATCCGTGACTACCGCAGAAAGGGCAAGGAAGCGGCGGAAGGGGCGGTCACATGAGAACCATAGTGGTTGGAATGGGAACCTGCGGACTCTCCGCAGGAGCCAGACAGGTTTACGACAGGCTGGAAGAACTGACGGCGGAACACCCGGGCGAGTGCGAACTCACCCTTACAGGCTGCATTGGTATGTGCTTCCGGGAGCCCCTTGTGGAAATACGTGACGAGTTCGGAAGGACCATCTATGGAGAGGTCAGCCAGGAGTCCGCTGAGAAGATTTTCCAGCAGCATGTTCTCGGAGGCACCAGAATTGAGGATGACAGGCTCATATACGCCGTGGGTCCAGAGGGCGGTACCTCAGGGACCGAGGGAACTTCCTCGATCTCCAGGACAGGATAGTCCTGAGGAACTGCGGAATAATCAACCCCGATTCCCTGGAGGACTACGAAAAAGCCGGCGGCTACAGTGGTCTCAGAAAAGCACTGGGGGAAATGACCCCGGCGGACATCATCCAGACCATGAAGGATTCCGGCCTCAGAGGCAGGGGCGGCGCCGGTTTCCCCACCGGACTTAAATGGTCCTTTGCAGCGGCAAACCAGGGAACGAGGAAATATGTGGTCTGCAACGCCGACGAGGGTGACCCCGGCGCCTTCATGGACCGTTCCGTTCTCGAAGGCGACCCCCACTCTGTGCTGGAGGGTATGATTATCTGCGGAAGGGCAATAGGGGCCGACTTCGGCTACATCTACTGCCGCGCCGAGTATCCCCTTGCGATTGCCCGGCTGGAAACAGCCATAAAGGCTGCAAGGGAAAAGGGATATCTGGGCAGGGACATCCTTGGTTCAGGCTTCGATTTCGAGCTGAAGATCAAGCAGGGTGCCGGTGCCTTCGTCTGCGGAGAGGAAACCGCCCTTTTCGCATCCATCGAGGGCGAGCGGGGAATGCCCAGGATACGCCCCCCCTTCCCGGCTGAGAAGGGTCTCTGGCAGAAGCCCACCAACAACAACAACGTGGAAACCTATGCCAATGTTCCCTGGATCATTTCCAGCGGAGCCGGCGCCTACCGGGCCACAGGCACAGAGAAAAGCCCCGGCACCAAGGTCTTCGCCCTGGCGGGCAAGGTTGCCAAGGGCGGCCTGGCGGAGGTTCCCATGGGAACCACCATAGAACAGCTTGTTTTCAACATAGGCGGCGGCATCAAGCAGGGCAAGGAATTCAAGGCGGTACAGATGGGCGGCCCTTCAGGCGGCTGCATACCCGCCGACCAGAAGGATACCCCCGTGGACTTCGAATCCATACCCAAGACCGGGGCGATCATGGGCTCCGGTGGTATGGTGGTCATGGACGAGGAAACCTGCATGGTGGAAATAGCAAGGTTCTTCCTGGACTTCACCCAGAGCGAATCCTGCGGAAAGTGCACCTTCTGCAGGATCGGAACCCTTCGTATGCTCGAAATACTTGAACGCCTCACCAGGGGCGAGGGTGAACCCGCGGACATAGCCAGACTTGAAAAACTGTCGGTGCAGATCAAGGAGGCGAGTCTCTGCGGACTGGGCCAGACCGCTCCGAACCCGGTGCAGACCACCCTGAGATACTATTACGACGAGTACCGTGCCCACATAGAGGACAGGAAGTGCCCGGCGGGCGAATGTGAGGCCCTGGTGGACTTCATCATCCTCCCGGACAAGTGCGTTGGATGCACCCTCTGCGCCAGGAACTGTCCGGTGGACGCCATCACCGGCAAGCCCAAGGAAGTTCATGTCATAGATCAGGACAAATGCGTCAAATGCGGCAAGTGCATAACAAGCTGCAATTTCGGCGCCGTAGTAAAACGGTAGGGGCCACAATGGAAAAATAAAACTGAAGATCAACGGACAGGAAATAGAGGCCGCTCCGGAAAACGATCCTTGAGGTAGTGAGGGAGAATGGCCTCGACGACATCCCCACCCTCTGCCACTCACAGGAACTGCCGCCCTACGGCTCCTGCTTCGTGTGCGTTGTTGAGGTAAAGGGCAGGAACAATCTGGTTCCATCCTGCGCCACCCGGATCGCTCCGGACATGGAGGTGGAAACCAGGAACGAAAGGATCGAAAACTCCAGGAAAACAGCCTTCGAGCTGCTTCTCTCAAACCACTACGCCGACTGCTCATCCCCCTGCATGGAGGGCTGTCCCGCCCATGTTGACGCCCAGGGCTACATCGCCCTGGCCGCAATGGGAGAACTGCAGAAGGCCATCGATCTCATAAGGGAAGCCAATCCCCTTCCCGCGGTATGCGCCAGGGTGTGCGTGCGGAAGTGCGAAGAGGAATGCCGCAGGATGGAAGTGGATGTGCCCGTGGCCATCAATAACATCAAGCGCTACATATCCGACTCGAATAACGCATACGCCACGGAACCCGAGTGTCTTCCCACCACGGGAAAGAGCGTAGCCATAGTAGGGTCCGGTCCGGCGGGGCTCACCGCCGCGTGGTTCCTTGGCAGGCAGGGGATAAAGCCGGTCATCTACGAGGCAAAGGAAAGAACCGGAGGAATGCTCCGCTACGGCATCCCCACATACCGTCTCCCCGACGACGTCCTCGACCGTGAGGTGGAGTACATAGAGAAGGCCGGCGCAGAGATCCACTGCGGAGTAAGAATAGGTAAGGACATCACCCTGAATGAGCTGAAAAAGAGGCACGATGCCGTTTTCCTTGCCGCCGGAGCCTGGACTGGAAAGGCTATGCGTGTCGAGGGTGAGCATGACACCGAAGGAGTCGTCACCGGCGCCGATTCCTTCCGGAGAAGGCAGACGACCCGCAGCCCCTCAGCGGGACCGTGGTGGTGGTGGGTGGCGGCAATACCGCCATGGACGCCGCCAGGACCTCATGGAGGCTCAACGCTGACAAGGTGATAGTACTCTACAGAAGGACGAAGGCGGAAATGCCCGCTGACAAATGGAGATAGAGGACTGCCTGGAGGAGGGCATTGAGATAATGGAGCTGGCGGCCCCTGTGGGTATCGTCAGGGAGAACGGAAACTGAAGGCCTCCAGTGCATCCGGATGAAGCTCGGTGAACCCGACGCTTCCGGAAGAAGAAGACCGGTCCCCAGGAGGCTCCGAGTTCGAGCTCCCCTGCGACTGGTGATCTCCGCAATTGGTCAGAACACGGTTCTGGAGGGTCTCACCGAAACGGAAACCGGAGAGGTCGAGCTTACCAGGTGGAACACCTATGTGATAAACTCAAGAACTATGGAGACCAATGTAGAGGGAGTCTTCGCCGGGGGCGACGCCGCCGACGACGGCCCCACCGTTGCCATCGACGCCATAGCCGACGGCCAGAAAGCGGCGGGGTCCATAGCAACGTGGCTTTCCGGGGAAAAAATGCAGTCTGAGCCCTTCGCGGTGCACAAGGAGTTCTGGAGCAAGCCCGGCAGGAACGAGCTGGGAGACGTAAGGGAATCCCCCAGGCACGAGGTCCAGATGCTGGAGGTGGACAGCAGGCGGAACAGCTTCCGGGAGGTGGCCACCGGGTTCGAGCCGGAGGACTGCCTCCACGAGGCGGACAGGTGTCTCAGCTGCGGATGCGTGAGGTTCGACGACTGCGATCTCAGGCTCTATGCCGAGGAATACGGCGTGGACATGGAAGAGTTCAAGGGACACGCCAGAAAGCACAAGGTAGACGACAGGCATCCCTACATCGTCTACGACCCGAACAAATGCGTTCTCTGCTCCAGGTGCATCAGGACCTGTGCGAGAGTTCTTCCCATCTCCGCCCTGGGGCTTGTGGGCCGTGGCTTCAAAACTGAAATGCGTCCAGCCATGAACGACCCCCTGGTGGAGACCAGCTGCATAAGCTGCGGAAACTGTGTTGACGCCTGCCCCACCGGCGCCCTCACCATGAAGTATCCCTTCAACGGCAGGGCTTGCCTTGAAACCGAAGACATCCCAAGCCGGTGCGGATTCTGCTCCCTGGGATGCGAGATAACGGTCAGGAACTTCGGCGACCACCACTACTTCATCAAGTCCGGCGGTGAACCCGGCGATTACCTCTGCCGCTACGGAAGGTTCGGCAACGAACTGTTCATAAAAGAGGGCAGGATGAAGAATCCGGTGGTTCGGAAGGGGGCCGGTTACAGGGCCCTGTCCTTCCCCGAGGCCAACGAGACCATCGTGAGCAAAATGCGGGAGGCCGCCGGGGAGTTCGGCCCGGACAAGGTGGCCGTATTCGTTTCCCCTGAACTCACCAACGAAGAGTTCCTCGCAGCGGCAGGAATAGCCAGGGACGGCCTGGGGACGAACAACATCGGTTCCCTGGCCATCCTTTCCGGGGGAGGACGCTCCGGTGTTCTCGACAAAGCCCTGGGTTTCACCGCCTCAACCGCGGACAGGAGCTGCACCACCAGGGCGGATCTTATAGTCTGCAACAACACAGCCCTTGAGGACGATCACCTGATACTGGCGGTGGATGTTATACAGAGGGTAAAGGAAGGCGCCTCCCTCATAGTAACCAACTCCACCCTCTCCCACTCAGATCAGCTTCTGGCGTCCCTTGCGGTGGACCCCATGCGTGGCCGGGCCAGTTACTTCTGGAACGGAGTCATGCAGGAGCTTATCAACTGCGATCTAGTGGACCCCTACAAAGTCCCCGGGGGAGATGTGTTCGCCTCGGGCAGGAACGATGACATCGAAGCCGCCGCCCGGGGTGCCGGGGTGGAAACGGAAGACATCCGGAAAGCGGCGGAACTTATGGCCAACGCCGAAAACATCGTGTTCATCCACAGCCCGGACAGGCCCCAGGACGCCGCCCCCGAGGACACGGAGATATTCGCCGACCTGGCCATCCTTCTGAACGGAGCGGGAAAGAAGACCGACATACTCCTTCCCAGGCTCATCGCCAACAGCGCAGGCCTTGAGGTTACCGGAGCCGACCCAGCCTTCCTTCCCGGCCGGATTCCCGTTGAAGATCCTCTTCCCGGCGCAAGGAACAGCACCGAACTCAGAAAACTCCTGGAAGAGGGCGAACTGGCGGCGGCACTGATCATCGGAGAGAATCCCTGGAGTTCTCAAGGACCGGCTCCTGGTTCCAGAACTGCCGGTTCATAGCCGCTGTGGACTGGACCGACACAGAGACCACAATGGCTGCGGACATCACCCTTCCCGGCTCCACCTTCCTGGAAACCCCGGGAACCAGATGCAATTACGAGGGGAACCTGCTCTGCTTCAACGGCGCGGTAACGCCTCCCTCGGGAAAGACCGGCAGAGAGGTCCTTGAAGAGCTGGCCGAAGCCTTCGGCATAGACCTTCCGGAAAACCCCGGACAGGACATACCGGAAAGACTGGGCAAGAAGGCCGCCTTCTACTGGAACACCGGCGAGGAGAGGAACTGGAACGGAAGGGGAACCCTCATCCCCATAACGATGACCGGAAAGGCTTCATCCATTCAGCCTCCCCTCACCCACAGCCAGAACTACAGAAAAGAGATCCGGGAGGTGGGAACCGAAAGATTCCGGGTCAACTGATACCAGAACTGTCTTAAGTGAAGGGCGCCTGTTCTCCAGGCGCCCTTCTTTTGAAGCATATCGTTTCACTTTTTCCTTGGGACGATTCCCGGCATCAGAAACTGAGTTGATCTGAACTACTGAGATTCCATCCGGCGGAACAGTCTTGCCAGGGATGGACTCACGGAAAAGGAGTTCAATCCTGAAGCTTCCCCTTGAACATCATCCAGAAGAACCAGTTTCGGTTTGAGTGCAGAATCCTTAAGCGCACCGAAAATATCATACTGTGATTCCCTTACAAAGTTCACGTGCTTGCCCCCCGTTGTGTGTGCAATGAACTTCCCCAGTCTGCGTCCAGGCGATTCCTCAGCAGCCTTTCTGCCGATCTGCATCGGATCGATTACGAGTACCGGTATTCTCTGTCTGGCAAGACTCGCAGCCTGTCTTCTTACTCGACCGTAGATCTCGCTGTTCCAGATATCCCCCACAGGAACTGGCTCGGGGAAACAGTCCGACAGAAGGATTATGAATCTTTGCTCGGCATCGGACCTGCCGCTGCGCCTGAGTTCGCTACCGGATATTGACAACAACCCATCCAGGGGAGTTGCCCCTTCCGGATTCAGGTCATTCAGTGCCCGAAGACCCTTAGTCTGTTCCTGGTCGGCGCGAAGTGCATGACTGCTCGCCCATTCCTGATAACGGCCAGACCCACCCTGGAAGACCGGTGGAAGACCCTGGTGAAAAGACCGTCCAATATGCTGCCAATATCCCCGAGGTACTCCTGCGACGACCTGCTGCCATCGATGGCAAGCATACAAACCGCTTTTACTTTAGATGCCTTCTGCCACTTTCGCCAGTATTGCTTTTCAAGGGGAACCATGGGCAGTCTTCTTCCATCCGTTGCCGCTGCCTTCACTGAAAGCAGGGGATTCATCTCCCGGATGGTATCTGCCTGTATCGGTTTCACCGGTCTGCCTGAAAATATGTCTTCCTGCATTCGATTCGTCTCTGAACCGCTCCCGGCTCCAGACGATTGCTTTCCGGATGAAAACAACTTTACTTCCCTGAAGAACTGGTTTCGCATCTGCTGCGAAAGCCTCCCAAGGGCTCCGACCTTCGGCTCCTTGTAGTCAAGGCCCTTCACCTGTGTGATTGAGGGTGTGTTCCATATCGAGTTCTGAACCTGGTCCAGTATTCTTTCGGTAAGCTCCTGCATACGATTGGAAACAATCTCCTTCTCGCCTCGCTTTGCCATCTCGCAGCCGAAGTTCACCGCTTTCATAACATCTGGGGCTTCCGGGAAGCCTCCCGATTCACCGGAGGACCTGTGTCCAAGGACCATCGGAGCTACTGCTTTGAGATGCTCGCTCTGCACGGACGAAGCTCCCTGTAGCGCAGCAAGCGCAATCCCCGAACGGAACAGGGCCACCTCTGCCCTGTGTCCTGTGATACGCAGGGCAGAGCAGGTAAAAGCACAGGCCCTGGCATACCAGCCGGGAATCCTGATCTTATCAAGTCGCCTGGAGGCTTCAGCAGCCACTGATCCGGGAATCTCATCTACCTCTCCCATGAAGTGACCTGCGAGGACAGACAGTCTTTCCTCAGGGTCACTGAGAGTACGCATCTCGACACAAAGACCGAAACGGTCCAGCAGGCGACCCCTTATCTCCTCGCTTCCGGAGACGGTAGCCATTACCGATTTCCCGCATGAGAGGATCAAGTCCTGGATCTCATCACTGAACAGGTCCAGGTGCTCCACCAGGAGTACTGAGTGATCGTCTTCTACGAGGAGTCCAGCCCTCTTCTGGACTTCACCCCTGGAAAGCAGAAGCTGAATGTCGACGCTTCCGGTAAGGGCTTCAATTTCAGATCCCAGTGGGATTTGGATGGACCGTGTCCAACTGGAGAATTCATTCATCAGTAGAGATTTACCGCTCCCAAGGGCACCTTTGAGGATCAGTCCTCCAATCCTTGGGTCAGTTGCCAGTATAAGTGCGGCGATGAAAGCATTCTTTTGAAAGAGAGGTATCACTCCCGGGAGCCTATGGCTTCGGAGAAGGACCACATCCGGCGGAATTCCTTTCTCCCGCCGAACCTGGAATGAGCCTCCTTGAGAGCCTGAAGTATCTCCTGCTCCTCCGGTGCATTCCTGTACCCCCCTGCCTGGTCCTGTGACCGACACTAAGCGGGCAACTGCTTTCAGGCTGTCCAGGTCCACAGCATCTTTCCCCTGATAGGCAGACAATGCTTTCGCAGCTTTCAGAGTAACGATGTCAGCCCTCTGTCCGTCAAGCTGCAGTTCGGCCATAGCGCCTGCAACCGTGGCCAGCATTCCAACAGGGATTTGCACACCGGGAAGAAAGCTCCTTGCATTCGCAATCTTCTGCTTGACTTTATGGTCGGACCTGCTGAAAGCTTCGCAGAATCCAGAAGGATTGTGGCTGAAAGCAAGGACTCTGTTGATTATTCCTATTCTCTGCTCTGAATTCCCAATGGTCTCAATTGGCACGCTTAGAGCGAACCTGTCTAGTATCTGAGGTCTGAGCCTCCCTTCCTCGGGATTCATGGTGCCGATCAGGATGAATCCTGCCGGATGGGTTATCGAGATATTGTCCTTCTCGATGGTGTTCACTCCAGATGCGGCACAGTCAAGGATGTTATCGGCCACATGGTCAGGAAGAAGGTTAACCTCATCGATGTAAAGCACCTGGTTGTTTGCTCTGGCGAGAAGTCCGGGTTCGAACTCCACGATACCCTCTTTCAGCAGGGCATCCATCCTTATTGCACCGAGCAGACTGGCTTCATCGCTGCCCAGGGGCACATTTACCAGCTGCGGATCCAGCAGATGCGTCTCCTGTTGCCCGTTGCTGCACTCAGGACAAAGCTGCGAGTCTTCAGGAGAACAGTTGTAGGAGCATCTGTTCACCTCCAAGGAGGGCAGAATTCCAGGGAATGCCCGAACAAGAGTGGATTTCCCTGTACCCTTCTGACCTGTGAGCAGAACGCCACCCATGCGCGGTTCTACTGCTGAGAGGATCAAGGCAGTTTTTGCCTTGTCCTGACCCACTATGGCTGAAAATGGAAAGGAGTGCTTCATGAATACTCACTTTCTTCCTGAAATGACCACGCACCTTGCTGCCTTTTGAAATATTGTCGGCTGAAATCCAGGCAGTAAAAGCAATCTATACAGAAATGAAGCAATCTGTCAAATTTCGGCATGTAATATCTTCGCAGTATCCCTTGTATGGACTGCCCTCCTCTGTCACTGATGAACAAGCCGGTTTTCAGCTAAACTGGGATACAGAGCCTTTACCACACCATCAAGGGCAATATCTATCCCCAGAGAAAAGGATACCGGAAAGAACCTGAAGAAGGGCGCCTGAAATCCAGGCGCCCTTCATGGTACCGGTGTCAGCTCAGCTTCCTGTGAATACCTCCCGCGGCCCTGAGGCCGTCGGCGATGGCGGAGATGGCGTCTCCGGGGCCGGGGGTTATGTCGCCGCCGGCGAAGATGTTCTCCGTTCCGGTGAACTGCTCTCCGTCCACCATTATTCGGCCCCACTTGAACTCCATTCCCTCCTCCAGCTCGGGGGGGAGGAAGGAAAGGTCGGAGGTCTGGCCGATTGCGGTGAAAACGGTATCCACTTCCATGATGTGCTCTACACCGTCCTCAGGCTCGGGAACCGGTCGGCCGCCCCTGGGGTTGGGAACCATCCTGGCCTTGACATACACATATCTGAGACAGTCCCTGGTCCTTTCTATTCTGGCGGGGATGGTCTGTAACCTTATGTCCACCCCTTCCTCCATGGCCTCATGTATCTCCTCAATGTCCGCCGGCATGTCCTCCAGACGGCGCCTGTAGGAGACGATCACTTCAGAGCCCAGTCTTCTGCAGGTTCTGGCGGTATCCATGGCAACATTACCGCCGCCGATGACAAGCACCCTTTCCCCGGGCTTTTCCCCGGATTTCTCCGGGGAACTCATGAGGAAGTCGAAGGCGCTCCTCACACCGGGCAGATCTTCCCCTTCTATTCTGGCGTCGGAGGACCTCTGGAGTCCCACAGCAGATAGACCGCATCGTAGTCATCTGAAATCTTTTTCAGAAGTGCACCGCTAACCCTCTCTCCCCGGCGGAACTTAACCCCGACTCTGTGGAAGACCTCCATCTGCTTCGAAAGGCCCTGTTCAGGCAGACGGTATTCGGGAATGGCTTTCCATGCCACCCCGCCGCCCTGTTCCGCTTGGTCGAAAACACTTGCTTCATAACCCATCCTCGCAAGGTAGTAGGCGGCGGACAACCCGGAAGGCCCGGCGCCTATTACGGCAACCGTTTTCCCGTTGGGTTCGCCGGGTTCCGCGTCTGCGGCAAGGACTTCAGAGAGGTTTTCGAACTGTTCGCAGGCGAATCTCTTCAGCCACCTTATGGCAATCGACTCACCCTGGTAGCCCATGGCGCACACGGTTTCACACTGCCTGGTGCAGACCTTTCCGCACATCTCCGGAAGGGGATTGTTGTCGTAGAAGAGCTTAACCGCGTCGGCGAACCTGCCCTCGGCTATGGCCTTCAGGTAATCGGGGATGTGCATATGAGCGGGGCAGGCTGTGATGCACAGACCGCACTGTATGCACCTGGAGGCTTCCTCCATGGCCTGGCTGGCGGTGTAGCCCTTTACCACTTCGTCGAAGGTTCCAACCCTTATGTCGGGCTCCATGATCTCCATGGGTTCCCTGGGGGAGCCGGCCCAACCCAGGGTTCCGTTGTCCTGACGGTAGCCCTTCCCATCGGTGTCCCAGGCCTTCTGCTCCACCCCGGGGGTGTAGGCGCAGGTATTCGGGTTTTCAGTGGTCCAGCTGTAGCGGTTGCTCATCTTCAGGGAACCCGTTGAGCAGACGTCCACGCAGAGGGCGCACCAGCAGCACCTGCCGTAGTCAACCCTGGGTCTCAGGCCGGAGTCGCCCTTTTCAGGCGCGGCTAATTCTGTTTTTACCATGTCGATGGCCAGGTTCTCGCAGATGACCTCGCACCTGCCGCATCCTATGCACTTATCCGTGTCGTTGATGTGAAAACCCCTGTACCTGTCCGACCCGGGGTTCCTCCTCTTCGGATACGGGATGGTGTCCACCCTTCTTGCGGCCCTGGACCAGGCGAGGAAGGGAGAGACTATGTCGGTGAATTTCATTCTTCCTACCTCTCTATTTCCGGGGGACAGGTGGTGAGGCTTACCATGATATTGGAAACATCGGCAATGTTGGCTCCCACCAGCATCCTCTCAAGCAGTGTAACGGCATGGACATATGAAGGGCCGCGGACATGAACCCGCCTTGGTTTCAGTGAACCGTCGCTCACCACATAGTAGCCGTACTCGCCCCTGCTGGATTCCACCCTGGAGTAGCACTCCCCGGGGAAACCCTCCATTCGGTGAGGTTGGGCAGTTTTGCCGCTACCGGCCTTCGGGCATTCCCTTCAGGACCTGCCTTATCAGGTCGATGCTCAGTTCTATTTCCCGCCTTCTCACCAGCTCTGGAATAGATATCGCAACCGGTTTCCGTTATAACCTTGAAGTCCAGCCGGTGGTATACGCCGTAGGGGCATCCTTCCTCACGTCCCTCACGCCGCCGCTTCCCCTGGCAACAGGGCCCACAAGGCCATACTCCTCTATCCATGATGGATCAACGACTCCCACCCCGGTGGTCCTCAGCTTGAAAACCGAGTTGTTCAGTATAAGCCTGTCCAACTCCGGAAGGCGCTCCTCGATGGTGCGGAGCACTTCCTCGACCCTTCCCGGGAAGCCCTCCGGGAGATCACGCCTTACACCTCCGGGCTGTATGTAGATGTGGTAGATCCTTGCTCCGGAGAGCTCCTCGAAAAGGTCAAGAACGAAATCCCGCAGGGTGATCCCCCACATTGCCCCGGTTCCGAGACCAAGAGTACCCGCCTGGCCTCCGAAGGCCATCAGGTTCACAGCCAGCCGGGCCATTTCCAGAACCAGTGTCCTTATCCACCTGGCCCTTTCAGGGGGTTCGATGCCGGAAAGCTCTTCTATGGCCATGGCGTAGCACTGCTCGTTGATGTCCGGCTCTGGAACGCAGATGCGGCAGACCAGGGGGAAGTTCTGTATCCACAGCTTCTTTTCCATGAGCTTTTCAAAACCCCTGTGAAGGTAACCCACATGGGTAATGGCCCTGGTTATCTCGTCTCCGTCGAACCACATCTCAATACTCATGTTGCCTGTAACACCGGGGTGCTGGGGGCCAAAGAAGAGATGGGTGGTTCTTTTTGGATCGGTGGCCCTGTCGTAGCCCATCACTCCTCCTCTCCCCTGCGGCCAAGGGGTGTGTCCCATTCCCCTACGATCTCCCAACATACTGACGGGGATCGATGTGTTTCCTGGGCTGTCTCTCCCCGAAGACCCTCATGGAGTATTCTTCCGTGTCGAAGTCCCTCCTCATCGGGGGAATTTCATTCCACCCCTCCAGAATGAAGTCTTCACCCTCCCTGGGATTCCCGGGGAAACTCACCCCGTACATTTCGTAAAGCTCCCTTTCAAAGGCCTCAGCAGTGGGCCAGACAGTGCTCAGGGAGGGCACTGAACAGTTTTCCCTGGAGTAATCAGCGCTTAGGAGCAGAACCAGTGAATCGGTGTAGTTCTCCAGTATCCAGGTAAGCTGGAAGTTTCCCTCCTCAATACGGTCAACAACGCTTATGAGCTGAAGGGTTCGAAAACCCAGAAGGGTCCTGGCGTTGAGTATGGCCTCCATCACCTCTTTACGGTCAAGATAAACATGGAGGTAGTTGTGCATTTCCCTGACCAGCTCCAGCGAGGAGAATCTGCTTTCCAGTTCCCTCATGACCCTGTCGATCATCGTCTCCTCCTCACCAGTTGTAATCGGGCATGTTCCAGTCGGTTATTATGGCCTTCTGGTTTTCCCGGTAGTAATCGAGATTCTCCTTGTAATGCATCCAGCCCCTGGCCCTGCCCTCCTTGATCTTTCTCATCAGCAGGGAGAAGCCGTCTATTATGGCCTCGGGCCTGGGCATGCAGCCCATCACGTAAACATCAACGGGAAGGTATCTGTCCAGCACGTTGAGAGTGTTGTACGAATCGAAGTACATTCCTCCGTTGATGGTGCAGGAGCCCAGGGCTACTATGTACTTCGGGTCCTGTATCTGCTCGTATACCCGTATCACCCTTTTCAGTGTCTTCACCGAGAGGTAACCTGAGATTATCAGAACATCCGCCTGCCTGGGGGTGGGCCTCATGGCTATCCCGAAACGCTCCATGTCGAACCTGGAGGTGTGGAGGGACGGAGTTCGATTGCCCCGCAGCCGGTTCCGTAGGCGGTTACCCAGAGGCTGTTGGCCCTGGCCATGTCGTTGATCTTCCGCCAGACTTCCTTCTTCTTCCCGGGTTTCTCGGGTTTATCATTGCAGTACATAAAAACCTCCTAAACCATCAGGCGGACCAGGTCCACCAGGGCAAGGGTCGTTGGAACGAACCAGAGGAACCTGATGCTCTGTTCGGTTCTGAACCTGGGAAAAACGGCACCGACGAACACGGGGTACATGTAGATCAGAAGGGTTTTCAGCAGAAGGCTCCACCAGCTGGAAGCCCCTCCGAAGAAAAGGTTCACATAGAGCAGTGCTTTCGCCGCACCGAAAACGGCCCTTCCACTGAACATCAGGGAGAGCAGTCTGCTGCTGTACTCGGTGGGGGGCCCGATGGGTATCTCCTGTGGGGCGAGAACGATGCTGAAGGGATATGCCATCTGCATGGGCAGGAAGGCTATCAGCGCCGCGGCGCTTGCGAAGGGGAACCTGAAGATGTTCCAGCTGGTGATCCCTGCCTGCTGGGCGGCAACGATCCCCTCCACCCTGAAGGTGCCAAGGCCCACCGCCAGCACTATCACCGCGGCGGAAAAGGAGAGCTCGTAGGAGCTCATCTGGGCCAGGCCCCTGCTCACCGCTATCACACCGTATGGATGCCCTGAGTTACCGGCGCCCAGGGCCATGCCAAGGCAACCGAAGAACATTATGTAGATCAGCAGGAAGACATCCCCGGCAAATGACATATTCCAGGTAATGCTCTGACCAACCACTATGGGAACCATTAGAAGAACGCATATGGCTCCTGTTATCCTGAACATCGGGCCATCCAGAACATGGTCCCGTGGTGTATGGAGGATTTCTTCCTGAACAGCTTCCAGGTGTCTATGAAGTTCTGGGTTATCCTGGGACCTATTCTGCCGTGTATCCTTGCCCGGAGGGTTCTTGAGATGCCCCCGAGAAGAAGCCCCCACACCAGGGCCCCCAGTGTCGTGAGCAGTATGGAAAGGATGTTCTGGAACATCACAGACCTCCGTTCAGGAAAACGAAGAGCAGGACCAGGAACAGCATGATGTGGGCCAGGTAGGTCCTGCCGTCCCCTGTGAACATGGCCCTGACCATGTCTCCCGCCATGTAGAGAAGTTTAACGCAGCCCCTGAAAACACCCCGGGCCTCTATTTTCGGAAGGAACGCCAGGGCTCTTCTGTAGGGTCTGAAAAAGTTATTCGAGTAGTGGATCTCCTCCGGGGAGGGCGGCACCTCCCCGGCAAAACCTATATCAAGCTGGCCCACATATTTAGGCCTGTGACCGGAAACCCAGTAGAAAACGAAGGCGGCTCCGAAGATGCCCATGACCATCAGCCCTGTCATCCAGGCGTTCCAGGTGCCCCAGGGCGTGAGGACCATCTGACCCTGTATCACCGGGGCAAGGCCCGACAGCCCGGGGATGCCCTCCACCAGGGGTATCAGCCGTTCAAGAAGAAGTGTAGGCCTGAATCCCAGCACCATTATCGAACCGGCGAGGAGCCCCTGGGGCACCAGCAGTGTGAGGGGCGCTTCCTTCACACCGGCGTTCCTCCTGGAAAGCTGCCCAAGGAAAACCCCGTGAAGAAGCCTGTAGGAGTAGAGGAAGGCCACCACCGAGGCGAACATGGCCACCACCATCACCGGAAGCCAGCCTGCCTCCACAAGGGCGTTGTAGAGAATCCACTTGCCGCCGAATCCGGCCAGTGGGGGTATGCTGGCATACGAAATGACCGAGATCAGGGTAAAGGCGAAGGTAAGTGGCATTCTTTCACAAGTCCGCCCAGGTCGTTGAACTCAGTTGTCCCAACCCGCATAAGCACGCCGGCGGCTCCCAGGAAGAGGGCCATTTGAATAGAAGGTGATGTATGGTGTGATAGAACGCCGCGGTCCATCCCAGCACCGAGGCCAGCCCCAGGCCCATCAGGGCGTAACCCAGCTGGGAAACGCTGGCGAAGGCGAGCATTTTCCTGTAGTCGGTTGCAAGGGATGCCTTTACAGCGGTTCCAAGGGCCGTGAGAGCTCCTATCCAGGCAAGGGTTCTTCCCCAGGGAAGCTGGGTTGAAAGCCCTGCAAAAACAAGCAGAAGCACCGCGGCCTTCGAGGCGGTTCCCGCCAGGAAAGCGGGCATGGTTCCCGGGGAGTCGGGATAGGCCCGGACATTCCACAGGTGGGTGCCGAACTGACCCATTTTCAGTATGGCGGCAAGAACCGCCAGGATAACCGGTACACCCGGGGAGAGGAATCCGCTGTTTGAAGTAAGCAATCCCGCGAGAAGAAGATAGCCGGAGACCACGGCAAAGGCGGCGTACCAGAAGGCGCTTTTGCCACTTTTCATGCCCCGGCTTACCCCGACCACCCCGGCGAATGCCGAGATCTCCCACAGAAGGAAGAAGGTCATCGGGTTTCCAGCCAGGGGCAGAAGGGTAAGCGCCGCTCCGGAAACCATGAGCCAGAACCAGTAGCTTCGGTGTTTGCCAATTCTGTTCAACACCCCTGGAAGGGCCAGCAGTGTGCCCCCGGCAAAGAGAAGCTGAAACATCAGACGAAGTCCCGGAAAGGGGATCAGTGTACCGGAAAGATCAAGCTGGCTCCAGCTGAGGCGGCCAAGCCATATACCACCGGCCAGAAGGATGAGAACCCCGGCAACAGAGGAAAGATCCGGCTTGGGAGTGCTCCGGGATCCCTCGACCCGTCTGCTCCAGAACCGGAAAAGGTAAACCGCCTCCAGGGCGAGACCGGCCATTGTAAGGTAGAACACCGGAGTGTTCACCCTGGCTATCTCACTGAGAAGGGCGAACTTGGCCCAGAATGTGGGCATAGGCGGTATTCCGGATAGCACAAGTACCGGAAAGAGAATGAGACAGGTGCCGAGACCGCTCCACCTGTCGTTCTCCTCCGGTCTGCCAAGCATGAACAGGCCGAACTTCGATATGGCGGCGAACACCATGAGGACCAGCACGGTACTGTTGTACAGCTCGCCGGAAACCGTACCTGCGGCAACAAGGAGAAGTGAAGCGTAAGCCGCGGTGGAGTAACCCAGTATTCTGCCCGACGCTGACGCCCGTAATCCGGCCAGCTGGCTGAGGACAAGTCCCACTGCGCCGATCCAGGCGAAGATCCTCACATCGGGCACGGGAAGCAACGGTATAACCCTGGAGGACCAGAGAAGGATCGCCAGGCTCCATGTGGCACTGTAGAAACCTGCCATTATAGAGCTTGCTCCATGGTAGAGGTCCAGCCCCCAGCCGGCCAGGGGAAATGCCTTGATCTCCGTCATTACAACGGTAAGGAACAGGGCGGTAACAAGTACGGCCGGGGCGCCTCCCATCAGGGGAAGGGCGCTCATGGTAAGGGTACCAGTGGTTCTGTATACCACCGCCACCCCCAGCAGGTAAAGAATGGTAACTATACCGGAGACCAGTGCGGCTTTCATGGCTGCTTCCCACCTGCTGCCGCATCTGCAAGCCGCGGTGAGACCTATGGTAATAATTGATCCGATCTCCAGGAATACGAAGGAATTGAATATGTCCGTGGAGTAGAGCATTCCCAGGGACGCGGTAACCATGGCCAGTATCAGCGGCTGTGATTTCGGACTCCTTCCGGCGAACCGGTGAAGGGAAAGAGCCGCGGCCAGATACATCACCACGGCTGCCAGGGTTCCCCCGGCGGTTATCTCGAGGTTTATGCTCAGCGGAGGATCACCGACACCGGTGGCAACCGTTACCGAATCGGAAAGACCCTGGAGGTCCCATGCCCCGAGCTGGGCGGAAAGGACCAGAGTTGCCGCAAGTCCGGCTCCCAGGAATAAAAGGGAGACCACCCTGGAGATCCTGGGGCTCTTACCGGCTAGCCAGGCGTTATGAACGCTCCGAGCAGGGGCATGAAACGGCTGCTGTCTTTACCATTTCAGCTCCTTCATATGGCGAATGTCCGCGGATCCGGATCTTTTTGAGGACAGAACGCCCACCACCACGAACAGAGCCGCAACGGCAACCCCAATCACAATGGATGTAAGAACAAGGGCCTGGGGAAGGGGATCAACCACCGACGTCACCGAGCCGTCCATGATCGGGGCTCCCCTTCCCGGAAGGAAACCCGTCCAGACGAGAAGAAGGTTTACACCTGTGTCAGCAAGGGTGAATGCCAGGGCGATCCTCAGAACGTTGCGCCTTGTAAGAACCCCCCAGAGCCCTATCAGGACCAGACCCAGGGCGGTGGCCGCAAGGGACCAGTAGAATATCTCAGTGTAGTTCATAACTCACCTCCCTTATTCCTGTAGGAGGCGAAGACACCGGAGAGTTCGCTGGCGACCTTTGCTCCTATGGCCAGGGATACCAGGGGAATGATCCCTGCGGATAAAAGACTCCCCGGGGAACCCGCCGGCAGAAGTGAACTGTTCAGGAACTGGCCCAGGGTGAGGGAACCCCAGAATCCCAGAAGCCCGAAGGTGATCCCTGCAAGGGATTCAACAGAGGTGAGAAGCCTTGAGGAGCCTGGCATTCCTGTGGAGCCAAGAAGAACCAGAAGAAAGGCAGAAGCCACCACCGCCCCCCTGGAAAACCTCCTCCGGGGCTGAGATGCCCGTGGGTAATGATGTAAATGCCGAAAAGGCATATGGCTCCTGGAAGAACCCCGGCGGTGAGTTCCACCACCGGGCTGGGACTTGAGGGGCGGCTTCCCATGGGGATGAGGCTCAGTATCAGAACCACGGCGGTTGAGGCGCTGAAAAGCACCACCACCTCCCCCAGTGTGTCCAGCCCCCTGTAGGCCACCACCACGGCGGTGACAAGATTCACCGAACCGGTTTCCGCCACTCCCCTCTCAACGTAGTATCCCGCCGGACCGTGCAAACCTGCGGGAACCCCCGGAGCCGGCAAAAGGGAAAACAGCACCGCCGCCGATGCCAGCACTATTATCAATCCTATCATGTTCCTGATCACTGGTCTTCACCCCCGATCCTGCCCCTTCCCCAAAGGAAGATGACAGTGGATGCGGCGGCGCCTATGCTTGCCTCGGTTATGGCCACGTCAGGGGCGTTCATCATGAAAAAGAGAACCGAAGCGGAAAGGCTGACGAAGCCGGTTATGATAATGGCCGATATGAGTTTCTTCACCGTCAGGGCGGCAACCGCCGCCGCCAGCATCATAACACCGGTTCCCACGGCGACAGCTGAAAGCAGAGCGTGGCTCATTCTTCACCCCCTTCAGTCTCAAGGTCGTCCATCACAAGGTTATCCGGCTTCTCCGAGGGAGCGATATGGGCGGACCGGGCAAGGGCATGGCTGGAGACGGGATTCGTGAGAACGATGAAGACAAGAATGAGAAAAAGCTTGGGAGCCACTGGGGATGAAAGAGTCCCATCCCGGTGAGAAAGAGAATGGAACCCAGGGTTGTGGCCTTGGTCCCGGCATGCATCTTGTTCCATACATCGGGCATTCGAAAGACACCCAGGCCGCTGGCGAACAGGACAACAGAGCCAGGGCTGTGAAGAAGTGGGCAAGAATGGAGATCATTTCAGCCCCCGTCAAGGTATCTGGCCATGGCCAGTATCCCCAGGAAGGACAGCACCGAGTACACAAGGGCCACATCCAGAAGAATGGACCTCCCCTCGAGTACCGCGATGAGAACCAGAAGGCTGGTGGAGATAAGGGTGGTGGTATCCAGGGCAACCGCTCTGTCCGTTGCCCTGGGACCGATGAGCAGCCTGAGGAACGATAGAAAGATACCGGCGCCGATGAGCGCCACGACAACTGTGAGAAAAACGCTACTCAAAGATCCCCTCCAATCTGCCGGCAAAGCTGTTGACCATATCCTGGGTTCTTTTGTGAACGTCCCCTTCGGGAAGGAACACCCAGTGAACGAAGATCCGGTCCTCCTGCATGTCCACGGTAAGGGTGCCAGGAGTGAGTGTAATTGAATTGGCCACTATTGCCCTTGCTCTTGGGCTTTTCAGTCTGAGACGGGCCTCAACGATCCCAGGGCGAATTGGTATAACCGGTCTGAAAACCCTGAAAATATGTCTATGTTCGCCTTCACCATCTGGCCCATGAAGTAGACCACATACAACACCGCTGCGAGGAACTTGCCTGGGATGAGGAGAGGCAGGGCGTTGCCTGTCAGGGCACCGGACGTGGCGGCGGCGGTAACGGTGCTCACGATAACCCCGAGGAGGACCTCCTGCAGTGAAAGGTTCATGGTCAGACCGAGCCAGATAAGCATGAGAACCGCCGAAGTGGATACGACAGCAGGAAATGTCTTCATCGTTTCTCCGCCTCCCTTCGTCTCATTGAATGTGTAAGTACATCCAGTTCCGTTGATACCTCCACATAGCGAAGGTCAACCCCCTCCGGGGCACGAAGGGGCTCAAGGTTGAAACTGAGTATCCCTGTGCATCCAAGGGAAATGATGCGATCCAGTGCTTCCTGGCCACGACCCGCCGTAACGGCGATAATGGCAATAAGGTCAGGATGCCCGTTTACAACGCTGCCCAGTTCTTCCAGGGGTCTCACCGTGAATCCCGAGCACCTTTGGCCGATTTTAGACGGATCTTCGTCGAAAAGCCCCAGGTACCTGTAACCACCGGTGCCATCCAGGCCTGACCGCACCAGGGCGCATCCCATGTTGCCCGCGCCCACCACCGCCACCCCGGGAGGGTCGGTGATCCCAAGTATCTCCTGAATATTGGCGAGCAGTTCCGAAACCGCGTAACCGGATCCCTGCTTTCCGAACTCCCCGTAGGTTGAAAGGTCCCGGCGCACAGCAGCGGAGGATATACCGCAGTTATCCGCCAGCTGCTGTGAGGTTACGATCTTCTCACCCCGAAGCCCTGCCAGCCTCAGGCACCTGGCATAATGGCTGAGCCTTCGAATGGTCCTTTCGGAAACCCTGGCAGCAATCATGGAAGCCTCCGCTTCTATTGTGATAGTTCAACTTATCACAATACTATCAAGGAGCCGCTCGGGGGTCAATACCCATTTCCCGTCCTGCTATCTATTTAATATTCAGGTATTTGCGGAGTTCGGCGGCGATATGGTCCATGTCTTCCCTTGTTTTGGGAACCGGTTTTCTTACTCCAAGGAAGAGGAGTAACCCCGGCAGCAGAAGTCCGGTGGCCCTTTTCAGCATCCTCACTTCCATTCCCAGAGTATCCCCGGGGACACCGCCATCCTCCAGACAGGCCCGGTCAAGCTTTCTCAGAAGGTCCTTCACCCATTCACCCACAACGGAAACGGCTGAGAAGTTAACCCATTCCATATCATCACCGGTGGTATGGGTATGCCTGCCGTTGCCTCTGCTTATGAAGAGGCAGGGCACCCCCTCCTTCGAAATGCGATGTCGTCGGAATGCTCCCCTGTGTACCGGCTCAATACCGGGATCACCCTCAGACCCCGAAGGGAACCGGAGGATTCCTCCAAAGGTTCGGGAAGGAAGAATGATCCTCGGCTCCTGAAACGAAAATGAACTCCCTTATCCTTCCCAGGCAGCTGTCCAGAATGGGAACCATCAACTGGAAATCGTGGCCGACGGCGTCCAGGATCACTGCGGCGGAAAGATCTCCGGAATACTCCTCAGCGAACATGACGGAACCCATTGCTTCCGTCCCGAAATAGGGTCTTTCCTCGGCGTCAAAGAAGGCGAACACAACTGAGCGTTCCATTCCACCGGTCCTGAGACCCCCGGCCAGGTCAAGGAGCAGAGCCACCGCCACAGCGTTGTCATCGGAACAGGGACCCTCAATGGCCGAATCGTAGTGGGCCCCGAGAAGCAGGGGTCTCAGTGTTTTCGACCGACCCTGAACCATACCGGCAAGGTTGGTGAACTCCATTTCGCCATGGGAATAGGGAAGCCTGTAGCTTTCCCCCTGAAAAAATGACAGACCGCACTCAGCCATCCTCGCCTCAATGTAGGAAAGGGCCCTTCCATGTCCGGAGGTACCCACCATCCTCCCGCCGGGAAGGGATAGCCGTGCGGTATCTTCAATGACCGTCACTGTTTCTCCCTGACAGGTCTTTTGGAGTATAGCAGAACGGTGAGTCTGGTCCTTCTTTCGTAGGCGCTTTTTTCCGAGCGGTCCTTCCACCGGTTCATCAGGTCCATCAGCTCTCTGGAGAGCAGCGCCGCATCCTCACGGGAGAGTTTGTAGTCAACGCTGAGACTCACGGTTTCCTGCATTTCCTCCGGTATGAAAAGATCACTGCTGATGGCGTTCTGTATGTCCAGCAGGGTGTTGTCGGTTAGGGACATGGCGGTCTGCAGGAACACCTCCTGCCCTTCGCTGCCCTGCTGAAAGATCGCCGGATCTATTCGAAACAGGCTGGCGGTGGGCCGATAGAGCTTTTCTATAAGGTTGCCCCGCTGCCGGGTTTCAACAACCTCGAGGATCCCCACCTTCTCCAGCTCGGTTATGTGGTAGTAAAGCCGGTTTCGCTTCTCATTCAGGGCATCGGCCAGTTCCGAGGCGCTCATGGGTTCGTCCACCAGCAGTTTAAGCATGTGTATCCTCAGGGGTATTGCCAGGGCTTTTACCTGCTGGAGTTCAGTGAGTATCTCAATGTCCTTCATTACAGCTCCAATGTTTCAGTCAGGATGTTAAGTGAATGTACAACTTGAATCAATCGAACAGGCAATGTCAACCGTACAGTATCCATTGTTATGTATGACAAATTTAGTTCGTTCAAAAATATTTGACAGAGCCGGCGCATTCAGTTATGTATTCATGGCACCGACACCGTGCACCTGAAGAGAGGACCATCTGATGAAAGCAGTTCTGTTAGCGCTTGTGCCCTTCTGTTTCGCACTTGCATTCCCGGAGTACGATGTTCAATGGGAGAACATGAGCATGGGAAGCACGGTGGGCCACTGCATAGAGTGGGATGAGAACGGACAGAGAATACTCGTTGGGACCCACATAGGGTTTCACGCCCTTGATCTCGCCTCCGGGGAGTGGTTCGTAGCCGAGGAAGAGGGCACAATCGGCAGGGAAGTGGTGAGCATAGACGCTTCATGCACACAACCCGCCTTCATAATGACCGGCAGGTGCGACGCACAGTACAATGGTTACCTGGAGGTATCACCCGATCTCGGACAGACCTGGATAACAACCTATTTAAGCTCCGGCGGAGAGTTCCGAAGCTTTCACCGGGACATCCTCGTTCCAGGCAGATGCTACGCCGGGGGCATCTCCACTCCCGGTGCCCCGGGAGAATTCGTTGTATCCGAGGACAACGGTCTGAACTGGACAGTGGTGGATATTCCAATGAGCGCGGTTACCGACATTGCCCAGACCACCGACGGCACCCTCTTCATCTCAGGGGTGTACGGTGTCTGCAGAAGCACCGACGGGGGGCTCACCTGGGAGAATGCCTCATCAGGCATGGGTGGCAGCCCGTTCTCCAATGCCATAGCCGCCCACCCCACGGATCCGGACATTCTCTTCGCCTCGGATCAGAACCACATCTACAAAACAGAGAATGGCGGTGACAGCTGGACAGCGGTGGGGGACTATTTCTGCATGAACATCGAAATATGCCCCTGGAACCCGGAGATGATAGCCGTAGTTGAGCTGGATTACCTGCTTACCGGAAGCAATGACGGCGGCGAGACCTGGTTCAGCATTCAGGGGGACATCCCCGGGAACCCCAAGGATGTGATCTTCTGCGGAGAGGACGAACATCTCTACGCCATAACCACCTACAACGGCACCTTCCGAACTCCGGTATCATTCAGCAGCACCGAAGGCGGCGGCTCCCCGGAATCCGCCGGTCTCGGAATATCCCTTTCGGAGAACCCGGTGATCAGTTCTCCTGTCATCACCTGTTCCATACCCGCCGCCGGCAATGTCAGACTTGATGTTTTCGACGCCACCGGCAGGCTGGTTGAAACACTGGAAAACCGTGAGCTTCAGGCAGGTTCCCATGAGGTGATGCTTGACGGCTCCGGTCTGATGCCTGGCATTCTGTTCCTCAGACTGACAGCCGGGAATGAATCCACCGTACGGAAGGTGGTGGTAGGGAGCCGTTAGTAAAGGCAAAGGCCGGCCGGTTTTCATGCCGGCCGGCCACGAACTATGCCTTTTTAACCTTTTTGACCATCTTTTTCACCTTGCCGGTGCTTTTTCCGGCACAGGTTTGGCCTGCTTCTTCATTTCCTTTTTCTTGTCAGACATTCTCTCACCTCCCTCGGCAAGAGTACATTTGCCATATATAAACAAAACAATTAAAACGGCAATCCCGGGGCGTTCAATGAACCTTTCTTCCTCCGGGGTTTTGGTGCATTATCAAAGCATGAATAACGACAGAAGGAAGGGAAGTGCCATGAAAGACCCGGGAGCATACTGCTGCGGAGAGAACCATTTTCCGAACTTGTAATGGGAAACACTGCCCTGGTAAGGGCCATGGTGGAGGCGGGAACCAGGGTGGTAACATCCTATCCCGGTTCACCCACTCCGGAGATAGCCTCCGCAATATCATCAGTTCCATCATCGGAGAGGCCCTTCCACTTCGAGTTCTGCGTGAATGAAAAGGTTGCCACGGAAGTTGCCTACGGTGCCGCGGTCAATGGAAGGCCATCGGCGGTTTTCTTCAAGAGCGTTGGACTGAATGTGGCGGCGGACACCTTCGTTCAGCTGAACCACATGGACGTCACCGGGGGCATGGTCGTGATCCTGGGGGATGATCCCGGGGCGAACTCATCCCAGAACGAACAGGACAACAGGCACCTGGCCAGAATGAGCTACACACCGGTTCTGGAACCGGCGACGCCCTCGGAGGTCTACAGCTTTTTCCTCGAGGCTTCCGCCCTGGCCAGAAGGCTTCGAATGGCTGTTATACTCAGGCTCACCACCCATGTCTGCCACGGCAAGGAACGGGTTTCCTTCCAGGGGTGGAACCCCGCCCCCGTCGACGACACTCCAGTGTTCGACGGCGCCGGGGGACGGTACATACCCATCGGCCCCAGGGTCGCGGAAATGAAGGAACGGGCCCTGAACAGGCTCAGTCAGGTCAGCGGGCCAGACACCGCCCGGCTTCACAGGTTCATTGACAACGACAACCCCCGCCGCGGAATAATCACCGCCGGGCTGCCCTTTCTCTCGGTGCTTGACACTGTCTCCCTGGAAAAGCAGAAGCCGGACATACTCAAGCTTGGTCTTGTGTACCCCTGGACAGGGAGCTCATAGAGGGCTTCCTCGCTTCCCACGGGGAGGTACTTGTCCTGGAGGAACTCGACGACTTTCTGGAGCAGATGGTAAAGGCCATCGCCTACGATTCGGGAAAAACAACGGTGATCCTGGGTAAGGAAAAGGTGGAGGACTGGATAGGCGAATACACGCCTGGCCGTGTTCATTCCCTTCTTCACCGGATTTGGCCTGACATGGTCAGCCGGCGGGAGCCCCTTTCCGAAGCCGCCCCGGTACCGCCGAGATCCCCTGAGATGTGCCCCGGATGCGGGCACAGAAGCGCGTTCCACGCCATAAAGAAGGCCCTGGGGGAAAGGGACATAACAGTTGCGGACATAGGCTGCCACACACTTGGCTTCCTTCCCCCTACGAGGTGGGAAAGCTCCTGATGTCCATGGGGGCCTCCACTGGTATCGCCCAGGGGTTGTCCCTCTACAACACCGAAAGAAGGGTTGTTGCCTTCCTGGGTGATTCAACATTTTTCCACGCTGGGTTGCCGGGAATAGTCAACGCCGTGTTCAACCGCCATCCCATAACGCTGATAGTGATGGACAACGGCACCACCGCCATGACCGGCCACCAGGATCACCCGGGAACGGGGAAGAACTTCAACGGCCCCTCCACCCGGATCCCGGTTGAACAGGTGCTGAAGGGGCTGGGGGTCACCGACCTGGCAAGGGTGGATACCTACGACCAGAACGCCCTGACAAAAGCGGTGGAGAAAGCCCTTGAAAGCCCGGGATTCAGCGTGGTTATTGCGGAACATCCCTGTATGCTTAAGTTCACCAGGGAACACAGCAGAAAACCCGGTTACACCAGGAGGCACGTGAATGTCGGCTCCGGATGCACCTTATCCGGGAGTGTATTGAAAGATTCGGCTGCCCCTCGTTCGCAAGGGACCCCGAGACCGGCAGGGTGTCCACCAACCACGACCTCTGCATAGGCGACGGCTCCTGCATACAGACCTGCCCGGAGCGTGCCATCGAACCGGAAAAGACAAAGGAGGACCGATAATGAATATCTACATGGCGGGGTTGGCGGACAGGGCATCGGCCTTCTCAGCGAGGTTCTTCTTCGGGGACTGGATAAGACCGGCGTCACCGTTAGGGGTGTGGATACCCATGGCCTTGCCCAGCGGGGCGGAGTGGTGGTCTCACAGATACGCACGGGCGAGGGGCAATTCTCCCCCCTGAGCCCGCCGGGGGAGGTTGACCTCGTCCTGGCCCTGGAGCGCCACGAAGCCTTCGGGCGATGAAGGGTTTCCTCAGGAGGGGAGGTACCCTTGCCTGGTACGACGCCGTCTGGCAGCCATTCCAGGTCAGGAACGGTGCCCTGCCCGAGGTTTCGGTCTCAGATGTGCTCCAGGCGGCTGAGGAAAGGGGAGTGGTCCCCTGCAGGGTTTACAGGGATGATCTGCCGGATCCCAGGATGCAGAACACCGCGCTGATTCGGGAGGTCCTCAACAGGGAAATGATCCCCGGATTGAAGCCGGAGCACATCACCGATTCTCTGAAGGAGCTGCTTCCGGAGAAGGCCCTTGAGGCTAACCTTCGTATCCTCCTGGAATGAAGGCTGGTTTTAGCGGTTAAAGGGAATACCAACTATAATATCCCCTCATCGGGCATTACGCGTATCTTTGAAAGCAGAAGGAGTCAGCCATTGAGACCTCTGTCCGTTGTCATTCCCGCATATAACGAAGAAGGGTCCATTGCTCCAACGGTAACCGACCTTCACAGGATGTTCTCCGAGTCAGGCATTCAGGGGGAAATACTGGTGGTGGACGACGGCTCCACCGACTCCACCGCTGCCCTGGCGGAAAGAGCGGGAGCCAGGCTCATTTCCCACGGAACCAATCGCGGTTACGGAGCTTCCCTGAAAACCGGTATCAGGAATGCCCTTCACGATACCATAGCCATCATCGACGCCGACGGGACCTATCCTGTGGACAGAATACCGGACCTGCTGGAAGAGCTTGAGGGATGTGAAATGGTGGTTGGGGCAAGAACCGGGGAAAACGTCCGCATTCCAGCCATGCGAAAACCGGCGAAATGGGTTCTCAGGAAAGTTGCCAACCGCATAACGGGGACCAACATACCCGACCTGAACTCCGGCCTCAGGATCTTCACCAGGGAACTGGTGAAAAAATACATCAACCTTCTTCCAGATGGATTTTCATTCACCACCACGATCACCGTAGCCTCCCTCTGCAACGACACCGGTGTGAAATTCGTGCCCATCAATTACTACACCCGCCAGTTCCTCCAAGATCAGACCCGGCCACTTCCCCGCCTTCCTGGTGCTTGTTCTCAGGCTGGCTGTGCTCTTCAAGCCCCTACGAATATTCCTTCCTGTATCGGTGACCCTTTTCCTGCTGGGGCTGATCAAGCTTCTCCTCGACCTTGTGATAGGAATTGGTCAGACCGGTTTCAACACAGGCCTTTTCAGCTACCCCATCATTTCAACCACCACGGTGATCTTCCTCATATCAAGCCTGCAGGTCATCCTTGTGGGAATGGTAGCGGAGGCACTGGCGGTCAGGCGCTAGCCATGTGCGGTTTCGCCGGAGTTCTCCTGGAGAGGGCCGAAGCCAGGAACAGCTCCATCGATGCAGCCCTGGGGGAAATGTCCAGGGTAATCATTCACCGGGGCCCCGATGACCAGGGCTCGATCTGGAACGGCCCCTGCGGAATGGTTCACAGAAGGCTCAGCGTAATCGACCTGTCCCCAGCCGGCCGGCAGCCCATGTGCAACGAAAGCGGCACTGTCTGGATATGCTACAACGGCGAGGTGTACAATTTCCCCGAGCTTCGCAGAAGATTCAGCCTGGACAATGACTACCATTTCAGATCCCGCACAGACACCGAGGTCATACTTCACCTCTACGAAAAACTGGACAAAGACTTCCTGAAACACCTGAACGGAATGTTCTCCCTTGCCATATGGGATTCCAACAGGAACCGGCTGCTTCTTGCCAGGGACCCCTTCGGTGTGAAACCACTTTTTTACATGAACCACCGGGGCGGGCTCTGGTTCGCCTCTGAGATAAAGAGTCTCCTGCAGGCTCCGGATTCGTCCCCGATCCCGATCCTGAAGCCCTTTTCCACTATCTGGGACTCAACTATGTGCCCGGGGCCCTCACCCCCTTCCAGGGCATCCATGAACTTACACCTGGAACCGCGGTGACATTCGGCCCCGGCGGCGAAACGGAACGGTTTGCATTCTTCTCCATGGACTATTCTCAGAACGAGGAGATCGACCAGGAAACAGCTGTCAGCGAATCACTTGCTCTTCTCCGAAGGTCCGTCGAAAGGCAGCTCGTCTCGGATGTTCCCGTTGGCGTAATGCTTTCCGGGGGAATGGATTCAAGCGCACTGGCGGCGCTCATGGCGGGCATCAGGGGGATTCGGACTTTCACACCTTTTCCCTGGGATTCGACCAGGGCAGCTTCGACGAATCCTCCCATGCAAGGCTCGTGGCGGACTCCCTGGGAACCGTTCACCATAAGATAAAGGTAACTCCCGAAAAGGTTTCCAGCCTTCTGCCGGGTTACCTTGCCCATATCGACGAGCCCTACGCCGACGGCTCCGCCATACCCACATGGCTCCTGGCGGAGGAAGCCTCTCCCCTGGTAACGGTGCTTTTGTCCGGAGAAGGGGGCGACGAGGTTTTCGCGGGCTACGACACCCACGCGGCAATGAAGGCCAGGAAGATCTACCGGAGGTTGATCCCCGGTTTCCTCAGGCGTAACCTCATCGCCCCGGTGGTGAACGCCCTTCCGGTTTCCCACAGCAAACTCAGCTTCGAGTTCAGGGCCAAGAGGTTCGCAAGGGGCTGTGAACTTGGCCTTCCGGAATCACATTTCGCCTGGCGGGCGGTACTGACGGATGATGCCAGGGCCGGGGTCATCAGAGGGGATACAGGGGGTTTCCCCGAAACGGAATCCTTTTCAGGGAGGCCTTCAATGGGCTGGGGATGATACCGACCTGTCCAGGATACTGAGAATAGACTCCTCCTGCCACCTTCCCCACGACCTGATGATAAAGAACGACAGGATGACAATGGCCCACTCCATAGAGGCCCGGGTGCCATTCACCGACATCCCCCTTTTCAAAATGCTCGCCTCTGTCCCAGACTCCCTGAAGCTGCCGGGATTGAGAAAGAAGAACCTTCTGAGGAAGGCAATGGCCGGACTTCTGCCCGGGGAAATAGTCACAAGGAAGAAAGTGGGCCTGGAAATGCCCTACTCGGTCTGGTTCAGAAGGGAACTCAAGGAGCAGAGCCACGACCTGATCTTTTCCTCAGGGGTGATGACCTCGGGGCTTTTCGACAAAGCCGCGGTGAAGGACCTGTGGCAGGATCACCAGAAAATGCGGGTGGACAACGGCAGGGCCCTCTGGGGCATACTTAACTACGCCATGTGGCATGACATGTACATAGGCTCGAAGGACTACCTCGGTTACATACAGCCGGGAAGGAGCCGTCTCCATTGAAAAGCAACGTGGTTATTCTGGGCGCCGGCCCCGCCGGGCTGTGGGCGGCCATGGAACTGCTTTCCAGATTCCCCGGTATCGGCGTAACCGTTATTGAGAAGGAAACTGTTCCCGGGGGAATTGCCGCAAGCTTCAGGGAAAACGGCCTGGTGTGGGATCTGGGCAGTCACAGGTTCCATCCTTCGGCATCCCCCGGGGTGTTCAGCAGCGTAAGGGACCTCCTCGGGGAAGATCTCCTCACCAGGAGGCGCATGGGCAGGATACGCCTCGGGGGAAGGTTCCTGATGTTCCCCCTGAAACCGGTGGACATGCTTCTTCACCTCTCCCCCGGCTTCTCAGGCGGTGTGATCCTGGACACCATTACCTCCCCCTTCCGCCGGAAAGCGCCGGCAGAGGGAACATTCAGGGAGATACTGGAAGCCGGTCTGGGAAAAACCATATGCGAAAACTTCTACTTCCCCTATGCGGAGAAACTCTGGGGGCTAAGCCCGGAGAAGCTCGACGGAGAACAGGCCCGAAGAAGGGTATCCGCCGCAAGCCTCGGAAAAATGATAAGGAAGGTCGCGGGGTTTTCCAAAGGTGCCGGCGGGGGAAAAATCTTCCATTATCCCCGGGGAGGGTTCGGAACCATCTTCCAGCGGGCGTCGGAAACGGTGGAACGCCTTGGCGGAAGAGTCCTTCTCGATACCCGGGTGGTGTCCATCACCCCGCCCTCCTCCGGTGTTCCAGGGGAGGTGGCAACTAAGGACGGGGAGCTGCTCCCGGCTGACTTCATCCTTTCCACCCTCCCGATAACGAAGATCCCGGGGATGACCTCTCCTCATCCCCCTGACAGGGTTCTCAGGGCGGCGGGTTCAATGGAATACCGTTCAATGGTGCTCTGCTTCCTGAAGTTCAGAGTACCCAGGTTCACCCCCTTCGATGCCCACTACTTTCCTGACAGTGACATACTCTTCTCCAGGATATCCGAGCGGAAGAACTACGACGGCGGTGAAACCCCGGAGGACTCAACGGGTCTCTGTGTAGAGATTCCATGCTGGAAGGGCGATCCCGTGTGGGAAATGGATGACAGGCTCCTCATTAAGACAGTCCTCACAGAACTGGAAAGGGCGGGACTGAAACCGCCTGAACTGGACTCGGGGTTTTCCAGGAAACTGAACTGCGCCTATCCATCATATCCCCGGGACTGGCAGCGGGGGTATGAGACCCTGAGAAACTGGCTTCGTGGGATCCCGGGCCTTGTCTCCCTGGGAAGACAGGGGTTCTTCGCCCACGACAACACCCACCATGCCATGGAGATGGGTATAGAGGCCGCCAGGTGCCTGGGAGAGGACCTCAGCTGGGATTCACAGCGGTGGAGAAGGGCGGAGGAGACCTTCCGCGGACATGTGGTGGAGGACTGAACCCCTGAATACTCAGGTTAGTTCCGGCCCCGGAAAGTCGCCGGGAAAGACATCCGTAAGAATTATTCCTGCTTGACGATAACACCTGATTGTTGCATTAACGGAAAACATATCTTTTCGCTTACGGTATCTGGAGGGAAAAATGATAACTCTTGAAGATTTGTATTCCCTGCTTGAGGGCTCCTTCGATTACCTCATGGTTCTCGACGAAAACAGGAGGGTGAAATACCTGAATTCCACACTGAAGGATGTGTGCTTCCCGGATGGGGAGGTTCAGGATGAACCCGGGCTGGATAAGCTGGTGGACGGGGAATCCCTCAGATCCTTGAAGAAGGCCATGAAGAAGGTCAAGGGAGGCGGCCGGGGAGTCCCCGGGGTGTTTTCCCCCGCCGGGGGTGGTCTGCCGGGCATACCGGTGAGGGTCGGATACACTGAAGGGGACGAAGGGGGCTTTTCCTGGTAACGGGAATGCAGGCCGACACCCTCCGGCAGATGGACGACTGGGAAAGGGAGGAAAGGGCCAAGGAGCTTGCCTGCCTGTACTCCGTCGCGGAATGGATAGAGGTATCCGAAACCATCCACGATTCTTCACGAAGCTCCCCCCCTACCTCGCCGCCGGTATGCGCTACCCCGACGAGGCCGTTGTCTATTCAGTCTACCAGGGTATCCCATACGGCACTGAACCTGAAGGCACCGACTTCATTTCCGTAAAGCTCTTCGTGAGCGGCGAGGAACACGGAGTGATAAAGGTAGGCTACACCAATGGCAACAGAGCCGCCCTGCCCGAAGAGCAGAAAATGCTGAACGAGATCGGCAGGATGCTGAGCCTTGCCCTTGAAAGAAAGGAACTACGGGAAAGGATAGCCCTGAAACAGGGTGAAGAAGAGGAGTACGCCAGGAAGCTGTCTGAACTGGAAATGGAGATAACCTCCAGGGAGATAGAACTCGAGGCTCAGAAACAGAAGCTCAGCACCGTCGACTCCTACCTCGGCAGGGTCAATGAAACAATGGAGGAAACATCCCGAAGGCTGGAGACCATGTTCCGGGCCATCCCCGACAAGGTAATTCTCATCGATCTGAACCGGAATGTTGTCATGAGCAACCGGGAAGAGATCGAACCCGGCGAAAAATGCTACAGGACCTGTTTTCAGCTTGACAAGCCCTGCACCGACTGCAGACTGTCGAAAATAGTAAGGAACAAAACTCCCATAACCCTCACGATAAGGGATAACGACAGGTACCTGGAAGTTCACGCCCTTCCGGTTTACAACAAGAACGAAGAGGTGGAGGGAATACTGGAGTTCTACCGGGATGTCACACTGGAAAAGACCTACGAGCAGCAGATACAGCAGGCGGACAAGCTGGCTTCCCTGGGTCAGCTGGTAAGCGGAATAGGCCACGAGATAAACAATCCGAACCAGTTCATCAGGGCAACATCAAGATCATGAAGCAGGCCCTGGACGACATGCTGCCCATAGTTGACGATTACTATAAAACCCACCCTGACCTGAAGATCGCCCGTCTCCGTTACGATTTCTTCAGGGAACACATAATGACCCTGGTTGATGACATGTCCCACGGTTCGGAACGGATCAAGGGCATAGTGGAGGGCCTCAGGGGATTCGCCAGGAAAGACGATGGCCTGCTGGTGGACAATGTGGACATCAACACGCTCATCGGGGCAACCAAAAGACTGGTGCAGAACGAGGTGCACAAGCACGGAGAGATAACCCTTGACCTTTCCGATAATGTTACGCCCTTCAAGGGAAACTCCCAGAAGATCGAGCAGGTGCTGATCAACCTCATAGTGAACGCCTCCCAGGCCATACCCGATGACACCAGGGGGCTCATAGAGGTCAGATCTTCAATGGAGAACGGTACGGTGGTGGTGGAGATAGAGGACAACGGCAAGGGGATGGACGAGAAAACACAGAAACAGATATTCGACCCATTCTTCACCACGAAACGGGCAAGGGGCGGGACGGGCCTCGGTCTGGCCATCGTATACAGGATCATCGAAGAGCACGGTGGAACCATTTCCGTAAAAAGCGTACAGGGCGAGGGAACGAAGTTCACCATAAGGATCCCCTCCGGGTCAGGAAGCAGGGAGGAAGGCTAATGAAGAGGGTACTTATTGTAGACGACGATTCGGCGGTAACCAACTACTTCATGGTCTTCCTGATGCAGACGGAAAGATTTGAGCCCGTGGTGGTGAACGACTCCCGGGAGGTGGAAGGTCTTCTTCAGGAGGAAAACTTCGATGTGATGCTCCTGGACCTCGACATGCCCGATGTGAGCGGAATGGACATTCTCAACATAATGAGAAGCAGGAACATCACATTGCCTGTTATCATCCTCACCGGGGCAAGCGATGTGGACCTCGCCGTGCGAAGCATGAAAAGGGGAGCCTTTGACTATCTCACGAAGCCGGTGGACGACGAATACCTGATAGAGGTTCTGGACAACGCCATCGAACATGGCGCCATGAACCTCAAGATAGAGGCCCTGGGGGAAACCCTTTCCCCGGAAGAGCTGAAGAACCGGGAAGCCTTCGACCACCTCCCCACACAGGACCAGAACATGATAAGGCTTTTCCACCACGCCGAGAGAATAGCCAGGGGCGACATGAGCGTTTTCATCTGGGGAGAGCGGGGCACAGGAAAGGAACACCTGGCCCGGGCGATTCACAAGGCAAGCCCCAGGGAGAAAGAGCCCTTCATTGCAGTGGACGGAGCTTCACACCGGCAGGAGGACTTCTCCGCTGAGCTCTTCGGCCGAGACCGCGACTGGGGCGGGAAACAGCAGGAGAAGCAGGGATTCATCGAAGCAGCCTCCGGAGGAACCCTCTTCATAGACAACATCGAATCCCTTAGCCTACCGGTCCAGGTACGGCTGAAGAGGGTTATTCAGAACTCGGAGTTCTATCGGGATAACTCCACGAAAATAATGAAGAGCGATCTCAGAATAATCGTTTCATCCACAGAGGACCTCACCGGAAACAGGTACAGAGAACAGTTCTCCAGGGATCTCCTCTATCACCTGATGGTGAACTCCATAAAGATCCCCCCTTCGGGACAGGGCGGGGACATACCGTTGCTGGCGGAGCACTTCCTTCGGATCGAGCTTGCCAGGCTGAAGAGAAAAGCCGACGAGATGTCCTTTCCAGCGAGTTCATGGAGCTTCTTCTTCAGTATGACTATCCGGACAATGTTCAGGAGCTTCAGAACATAATCGCCGGAGCGGTGGTGGGAACCGAGAATGGGCTCATAACACCGGACTCCCTGTCCCCCTACATAAAGGACCGCATGACACCGGGGGAAACCTCCGGAGAGTTCACCCCGGCAAGGCTCCGGGATGTTGTCGCTGAGCACATAGAGAAAACGGTGGAATACTGCGGAGGCAACGAGAAACAGGCGGCGGGGCTCCTGGACATATCCACCGAAGAACTTAAAGAACGCAGAGCGGAAGGTGGTCTACCAGAGGGGGATTCCGTCTTCCAAGGCTCCGTGTGAGGGTCTCCGGGGCACTCCACTCTCCAGCTTCCGTCCTCTGCGGTAAAGGTGTATTCACCGCCGTCGGGGCAGGACATGGGAACTCCGGTGGCCTCCTCAAGGGTTTCCGGAAGTTCGCCGTTGCCGGCAAAGTACATGGCTATGCTTGAGGCTGCGGTCTGCATGTTCGCCCGGCAGACCTCCTGGTTGGCCCTGTCTATTCCCGCGGTGAGGTCCGGTGCGCCACCCCTGACTTCGTCAGCGGGAATATTGATAGCCGGGTCGGTCTCGGGCTGGTTTCCGCAGCCGACCAGTACAAGAAGGGTGAAAAGGGCGTAAAGGTATTTCATATGCTGACTCCCCCTGTTATGGTTTGCACCTGGAATGTAAGACATCATCGAATGGAAGCAAAGACCGTATGGAAACAGGAACGGTAACCATTCTGGGAACTTCTGCTGACGGGTTTCCTCGGGGGAAGGATCGCGTCGAAGCTCGGTCTCCCTGAAGTAACCGGCTACATCCTGGCCGGGGTCTTTCTCAATCCCCAGATCTCAGGGATAGTATCCGGTGATTTCATTAGCGCTTCAGAACTTGTAACCGACCTGACCCTTGCGGTAATCACCTTTTCCGTTGGAGCCAGCCTCTACCTTCCCGAACTGAAAAAACTTGGAAGGACCATAGGACTAGTGGCTCTCTTCGAGGCTCAGTTCGCGAACCTTTTCATAGTCCTTGGCTTCGTAGGGCTGCTGCCGTTCCTTCTTCCCGGTTCAGCTCCCTATGCCATACCCCTGGCTCTGCTGTTCGGTGCCCTGGGTTCGCCCACCGACCCCTCTGCAACCCTGGCGGTTACCCACCAGTATCGCTGCAGCGGTCCTGTTTCCCGAACGGTTATGGGTGTGTCCGCCATGGACGACGGCATCGGAATGCTCAACTACAGCCTGGCATCCTCAGCGGCGGCGGTGATCCTCGCCCACTCCTCCTTCTCCGCTTCCTCGGTACTCTCACCCCTTCTCAAGATAGCAGTCTCCCTTGCCGCAGGGGGGGCCTTCGGAGGATTCTTCGCCCTTCTGGAAAGGAAAAAGGTGGCCACCGGCGATTCGGCCATACTGGCACTCCTGCTGGGAACCCTTTACGCCTGCTACGGAGCAGCGGAATACCTGAATGCCGACCCTCTCCTGGCGGTGATGACCATGGGGTTCGTGGTGGTTAACGCCGGGGAATGGTGCAGGACCATACCCGAAAAGATATCCGACAGGATAGAAGAGGTGGTATTCATCCTTTTCTTCACTGTGAGTGGTATGAACTGGATTTCTCAGTACTGAAAACCTCTGCGCTGATCGTTCTCGCCTTTGTGGCTCTCAGGGCGGCGGGAAAGTTCACAGGCACCGCCATTGGCGCCGCCATGGCGAAGGGACCCGGAAAAGTCAGGAAATTCACCGGATTCTGCCTCATTCCCCAGGGCGGCATAGTGATAGGCCTGGCCCTGGTCCTTCACGCCCGGCGGGAATTCTCCCCCTTCGCTGACACACTGGTGAGCGTTATTCTGGGTACGGTAATCGTCCATGAACTCATCGGGCCAATGCTTTCGAAGTGGGCACTGAGAAAAGCGGGAGAGATCCCTGCCGGTACTGATTCCTGAAAACACTTCCCTTTCCGGACAAATCCGGTTATTCTGGGAAAAGGGATAGACTATCGGGCATGAAAAAGGAAGGAAGCTGTCATGTTATCAATCTGGACGATTCTTGTGATGTCTTTTCACATCGGGCCTTCAGTCGGGGCGCTGATACCGGTTCAGGACGAAGGCGACCCCTGGAGAACAAGTTTCATATTCGGAGTTGAGGCGAGATACCAACTCAGCACTTCGACATTGACGGGGAGATCCTCTTCACCGAGCTGGGTATCGATCCCGACTCCTCAAGGGGATACACCTATTCCATGGTTCCCCTTACTCTGGGAGTTGGGAAACAGTTGGGTTTTCTTCGGTATTCAGCGGGACCCGCTCTGTTTCCCATAGAAGCAAAGAAAGACATCAGTGAAGAGCTGGATGCGGTCTGGAAGGGCACCTTCCCGGGAATGTACGTTTCCCTTGGCAGGGACCTCCAGGTCGGCTCAAACACGATGAACCTGAAGGCCAAATTCAACATCATAGATTTCGACGGGCTCTGGGTGGGCATAACCGCTTCATACCTGTTCTGAACCGATTATCGGAGAAGGAGATACAATGCTGTTGCAAATCACATCCATGGCACTCACCGTGGCGATCATGCCTGACATCATAACTCCGGATGCCCGCTCAGCGGTTCCCTTCGCAGACAACCGGCGGCATGAAAGCTTCCAGCCGACGAGACCATCCTCCGTGGCTGGCCCGTGGATCTGAATTCTCCAGGGGCAGGTTTCCCATATACCCCGCTGCTTTATGACATCGATGAAGACGGCGCCTGTGAAATTTTCCTCACAGGGGGTCACACCTTCGGCCTCAGCGGCAGCGGCGGATTCCTTCCAGGCTGGCCCGTACAGGAAATGGCCTACATGGGCTACGCCTCCACCGGGCAGCTTCCGGGGCCTTCAGCGGGGGACATGAACGGCAACGGCGAAACCGAGATAATGTGGTCCACCAGGGACTGGTATGCAGGCAGCGCCCATCTATGGACATTCAACGGCCGGGGAGAGGACGGTGTGGACCTCACTGGCTATCCCCTCACAGCCCCGGACGAGTCATCCAATGCCCTTTCCACCCCCTTCGTTCTGGGCGACTCCAACGAAGACGGCTTCCTGGAGGCGGTAACGGCCCACACCCTGGGAAACACCGGCGACTACTACAGGATCTCAGGGCTGAATTACGCAGGGGACATCCTTTTCACAACCGATCTCGATGTGAATGAAGACATACTGAACATATACTTCGGGGATGCCGACGGTAACGGAGTGGAAGAGTTCTTCGCGGTAACCCTCTTCAACGGTGTGTTCAGGCTTCATCTGCTGAACCCCGACGGCAGCCACCAGTCAGGCTATCCGGTCAGTATTTGCGATCCAGCCGGGGGATACCTGATGTTCGGCCCGCCAATCCCCGCGGACCTGGACAACGACGGCGACCTTGAACTCATCCTCGGTTACACGAAGAATTCCACCGCCTGGGCAATGGCTGTGCATCACCAGGGCGATCCAGTTACCGGATTTCCCATTTCAGTAGCCACGGGAAGCCAGCTTTTCTACCTGGGGCTGGGTGACATTACCGGCAGCGGATTCCCCGAGCTGCTGGCCTTCGACAACGAGCTGAGCTCCGGCTACAGGGCATGGGCCATCGATATAGCCTCGGGGTCCCCCCTCAGCGGCTGGCCCGTTTCCCTCTCCAGCTGGCCCAAGGGTTTTCCCATAGTCGCCGACCTGAACAACGACGGCCTTCAGGATGTAAGCTTCACAACCGATGGCGGTGAGCTTTACTGTCTTTCCTTCGACGGAACCCCGGTGGATGGTTTTCCCAAAGCCATGGGCGCCGCTTCCACATCAGGTCCCGCCGTGGGCGACATAGATGCCGACGGCCTCTACGAGATCGTGGCGGCCACCTGGGACGGGTGGGTCTACGCCTGGGATACCGAAGGAGTTGTGTCCGAAGGCAACTCCGACTGGCCAATGAGGGGCATCGACCCCGGCAACACCGGGATCTACCGGGGCACAATACAGAGCGGGATTCTGGAAAGCGCAGAACCGCCGGTACTTCGGATCCAGTCCAACCCGGTTCAATCCAGTGCGGTCTTCACCGTTTCCGGCGGCTTTTCACCGGTGCCGGTGGACATATTCGACATCACCGGGAAACTGATCGAGAGGGTTTCCGGTGTCTGGAACCCCGGCGCAAACGCCGTTAACGGAGTTTACTTTGCCAGGCTGCAGGGCAATGATTCCCCGCCGGTCAAGTTCCTTCTTGTCAGATAGGATGGACCATTCTGTCCGAGGGAATACCGTAGCGATTCATGATCGAGGCGTTCTCCCCTTCGGCTTCCTCCCGGCGAAGAACGATGATGTTGTTCAGGTTTGTGGATAGTTCGAGGTACTCGCCGGTGCCCGACTCCACCAGCTCAACGAACTGGCCGAAGTTCCTTACATTACGCCGTCGACGGTTTCGATGATCTCGTTCTGCAGGGTCTCATAACCGGTATTGACCCCGGCGGGGAGCATGAAGGTCAGAACCACGATCTCCTCACGGTCCTCCCTCCGCCAGTTGTCGAACAGAACCGGATGGGTGAGATAATCAACGGAGTTCAGGTACCATTCCCTGCCCCATGATTCCAGGTAGTTCAGGGTCAGGGGCATGAACACCCCTCCTCCGTAAATGAAGTACTCCGGAGGGATGTCGTATATCTTTGCAGGAACAATGGTGAGGTCATCAAGTGTGGAATCGAGTTCCAGGGAAACCGTGAGTGGGGCTCCCCCTCTGATTATGTCCATGGTTATGCTTTCACCAAGCTGCCTTCTGTTCACCATATAGTCCAGCCTGGTGCGGCTTCCCGTGCGGAGTTCCACCGTTCCGTCCCCGGCGATGTCCCTTCCGTCGATGGTCATTATCACGTCCCCCGGCTCAAGGACCTCCGACGCCGGGGAGTCCCAGGCGGTCTGTGTGATCATCACACCAGCCTGCTCGCCTGGAATGCTGAACGCCCGGTGAAGGCTTCATTCCTTATGGTCTGATAGCTGAAACCCGCCGAGGGGAACCCGTTGTAAACTCCATCCTCCATATCTTCAAGGAAGTGCTCGATCACCGGGACCGGGATCACATATCCTATTCCCTCGGAGTTGTTCATTATCTGCATGGTGACCCCTACGATCCTGTCGTTGATGATCGCAGGTCCACCGCTGTTACCGGGGTTAATGGCGGCATCGATCTGAACCGTGAGCAGTGACAGGCCGCTGTGGGCGTACCTGGAGCTTTCCACCCTGGAGATCACACCCTTGGTGGTGCTCAGGGCGTCGCCGCCCATGGGGTAGCCGTAAACGGTAACCTCCTCCCGGGCCATTGGAAGATTCCCCAGGCGGAGGGGGTGATACCGCTGAAAAAGGCCGGGGTCTCCACGCTGATAAGGGCAAGGTCGGCATCGTGGGAAACCGCCACCACGAACGCCTGATACTTCTTCGGGTCACCTTCCCTGCGGACCTGGATGAATGTTTCGTTGCTAACTACATGGGCATTGGTAAGGATCAGATTACCCTCCACCACGCATCCGGAACCGGATGTCTCCGCCGGGGCATCGGTGCTCCAGGGAATGTAGTAGTTGTAAGCTGCGCTGTTCGTGTAGATCTTTACCATGGCCTGGTCGACAGTCCCGGCAAAACCGGTGAAAGCCGCGCAAAGCACTACTGCTGCGGTGATATTCTTCATTGAAATCCTTAATGATGGTTAATGTCTTTCAAGAACTCAGAGGTGGTTATTCTAACAGAGGCTATGGGCCGTCGTCATCGCTGGTAAGATCCTTTCGAAGGGCGTAGTCTATTCCCGCGTAGAACAGGAGGTTCAGTCCAAGTCCTGAAAGCGCCGCCAGCTGGGAGGAGTAGAACAGGAAGATCTGCGTGATGAAAATGTTCACCAGCACCGCCCGTCTGAACCATTGAAACGCCCTTTTCGGACTTCGACGGAGAAAGATGAGGCCCACAAGGACCATGGCTCCGCTGGCGATACCCCCGGCCAGTGAAAGACCCGATGTGCTGCCCAGGGTAAGCCAGCCCGGAAGGGACACACCGACTACAGCCCCCAGCTGAAGCAGGTTAAGCACTATGAACACGGTCATCAGAACCGTAACGAAACCCCTCAGGCCCATTATCCTTACATAAGCCTCCCTGAAACGGGTCCTGAGTTTCTCATACAGTTTCAGGACCCTGGAGGAGGTATCGTGCATATCCCCAAGATGCCTCCTGAGGGATCTGTTAACCTCCGTCTCCTCCCTGGAAAGACGGCTTCCTTCGGCAAAACTTCGAAAAAGAAGGAAGAGAAGCACGAAGATCACATAGATAATGGCCACCGCCGGCCGGTAGAAGTAGTCATTATCCTGGGTAATGAACTTTCCCAGCTCATCTATGAACAGTCCGAAACCGGCTCCACCGGTGAAGGCGGCAAATCTCCTTACAGAAGGGTTCCAGTAGCGGAAAACCATTACCAGGGCCGCCAGCATGAGGAAACCGCCCCACAGCATATGGGCAATATGAAGCCCGCCCGGGCGATCTTCGGATAACCGGCAATGGCAAGGAACCCACGGCTGATGAGGATCGCGGCCACCGCTGTAACCATAAGCAGCTCCAGCAGGCTTCCTGTGTCCCGGTCGCGGATCAGCGTGTTCTGTCTTTTCTTCATGGTTCCTCCGAGGCCAATATATCAGCTGTTCAACATCGGGCAACCGTGTTATTGATAGGAAAGGAATCAGGGAGGAACCATGGCCAGAGCCCATGTCATAATGGAAGAGATGAAGAGGATCGCAGACCCCGGGAGGGCTGCTGGCAGCAGCGTGTTCTTCAAGACAGGGAGAGGCCAGTACGGAGAAGGCGACCGCTTCCTGGGAATACCGGTTCCGGAAAATCGAAGGCTGGTAAGGAAATTCAGGGGTTCAGGAATAGAGGTATACCGGGAGCTCCTGGGATCCCCCATCCACGAGGCAAGGCTCTTCGCTCTGCTTTCCCTTGTGGATGCCTTCACGAGGGCCGATGAGCAGGCGCGGAATAATATCTTCCAACTCTACATCGCAAGCACCGGCAGGGTGAACAACTGGGACCTGGTCGATTCCTCAGCCCCCACATCGTGGGGAGGTGGCTGGAAAACCGCGACAGGAGCGTTCTCTACCACCTGTCCCGCTCTGAACTCCTGTGGGACAGACGAATAGCCATAATAGCCACGCTTCATTTCATAAGGAAGAACGATTTCGTGGATACCCTGTCCATAGCGGACATCCTCCTGGAAGACAGGGAAGACCTCATTCACAAGGCTGTGGGCTGGATGCTTCGAGAAGTGGGGAAAAGGGACAGGGAAACGGAGGAGAGTTTCCTGAAGGAAAGATATGGAAGGATGCCCAGGACCATGCTCCGCTACGCCATCGAAAAGTTCGAACCGGAAGTCAGATCGAAGTACCTGAAAGGGCTTTTCTGAAGCAAAGCCAGCCCGTAGTGGAAACTCTTAGATCCCTAGAAAAGAGATTTCAGATTTCCCCATGACAAGGTTTTGCTTTGAATCCTCCGTTATCATTCGATCACAAGTCTTGTCGTTGACTGAATCAAGGGAACATATCATCTTCCTTCTACAACCGGAAGGAAACGTAAATGACTAAAATCGAATACAAGGCGCATCAGGGGGAAACACCCTTCATTTCTGCATGCATTGATGGCAAACTGGATATTGCCAAAGCTCTGTATGCGCAGGGTGGAGTAGATCTGAACGCAAGAACAGCTGCAGACACCAACGTTCTGGAAGAACTGGTTTCAAAGCCGGAAACAGACCGCTGGATTTCACAATAACACAGTTAGAGGGCAGGAATGTCTCAATCACTGATCCTGATGAGATTCGCAAAATCATTGGAACTCATCCTGATGATGAGTTTGCATTGTACTATGCCACAGCACTTTTCGTGCTGGGTAAAGGTGCTGATCCTGACGACTTGAACAAGAACGGACAATCAGCGGTTTTCACTGCAACTGGAGAAGGTGCAGACTGGCTTATAGAGCTTCTCATTCTCCATGGAGCTAATCTGAATATTAAAGATAACTGGGGATTAACCCCACTACACTTTGCATGCCGTTTGGGTTATCCGGAAACAGCAAAAGCTCTGCTGAAGGGGGGAGCATTCACCGACCCCCAGGATGACTTCGGATTTACCCCAGCTTTCGAGGCTGCCGCCGGCAAACACCTTCCCGTACTCGAGGTTCTTGCATGTAATGGAGCCGATTTTGAGCTTGGTCTTACAAAGGCCTACAAAGAAAATCCGGCGGGAACAACTCCTTTGAAATACGCTGAAAAACACAATATGAAGGAAATTGTTGAATTCCTGATGTCTATCAGAAAAACACGATCAAAGATAAAAAAGCAGTGGATAGTACTGAGTGGAAATGGGAAGAGAACAACCAGGATCATGAAGGAGTAAAGATCGCCGAGGGGAAACTTCTTTGGTACTCGCATCGCGAGGAAAGGCACTCACCCAGTACAGGAGCAACCTTTCAGGAATTCCATGATTTTCTTGAGAAGGGACCATCTGTATCCAAAGTTCCAGCAAGCATTCTGAAAGAGATTGAAGAGTGGATAACAGAATAGCTGCTGGTAGAGTATGAAGATTACAGAATCTTACTGAATCTGCTTAGATCGACCTGTTCGAAAACAACTTTTGAGCACCCCGTAGTGGACGCTTTTCGAACTATTACTCAATGACTACGAAACGACGGGTGCCGGTGAAGTCTCCCGCTGTCATACGGCAGATATAGATCCCTGTTGGAAGTTCCTCCAGAAGAAAATCTCCATAACCAGCAGGATAGTTGGAAGCCCCTATGGATTCAAAAACACGCCCAGAAACGTTAAAGATTGTGAATTCAGCTTCAGCAGGGGAGATCAACGAGAAGCGTACAACCGGCTGCCCATTCACTGGATTCGGAGCAAAAGGCAGAAGCTCTGAACTTACAACGGCACCGGTCACGTCTTCATTCCCGCTACTGTTCCAGGAAATGGTAACATCATAAAGAACAGGTGTGAAATCTGGATCGGAAGTTTTCATTACAACCTTGTACTGAACAAGGGAATATCCGTCTATCAGGATATCTTCAAGATTGCATGGATTCCACAGAGTGTCGGACCAATCTGGCATGAGAGTAGCACTCTCAGTAGCTCTAACCAGGAAGCCAATTTCTGTTCCCGAAGGGCAATCAGCACTCCAGGTTATCTGACTCCAACTCGGGTCTTCCTGCGTGTCGAGAAGACTAGACTCAAGTGAGCCTGTTGATAAGAAGGAGTTTAAGTCCCACCAGCTGATTTGATTTTCCCATCTACCCGCTCCAAGCACATCTTCATCACCGTCACCATCAATGTCCGCAGAATGCGCACAAGATGGGTGGTCAAAGTTTCGGTCTACTATATGCTTAATCCAGATTTCACCTAATCCGTCAGTATTCTCCCACCATGATATCTCATCATTATTAAACGAAGCTCCAAGTACATCTTCATCACCGTCGCCGTCCAGATCCCCTGAATAGACCGATTGAGCTGTTTCGAAGTACCCGTCTATCAAATGCTTTGACCAGGTTTCACCTGATCCGTCAACATTCTTCCAACAAAGGATTTCACCACCAAACCCAGCTCCAAGCACATCAGCATCACCATCGCCGTCTATGTCTGCCGTATAGAGTGAATTGGGTCGATCTAAGTCTCCAGCAATTAGGTGCTCTACCCAAATCTCACCAAATCCGTCAACATTCTCCCACCAGGTAATCTCATCGTCAGAATAGACAGCACCTAGCACATCTGCATCACCGTCAGCATCCATATCTTCTGAATGAATGTAAAAAGCTCCGTCAGGTTTTGTATCTACTGTATGCTTTGACCAGATTACGCCTGATCCGTCAACATTCTCCCACCAAAATATCTCATCATCGTAAAAGGCAGCTCCGAGCGCATCTGCATCACCGTCGCCGTCTATATCTGCAGCGTGAACTGAATATGCTCCATCATAATCTGCATGGAGTACATGCTTTATCCAGGATTCACCCGTTCCATCAACATTCTCCCACCAAGATATCTCATCATCATATAAGGCAGCACCCAGCACATCAGCGTCACCGTCTCCATCTATGTCAGCAGTAGAAACAGAACGAGCACCATCAATGCTTATGTCTACCTCATGATTTAACCAGGTTACACCTAATCCATCAACATTTTCCCACCATCTAATTTCTCCGTTACCAGCAGCTATAGCAGCTAGAACATCTGAATCACCATCACCATCGATGTCCTCTGTAAGAATTTTCACAACGATGCCGACGCTATCTAGAGCATTCTCCTTATTCGCAAGGAGAATAGACCCTTCATGCTCAGACCAATTCACAGAAGAAGCGGAAAAAAAGTCGTAACCGAACTCAAAAACCGGACCCCAGACATCGGGCTCACCTGACCAGTCGCTCTGTTGCGCGAAGTTAGCAGCTTTAGATGTAAGAAAAAGGAAGAGAGTAAAAAGGAATCCAATTTTCACGATTGCCTCCATAAAGCAACAATAATACTGATATTTATCTCTGTCAATCAGAAGCAATAAGACTCACAATCAAATTGCGATGCTTCTTAAATGGTTCTATAAGAAATTATAGGTACCCCGTATTGGACAGTTTTCGAACCCATGCAAAGGCCGGAGCGTATTGGAGCAGCGAATTCAGTTGCTTAGAACAGTAATCCTCGAGCAGGTCCTTGTTCCCTCTGTGGCAGCAGAAACAAAGTAGAGCCCGGATGGAACTTCTCCCATATTGAAACTGTGTGTTCCTGCAGTAAGTAATTCTGAAAAGCTGCTAACTACTCTCCCTGCTGTGTCGAAAAGAACGAACTCGAGCTGAGAATCAACATCCACCTCCACACGTAAAATCACACTTTCATACATTGGATTGGCTTCTGGTATGAGTTCAAAGCAACATGTAGAAGGGTCAACACCTGACGAGACTCCAGAGAATGTGAACTCAACCTGGTTCACAGACGGTGAGAATTCAGGATCAGATGTTTGGAGGAGGACTCGATACTGAAGGAAATCTGTTGAATCCTCAAGAATCCCCTCCAGCGAACTGGATATTTCGAATAGTGTATCCGACCATGCTCCCATGTCTGAAGGGTCATTTGAAGATCTGAATTGAAACCTACCGTTCCCGAAGACACTTCGGAAACATCAGAGGAGAACCAGTCCCAACTTTCAACTTGTCCCGCTTGAAGAATAGATGACTCCAGCATTCCTTCAAAAGCATACTCCGACAGAACCCACCAACCCAAGCCGCCACTGGCAGCAGCAAGAACATCAGGCACTCCGTTTGAGTTGAAATCTGACACTTCAAAGCCAAGACCGTAGGAACCAGGCAGAACCAAATTAGTCCAGGAAGGAACAGGTTCGCCACTATTTACGTTGATTTCCACACCATCTTCACCAAGCATAACCAGGTCAGAGAATGAGTCTCTGTTTACATCAGATGTATCCATCTTCCATATCCAATAGCTGGAGCGAGGGAGCAAGAAAGTATCCCAGACATCACCACCTACCCCGGGGTTTCTACCCCAGCAGGCATAATCCTCCCATTCTCCACTTGCAATGTCAGTATCCCCGTCACCATCCAGATCGCCGGCGCAAACACAGTAGAAAAAGCCATCAAAGACAGGGTAGACATCATGTTCTTCCCAGTTCTCACCAAAGCCGTAAACATTCTCAGCCCAGCCAGCCCAGAAGCCGGATCCGTAGATGATATCCAGATCACCATCCTCATCGAAATCCATCACATCAAACCAGGGACAGGAGGTGATGCCGGTTTCATGCACCAGCCACACTTCATCATTGAGGTATTCGTACCAGCATCCTGCACTGCTGACTAAGTCCTCATCTCCATCCTTGTCAATATCACAGCAGTGTATCTCCGAACTGGATGATGAATCGTCTACTAAATGCCTGGACCACAGATTGCCAGCGCCGTCTTCGTTCTCCCACCAGACAACCAATGGCTGATCAGGAGCATAGAGGAATTGTGACCCCACAATATCCATATCTCCGTCGTTGTCTATGTCGGAGCAATTCAGTGACCAGGCCTGGTAGAAGGCTGTGTCAACACAGCAGGCTTCCCATTCAGTCAAAACGGGACCAGGATTACGCAACCATACCAGTGTCGAATCCTCATTCAGCAGGGCATCGATCTTACCATCAGAGTCTATATCTCCTGTCCCCACACCATATACACCTGAAACATCCGTTGCAATGATTACGGATTGCCAGGGAGAACAGAAGTCACACGCCAGGGCAATGCTGCCTGGAAGAGTGGAAACACCTGATGATGAGGAGTAGTTGTTCTCCCATTCGGTGACAGGACCGGCAACCCCGCTTTGCCCTGACCAGTCGTTCTGTACAACAGTGTTGCTCAATCCCAACGAGGCCAACAGAGTAAATCCAATGCATAACCACATAAGAACCTCCAGCAGGGTATTGATAGTCGGATCAGTAAACTAAACAAGCAGTCTTCAGCCTACTGAACATATACGCGACAAAGTGGGAGCACAAGAAGAGGAGTGGGAGAGACTGTATCTGGCACCCCGTAGTGGACAGTCTTATAACAATTCTCATCAAGGGATACAGCTAGTGAACAAGGAAATCAAGTCCTAACTCAAGAAAGGGATCCGGTTCGAATGGCGAATCGGCTTCCGGTGTTTCACCCATTGAAAGACCAAGATTCACATTTGGTTCAATGTCCATCTGAATATCGGTTTCACTCAAGCAATGGCTTAATCCCAATTTCACACCTGCTCTTATGGTCTCAGTCCTATGCCCCTCCATGGACCATCTTACATCGAAGCCGCTAATAGCAGAATAGAAAAATCCAGAATATCCATCTACCTTATATGTTCTAAACTCTGCTTCTATCCCCATACCCCACAATTGATCAGCCTCTATTGACTGCCGAAACTGGAAGAATGGGCCGCAGGAAAAAAGGAAGACATTCTTCGGGTGTTCCTGAAGGCTTAGATGATATCCATAGGATGCACCAATACTCTCAATCAAGGTGGCTTCAATACCGGGAAGTGAGTGCGGAGCGAGAGAATCAGAAGTAGCAAATCCATACGAGAATAACACTATTAGCAACATATCAGAATCCCTTCAGCGTAAAAGCCTTTAGTTCTGCTGAAGAAGATTGTTCCTAACATCACTCAGGATAAGACTCGGCACCCCGTATTGGACAGTTTTCGAACTATTTTGTAAATGGGGCCTGGCACCCCTGTGGATGCTTATGGAACTGGAGCTGCCTTCTCCAGTCAGTCAGTTGACTATCTTCTCCTATGAAGACCTTTAGTACTCTGCAAAACCGGTCAGACAAAACAAAGGGCACTCTTCCGGCAAAGAAACTTCACTTCCAGAAGCGGTGTTCATCTCACGAATTCCGTTACTTTCTTTCACTTCAAAGTCGGAGTATACAAACACACGCTCAAAGTACCGAGACTGGAACGGAGACCCTCCATGCTTCCCGGAGAACTCAGTATTGATGCAAAGACAACTAGTCCTTCTCCTTCAGTGAGAGATGATAACTGATTTGAATACATCCCACAGGGAAAGGTGTACATAAACACTGTGTTTTCAGGCAGATCTCCCTTTAATTCATGCCCGATTTCTATATCGTACCTTTCGGATATCCAGCCAAGCATGGAAAGTCGCCGAGTAACACTTCTAACTGTAAAGACAAACTCAGACACTTCGAACAATTCTGCAACCTCATCACCGAGAATTATATCCGGATTCAGGTTTACAGTCTCATCTAATGGAAGCAGATCAGTCTCAGGAACAGACAAGAAAACTGCAAGAACAAGAAACAACAATTTAACCTCTTCAGTTCACGTTAGTATCCTCAGGAACCTCTAGACGTCCTATCCCTGGATATGGAACAGTGTTCCCAGAAAACACTTTGGACCACCTGGAATACCTAACGAGTACAGAACAGTTTCTGATAACCCATACTGCCTTTATCTGCATCAAACCCTTGTTGTATATTGCACAGGAGTAACTTCGAAAGCACCGGAACCCAGGGGGGGATACTAATGCTTCTAACGATCGCTGCAATATCACTGCTCCATGCAATACTTTCGATACCTGCCGCTGATGACACTGGAACCCTGAATGTACTTGAAGGCGACTGGGAAGTTCTCGATGGTTATTTTGGGGACAGCAATGTCAATTTTGTGCACATCGGAACACTGAGTATCACCGACTCACAGTACTTGTTCATTCCAGAACAGGATGCATTCATATCTCAGGAGATGCGTCAGAGGTTTGGATTTATTACGAAGACTGCGGGCATCCTCAGGTTCGAATATAGAGAAGGAGTAGACAACACCGGCTCTTATCAAACCGATGTTATTCTGGGAGTTGTAAGCTTCAACGATGGAGAAGGCTTTCTAATAAGAACCGACCTTGAGAATGAAGAACTATGCCTCACTTCCGCAGTATCGGAATTTGAGCTGTTTCGCATATTCAAACCTTTCACCAGTGAAAACTCCGTGGAGACATCGGAATAATCACCACCCCAGACAACTGAGGTAGTTCTTGTTTTCATTTCGCACCCCGTATTGAATAGTTTTCGAACTTTCTCCTGCTAAGAAACTGGTACCCCGTTGTGGACACTCTTAGAACTGCAATAGATGACATGTATCATTCATTTAGGTAGCCTGCATCTGATAGTTCCATATTCTGCAGGAATTTCATTCGTATACGATTGACAAGGTGATGAAGAGATAATAGAGTAAGGGAATGGTGGATCTCACTGAAAGGTAGGGTAGTACCATTCATCTTTATATGTCTTTGTTTTGTTTATTGATATCTCTGGCTAATCCTTTACGGGCCGAAACCCTTTGGGAGTGGGACTTCAAGGAGCAACCTGCAGGTTGGTCTTGGACAGATAATTGGGATTTCAATGATTCTGGAGCATATCTTTACTACCACCTAAATAATTATACGGGAACATACACTCCTGAATTGCTATACTCCTCCGATCTTTCAATTCCTGCCTCAGCTGCCGGCAAGGAACTTGACGTATCTTTCTGGCATTGGTTTGATTTCAGCAGTGGTGTTTATGATGGTGGTATCTGGACATGGATAGAAGCAAGAGTTATCCTAAATTCAGATACTTCTTACGCTTATCAATACTATGGTCACGAAACTGGCATTATGCATACGTGGAGTTACCATGAAGCTTCAGATTCTGGATTTGAGTCTATCACTATTGGACCGGTTCAACAGGATGATATTCTTAAAATAGAGTACTACTTCCACTATATCGAGAATGGATACTATCAAAACTACTGCTATATGGACTGGCTCATCACAGACCTAAAGGTTGAAGAATCAAACACCGGGTTATCTCGAAATACCTGGGGATCGATTAAGTCAGATTTCAGGTAAGGCTACTGCAATAACGGAAGAACTACTAGCTGCTGGATGCAGCATGTTTGACCATTAGTGTGTTGATTGAATGGCACCCCGTATTGGACACGTTTCGAACGGTTCTATAAGGAATTATGAGCCCCATAGTGGACGCTTTTCGAACTAGCTGAAAGCGATGCTCACTCTTAAGGGTAGTGTATTTTCCCGACCAAGTCCAAGTTAAAGACGGCAACTCTGTTTTGTGACTTTCACACTACCTTACAATCAGGGGTTTTCTAACATCCAAAGAGTTCAAGGAGCGGGAATAACTCCAACTATGCTGAAACACTCTTGTGAAGCACCTACTTGCGTCGAATCATGAATAAAAGTATGCTCATCAATTATAACCGTATTGCCTTCAAGAAGTATCATGTGTTCATACGGAAGGTAACCAATCTCTGTCTCTGAAATGTGGATAAGTAGCATACCTCCTTCAGGAAAAAGGGTTTGAAAAAAACCAGCTTCTGGAGAGCTTTGTTCAAAGACTTGAGTAAACATGTCAGGAGATTCAACTAAATAAAACCCATCAGTGAAAATTGGAATGGTTGTAAATACATATAAGAGTCTCCATAGAAACCTTCATCCGTAATCTGAGTCACCGCGAATGGAAGTTCCTTAGAGTATCTTGCATAGGCATGATCTGTGTTATCTGAGCTAAATACACAACTGCAAAAAAGCATAAACGCAAACACATTACAACTGATTATCAGATTTTTCATATGTATCCCTTCCTCATGACTTGTATCATTTTATTCCTTATTCAATATAACACTGGGTACTCTTATAAACAAGGATGACTTTCATTCGTTAAATTTTATTTAAATTCAGTTCTATAACTCCACTTTTGCAATGGGTATTAACGGTACCCCGTATGGATACTCTTCGAGCTAATGCTATAAGTTCGAAGATTCGCTTTGGCACCCTAAACCGAATTCGAACGACTCAGAGGGACATGCTTAATTGCTTTTATATCAGCTAGATGCGAGATCTATTTGTCAAATTTACGGATGGCTTTAAGCCGTTTTTCAAAACCGATGAGAACGGCTTTCTGCTCGTCGGTCTCAACGGCCTCGGGGTTGTTCTCACGCAGGAGCTCGATGGCCCGGGTGGCCCATATCTCACCAGTACGCATGAGCCAGGCGGCGCCGAAGGTGCCGGTCCTTCCGTTGCCTCCCTCGCAGTGCACGAGGACGGTGCCCGGGGACTCCTCCACTATCTGAAGGAAGTGCAGCAGGTTCTCCACTGTGGGGGCGGTGTAGTCCCGTACCGGGATCTCCACCCACTTTACCCCGGGGAGGGCGGGGTTGTAGTTCAGCCTGGATTCCGTGGGGTCGACCAGGGAAACAATGGTGGTCAGGTTGTCTATTTTCCGCAGTTCCGACTGCCTGGGGTTGTGGGAGCCCATGAGCTTCGGTTCGTCGATCCACCATCTCATGTTTTCACCGCCTTTCTCCGTCAGCCGGGCTAACATACTATATTCGCTGCCGTTCTTCACTGGAGGTGTGGTCTGCTCGGCGCTGTATTTGTTGTCATCTTCTTCGCGGCGATGCTTCAGGGGTTCTGCGGGTTCGGCTATTCCCTGCTGGCCCTGCCCATAATCTGCATGTTCGCTCCGGCGTCTTGGGCGGTTCCGGTGATAGCGGTCTCAAGCCTTGTGCTGAATACCATGGTGCTTGTGTCCTCCAGGGGAAAGCTGCGGCTGAAGGGTTTCCTTCCACTGGCCCTGGCGGGGATGGCCTTTACACCTCTGGGGGCATGGCTTCTCGGATCACTTCCCGATGTTACCGTAAGGCTGATCATTGGTGTCTCCGTCACCGGGGCGTCGCTTCTGTCCCTTTCCAGGTGGGCTCCCAGGATGAGGCGGACCCCCATGGGCATGGGTGTAACCGGGGCCATGTCAGGTCTGCTCAACGGGCTTACCACCTTCAGCGGTCCTCCGGCGGTGATCTATCTGTCGGCAACGGAGACCGAGAAGGACTCCTTCCGTGGAAATCTGTCGGCGTTCTTCCTTGTGCTCACCATTATCGCCATCCCATCCTTCCTGGGTATGGGGGTTGCCACCTCTGCTCACCTGCTTCGTGCTGGGCTTTTCCTGCCTGCGGCGGCCATGGGCGGGTCCCTTGGCATATACGCCGCGGGAAGGGTGGACAGTTCGGTCTTCAGGAGGGCAGCATTGGTCATCCTCGCCCTGCTGGGGGTATTCGGAGCGGTCCAGGCTGTGGTCTGATCAGTCGAGGTCCGTTGCGGTCAGGGGTGTTCTGGTGGCGTCCGCGGTAAGCTTCCCCCCCCTGGTCTTCCAGGTTCCCCTTCGGAACCAGATGAAACCGGAAACGGCTGTTACCGTGTTGGAGATGAACATGGCCCACCAGATGCCCATGGGGCCCATACCAACGGTGTAGGCCAGAAGATAGGCCCCGGGTATCCTAAGAAGCCACAGACGGGACATGTTCAGTACCATGACGGGCACGGTGTATCCTGAACCCTGGAAGCTGCCCAGAAGCACCAGAAGGAAGCCGAAGATGAACACCGATGGGGTGGTTATCCTGAACATGACCCTGCCCAGGGCAATCACCTCTGGGTCGTTAACGAATGCCCGGGATATGTCCCCGCCGAAGAAGAACATGCAGAGGGTCATGGGCAGAAGGATCATTCCTATGAGGAGAAGGGCGGACATTGAAGACTTTTCCGCCCTCTCGGGTTTCCCAGCTCCGAGGTTCTGCCCCACCGCAGTGGCGTTGGCCTGACTGAGACCCATGGCGGGGACCATGGCCATGTGAATGATCCTGTTCCCCACACCGAAGGCGGCGGTAACCACGCTTCCGAATGAGTTGACTATTCCTATCATGAAGGTGAAGCCAAGGCTGGTCCCAAGCTGTCCAAGACCCACGGGAAGGCCCACCTTCAGTATCTTGGCCATGGTCTCTCTGTGGGGCTTCATGTCCCCAAGTGTTATCTGGAGGCCGTTGCCGCCACGGAACAGCCTCACCATTCCTATGGTTGAGGCAAGGGCACGGCTGAACACAGTTGCCACGGCGGCGCCAACCACTCCCATTTCCGGAAAGGGGCCCAGGCCGAAGATAAGCACTGGGTCCAGTATTACGTTCAGACCTACTGTAACAAGGTTCACCTGCATTGGTCCCACCGTGTCTCCCAGGCCGGTATTTATGCTCTGGTACACGAAAAAGGCGAACATCAGGGGAAACCCGGCGAATATCCACCGCATGTATTCATAGGTCATCTGCCAGGAGTCCGCCGGTGTCTGGAGAATGTCCAGTATTCTGGGAGTGAGAAAGAACCCTGTCACTCCCAGGGCGATGCCTATCCCGGTGAGGAGAATGAAGAGCTGACCGGCGACATGGGAAGCCTTTCCGCCGTCGCCGGCACCCTTGTACTGGCTGACCAGGGTTGTACCCGCGGCGCTGAGGCCCATGGCAAGGGCGAAACCTATGAAGAAAACATGCATGGTTATTGTGGGCGCGGTGAGGGCCTGTCTGCCCAGCTTTCCCAACCAGAAGGCGTCGGCGAGGTTGTAGAGGGTCTGAAGGAGGTGGGAGAGCATTACCGGCCAGGCGAGGAGAAGGAGCTTCTTCCTCACTGAACCAGTGGTCATGTCCACCATACCGGTGGAGGGAGTTTTTCTCAAATCCGGCTCGATCCGTCTGTCGGGTGTTCCGGTGAACATAACGAAGAAATCCCGGGGAGGGCCAATGCACCACCGGCGGAGGAATCCTGTATATTCAACGGGTCGTTATGAACATCAGACATAACCTTGCCACTTTATCAATATTGGAGCAGCTATGACCATCGCTGAAGCGAAGAAGAAGGTATTTGAAGGACTTGGCCTCGAGGAAACGTTGTCAGGAGTTTTTCACGGTGAATGGATGCCCGTGGAGGGCAGAAGGACAATAGAATCCGTTAGTCCCATCGACGGGTCCGTGCTGGGCGCCGTTGCCCAGGGCGAAGAGGAGGACTACGAAAGGGTAATCGCCGCCGCCGGGAGATCATATCTGCAGTGGTCCCGCATCCCCTCCCCCGGAAGGGGGAGATCGTGGGGAAATTGGCAGGGAACTCATGAAGCACAAGGAACTCCTTGGCCTGCTGGTAACCCTTGAGGTGGGCAAGACCCTTACCGAAGGCGCCGGAGAGATCCAGGAGGCGGTGGACATAGCCAACTTCTCCGTGGGCCTCTCCAGACAGCTCTATGGTCTGAACATCGCCAGTGAGAGACCTGAGCACAGACTGATCGAGCAGTGGCTTCCCCTGGGGGTAATCGGTGTGATCACCTCCTTTAACTTCCCTGCGGCGGTGTGGGCCTGGAATGCCCTTATCGCCGCGGTGGTTGGCGACGTAACGGTATGGAAACCGTCCAGCAGCGCCCTCATCACCGCGGTGGCAACCACCCGAGTGGCCAACAGGGTACTTGAGAGGAACGGGCTTCCGCCGGTCTTCTTCCTGGCCTCGGGCAGCGGAAGGGTCATCGGCGAGAGAATGGTCAGCGATGAGAGACTTCCCCTGATCTCCTTCACCGGCTCCACCGGTGTGGGCCGCAGGGTTGGGGAAAGGACCGCCGCCAGGTTCGGCAAGTCCATCCTTGAACTGGGCGGGAACAACTGCGCTGTGATCACCCCCGCCGCGGACATGGACATGGCGGTAAAGGGCGTGGCCTTCGGGGCACTGGCCACCGCCGGCCAGAGGTGCACATCTACCAGGAGGGTCATAGTTCACGAGAAGGTCTATGACGAATTCCTCCGGTCCCTGAAGAAGGTGTACGAAAGGGTCAACATCGGAACACCCCTTGATCCTGCCACCATAGTCGGGCCCCTGGTGGACGGCTCCGCGGTTGAGGACTTCAAGTCAACCATAGAGAAGGCGAAGGCCCAGGGTGGCCGCATCGTTCATGGGGGAACCCTGCACGAAGCTGACGGCTGCGGGAATGGATTCTTCGTTACACCCACCATCATTGAGGTGGACAGGCAGCAGGGTATTGTACTCTCGGAAACCTTCGCTCCCATCATCTATGTGATGAGGTACACCGATCTCAAGGAGGCCATGGAACTCCACAACGGTGTTCCCCAGGGTCTTTCCAGCTCCATCTTCTCGACGGATATCAGGGAAACCGAGTTCTTCCTGTCCCACATGGGCTCCGATTGCGGGATCGCCAACGTGAACACCTCCACCGCCGGGGCGGAAATAGGCGGAGCTTCGGAGGGGAGAAGGAGACCGGAGGCGGCAGGGAAAGCGGAAGCGACGCCTGGAAGTACTACGCCAGAAGGCAGACGGTTACCATCAACTACGGAAGGGACATTCCCCTTTCACAGGGTGTGGACTTCCCGGTCTGACCGTCGGTTACCTCAGCAGGACGAACTTCGTCCCGGCGGTCTCACCGGCTGCGCTTACCCGGACAATGTACACCCCGGCTGGAACGCCGGGTCCGGGGTTCCAGGCTATGGTGCCCGCCGGGGAACCTCCGCCCTGTGTACCACCCTGCCGTCGGATGAGTAAACAGCAAGGTCCCCGGGGCGGCTTTCCAGACCGGTGACGATGAAGCCCACCGAGGAGTTCGCTGGATTCATTGTCGGGGATATGCCCAGGAATTCACCTTCGCCGAAGGATTCAATACCCAGGGCATCCTCGGTTATCTCTGCCAGGGAAAAGCCCCTGAGGCTGGCGAAGAGCTGCACCGGGGAGCTTCCGTAGACAACTTCCCAGACCACCCTGTTCTCGATGCCGTCGCTGAGGGGCTGCCAGGAATCACCCTCGTCGGGGCTCCAGCGGATCCCGCTTCCATTGGTTCCGGCGAAAACGTTCATGTCCGTTGAACCCTGAACCGCCCACATGAGACCGGAGGAACCGGGACAGGCTTCCCAGTTCTCGCCCTGGTCGGTGGAACGGAAGATCCCGTTATCCGTGGCCAGATAAGCCATGGAGGGACCTGCGCCCCAGCGGGTGGAAAGACCGGGATGGTAGCTGCCGGAAACCGGGGACATGGTGTAGGAAACACCGTTGTCATCGGAGTAGTAAACCCCCTCGCCGCTCTGCTGAAAGGAAACCAGCACGCGGATATCCCCGGACTGGTTCTCTATGATATCGATGGATGGATAAAGGGCGAAGGGAAAGCCTGATCCGCGTCCAGCTGTCGCCGCCGTCGGTGGTGTAGTGCACTCCGGAGGCGGCGGTGCCTGCCCAGGCTATGTCAGGTCTTCGGGATGAAAGGCAACCGATGATGTCTGTGTTCCCGCAAGACCGGCGGGCACCCAGCTGTCGCCTCCGTCGTCGGAGCGGAAAACCCCGTCGGTGGTGGCGACATAGCGAACCGGACCTGAATAGTGGGCGTCGGATTTCGGAGCAATGTCATAAATCGTCCAGCTGGATGGCCCGGGGAATACTATATCCCAGGTCTCACCAAGGTCGGTGCTCTTCCACAGGCCGTGGTACTCACCGCCGGCAAGGAGGGTGTTCGTTCCGGAAATGTATGAGACCGCGTGGAAGAAACCGTTGTTCATCCCATGCTGTGAAACGGTGTACTCAGATGCCGGGGCAGGCGAACTGTAAACGCCTCCGTAGTGCCCCGCCAGGTAGCCCTGAGAAGAGGCGCAGCCCGCCTGCCAGTAGGATGCCACTATTCCCTGTGTGTTCAGTGTCCAGTTCTGGCCCTGATCGGTGCTTTCATAAACACCGCCGGCTCCTATCACAGGGGCGTAGAGGTTGGTCCCGTCATAAACCGCCGGGGCGTAGCTGGAGCCTGTAACCGCCAGGTCCCAGTCGGCACCGTGGTTCTCGGTCATGTAGAAGCCCTCCGAGGTGGTCACTATTATCGTTTCTCCGGTTCCGAAGGGGCCACCAGAAGGCCCCAGCCTGACCCCGCCGGGCCCAGGGCGGTCCATGAAAGGCCGGCGTCGGTGGATCTGTAGAGGCTGTAGTCCATTCCGGACATGGCCAGGTACATGGTGTCCGGGTGCTCCGGGTCGCATCCGAAACCCTTCATATAGCCGTTGCTGAGACCCACTTCAGACCAGGTGGCGCCGCCGTCGTCGGACCTGCGCACACCGGTGTTCGAGGAGAGTCCGGCGATGAGAATGTCGGTATCCTCTGAATGCACGCCGATGCCTATCACATAGGATGATCCCATTCCGGGAACCGTTGTCCAGCTGTCTCCGCTGTCCTGTGACAGGTAGAGACCGGTTCGGGTGGCGGCAAAGAATGTGTTCGGGGCGGCGGCGCCTGCTGCGCAGACATCGTTGACCTGAATGGGAAAAGCTCTCCCGCGGCCCAGGTCTCTCCGCCATCGGTGCTCTTGAAAACCCCTCCGGCGTCGGAGGCCATGGAGAAGCCGCACCCGGCGAGAACTATGGTGTCGTCCACAGGAGAAACGGCCAGGGCCTTTACATTCCCACCCCATGGCCCGATGGGCGACCATGTCCCCTCTCCCGGGGGAAGGGGTGTTCCGGTCTGGGCGTAACCGTTGAGAACCGGGTTGTCAGATGGTATTACAGAACCGGTTTCCATTTCAATGAAACCGGTAAGAGCACAGATAACACACATAAGGACGGTCATGATCTCCCCCTTTTTCAGCTTGCTTTTCAGAATGAAGTAGAAGCAAAAAGAGGCGGGGAGTCAATAAGCTATAAATGGTCAGTGAAGACGGTACTCCTCGGGGTCCTTCTTGGCAGGTCGTATACCAGCCGCACACTGGCTGAGCCTTCCGGGATGTCCGGGTTGTCCACCCAGGTAACGGTGAAACCGGAATCAAGGGTCTCCACCATCAGTACACTGGCCGGGTTGAACCTCACCGGTTCCCCGTGGATGTCCTCCGGCCGCCAGAGGAACAGCTGCTCCCAGTGCCAGCGGTCCTGAAGCCTGACTCCGCTCAGTATCTCTATGGTGCCGCCGTCATCCAGATTGTAAAGGATGAAATACAGGGTGTACTCCTCTCCTGGAAGGACAACCCTGGCCATGGCACGGTCAATGACCTCCGCCCCCTGTGGCTCAATTGGGAAGAAGGAACCGGGGTTACCCAGTGCGGCCAGAAGAATGATAAGGGGGATGCCCATTTCAGCCCTTGCTGAAAAAGTTCGTTGCTATTCTCCAGGTGCCCTCCTGAAGCACCATTGGATAGCTGTAGACTGAATCTTCCCCCTGGATGCTCACGTGGACCAGGGCGGTGTCGCCCAGCATGGTGAACTCGGTGCATCTTATGTAATCCCTCGGCCAGGGAACCTCGTTCCTGAACATGGGGGAGTCTATTATCACAGCGATGAGGGCTTCCTCGTTCATGCATGCGATCTCAGAGGAGGAGAGCTGGACCTGAAGCTCCTGTCTGAGCTGGGAGGCAACCTCCCCAGGGGCAAGACGGAACATGGACACCATCATTGAAAGGGCTTCCTGGTTGTCCCGGGTGAGGCTTCTGAAAACGGTTTCGCCGTCGGCCCGGTACAGGGCATCGATCAGGTTGTTCATGTCGTCATTCGGTGATCCGAGAACAAGGGATACGACAATAAGGATCATGGCGGCGAAAAATCTCATCTTCCTGTCCCTTCGTGGGTATGAAGGCGGCGGAAGCCGCCGCCTGATACCCAGTATAACCTATTCCTCCAGCAGAGTTCCCACGGTTTCCCGGAGGGCTTCGTCGTTTGCCGGGTCGGCCCCACCGCGTGGAAGGCAACGGTGCCGTCCGGGGCTATCACATAGAAGGTGGGGATGCTCTCCACCATGTATTCCGAGGCGACCTCGTCGCCGTTCAGTACCATGGTGTAGGTATATCCGTTCTCCTCCATGAACGCAGCGGGATCCCCGCTTTCCCATACATTGATGCCCACAACGGTGACCCGGTCGCCGTGGGTTTCGTGGAGTTCCTGGAGGGAGGGCATTACCACCCTGCAGGGACCGCACCATGTGGCCCAGAAATCCATGACCACCACCCTTCCCCGAAGCTCCTCCAGTGATACCATTTCCCCGTCGGGTGTCATCAGGGACCAGGGGGAGCAGGTGAGCCCTCGGTGATGGAACCGAAGACCTGACGGGCCTGGATATCCTCAGGGCAGGCGAGCTGGAATGTGCCCTCCGGCGGCTGGGAATTCAGCACCACATCGGAAATGGAAACGGTGTATTCCATACCCTGACTGCCATCGGGACTCCATACGCTGATGGAGTTCGCCATGGGCAGGAAGCCATCGGTGCTGATCCACCACTTAGAGGTATAGGGCGGCATATCCACGGTGATTACATAACAGGGAACTCCGTTGATCTCCTCCTGATCGTGGAACCGGTATCCCTGGGCGTTCAGCTCGGCCCCGAAGGGCTCTCCGGTGAAGAGGAACTCCCTTACCACGGCACCCTGTGGAAGGCCGTCCCGCAGAACTATGGCGGCCCCGCCGTCTTCGGCCTCTCCGAAGACATAGAGTTCCTGTGAGGCACTCAGGTGGGCGGCGGTGCCCCCGTGGGATACAACGGTACCTGTAATGGTAGTGTCTTCCGGAAGCACGGTCATGGTATAATCCACATGGATAGAGGCATCGTTCATATCGGTGCCCTTTGCCAGGAAAACGCTACCCTGGGAGAAAAACTCAACGGTATCCTCCATAACGGACATCCCCTCGAGGGTGTAGTCGTATTGAACCGACTGAACCTCAAGGACCGCTTCCGTTGCCGCCTGAAAGAGTGCCGAGGGGTCCGATGACGGGTCGGCAGCGGCTGTGGGTGCCAGCTGGCTTTCGGGAGGAGCGCCGGGCTCTCCGCAGGCTAACATCAACAGAACGATGATCAACAGGGCTGATATTTTCATGTTTATCCTTTCTGCTCAAGCATGAATATGTCCCGGGCGCGGTGGGCATCGGTGCCTGGGGTTTCCGCTATGCCGGGTATTCCCTTGAAAAGCGGGCTGCTGAACAGCGCTTTCATGTCTGACATTGCCGGATTACCCTGGTCGAAGTGCTCGTGCCTGTCCCGCCGGCTACCCCGGGACACCTTTGAACCGTTCATGTGAAAGACTTTGACTCCGGAGCCAAGGACCCTTCGGATCTCTTCCGGAAAGCCCTTCCCGTCCACACTGTAGCCGGCTCCATGGGCATGGGCGGTATCGATGCAGTACCCGATCCTTTCGGAACCCGGGAAAGCTCACGGATCGCGCTGAGCTCCTCGAACCTGCTTCCCAGTATTGTGCCGGCTCCGGCGGTGTTCTCCAGAAGAAGCAGGGGACCGTTCTCGCGGGCAGTGAGGATATCATACAGGGCCGAGGCTATCATCTCAACACCCATTTCGATTCCGGCTCCCTGATGGGCACCGGGGTGCATGACAACAGAGGGTATCCCCAGCAGAGCGCACCTTTCCAGCTCCCCGGCAAGTGCCGCCCGGGATCTTTCCAGCACATCCTTCCGGGATGAGGCAAGGTTGATCAGGTAGGAAGCGTGGGAAACGAAGAAGAGACCCACGCTCTTCTCCCTGAAACGGCTGACCCTTTCTTCGGCAATGGGGGGAGATTCCCAGCGCCTCTGACTGGCGGTGAATATCTGTCCGGCGGTGAGGCCCAGCTCCCGGAGTCTTTCCGGGGCCTTGTCTATTCCACCGGCGGTGGAAACATGTATGCCGGGGATCACAGGCCGAACACCCTTCTGAAGTGGTCCGCTGTGAGTTCCGCCCTCTGTACAAGCTCCCGCTTCCTTTCCTCAAGACGGGACCTCCGCGGAGCGTAACTGCCCCAGGCAAGCCGTAGGACCGCAACGGTGCCGTTATCGGGAATACCCGGTCTGCCCGGCGGGGAGGCGAGATCCATCAGGTCCGCCTGCTCCATGAAGCGAAGGCATTTGCTGGAATAGGAAACGGAAACGGGCAGTGTTCCCGTCATCACCGAAAGGATCGCCCCGTGGAGGGGGGTGGTCACCATCACCGGGCACTTTCCCATGAGTTCCAGGAACTCCTCGGGTTTGGACGGGTCGGCGAAGGAAACCCTTTCAGAATGTTTCATTTTGCCGGCAACCAGCCTGCAGAAGACATGGTCATCATTGGAAAGGGGCCGGTATGGAATGGGAACAGTATTACCCGTGAACCGGTCTTGCCGGAATGCCAGTCCAGGAGCTTCGCCCAGGCCGAAGCGGCTGATGAGGGGTTCGGGGGTTTATGGATCCCAAGCTTCCTGCGAAGTTCAAGGGGAAGAAGGTGCCTTTTCCTGTTGGAAACATCCCTTGGGGCAGCTCCCAGAACTGCTTCCTTTCTCCGGAATGAACCGGCAGGGCAAAGGCGCAATCGGCGGCAAGCTTCATTTCCGGTTCCCTGAAACCCAGTTGATGAAGGGTGTTGAAGGAACCCCTGTCCCGGACGGTTATTCCAACGGCGGTCTTCAGGGCCAGCCTTGTAAGAAGCCGGGTGGGGGAGGTCAGTTCCCCGCCCTGGCCTATGCCCACCGCCCAGACGAAGGATCTCTTTCCCAGAAGAAAGGCAAGGAACAGGGGAAGCAGATTGAAGGGGCTGTAGAGGAGGGAAGAATCGTCCTGAACCAGCTCCCCGCCGCCTGCAATGGCAATGTGGCACCACCTTACAGCGGCGAACATCGCCCTGAGCCTCCCCCGGCTGACATCGAAGCATTTTACCCCGGGAAACCGCGCCAGTGTCCGCTCCGGGTCAGCGGTAAGGATCCCTATCTCCACACCGATCTCCTTGAGCTGGCCATACTGTGAGCGGAGTATAACGGCGTCGCCGATATTGGAGCCTCCCGCCTCCAGTTCACCCCAGCTGAAGGTTGCTACCCTGGTCAGCGCCGGCCTCCGAAATCTCTGAGGGTTTCCGCCATTTTACGCAACCTGTTGTCCGCCATGCCCAACACGGTATCCGCCGGGTATCCCCCATGGGCGTTCCTCACACCGGCTTCCCTTCCGGTGAGTATCTCAATTCCCTGGGATATGTCACTGATGGCGTAAATGTGGAACATGCCATCCGCAACGGCCTGGATCACGTCATGGCTGAGCTGGAGATGCCTGGTGTTCGCAACGGGGATCAGAACGCCCTGCCCACCGGTGAGCCCGCGGCCGCTGCAGACCTTGAAGAAACCCTCTATCTTGTAGTTCACACCACCGATGGGCTGAATCTTCCCGTACTGGTTAACAGAACCGGTAACGGCGATGTCCTGTCTGAGGGGCACACCGGAAAGTGCGCTGAGAAGGGTGTAGAGTTCCGTTGAACTGGCGCTGTCGCCGTCAACTCCGCCATAGCTCTGTTCAAAAACTATTCCCGCGGAAAGGGAGAGGGGGTAGTCGCTGGCGAACCTGTTCCGGAGGAAACCGGTTATAACGAACACACCTTTGGTGTGTATGCTTCCGGACATTTCCGCTTCCCTCTCCACATTCACTATTCCCTCGGCCCCGGGGCTGACGGTGGCTGTTATCCTGCTTGGAAGACCGAACATGTGATCCACTCCGGAATAGACCGCCAGGCCGTTGAGCTGCCCCACTGCTGTGCCGGTGGTGTCTATCATCACCTGCTCCTCGAGGATCCCGTTCAGGCGTATTCCTCGCCGAGGTTCAGCCTGTACTCCTTCTCCTTTATGGCTGTGGCCACATCCTCGGGAAGGACCGTATCCCTCCCTGCCTGACCGGCCCAGTAGGAAGCCTGTCTCACATAGTCCGCCACCATGTTGAACTTGAGTGATATCTTGTCGTTCCGCCCGGTAAGCCTCACCGCCTGCTCGGCTATGGAGGCCATTGCTCCGCGGCTCAGTGGAAGGACCGATTCCGTCTGGCAGATGTAGGCTATTACACCGGCGAAGTCCTTAACATTTTCCCTGTGGTTGTTCATCATGTTGTCGAAGTCGGCCCTGATCCTGAAGAGGTATCCGAAATCCGGGTCCTGCGACGCCAGCATGGAGTAAAGCCAGGCGGGACCAATGAGTATCACCTTGAGATCTATCTCTATGGGCTCCGGCTGGAGTTCCACCGGCATGAAGGCCTGGTGATGTCGTTGGGTCTGGTTACCACGGTCCTGTTCCTGATGGTCTGTATCAGGGTCTGCCAGAGTCCGGGGCTCCTCACCACATCCATGGCGTTGATTATGAGATATCCTCCGTTGGCCCGGAGTATGGAACCGGCCCTTATCATGGTGTGATCGCTGTATGGCTTGTTGTCTATCAGAACATGGTCCACATTACCGAAAAGCCTCACGGTGTCCGGGAACTGCTCCACGATCACCGGCCTGCTGCGGCTGTCAGAATTGTCCACCACCAGGTTCACCTCGAAGATCACCCAGGGATCTCCCTCGTCGCTTTCAGATGAGAAGGCCTCAATGTTGTCAAGTATCGTCTCGGACATCCGCTCCACGTACTCCGCCGTCTCCTTGCCCCCCAGCCCGGAGAGCCTCTGGAGTATTCCGTTCACCGTGGGCTTCAGTATCCTTCTGTAGAACCGGTCCAGTTCGGTCTGGGCCTCTATTTCTATGGTCTGTGCGCTTCTTATGGCGGCGGCCAGCAGCTTGAAGAGCCTTCCGTGGATCTTTCTGTACTCGGCGAGCTTCTCAGCTTCGATCTGACCACCGGCGGCCATCTCCTGAAGTTCCTCATAGGTACGGGGCTTTCCATCGATCACCGGAAGGACGTCCGGGCGGTTCTGCCCAGGGGCCACCGGTATGCTCACAACGGCAAATCCAGCCTCTATGGCCTCCTTCTCCACCTTTTCCATCTTCTTCTTTTTCCTTGCGGAATAGCCTTCCAGCAGGGCGTTCTTCTCGGCGGCGGTACCCTCGCTCTTCAGAACCACCGGTATGTTCTTCTTGAGAAGATCTATGCATTTCGTGATGCCCTCCTTGAACTGCCTGCCTTCTCCTGCGGGAAAAAGAAGGGCCTTTGGCCTGGAGGAGTCTTCGAAGTTGTACACATAGCATATGTCCACAAGGTCGCAGCAGGCAGTGTCTATCTGATCAAGGATACGCTTGACGGTGGTTTCCCGGCCGCTTCCGGAAACACCGGTAACGAACATGTTGTATCCGCTGCTGGGTATCTCAAGGCCCAGTTTCACCGCCCTTACGGCCCTGTCCTGGCCCACTATCTTCTTCGTGGGCTTCAGTTCACTGCTCTTTTCGAACTGAAAGAGATCGTCGGGGCAGGTCCATCTGAGTTCCTCTGGCTTCAGGGACTTGAATCGCATTTTTCCGCCTTCCGGAAGAGACACTCTAGTTTTTCACAGCACCGTAAGAATAGCAGAATCCAGTTTTTATCAAGACTCATAGGGGAGGGAAAAAACTCTTATACTTCAGCAACGAACAAAGAAAGGGGATTACCCATGCAGGAATTCTGGAGTTCTCTTCCGACAATGCTCTCCACCTACGGCCTCAAGATAGTGGCCGCCATCCTCATAATCGTAATAGGACGATGGCTTGCGGGGTTCATAAGGAACGGCATCAAAAAGGCCATGACACGAAAGAACATGGATGCCACCATAATCAACTTCGCCTCTTCCGTTGCCTACGCCCTCCTGTTCGCCTTCGTAATAGTGGCCTCCCTGGGCCAGCTCGGGGTGGAAACCTCGTCAATAGTGGCAATACTGGGAGCCTCGGCTCTGGCCGTGGGCCTGGCCCTTCAGGGATCCCTTTCGAACCTGGCGGCGGGTGTGCTTCTCATGATAACCAGACCCTTCAAGGCTGGAGACTATGTCCAGGCCGGCGGTGAGAACGGGTTCGTGGAGGCCATAAGTCTTCTGAACACCACACTGAAATCCATAGACAACAAGAAGATAATAGTGCCCAACTCCACCATCCTCTCCGCACCGATCACCAACTTCACCGCCGAGCAGATACGAAGGGTGGACCTGAAAGTGGGTGTATCCTACAAGAGCGATCTGAGAAAGGTCCGCGAGGTACTCATGGACGAAATTCAGAAGAACGAGAAGGTCCTCAAGGACCCGGCCCCAATGGTGGGGGTGCTGGAGATGGCCTCCAGTTCCGTCAATCTGGTCGTTCGCCCCTGGACAAGAACATCCGACTACTGGGATGTCTACTACGCCCTCACCGAGAACATCAAGCTCAGACTTGACGAAGAGGGAATAGGGATCCCCTTCCCGCAGACCGATGTTCACCTCTTCAAAGCGGACTGAAGCCTGTGAAGGTCGCCGTTGCCGGCGGCGGCGCAGCGGGTTTCTTTGCCGCTATCACCGCGGCTGAACATCATCCGGGAAGCAGCGTGGTCATTTTCGAAAGGAGCAGTGAAGTCCTTTCGAAGGTAATCATCTCCGGCGGTGGCCGGTGTAATGTGACCAACGGCTGTGAAAGCATTGAGGAACTCTCCTCCGGCTATCCCAGGGGGGGAAATTCCTCAGGAAGGCCTTCAGGGAGTTCAGCAACATCCACACCATGGAATGGTTCCGGTCCCGGGGAGTTCCACTTGTGGTGCAGAGCGACGGCTGCGTGTTCCCCGCCTCCCAGAACTCACTGGATATTGTGGACTGCTTCCTGGCGGAGGCCTGGAAACACAGGATAGACATAAGGACCGGGACACCGGTGAAAGCCCTTGCATCCAACGGAGTAACCCCGGTGCTGGTACTCGGGGGAAGCGTTAAGCGTGAAGAAGCATTCGACAGGGTGATAGCCGCCACGGGAGGCGCCAGGAAAGGGGCCGATCTGGATTGGCTCCGGGTTCCGGGCCACGACATCTCGGAGCCGGTGCCCTCCCTTTTCACCTTCAACATGCCGAAGGAGACCATCACAGGACTTATGGGGGTGGTTGTAGAAAATGCATCCATCACCGTTCAGGGAACCAGGCTCAGGACCTGCGGCCCCCTTCTGATAACCCACTGGGGCATGAGCGGCCCTGCTGTTCTTCAACTGTCATCCCTCGGGGCCAGGGTCCTCCACGGCCTGAACTACGACTTCAGGGTAAGCGTGAACTGGGTGAACATCCTGAACAACCACGAGGTCAGGGGGGAGCTGGAAAAGGTTCGCTCGGGCCATCGGTCCAGGATCCTTGCCAACTACCGGCCTTTTGCCCTTCCGGATAGGCTCTGGCAGTTCCTTCTGGAAAGATGCGGCCTTCCCGGAAGCAGAAAATGGGGAGAACTGGGCAGAACAGGGTTGAACCGCCTTACAAGCATTATCACCAACGATGTGTATTCCGTTAAGGGGCGCACCTCCTTCAGGGAAGAGTTCGTGACCTGCGGAGGAGTGGGGCTCAGGGATGTGGACCCTAAAAGCATGGGAAGCAAGGTGTTCAAGAACCTCTACCTGGCCGGCGAGGTCCTGGACATCGACGGTCTCACCGGGGGCTACAACTTTCAGGCGGCCTGGACCACGGGATTCATAGCGGGACTGCTAAGGAACTGAGGCGATCACCTCGGTTATCCGTGTGCGAAGCGGATCGGAGTGACACCGCAGCACCAGGGTAACCCCGGGGCGTCTTAGAAGCACCGAGGCCTTTGCGTACCATGGAGCCGGGGCGAAAACATCGGCCACTCCGGTCTCATCCTCGACCATGAGGAAGCCGATGCCCCCGGCCCAGCCCCTTCTGGATAGAACCCGCCCCCATATCACCGAGGTTCCCTCCCCGGGCATTTCCGCTATGGGAACCGTTCCCGTAGGCCGGGTGATGAAGGCAAGGGGATGTGCCCCGGTGGTAACCTCCATCAGTTCCAGTTCTCTGGTGGCCCTGGCCCGGGGGGTGTAGCCGGGGAGTGGTGGAGGAGGCATTCCACCGGGAAAAAGGCCCACCGCCCCCTCCCGTACGCACCATGAGGCCTGGGGTCGGTTCATCCCCATGGAATCGAAACAGCCGGCCATGGCCATGTTCAGGGCCAGCTTCAAACCTATACCAGCCGTTCTCACCTGGGCGGGATGGGTGTAGGGCCTTTCGGCTTTTGAGTTTTTCGAACTCGGTTTCCCCCATTCCCGCCAGGTATCCCATGCCTATCATTATGCTTCCCTCCCCGGGGGAAACGCAGAACCAGCTGGAATCGTTCACATCCGGGGGAAGTATTTTCAGCCCCAGCCTTCTGGCCTCCTCGATGTAGACCATGTGCCTGTAGAAACCGCCTCCGGCTGCCAGGAAGGCGGCCATTGCCCCTGCCGGCCTCTCGGCCTTTATGGCGGCATAGGTGGAGGCTATGGAGGCGTAGGTCATTGCGTGGGCCTTGCAGAAGCCGTAGCCGGCGTATCCCGAGAGAAGTTCCCAGCCCCTTTCCGCCATTTCCAGGGACAGACCGTTTGCAACGCACCTTTCCAGAACCTCGTCTTGCCCGGCCTCTCCCCGTTTCAGCCTGCGCCTCATGAGGTCGCCCTCGGCGGGTGGAAGGCCCATCAGGGCACAGGCGGCTTCCGTTACGTTCTCCTGATACAGCATGACCCCCCTGTTCTCCCTGAGGATGTTCCCCAGTTGCGGGGGTACATTCTTCTCTCCCCCGGCCATGTACCTGTCCCGGCCACCGCCGGAGGCCGCCCCGGGCCTTACCAGGGCAAGTGCCCGGGCCACATCCTCAACTGAGGTTATGTTCATTCTTCTCAGAAGCCCCCGCATGGCAGGGCTTTCTATGTGGGGGACCCCTATGGTTCCCCCCCGGTTGATCAGTTTCATGGTCCTTCCATCCAGAACACCTGAATGACTCACCAGCTTTCCCCCGGCCAGGGCCAGGGCGGTAAGGCCTCTCTGGCCCAGAAGGTCCATCTTTATGAGCCCCAGGTATTCCACCCCGTGCATGTCCAGCTGTGTGACGGGAAGCCCCCCTGAACACATTTCCACCGGAACCGCTGAGGCTATGAGCCCGTCCCCCACCACCACTCCGCAGGGATGGGGCATGAGATGAGAAGGAAGCCCCTTCAGGAGTTCAGCCTTCTCCAGCACCTCACCGGGAAGGGGCTGTTTCCATACCGGGTTCGCGGTGTTCCGTGAAAGCTCCGCCAGAACATCGGTTTCGTCCCTTGAAACCCCCAGGGCGGCGCAGGCCACCCGGACCGCGGATCGGGTTCTGTAGGTGACCGTGGCGGATACCGCAGCGGTCCTCTCCCCCCATTCATCCAGGAACCATCTGTAGACATTGTCCCGCCGGCTGCGTCGATGTCGAGATCGATGTCCGGAGGGTCGTCCCTGAGCCTGTTGAAGAACCGGGTGAATGAAAGCCCGTATCGGATGGGGCAGATGACCGAAAGCCCCAGCAGCCTTGAAACCAGGCTCCCCGCCGCTGAACCCCTGGCCACCGCGGGTATTCCACGGCTGGAGCAGTACTGAAGGACCCTGTGGAACACGAGGAAGTAGCCGCACAGCCCGGCGCCGTCCAGGGCCCGGAGTTCTTCCAAAGCCTTCTTTCCGCCGCTTCACTTCCGCCGTAGAGCTCCCTCAGCCTGGGCAACAGGAGTTCACGGAGGGCGGCGGCATCGTTGCCGGTTATCACAGGGGCCTGCAGGGGCCACCGGCGGGCAGGGTGCAGACCACCTCGGAGAGCCTGAGATTGTTCCTGAGGGCGAAGGGAGCCTTCCTCCAGAGGTCCGGTGAAAATGCCGGCACCGGCCCTGTACAGCCATGGAGATGGGGACGGGTTACATGGGGGTCGGGAAGGAGCTCGTCGAACCGGCGCAGCATGCGGTGTGCCTCCGGGGAGCCGCCCCTGCAGTACATGGCCGGGGAACAGGCCAGGGGAAGAACACCTGGAGGGCAGTGGGGATCGCAGCCCCCGGGGTACACCGGAACATGGACCATTCCCCGGAAGCCCCTGTCCCTTAGCTGAAGGGCACCGGGGGGATCCTTTACGATGGCAAAGAGGTTCTCGGAGTTCCGGATGGCCTCTTCGGGGGAAACCCTTTCCGGTAACAGCCGGGAGGTGACCAGGCGGCAGAGTTGGCTCCAGCCGGAGGCCAGGGCGCCGAAAACACCCTCTTTCAGCTCGGTTCCGGCGATGCCCTTCATTCCCATGCCCGATGCCGCCACGGCGAAGCGGTGGGTTCCGTGGACACCACTGGTATCCGCCAGCATCACACCGCCGAAACCCCCCAGATGGGCTTTTTCAACCAGGGTTTCCGGAAGGTCTGTTCCCCACCTGAAGCTGTATGCGCTTTTTACCCACAGAAGAAGAGGTTTTTCCATGGATGAATACTACACAAATGTTCAGTATGTAACAACCGACGGAGACGTACCCCTAGAAGCCTTCTCCGGAGACCGCCTGCCGGGCCACCATCACATCGGTCATGAACTCCACCGGAGCGCGGTTGTCGGTGAGCACCATTCCTCCGGTTGGCGAAAAGGGTTTGAACATGGGCGCGAAAAGCTCCGCTGTACGGGCAAGGGGCCTGTTCCAGGCAAGGATGGAATCCGGCGGCGGAGGGGTCAGGGGCCTGTCCGAAGCCACTAGCATGTAGTTCCTGTCATCGGCTACACCGGCCACATAGATGAAGGGGAAGACCTCACCGGCGGTCCTGCCAAGGGACTGGAGCAGCGGCGAGTCCTCGGCCAGGGCGTTAACGTTCATGGCGACTACCCCACCGGGCTCAAGGCGGTTTCTTATGGCTGAAAAGTATTCGAGGGTGGTGAGGTGGAAGGGTATGTAGATCTGGTTGCTGTAGGTGTCGGTGATGATGATGTCGTACATGTCATCGGAGTTGTCCATGAATATCCTGCCATCGGCGGTGAAGACCCGGGCATCATCCCTTTCGGTGCCGAACCATTCATAGCCAAGCTCGGTAACCCTGCGGTCTATCTCCACTGCGTCGGTGCTCAGCTCCGGCATATGCGGCCTCACATAAAAGGCCAGCCAGTGGGGAATGGTCCCTGCGCCGGCTCCTATGACCAGAATGTCCATGGAACCTGTTTCGCCGGTCATGTAGGGCAGAAGAAGATAGCTTTCGTAGTACGTCGCCGCCGGGTTCAGCGTGTTTCCCTCCCTGGCGATGGACTGAATCCCTCCCCCTTCGTTCACTATCAGAACCGTGGAACCGTTGCTCCTTCTCTGAACCTGAAGATACTGATAAACGCTCTCCTCTTCGTGGACGATGTAACCGCCCTGTCTGATGCTGTGGCCGAAAAGAAGCCAGCCAGAGACGGGAAGCAGAAGAAGCAGAAGGACCAGCCTGTTCCTGCCCCGGAAGCCAAGTCCTCCCAGCAGTATCAATGTTGCCGAGCAGAGGAAAAGGGTTTCCCTGGTGCCCAGGAAGGGGATGGTAACCAGAGAGGAGCCCAGGGTTCCGGCGATGCTTCCCAGGGTGGACATGGCATAGAGGGAGCCGGCTGTCCTGCCTGTGTTGTCCGCCCGGGCAAGGAGTTTAATCATGAAGGGGCTCACCATTGCAAGCAGGAACACCGGGGGTACGAATACTGCGATGACACCCACGAATGACAGAAGGATGATGTTCACCGGCGTTCCGGTTATTCCCATGGTCAGCCTGGCGAAAAACAGGTTGCCCGCATGGGGGATCAAGGCTATCAGGACACCGGTGGCCACCGGTATGGAAAAGAGTATCTTCCAGGATGGCCTCCGGTCAGCCAGTCTGCCCCCCAGCCAGTATCCCAGTGACATGGCCGCAAGGACCACCGCAATTAGCACAGACCACACTATCATGGATGTTCCGAACCAGGGGGCGATGAACCGTGAGGCGCTCATCTCCGTGGCCATTACAGCGGCACCGGTGAAGAAAACGAACAGATGAGGGGGGACGACCCGGTTATTTTTCATGGCAGCTCCTCAGGAAGGGATTTCAGGAAATATACAAAAAGCACGCACCGGAGAACCTTCAGGAACCACAAATGCATAATTGTGTTTTACTCAATTGTGTTTTTCATGAACGGGAGGATAATGAAAAAGATCTCATTAACATGCATTCTTGCCTTGGCAGCGGCCTGCGGGACATCTCCGGGGTCCCCTGACACCTCACAGGCCCCATCGCTTCTGATGCCTTCCCAGGGAGATTCCCTGAAGGGACCGGATGTTGTTTTTCAGTGGGACGCTGTTACCGGGGCAACCAGGTATTATCACCATATTGATTCCGACCCCTCCATGCAGAGTCCTGAGGAAACCGTAACACAGATGCCTTCCTTCACCGCAGGCCCGTGGAACAGGGTGTCTGGTGGTGGAGGGTAAGGGCTTCGGTCACCGGGCAGTCGTCATACACACCATGGTCTGAAACCTGGTCATTCACTCTGACACGGTAACTCTCACATCCTCCAACCAGCCTAATTCCTGGTCCGGTGGGGCATATCCCCGGGAAGGACCAGGGACAGCTCCACCAGTCCGGCTATCTCCCCGGATGGATCCCTCCAGGCGGTCTGATGGATGAGTTTCCTCACCCCGGACTTCTCGATGGTGTAGGTGTTGGCCCCGCCGGTGGCCAGGAGGTTCTCGATTATCTCCCTGGAACGGGGGTTGTGGTATGACATGAGGTCGGTGCCCACCAGCTCCCTTCCCCCGCGGTCCGCGAAGGTTTCCGCGGCGGCATCGTTCATGTAAACCACTCGGTGACCGGCGTCGGTAACTGTGACCGCCCCTTGAAAACCCTTCACCCAATCTGGCATTGCTTCCATTCAAACTCCTTTCGCCGGCCGCCGGTCCGGCGGTTGTGGCTCGTTGACCCTGAGCGAAGGTGGAATATAGATAACAGATCATATGGGAGGGATAAGTGGCCGAGGATCATTTCAGGCTGTCCCCGGGGAACACCGGCATCAGGACCGAGCTTACCGCAGGGGTCACCGTATTCCTTACCATGTCCTACATCATCTTCCTGCAGCCGGCCATTCTTTCCGGACAGCTCTTCGGAATGGATACCGGCCTCGACCACGGCGCGGTGATAACCGCCCCGGCCCTGGTGATAGTGGGGCTCTGATGATCCAGGGTATAGCAGGGATCTACTGGCTGATGTACCTCATGGCATTCGTCCTGCTGTTCTATTTCATATTCGTCAGGGCCGGTCTGGACTAGTTCAGGAGACAGAGGGCGGTGGTGCCGTCCCAGCTGGAACCAAGGCTCTCATAGCTTCCGGATACCACATCGGTCTTCCATAGGGATCCCTGCCATACGCAGTAGACGAAGTTGTTGTCCGCGGCCATTTCCGTGGCCCCTGGTATCCTCCGCCAAGGCTCTCGTAGTCCCCGCTCACCGGGTCCACCCGGTAGAGGGTGTCTCCCTGTATCACGAAGAAATATCGGGAGGACCCCGCTGCGGCTGTGGTGCCGGCGTAGCTGGAGGGAAGTTCGGTGTAGTCGCCGGTGACCGGATCGGTCCTGTAGAGAAGGTCGTTCTGTATCACCATCAGGGCACCTCCGGCCCAGGCGATGTGGGTGGTTCCGGCGTAGTGTCCGGGAATCTCATCCCAGCTTCCGTCGTAAGGGTCCACGGCGTACAGGGCGTCGTTCTGCACCGCGTAAAGCATGCCGTCCCCGGCTGCAAGTGCAACGGTTCCGCTCCAGGTGTCCGAAGCTCGGTCCAGTTTCCGTTCTGGTCCACCTGATAGAGGATGTCACCCTGTATCCCGTAGAGCCACCCCCCAGGGAGGTGAGCAGTTCCGTTCCGCTCCATGTGTCCGAAAGGGGTTCCCATTCTCCTGTTGCCGTGTCAGCCCTGTAAAGCACATCCCCCTGAACCGCGCAGATGTCCCCCGCCCATGCGGTGAATGCCAGAAGCAGCAAAGCTGCCATCATTGCTTTTCCCATTGCTTTCCCACCTTCCCTTAATATGTGATTACCTGATGGATTCCCGCCCCGGGGAAACTTCCTTCAGGTTTTGAAGTAGAAGTATATATCTGCAGGACCGTCCGGTAAACAAGATATTTGCCCGGCGCCCCCCGGCGGGTATATTGGCCGGGCATTCACAAAGGAGGACAAATGACAAAGCTATTTGCAGCCGTTCTTGTAACGGCCCTTTTCACAGCATGCTCCGACTCGCCCAGTTCCCCGGGAGGTACGCTGCCCGTGGTTCAGAACTGCAGGATAGTGGAGGATGACTGCGCCGGGGACACCGTCGCGGTGGCCTGGGACCCTGTCAGCGTTGAAGTTGACGGTTACCGGGTATGGTACGCCGACACCAACCCCGGGAACTGGGAAATAGTGGCCCAGGTGGAGGGCACCGCCACACAGCACATAGCCACCAGAACGGGATACTACTGTGTGGACGCCATAAAGGCCCTGGATTCTTCCGAGGAACAGTCCAACAAGGCGGACAACCGGGCGGAGATGTACCTGGTGGACGACACCATGTCGGTTTACGGAAACAGCGGTATACAGTTCTTCGAAACCCACACCGCCCTTGGCGACGCCTCCCAGGAATCCTTCGCCCAGGACCTTTACATAGAATGGGCCGGTGACACCATTCTGTTCTACAGCGGGAACCATGACCCGGAGAACTATCCCGGCGGCACCGCCTCCATGATAGCTCCGGCGAACAACTATCTGGCCCCGGGCCCCGGAGACACCGCCTGGAAGAACTCCGCCGCGGCCATCGAGGGCTACAGCTACTTCGTCATGCTTGAGAACGGTTACTACGCCGTTTTCTCCGTAGACACCGTTTTTGACAACTGGGTGGTCATAAACTCCAGCCAGTACCAGCCGATCATCGGTGTCAGGCTCTTCAACCCGTTCATCTACTAAAATTTCAGCGCATTCTTCAACGGCCCCCGCAAGGGGGCCTTTTCTTTGGGGGTAAAATGGCCAGGGACAGAAAGGCAGAGGAGATCAACAGGAAGCACTGGGATGAGATCGCGCCGGTGCACCTGCGGTCATACGAACTTGATTCGCTGCTCGAAGGCGGGCATCACCTGGACCCGGTTCAGGTCCGGGAGCTTGGCGACATCTCGGGGAAGAGGGCGCTGCACCTCCAGTGTCACATAGGTACCGACACCCTCTCCCTGGCCAGGCTGAGGGCGGAGGTCACGGGCATAGACATCTCCGAAGAGTCCCTCAGGGCCGCCAGGGAGCTATCAAAGAAGACCGGGCTTAACGCAAGGTTCATTCGGACAGCCCTGTTCGACCTCCCGGAGGTGCTCGACGAGAGGTTCGACCTTGTCTACACATCGATAGGGGTTCTCTGTTGGGTATCGGACATAGAGGAGTGGGGCCGCCTTGTGGCCAGGTATCTTGAACCCGGAGGAGTATTCTACCTGATGGAGTCCCACCCCTGCATGCATGTGTTCGATGACGAATCAGAGGGCCTCAGGGTGAAGTACAGGTATTTCATGAACGGCGGGTACATCGACTGGCCCGGGGACTACCCGGACTACTCCGACGGGGAGTACATGGTGAAGAACCCCACCAGGGAGTTCCAGTGGACGCTGTCGGAGGTGCTCTGCGCCCTGACCGGCGCAGGGCTTTCAATAGAGTTCCTTCACGAGTTCGACTTCCTGCACTGGAAGGGCCTTGAAAGCATGGTAAGGTGCGATGACGGCATGTATCGGCTGCCGGAACCCCTGAACCGTATTCCACTGCTCTTCAGCCTCAGGGCGGTGAAGCCCGGCTAGCTGCGCTCCTTCAGGTGCCTGGAGTAGCCCTCCAGGGTGTAAATGGCAGCCGCGGGGCTGTGGGCGCTTGTCCTGTCCTTGGCCACCAGCACCGTGCAAGGGGCCTCCGAGTGCATCATGAACAGGGAGTCGTGGCCCACGCAGAGTCCCGCCACTATGTTGAACTCCGTTCCCGCGCGGTTCAGCACAAGGGCCTGCATCACCGGGTTGCACATGGGTTCCAGGGTGCCGGGGACTATCTTCTCCCCGTCCTTAACCCCTATGGTCTCCTTCGGTATCCTTCCCGCCTTGCAGATAACCGAGACAACCTGGAAACCCCTTTCCCTGAGGAAACCGTCAATGACGGCTGCCTCTTTTCTGAGACCTGTGCAGAACACCAGCCCCAGCCTCTGATAGCCCATCCTTTCGGCGAATTCGGCTGTTTCCAGCAGCCTGGGCTTGCAGGGAACCGGGGAATGGTTGCCCGGGGCCCTGCCCGAATACCCGGAGGCTTCCTGGAGGGACGCCTGCAGGGCGAACTCCCTGAGCTTCGTTCCTTCATAGATACCGGCGGACTCCTCCACCAGGTCCTCCATGCGCACAGGGCATGAAGAGGGTCCTTTCCCCTCCGGGTTCCGGCAGAGCCTCACCTCCGCAGGGAGGGGGCAGCTGGCGCATGAGGGCAGTTTGTCTTTCATCCTCTTCCTCCGAAAATTCCTTATGACTGTGTTGCCCTCGGTATCATAACAGCGCCGTCCGCCCCGGGCTAACATCGGGGTATTTGAATTAACCAACCTCCATGCTATGTTTTTTACTGATTCCCCGATAACACCATCAACAGAGGAGTACCCATGAAGATTCTGATAATTCTGGCAATGGCAGGTGCCGCCTTCGCCGCCCCTGTCCATCCCGATGTCCTCCAGGACACCGCCCTCGGATCCCCGGGTGAACTCATTCCCGTGGTGATACTTATGGAGGGTTCCCTTGACCATCAGTGGGTGGAGGCAGCCACCCTGGGCATGTCACGGGCACAGCGGCAGCAGTTCGTGGTGGACGCGCTGAAGTCCAATGCCGCGGTCACAGGACAGCCGGTACTGGAGTTCCTCCGGCAGACACCTTCTGAGAGGGTGATCCCCTTCTGGCTAGTGAATGGCATTTACTGCGAAACCACCCCGGAGGTAATACGGCTGTTATCCCTCCGGGAAGATGTGCGCTACATAGACAGCGGAGCCCCTGACGCCGCCCTTATTCAGCCGGTGGACAGCCGTGCCCCCACACCTGAAGAGCTGGACCGCGGGCTGGCCTGGGGAGTGGAAACGGTAAACGCCGACCAGGTCTGGGCAATGGGCTACGAGGGCGAGGGTGTGACAGTGGGTGTGATAGACACCGGGGTGGACTACAACCACTCCGACCTCAGCGCCAACATGTGGCACGACACACCTGCGGGATACCACTACGGCTACAGCTTCTACGGATCCGGCGACCCCTACGACCCCATGGACGACTACGGACACGGTACCCACTGCGCCGGGACCATCGCGGGGAACGGCACCGCCGGAACGGAAACCGGTGTTGCCCCCTCCGCCACCATAATGGCCCTCCGGATTTACTACTATACCGGTGGCTTCCCCACCTGGATCGAGGCCATGGAGTTCGCCGCTGAGAACGGAGCTTCCGTGCTTTCCATGTCCATGGGAACCACTCCCGTGGGCAATGCCACGCTCAGGGAAGCCGAGGAGAACGTGCTGCTTGCGGGAATATTCCACAGCGTTGCCGCGGGCAACAGCGGTTCAGGTTCCGGAACGATCAAGGCCAGCGGCGACTGCCCGCCCCCATGGTTCCACCCCGACCAGACCTTCCAGGGTGGTCAGACAGCGGTGGTAACCGCGGGAGCAACGGATTCCGGCGACCAGATAGCCGGTTTCTCCAGCAGGGGTCCGGTAACCTGGTGGGGCACCGTAGCGCCGTGGAACGACTACACCGACACATCTCCCCTGATCAAGCCTGATATCTCCGCCCCGGGTGTTGATGTATTGAGCACCCAGCTGGGAGGGGCTACACCACCATGAGCGGTACATCAATGGCCACTCCCCATGTGGCCGGTGTGGCGGCTCTCCTTCTCAGCGTGAACCCCGAACTCACAGTGGCACAGCTTGATTCCATCATGGAAATGACCTCCCTTGACCTGGGCGCTTCAGGGAAGGACAACACCTTCGGAGCCGGCAGGGTCGATGCTTATCAGGCTGCTCTGGCCGCCATTGAAGTGGGTACCGAAGAGGAATCCACCGCCTCGGTTCCCGGGGGAACCCCCCTGGTTTCCGCCGTCTTCCCCAATCCGGTTTCATCAACCGCCGGTTTCTCTCTTTTCCTCGCTTCAGAAGGGGCGACAACGGTGAATGTCATGGATCTCTCAGGACGGGTGGTGGCCGGCATACACGAAGGCAGCCTTCCCGCCGGCAGCCACAGCTTCCTTTGGGGAATCCCGGAGACCATGGGGAACGGTATCTATTTCATACGGGCTGAAACCCCCCAGGGTGTTTCCGCAGTAAGTATGACGCTGCTCAGATAAACGATTTCGCAAAGGGGAGGGAAGAATGGACATCAATGGGATAAAGGCCCTGAACAGCAGGGGTCTCCTCGATCCGGTGATCGAGGAGGCCCTGGAAGCCGCCGCCTCGGGGCTGTCGAACAAGGAGCTTTCCCGGCTCTACGAAATGTGTTCCGATGTGATGTTTCGCAAGGGGCAGTACAACGACGCCGTAGCATATGGCGAAATGGCCGCTGAGGCCGATCCGGACAATGCCGGTGGCTTCTCATGCCTGGGCTGGGCGGAATACTGGCTGGGAATGAACGGAAAGGCCCTGGAGCATCTGAAACGGGCGGTGGAGCTTTCCCCGGGCACCGGAGAGTACCATTACAGACTGGGCAGCCTGCTGCACAACGCCCATGGCGATCTCCCCGGGGCCGAGGCCGAGTTCTCCCTGGCAGTGGAGGCGCACCCCTCCCTCACCCTGGCCTGGCAGCAGCGGGGCATCTGCAGGTGGAACCAGGGGAACAGGGATGGCGCCGAGGGTGACTACAGGCAGGGGGCCAGGCTGGGAGATCCATACTGCGGCTACATTCTGCGCTACAATGGATTCTCCCTGGACTCACCTCTGGAAAAGGTGGCCCTGGCCAGGGACTGCAGGGGCAGAACGACACGGGCACCGCTGCGGAGCTCCTGAAACAGGCCCTGGAACAGGGGCTGGACACACCGGAGGAACAGCTTGAGACGAGGCTTCTCCTCGCTGATTACCTGTGGGACATGAAGCAGAGCCAGGAGGCAGAAACCCAGTACGGCATCACCATCGAGGAAGCGCCGAAGGATCCCCGCTGCCACCGGAAAAGGGGCTGGTTCTACTACATGGCCTCCCGGGACGACGAGGCGGAAAGGGACTTCAAGCGGGCCCTGGAGCTGGCGAATGACAAAAGCAGCGCAGCCGCCAATCTGGGCGAGCTTTACGCTGTTTCCGGCAGACCGGAAATGGGGCTTTCAGTGCTTGACCCTGCCATAGAGGAAGATCCCTACAGTGTGGGTCTTTTCTATTCCAGGGCCCTCTGCAGGGTGAAGCTGGGGATGGACGAAGGCGCAAAGGAGGATTTCGGCAGGGCCGATTTCCTGGGGCACCGGGATGCCCTGAATGACAGAAGACAGACCTACGGCAACAGTTATCCCATGGACTTCTTCGCCGGGGGCATCGAGGCCGGCAACAACTCCGACTTCGCCCTTGCCATGGAGAATTTCTCCACCGCGGCGGACATGTTCCGGAAAAATATCCGCCACACCGGGGATCACCCCTGGCGGTACACCGCAAAAAGCCTTCACAACCTGGGATACTACCTCCACCAGGCAGGCCAGCTGACGGAGGCCATCGGGAGCATTGAGAAGGCCCTTGATATGATTCCCCATTACAAGGACGCCTGGATATCCCTGGGCAATGTGCACGACGCATGGGCAGCCACCCCGAAGCCCTCAAGTGCTTCAACCGGGCCATAGAGCTTCGGCCAAACGACGGCAGGGGCTACTACAGCAGGGGCAGGATCTTCCTTGCGCAGAAGAGGTACGATGATGGGGTGGAAGACTTCTCAAAGGCGGCAATGTTCTACCAGAGGAACGACTGGAAGGGCGACGCCTTCTTCAACAGGGCCAGGTGCCACGAGGGCGCCGGGCGGATACGCCAGGCCATAGATGACTACCAGCAGGCCTTCAGCCACGGCATTCAGCAGGGAATGTTCGAATCGGTGCGCCTCAGGGGGGCCCATGGCATAGAGTAGCCTTCATCCTCGTGAACCTGTACAAAGGCAGTGCCGGGGCGGTGACAAGAAAGAAGGCCATAGTCCAAAGGACCTTCCCCGTCCTTCCATCCTGAGATCCCTCGGAAAAAAGGTGCAGCATGGAAACCGCAATGAAGAAGACCGCCGCGAGAACCGCCGGGAAATAGAACCAGAAGAGCCAGGGGAAAACATCAGAGAGCTTGATCTCCCCGGTGAGGAAGGTGAAGTAGCAGACCGTTGCCAGAAAATGGGCAAGGGGAAGGAAAACGAGAATGTCCCCTGCCCTGCTCAGGTCCTTTTTCGCCATATCCCCACACGATTCTCCATTTCACAAGGGAGGTCCCGGGGCAAGATCCCATGCCCAGGGACTCCAGGAACTCGCCGTCCGGCGGCTGGAAGGAGGACTCCATCTCCCCTCCATAGAGCTTCAGGTAGCCCGCCCCGCGGAAATAGCCGTCGAGCCGGCCTCCATGGCAGGTATGAAGCCCTGCGCTTCTGAGACCGTTTTGAATCCCTTCGGCAAGGGCCCCCGGGGGTTCCTCCCGAATTCCTTCATAGTCGTACTCGCAGAAAACCGCGTAATAGCCGGTGCGAAGCTTCCTGAGCCACCTCACCGGGTCCCCCACGGAAGAAAAGAAAAAGCTTGACACATAGAGCCCCGCCGGGGGTGATTCTCCGATGGCGTCGCCACATCGGAAGGAATCGCCCTCCGGCAGTATGCCCGGGTCAATATCCATTCCAAGATAAGGGGTATCAGTAAGGGACATTATCTGTCTGCCCAGCAACCCCGTTCCGCACCCCGGTTCAAAGATGCTGTCCACCTGTGAAAGGGGCAGAAGGGAAAGTATCCTGCTTCGCAGCTCCGATGTTTCCTTGAACTGCCTTTGGTATATCCCTCTGAGGATCTCCCTGCTACACGGAGTCCCTGCAGGGACCGCCATTTTCCTTCTCCAGTGGGCATCCTCCGCCGCAGAGGGTGAAGTGAACGCACTCCCTGCAGCTTTCGTCGGCCCACCGCCGTTCCCTGGCCCCCTTGAGAAGGGTGCCGTTCCAGATGGAATCCCAGGGATCCTCCAGTATGTTCCCGGCGGACCGGTACCAGCTCTGGCAGGGCAGCACATCGCCGTCGGGTTCCACGCAGAGGTTGTACTCGCCGGCGGTGCACCTTTTTTCGCCCAGGTCGAACTCCAGGGGGTTGAAGGCGCAGTACCTGGTTGGAGAATACCAGATGAACCGCATTCCAAGCTCCTCCAGCTCTTCGTTCATTGTGAGGATCACCGTTTCAAGCTTGTCCATGGGAAGGGAGAAATCCCCCTCCAGGGCCCTGCCGCTTTGTATCACCGCATTGGCCGCCATGGCGGTGAGCCCCAGTTCACCGGCGAACCTTACGGTTTCACCCATGAACTCGGCATTCCTCCTTGTGATGGTTGTGTTTGTGATGGTGTGTATTCCCGAGGCGACGCAGTTCCTTATGCCCTGAACGGTGGCATCGAAGCTGTCCGCCCCGGTCATTTCATTGTGCACTTCTTTTCTGGCCGATTCAAGTGTTATCTGTACATGGTCGAGACCGGCTGTTACAAGCCCATTCAGGTATCCTTCGTCGGCGAGCTTCACCCCGTTGGTGAGAAGACCTGTTACCATTCCCAGTGTCTCGGCGAACTCTATGAGTTCCCTGAGGTCATCCCTGAGGGTTGCCTCTCCCCCGGTGAAGATCACATGGGGAATGCCCAGGTCCCATATCCTTTTCATTACCTGTTTCCACTGCTCCGTGGACAGTTCCTCCTTCTGCCTGGTCTGGTTGTAGCAGTGTCCGCAGTTGAGATTGCATCTGTATGTCAGGGCGAGGTCCATCCTGTAGGGCACCTCCACCTTTGTCTGAAAGGGTTCTGAAACGTCCATGTTCACGAAGGAGACCGGTTCCGACGCCCCGGCCTTCAACAGCTTTTCAAAAGCCTTCGAGAATTCCGCCAGATCGGAGAGGGCCTGCTTCTTCTTCACATTGTAGCGGATCTTCAGGGATCTCAGCATCTCCTTTTCCGAGTAGCCCGACAGCCCCATGAATGCCATATCCGCCGCAACCGGATTCAGGTGTATCACCCTGGATGCGTCAACGGTGAGGACCCCTCCGCCGGTGTCTCCCACGCGGAGGTGCACCCTGTGTCCGCCGGTTCGGAAGTGATGAATTCCCGCCGGGGCTATTTTTCTGCCCGCCTGTTTCATGTCCTTGAACATCATCTTCCCCCTCCCGCGCAGGCGCAGGCGCAGCCGGCGCAGGCGCATGCGCAGGCGCAGCCGCTTCCTGAACTGCTTCTGCTGGTGGAGACCGGGACCGGGTTCGTTCTTGAGGTAACCGTCCGGGTGAGGGATGTGATGCTGCTTACCGCCGAACCGGCAGCGCTCTTGAGGGAGCCGGCCACCTGTGAACAGGCCTGGGAAATGCTTATCCCTCCGGCGGTGCCGGTTGAATAGGGGGCCCTTCCCTGGAAATAGCCGTACATGAATACCGGCAGAACGGCGCTGCGGGTGTCCGGAAGCCTTTTCACCCTCTTCTCGAACCTGTTGTCGGCCAGAAGCCACTGGAAGCGGTCTCCAAGTATCTCACCGGCCTTCTCCGCGGAGATGTCGTTGTCCAGCATCCGCCAGGCGCTGTTAATTATGCTTCGGTAGTATTCCCTGGTTTCCTTAAGGGAGTAGTCCTCCATTTTCTTCTCTAGTTCCTTTATCATCCCGGTGAACACCTTCATGACCTTGTCCCCGGGGATGGGCTCGGTTCTACCTCCGGTGGGTATCAGCTTCAGTATCTCCCTTTCGTAGGAGCGAAGCCCCTGATCGGACCCGGTTCTCTTCAGCTTGTGGCCATCGAGCTGGAGCTTTCCCTTCTTCAGCAGACCGAACACGATCAGCATCAGGACCCTGTCCAGCTTCGCCTCAAGGAGAAGGGCGGCCATGGGAGCCGTGAGCCCCCTCTTTACCCCGGTACCCTCAAGGCCCAGCCTGGGCGGCAGGTACTGCTCCCTTCTCTTGTTAGCGTCTATCACCGATTTTGTTATTATGAAAATGACGAATGCAAAGATCAGGAACACGAAGCCGAACACCAGTATCAGGACCACAGCCTCGGCGGAGATGAGGGGAGCCTTCGGCCTTTCGGAAAGAGGGCCTTCCACAAGATCCTCCGGAAAGGAAATGCCGACCATGTAGGGTGAGTCCACCTTCCTGCTCTCCTCCCAGACATAGAACACCCTGCCGTCGTCGCCAATTCCGGAGTCGGTGAAGGGGACATCGTGATACCTTACAAGGTCCGGTTCAGCACCTTCGGGAAAACCAGTGTGAGAGAAAATCGCTGACTCCCTTCAGCATTCCGCCGTCGAACCATGTGGGCGAAAAGCGGACCGAGGCGTAGTCATCCTCTTCGGTGTCCAGGAAGACCATTTCCCTGTTCAGGCCGGTTACCCTGAGCCTGCCTCTGTCCCCCGGCTGAATGGCGAGACTCCCCAGGTGGATCTCAACTCCGTTGGTGATGTATGTTGAATAGTAGATCCGGTCCAGTGGTTTCCCGTCGAGGGAGGCTTCCGTTTCTCCGATGGTGAAGTTGTTAGATGTGAAACCGATGTCCACGATGTCTATGGGGCTGTAGCCCGGAGTGCATTCAAAAAGGATGTCGTAGCTGATGGTCATGCTTCTGTCGCGGTTGACCTCAGCGGTGCAGCTGAACTCGGGAATGGAAAAGCCGTAGTTCTGGCCGGGGGCCAGGCCGGCCATGAGGATCAGAACAAGTACGAATCTTACCATTTGGGAGCCTCCTCCATCTGGTATTCGCTGCCGCAGTAGGGGCAGGAAACGAATACGGTGCCGGCCCTTATCGATGTGTTCTCAGCAGAGAGGGAACCGCCGCATCCGTCGCATTTCATGCTTTCCAGGCTCATGTCTCCAGTGAGCTCAAGCTCCTGTTTAACAACAACATCCCGCGTGGAAGGTTTCTCAACCCCATCACCAGGAAAATCCGCCTGTGGCGAGGATCACCGTCCCGATAAGGGCTCTCCGCCAATCAAGAACACCAGGCCCAGAAAAAGGGTGAGGACCCCAATAACGGCCAGAACCACTTTAAGCGCTTTCATCCATCCCTCCCATGGTGTAATGGTTTTTAAATAACACCAGAGGAGTCGGGAAACAAGGATGTGGTGAGGGATAAAGGTCAGACAGCCCTGCGGTCAGGGCCGATCCTGGTCTCCATTCTGTAGAACGGGGCCGGGGTGCCGTCGGGAAGAAGTACCGTACCCCTGCCGGTGATCTGGAAGCCCACGCTGCGGTAGGACCTGACCGCCCTTTCGTTGGCCTGGCGGACGGTGAGCCTTATGGTGGTCAGGCCCAGTATCTCAGAGGCAAGCTCCATTGCCTGGGGGATAACACTTCGGCCGATCCCCCTGCCCAGGTATTCAGGGCAGCCGATGATGACGCCGAGGATCCCGGTTGAGTCCCCCGGGCGTCTTCTGTCCACCCAGACACCTCCGATGGCCCGTTCATCCAGCTGAATGGCATACCACACATAATCCTCTCCCCAGCTGGAAAGGTCAGCGGGTTCCTGATAGTTCAGCGGGGTAACCTTCTGCATGAATCTGCCGGCACCCACGGCGCTGCTCCAGCGGTGGAGGTGCTGAAGGTCTTTCTTCTGGAAGGGTCTCAGGGACAGGTTCATCAAAAATGTTCCTTTTTTGTTTACTTACCGATAAGTAACATCCGGTATCAGTGGGGTATCATATTCAATGGGAAAGCGATTGGTCAACTCCCGCGGCGTATTGTAGATTACAGAAATGGCGAGATCATCTGACAGGTCCCACTGGGACAGGTTCTGGAAGCGCGACCGCAGCCTTCCGGAGATATACGACAACGACGACAGAATTCGGGTTGAGGCCAGGAAGCGCCTGGATCTCTCGAATCTCCTGGTCCTTGAGGTCGGAGCAGCCACCGCCAGGGACAGCGTTTCCCTGGGGGAAGAGGGCGCAATTCCAGTTGCCCTGGACTATTCCCATCCGGCACTGAAACTGGCACGGGAGGCGGCGGTCCAAAGGGGCGCCAAGGTACTTCTGGTGTGCGGCGACGCCAATGCCCTGCCCTTCAGAAGCGACACCTTCGACCTGGTGTTCCACCAGGGTGTGATGGAACACTTCAGGAACACCGACCCCATGACCGACGAGTGCATCAGGGTCACAAGGCCCGGGGGGAATCTCCTTGTGGATGTTCCACAGACCTTCCACCCCTATACACTGGTAAAGAAACTGCTGATAGCCTTCAACGCATGGTTCGCCGGGTGGGAAACACAATACACACCGGGCCAGCTGAAGAGATACCTGAGAAGCAGAGGAGCGGAGCCCTGGGCGGTTTACGGAAGGTACTTCTCTCCCTCCCTTGCCTATCGTATCTTAAGGGAAGTGTTGCTGAAAACCGGTTTGAAACTCCCCATGCGGCCGGTCCTGATACCACCGGTGCACAGGCTGCGCCGCCGGCTGGGCACCGGGATCGAAAACAGTTTTCTGGGCCCCTGACCGGGTGGTAACAGGAGTTTTCGCAAGGAAACCGGAGAAGGAATGAAAATACTGGCCCTCAACTGGAGAGACCCGAAGAACCCCGAAGCCGGCGGGGCGGAAATACACCTCCATGAGATCCTCAAGAGGGCGGTCAGGGCCGGTCACGAAGTAGTCCATGTATCCCATTCCGTTCAATGGCTACCCCCAGGGATGTGATAGACGGCGTTCAGATACACAGGCAGGGAAGCTGGTACTCCTACAACTTCTCCATTGAAAAATACTGCCGCTCCCTGGACCTCAACTCCTTCGACCTGATCATCGAGGATATATGCAAGGTCCCGGTCTTTTCCCCGGGCTGGTCCAAAACACCGGTCCTCGCAGTGGTTCCGCATCTTTTCGGTACCACCGCCTACAGAGAGGTATCCCTGCCCAAGGCCCTGTATGTGAACATGCTGGAGGCTTTCATACCGAGTGTCTACAGGAACTGCCCCTTCGTGGCCATCAGCCACAGCACGAAGGAAGACCTCATCCGTCGAGGAATTCCCCGCAGCAACATCAGTGTGATCCCATGCGGAATAGACACCGACTTCTACAGACAGGATCCGGAGATCTCCCCGGAAAGGAACAGGCTGCTCTTCGTGGGGAGGCTGAAGAAATACAAGGGGGTGCAGCATCTCCTCCAGGCCATGACCATCCTCCACTCCCGGAACATACCCGCCAGGCTCACGGTGATCGGCGAGGGAGACTACTCCCGGAACCTGAAGCTTCTGGTGGGCCGGCTCAATCTTCAGGACAGCGTGGATTTTCTCGGCTTCATTCCCCAGAAAGACAAGCTCACCTGGCTTCAGAGGGCCTGTGTGGCGGTGTTCCCCTCTGCCAAGGAGGGATGGGGGCTCACGGTTATCGAGGCCAACTGCTGCGGAACCCCGGTGGTCGCCAGCGACTCAGACGGCCTGCGGGATTCCGTGAAGAACGGTGAAACCGGAATACTGGTCCCCCACAAGGACCCCGGAGCCCTTGCCGAAGCCCTGGAGATGATCCTGACCCATCCGGAGAAGAGGCGGGAGCTTTCAGAAAATGCCCTTGGCTGGGCTAGGGGCTTCAACTGGGACGACACCGCGGACAAAATGCTGAAAGTAATGGAACGAACAGCGGGAGGCGAATATGCTCGATGCGATAAGAAAAAGAAGAAGCATCAGGAAGTACACCGATAAGCCCGTTTCCGATGAGGCCCTGGAAGAATTGCTGAGGGCGGCGATGCAGGCCCCCTCCGCGAGGAACCTTCAGCCCTGGGAGTTCGTGGTCAGTAAAAGCGCATCGGTGCTGAAAAGCATTCCCGGTGTTCACCCCTACGCAGCAATGGTACCCGGCGCCGGGGCCGTGATACTGGTGTGCGGCAACAGGGAAGTTCAGCCGGAACCGGGATACCTGGCCGAGGACTGCTCCGCCGCGGTTCAGAACATCCTTCTCGAGGCGGTGGATCAGGGGCTCGGGGCTGTATGGCTCGGAGTTTACCCCAGGGAGGAAAGAATGGCGGGAATGTCGGAACTCTTCCGGCTTCCAGCCACATCCTTCCGGTGGCCCTTGTTTCCATCGGAGTTCCCGGTGAGCAGAAGGGCTTTGAAGACAGGTACGACCCGGGGAAAGTGCACACCGACCGCTGGTAGCACAGTGCCCTTTGCGCCGTACAGGTCCTGTTGTATCTTAAATTTCCAGCAGGAAGGGTGAAAGTGAACAATACAGCCGATCAGAGAGAATTCATGGAAAGGATGATGGCCACCGGAACCAGCCTTATCAACATAGGCGATGTGGACATCCTTCTGGAACAGATACTCACAGAAGCCAGGTACTTCACCGAAGCCGACGCCGGGTCCATATACACCGTCGAGGGCGACGAGCTGGAGTTCCGCCATTCCCAGAACGACACCATAGTGAACCGAGGGGGCAGGATACCCTACACCCGCTTCACCATACCGAAGAACAGACAGAGCATTTCAGGATATGTGGCCTGCACCGGCGAGGTCCTTAACATCCCCGATGTAAGAAGGATCCCCGAGGAGGAACCCTACTCCTTCGACGACAAGTACGACAAGCTCTCCGGCTACAGCACGGTTTCATGCCTTACCCTTCCCCTTGTGAACACCAGGCACCGGGTGGTGGGTGTTCTGCAGCTGATCAACGCGAGGAACAGGGATGGCAGGTTCGTTCCCTTCCGGCTGGAAATGGAACCCCTGGCCAGGTACTTCGCCTCCCTTGCAACACTGGCCCTTGACAGGGCTCTGCTCACCAGGACCCTGCTCATGCGGATGATAAACATCACAGAGCTCCGTGACCCCAGGGAAACCGGACCCCATGTGAACAGGGTGGGCAGCTACGCCATAGCCATCTTCGACGCCTGGGCGGAGAAGAATGGTTTCGGAGAAAGGGAGAAAATGCTCACCAGGGATGTTCTCAGGATGGCGGCTATGCTCCACGATGTGGGTAAAACAGGCATATCCGACGCCATACTGAAAAAGCCAGAACCCCTGAACGAAGAGGAACGCAGGATAATGGAGGGCCACTGCTCCATCGGAGCGGACATCCTTCGTAACTGCGAATCCGAGTTCGATGAGATGGCAATGGAAATAGCCCACTGTCACCACGAGAACTGGGACGGCACCGGCTACCCCAGGGGGCTTTCCGGCAACAGGATCCCGTTCATGGCCCGGATCACAGCGGTGGCCGATGTTTTCGATGCCCTGAGTTCCAAACGGGCCTACAAGGACCCCTGGCCGGAGAAGCAGGTCATCCAGGAGATGGAAGGTCTCTTCGGAACCAAGTTCGACCCCGGGCTGAAGGAACATTTCCTCTCCCGGCTTGAGGTCCTTAAGGAGATAAGGGTCAGCTACCCGGACAGATAGAAATTGGAGGAGTCATGGGCGGAACTCCGGTACCTCTGGTTCTGATGCTGCTCTGCACAGCGGCCATGGGGCAGTGGAGCCCCGATTCAACCGAGAATCTTACCATCTGCGACCTCCCCGGCGAGCAGGTCACCCCGAAGATCGCCGGAACATCCGATGGCGGGTGCTTCATCTCCTGGTTCGACCAGAGGTCAGGCGACTACAACATGTACCTCCAGAGGCTGGATTACCAGGGGGTGCCCCAGTTCCCGGAGAACGGGCTGCTCATAAGTGACCACCCCCAGATGACATGGCTTGTTGACCATTCACTGGCTGTGGACAACGAAGACAATGCAATTCTGGCATTTTCCGATACCAGGTCCCCCGATGGCGATCTCGACGTTTCCGTTTACAAGATCAGCGGATCCGGTGAGTTCCTCTGGGCCCGACGGCATTCACTCTCCGACACATCGGAAACGGGCTTTGAGCCCAACCCGGTCATCGCCGTAACCGGGGGGAATGAATGCGTTGTGGCCTGGGGCAAGTCGGTTTCACAGGAATTTCTTGTAATGCAGCGGCTGGCCCCGGACGGCACAAGGCTATGGGGGGACTGGGGCTTGACCTTCCAGGACCCCGACGCCGATCTGTCATCGCCGGTCCTGGTTCCATCCGGCGACCAAGGGGTCATAGCCCTGTGGAAAAGGTCCACCGGCACCTACCCCATGACGGTTACCCACCTCTACGCCCAATTGTTCGATGAGACCGGGGACGGGGTCTGGGGCGACAGCCCGGCACTGGTGTACAGCACCGGGGCCATCACACCATGGAACTTCCCTGAAATGATCCCCGACGGCTCCGGAGGCGCCGTGTGCTCCTGGTATGACGCCCCTTCACTGTCCGAGTTCAATGTGTGGGTGCAGCACATCGACAGCGAAGGTAACATGCTCTACCCTGCCAACGGCGCCCAGGCTTCCACCAACTCCTCGGACAGGCTCCACATGAGCCCATCCGCCGCCATAAACCCCTCAACCGGCGAAACCTATGTGTTCTGGACGGAAACCAACGGCAACCAGGACCAGTGGGGCATATACGGCCAGATGTTCAACACCTCCGGGGAACGCCAGTGGACCGACAGCGGTCTTGAGCTGGTTCCCCTGGGAAGCCAGCAGACATCCTTTGCCACTGCACTGGTAAACGAGCTGGGTGTGTTCGCAGCATATCTCATAAATCCCTCCGCCGCCTCCCTCCGTGTGTTCCGGCTTGGATTCGACGGTACCCCCCAGTGGGGCCCGGTTACCGTGGCAGCGGGAAGCAACGGCGGGAAGGACGACCCCGTGGTCTCCCACGGAACGGACAACAGCCTTGTTTTCACCTGGACCGACAACAGGACCGATGCGGGGATATATGCCCAGAACATCAAATCCGACGGCTCGCTGGGCCAGTTCACCGGCATCGGCGGAGGCACTCCCCAGGGGACATGCCCTGTTTCCGTTTCTCCGAATCCCTCCCGTGGAGATTTCAGCATAACCGTAAACCCTGAAACCCCTCATCCATATTCTCTGGAGATATTCGATCTTTCCGGCAGGCTTGTGGAAACCCTTCACCGTGGCCAGCAGGGCGGAAGGGAAAATGTGTTTTCCTGGCAGACAGGTGAAGTTCCTCCGGGGATCTATTTTCTCCGCCTGGGCTCCGGGGAAGAGGAAACGGTAAAAATGCTGACGGTGCTTCCGCACCGGTGAGGTTGACAGGCTCTTTCTGTTCAATATGTTGATGTCCATGGAAATAAAGCTTAGGGAACTCAGACGGGCCCTCCACCGTGAGCCGGAGCTATCCGGCAACGAGGCGGGAACAGCGGAAAAGCTCAGGGCTTTCCTTGCGGAACAGAAGCCCGACAGGCTGGTCACCGGCCTGGGCGGGAAGGGAATGCTGGCGGTGTTTTCCGGAGCCGAACCGGGCAGATCGATCCTGCTCAGGTGCGATACCGATGCGGTCCCGGTTCAGGAGGAGCTCACTGAACCATATATGTCCACCAACGCGGGAGTATCGCATAAATGCGGCCACGACGGCCACATGGCAATCATGGCCGGTGTTGCCGCCTGGCTTCACCGAAACCCTCCTCACCGGGGCTGTGCAATGCTTCTCTTTCAGCCGGCGGAGGAAACCGGGCAGGGGGCGGCTGCTGTTCTTGCCGACGAAAAATTCCAGGATTTCGAGCCGGATATCGTTTTCGCCCTGCATAACCTGCCGGGTTTTCCCATGCACAGCGTTATAACCGCCTCAGGTCCATTCGCAAACGCATCCCAGGGTCTCATCCTCAGGCTCACCGGAAAAAGCTCCCACGCCGGGAACCCCTCAGGGGCATCAGCCCTGCGCCGGCGGTGGCGGAGCTCATTCAGGCTTTCCAGTCCATCTGCCGGCATGAAGAGGGCGTTATCGTAACCCTGATCCATGCAATGATAGGTGAAGTGGCCTTCGGAACCTCACCGGAAAACGCCGTTGTGATGGCCACCCTTCGGGCTCCCACCTGCCCCCTGATGGATTCCCTGGCCGAAGAGGTCATGGAAGTGGTCGAAAGGACCGCCGCCGGACACCGGTTGAAACTGCGCACCGAATTCACCGAGGTGTTCCCCCCTACGGTCAACTCAGCCGAGGGGGACAAAACCGTAAGACTGGCAGCGGAGAGTCTTGGCCTTGAAGTAATACAGCAGGGGAAGCCCTTCCCGTGGTCGGAAGACTTCGGCCACTTCACCGGAAGGTTCGGCGGAGCCCTTTTCGGCCTGGGTTCAGGTGTGAACTCACCCCCCTGCACAGCCCCGAGTTTGACTTTCCCGATCAGCTGATCGAAACGGGAGTGAACATTTTCTCCGCCATAATCGAAGGGACACTGAACACTTGAACGACAACATCTTCCACTCATCCAGAATAGAGCTTTCATCGGCTAATCTCAGGAATAACGCAGCTTTCTTCCGGGATTTGATAGGGGAAAACTGCGAACTTTCCTTCGTCATCAAGGGCAATGCATATGGCCACGGAATAAGACAGATCGTTCCAATGGCGGAAGCAGCTGGGATCACCCACTTTTCCGTGTTCTCCGCCGACGAAGCCCGCACCGCCCTTGCGGTGAAGGGAAAGAACACCCGAATAATGATAATGGGCTACATCTCAGATCAGGCCCTCCCCTGGGCGATCGAGAACGGCATCTCATTCTACATTACCTGTATGGAAAGGCTGGAGGCAGCCGTCGGGGCAGCTGAAAGAGCGGGAAGAACCGCGGAGGTACACCTTGAGCTGGAAACTGGATTCCACCGAACCGGGCTAACGGAAAGGGACCTGCCCCGTGCGGCGGTTATCCTCAAGGAGCACGGCCACCGGATAAAGGTGGTTGGAACCGCCACCCATTACGCCGGGGCTGAATCCATCGCCAACTATTACCGAATACAGAAACAGATAGAGAAGTTCAACCGCCTCTGCAGCCTGATGTGCTCCCTGGGTATCGATCCCGGTGTAAAACACACCGCCTGTTCCGCCGCCACCCTCACCTACCCGGAAACAAGGATGGACATGGTCAGGGTGGGCATAGCCCTCTACGGCTTCTGGCCAACCAGTGAAACCAAGATGAACTACCTTCTCAACTACTGCGGCGAAGACGGGGGGGATCCGGTGAAGGCCCCTCCCCCCTGAAAAGGATCATGACCTGGAAAACCGAGGTAATGTCCATACACTCAGTGCCACCGGGGAACTTCGTGGGCTACGGTAACTCCTGCCTCACAACGGTGAAAAGCAGGTTCGCCGCCATCCCCATTGGTTACTCCCATGGTTTCTCACGGGACCTGAGCAACTGCGGTTTTGTACTCATAAAGGGCAAGCGCGCCACTGTTTCCGGCGTGGTGAACATGAACATGCTCATGGCCGACGTAACGGAGATACCGGAAGCCGTCGGGGGGATGAAGTTGTTGTCATCGGACACCAGGACGGCCAGGAGATAACAGTTAACTCTTTCTCGGTCCTTTCACAGTACCTCAACTACGAAGTGCTTGTGCAGATCCCCCCGGACATTCCCAGGGTCCCCGTGGAACCGGGGGAATGATATGGATAGCGAAGCGATTCACTACTACAGGAAGAATGCGCTGGAGCTGACTGGAAGGTACGAATCCGCCGATGTATCAAAGCTGCAGATGGACCTCAGGGAGGCAATGACAAGACGGGGAAGGATCCTGGAACTCGGCTGCGGCTCCGGCAGGGATGCGGCTTTCCTGGTCAAGCACGGCGGTATTGGCAGCCTGACCGCCACCGATGGCAGCCCGGAAATGCTCAGGGAGGCTTTGAAGCTTCATCCTGAGCTACAGGGGTGTCTTGAGGAACTGGTGTTCCCCGAGGGGCTGGTCAGCATGGCCAGGGCGGGTCGGAGGTTTTCCGGCATCTACTCCATAGCCGCCCTGATGCATCTGTCCGCGGAAGAGATCAGGGAAACCGCCAGGCAGCTCGAGCTCATCACCGAACCGGGTGGGATCCTCTTCATTTCGGTATGCACCGAGCGGGACACAAACCCCTCCCCGGATGGCAGACCCTTCACGCTGAAACCATCTGAATGGTGGAGATCCCTCCTGGAAGACGCCGGTTTCAAGACCGTTGAAATGAAGATAACCACCGACGGCCTGGGCAGGGAGAATACCTCCTGGCTGAACATCACTTCGGTGCTCTGACTCCGGAGCATCCTTTCACCTTTCCTTTGTTGATAATTCAGCGGGTTTTTGTGTATATTGGCAAACACTTATGTAATCATCGGTTGGGATACCCCCGGCCGGCAGACATATGAAAAGGAGGAGCTTATGAAGTACATTCTTTATGGGATAATGCTTATTGCACTCATTCCCGGCTGCGGCGATCCTGAAGGTGCCCCGGATGCCGATGAAACCACCGGCCAGGAAGTCCGAACCGTGCCCCAGGCCGATGTATATCTCACCATCGCCGACTCCATCGGGATTGAAATGGGTGACAGCAACTATGTTTTCGGGGGCATAGCCGGTGTTGCCTACACACCCTCTGGAAACATCGCCGTTCTTGACATTCAGAAGCACTCGGTCTCGATTTTTTCCCCGGAGGGAGAGTTCCTTCAGTCCGTGGGGCGCCATGGAAGCGGCCCCGGCGAGTTCCTCCTTCCCGCCGGAATGGCCTTCCAGCCCAACGGAGCACTGATCGTTTCCGACGCCATGGGGGGAAAACTCGCATTCTTTGACGAGAATTACACCCATACGGGAAAACTCGATGGCTTCTTCCCCTCGCCTCCGGCGAATCTAGTCGCCATCGATACCACATCCTTCATTGGAATGAAGCCCACCTTCCTCCAGGAAGGCAGCGAGATGCTCATGGGCTTCATGGTTGCCAGGTGGGCCATGGACAGCAACGAACCCGAAGTGGTCTACTACGAGAACATGTCACCCTTCGATCCCTCGGACATGAGCTCCATGGGGGAAGACATCGTTTTCTTCTCCGCCGCCTCCGACGGCACTGTTTTCACCGCCGGAATGGATTCCGACCATTACACCTTCACCGCCTGGAGCGGAGAAGGTGAGGAACTCTTCACCTACACCAAGGAAGACTACCAGATGGTGGAGAAAACCCAGGATGAGATCGACGAAGAGCGAGAGTTCGTAAACCAGCAGATGATAAACAACGGCATGCCCGCTGAAATGGCGAACTGGGAACCGGAACCCTGGAAGGCCGCCATCGGAGCCCTCTATGTAGACGACTACGACCGTCTATGGATAAACCGGGGAACCGAGAACGTGCCCTACTTCGATGTGTACAGCCTCCAGGGGAACCCCTGTTCACCGCGGTTCTCGATACCGACAGGAACACCGATTACTTCGCGGTGATGATCAGCGGAGAGGGTTTCCTCGCCTTCGACGCCAATGCCGACGACTACCCCAGGGTATTCCATGGCAGCATCCCCGAAGAATAGAAAAGGGAGATCAAAAGCAGGGTGACCGACCCGGAAGAGCTTGAGGAAACACTGAAGACCGCCGCAGGGGAGGAGCGCATTCCTCCCCTGCTGGATTACGCTTATGCTCTGCATCTGAAAGACCCCGACAGGATGATGGAACTGGTGGGCGAGGCCCTGGAGCTTTCCTTGAAGCACTCCTCCAGAAGCGGGATCTTTCGCTGTCACCAGCTGAAGGGCATCTACTGGGGAATGAAGGGAAACTATGAAAAAGCCCTTGAACATTCCCTGGAAGCCATGTCCCTCCTCGACGGGGAAAGCGAACCGGAGAAACTGTGTTCCCTCAGCAGCAATCTTTCACTTATCTACTGCCGTCTGGGGGACACCGAAAACGGGATACAATACGCCAGACGCACCATCGAACTTGCTGACAGGATCGGAAAACCCGAAGAAAAGGCCCGGGGACTTAACAACCTCGCCCTCAACCTGGAAGAGCGGGAATGCTATGCTGAGGCCTACGATTATTACAGCCGGTCACTTGAGCTGTTCGAAAGGGCTGGAAACGCCAGTCAGACCTCAATTTCCCTTCTGAACACCGCCGCCATGGCCATCAAGGCCCGGCGGCTGGAGGAGGCCGACGCCTACGGCGAAAGGGCTCTGCGGTTCGGTGTGAACAACGGCTACCCCTATGTGGAGGCAGTTGCCCTCAAGACCCTCGCCCAGGTCCGTGGAGCAGCGGGCCAGACCGACGAAGCGGAGAAGCTGTTCCGTAAAGCCCTGGCAATGGCGGAGGAGATGGACAGCACCGATCTCCATATCCAGATCCTGGAGAACTTCACCGAATTCTGTGAGGAAACCGGGAACTACCGGGAAGCCCTGGCCTTCGGCAGAAAGCAGTGGGCACTCCAGAACGAAATCCTGGCGGAGAGACAGAACCTGAAAATAGCACTGCTGAAGGCGGAATTCGAAGCCAGGTCCAGGGAGAGCGAGGCGGAGCTCTACAGGTTGAAGAACATTGATCTTCAGAGGGCCAGGGACGCCGCGGAAGCCTCCGACAGGGCAAAAAGCATCTTCCTGGCCATGATGAGCCATGAGATACGCACCCCACTGAACATCATCATGGGAATGCTGCAGATCCTCCTTGAAGAGGAACCGCGACCGGACCAGACCGATGCCCTTGAAAAGGCCTTCTCCTCAACCAGATCTCTTCTTGGGATAATAGTGGACATACTTGACTTCTCCAGGATCGAAGCGGGAAAGTTCGTTCTGAACAGGATCCCCTTCGATCTGGCGGAGGTTCTTGAGGAAACAGCCGAGATGTTCAACGAAATGGCGGAGGCCAAGGGGCTGACCATTCAGACAAAGAAGGGTGACAATATCCCCTCCCGGCTGCTGGGGGACCCTGTCAGGGTGGGCCAGATCCTTCGGAACCTCGTTTCCAACGGGATCAAGTTCACATCAAGGGGAACTATCAGGATAAGTCTGGAGTCGCCGGAACGATCCGCCGATTCCGCACTGATAGAGTTCTCCGTAGAGGATACGGGAAGGGGCATACCGGAAAACGAGATTCAGCAGCTCTTCAAGCCCTTTCATCAGATAAACCCTTCGCTGACCGAGAACCACGGGGGAACCGGTCTCGGGCTTACGATATGCTCAAGGCTGGTAACTGAGATGAAGGGCAATATCTCAGTAAAGAACCGTCCGGCGGGGGGATCGTTGTTTACCTTCCGGATCCCCTTTGAAATCCCGGCTGACCCGCCGGATGAAAAGCCGGAGGCAGAGGGGTATTCAGCTCTGTTCAAGGGCATGAAGGTCCTCGTGGTGGAGGACCTGGAAACCATAAGGGAGATCACCGGACATTTCCTCAAGAGCGCCGGGATAGCTTTCCGTTGCGCCGTCAACGGCGAGGAAGCACTGAACCTTGTGCAGGAGGAACCCTTCCAGATTATCCTGATGGACATTCAGATGCCGTTGATGGACGGAATGGAAGCTTCGAAGAGGATCAGGGAGATGGGGTACACCATGCCCATAATCGCCACCACCGGTCACACCATGACCGACCACCACTCAATGTACCGTAAAGCGGGGATTTCCGACTGTCTGGCGAAGCCCTTCACCAGGGAAGGCCTTCTGTCCATAATTGCGAAGTGGCTTCAGTTCAACTGTTCTCCCCGGATGCCGTAGAGAACCTCCCGGACCAGTTCTCCCTTCTCATTGTATTCATAAACAACACTGGCATAACCGGCGGCGTTCTCCACCGGCTCCAGGGCGGTATCCAGGAACAGGACCTCCACGAGGTTGCCCGGTGGTCATAGGTGTGCTCCCTGCCGTGGCATCCCATCACCGTGTTCATCACAGGCCTGTTCTCCCGGTCGTAATAGGATATCATCCTCAGGTTCTTCGGGATGGTAGCTGAACCTGGTCCGGGCGAAACCTCCCGGGAACTCTGTGATCTCGCCGTGGGCGTTCCAGGTGGTGGTTTCCAGAACCCTTCCCATGTCATCGAAGGTTCTCCTGGTGGCCCACACACCGGCCACCTCCACCGGCTCTCCATGAATACCGAACCAGGTGGATTCCGCGATCCCGCCAAGGGGGTCACGGAGGTAAAGTATAAGGACCCTCCCCTGGGGATCCGCCACCGGTTCACCGTTCACCCCGATGTTCCTCTCGGAAACATACAGCCCGTTTTGATCGTACTCCCTCTCCACGAAGGCCGTTTCGGCTCCGTTCAGCACCACACCAAGGCTGTCGAACTCCCAGTTCCCCTCCAGGGGAAGAACGTACTCCACGGGAAGCAGTCTGCCCAGGCGGTCATAATAGGCGGTGGAAACGGTGTTTCCCATGGGATCATGGATATAGCGTGTTTCCCGCATGCCGTCGGCGGTGAGCACGGTGTTCCCTTCGCCGTCCACCGCCCTTTTCGCAATGGCCCGGTGATCTTCATCAAGGGTGTACTCAAAGCCCCGGGCGATAACCGGCTGCCAGTAGAAGTTCTCCAGTTCGCCGTTCTCGGAGATCCTCACCGCCCTGCCGGAGTAAATGGGAGAAAGCTTCACTGGAAGGCGCTCCATTGAGGGTCAAGTGAATACACCCTTACGGTGGAATCATCAAGCCAGACCCATTCCACGAAGCTGCTCCGTCGGAACCGGGAAGGGGTTCACCCTCCGGGCCGAGCCGGGAAAGCATATGGGGCCGTCCGCCGGCGTCCAGTTCAATATGGTAAGTGAGATCGTCCATTATCCACCGCACCACGGAATCTCCGCTACCACCACCAGTTCATTGGCAAGGCCAAAAACTGATACCGGTGAGCCCCGGTCCAGCCCCCTTACCGTCAGGGAATCCCCTCCCCGGATCACCTCGAAGCACCTGATGAAGGGAGCCAGGTCGGCTTCCACTTCACCCCGGGTAAGTATCTCCATGGTCGGGGTAAGGTCTATGTAGCGGTAGAAGGCGCCATAGGCGTTGCATGCCAGTATCAGAACGGTCATTCCGGAAACAAGGTTTGATCTCACTGTTTTCCCTTCCCTGTGGAAAAAGCGGGGGCACATTTGTATAATAAGGCAGAAGCAAAGGTGGTATATGAAAGTAATCGTTCTTCTCCTCATAATGGGTTTCGCCTCGTCATGTTCCAACCCCTTCGACTCCTCCATCGATCTTCGCTACGAGGTTACCGGGTCCGCGGAACTGGTGAACATCACATACGAGAACCTGAACGGCGGCATTTCCCAGCTTTCAGCCATTCCCCTGCCCTGGTCGGTTAACCTGTCCGCCGATCCCGGCGACTATGTCTACCTTTCGGCCTACAACAGAGGGGAAAGCGGTTCAGTAACCGTCACCATCTATGAAGACGGCAGTGTTTTCAAAAGGGCAACCAGCCAGGCGCCCATGTAACCGCCTCTGTAGGCGGCACACTCTGATACCGTGAAGGAAACGCTTAAAGAAATAAGAGTCAATTTTACTCTCTGTCCTTCCTGCAAAAGGATAAGGGACGACGAGGGCTACTGGCAGCAGATCGAGAGCTACATTTCAAGCCATTCCACCGCCCAGTTCAGCCACAGCCTCTGCTCCGACTGCCTGAAAAGCACTATCCCGATTTCGACACCGGTGGGATGAAAGATGAGGGTACTCTATGTACCATGGTGGTATCCCGCCGGTGAAGGAACTTCACCCGGGGCGGGGACCCTTCTGAGGGAACAGATAAAGTCAGCCATGCTCCACGACGAAGTCAACATCCTCATTCTCAGGGAGGGCGGCAGAGCTTCATCTTCTTCCGGAGTATCCAGATATTCCCTGGATGGTACGGGCGTTATAGATATCACTCCTCCCTCAACGGGATCGGCTATCCTTGATTCAGCGGCAAGGACCGTTCTGTGGCAGAGGGGGCTTGCATTGGCCCTGGGGCAGTGGGGTCGTCCCCATGTCATCCACTGCCAGGACATGTCCGCCTTCTACGCCGGAAGGTCCGCCTCGGCCCTGGGCATTCCATTCGTGATCAGTCAGCACTGGTCCGGCTTTCACAAAAGGCTGGTCAGCCCGATGATGAAAAGCCGGTGCAGAAGGACCTTCAAACGGGCGAAGGTGATCCTTTGCTCATCAAGGAACGGAAAGGAGGACCTGCGGCAGTACGGGATCAGGGGTGATGTAAGGTGGCTGCCGGAGCCGGTCAACACCAGCATCTTTACCTCCACGGGTAAGGAGAAGAGGAACATGGACCTGATCCATGTATCCGGTTTCGCCCAGAACGAAAGGGTGGAAGACATCATAGGCGCCTTCAGCATGGTGCAGCATCTCTATCCGGATACTGTCCTTCACCTGGCCGGACAGGGCGGATGGCGCCATGAGATGATGAAGCTCGCCGAAAAAAAGCTGAAACCCGGTTCCTTCACCTTCCCGGGTCACTGCAGACGGAAGACCGGGCTGAACTCCTCAGGAGCTGCCGGGGTTCGTCTACCCCTCCATCGACAATTTTCACTCCACAGATCTTGTGGAGGCAATGGCCTGCGGATGCCCAGCATCACAACGGCCCGGGCCCTGTATCCTCTTCAGGGGGAAAGCAGCTGGGCCCTCACCGTAAAGCCCTGCCAAGTGAAGGATATTGCCGAAAAAATGCGTCTCATCCTTGAGGACCGCCACGGCATCAACACGGAACAGGTACGACAAACAGTTCAGGAAAGACACAGCCGTGAACAAGCTGGCTCCCTGATACATCAGGCCCATCTCGACGCCCTGGAGCGCTGAATCAGAAAAGCCCCTTCACCACCCCGGAGGAATCCACATCCATGTTTTCTGCGGCGGGTTTCTTAGGAAGACCGGGCATTCTCATGATGTCTCCGGTGATGGGAACCAGGAAACCTGCCCCCGCTGCTATCTCTATCTCCCGTACCGTTACTATGAAGTCCTTTGGCCTTCCCAGCAGATGAGGGTTGTCGGACAGGGACTTCTGTGTTTTCGCGATGCAGACTGGGAGCTTGTCGTAGCCCAGTCTTTCAATTGTTCTAAGGTCCGACTTCGCCAGTGACCTGTAGTCTATGTGTTCAGCCCCGTAGATCCGTTTCGCCACGGTCTCAATTTTTTTCTTCACATCCCAGTTCCAGTCATAAAGCGGCTTGAAGCAGCCGGAGCAGTCACGGGAGTTCTCCTTCACCAGTTCGGCCAGGTCTTCCATTCCGGCCCCTCCCTGAAGGAAGCCGTTGCTGAGGGCCGCCGGGACACCAAGCTCCCTGCATCTGTCCAGTACCACCTTCAGCTCGTCATCGGTGTCGGTGGAGTACCTGTTCAGGCATACCACCGATGGAAGACCAAACTTGGCGATGTTCTCTATGTGCTTCTCCATGTTCGGAAGACCCCTTGTAACGGCATCGGGGTCGGGCTGGTTCCTCTCCTTACGCTTAAGTCCCCCGTGCATCTTGAGAGCCCTGCAGGTTACCACCAGCACCACAAGCGACGGGCAGAGGTCGCCGTACTGGCACTTGATGTCAAAGAACTTCTCAGCGCCCAGGTCGAAGCCGAATCCGGCCTCGGTTATTGCCCAGTCCGAGAAGGCAACGGCCATTTTCGTGGCAAGTATGGAGTTGCATCCGTGGGCGATGTTGGCGAAGGGGCCGCAGTGAACGAATGCCGGACTTCCCTCGAGGGTCTGGACCAGATTGGGCATTATGGCGTCCTTGAGCAGCATGGCCATGGCCCCTGTTACTCCTATGTCCGCCGCGGTTACCGGTTCCCGGTCGTAGGTGAGACCAATGAAGATCCGATTCATCCTGGCCTTCAGGTCGTCCATGTCCGTTGCAAGGGCGAGAATGGCCATAATCTCCGAGGCGGCGGTTATGTCAAAGCCGGTTTCCCTGGGAACCCCCTGTGTTCGGCCGCCCAGGCCGATGATGGTGTCCCGGAGGAACGGTCATTCATGTCCATGACCCTGCGGAAGCCCACGGTCCTTGAATCCAGTCTGGAGGGGTTGCCCTGGTGCAGATGGTTGTCCAGGGCAGCAGCCAGAAGGTTGTTCGCCGCGGTTATGGCGTGCATGTCACCGGTGAAGTGAAGGTTAATGTCTTCCATGGGAATGATCTGTGAGTAGCCCCCTCCGGCTGCTCCTCCCTTCATACCGAAGATCGGCCCCAGTGACGGCTCCCTTACGGCGCAGCATGCCCTCTCCCCGATCCGGGCGAGCCCCTGGGTAAGGCCTATGGTGGATGTGGTCTTCCCGGCACCGGCGGCGGTGGGTGTGATGGCGGACACAAGGACCAGCCTGCCCCGGCCCCTGGCACGGGTTTCAATGGTGTCCAGGTGAACCTTGGCCTTGTCGGTTCCGTAAAGGTCCATATCCCCGGACTTCAGCCCCAGACCGGCGGCTACCTCGGTGATGGGCCTTGGTGTGGCCTTTCTAGCTATCTCTATGTCACTTGGGAATGAAGACATGGCACTCCTCCGAATCAAAAGGGTTGAACATCCCGAATGTATACCGCAACATGAAGGAGCCAGGGCTTCGGGGCAAGGTTAACTTCTTCTTCCTCGAAGCCTGAACAGGAACTTCTCCAGACGGATCTCTATCCTCTCACCGTATTTAAGCGACAGATACAGAAGTGCGCCTGAAACCAGCCCCAGGGCTATCCACCCCCACAGAGACATGGAGATCAGCCCGGCGCCCACCAGCGCGCTGAAGGCGAGACCCGGGGGCCTTGCCACCAGGACGATCAGCAGGAACACCGGGTAGCGAATGGAGGTCAAACCCGCCAGGAAGCAGAGGGCGTCGTCGGGGAACAGGGGGAACAGGAAAAGAAGGAAAAGATAAACGGTGTACCTCCGGGACAGTCTGTCAAAATAGCGATCGATGACCCCGGGGCTCACGAACCTGTCCACCAGCGGTCTGCCGAACATCCGTGACAGCATGAAGGCCATGGAGGAACCGCACACAAGGGCGGCGGTTGTCAGGGCAAAGCTCTTCCAGAACCCGAAGAGAAGTCCCCCTGCAATTGTGGTTACATTTCCCGGTATGGGGGCGATAACTATCTGCATTGTCTGAAGTAGAAAGAAGACCAGGGGGGCCAGCAGCCCATAGCTTTCCACGAACTCCCTGAGTGTTTCCTTCGAGGAGAACACCTCCCTGAGCCCTCCGGGGGTTTCCACCCTGTTGGCCACCATCACCGCGGGGATCACCACAAGGGCAATGGTAAAGCACAGCAGAGCCGTCTTCAGAAACCGGATTACCGATGGTGAGGCCATGTATGTCTCCAAAAGGGTATGGGGCAAGGGGTCAACGTGGGAACATGGACAGCGACTTCACTGAAGTCAACAATTCCTTCCGCCGGGTCCATTTACCTCAGGTTGACAGGCTCCTTCCCTTCCTTTATTCTCAGGTTTCACAAAACGCGCACCAGAAGGAGAACCAAAGAATGAACCACCACCTGGTATTCCCGGGAACCTGAGAGCGCCGAAGCGGGCTCTGTAGGAGCCCTTATTCCGGTGGCGGGCAGGTTCCCAAGATCCTGGGCTGAACTTCTGCACTGCCCCCGCCGGCAACCGACCGTAGACAAACGGTCACAATTGAGAGGGCAGCAAACTTGAGATTCAAAGCACTATACCTGTGGTCCATGGCGGCGGCAGTACTCCTGACCGGATGCGGAGAACAGCCGGAGACAACCGCTGAGACCACTGAAAACCAGCTGGACATCCATGCCGAGGCCCCGCTGATAAGGGTGGGCTATGTAAAGCAGGATCACCACTCGGCAATGTTCGTGGCGGCGCTCCGGGGTGAGGAAATGAGCGAACTCTACCCCGTTCATCTGGTGCATCTGGGGGAGGACTTCTATGCCCTGATAAAGGACGGGGTCAAGGTGGCCGAGATCCAGACCATCCAGTCACAGGGCGCCATGGAGGTGCCCAACAACATGACGCCGGTGTTTTCGACATCGGGTTCGGTGGTGTTGCGGCCTTCGCCTCCAGCAATGACAGGGGCTCGGGTATCAGAATTATCTCCCCACTTCACTTCGACGGCGACATGCTGGTTGTCAGCGCAGACAACGATCAGGTGAATGACTGGGACTCCTTCGTAAACTGGGTAATGAACAGCCCGGAGCCCGTTACCATAGCATTCAAGAGCCCCACCTCCGTGGCGGTGGTCATCCTCGAGGCAGCCCTGACCCACCAGGGGATCCCCTACAGCTATTCCTCCAGTCCCGAACCGGGCTCAAAGGTGCTTCTTTACAACGCCCAGGGCGCCGCTAACATGAACCCCGCCCTGATGGAGGGACTTATCGACGGTTTCGTATCCAACAACCCCCATCCCTACCTCTCGGCCCATAACGGTATCGGCAAGGTGGTGGCACCCCTACACGAGCTGCCCCCGGGGATCTTCGGCGACCATCCCTGCTGCGCCCTGGCGGCCACTCCGGAGATCCTTGAGGAGAACCCCGAAGGGGTTGCTGCGGTCCTGGAACTGTTCACATACGCCACGGATTACATGAACACCAGCAGGGAAGATGCCGCGGAGGCGGTCTCCCAGTGGTGTGACGTCCCCATTGAGGTAACCCTTCCATCGATGGCCACAAGCATCTACGACATGCATGTAACCCCGGAGTTCATCTCCAACATGCACCTGATCCTTGAGAACATGACCGACCTGGGAATACTCACCGGCCCCATGGCGGCTGAAGACCCCCAGGCGGTGGAGGCGGAGCTCTTCTTCTTCAGCCATCTTCCAGAGGAATACGGAGGGATCTGAGACCATGACCTTCCGGAAAAGGGGAAACAACCGGGGACGGGGATCCGGGGTGCTCTCCCCGGAGGGGCTGATACTGCCCCTGGTCCTTCTTCTTTTCTGGCACTTTTCCACAAGGGGAGGGGGAACGGTCCTTCCCCCTCCCTCGGATGTTCTCAGGGTTCTCGCTGATCCTGGCAGTGACATAGCCTCAAGCGGCTCTCTTCTCTGGAACATCTATCTGAGCCTGGTCAGGGTCGTTCTGGGAATGGCGGCGGGCATACTGATAGGAACGCCCATCGGATTTCTGATGGGAGCCAACGGAACCACAAGGCGGACCCTCTACCTGGTAACTGAACTCGCCAGGCCCCTTTCACCCCTGGCCCTTCTCCCCCTTTCCATAATCCTCTTCAGGAATACCACCCTCACCACCCTTCTGGGACTGGACCACCTGAGGTACTCCAGGCACATCTTCAACGAAGTTCAGCTCGGGATGATATTCGTTCTGTTCTGGGGAGCTGTCTTCCCCGTAATACTTGAAACCATGCACGGAGTCCGGGGAATACGAAGGGTGCACTACGAGGCAGCAAGGGTTTCCGGCGCGGGGAAATGGTTCACCTTCACCCATGTAACCCTCCCCGCTTCCCTTCCGGACATACTGGCGGGCTACAAAATGGCCATGGGGCGAACCTGGATGGTGATAATCGCCGCGGAGATGCTTCCGGGGACCAACTCCGGCATCGGCTATCTGCTCAGGTACTCCTACACCATATCCAGGTACGATGTGATGCTTGCGTGCATACTGATCATAGCCCTGGTAGGGGCACTCTTCTCCAAGGGGCTGGCTGACATGGGCGAGGCAAGCCTGGTCCTCAGGGCAAAGGAGCGCTAATGGGAACCGCAATAACCCTTACGGCGGTGGAAAAGCACTACCAGGAGAAGGACAGGGTCCTCCACGCCCTGGGTCCCCTTACGCTCACCATCGCACCGGGGGAATTCCTCTGCCTCCTCGGCCCCACCGGCTGCGGAAAGACCACTTTGCTCAGGATCATCGCCGGTCTGGAAGAGCCGGATTCGGGAACTGCCCTTCTGCAGCCACAGCCGGAAAAGGGGAAGATAGGCTTCGTGTTCCAGGAGGGCGCCCTCTTCCCCTGGCTCTCGGCGCTGGACAACACCGCCTTTCCCCTCAGGGCGGATGGCTGGAAGAAGAACGCCGCCAGGGAGAAGGCGGGCGCGGTGCTTGAGGAGGTGGGACTGGGCGGTTTTGAAAAAGCCATCCCCACCAGCTTTCAGGCGGAATGAGGCAGCGGGTTGCCCTGGCCAGGGGAATAGTTACCGACCCCGATGTCCTCCTGCTTGACGAACCCTTTTCAAGCCTCGACCAGGAAATCGGCCACAGGCTCCAGGACATGCTCAGAAAGCTTGTGTCTAACCTTTCCTCCACGGTGGTCTATGTAACCCACAACACCGAGGAGGCGGTCTACCTGGGCCACAGGATCTGCGTGCTCGGCGGCAGGCCCGGCACCCTGATAAGGGATGAAACGGTTTCCTTCACCGGCGGGCCGGACAGGTACTCTCCCGAGTTCGCCGAGGTGGTGAAGGGCCTGAGGCCGGTGCAGCCAGCCCTGTCAACCTGAGGCATCAACCTTCACGAATGCCCATTGTGCACTTCCCTTTTATCCTGTCAGTTTTTCAGGCTGGCCTCTATCAGGCTTTCCACCGAACCTATCTCCACGAAGGAAACGCCCTTGCTCCTGCCGAAGTTTCCCGCCACCACAACCACCATGTCCTCATTCTGCAGCAGTGTCCGCTTCCTGAGTTCCTTAAGGGCATTGCCCACGAACTCGTGGGTCACCTCCCCGGGTTCCATGTAGCGGGCCTGAACCCCGTAGGAAAGGGACAGATGCCGGACGGTTTCCCTGGAGTAGCTCTGGGCATAGATGACCCTGTTGCCCCTGTAGGCCGCCAGGCTCCTTATGGTCCTTCCCGAAGTGGTGTCGGCTATCACAGCCTTCGCGTCCAGTTCCACCGCGGCCTCCACCGTGGCCTTTATAAGGAAGGCTGAGATACGGTTGTTCACCACGGCGATGGGGATGTCATTCATGGGCTCTTTGCTCTTCTCAACCTCTTCGGCGATGGCGGCCATTGCCTTCACCGATTCAACCGGATAGGCTCCCACGGCGGTCTCTCCGCTGAGCATCACCGCGTCGGTCTGGCTGTATACGGCGCTGGCCACGTCGTTCACCTCGGCACGGGTGGGGCGGGGGTCCTCTATCATGCTGTGAAGCATCTGGGTTGCTATTATCACCGGCTTCCTGCGAAGGATGCACCTGTCGATGAGCATCTTCTGTATTCCCGGGACCTTCTCGAAGGGGATCTCTATGGCCAGGTCACCCCTGGCCACCATCACGCCGTAGGCCACTTCCAGTATCTCGTCGATGTGGTCCACACCGCTCTGGTTCTCGATCTTGGCAATTATCTTGATGTTGCTTCCCCGGCTGTCCAGTATCTCCTGCACCGCCTGAACATCCTCCCTGTTCCGTACGAAGGAATGGGCGATGAAATCAAGACGGTTCTCAACGGCGAAATCGATGTATTCACGGTCTTTTTCGCTCACCGGGGGAAGGTCGATAAGCACATTGGGCACATTCACGCTCTTCCTGCCCCTGATCTCGCCTCCGTTGAGGACACGGCAGAGAAGGGAGCCCCGGTCCTTCCCGGTTACGGAAAGCTCTATCTCGCCGTCGTCTATGAGCACCCTGCTTCCGGCGGGTACTTCCCGGGAGAACTCCGGGTGTGTTACGGGAATACAGCCCCGGGAGGCACACACTTCGGCGTTGCCGCTGAGCCTTACCTCTTCTCCCCCCTGCACTGAGAAGGGTTCCGTAAAGGGACCCGTCCTTATCTCGGGTCCCTTGGTATCCATCATGATGCCTATTCTCTCGGATACGGCGCGGACCGCTTTCACTATCCTGAGGGACCCCTCAAGGGACTGGTGTGCCGAGTTCAATCTCACCACGTTCATGCCGTTCTCATAAAGCTCCCTGAGGAACTCCTCGGAACAGTTCAGATCGGAGATCGTGGCCACTATCTTGGTCTTCTTCATCTATTTCCTTCCCTGCTGTCCCCCGGGTATCGCCACGGGGCACTACCCTAGTATAAGGGCCTCGGCCCTTCCCCGGCAGAACCCCGGCAGCCTTGCGCGGGAGTGTTCGATCCCCGATCTTATTCATGTGGAAGGATCAACGGAAGGATGAAGCATGATAGACTCTTTTGAAATGCAGAAGAGATATTTCACCGCCCAGCTTGAAAGGTTCAGACTGCGGCCGGAGCTGCACGAGGCTTCAATAAAGGACTGCGAGTACTATCTTCAGATGCTTGAGGAAACCGGTTCACCCGGTGCCTTCAAGAGAAAGGTTCAGCAGACCGGGAACATGCTCTCAACGGGGAAGGCGAACGCCATCGACCGCTACCGCAACAGGGCCCTTGTCTACGATGTGCTGGGCCATGAGAAGAAAGCCCGGGAGGACAGGCAGAGGCTCCAGGTCATCCAGTCCGCCGGTTCCCACGCCGAGTTGAGTTCACTCCTGGAGGACTTCGAAGAGAAAACTCTATTGGGCAGGAATGAGAACCTGGCGCTGAACGCCCTGGGCTCGGTCATCAAGTCCCTCTTCCAGTTGTGCACCGACCCCCAGGGTTCAAAGGACCGGCAGAGGGACCTTGCCGTGTTCAATGAATACTGGAAACAGATGCGTGAGGCGGACCCCGAAGTTTCATGGGAAAGAATAATGACCCACAAACCCTACCGGGACAGGCTGCCCTTCACCGACCATCAGATGGCTTTCCTTGAGAGCGTATTCAGGGAGGTCTGCCATGGATAGCACACTGAAGCAGATGCTTGAGGGCTTTCGCTTCTCCCTTTCGAACTACGCTTCCAGTCTGGGGCCCAAAAATGAGAAGCTTGTCAGGGCCGGGGAACTCCTGAAGAAGCTGGAGGAAAAGGCCGAGAACGGCGCGGACATGGTGAAGATCAGCATGGACCCCCTTTTCAGCGAAACCGCTACCCTTCTGGGGGAGCTCGCCAGTGAGCCGCCCCTGCCCCCGGAGGAGATCGAGGCCATGGTCGCCCGGGGTGAAATGTCCGATGGCGACACCATACCCTCCGCCGCGGTCCCCGCTTCGGGATACCACATGGCCTACGATTCCATGCCCCCGGAACAGCGGGAAAAGCAGAAGGTCTTCTATGACCGGATCTTCCAGCTGGAGGAGCAGGCGGAGAACGCCATACACTTCAACGCCCTGCTCATGGAGGACACGGTGCTTCTGGACATGAGCAGGATCCCCCTTGTACAGTCCGCCCGTGACACCCTTGAGAAGGCACGAGACGCCCACTCGCCCACGGTGAACTACCAGCAGGAACTGGCCGTTTCAACCTATGAAAGGGTACGGACCATCCCGGAGCTGGAGTTCGAGGGCACGAAAATGGCTGAACTTTCCAACACCGAGCATCCCTGGGACGCCCTCTATCTTGAGGTTATCGGTCTTCTGCCGGCGTGCGCCCAGTCAATTGAATCCTTCGGCCCCAACGATGAGAGCATAGCGAAGCTTCAGAACAGCCACCGGTTCATGGCGGAATTCATGGGCATTACCTGGGAGGATGTTTTTGAGGACCGGAGATACCTTCTGTTCTGGAACGATGTTTTCTGGCCACGGGTTCCCCCGGCAAAGAGGGCCTCAAGGGGGCTTTCTCAGCTGAGGCCTGGCGTGACATGCTGAAGAAGAGGTTCTACGACCCCTACGTGAAGGACATTCCCGTTCAGTCCGATCCTTCGCTGTCACTGATTCGCTTCTGGGGCAGGGAATATCCGGCGGCGGAAACGCTGAACCTGCTCAACCACCCGCCCCGGCCGGTGTTTCCCGGGGATACTCAGTCGTAGCAATAGCCGCCGGGGTCGGTTTCAAGGCCGCAGCCCAGCCCCAGCACCAGTCTGTTCACGAAGTTGAAGTAGGCAACCACCTGAACGGCGTCGAGTACCCCCCTGTCACTGAGCTCGCCTTCAGGGAATCCATAAGGCTGCCCGGGTCGCCGGGGTTTCTGGTGAGGGTCTCCGCCAGTTCGCACAGATCATGGTCCAGGGGGCTCATTTCCAGTGAACGGTGGTTTTCCGCAAGGGTCCTGCACCTGTCCATGTCCTTCCAGAAGTGGTTCAGAGCTTCAATGTGATGGGCCACGCAGTATCTGCAGTTGTTGGCGGCGCTTACCACCACCCCGATCATCTCCCTCCGGGCCCGGGACAGGTCAGATCTTCCGAAGACCACCGAACGGTAGAGGTTCATGTGGTTCTCCAGACTGTCCGGGTCCAGGCTCTGAAGGGTGTGCACATGGGCGATCCTCCCCCTGGAGCCGGCTATGGTCCCGTAGACCTCGGCAATTCTGCCCTTTGCATCCTTCGGGTCAACTGTTTCGATGTGCGCCATGGGTTCACTCCTCTGTTAGATTCGACGGGGTGAAGAACATAAGAAAAACGGAAGGAACAAGTGCGGGATGAAGGATACGAAGGAGTTCTGGGATGAAGTCGCAGAGGACTGGGACAAACAGGTGGGCACCGAGGGGGACAGCAACAGGATACTGAATTCCGATCCGGTGCTGTGGAGTTTAGCAGGTGAGGTCCGGGGGCTCAGAGTCCTTGATGCCGGCTGCGGAACGGGATATCTGTCAGGAAAGCTTAACGAAAAGGGTGCGGTGGTTACCGGGGTCGATCTCTCAGACCGCATGATAGCCATAGCCCGGAAGAACCACCCGGGGCTGGACTTCCGGGTGGATTCATGTTCCACCCTTGAAACGGTTGAGTCAGGATCATTTGATCTGATCGTTTCAAACTATGTCCTCATGGACACCCCGGACCTGGAGAGCACCATTGGTAGCTTTTACAGGGTTCTCGGGGATAATGGCGCTGTGATAGCGGTGTTCTCCCACCCCTGCTTTCCCCAGGGCAGGTCAACCTCTTCCGGTGAAGAGGACTCTGTTGAATATCACTGGTCCTTCCCCTACTTCCAGCGCCGCAGGTGTGTCGATCCGCCCTGGGGACACTTCAGGTCGGAGTTCATCTGGTTCCACCGTCCGCTCTCTGATTACTGGAAGGCCTTCACCGGCGCAGGGTTCCTTGTGGACAGTTTTGAAGAGCCCAGGATAGCCCCTGAAAGATATCATCTCGCCGAAAGCGAAAGGAAGCTGAACAACAGCCTCAGTAAACCCTATTCAGTAGCTTTCAGGCTTCTGAAGACATAGGAGTCCGGGGTATCGGTTCATTGACGGAATGTTCCTGCCAGAATTATGCTCTGGTTTCAGCGACCATTCCTTAAGAGTCTTTCCATAACCCTTCAAGAAAGGAGACCTGATGAAGCGCATAGCAGTTCCGCTCATCATGGCTGTTCTGATGCTTGTCGCCGCCTGCGGGCAGCCGCCGGAGGAAAAGGCGGTGGAACAGGCATACAACGACCTTCTCGATGCCATGGAAGCCCAGGACGGCGAGCTGGTATTCGAAAATCTCAGCAGCAATACCAGGGACTTCCTGGACAGGCTGGCTGATTCCATGACCGCCATCGGAGCCGGAGACTATCAGAACGGGGCGGACATGTTCGGAGAGTTCCTGGCGGGAGAAGACTTCGGCGACTACAGCAGGGATGTCACCAGCATTGTGATAGAGGGTGAAAGCGCAACCCTTTACACAGGCGATGACCCCATGTACTTCATCCTTGAAGGGGGCGAATGGAAGGCCGACTTCGAGGGGTTCATCCGGGAGGGAATGGAAGAAAGCCTCGAGGGCTCAGGGATCACCGTGGACGACATACTCGACGGCAACCTCGGAGCCGGGCTCAATCCGGTCCCCGACGGCTACACGGTGGGCCAGGGAACAGCCGCTGTAACCTTCACCAACAACCTCGACGGCTGGGACATCCATGGAGTGTTCATCGATCCTTCCGATGAACCGAGTGGAGCGAAGAGAGGCTTGGGGCCGACTATATCCTGGCAGGCGATCAGACCATCACCGTAATGGTCGACCCGGGAACCTACGACATCCAGATCATCGACGAGGACGGCGACACCTACTCCCTCTGGGAGGTCGAGATCGGCCCCGAAGGTTATCAGTGGGGGTTACACTGGGGACATGGACTGATCCACGGGGTTACTTCCATCGGACAATGCCCCCGGCCCTCCCGCCGGGGGTTTCCATCTGATCAGTCGCCCAGGACCTGGATCCTTATCTTCCTGTTCCGGGGCCTGTTATCGTGATCGATCAACACCACCTGCTGCCAGGTACCGGTCAGTGGTTTTCCATTTTCCACCGGGAGGGTTATTCCGGGGCCCATAAGGGTTGCCCTGAGGTGGCTGAACCCGTTGTCGTCACCCCATGTCTCACTGTGGCGGGATCTCATTGTTTCCGGGGCGATCCTGTTCAGAAGCTCCCTCATGTCTTCCTTCAGGGCGGGTTCGAACTCGATGGTGGTAACCGAGGCAGTTGAGCCGATGGCGGTAACGGCCACGATCCCTTCCATTATACCGGACTTCTTTACCACATCCTCAACGGAGCCTGTAATGTTCAGTATGTCTGAGAAACCCTTTGTGGCAATTGTTATCGTTTACCATATGTCACGGTTACACTCCTTATCCTTCATGGGTTTCCCGCCGCACCCCGGTATCCCCGGGGAACTTCCCCCGGCCGACGGGATAAATCTATATTCCCGAACCCGCCGGAAAAACAGGAGGAACGTCCCTTGAAAAGAACCTTAGCCCTCATTCTCGCTCTCACCGCGGGAACATCCGCCGCCGACTCACCACCGGATATGGTCTTCGAGGATCTTCTCGGAGCGATCTACTCCGGTGACTCCCGGGGGTCCACGACCTCCTTTCAACGGATTCAGTTGCACTGCTGAACATGCTGCTCCTCATGGCCAAAGCCAGGTCCGACTCCGCCGCCGAGGAGTTTTCAACGGGCTTCGGAGTCAGTGTAACCGCTGAAGAGCTTCAGTCATGGAACACCATCGATCTGTTGGACTGCCTGCTTATGGCACCGGGTTTTCTGGGCTGGATTCCTCCCAGGCAGGACATCTCCATTGCCGGCTTCGATGTGCGAGGTGACAGCTGTTCCATTTACCTGGACATACTTCAGATGCCCGGGGAGTACCAGGTGCTGATGATCCGCGAAGGCGGCGGCTGGAAGGTGGACAAAAGCGCCATTCTGGCCGAGCTTTGATCCTTTCGGTCCCTTCTACTCAAATGGGCCGAGAACCAGCACGAGAAGGAACAGGATAAGCAGCGCCCAGAAAAAGCAGCCGAAAACCGCGGCGGTCTCGGTTATCTCCTCGCCGGCCCGGGCGGCGGTAACCGGCCTTCTTCGCCAGTCCGGCGTTGCCACAGCCAGGATTATCAGAGCTATGAAAAGCCCGGCCAGAAGTATGCCCAGCCAGGAAGATCCGTTGTAAAGGGGACCCCATTCGGGAATGATCAGCGCAGCGAGCCACATGGTCACGAAAAGGACCACGAAAAGGAAAAGGGCGGAGGCTATGGCGCCCCCCTTACGGGCGGGATGCCGCCATCTCAGTCCCCATCCCAGTACCGCGCTGAGGATCAGCGCAAAGAGCAGTGCCAGCAATATGTCGGCAAATATCATAATGATCGCCTTTCAGCACATCGTTGAGCCGTTGATCGGGGAGTGTGCCTTCCCCGGCGGCTGCGGAGGAAAGCAGGGGCATCTGGTTATCGGCGAAACGGGCTTCCCTCCATTACTGCTAATCAGGTTGGCCCCTGTCGGTAGCAGCCGATTACTATTCATAGTATTTGATAGCGAACTGTTCGTCAAGGGCAACAGGGCTGCCGGTGCCTTGACGTCAAATCATGGATTTATAGGTTGTATATGAAACGGCTGTATTAGCTAATGAAAGGATAAGTGAAATGAAACTGTTCAAATCGATCCTCGTTCCCGTCCAACCTGGGATCCTCCACGGAAAGGGTCCTCAGAACCGCCGGTGAAATGGCGGAGATAATGGACGCAAGGGTTTCCGTTATGCATGTGGTCCAGCCCTTTCCCTCTGTTCCTCTGTCAAGCGGAATAATGATGCCCGAGGGGTCCGGTCAGGTGAACATACCCGCATACCAGAAAGCCGTTGAGGAGAGGGTGCAGAACTCAATGGGCGAGATAGTGGAGAAGACCATACCCGTTGAGCGCATCGCAGGCAGGATAGTCCGCACGGGAACCGTTGGCTCCACCATAGTCGATGAGTGCGAAAAGGGTGATTACGACCTGGTGATGATAGACAGCGGCGAGCACGATGACATCGTAACGAAGATCTTCGGCTCGGTGGCGGACAAAGTGGTCAAGAACGCCAAGGTCCCCGTTCTCGTTCTCAGGGGTAAACCGGAAGAGGACGATTCCGAAGAATAGTCGGCCTAGTAGCGGAGTATCGCCGCTATGCCTGGTCTTTCGGGATCCGGTCCTCCGGCGCGGTGAAAACCTTACCCCCTTGAGAAGGGTTTCCTCCACCGCCAGGGAGATCAGATCAGAGTCCCCGGGCTGACGCTCTTCATTAAGCACTGTTTCCCCGGTCTTCGGGTCGAACCTTCCGTAGGCACTGAGATCAGGTGCTACCAGCAGGGTATCCACCCTTCCCCGGGCAGACATCTTCACAGCGTTCACTGTGCCGGTGATCGCCGAACCAGATGCAGAAGCGGCTCCGTATCGCTCGAGGGCCTCCTCCAGATCCTTCCGGAAATAGCCGTTGGCCTTTTCCAGGGATCTTCTGTGCAGTTCATCTATTTTCATATGACCGGGGTCTACCACCACATGATCGTTAAGTAGACCGGGATAATCACAGGAAGCGGTGAACTCCGAGAGAAGATGGGGAAGGCCAGCCAGTATGAGGGGCGACCTTTCTCCACCGAGAATGGTGGATATCCTGCCGGCAAGATCCCTGACATACCTTCGAATGTTCGTGTCCCGGTCCTCCTTCTGCGACCCATGGCCATGGAAGGTCATTCTTGCCCCGGTTCCCGAAGCGCTGGCGGTGGGGTGGCCCTGCAGATGCTTCTCGAAAACATCGAACTTCAGGGTCTCCTTCATGCTGGAGGCAGATCATCGGTGGAGATCCCGGCAATTGAGTATGGAGTGGCTTCGAAAAGCCTGTTCTCTCCCAGGCTCAGCGCCAGAAGGAAATAGCTGTTCTGTCCCGATATAAGGTGTTCCAGTGGACGAAGGTTGAACCTGTCCCCCACCACCACCCCCTCCTTCACCGGGAAGGGAAGGTGATATGTCTTGAAGTAGTTTCCGGAAGCAAAGGCGGTGAACCCCTTTCCGCAGGACTGCCAGAAGGGCCTTTCCCTGATCAGTTCATGAGAGGGACCCAGCAGCGCCTCAATTTTCTCAGGGGCATTGCCAGTTCTTTCAGCTCCTTCTCAGCCCTGCCAACAAGTGTTTTGAACCGTATCCTGTTCTTGTCGAAATCGGCACCACCCACGGCGGGCATGTATATCGACACTCTTACACCCTTTGCCTGTTCCCTCATTCTTATCAGATCATCGATCGCCGCAAACTTCATACAACCTCCCGTAGAATGCCGGCCCCGGCAAGACTGTTCCGCATGCCTGAACCGAACGCCTCTATCAATAATACTCAATAACATCCCTTTGGTTTCATCCCCCACCGGAAATGAAAGGCAAAGCATTGACATGAACGGGGATTGCCTTACCTTATGGAATTGTCATCTTTTTCAACCTGTTATCAGGGGGATGAATGCCGGTACACAACAGAGACATTTCAAAAATACTGGGATCCATGGCGGATCTCCTGGATATCGGAGGGGACAACCCCTTCAGGATAAGGGCCTACAGAAACGCCGCCAGGATAATCAGCACCCTCTCCAGGCCCCTTGCGGAAATGGTCGAGGAGGGGGAGGATCTCACCGGGATCTATGGAATAGGAGAAGACCTGGCGAAAAAGATAGCAACCATAGTGTCCACCGGCGAACTCCCCGCCCTGGAAAACTGGAAAGACAGATACCCCCTCACTGCTCAAGCTGCTGAACATCCCGGGGCTGGGCCCCAGAAGGGTGGGCAGGATACATGAGCTTCTGGTGTAACCGACCTTGACGGTCTGAAGCGGGCAGCCGCCGGGAACCGCATCCGGGAGCTTCCCGGGTTCGGCGGGAAACACAGGCGATGATACTTGACGCACTTGAAGAAATGGGGACAAAAGAGGAAAGAATGCTCCTTATGGAAGCCGATGAACTCAGCACAGAGATCATCGATCACATCAAAGGGCTTGAAGGCGTAAGGAACGCCGCTGTGGCAGGAAGCCTTCGCCGAAGGCGGGAGACCGTTGGAGATATCGACATCCTTGTCTCAGCACGCAGGGAACCGATGTGGCGGGACACATCCGCCGGTATGAAGATATTGACAAGATCATTGAAAGCGGCCCGAAGAAAACGGCCTTCCTTCTTCGAAAAACAGGTCTTCGTGTCGATGTCAGGGTGGTTCCACATGCTGCCTGGGGAGCAGCCCTTGTTCACTTCACCGGTTCCGGTGCCCACAATATCAGGCTCAGGAAGCTGGGGCAGAGTAAAAACCTCAGGATCAACGAATACGGTGTTTTCAGCGGCAAAAGGAAGATCGCCGGTAAAACCGAGGAAGGGGTTTATGGGAAGATCGGCCTTCCCTGGTTCCCTCCTGAGATAAGGGAAGACCGCGGCGAGTTCAAGGCGGCGAAGACCGGCGGCCTTCCGGCGCTCATCACCCCCGGCGATATAAAGGGCGACCTTCATGTGCATACGAACAGAAGCGACGGCCATGATACCATAGAGGAAATGATCATGGCGGCTTCAAAGCTTGGCTACGAATACATCGCCATAACCGACCACTCCCAGCGCCTCACCGTTGCCGGCGGTCTGAAACCCGGGGAGCTTCTGGAGCAGCTTGAGGAAATAGACGCTCTGAACCGCAGGATATCCGGCATAAGGATACTGAAGGGCATAGAGGTTGACATCCTTGAGGACGGCGGCCTCGATATGCCCGACGACATACTGGCAAGGCTTGATGTGGTTAACGGATCCCTGCACCACAGGTTCGGCCTGTCGAAGGGCAGGCAGACCCGCAGGGTCATCAGGGCAATGGAGAACAGATACTTCAACATTCTGGGGCACCCCACCGGAAGGAAGATAAACATAAGGGAACCCTATGACATCGATATGGAAGAGGTCCTCGCCGCAGCGGCGGAACTCGGTTGTTTCCTGGAACTGAACTCCTTCCCCATAAGGCTGGACATGAACGACCATTACTGCCGCAGGGCCAGGGAACTGGGAGTTCTGGTCTCCATAAGCACCGATTCACACCGTACCGGCCACCTCCACTTCATGAAGTACGGTCTGGGTCAGGCACGGCGGGGGTGGCTTGAACCCTCCAACGTGCTTAACACAAGGCCATTAGAGGAACTGAAGAAGCTTCTGAACAGGAACGGAAGCTGACCCGCCGGTAAAAATACCCTCTGAGTGGCAAATGAAGGGCATGCTTAATATGTTATCCAACAATTCAATACAGGATCTATTTGTCAAATTTACGGATGGCTTCAGGGCTGGCCTCAGGGCTTTGGACGGGAGGGGAAAATGAAATGTCTCGTAACCGGGGGTACCGGCTTCATAGGGTCTAACCTGGCCCTGGCGCTGCAGGAGCTGGGCCACGAGGTGATAATAACCGGCAACGAATCCGAGCAGCCCCTGCCGGAGTTCACCGGGAAGAGGCTTTTTCCCGGACTGACCGGCATCGACTGGAAACAGGTACAGGGGATAGATGTGCTGTTCCACCAGGCGGCCATAAACAGCACCAGGATGATGGACAGGCGTGAGATGCTCCACGGCAACCTCGAGGGGTCCCTGCACCTGTTCCGTCATGTGGCCTCTCAGGGGTGCAGGCGAATAGTCTACGCCTCGTCCACCGCGGTTTACGGAAGGAACCCTGCGCCATATACCGAGGATGGCCCCTTCGACCTGAACACACCCTATGCCGAGTCCAAGAAGCTCCTCGAGGAGGCGGCGGAATCACTCCAGAAGGAGTTCCCGGGGATGGTAACCGTTGGGCTGCGGTACTGCAACGTTTACGGCCCCAGGGAGAACCACAAGGGCACAAGGTCCACCATGATCCACCAGTTCGCCGGTCAGATGAAGTCTGGAAACCCCCGGCTGTTCAAGTATGGCGAACAGAAAAGGGATTACATCTACGTGAAGGATGTGGTTCAAGCAAATCTCCTTGCGGCGGAAGCCCTGGAAAGCTGTGTGGTGAACTGCGGCTCCGGCAGGGCAACCACCTTCAACAGGGTTGTTGAGCTGCTGAACGAGAACATGGGTCTTCACAGAACCCCGGAGTACATCGAGAATCCCTTCCAGGGCAACTACCAGAACGACACCACCTGCGACATGAGCCTGGCCGGGGAAGCCATCGGGTTCCTTCCCTCTTACACCATAGAGAAGGGCATAGAGGATTACTACCGGTCCGGGTGGCTGTTATGAAGACATGGATCGTTCTTGCGGTATGGATAGCGGTTTCCATGAGCGCCGGTTTCATAGGTTCCAGGTTTCCCCCGGGACAGTGGTATCAGGAACTGGAGAAGCCTCCTGGAACCCTCCAGGGTGGCTCTTCGGACCGGTCTGGACCCTGCTTTACATACTCATGGGAATAGCCGTATGGATGGTCTGGAGGGAACGGGGCTTTTCTACCGGGCTGTATCTCTTCATTGCTCAGCTGGTCCTGAACGCCCTGTGGTCATGGCTTTTCTTCGGGCTGAACAGACCGGATCTGGCCTTCTTTGAGATAATACTTCTATGGGGCCTCATCCTTGCCACCATGATACTCTTCTGGAGGGTAAGGCCGGCTGCGGGGGCCCTTTTCGTGCCCTATCTCCTCTGGGTGAGCTTCGCTTCGGTCCTGAACCACACCCTGTGGAAACTCAATTCCTGAGCCTACCTCACCAGCACCAGTCTTTCCGTTGCGTTCCAGTGAGCGGAGTTCGCCCTGACAAGATATACCCCGGCGGGGAGGTCTTCCGGATCCCAGGCGAAGGTGTGCTCCCCCGGGAGGAGGGTCCCTCCTGAAAGGGTTTTTACCAGTCTGCCGGACAGCTCGAAGACCTCCAGGGTCATTTCGGCCTCCCGGGAAAGATCAAGGGTGATGGTGAAGCTTGAAGCGGGATTGGGCGCCGCGGCCAGGCGGCATTCCGGGGGCAGGGGCTGGAAAGCCTCGGATGAAACGCCTGTGGAGGATAGCTCGAACTTCACCGCGTCGGCCACCACGACCCTGTCATCCGATGCTCCTGCCTCATAAAGGGTTACGTACCCGGCTGTGCCCTCCTCGAAGGGGAAACCTCCCAGGAGGTTCCACTGACCGCCGTTCTGGGTCTGGTCCACGGTGTACTGTGTTTCACCGCCGCCGTGGGTTACGGTGTAAACCGCGTCCGGCGCCCGGTTGCCCCCTGGGTGTACCAGACTGAGACCTCATACCAGCCCGGCTCCGGAAGCTCCGGGATCCACCTGGCCCAGTCTGCCTGATTCACCGCGGAACTCCAGCGGTAGTCCTCTCCCCAGGGATTCCCATATGAACCGGTATTCCACTGGGCTTCTGAATTCACGGAAAAGCCCGAAGACAGGTTGTCCACAACTATCCCCCCGGGATCGTAGGGAGGTGGAGTGGAACCCATGTGCACGCAAATGGCCTGGGCATAGGCATATGCCTGCCTTCCGATGTGATCCTCCCAGTTGATGTAGTAGCGGTATGACTCGTTCCAGCTCACATCGTAGTCGATGAAGGAACCCTCACCCAGTATCGCCGGCATGCTGGTGTTGGCCACCACATAGATCCAGCTTCCGTCCTTTACTCCCCTGTCGGTGTACCCGTGTGCCCAGAGTATTCCGCTCTGCACAGTCGAGGCCAGCTGATAGCCCTGGGTTCCAGGGTCAAGTGAGTAGCAGAAGGTCTCGGTTCCCTGGGTCTGAGTATTGAAGGCGTTCTCGTGTATGGACATGAAGCGGTCGAAACCGTTCTGGTTGGCGTATGCCACCCTTCCGGCCAGGGAAACTGTCTGATCCCCGGTTCGTGTCATCCCCACCCACTCACAGCCGGGGACACCGTTGAGGATGTCAAGGACGCCCAGGGCAACATCCAGGTTGGCATCCTTCTCAAGGTACCAGGAACCGCTTGCGCCGGGCTCGGAACCTCCGTGGCCGGGGTCTATGCACACTGTCCAGGCGGGGGCTAGGGAGTATAGCACAAGAACCGCTGGAATGAACCGGCTGATATTCACCTGGGGACCCCCCTGAACCCCGCCCGGCCGGTGGCCAGGTCCACATACAGGACTCCACGGGCAGAGGGCGCCGGATTGACCTCAATTATGTCCGGTGTTTCGCCAAGGCTTTCCGAACCTCCACCTTCGGTCCACATCCAGATATCCGATGAAGTTATCCTGTGGCCGTCGTCGGTGGTCTTCACATAGATCAGGGCTTCCCTTTCCCGCCACCATACAGGGTGTTCGCCGTGGTCAATGTAAACAGGTTCGCCCTCCCGGTAATGTATGATGCCCCCGTCCAGAGGGAGAAATGATATCGCCCCGGGAGGTGAAGATGGGCGCGTAGTACCGGTAGTGGGTGGACAGGGTGTCAACGGCCCCGGTGGCAACTTCCATCAGGAGGAGCCTGTCCCCCCTGTCGGTGAAAACCACCGTTTCTCCGCCGGGCGAAAGGGAAATGTGATGGGCAGTAAGGTTTTGCCCGGTTGACTCTCCGTTTCGCAGAAGCTCGCCGTCGGCGGTGAACCAGAGGTTCCCGGAGTTATCCCAGCAGGGCAGTCCCGCCTTCTCCCATGGGCCCATGAAGCCATGGCCGTCGGTGCGGACCACCACCACCCCTTCTCCTTCGTCGGAACCGGCCCACAGGCGACGGCGTCGCCAAGGGGTGATTCCACAGGCCGGTAGAATCTGTGGCAACCGAGCTCATCGGCATGGATCTCACCGGGTGTACCCTTCCACACAAGGACGCTCCTTCCGGCGAGAAGCATGCTCTCCCCGAAGCCGGACACATGGATCACCGGCTCATCCATGGCTCCGAAGGCCGAAGGTGACAATGCAAGGATCACAGATAAGCACAATGGTTTTTTCAACATTTACTTTTCCTCCTTCTGACCGTTAAGCATAAACCATACCCCCTCCGGGGAAAACCTCACGGCTGATTCCCCATAATTGACCGTCACGGCCCTGCAGAGGTATCTTTACAAAAGGAACAACAGGACGGAAGGCGGTTGCCATGAACAGACAGGATCTCAAGTATCTCCGGGAGCAGAGCGGCTATCCGGCTGTATCAATAACCCTCCCCACACACAAAACATTCCCGGACAACAGGCAGGATCCCATTCTGCTCAAGAACCTGCTTTCCAGGGTGGAGAAAAGGCTTCTGGAGGAGACCGACAGGGAGCAGGCGGCTGGTGTTCTCAGCAATCTTGCAGCGGCGGCTGAATCCATCGATCACAACATGAACGGGGAAGGGCTGGCAATTTTCGCCAACGAAGGGATGCACAGGGTTTACAAACTGCCCTTTGCCCCTGAGGAGCGGTTGGTCGTCGACGAGACCTTCCACACCAGCCAACTCGTCCATACCATGAACCGCTCTGAAAGGTACTGGCTGCTGATCCTCAGCAAACGCCCGACAAGGCTTTTCCAGGGCCACCTGAAAAGCCTTGCGGAATTCACCGAAGAACCCTTCCCCATGGAGTACTCCGAAGAGGCTGGGAAACCCCTGGTGCCCCGGGGACGGGGGATCAGGAAGTCAAAGATCCGGGATGAGTACCATCTTCAGTTCTTCCGTGACATAAGGGACTCCTTCGAGGAAATACACCGAAAGGACCCCCTGCCCCTTTTCATCTTCGGAATTGAAAAGTTCGCCTCGGTTTTCGCCACCATTTCAAATGTTCCCGTTGCCGGCACCATGAACGGCAACTTCGACAAGGCATCCGAGGATGAGCTGGGTAGGAAAGCCTGGCTGCTGGTACGGAAGCACCTTGAAGAAAAGAGGGAAGAAGCCCGTGAGAAAATGCAGGCGGCGGAGGAGAAGGGTCGGCTCATCTCATCCATGGAAGAGATCTGGACCGCCTCCCGGGAAGGCAGGGGCGAGATCCTGATGGTGGAGGAAGGTTTCCACTATCCTGCGGTGGCGGACCGGTCCGGCGGAGGAATATCCCCGGCTGACGACCCGGACAGGCCCGACGTTATAGATGACGCTGTGGACGAGGTTATCGAGGCTGTCATCGAATCCGGCGGAAGCACGGTTTTCTTCTCCGGGGGCGACCTGGGGAAAGACCGAAGAATAGCCCTCATAGCCCGCTGCTGACAGGATGGAGAGATGCATCTTCGCAACCGACCATCTCCCGGTGAAGATCGCCAGGCTCAGTCAGTCCCTGAGGGGGGCAAACAATACGTTTTTTTCTCCGGAACCCGAAGGAGAATGAAATGACACCTGCCATTGCAATGCTTTTCCTGGGGGTTTCAGCAACGGTGCTTCCGGTCCCCCTGGATACGCCCCCCTTCGATACCACACCCCCCGGAGACCCGGGCTCCGCTGGTCCGCTGGAACTCACGGTTTGCCTTCCAAACGGCGGAACCGACTACGAGAACTGGTTCAACTCCCTTCCCGGGAACTGGCCAGGGGCAACCTTCCACAACGGCGGTGTAAATCATGCCATACGGGTGATATACCCCCCGAGGGATACCCGAGGTGATCACCACCCCTGGGGAGGGAGTGTTTCATCTCTATCAGACAGTAAACTCGAAGAGCCACCGCATAGCCATGTACGGGCTGCCCCCCAACCGCTTCGGCGTTGTTCTGGAACCCCGGCTCCTGGCACTCCACGATAATGAAACCCTGGAGCGGACAGTTATTTTCGATTTCCTTGCCTACGGCCATCATCCGGAGCAGGTAAACGATGAGGAGATGGAATTCACCTTCCAGGCCCTGAAATGGGCCGAGGCTGACAGGGGTATCCTCTATGTATCAACCGCCCACAGGACCTATTCCTCCATTTCAGGCGGAAGCACCGGCTACCTTACCGCCATTGACCTGTCCAGCCTTGAGATCCTCTGGCGCACCCCTCCCCTGGTGTCCAACGGAGAGAACTTCCTTCTTCTGAAAGACCTGATAGTGACCGGATACGGTTTCACCGCCGAGGATGATTTCGTCTATCTTCTGGACAGAGCCACCGGAGAGGTTCTGCAGCGGGTGCCGGTGCCCACGGCGCCGGAGTATTTCCACATACTGGGAAGGACACTCAATGTGCGGTGCGCCGGCCACGACTGCGTTTTCAGGCTGGATCAGTGACCGGGTTTTACCGCCCCCAGTAATCCTTTGAGCGGTATCTGTCGAACTTCTTCCTCAGTTCAGGGGATAGGGCCGGAAGTAGCTCTGTTCCTTCAGGTAGCTCACTTCGAACCTGAGTATCCAGGATTCAAGAAGGTTCAGCAGGGTTACCAGGGGGGTCCTGTCCTCCCTGTACATCTCCAGGTTGTCCAGAAAGAAGGCCCTCTCCTCCTTAGTGAGCTTTCCTGAAACATATCCGAGGCGTGCTCAAGCACATTGATGTGGGACCTGTATGTGGCGCCGGCGGTGAAAGCCCTGAGGAGGTGCTCTTCGTAGTTCTCAAGGGCGGTTCCCATACCGGTCTCCGCCTGGTGAGCCACTATCCTTCCCATTTCCCGCATCTCCTCCTGGCTGTATGCCATGAGAAGGAGTTTGTGTCTGCCCTGGAAGGCAACCAGTTCACCGGGGCTGCCGCTCTTTGCAACCGCCCTGAAGTCCGCCAGTGTGAAGAGTTTGGTGAGGAAGTGTACAAGTATCTTCTCGTTGCCCAGCCTTGCCTCATCTTCCAGGGCCAGACCGGGAAACCTGGAAAGGGCCTCACCGCCGAAAAAGCCGCTTCCCCTTCCAAGGGGTGGCTTCCTGTCACCGGGTGGATAGTATTTCACATCGAAGAGACCACAGGATGGAGAACGGGATTTAAGTATGAAGCCGTCCACGGCCTTGAGTTTCTCAAAGAAACCCCTGTTGTGATCCAGCATCCTTCCGGTTGCGTCATCCCCTGTAACCAGCTGTATCAGGGAGTTCTCGCCGTCGGTCTGGACCACCCTTACAGGATGTCTGGGAACGCCCAGGCCGATATCCTTTTCCGGACAGGGGGTTATGAACTCCACGAAGGGTTTAAGGGCCTCCACGATGGAGTCGGTGAGGATCTGCCCGTTGTACCTGCAGTGTTCGAAACCCATGCACCTGCTGCATACCACCACCGGTTTTACCGGCCATTCTCCGCTACCGCCCATATCCGCCTTCCCTTCCATTCTTCACCACCAGACTATAATGCACCGGAAGCCGGCGAAAAACAGGTCTATAGGCTGTTAAGGGCCTGTCTGAAAGCATTCACCACGTGGTCCACCTCCGCCGGTGTTATCACCAGGGGTGGCATGAGCCTCATGGTACTGCCGGTGGAAAGAGACGAATGGGCTCCGCCTTTCATCATTTCCTCCTGGGCCTTCTTCACATTCTCCGGGCTGTCCATATCAAGGGCAACCATCAGCCCCAGGGCCCTGAATCCCCTGAAATGCGGAGAGTCAATTTCGGCGAGTTTCTCCGCAAAGAGCCTGCTCATTTCGCTGACCCTTACAGTGAGGTCCAGAGCTCGCATCTGCCTCGTTGCTATCAGGGCGGAGACCATTGCCATGGGAGTGCCCCCGAAGGTGGAGCCGTCATACCCGGCCTTCATCGACTGGAGATCTTCTCTCCGGTTACAACAGCTGTTACAGGATAGCCTCCGCCGAAGGATTTCCCGATGGTCATGATGTCGGGAACGATCCCGTAACGGTGGCAGGCGAACCACTGGCCTTTTCCCCCGGACACCCTGGCAAAACCGGTCTGGACCTCGTCGGTTATCATTACGGCGTCGTACTCGTTGCAGAGTTCCCTGATACCCCGGGCGAACTCCTCTGTGGCCGGCCTCATGCCGGCTTCCTCGCCCTGGATCAGTTCCAGTATCACCGACCTGGCCTTTCCTTCCTTCAGGAGCTCCTCAACGGGTTCCAGCTCGTTGAATGGAGCGAAGTGGACCCAGCTCTCTTCGTGGAGGCCAAAGGGCTTCCTGTAGCTCTCGTTGCAGGTCACCGCCACGGCTCCGTGGGTCCTGCCGTGGAATCCTCCCTGGAAGGCGACCACACCGGTGTGCCCCGTGTGTGCCTTTGCTATCTTCAGGCTTTGTCCACCGCTTCGCCGCCGGAGTTCTGCCAGTAAAACCTGTTCAGCCCCCGGGGCATCATCGGGGTTATCTCCTTCAGGAACCTTGCCCGGGCCACCTGGATCCTGTCCTCCTTCTGGGAGATGAGGAGCCTGGCCTGGTTGTAGAGCCCGAGGGCTATGGCGTTGTTGCAGTTGCCGAGGTTGGTTGCGCTGTAGTTGCTGTCGAGGTCTATGTAAACCCTTCCCCGGGAGTCCTGTATCCTGGCGCCTTCGCCGTTAACCGGCAGCATGTCATCCTCCAGATGGGAAACCGGTATCTTGAACTTCCTGTGCAGCTCCACCACCTCTCCGGTGGACAGCTCCGATTCCATTATGAAGTCCGATGCCAGGGCTATCTGCTCCGGTGAGAGCGACGAAAGCAGCACCGAGGCAACCGCTGTGGCGGCGCCCACGGAGAGGGCGTCGAAGGGGGCGGGATTCCCGGCGGCCTTTCGGCACCTGGCCACCAGGGAGTCAATGTCCGAGTGGGGGTCCATGATGATCCCGAGAACCTCCACCACCCTTGCCAGGGTCGTGGCGGAACGCTCAGGATGCTTCAGGGGATCAAGGACCATCGCCTCCAGCAGGCTGTGCTGAAGCGATTTCACATCACCTCCGGTAAACGCTGATATATCATTCATTTCATGTATCCTTTCTCTTTATCAGTCCCGTTCAACTTCCTCCACCTCCCGGTACCATCTCAGTCTTTCACCGATCAGGCTTCGCATCTTCCAGCGGAGGGTCTTTCCAGCTTCGGCGATGTTCCTTTCAAGGGCCACCACCCTTTCCCGCACAATGGAGGCGTCCTCCCTGGGAAGGTATTCCCGTGCGAAATCCCGGGTCTTTTTCAGATTGACCGTTGCGGTTTTCCACCAGCCCCAGTCCTTCCTGCATATCTCCGCCAGCCTTCCGCCGTTTATCGCTTCGTTGGTGTTCTTAACCCCTGCAACCCCGTACTGGCGGAGGAGCACCATCATGTCGATGAGGTCCTTTCTGTTGATCTCAACGATCTGAAGTTTTTCCAGGAGCAGATCGATCAGGCTTATTGTGACCGGGTCGATCCCGAGCCTGCCACGGAAATCTATCTCATGGCAGAATCTGAGCTTGTCTATGAAAATGTCGGAGTGGACCGGAAGCTCCGGGTGATAGAAGATCCGCCTTTTATCACCGAACAGCCTCAGGACCGTCATATTCTCATCCCAGCCCAGTTCCTGGAACATGTCCTGTACACCGGCGATGTCCTTTGAAAGGGCTATGAAGTCAATGTCGGTGAGATATCTGCCGTTGTCATACTCCATGTATTTCTGGTCGGGGCAGCGGAGACGAAAGGCAAGGGAGCCTATCACCCGGATGGTTACATTGTATTCCCGGGCCTTTTCCATGAGTTCGTCAAGCATTTCCAGGAACCGCTTCTCCTGTTCCCGCAGCCTTTCCGTGGAGAGGACCTCTCCCGGTTCAAGAAAGGGGGCGTGCACATCTGCGGGAAGCCTTGCCGGGGTCATCCCTCCACCTTCCACTGGTTGTTCACCCTGCCGTCCTGGATCTCTATGATGTAGCCTCTAAGTATCCCCTCGCCGTATTCAGATCCGGGGTTGACCACGGTAACATCGCCCACTTTGTCATGGCCGCTGGATTCGTGTATGTGCCCGTGGAGGCCTATCATCGGCCTGTATTTTTCCAGGGCCTCGGTAACCGCTCTGCTTCCCACATGGACGAAGTTCACCTGGCCGGCCACGGTAACCGGTTTCCTGCTGGAATCCAGCTCCGGGGCAAGGTCAAGCATTGTTCCATAGGGCGGCGCGTGGAAGTTGAATATTGCCCTTCCGGGATCATCGAGCTTTTTAACAAGCTTTTTGATCCGCTTTCCAAGCCCCTTTTCGTTGTCTTCCCTTGGAGTATCCCATGGGGTGGGGTTTACATAGTCCAGGCTTATCATGGGAGCTCCCAGAACATCCACCGGTTCATCCAGGCACCACCTGACGCCCCGGTCCTGGAAGGAGCTGATCACATCATCGATCTCCCAGTCGTCGTCGTTCCCGGGCATTACTATGGCATCCACTGCTGACAGATCGACCTTCTCAATGAGCATCTCCATCCAGCGGGCCATTCTGTCCTTGATCATGGCCATCATCAGCCTTTCCACTGCGGTGGGGTCGTTCTGCAGCTCTTTCACTTCGTCTGGCCCGCAGCGGAGGTATATGAACCGGAATCCATTATCCGCTTCTCCATGGCGTCGAGCTCGGAACCCTCCTGGAGTGTCCAGTTCCTGCCGAAGTAGTATGCGTTCCACTTGCCGCTACCCCGGTTGATAAGGGGCACCAGGGATTTGCCGGTAAGGTCGCCGCAGAGAAGCAGCGCGTCGGCTTCGTAGAGCTCCGGCACCCGCAGCCATTTTCTCCATACGCTTTCCGCTCCGTGAACATCCACGGAGAAAAACATCCTTTTCAATAGTATCCTTTCTATTCCGGGGGGATGGTGGAGTAGATACGGCTCACATCCACGCCCTCTTTTCGATTCTTAGCCTGCTGAACCAGGTAAACCACAAGACCGGCCAGCATCACTCCGATGAGTGTAAGCATCACCACAGGAGAGAAGTTTGTGAAGGCGAGGTAGATGAAGAACCATCCCACCAGGAAGGTGAAACCTCCGAGAATGGTCATCACCGGAACCCCGAACAGGCTCCACTGCACCGGCGACCGCTCATAGATCTCCGGTTTATGGTATGGCAGAAGCATGGTGGCGAGGCCGTAGGGCCAGAAGATGAAAAAGGTGGTAAGGGTGAGAAGCCCCAGGATAACATCCACTGAAAGCATCATTATCAGAACACCGATAATGCAGAAGAAGGCATTCAGGTGAACGGCGTTGGTGGGAGAACCGGTTCTTCTGTTCACAGCGGAGAGGGATTTCGGGAAGGATTTGTCCATGGACATGGCAAAGGCCAGGCGTGAATTGGCCAGGAAACCGGGAAGGATCGAATTCGCGAACCACAGAGCGATGCTCAGGGCCACCACAAGACCGAACCATACATTTCCGGAAATGGCCATGAAGTAAAAAGGAATGGAGGGCTCCACAAGACCTCCCATTATTCCTGATAGCACCTCCGGATGGTTATCGTAGAGGAAATCGTATGATGTTATGAAATTCCCGAAGGCGCTGTATGCAGCCATTACTATCACCACATACATTATTCCAACGAAGGCGGTTCCAATGGTAAAACCCCTGATCATGCTTGTTTTCGGGGTTTTCACCTCCCCGCCGGCGTAGTTGATGATGGTTATGCTTGCATAGGCCCAGACCACCACCACAAGTGATTTAATCGTTGCACCGAGGCTGAAGGATGATTCCTCCAGCCCGAGCTCCGATGCCCTCAGGGTTATGGTTTCGAAGGCGCCGGCTCCCCAGGTTGAGTTGAACCCGCCGCGGCGGACTCCACACCGGAGGCAAAGAACATTGCCACGGCTATGGCGGTTCCGATAAGGGGTATGAAGAACATGGCCCTCATTAGGCTTTTCACCTTCCTTATCCCCCTGTAGGCCACCGCCCAGAACAGTATTACCCATAGCATTCCCCCTATCAGCTGGCCATGGGATGTCTGCATGGCCTGGCCTATGCCGGCCAGCCATCCAATACCGCTCCCAAGGGCCGCCGTGGAGAAGGCCGAGCCCATGAGTCCCACAACTATGTACCCCAGGACCCCGCTGGATATCCCGTACCCTATGAAGAGAAGCCATGCGCTCAGGTATCCTATGGTTGGCCCCATCACCCTGCTGACGGCTATGTAGAGCCCGCCGGAACGGGGCATGGTCGCCGATGTAATGGCCACGAGCAAAGTAATGGGCAGGAAAACCAGAAGCCCTATCAGGAAGGCAAGGGGAAGACTTGCCCCGGGAAAATCAGCCGCGGTGGAAACCGAGTAGAACATCACCCCGGAGGCCGCCGGGCCAGCCACCACGAAGATGAAAACATCGAACCATGAGAGCTCCCTCACCAGGCCCGATGCCCGTCTGGTAAAAATGACCCCTCTGTTTGAGACATGATACCTCCTGTTTAATTATTTATCGTATAAATAATACCCTTTCTTAAAATATGGTATTTGCTATTCGCTGTCAACATGGGCATAATTCAGTATACTGCCATGCTACATTCTGTATTTTGTTAATAAATTATATATCATTGGGAAAGTATTCCCAACTCAGTTCCGATATATTATGCAAACACCGGACTTTTGCCTTGTCTTGGCTGTTTTATCAGGAATTGTAAAGGGACCAGGCTATTCAACCACTTTGAGGAACTCGTTCTTCACCCTTGAGGTTTCGGTGTGACCGATAATGGCGGCGGCTTCATCGCCGCACTCCCTTATCCTTCGAAGGGCTGTTTCCGACCGGGCGTCGTCGATGAAAACAAGCAGTCCGCCGGAGGTTTCCGCCTCGGAGAAGAGGGTGACCCGGGCTCCGGGAACCCCATCCTGCACAGTAAGATATTCGGAAACGTACTCCTTGACCTTGCAGGCCTCCTTGGCGCCGTACATTTTCTGAAGGGCGATGGTGTGGGAAAGGAGGGGCACGGCACCGGCGCTGAGCACCGCGGTGAGACCGCTGCTCCTCATCACCGGCAGAGCATGGCCCAGCAGGCCGAAGCCTGTAACATCGGTCATGGCGGTGACGCTGAACTCCTTCAGTACATCGGCGGCGTACATGTTCAGCCTGCACATGGAATCGGTGGCCTCGCGGTACTGACCGGGGTCAAGGTCCGTCTGCATCATGGCCCTGCCGTATACCCCGGTTCCAAGGGGCTTGGTGAGTATGATGGCGTTCCCTGCACCGGCGCTTGTGTTCGTCTTTATTCCACCGGGATGCACGGTTCCCGTTACGCTCATGCCGTAGAGCAGGTCCTCCTGTTCCATGGTATGGCCACCCACAAGGGATACCCTTGCCTCTACGAGTTTCTCGCTGCCCCCGGCCAGCATGTCCCCTATGGTATCGGCATCGATGAGCCCCGGGGGATACGCCAGGACGTTCATGGCGGTGTGGGCGGTGGCCCCCATGGCCCAGATGTCGGACAGTGAGTTCGCCGCGGCGATACGGCCGTTCATCCGGGGGTCGTTCACCATGGGGTAGAAGAAGTCCACAGTTTGCACCAGGGCGATGTCGTCGGTAATTCGGTAGACCCCGGCGTCGTCCATGTTCTCCAGCCCCACAAGCAGATCCGGGGTGATGTACCGGGGAAGCTTCTGCACTATTCCCGCAAGCCTTGCGGGCTTAAGCTTGCCTGCTCAACCTGCGCATGGGGCGTAGTCGAGGAGCCTGATCTGCTTACCGGTGCGCCGGGCCCTTTCAGGCTGTTCCGGAAGCTTCTCGTCGTCCAGCTTTCCCGCAAGGAACTCGCAGTATGTGGGTTCCTTCCTGCCGTGGTGGAACTTCATGCATTCGGAGCATTTGCCGTGCCGGCGGCAGTCCGCCGGGCAGGGACAGTTCTCGCCATCGTACAGTTTTATTGCCATGACCCCTCGTAAGGACTCTATCTCATGATGTAGAGCCTGTGAAATTCTTCGGTGAAAGGATCGAAGGCGAGCACCCCGTGGGGGCTCACATCCATCTCCATAAAATAACCGGAATCGGGGAACGCCGCCAGAACCTCTTCGCTTATGCCTGGAGGATCTCAGGTGTGGTACTGGAAACGGCGATGAGATTCTCCACGGTAAGGGTTCTCAAAACGGGAAGATAGTTCTTCAGCGCAGCAGATACCCAGAACCAGGGTTCATCACCAAGCAGGAAGGACGCGTCGTCGAAACCCGGGGGGCCGGCGAAGCCGGTGGCATTGTTGGATACCCCCACCTTCTCGCTGGGAGGACCGTACCAGTGCATGTCCAGCTCTCCGTCCATGTCCCTGTCATGGTAGGCGTAATGGCATATGTGCCCGGAGCCAGTGAATCGATGGTGAAGACCAGTGTATCAGCATCAACGGTCATTACCCCTTTGTAGAGGGCCTCGTCTATCTCCATGGGGAAGGAGTCGCCGGGGCCGAAGACCGCCAGCCTTGCCTCTCCTGTCCGTTCCTCGAAGCCGGTGATGTTAACTGTAAGCTGTGTTGCCTGGGAGACCAGACAGGTCATCAGAAGCATTGCCGAAAAGATCATCCTTACCTCCCTACTTGCCCAGGAATAGACGGCCGGCCAGGTGCTCCGGAAGACCGGCGGCCCTTATGGCCGATGCAGCCCGGTGGATGTCGTACTCCACACGGACATGTCTGAAAGTACGCTCTTCGGTGTTCAACAGGAGGTAGGCCGCCCTGGGGTCGCCGTCCCTGGGTTGCCCCACGCTTCCGCAGTTTATCAGGGCGGCTTCGGCGAAGGTTCCCGCCGGTTCGGAGGAGCAGTCCCCGGTGCGGGTCCACTGCATGGGTATGTGGGTATGGCCGTAGATGGAAGGGTAGCCTTCCGCGGCAAGAACCGCATCCCTGGCGGTGTATGAGTTGAGCACATAGGTCCAGCCGCCGGGGTCGTCCGGCGACCCGTGGGTGAGCAGGATACCCTGGAAGAAGGTACGAAGGGGAAGCTGTTTGAGCCAGGTGACATGGTCTTCCTCGAGCTGGGTCCTGGTCCACTCGATGGCACGCTGGCCGTCGAAATTGAAGCTTGAAATGCTCATCAGCCCCGCGGCGCCGTGGTAGTGGTTACCTGCAACCACATGACCGCAGTGCTGCTTCACTATGTTTATGCAGTCCACGGGATGTGAGCCGTAGCCCACAGTGTCTCCAAGGCAGAGGGTCTCCCCGGCCTTCAGGCCGTCGGGGTGTGCCAGGACCGCCTTGAGGGCCGCCAGATTACCGTGCACATCGCTTATGACCCTTATCAGCATTTTTTCCCGCCCGCTTAGAGCCCCTGTTACACATGATATAACCCGAAAGCTCTGCTTACTGTACCCCCGCCGGGTGAAAGGGTTTCAGCCCGGTCATTTCCACCGGAGGGAACGCTCAGGGCTCCTTCGGCACATCCCTGAAGAGTATCCTGTCAAGAACTCCATTTACGAATGATCCGGTTTTCGGCCCCTCGAACTCTATTGCCAGCCTTACGGCCTCCTTGATCGCCACCGGGGCGGGAATATCCATGTAAAGGCTTTCCGCCAGGGCCTGCTGAAGGATCAGTCTGGTTACCGGGGTGAGCCTGTCCATGGACCAGTTACGGAGGGCGGATTCGATCTTTCCGTCGATCTCTTCACGGTTCTTCCGGGCGGTACTCCCCAGTTCCTGAAGCCAAATCCTTGTTTCAGGGTCGGGGATCCGTGAGGAGATGGACATGGTCTCCATGTTCTCCTCCAGTGAAAGATCGTTGGCATCGGCGGCGTACCGGCACTGGAGAAGGAATTTTCTTCCCCTTGTTCGAAGACCCAAATCATTCCTCCGGAAGGTCGGTGTTGGAAACGGTGAAGACGTGCATCTGTTCGTAAAGGCTTACCAGCTCGATTGCTGTCATTGCCGCTTCGAACCCCTTGTTGCCGTTCTTTGTTCCGGCCCGGTCAACAGCCTGCTCAACGGTGTCTGCGGTTATCACGCCGTACACCACGGGAACGGTGGAGTTCATCCCCGCCTGGGCAATCCCCTTGGCGTTCTCCGATGCCACGAAATCGAAGTGGGGAGTTTCCCCCCGGATAACTGCGCCGAGGCAGATCACGGCGTCAAAGGATTTGCTTCTGGCAAGGTTGGCCGCCACGGCGGGGATCTCCCAGGCGCCGGGGACCCAGAAGACATTTATGTCCTCCTCTTCCACCCCGTGACGGAGCAGGCAGTCCTGGGTCCCGTCGAGGAGCCTTCCTGTAATGAAACTGTTGAAACGGGAAATCACAACGGCTATCTTGAGATTCTCGCCGTCGAGCTGTCCTTCATGTATCCAGGCCATTCTTCTCAACTCCCTTCAGCAGGTGTCCCATTCTGTCTCTCTTGGTCCTGAGATAGAACCTGTTCTCATCGGTGGGACACACTTCTATTCCGACCCGTTCCGTTACCTCGAGACCGTAGCCGGAGAGCCCCACTATCTTCTTTGGATTATTGGTCATCAGCCTTATGGTGGAAAGCCCCATGTCACTCAGGATCTGGGCTCCTATGCCGTAATCCCGAAGGTCCGGGGCGAAACCGAGGGTTACATTGGCGTCAACTGTATCCAGCCCGTGATCCTGCAGGTGGTAGGCCTTTATCTTGTTGGCAAGGCCTATTCCCCTGCCCTCCTGGGACATGTAGAGAACAACCCCAAGACCCTCCTCGGCGACCTTCGCCATGGCGGCGTGGAGCTGTCCGCCGCAGTCGCACCTGCGGCTGGCGAAGACATCACCGGTAAGGCACTGGGAATGAACCCTTACCAGAACGTTATCCCTGCCGGCAACATCTCCCTGGGAGAGTGCCACATGGTCTCGCCGTCGATGAGGCTCTCGTAGACCCTCATGGTGAACTCACCGAAGTCGGTTGGTATCTGGGCCTGGGCCATACACTTCACCAGGACCTCGTTCCTGTGGCGGTACTTCACCAGTTCCTCCACGCTGGTAACCAGCAGCCCGTGTTTTTCGGCGAAGAGCTCCAGATCAGGAAGACGGGCCATGGTGCCGTCTTCGTTCATCACCTCGCATATCACCCCGGAGGATGCAGACCCGCCAGACCGGCGAGGTCAACCGCAGACTCGGTGTGACCTGTTCGTCTGAGCACACCGCCGTCCCGGGCGGCCAGGGGAAAGATATGTCCCGGACGGCCAAGGTCCTCCGGTTTCGTGTTCGGGTCGATGGCCACTGCGATGGTCCTGGCCCTGTCCCCGGCGCTTATCCCCGTTGTGACCCCGGACACGGCGTCTATGCTCACGGTAAAGGCGGTTTCATGGAGAGATGTGTTCCGGGGAACCATCTCGTGGAGGTCCAGCCTTGCCAGGTGATCCTTCTTCATGGCAAGACAGATGAGACCCCTGGCATGGGTGGCCATGAAGTTGATGTGTTCCGGGTCACAGAACTGGGCGGCGATCACCAGGTCGCCTTCGTTCTCCCTGTTCTCATCGTCTACCACTATTATCATTTCGCCGCGCTTTATGGCGGCGATAGCCTTTTCAGCGGGTTCCAGACTGGTTCTTTTCAAGGTATTCCCTCAACGATCCTTCTGCTCGGTCCGCAGCCGCGGCGCGGACAACGTATTTTCCGATCATGTCGAACTCGATATTGACCCTGGTGCCTGGCTTCCATGAACCGGCGGTGGTCCCTGAAAGTGTTTCCGGTATCAGGGCCACGGTAAAATTCCTTTCGGTAAGCTCGGCTAAGGTGAGGCTAATTCCGGAAAGGGCCACGGAACCCTTTTCCACCAGAAGCCTGGCGTTTTCCCGGGGATAGGAAACGGTGATCCCGGTGAAACCGGACATCCTTCTGACCCCTGTCACCGTTCCCGTGCAGTCCACATGGCCGGTTACGAAATGGCCGTGGAGCCTTCCCCCGACCTCCATGGCCCGCTCGAGGTTGACCCTCTTCCCCTTTACCGGGGAGGATACCCTTTTGAAGGTTTCCGGGGATACATCGAAACGGATCACCCCGCCGGAGGTCCCGGTAACGGTCAGGCATGCCCCGTCCACCGCCAGACTGTCACCCCGGCTGAGGTCAAGGGGGACGAGGCTTTCTATCTCAAGCACCGCTCCGGTCCTTCTTACCACCCCTGTGGTTTCAATCAGCCCTGTAAACAACTTCGCCCTCCGTGAGTATGTCTTCTCCGGTCCTTGTTACCACCGGGTCCCGGAGCCTAATGACCCCTCCTATGCTCCCCACGCCGAGGTCCCCGAGAACGGGAAGACCAGTGGAGCCCAGAAGGGCCGGGGCGGTGAATATGCTGAGTCTGTCAACCAGGCCCTGTCTAAGCAGGGATGCCCCCAGGGTACCCCCTCCTTCACACAGAAGGAGACCGAGGCCTTCCCTTGCGGTTCTTTCCAGGAGCTCCACCGGGGTGGCGGTGCCGGTCCAGTCCTCAGCGGAACTGGGGACCTCAAGGTTTCCGGGGAGGCGACAATTGTCCTCCCCGGGGTAGTGAACACCTTCAGGTTACCGGGAAGGGGTTCCCGGGTATATATGATCCGTACCGGCTGTTCATTCCCGGGGCAGTCCACATCCCTGGCGTCCAGTGCGGGGTCGTCGGCAATTGCCGTTTTACCCCCGATCAGAACCCCGTGGGAATCCCTTCTGTATTCGTGAACCCTTCGTCGGGATTCAGCGCCGGTTATCCACCTGCTGGTTCCGTCCGGGCGGCACTCCTGCCGTCGAGGGTTCCTGCCATTTTCAGATGAAGGAAGCTCCTGCCGGTTTTCCTGTGGTGTATGTACACCCTGTTGATCCCTTCGGCAGCCTTCTCCATCAGCCCTACCTGAACATCTATTCCCATGGAGCGAAGGTACTCTATTCCACCACCCCGGACCTGTGTGTCGGGGTCCACCATTCCCACCACCACCCTGGCTATCCCAGCTTCCGCGATGGCCTCGGCGCAGGGTGGGGTCCTTCCATGGTGGCAGCAGGGCTCAAGGGTAACTACCATGGTGCATCCCGAGACATCCCCCGCCCGGGAAAGGGCCTCCCGTTCGGCGTGGGGGGCTCCGCAGCAGGTATGATGTCCCGTGGACACCACATCCCCCCTGCGGTTCAGTATGACCGCCCCTACCATGGGATTGGGGAACACCGCCTTGCCGCCCTTCAGAGCCTCCCTGAGGGCAAGCTCCATGGCCCTTTTCTCCCGGGGAGGGAACAAACCCTTAATCCAGTTCTTCTATTGTGAGCCTGCCGAGTACCGCGTTTACCACGTACTGCTCTTCAAGGCTCCCCTGGGCAAGGATGATGTGGGTGGCGTCGGCAACCTGCTGGCTGAAGGTGGGGTCTATTGCAACCCACTCACCAACCCAGACCGCCGGCCATGCATGGTATCCGAAAATTCCGTTGTCCACATACACCACACCGGCGCAGGTCACCGCTGGGATACCGGCGGCCCGGCAGAGGGCAACGGTGAGGATGGTGTGTTCGTTGCAGTCCCCCGGAGGTTGTCCAGCACGTCCACCGCCGATGGCAGGGACACAGTCGGGACATTGTCCACGGCGTTATCCACATACTCGGAGATGCTCATTGCGGCATCCCAGGAGTTCGTGGCGTTCGCTGTCAGATCCTGGGCCAGGGCCACAATGGCCGGGTCGTCGCTCTGTATCATTGATTCCGGAAGAAGAAGTGAAAGAAGGTCTTCATCGGTGACTTCCATGGGGAAGGGAAGGGGACTTCCCGGGGGGGTGGAGGTCACGGTGACCACGGGACCATCGGCGGAGGTCTGAAGACCGGGGTAGTCAAGCTGGATATCGGACCAGTCTATATCCCCGGTAAGCCTCCATATCCGTTCTCCAGTCCGCCTGGGATTGCGGACATCGTTGGATGTCACCGCGTAGACCTCGTAGAGATCGCTTGAGGGTATGATGTTGTTCTCGGTGTCCGGGGATACCCGGGTGAGGACCATACCCATACCCGCTTCCTCCTCGCGGACTATCTGGCCACGATAAACCCAGACGGTGTTCCTCATGCCCTGCTGGGCTATGGTGAGCCTTGCGGCCTGAACGGTGTCCCCCCATCAGGGACATGGGCTCCACCTCCTCGCAGGTAACCGTGGCTTCAAAGAGCATTCCGGTGGAGGGGTCGAAGGTGGGCACCACCAGCTCGTCCCCGGGGTTCCAGTCCATCCCGGCGGCGGCGAGGTCCACGAAGGCCGGCAGATAATCTCCCTCGAACTCCCTTGAGTAGGATATCTCCCTGCCGGAGGTGTTCAGTGTGGTTTCCACCGTGTTCCCGGTGCGCACCGCCCTGGCCTGTATGACCGATGTGCCGTCGGACATGGTCATGTCCATGAAGCCGAGGTCCATGTCCAGACCGGTCCTGGACAGCACGCTCATGGAGACCGTTCTCGTTGTGCCCATCAGAAGCAGGTGCCATTCCATGTTCTGGGTGATGAACAGCGAATCCCCCTGCTGTTCTGTCTGCATGGTCATGTATCCCACATCCTCACCCTGCAGTGTGACGGCGAACTTCTGGAAGTCGGCTGCCGCCCAGGTCTCCGTGGGCTGGTTCTGCCCATTCTCTCCGCCGCAGGCGGCTGAAAGGATCACCGCAGCCGGCAGAAGGAGCAAAAGACTCTTCATTTCAGTAACCTCTCTATCTCCGATGCTATACGTGCCCCGGCTCCGCCGTCCCACAAGGGGATCTTCGGCGGGGAAGCCGGTCTGTTATCCATCTGTTTCCTGGCGGCCTCTGCCAGACCACCGGGGTCAGGGCAGAGCACATTTGTTCCCATTGTGCAGGTTACAGGCCTCTCGGTGTTAGGCCTGACCGTTACGCAGGGCACGCCCATTACGGAGGTTTCCTCCTGGACCCCTCCTGAATCGGTTATCACCACGCGGGCCGTCTGCTGATGCCTTATAAAGGAAAGATAGTCCATGGGCTCGGACAGGGTCAGGTTGTCCGGGACCATACCGCTCAGCTTCCACTTCCCTATGTTCTTCAGGGTTCTGGGATGGGCCGGGAACACCAGGGGAAGCGGAGCCAGCCCGCCCAGACCCTGAAGGATGCCTGCAAGCTTGTCCCTGCTGTCCACATTTCCAGGGCGGTGGAGGGTTACCAGGCCAAAATCCCCTTCTGGTACCGGTTTCCCGGCGGCCCCGGGGAGCAGCCTGAGCAGTGTGTCGATCATCGGGTTGCCCACCATTCTCACTGCGCTGTTGCTACGGCCTTCCCTGAGCAGGTTATCCCTGGCCTCCGGGCTGGTGATCAGGAGAAGGTCGCTTATCTGGTCGGTGAGCACCCTGTTTATCTCCTCGGGCATTGTCCTGTCGAAGCTTCTCAGGCCGGCCTCAACATGGACGGTGGGAGTTCCGTACCTTACCGCGGTAAGAACGCAGGCAAGGGTGGAGTTAACGTCCCCAACCACCACCACGGCCCTGGGACTGCCTTTAAGGAAAACCGGTTCGTAGGCCTTCATAATGTCCGCTGTCTGCCCGGTTACCGTGGAGCTTCCCACTCCCAGGTTGATGTCCGGCTTAGGGAGCCCAAGCTGGTCAAAGAAACTTCCTGACATGGAGTAGTCGTAGTGCTGACCGGTGTGAACCAGACGCACTTCCCCATGGAGATTCCTTATTATGGGATCCACCTTCATGAAATTCGGTCTGGCCCCGCATATGAGATCTATCATTTCGATTCTTCCGCAGGGTCGAACTTGTCGGTTCGTCTTTTGTGTCTGCCCCCCTCGAAACCCTCATTCAGGAACACATCGGTTATCGAATCGGCAAGGAAGGGGCCGGTGAGGCCTCCTCCGAGGACCAGGACATTGGCATTGTTGTGCAGCCTGGCGTACCTTGCCATGTCCGGGAAAAGGCACAGCGCAGCCCTTATTCCCCTGAACCTGTTGGCGGCTATGCTCATGCCCACACCTGAGTTGCAGACGAGTATGCCCCTTTCCCCCTCTCCGGCCAGGAGTGCCCGGCATAGTATCCCTGCGTAATCGGGGTAGTCCACCGATTCGGTGGAAAGGGGCCGAGGTCGGTGATCTTATGGCCTGCGGACTCAAGCCGGCAGGCGAGGTGGGACTTCAGTGAAAAACCCGCGTGGTCGCTGGCGAGAAGGATCCTCATTACTCGCTTCCCTGATAGGCAGCCACTATTCCGCTGAGCACCAGACTGCAGAGCTTGCTTTCCGCGCTGTCCGCCCGGCTGGTTAGTACAACGGGGTTCCTGGCTCCCATTACCACCGCTCCCAGCTCGGCGTTGGCCAGGAAGATGAGTCCCTTGTAGAGCACATTGGCCGCCTCGATGTCCGGCATGAGGAGCACATCGGCGTCGCCGGCAACCGGGCTTTCTATCTTCTTGATCTTAACGGAAACCGGGGAGACGGCCAGGTCCAGGGCAAGGGGGGCGTCAAATAGTATGTCGCCGAACTGTCCCTCCTGGGCCATCTTCTTCATTTCCGCAGCTTCCATGGTGCAGGGCATCTTTTCATAGGGAACCTCTTTGGCGCATACATAGGTGCACTTGGGAACCTTTACACCAAGGGCCTTGGCCACCACCACGGCGTTTCTGAGCATGTCCTTTTTCTGGTCGAGGGTGGGGGCGATGTTCATTGCCGCGTCGGTTATTATCAGCAGCTTGTCGTAGGTGGGCACATCGAAGGCGGCAACATGACTGAGGAGCCCCTCGCCCCTGAGGCCGTGTTCTTTGTCGAGGATGGCCTTAAGGAATGTGCTGGTTGCAACAAGGCCCTTCATGAGAACATGGGCCTCTCCGTTGCGCACCAGCTCCACACCCCTTGCGGCGCTCTCCTTGTCGTCTTCGGCGTTAACCAGCCTGATACCGCTGATGTCAAATCCGCCTCAGCGGCGGCCTTTCGTATGCCGCCTTCGGGACCGACGAGAATGCAGTCGACCATGCCACCCTCCACCGCCTCCTTTACCGCGGCAAGGGTTTCCACCTCGTCGGCACGAACCACGGAAACAACGCTTGAAGGAAGGTCTTTTGCATACTTTTTAAGCTGTTCAAGGCTTCGAATGGGTTCCATACTATCCCTTTCATGCTATTAATGATGATGCTAATTAAATCACTCATCAGGTTATTCAGAAACTGAAGCCACACCCGGCGTAAATATAGGTAAAGGCTATATCTGTCGCCACATTACCGATGAGTTGACAATGCTCCGGCGGTAATTAAGATTTGACAGACAAATGACTTGACCGTTATCCCTTCGCTTCCCGCCGAACCGGCGGTTGAACGCATAGAATTCACAGACCAGGAGGCCCAAATGAAGCGTATACCCGCAGACAAGGTAAAAGCAACCATTGGAAGGCACATGCTGGCGGACGGGTATGACATGACCCTCGACCTGAAGAACAGCAAAGGCAGCTGGATCCGCGACGCCATCACCGGGAAGGACTATCTCGATCTTTTCAGCTTCTTTGCCAGTGCTCCCCTGGGGTTCAATCACCCCTCCATGACCACCGAAGAATGGAAGGAACACATCGCTGGAGCGGCGATCAACAAGCCCTCCAACAGCGATTTTTACACCGAGGAAATGGCGGTTTTCGTTGAAACCTTCGCCAACACGGTGATACCGGACAGCCACCCCTACCTCTTCTTCGTTTCAGGGGGCGCCCTTGCGGTGGAGAACGCCCTGAAAACCGCCTTCGACTGGAAGGTAAGGAAGAACATAGCCGCCGGCAGGGGCGATAAACTTGGCACCAGGGTCATTCATTACAAAAAGGCCTTCCACGGACGGTCCGGCTACACACTCAGCCTTACCAACACCGCGGACCCCAGGAAATACATGTATTTCCCCCTCTTTGACTGGCCCAGGGTCGACCCGCCTGCAATGGTATTCCCCATTGAGGACCACCTGGAGGAGGTTATCCAGGCTGAAAAGAACAGTCTGGAACAGATAGACCTGGCCATAAAGGAACACGGACACGACATAGCCTGCCTGCTTATAGAACCCATCCAGGGAGAGGGCGGCGACAACCACTTCCGTCCCGAGTACCTTCAGGCCCTGCGGGACAGGGCGAACAGGCACGAATTCCTCCTGATCTTCGACGAGGTCCAGAGCGGAATGGGCATGTGCGGAGAATGGTGGGCATGGCAGGCCCTCGGGGTCGCTCCGGACATCTTCTGCTTCGGCAAGAAGTCACAGGTCTGCGGCATTGCGTCAAGCAAGCGGATAGACGATGTGGAAAAGAACGTTTTCCACGAATCCAGCAGGATCAACTCCACCTGGGGCGGAAACCTGGTGGACATGGTTCGCTGCACGAAGTATCTGGAGATCATGACCGAGGAGAACATCCTTGAGAATGTGCGTTCCCGTCATACCCAGGTGATGGAGGGACTTGCCGTTCTGGCTTCAAAGCACCCGGAAAGCGTTACGAACATCCGGGGCAGGGGCCTGATGATAGCCTTCGACCTGGAAAGCCCTGAAAAAAGGAATGCCCTGATCTCCAGGATCATGGACAACGGCGCCATTATCCTTCCCTGCGGCCACAGGACCATAAGGTTCAGGCCGCCGATGAACATCACCGCCGAAGAGGTGGAGAAGGCAATGGAGATAATCGGCAAATCCATGGAAGAGGTTCTCTAGCCTCCGCCGGGATCCCCCTGCCGTCCGGCACGCCGGGCGGCCTTTTTATGGCCTGGCCCACCGCAAGGGTTATCTCGTGGAGTGAATAGGGTTTGTGAAGTATCCCCGCCAGGGGTTTTCCTTTGAATTTCTCCATTATGGAACCATGAGCAAAACCGCTTGAGACGATTATTCTGGCATCGGGCTTCAGGGAGATGAGCCTTTCGAAGGCTTCCAGACCGTCCATCACCGGCATTGTGAGATCGAGGATCACGCAGTCGATCCCCCGGGATTCATTCTTATCCTCTGCACAGCCTCCAGGCCGTTGGATGCATACTCCACCGTGTAGCCCGCCCTAATGAGCATTTTGCCCGCCACAGTCCTCACGAACTCTTCGTCGTCCACCAGAAGGACATTGCCCTGACCGGAGGGCTCCTCAACGATCTCCGTTCTGGAAACCGTTTCCACGGAAGGATCGACTGGAAGATAGACCGTAAATTCCGTTCCCCTTCCCGGCTCGGTGCTGACTCGTATTCCTCCCTGATGGTTCCTGACGATGCCCAGGACCGATGCAAGCCCAAGTCCGCGGCCGGCGAACTTGGTGGTGAAGAAGGGGTCAAACACCCTGGAGAGCGTTCCTGGATTCATTCCTGATCCGGTATCCCTGACCGAAAGTACCACATACTCCCCCCCGGGGAGATTGTCGTTCACATAGCATTCCGCCAGTTCCTCCCTGGACAGCCTTCCCATGGCGGTGGAGAGGTATACTGTTCCAGGGTGGTCCTCCAGGGCTTCAGAGGCGTTCATTATGAGGTTCATGACCACCTGCCGCAGCTGGGCCAGGTCAGCCAGCACCGGAGAGAGATCTTCGGCAAGCAGATACTCCAGTGTGGTTTTTTTCGAGATGGATACATGGAGCATCTGGGCGGTGTCCCTTATGAGTTCATTCACATCCAGTGAGGTTTTGTGTGGCTCGCTCTTTCCAGAGTAATCTAGCATACGGGATGCCAGGTCCGCCGCACCCTTTGCCGAGGAGATGATCTCTTCGAGGTAACCGGTTATGTCTTTGCCCATGGCTTCCCTGAGGGCGAGGTCGGCGTTCCCCATTATGGAAAGCAGTATGTTGTTGAAGTCGTGGGCTATGCCACCTGCCATCACACCCAGGCTCTCCAGTTTCTGGGTAAGCATGATCTGCTCCTCAAGCCTGCGGCTCCTTGCCTGGGCCTCCCTCTTGTCCGTAATGTCCCGGAGGTGCTCGATCACTTTGATTATCTTTCCGGATTCATCCAGAATGGGATAGAACGCACATCCAGCCATTTGCCCATCTCGGGGACGAACTTCTCCACCCGTGCGGTTTCCTTCGTTCCATATGTTATGGAAGTGGCACATACCTCGCAGGATCATCATGACCGATTAGCTGGTAGCACTTTTTCCCCTTTATGCTTTCCGGGGTCTGCTTAAGGGCTCTGTAACCGGCGGCATTGTAGCTGATCATTCCATGGCTGTCGTCCTGTATCCCTATGATATCGGGGATGGCATCCAGAACGCTCTTCAAGAGATGTCGTGCCTCCTGGAGGTCAGATATGCCTTCTTGATGTCTGTGATGTCCCTCAGTGTACCGACTATCCCAATGGCCCTGCCGTTACTGTCCCTGACAAGGGTACTCTGCATCAGAGCGGGAAAGACCGTTCCGTCCCGGTGAAGATGGGGGATCTCTCCGGAAAAGGAACCTGTTTCCATGACCTGGCTGTTTGCGTGGTTTACCAGGGGCATGTCCTCTTCCCGGTGAAACACCGACAGGTTCATTCCGGTTAGTTCTTCCCGGGTAAAGCCGTGGGCAAGGGCGAAGGCCCCGTTCACATAGATAATGTTCCCCGAAAGATCGACTATTGCAACTCCCTCACCGGTCTGCCCGAGGGCGGACAGGATCAGGCTGTTCATGTCGGTATCGGGGTTTCGCGCCACTGCGGTCCCCTCCAAGTTGAGGTACATATTGAGTATAAATCATTCTCCTGAACCCGGTCAATCGGACGCAAATAAGCTAAAACTCATATTCAATACCCACCACCGGCATCATTGCCCACTGATAGATATGGTCCTCCTTTTTTTCGATCCTGTTCCAGAAAGTGGCGGTAGTATTCCTTCTGTTCAGTATGTTCCAGACAGAAGCGTAGCAGACAAGACCTCCCCTTTCGAAGCTGAACCTCCTGTCTGCCCTGAGGTTAAGTGAACTGTAGTGGGGGTAGCGTTCAGCGTTTATTCTTGTGCTGTCCAGAATGGTCCGGTTATGCGCCTCGGAGGCCACCGGATCCAGTGGTGTATAGGGTCTTCCCCCGGCAAGAAGCCAGCGGCAGCTCACCTCCCAGCCCGAATCGAACCTGTAGCCACCCTCCAGGGTCCCCGTCCATCGCTGATCGTAGATCCTTCTTCTCCAGGGTTCTCCGGGAGTTCTGTACTCAGAAGAGTAAAGTGAACCGGCGGCAAGGCCATAAAGGCCGCTTACGAGCTGTTTTCTCAGTGTAATTTCCACACCCTCTGCCCTTGTCTCCCCCCGGAGTTCAGGGTTTCGAAGGATGGAGATCTTGCTCGGCACTCACTCCGTCCAGGACGAAATAGCCCGGCTGCATTGGATCATAGGGAAAATCGCTGCCTATTTTGGAGTAGGCCTCGAACTGAAGTCTGGTGTCTGGAGCCAGAAGCCGTGCGAAGCCCAGGACCAGATGAAGTGACACGGGGGTCTCAAGGTTTTCGAACTCCGGTCCCCGGGAGGTCAGCTCCCTGGGCAGTTCCTGCCTGTAGACCCCTCCTGCAATGCTGAGTTTTGTCCCCGTGGCAGGCTCCCAGCATACAGAGCCCCTGGGGGAGACACGGGTTTCCCCGGTGGTTTCGCTGAAGTCCATCCTGCTTCCGCCTGTTATAGTCAACCCGGGAATAACAACAATCCCAGCCGAGGCGAAAACACCCGCACCGATATTGCTGGTCCTTCTGCGAACATGGAGTTCAGGGATGGGGTCTCCGCTGTAGTTCGTGTCCGCAGAATAGCTGTTCTCGAAGTCGTCAAGGTTCAGCCTTCCCTCAAGTCCGAACCTCAGTGTGAGTCCTGCCTGGGGTCTCCAGGAATTGTCATTCCTGAGTGAAACTGAGTTTTCGGTGGAGTTCTGTACCGCCTCCCAGTGCCTGGTCAGTGTGTCGAAATAGTCGCCTCCGTAGTGGATGCCGTTCCAGGACAGAATGGTGCTGGAAAAACCCTCCCCTGGCCATATCCACCTCCAGCCCGCGCCCAGGGATGTATTCCTGCCCCGGGTAATTCCATAGTTCCCGTTGCCGTCCTCAAAGGCCTGTTCATAGCCGTAGTCCACATAGTCCCAGGCCCCCAGGCCGAACAGGGAGATCCGGTGGGCAGGGTTCAGGTCGTAGACCAGTTTCCCGTGCAGATCGGAATAGACCGGTACGGCATCTATGTCCGCTATATCCACCAGAAGATCTACATAGGACCTCCTTCCGCAGACCAGCCAGCTTCCCGCGCCGCCGAAGACCGGCCCCTCGAGGACTCCGCCGAAACCGGCCATGCTAAGGTCCGCCTGGCCTGTGAACCCCCTGCGGCTTCCCTCCCTGATACCTATCTCCATCACCGAGGAAAGTCTGTTGCCGAAGGCGGGTGAGAAACCTCCGGCGGAGAATTTCACATCACTTATCAGGTCGGTGTTCACCATGCCCAGCCCGCCCCCGGAAGTCCCCTGCCTCGGGAAATGGTTAATGTTGGGTATTTCCATTCCATCCAGATATATGCCGTTCTCCATGGGATTCCCCCACGGACAGCCATTCCGTTGTACTGATCGTCTATTCCGGTAACCGAAGGGAGGGCGGTGATTACCCGGGAGACGTCACCTGCGGAACCGGGTGCCCGTCTTATCTGTTCCCCGGAAAACTCGATCTTTCCAACTGGATCAGAGGGCTCATCGGGAAAGTAGTCGGGGGTTACTTGGATCACACCACCTTCAACCACCGAATAGGAAAGGGATACATCCACCGGCGTGATCCGCCGCGACCCCACGATAACATCGGTTACCCCCCTGGGGTGAAATCCCACGCTGCTCACCCTGAGAACGTATGCCCCGGGGGGGACGCCATCAATGAGGCAGCTTCCCCGGGCGTCGGTAATCCCTCCCAGGGATGAGCCTTCGAGAACGACAAAGGCACCGGGCACCGGGGCAAGGGTACCGGCGGCGGTCACTGAAACCTCCAGGGCCCCGGTGGCGCCCAGGGACATACCGGACAGGACAAAACACAGTGAGACAAGAGTTTTCATCGGAGCTCCTTGCTGCTTCCATAATTTAATCGTATGATTTAATCGTATGATTAAATGATGCGATTGAAGCGCTCTGTCAACCCGGCTTGTCCCCGGGGTAAAATGTGCTTAACTTATGTCAGAATCACCTGGAGGGTCCGTGAAGAAAACTGATACTGTTCTGCGAATACTTTCCGCTGCGGTGGAAATAGTGAACACCGGAGGAACCGAAGCACTTACCACCAGGAGGGTGGCGGAAACCGCCGGGGTGAACGCCGCCGCTGTGAACTACCATTCGGAACCAGGGCGAACCTTCTCTTTCAGGTCCTCGACCTCACCCTGTCCCATCTTTTCGACGATTGGGAGATGATCATTGAAGAACCCCTCCCCCTTCCCGAGAAAGTGTTCTATTTCCTTGACTACATGATGGAGGGAATTCTGCGATACCCGGGCCTCTCCAGGGCATACATGTTCGACCCGGCCCTTAAGGGCTTTGCGAGGGAAACCTTCATCAGGCGGCTGGAAGGGGTTCTTGACACCCTTTCAACCGGGCAGCCCATGAAACTGGCCATGACGCAGGCTGTAAGCACAGTGCTTGCCTCCGCCGTTCTTCCGGAGCTGTTCTCCCTGGCCGCCTGTGGCGGGATCTCTTCAGAAGCCGCCAGACGAGCCTATCTTCTTCCCCTGGTCAACGGTATTCCCGGAATCGAGCTGGAGATCACCCCGGCCTTCATCCAGAGGATGGGCTCGCTCAGGGAAAGGGCCTTCAAAGAATAGGGCCGCGGTTTTCGCCGCGGCCCTGATTCCCGTCGGGTCTCTGTCTACTCGAAGGAGGCTATGGACTTCCTGATGATCGCCACGCACTCCATGATCTGCTCTTCGGTGATCACAAGGGGCGGGGCGAAACGGATGATGTCGCCGTGGGTGGGCTTCGCCAGCAGGCCGTTCTCCGCCATTTTCAGGCACACGTCCCAGGCTTCCTTGCCGTTCTTCGGTTTGATGATGATGGCGTTCAGGAGGCCTTTGCCCCTAACGAGGGTGATCATTTCCGACTTGATGGCCCTGAGTTCTCGCCTCAGTATCTCGCCCAGGTGCTGTGACCTCTCCGCGAGCTTCTCATCCCTCACCACATCCAGGGCTGCCATGGCAACCTTAGCGGCAACGGGGTTCCCGCCGAAGGTGGAACCGTGCTGACCCGGTTTGATGTTCAGCATGATGTCGTCGTTGGCGAAAACAGCTGAAACCGGATACATGCCGCCGCTTATTGCCTTGCCCAGTATCAGTATGTCCGGCTTCACCTTCTCGTGGTCGCAGGCAAGTAGTTCTCCGGTTCTTGCTATACCGGTCTGCACCTCGTCGGCTATGAGGAGCACGTTCTTCTCGGTGCAGAGCCTTCTGGCGCAGGCGAGGTATCCCTGGTCGGGTACATAGACCCCAGCTTCGCCCTGTATGGGTTCAACGAGGAAACCGGCCACATTCGGGTCTTCCAGGGCCTTCTCCAGGGCAGCGGCGTCGTTGTAGGGGATCCTTACGAAGCCCGGGGTGAAGGGACCGTAATCGCTGTAGGCGTCGGGGTCGCTGGAAAAGGATACTATGGTGGTGGTCCTGCCATGGAAGTTGTTCTCGCAGACCACTATCTTCGCCTGGTCCTTCTCTATCTTCTTGTTGAGGTAGGCCCATTTGCGGCAGAGTTTTATGGCGGTTTCCACCGCTTCGGCACCGGTGTTCATGGGAAGGACCTTGTCGAAACCGAAATACTCGGTAACGTACTTCTCGAAGACACCGAGTACATCGTTGTGGAAGGCCCGGCTGGTGAGGGCCAGGGTTTCCGCCTGAAGCTGCAGGGCCTTGACTATCTTCGGATGGCAGTGGCCCTGGTTTACTGCGGAATAGGCGGAGAGGAAGTCGTAGTACTTCTTTCCCTCCACATCCCATACGTGAACGCCCTCTCCCCGGCTGAGGACCACCGGAAGGGGGTGGTAGTTGTGGGCGCCGTACCTGTGCTCGAGTTCGATAGCCTTCTTCGAGGTAATTCTCTCTGTGTTCATGGTTTCATCCTTCGTTCTGGGTTCACCGTCAACACCGGGGAGGACCGCCGATACTCCAGCGCAAGCCTGACGGGAAGAGTTTCCGTTAACAATAGCCTGCGGCGGTCTTACGATTTCTTTGCCCGGGGAATATATACTCCTGAACAGAGGCTGCCATAGCCCGTTGAGATCACCTGGAAGACCGCAGCCTGCCGGCGAAAACACCCACTGCCATCACCAGCCCGCCCATTGCAGCCACTGTGTAGCTTGCGGTGTGCATCCACAGGGCAGCCATGTATCCCGGACGGCTTTCCGGTCTTATCGCCCCGGACATACCTTCCAGGAAAGGGACCTTCCCCATTATGACCAGCCGATGGCCGAGAAGGCCAAGGAGAAACGAAGCGGTTCCGCAGAGGGCGAAGAGGATAAGCAGGGGCCTGATGAATGAAACGGCGGAACGCTTTCCCACTTTCCTGCCCTTCCGGCCAGGGCCAGGAGCAAACCCAGTATCAGACCCACCCACCAGGTTGAATGAACTCCCCAGCGATGCCCATGAGGGTGGGGGATATGGAAGAGATGAGGGGCCGGTGCCCTATGGTGAAATACTCGAGGCTGACCCTGGCGCTTGCCTGGTTGTGCAGAACTCCGAAGAGAATGGAGGAGGATACGCAGAGCATTACTATGAGCAGGGTCTGTTTCATTTGTTCCTTCTCAGCCGCCTGTGGCGAACAGCCGTTCAAAGAGTGAGCAGTCCTTCAGGTTCTGTATTCCGAACCTGGTCAGGGCGAAGTCGTACTTAACGGGGTCTTCCGGCGAGATCTCCCTGAACCCCCCTGTTATCTCCGCCACGGCCCTGCCGTCGGCGGTGCTTCTCCTGGTGAATCCCAGGCATCTGCCGATCCTGAACATGTGAACATCCACCGGAACGCTGAGTTCCGCAGGTGAGACCATGTCCCATCCGCCGGGATCCACTTCGTCGTGCCTTACCATCCATCTCATGAAGAGATGCAGCCTCTTGCAGGCGCTTCCCCTGGAGGGGGAGGGTATCAGATAGCTTTTTCCCCCGGTTCAGCCAGCCGCCGTGAGAACATATCCAGGGCCTCTTCATAGGACCGATCCTCAAGGAGTTCAGAAAGGAAGTTCCCCGACAGTCCGAACTCCCTCTGAACACTGGAGATGGACAGGAGGAAGCGGGCCATTTCCTCCCCTCCTGTGAACCGGTGGCGGAAATCACGCAGGAGCTCCTTCAGATGGAACTCTTTCACGGTCAACAGGAACTCTGAGGGAGAGGGTCCCAGAATACCCAGGACGCCTTCAACGCTTTTCAGTATGAGATTCACCCTGCCGTAGGCCAGCCCGGAAGCCACCAGACCCGCTATCTCCCTGTCGGCCACATCATCGTACCTGAACAGGAATTCAAGCGGGTCCGGATGTATGAACTCTCTTCTGTTATACCTGTGGTAAATATCCTCCAGCAGGTTTTTCAAATCCCGGTTTATTCGGAAAGCTCCAGTTCCAGTTTCCGTGCTGAAACACCCTTTATGACCCCGAGCTTCCGCTCCAGCTCGGCAAGTTTTTCCGGTTCCCCCACAAGGTCGAGGAAAAGCAGACCGTTCTCGGTGCAGTTCTCGCCGACACCCTCGTGTATCCCCAGCCTTGTCTTTATCATGCAGCCCCATCCGGTTAGAACCGCCTGGACCTTTGCGGCGGCATCGTGCCTGCTGCTGATGAGTACCACCATTACGGTTTTCTTCATTTGCTCTTCCGTTCCCTATTCTTCAGTGAACTGGTCTTTGCCCACTCCGCATACCGGGCATACCCAGTCCTCGGGAATGTCTTCGAGGCCGTACCCGGTTCGATGCCGCCGTCGGGGTCCCCCACCGCTGGATCATACACGTAGCCGCATACGCTGCATACATACTTCTTCATTTCCTTTTCCTCCTTTGAAGGGTCCTTGGTTTCACATGTGGTAGTTGCCGCCTTGTAGGAGGGTGCCGTTGGAGGGGTCTTCCCCCGCAGTACCTCCTGATAGTAGCTGTATGTCATCGGGGTTCCCTCACCGAGCAGGGTGCAATGGGTGAGCTCACCTATGAAAAGCGTATGGGTACCCACCTCGACCATGCTTTCAATCTTCAGCTCGAGGCAGGCCAGTGCGTTATCCTTCGGGCAGGGACAGCCCGAGGGGGTAGTTATGTATTCCTTCGAGGCGAACTTGTCGATCTCCCGGCCGCTCTTGAAACCGAAGTGACCGATGAAGGGCAAGTCGGCCTTCTGGCTGAGGACTCCGATGGCGAGGTAGCCGGAGTCCTTTATGAACTGGTTGGTCAGTTCCTCCCTGTTTATGGCAACGGCTATCCTTGCCGGGGAGGCCGTTATCTGGAAACCGCGTTGGCTATCTGGGCGTTCACCCTGTCACCGGAAAATGATCCGATGGTGTAGAGACCATAGCTCAGCGTGAACAGGGCGGTCGTATCCATGGTTTTCATTCAGGACACCTTTCGCGTAGTTCCATGCCGATCCCGGCACCTAGATCCCTGGCTTTCCCCAGGTCTTCATCCCCGGGAACATAATTGATGTTGAGGCTTTCTTCGGCAAGTGGGATCTTCATGTCATCGAAAAACTTCTCAATGTGCTTCACGGCTTCGCCGCTCCAGCCGTAGGAGCCGAATACTCCTCCGATGAGGTTCTTCGGTTTGAGCCCCTTGAGATATGTGAGAATGTCGGCCATTCGGGGAAACATCTGGCCATTGATTGTGGGGCTTCCGGCGATAAGGGCCCCGGCATCGAGAACCGCAGTTGCCACATCACTCCTGTGGCTGGAGGCAAGGGGCATGACTTTTACCGATATTCCCTCTTCCACAAGGCCGTCACATATTGCATCAGCCATTTTTGCGGTGCTTCCCCACATGGTATCATAGATTATCACCGCTTTCCTGGAGCACGCCTGCCGGGCCCACTCTTTCCAGCTCTGGAGAATTCCCGCAATGTCACTTCGCCATACCGGCCCGTGATCAGGGCAGAGAAGCTTGATGTCCAGATCCAGCTCATCCAGCTTCTTCATCAGACCTGTAACCATGGGGGAAAACGGAAGAAGGATATTCGCGAAATACTTCTCCGCCTCCTGTTTCAGCACATAAGGATCGATCTGGTCATCATACCGTTCGGTTGAAGCCAGATGCATACCGAAACCGTCCTGGGAGAACATTACCTTCTCCGTATCCAGATAGGAAACCATGCTGTCCGGCCAGTGGAGCATCCGTGTTTCCACGAAGGTGAGTTCCGATCCCCCCAGGGAAATTGACTCTCCGGTCCTTACCGGTGTTATCAGCTTTTCGTCGAAATGGAAGTGGGCTTCAAGGGCTTTCTTACCCATTGTTGAAGCGAACACCTGTTCGGGTTTCACCAGATCGATTACCCGGGGAAGACACCCGGTATGGTCCATTTCCGAATGATTGCTGACAATGTAGTCGATCTCGCAGGGATCTATAACTGATGCCACCCTGGCCAGCATCTCCTCCATGAAGGGTTCTTTTACCGTGTCTATAAGGGTTACCCTGTCATCGATGACAAGGAAGGCATTGTAGGTGCTGCCGCGACTTGTGGAGTATCCGTGAAAATCACGGACACTCCAGTCAATGGCTCCGACCCAATAGACCTTTTCTGTGAGTTTCTCTGCCTTGCAGGGGCCCATTGTGTCTCCGAATTCTATTCTGCGGCGGCGGGGGGAGTGAACACCCTGGCGCCGAGTTCCCTGTCTATCATCAGAAGGCCTCCGCCGCCCTTTCCGGCAATGGAGAACATTCTGATCACCTCGCTCACCGAAGCTTCTTCTTCAACCTGTTCGGCAACATACCACTGGAGGAAGTTGTCGGACATGTAGTCGCTCTCCTCACGGGAAAGTCTGACAAGGTCGTTGATGGAGGCGGAGATGAACCTTTCGTGCTCGAGGGCCGCCTTGAAGGCGTCGAGGGGGGCTTCCCATTCGACCTGTGGTTTCTCAAGGGCCTCAAGTTCCACCATTCCGCCCCGTTCGTTCACATAGTTCATGAACTTTTCCGCATGGGTGAGTTCCTCAAGGGCCTGAACCCGCATCCATGAAGCAGCACCGGACAGGTCTTCCTGTTCGAAGTACATGGACATGGACATGTAGAGGTACGAGGAGAACAGCTCTTTGTTTATCTGGCCGTTCAAGGCCTTCTGCATTTTTTCCGAGATCATTCCTACCCCTTCCAGAGTCCGTGGACATTGCAGTATTCCCGTGCGGAAACACTTTCCGCGCAGGTGCGGAACTCAGCCACGGGGTCGTCGCCGGGCTTCAGGTAAGCCCTGTGAACCACTCCGTCGGCGAGAAGCTCGATCCACTCTATGTAATGGGCTTCCACCATGGGGTGAAGGGTGCTTCCCACCGTTACGCGGTATCCTCCATCGATCTTCTCCACCACCGGCACATGCTTCTCGGTGGTCTTGTCGGCGGTCTGTTCATCGAGGAGGTTCATTGGCTCTCCGCAGCAGACCAGCTCACCGGCACCGCCGTGGAGGACCTCTACGATGTTGCCGCATATCTCGCATTTGTATACCTGCATTTTTTCAGCCATGGTCTTTTCCTTCCTTCTTCGTTCTACCAGTTCTCGCATACAATCATGAAGTGTGCCCGGGGATGGGCGCAGGCGGGACACTTCTCAGGAGCTTCTTTGCCCACATGAACATAACCGCAATTCTGGCAGAACCAAACTACAGGCTCCTCTTTACTGAAGACTGTGCCATTCTCGATGTTGCCAAGAAGGCCCAGGAACCTCTTCTCGTGCTGCTTTTCCGCAACGGCTATGCTTGAGAAGACAGCGGCTATATCGCTGAAACCCTCCTCCCTGGCGATTGCTGCGAAATCAGGATACATGGATGTATGCTCGTGGTTCTCTCCCCCGGCGGAGGCTTTGAGGTTCTCAGCGGTGGTACCTATGACACCCGCCGGGAATGATGCGGTTATCTCAACTTCTCCGCCCTCCAGGAACTTGAAGAGCCTCTTGGCGTGCTCCTTCTCCTGGTTGGCCGTTTCGTTGAACACATTGAAGACCTGCACGAAACCCTCCTTCTTGGCCTGGGAGGCGAAGTAGGTGTAGCGATTCCTTGCCTGGGACTCGCCGGCAAAGGCGGTGAGGAGGTTCTTTTCGGTTCTGCTTCCCTTAAGATCCATCGTTCTCTCCTGTTCTTTCGTTGTTTGAACACATGTGGCATATACCTGTGAAAGTTACCGTTACTCCGTCGACCATGAAACCCGAAGCCTTCGAGGGAACCAGGGCGGAAAAATCAACCGGAGAGTACTGCACATCACACACCCTGCCGCACACTCGGCACTGGGCGTGGCAGTGATTCCCGGTGTTGTGGTCGTAATGGATCTCAGCTCCTGGTCCGGCGACCACAGCAAGTTCTCCTTCGTCCACCAGTATACCCAGGTTCCGGTAAACGGTGCTTAAGCTGGTTCCCGGGAGCTCCCTTCGCACACGAAGATATATCATATCCGCGGTGGGATGGTCCCCTGAGCCCACAACTGCTTTGTAAACTGCTTTTTTCTGCTTCGATCCCCTTCTCGGCGACGGATTTCCCATTTGATCTCCATTCGTAATAGGAACTATTCTTAATATAGATAACGCATCGTTTTCGTCAAGGGTGGAAAGTGAAGTCGCTTTCCAGCATATTGCTTCCATGAATAATCTTGACGATGTAAGGAACAGCATTGCTGAGACCGCCTGGCATCTGGCCCACATGGGCTGGTCCGAGGCAAATGCCGGTAACATCTCCGTTCTTCTGCCCAGGGGCACTGAGATCGAACTTGGTCCCAACCCGAAGGCATATCATTTGTCGGAACCTGTCCGTTCCCTTGCGGGAAGGACCCTCCTCATAACAGCCACCGGCAGCCGATTCCGCAGAATGCGGACCGACCGGGAAACCCAGATAGTCCCCCTTGCCATTACCGAGTTCGGAACGGCGGCCCTGTGGCCGTCAAGTTACCCGGGGCCCACAAGCGAAATAGGTACACACATACAGGTTCACTCCCTTTCCCCGGATCTGGCTGGGACAGTTCGGCCATCGTGCACACCCACTCCACTGGAATGCTTGCCCTTTCCTCCAGCGACATACCCGGCGAAATGCTGGGCGAGGCAGTTGAAAGGGCCCACCCGGAAATAACCACCCTCATGCGGAAGGGTCTTTCCTTCATCGACTTCACCCCGCCGGAACCTGGGAGCTGGGCAGGGTGACAATGGAAGAGTTCAGGCACTCCAACGCCGTCATCTGGAGAAAGCATGGAATACTGGGCTATGCGGAAGACATAGAGATGGCCTGCGACTATGTCGAAATGACCGAGAAGGCAGCCCAGATACTTCTGTTGGAAAAAAGCGCCTTCGGCGGTTTTCAGGGTCTGAAGGACCGCGAGCTTGACAGCCTGAAGGAAGAACAGGGGCAGGATTGACACGGCGGCGGTCTTATTTGATTATTTACCAACTGCAAACGGAATCTTCACGGAGGGGCATACAATGAAGAAATTTCTTATCGCCGCTGTTGTCATGGCAGCGCTCTACTCAGGTTGCGGCGACTCGGCAACCGAGGTGGCGGGAACCCTTCCCGTTGTCACCGGGATCACCGTAGACACACTCAACAGCAGGGCGACACCATCATAGTCATGTGGGATCCCGTGCAGTCCGCCGAGGTAGAGGCTATTTCCTCTGGAACCGCACGAACCTCGATGGTCCCTGGTATCTGGCCTCCACAACGGAAACCAGTCCGGGGGTTCACATTGCCAGCAGATCGGGCTATTACACAGTAATGGCCTTCAGCGGAGACAACACATCCTCCGACACAGGCCTGTCAGACAACACAAAAACCACAGGCTCAGCGAAATACGGGAAGTCTTCTCAGGCAGACCGGTGGGCTTCAGGGTAGACATTCAGGGCGACTCACTCATAGCCGGCGACCCCTCCAACCCCGGGTTCAACCAGCATTTCGTAGTGGCCATGGACTTCGCCCTCCAGAGATACGTCTTCCCCGGCTCCGCAAGGCCGGAGATCTGGCCCGGCGGCGCAAGAACCCTCATATCCGACCGGGGCGGTTTCGTTGCCCCATCCCCGGCTGACACCCTTCTGTGGGACGACAGCATAAGGTACGGAGGCCAATTCTACCTCTCCCTCGACAACGACTATTTCTGCCTGATGAATGGTTCTCAGACACTCCCCGACACACTCACCATGACTGACACTCTGGTTATCGACGGCCAGATACAGCCCATCCAGGGAGTACGGGTCTTCAACGACTGACGAAATCGGATTACAGACAGGGGGAAGGGGTCGGCCCTTCCCCCTTTTTTACGCTAGGGAGTAAGCCTCTTCACATCCCTGGGAAACATGGTGGTGAGCCTGATGTTGTCTATCCCCAGAAGCCTTGCGGTGATCCGTTCAAGACCTATGGCCAGGCCCCCATGGGGGGGAAGGCCGTATTTGTGGGCCTGAAGGTAGCCCTGGAAATCCTCCGGGTCGAGGCCGAACCTCTTCATTTTCTCCACCTGCTCGGTGTAGTCGTGGATCCTCTGACCGCCTGTGGTTATCTCCAGCCCACGGAAGAGAAGATCAAAGCTGAGGGTGGTTCCCGGGTTGTCCGGGTCGTCTTTGGTGTAGAAGGGCCTCTTTTCCGTGGGGAAATGGGTAACGAAGACGAACTCGGAGCCCCAGTTCTCCGCTGAATAGGCGCAGAGGGCCCTTTCCTCCTCGGGCTCGAGGTCCGGTTCCCCGGAATAGTCCTTCCCCGTTGCTTCCCCGGCGATGGCATGGGCCTCAGCAAGGGTTACCGCGGGTATGTCCTCGGGTGTACCGGGCATCTCCGCCTCCAGAAGGGCCAGTTCGCCGGCGCAGTCCTCTTTCACACCGGCCAGGCAGTATGCCAGAAGGGATGTTTCCATTGCCATTACATCCCTGTGGTCCCTGATGAAGCCCATTTCGAAATCCAGGGATGTGTACTCGTTTATGTGCCTGCTTGTCTGGTGTGGCTCTGCCCTGAAGACGGGACCCACCTCAAAGACCCTCTCGTATATCCCCACTCCCATCTGTTTGTAGAACTGGGGGGACTGTGCAAGGTATGCCTGGCGGTCGAAGTATTCCACCTTGAAAATGTTCGCTCCCCCCTCGGCGCCTGCCACGCCGATCTTAGGGTCCTTATCTCGGTGAACCCGTTCTTCCGGAGGAAGCCGGCGAAGTGCCTGGCGAAGGATTCGGATACCTTCAGCCGGGCCCTCTCCACAGGATGACGGAGGCTCAGGGGCCTCAGGTCGAGATTGGTGTCTATGTGAAGGTCCAGGAGCTTCTTGGAAAGGTCCACCGGAGGGTGCTCCGCCGGAAGGGAACTACCCTTGCGCTTTCAACCTGTATCTCAACCGAATCCGGTTTATCGATCTGTCCTTGATCTTCGCGGCCTTGACGGTTCCCTTGACCTCCACGGACTGCTCCTCCGCCAGGGAATCTATCAGTTCCTCATTCCCCTCCCGGCCAATAACGCACTGAAGAAGGCCGTCGTGTCTGCGGAGGACTATGAAAGCCCCCAGCCCAACCTCCTTATCCGCTGTATCATTCCGTGGACAGTGACCATTTCTCCGGCGGAACCGGCCAGTTCTTCAGCGGAGAGGATGTTCTGCCTGCCGCCTGAGTTTACTCTGTACATTCGTCATCTCCCGTTGTGTGACCCGGATTCCGCATGAGCCGGTTTACAGTGCCGGTGAAGTGCGCCCGGGCTTCCTTCAATCCCTTTTCAAGTTCATTCATTCGAAGGAATATACCGGTATGAACACCCTCCACCCTTCCCGAAAGGTAGCGGAGCTGCCTGAGGTCGTTGACCATTCTTTGAACCCTGGGCTGGTAATAGCACCTGACCCTGTCCCGGAGTTCGCATATGCCCGGGTTTCCCTGCTCCAGGGCGGCGTCCTTCTCGAGGGTAAATGACTGGCTGATACGCAGAAGGGTGTTCTCCAGGAGCTTCAGCTCCCCATCCACGTCCCTGGCGGTCCTCAACCTCTTTCCCATTCCTCCTGTTGCCTTAATTCCCCGGGTAAAATAGATTCTGCGGAGCGCAAACAGTTGGAAAGATACCAAATAACCCCTGAGGAGGGAAGATGAGGATACTCGCCGTAAACCCAGGTTCCACTTCAACGAAGATCTCCATTTTCGAGAACGAGAAGGAGGTATGGAGCCACAAGCTGGCCCATTCAACCGAGGAACTCGAGCCCTACGGAACCAACATCTTTGACCAGTATGCCTTCAGGTACAACGTGATAGTATCCGCCATGGAGGAGGCCGGTTATCCCGTTGAGAGCCTCAACGGAGCTGTTGGAAGGGGCGGCCTGGTGAAACCCATCCCCGGGGGCACCTACCTGGTGGAGGAGAAGCTCCTCAAGGACCTGAAGAAGGGCATACTGGGCCAGCATGCCTCCAACCTCGGCGGACCCATAGCCCACGAGATAGCCAGGCAGGCCGGATGCGACGCGTATATCGTCGACCCGGTGGTGGTGGACGAAATGGCCCCCCTCGCCAGGTACACCGGCAACCCCGCCCTTTCAAGAAGAAGCATCTTCCATGCCCTGAACCAGAAGGCGGTGGCCAGGAAAGCCGCCGAGGAGCTCGGCGGCGAATACCATGAATGCAACTTCGTTGTGGTACACCTTGGCGGTGGCATAAGCGTTGGAGCCCACCTTAAGGGGCAGGTGGTGGATGTGAACAACGCCCTCGACGGCGACGGCCCCTTCACCCCGGAGCGCTCCGGCGGTCTTCCAGCCGGCGACCTGGCCAGGCTTTGCTTCTCCGGTGATTACACCCTGGCTGACATAAAGAAAATGATCAAGGCAGCGGTGGAATAGTGGCATACCTGGGCACCAACGACATGATGAAGGTGGAGAACGAAGTAGAGAGGGGCAACACACGCTGGCTTGAAGTCTACAGGGCCATGGCCTACCAGATAGCCAAGGAGATCGGTGCGATGTCCGTTGTGATGTCCGGCAGGGTTGACGCGATAATTATTACCGGCGGAATAGCCTACGACAAGAAATTCGTCGCCTGGATAGAGGAAATGGTATCTTTCATCGCCCCGGTAAAGGTCTACCCCGGCGAGATGGAAATGGAAGCCCTTGCCCTGGGAGCCCTCAGGGTACTTCAGGGCAAAGAGGAACCCCGCACCTACGATCCGGAATAACGGAGGAATTTTAATATGAGCGACAGTTCAGTGAAGCGAAAAAGCACTGGGAAGAAACGGTCCTGGCGAAAACCCTGAACAGGTTCCCGAAAGGAAGAAAGAGTTCGTAACCGCTTCGGGAACACCGGTGGAACGGCTGTACCTTCCCAAGGAGCCCCCGTCGGACTATCTTGAGAACATAGGCTTCCCCGGGGAGTTCCCCTACACCCGGGGGGTTCAGCCAACAATGTACCGGGGCCGCTTCTGGACAATGAGGCAGTACGCAGGCTTCGGCAGCGCAGTGGAATCGAACAGGCGCTACAGATACCTCCTTGATGCCGGGCAGACCGGGCTATCGGTTGCCTTCGACCTGCCAACCCAGATAGGCTATGACTCGGATCACCCCCTCTGTGCCGGCGAAGTGGGAAAGGTGGGCGTGGCCATTGACAGCCTGGCGGACATGGAGCTTCTCTTCCAGGGAATTCCACTTGATACGGTTTCCACCTCCATGACGATAAACGCCCCGGCTTCAGTGCTCCTGGCCATGTACATTGCCGTGGCGGAGAAACAGGGGGTCCCAAGCGAAAAACTCAAAGGCACCATACAGAACGACATACTCAAGGAGTACATGGCCAGGGGGACCTATATCTTCCCTCCGGTGCAGTCCATGAGGCTGATAACGGACATATTCGCCTTCTGCCGCGAGAATGTTCCAAAATGGAACACCATTCCATAAGCGGCTACCACATCCGTGAGGCCGGCTGCACAGCGGCCCAGGAGGTGGGCTTCACCATCGCCGACGGAATAGCCTATGTCGACGCCGCCACCAGGGCCGGGCTGAATGTGGACGACTTCGCCCCCAGGCTCAGCTTCTTCTTCAACTCCCACAACGACCTCCTCGAGGAGGTTGCGAAGTTCAGGGCGGCAAGGCGGGTATGGGCACGGATCATGAAGGAAAGGTTCAAGGCCACCAATCCCAAGAGCATGATGCTCAGGTTCCACACCCAGACCGGTGGCTCCACCCTGACCGCCCAGCAGCCGGACAACAACATAGTCAGGGTGGCCATCCAGACCCTGGCGGCGGTCATGGGAGGCACCCAGAGCCTCCACACCAACAGCCGCGACGAGGCCCTGGCCCTTCCTACTGAGCACGCGGTAACCATAGCCCTGCGCACCCAGCAGATAGTCGCCCACGAGAGCGGTGTGACCAGCACCATCGACCCCCTGGCGGGCAGCCACTTCGTTGAGGCCCTGACCGACAGCATCGAGGAGGAGGCGATGAACTACATCGCCAACATCGACAGCATCGGAGGGATGGTCAAAGCCGTTGAAGAGGGCTACCCCCAGCGCCAGATACAGGATGCCGCCTACGACTACCAGCGCTCTATCGAGACCGGGGACAGGATAGTGGTGGGAGTGAACAAATTCCAGAAGAAGGAAGCCCGCCCACAGGTCTGCTCAGGGTAAACCCCGAGGTTGAGGCCGCCCAGCGTGATAAGCTGACCAAGGACAAGGCCTCCCGGGACAACGGGAGGGTTGCCGCATCCCTGAAATCCCTGAAGGAAGCGGCAAGGTCCGACGAAAACCTGATGCCTTCCATACTTGAATCCGTGCGGTGTTATGCCACACTGGGCGAGATCTGCGGAGTTCTTCGGGAAGAGTTCGGTGAGTACCAGCCAAAAACGGTGGTTTAATATTCATATCAAACGGGTATAGATATATACTGGCCCAGGGGAGACGGATATCAACTCCATCTCCCCTTTTCCCCTATTGACACTGCGGTTATTCCCCGTGTATATCACAACCGGTCTCCATAACAATAACCTTTTCCTTGAGAGGGAGGAAAAATGAGAATTCTTGCTCTTCTTTTGGCGATGGCAGTTACAGCCTTCGCAGCAACCGATTCAGCGCCGACCATCGGCATAGCACAGCCCCAGAGCGATGCCTGGTTCGATCTGGTGTCAACCATCGAAGCGGAAGGCGCCGCCGGTAACGCCTACTGCGTAGGTATCGGTTTCGACGGCGAGAATGTCTGGGTCACCAACGGCGCCGGCCAGGCCGGTGAGGCCACAGGTCTCTTCCTCGTGTTTGACGAAGACGGCACATACATCACTTCCTTCGACCAGAACAACGCCCCGGGCTGGGGTCTCCGCGACCTCGCCTTCGACGGCACCTATGTTTACGGTTCCGTTTCCACAGCCATCGACTACTACGATCCCAGCACCTACGAGAAGGTCGAGCCTTCACAGGCCCCCAGAACCCCAACAGAGCCCTTGCCTACGACGGCACCTACTTCTACACAGGCAACTTCGGTACCGAAGTTTACCAGCTCACCTGGGACGGCGTAAGCGGTTCCACAGCCAGCAGCAGCGTCTGGTCCACATCGGCCACCAGCGTTTATGGAGCTGCCTGGGATGAACTGAACAACTGCATGTGGGTCTCCAGCGCCGACGCTTCAGGCACAATTGCACAGCTCGACGATACCGGTGCCCTCATCGAGAACTTCTACCCGGTTTCCGGCGGCACCTACGGCGGATGCTCCATGGGCTCCCAGGAACCCATCAACATCCTCTGGGTACTCAACCAGGGCACGCCCGACCAGGGCTTCGGCTACGATGTGAACCCCGAATCCCTCACAAGGGACACCTGGGGTTCCATCAAGAGCCTCTTCTAAGAATACCGTTATCCACAGGAGGGCCCCTTCGGGGCTCTCCTTTTTTATTCCCCGGTATTCTCTTTGTATATTATCCTCTGACTCGAAGACTTGAAGCTTATAAAGGGGTTGAAAAAATATGAGGATTCTCAGCGTTTTTGCTTTTCTGATGATAATAGCGGGCTGTGGCGGACCAGATGGGGACAGCTGGCTCATAAGGACAGTAGAAGGAGAGATCACCGTGGCCGAAGCCGGAGTCGCCTGGAATGAGCTTGATCCCCAGGCGAGGCAGAGGTTCATCGAAAGCGAGAACACCGTGGGGGACTTCATCACCACCCTCAGCAGAAAAACCATGGTCATGTCGGAGATATCCAATGAGAACTATCTATACTCCAGCCATATACAGGCCCTGAGGGCAGCCTGGGCGCGCAGCTCGACATTCCTTGCCTTCACTGACTCACTGGCGGCCAGGATAGAAACCGAAGTAACGGAAACCGACATTGCGAACTATCGTGCCCTTGTGGGCAAGATCGTCTGGTATACAACCCCCGAAGGCGTCGTCAGGGGCCCGGAAAGGCTGCCGGACCTGGACTGGGAACTGGCATTCGCCTTCGATACCATGGTTCCGGGGGAAACATACCGGATGGCTCGCGGGGTTTTCACCCTGGATTCGGTAACCATCACCCCGGACAGCATGGTTCAGGTCGCCCTTGCCGATACCGCCAGAATGAACTCCTTCGCCATTTCATCCCTCACTGAAAGAAGGACCTCCGACCACATCGATTCCCTCAGAAGGGAGATGATGGCCTCCCTTGAAATGGATTCCGCTCTTGTGGAAGTTTATTGCTCAAACAGAACCAGCCTCCCCGACAGCACTCCGATAGCTGTCTGGGAAAACGGGCTGCTCACCGTGGCAGACCTCGACGGAACCATCGCAATTCTTGGAATGGGAACCCCCGTGGCGGGTTATTCTCCCCAGTGGGTGATTCACACCCTTACTAACCAGGCCAGGCTTGCCTTCGTAGAAAGCGCTTTCGCAGAGGAATTCCCTCATGCCTATTCGGAGATACTTCAGGAAGGGGAGCGTTTCGCCATGGAAAAAGCCGGTGACATGCTCTTTATCGAAAGTGTACTCTCCAGGGTTGATCTAACGGACCAGATGGTGATGGAGGCCTACGAGAGCATGGACACCATACCGGTTCACCCTGAAACCAGGATATGCGAAACCGTAATGATCCCCGCTTCCTCCACCGATGAAGTGCTGGCCATGCTTGAGGGAACCGATGATCCGCGAACCCTGGGCTTCACGGGATATCCCAACTACACCGCTGAAGGGGAGGAGTTCATCTCCAGACCTCTCACCGCCGCTGAGACACACCCCGCCATTGGAACCATCCTGTTCATGCTCGAGGAGGACAACACCCAATGGCAGCGTCCCGTTGAGATATCCGAGAGGGTGTTCATCGTTTTCAGGCTTCTGAACGTAATTCCTCCCGGCCCGTCCACCTTCGAACAGATGGAGGGAACCATTCGCAGCAACCTGCTTGAACACCTTGAGGAGCAGACCACAATGGACTGGCTGAGGGAGCTTGAAGAGGCGCATAAGCTGGAAATAAACAGCGGTATACTGGGAGACCTCCCCCCGGACCCCTCCCTTTGGAGCGAACTTTAGTTGGCCGGTGCCCTGACCTTCCTCATACCCTTTCTCACAGGTCTCTTCTTCGTTCTTCCAGGGCTTTTCGACCCTTCAATGAACTCCAGGCTTGCGATCTATCCGCTTATCGCAGCGGGAATCCTATGGTCCGGCCGGAGGAATGTCACCGGAACACATCTCCTGATCGGCGTTGGGTTCGCCCTTCTTCCCGGGCTTTCCCTTGTGTGGAGCTCTTCACCGGCAGGGGGCATTCCATTCGCTGTCAGATGGTTCTCCTTCGGCGTGATGGTGATCGGGTTATCCGGCTCGGTGAACACCAGGGGCATCAGACCGCATCTTTTCGGTCTTGCCGCGGCTGCCTTCATAACCGCTCTTCCCATGATGATCCTTGGGCCGGATCTGATAACCGGCAACCCGAACCGCTCGGGGATGATCCTGGCCCTTGGGTTTACGGCAAGCCTGGGACTTGCGGAAAAACACCGCTGGTCTGCCCTTGTGCTTTCCGTAGCGATACTGGCCGGAGCAGCGGTTTCCGGCTTCATAACCGGGCTGGGAGCTTGCTTTCTCGGTGGAGCGGTTCTCTCCATTCGAAGGAAATGGAACTTCGACGTAAGACCTTTGATCCTGTTCATGCTCGGGGCACAGATCCTTTTCGGCATCCTTCCTGAAACAGCGGGAAGATTCGGTCCCACCCTGGAACTGAGGTCCCGGATATGGCGCCATTCCATTGTTCTCATAAAGGAGAGCATTCCCCTGGGAACCGGTACAGGCTCAGCGAGGCTGGGTGTATTCACCTCCGCGGAACCGGAACTCAGACAGCTGGCCGGGGAGGACAGAAGGGTAGACTATCTCCATTCGGAACCCCTCACCCTGGTTGTCGAGAACGGAATACCCGGCATTATGCTGGTGGGTTTTCTTCTGTACTGGCTTTTCCGCCGAAGGGGAGCTGCTCCCCAGACCGCCATGCTGGCAGCCTTCTGGCCTGTCTTCGCCACCGACCTGCCCCTTGCCACACCCCTGGGCGCACTGCCGGCAGCCCTTTTCCTGGCGCTTTATCCGGCCATGGGAAAAAAACGGTTCGATGTGCCCCTGGTGGTGCCTGTACTTATCGGGCTGGCATCCATCTGGTGGGGATTCCTGGTCATCACAGGCAGCGCCGCCCTTGGAAAACGGCATCCATCCACCGAAGAGCTGGAGCTTGCCTGTGAGAGGATACCCTGGGAGGAGCGGGCCTTCCTGGCTGCGGGAACGCCCACCTTCGCGATGGAGCGGTGTTGTCAGCATTGGAGGACAGCAGGCGGTTCGTTCAGTTGTATCCCAACTACTACAGAGGCTGGGAGCTGAGGGCGGTGACCCTGTCCGCCGCGGGAAGACCGTCCCGTTCCGCCTGGGCCAGGGCCGCGGCCCTGTATCCCCGGGAGGAGCTCAGTACCGACAGATACCTGTTCGCCCTGAATGCAGTGGATACCAGTGGAATGGATCCGGACACGGCCATGGCCATGGTGGAAATTCTCACCACCTCCCGGGAAAGGATGTCAGACGTGGTTGCGATGATGACTTCCGGCGACCTTTTCTCCGCTTCATGGAAGCTCCTATACCTGTCAGAATCATGCATGGGAACCGATGAACACATGGCTGCCCGGGCGTGGCTCATGGCACTTGGTTTCGCCGCGGAAGCCGGGGATCCGCCCCCTACGGAGCTGGCCCTGGCCATCCTTCGCTCTGACAGCCTGAGGGAACATCTGGACCACGACTGGCAGGATAAGACCGATCTCTACCTTGAAAGGATCATTCCGGGGGCGAACCCGTAGGGATCCGCCCCCGGTTTCAGTCATCGAATGACGCAGAGTTTCCTTGAGGCGGTGGCTCCGTCCTTCGTTGCCGTAACCAGATAAACACCGGTTCCCAGTTCGGTAAGGGTTTCAGTGCCGCTGCCCAGGGCAACCACACGGCCGGACATGTCCAGTACCTGGAAGTTCCCCGGGGCGGTAACCGTTACCGGGCCCCTGGCGGGGTTCGCGCTGAACATGATCGAAGGCGATGCCGGGGAGGGATCATCCTCGATACCCAGCATGTGCATGGCGGGCATTATGGTGGGGTCACCGAGAAGGATCATTCCAAGGTGCCAGTACTGCTCGCTGGGGTTGAAGCCCCCGCTTATTATGTAGGACCACCACTCCTGGTAGGCCTCCCCGAAGCTGGCGCCGTCTCCCAGGGGAATGTAGAACTGGGCAAACTGAAGCATGGCGCCGCTCTTGGTGCTTCCCACGGCGGCCAGGCCGGTCTCGGTTCCGAACACATAGACGCAGCCCATGCACCAGTTGGTGGTAAAACGGGCATTGGAGCAGGCGAAAAGGTTGTAGAACCTGCTTGGGGGCTGGTCGGTCCAGATGTGGCCGCTGGTGGTGCTCGGGCCCGGGCTCCACTGGTGAATGGTCGCCCCGGAATGGACGAATGGGCTTATCCATGTGTAACCGGCGGGAAGCCTGTTCTCCCTGTAGTCGGTTCCATTGGTGGCGGCAACGTCGTTAACCAGCTCAACATCGTCGTACAGGTGCATCATGGCGCCTCTATATGAGTTGCCCCAGCCCGCCCAGTCGTCGTCCACATAGCACAGGGCGTGGGGATCGGGGTCGCCGTTCAGCCTCCATTCGTGAAGCCTTTCAAGATAGTTCTCGATCAGCTCGTATTCGTTGCCCAGAAGGATAACGCTGGTGAGTATCCTGGCGGTGTATATCTCGGGATAGATGTTACCGCTCCAGCCGTCGTATATGCTGTCCTGTCCGGGTACTCCCTGGGTTGGGAAGCCTATCCAGTTATCCTCCCAGACGCCGTCGAGGTCCATGTAGAAATAGTCGCTGGGGAAGGTTTCGTTCGCCCTTGTCATGGCGTCAACCGTGCAGGACCATGGTGCCGGGATATCGCCGACCATTATCACGCCCTTGAGGCCGTCGGCGTAGAGATCCTGGAACCATTCCCTGATCTCCACGGGGTCTGCGTAGGTTATCTCCACCGCTGAAACAGTATTGCCCTCGTTCTCGATGTCGGTGAGCCACTGGTTCACCAGCTCGGAATCCAGGCTGTCGGACATGAACTCCTCCATGACGACAAGGACATCGCTGCCCCTGGAAACTCCGTACACAGGTTTAACCCGCAGGTCTGTGTATTCCGGCTGCCCGGCCATGTACTCGGCATAGGTGCCCGGCTGATGGTCGGGGTCGAGGTTTCTGGTTATGGGGGTGTCCTCATAGACACCCGCCGCCAGTGCTAGAATTAGAAAGATCATAACACTCCCAACTTAAAGGAACTGATAGATATTCAGAAGCTTCACCGCCCAGTACATTACCGGCTGAAGTATTCTGGATATCACACCAAGGAAAAGAAGCCCGAAAACGATGAAAAGGCCATAGCGCTCAAGCCTCATGTATTGCCAGAGGGTGCGTCCCCTGAGGAACCTGGCAACGATCCTGCTGCCGTCGAGGGGGGGGACCGGAATCAGGTTGAACACCATGAGAACGATATTGATAAGGGCGGCCCAGGCCAGCGCAGCGGTGAAAAATGGTGGAATGAAACCCCCGGCTGTATGAAGGACGCCGGTGAGGAGCAGTGCTATGGCCAGGTTGGTGGCGGGACCGGCCATGGCCACCAGCATCATTCCGTTCTTCCTGTCACGGAAGTACTGGGGATTAACGGGAACGGGTTTGGCCCAGGCGAAAAGGAACCTGCTGCCGCTGAGAAGGAGAAGACCGGGGAGGATAATGGTTCCGAAGAGGTCAATGTGAACCAGAGGATTAAAGGTGAGCCTTCCCATGCGCCAGGCTGTGGGATCGCCCAGCCGGTAGGCAACATACCCGTGGGACACCTCGTGACAGACCACGCTGAAGAAGACGATCACAAGCACAAGGGGCATCTCAAGAAGCATTCTACCTTCTCCTTCCAGCCATGAGGAGCCAGACCATCTGGCCCAGTGCTGCCAGGGCGCTGGCCACGTATGTCAGGGCGGCGGCCCGGAGAATGCTCTTTACCCCATGCACCTCATCGGGAGAAAGGCCCCTTTCCTTCTCAAGCCAGTTCACCGCCCTCGAACTTGCATTGAACTCCACCGGCAGGGTAACCAGCTGGAACAGGAGAACACCGGCGTAGAGAATGGCGCCTATGGTTATCAGGTTCCCCATGCGAAGAAGGAAGCCTCCGAAGATAAGGGGAAAGAGCATTCTGCTGCCCAGGCTTGCCACCGGGACAAGGGCGTTCCTGAACTTTATCGGGGCGTAGCCCATCGCGTGCTGCACAGCGTGTCCCGCCTCGTGGGCGGCTATGCCGATGGCGGCCACGGACCTGCCGGAGAAAACCTCGGAGGACAGCCTGAGGGTTTCGGACCGTGGGTCGTAGTGGTCGGAGAGCCGCCCCCCACCTGCTCGACACGGACACCGGCCAGGCCGTAATTGTCAAGTATGTTCCTGGCCATGGCGGCCCCGGTGAGGCCAAGGGAGTTGGATACCCTGCTGTACCTGGTAAAGGTTGAATTTACCATGGACTTTGCCACAAGTCCCAGGATGAAGGCAGCGATAATTATCAGCAGACCGGAATTCATGTCGTACATCATCTGAAAAAGCATCGATTTACCTCTCTTCGATTTTTATCGAAAGACATGCAATTCAGGTTCCACAGCTAACCGGCGGGGTTCTAAATATATACGAATCCCCTTGCCACCGGGTGCGCCACTTCGCCGCCGGGGTGTAGCGGCACTTCTCCATTGCCTAGCGTATCGTGTCGCCGGGACTGGCCTTGCTTCCAGGCTCCAGGAGGAATACGCCGGACTCCCCGTCGCTGGCCATGAGCATCCCCTCGCTGAGAACACCGCAGAGCTTAGCCGGTTTCAGGTTGCACACCACCGCAACCAGCCTTCCCTCAAGCTCCTCGCTGGAGTAGTGTTCCTTCATGCCGGCCACCACCGTGCGAACCCTGTCCCGGTATCCACTTCCATCCTGTAGAGTTTCTTTGCCTTCTTTATCTCTCCCACGGAAATGATCTTACCCACCCGGAAGCGTATCTTCATGAAATCCTCGAAGCTCACCAGATCGGTCTCAGGCCCGGGTTCATCCTTCGGAGGTTCATTCCCGGTGCTCATTACCTCCTCGAAGCCGTCTTCGAGCTTGGAGAACAGGATCTCAGCGGTGCCCAGTTCATGGCCGGGCTTCAGGACCTCGGTTCCTGCATGGGACCAATCCATTTCGCCCAGATTCAGCATCCTTCTCATCTTTTCCGTTGAGAAGGGAATGAAGGGTTCGAACACAACCGAGAGGGCGGCGCAGTAGTTAAGGCATGTGGCAACGGTTACGGCGCATCTTTCAGGATCGGTCTTTCTTGTCTTCCAGGGCTGTTCCGTGTCAAAGAACCTGTTGCCCTCCCGGGCAAGGTCCATGGCAAGGGAAACGGCCTTTTTGAAATGGAAGGTTTCCATGAGGCCGGCGATCTCCGCCGCTGCCCTTCGAATGTTCTCCATTACTCCCGGGTCACAGCCCCCGTCGGGAACCTTTCCCTCAAATCTGCCCGAGGTAAACTTCAGGGTTCGGTTGAGGAAATTGCCAAGCACATCCGCCAGCTCGTTGTTACGGGACTGGTACTCCACCCATGAAAAATCAGTGTCCCTGGTCTCCGGGGCGTTCACCGCCAGGGCATAGCGCATGGGATCGGGCTGGAAGTGGTTGAGGTAGTCCCCCATACCTATGCCGGTTCCACGGCTGGTGGAGAACTTCTCACCGGAAATGTTAAGGAACTCGTTAGCCGGAACGTTCCAGGGCAGGCTGTAGTTGTCCAGGCCCCTGAGTACCGCCGGTTCGATTATGCAATGGAATACTATGTTGTCCTTGCCAATGAAGTGAACGAGCTTCGTGTCAGGGGCCTGCCAGTACTTCTTCCATTCGTCCGGGCCGAAGCCTCTCTCCCTGAGGCATTCCCTGGTGCTGCTAATGTATCCCAGAAGGGCTTCGAACCACACATAGAGGACCTTGCCCTCACCCTCGGACAGGGGAACGGGGACTCCCCATGATATGTCCCTTGTGATGGCCCTTTCCCTGAGGCCGTCACCGAGCCAGCTGCGGCAGTATTTAAGAACGTTGGTCTTCCATTCGGTACGGCCCTCCAGCCACTCCTCCAGCCAGACCTGAAAGTGATCCAGCATGAGGAACCAGTGTCTGGTGTCCCTGGTTTCAGGTGAGGCTCCGCAGATACCGCATTTCGGGTCCTTCAGCTCGAAGGGTTCGGTCCAGGTTCCGCAACTCTCGCACTGATCACCCCTTGCATCCTCAGAACCGCACTTCGGGCAGGTTCCGTTTATGTACCTGTCCGGGAGATACCTTTCGCAGTCCGGGCAGTAAAGCTGTTTCATGTCCCTGGGAACTATGTGGCCCTTGTCCAGCAGCTCAAGGAAAATGCTCTGGGCGAACTGGATGTGCTCCGGCCTGGTGGTCCTGGAAAAGTTGTCGAAATCGATGCCGAACCTGCGGAAGTCTTCGGCTATCACATCATGGAACCGGTCCACCACCTGCATTGGAGTGAGCCCCATCTTTTCCGCGGTGATGGTTATGGGAACACCGTGCTCGTCGGTTCCTGAGCAGAAAAGCACATGATGCCCCCTGAGCCGCATGAATCTCACGTAAATGTCCGCCGGAAGGTAGGCCCCGGCCAGGTGACCGAGGTGAAGGGGTCCGTTGGCGTAGGGAAGTGCGCTGGTTACCATATATCGTGACATCAGCTTTTCCTCTCTGTACTGCTGCTCTTCTTCCTGCGATGCCGGCGTCTGCCCTTGCCCTTCTTCTTCGAGGGCTTCTTTTCATCACCGGCCTTTGTCTCCTCCTGTATCTTCGGCGGAACAGGCTCCCTGGCGGGTTCCTTCCTGCGGGGGGCTCGGGTATGGCATCCTGGGGCATTGTCCGCCTTCTGTGAAACTCTTCTATGTGGATGATCTCTTCCCTGTTGTCCTCGGTAAGAAGGTGAACGTTATCCAGAAAGATATCGCATTTCTTAACAAGCACCTGTTCACCGGCCAGCTTCAGTCTTGAACCCTCCCGGGGAAATGTCTTCGCCGCCCTGCGGTAGAGTTCCGTTTCGTATTCCAGGCAGCACATAAGCCGGCTGCAGGCTCCGGAAACCTTAGTGGGGTTGGGGCTCAGCCCCTGATCCCGCACGGACTTGAGGGTTACGGATTTGAAATCGTCAAGGAACCCGGCACAGCAGAGCCTCCTGCCGCAGATACCAACGCCGTCCTTGTGTTTTGCGTCATCCCTCACGCCGATTTGACGCATTTCTATCCTTGCCCTGAAGGTGGAGGCCATATCCCGTACGAGACCCCTGAAATCCGTTCTCTGGTCAGCGGTGAAGAAAATCCTGATACGGTTTCTGTCCAGCTGCACCTCGCAGTCGGTGAGCCTCATATCGAGGTTCCTCACCTGAATCCGCTTCTTGCAGTGGTCCAGCACCTGTCCGGCGAACTCTCTGTTGCTTTCAAAAAGCTCATTGTCTTCCCTGGTGGGAAGCCGAAGAAAACTGCCCTCTATCTCTTCGGGAACCACATCGCCGGGGGTTCTCTTCGCCACAACCCGGCCCATGTCCTCCCCCTGTCCACGGAAACCACGGCGAAAGCCCCATGTCCACCGGGACCGGTGAGTTGTTCCTGTAATACGCCAGTCTTCGGGATTTGAAGGAAAGCTGAAGTATCTCCAGGGGCTGTCTGTCAGCCGGTGTCCCTTTATATCCATTCATTGTTTTCTAACCTTTTCCGCCACCGCCGCCAGTGCCGATGCCATTGCCATGGCCGGCGATACATTTGCCTTTATTCTGTTACCGCATATTCGCATATGGTCCACAAGGGCCTCTAACATACTATCATCGGCATCGGCTATGTCCGGAAGGGTATCCCTTTCCAGGGGTTCCCCCCCGCACAGGCTCCTCCTTGTGTCATGGGCAAGGGAGGCAAGGTCTTCACAGAGACCGGCCATTCCCTCCCTCCCCAGCTGTCTGGCCTTCTCGGCGGCAAGGGATGCCGAGGCGATGGGAGTAAGCTCCCCGGCCACCAGTGCCGTGAATATTTTCTGGGCTTCCTTCGGTTCTTCGAGATTGGTGCTGCTCAGCTCCAGGGCTCTCCCGGGGCAGCCGCCGGCGAACATGGCAAGCTTCGATGCCCGTTCCTGTTCTATTCCCCTTTTCAGAAGGACCTGTTCAACCGTTTTCCTGGTGAGCCTTCCGAACCTTATGGTGTGGGCCCTGGATCGCACAGTTGGAAGGAGACTGGACAGGGCGGATGTGATAAGGATGATGAGTGTACCGGCGGGTGGCTCCTCGAGGGTCTTCAGCATGGCGTTGGCCGCCTCCCGGCGCATAAGATGCGCACCTGGGATTATCTCCACATAGCCCCTTCCCTCGAATGACTTTCTGGAAAGCCTCCTCTCCAGTTCCCTGATCTGTTCAATGGAAATGTATGCGTTTCCCTGGACCCTCAGCGGCGTGATGCCGTCACTGGCCCTTGCCCTGAACAGTGCAGCTTCATCCTCCGGGCCGGTGGCCTTCAGCCGGGAAGGGTAATCCGTACATCGGGATGGGAAAAGCTGTCGATCTGAAGACAGTGGCTGCATTTCCCGCAAAAACCCTCCTCCTCCCGGCACATCTGGATCCTGGCAAGGTCCAGGGCAGCGGTGAGTCTGCCGCTTCCCTCGGGTCCAGCCAGAATGTATGCATGGGCGAGCCTGCCGCTCTTAACCGCAGCGGTAAGAACGCCAACGGCCTGTGGCTGGCCCAAAATGGATGAGAACGGTTTCATAGCCCTCCCTGCTGGAGTATCCCCATGGGATCCACCGGCCTACCGGCCCTTCTTATCTCGAGATAGCAGCCGGACCTGCCTCCCGGAAGGGGGCCGGTAGAGCCTATCCTGGAGCCGGTCTCCAGTTCCTGGCCCCTGGTGACGTCCAGCGAACCAAGATGGGCATAAACGGTGTAATAGCCGTCTTTGTGGTCAAGGACCACCATTCTGCCCATGTTCAGGAACTGCTCGGCGTAAAGAACGGTTCCCGGCCCTATGGCCGACACCGCAGCCCCTGTTCCCGGTGCTGCTATGGAAATACCGTCGCTAACTGTTTCCGTTCCGTAAACCGGGTCGGTCTCCGCTCCGAAGTATCTGACTATGGTTCCCTGCAAAGGCCAGGGTACAGACCCTGAACGGGACGCAAGGTAGGCGGTTTCGGACACATCCTGAACCGGTGTTGAAACGCCGGTTCGAAGGGTGGAGACAAAGGCAGACAGCTGCTGTCTGCGCTGCTCCATAGCGGCGGCGGAATCCCTTGCCGCGGCTATCTGGTCCTGGAGCGACTGCCTCAGTGTGATCTGCCTCTCCTCCTCCCGGTAGATTCGCTGCTGAACCTCCTCCATGGTCATGCGAAGACCCCTCACGTTTTCCGCGAGGGTTTCCAGTGAGTCCCGGTAACGGGCCAGTGAATCTCCGGACTGTTCCAGGTACTCTATTCGCTCTACGGCTATTCCAGCCATGTGGTTTATCATGGCCATTCGCCTCAGGTAGGTGTTCAGCCTCCCGGGGCGAAAAGCACCGCGGGGCCTATCAGTTTCCTTCGGGAGTAGAGGAACATTATGTAGTCCTCTACACCGGACTCAAGTTCCGCCCGGGCGGAATCGGTGAGGAACCATCTCTGGTCCAGCCTGCGGATATCCATTGTGAGGACCACTTCCCTGGCGGCAAGCTGGTTGTAGTAATCCCTGGCAGCAGCAAGATGCTCGTGAATTCCAAGAAGGATCTCCTCGCTTGTGGCCTGGCGGGCTTCCAGCTCGTCCAGATAGAGCCTGGTCCTGGCAAGCCTGGCGTCGAGACTGTCGATGTCGGTGTTGCCCGACAGGGCAAGAAGCACAAGAGAGAAGGTCACGAGGACCATTTATCCCCCTACTTCAGAAGCTTCGAGGCAAGCTCTTCTGCCTTGTCGGTTCTCTCCCAGCTGAAACTGCCGTCTTCGCCGGGGATCCTTCCGAAGTGGCCGAAGGCCGCCGTCTTCCTGAAAATACCCCTCTGAAGCCCCAGGTAATCGATGATCTGGTATGGTCTGAGCGGGAAGATCTCCCTTACCACCGAGACTATATCGGAAACGTTCCCGACCTTTCGGTACCGAAGGTGTCTATCCTTACGCTGACGGGATCGGCCCTGCCTATGGCGTAGGCCAGCTGTATTTCACACCGGTCGGAAATGCCCGAGGCAACGATGTTCTTTGCTATGTAACGGGCCATGTAGGCCGCGCTTCTATCAACCTTTGTGGAGTCTTTTCCGCTGAAGGCCCCGCCTCCGTGCCGGCCCATACCTCCATAGGTATCCACGATGATCTTCCTGCCGGTAAGGCCAGTGTCGCCGTCGGGTCCTCCTATCACGAACCTGCCGGAAGGATTGTAGAGCAGCTCTCCGCTCCACTCGAGGTGTGGAATGAAACGTTCCAGGACCGGTTCGATGACCTTCTCCCTGATCTCCTTTTCCATCTGCTGGTTGCCGATGTCCTCGGAGTGGTGAACGGACATGAGGATCTCGGAAATGCCCGCAGGATTACCGTTCTCGTACTCCACTGTTACCTGGCTCTTAGCGTCCGGTCTGGCCCAGGGGAGCTTTCCAGACCTGCGCACTTCGCTCAGCTTCTCGAGGAGGCGATGTGAAAGGTGTATGGGATAGGGCATGAAGGCCTTTGTTTCGTTGCAGGCGTAGCCGAACATGAGACCCTGGTCACCGGCGCCTGATTGCTTACCACGCCATGGTCGATGTCCTGGGACTGGGAGTGGATCCGGTTGATGTATTCATTCTGCTGGAAGTGAAAACCGATTTCGGGAAGGGTATAACCAATGTCCTTTATGGTTTCCCTGGCAACCGCCTCGTAATCAACTTTTCCGTTGGCCTTTACCTCGCCGGCAAGCACGCAGAAGTTGGTGGTGACAAGGGTTTCACAGGCCACATGGGCCCCCGGGTCCAGCCTGAGGTGGGCGTCGAGAATGGCGTCTGATATCTGATCGCAAACCTTATCGGGGTGCCCTTCCGAAACCGATTCGCTGGTGAACAGCTGTCTCATGGTATCTCCATTTCCTCTTTGCAGTACAGAAAAAGGCCGTCGTCCGACGGCCCGAGGCTTTTGGCTGACGGCTTTTTAGCACTTTTTTTAGTGTGGTTGCAATAAACCTCAAATCAATCCACATATCAAATATAGCAAAAACCCGGGATGAAGCAAAAGGGTGGTCTGTCAGTTCCCCTCCTGGGTGCCCCCGTTGGAAACCGCACGGGAAAGACCCTCGGAGAGGGAACTCATGTCGTCGGCATACCGATTAACAAGGGAATTCTTCTTAAGCTCCTCCTGCTTTGCCCTTTTCTCCTTCTCCTTCTGAGCTTCCCGTTCCTCTGCTATTTCCCTCCACTCGGCCTGTCTAAGGCCATCCAGATAGCTTTTTCCTGAACTGTCAGGGAACAGGTAATAAAGAAGCTTTTCGTGGGTGGTCTTTGCCAGGGGCAGCTCGGTTCCCGAAGCCAGGGGGATCTCTCTTTTGAAGTCCGATGAGTCGTATTCACGCTCTTCCCTGAATCCGCAGACCTTTTCCCTGTAATCCGGGTCGATGGGAAAGGGGGTCTTTCCGTAGTAACCTGCTATCAGGTTGAAATACTGAACCGGGTTGGCGGATTTCCCCAGGGCTGTGAAGTAGGCCTTAACTCCAACGATCTGGGAGGTTGGGGTCACAAGGGGACACCAGCCCGCCTTCTGCCTTACGGACTGCACCGCCTCCAGGGCCTGTCGAGATATTCCGATTTGTTGTCCCGGGCAAGCTGGTTGACGAAGTTGGAATACATGCCGCCGGGTATCTGGGCGTTGAGTACCTCGATGTTAGGTGGAGGAAAACCGCAGGCCCGTTCCATTGCGTGGGTGGCCTCCAGGGCTCTGTCTATTTTTCCCTTTGCCAGGTAACCGATTATCTCTTCCGCCATCGGGAGAAGCTTCTCCCTTCCGGGCCAACCGAATGGTGCACCTTGAGTTCGAACTTCTTTTCCACATCCTGCACTACCCTTGCCATGGTCTCATGAATGGGTTTCAGAGCCTTGTCCGAAAGGTCCAGACCGGTTTCGATCCCAAGGATTTCAGCGAAAACGGAAATGATCTCTATGGATGGATGTGAGGAACCACCTGCCAGGGGCAGGAAGGCGGCATCGATCTTATCAACTCCAGCAAGAAGGGCGATCAGAGCGCTGATGTGCCCATACCCCGGGGTACAGTGGGTGTGGGAAACCACCGGCACGGAAAGCTCCTTCTTAAGGGCGGAGTAGTATTCCCAGGCATCCCCGGGAGACTTCAGCCCGGCCATGTCCTTGTCGGTGATCATGTGTGCCCCCATCTTTTCAAGTTCCAGGGCTTTCTTTACGAAGTGGTCCACATCGTAGGGTTCCCCGGTGGTGTAGCACACCGCGGCATCGAAGGTGCCTCCGGCCTCTTTAACCCCGTCGAGGGCCGCCCTGAAATTGGGGGTGTAGTTCAGGGCGTCAAATATCCTCATTACCGTAACTCCGGCCTTCACCGCTTCCCTGTTGAAATCCCTGACGATGTCATCGGGATAGGGATCATATCCAAACAGGTTCTGTCCCCTTGAGAGTGCCCTCAGGCCGGAATGGTAGGGTTTGGCGAGATCCCGCATTTTCATCAGGCGCTCAAAGGGGCTTTCATTCAGATATCGCATTGCGCTGTCGAGGGTTGCTCCGCCCCAGACCTCCAGGAGACGAACTCCTGTATCCATTATCAGGGGCATCAGTTCCAGAACCTGCCCGGTGGACATTCTGGTGGCGAGCATGGATTGCTGGCCATCCCGAAGGGAAAGGTCCACCAGTTCCACGGGGCCCCGGGAAACTGCTTCCATTCTTGGAGCCGGCCTCAGGCGTTGGAAAAAATCTTTAATGGACATAGCTTCCCTTTCCCGGTTATTCCATAGAGGGGTTACTCAGTTTCGTGCTGAGAATTATATTGAAACGGAGCCGTTGAGTGTTACCACTTACGGCACGGGCCGTATTTCGCTGGAATCATATAACATCTGCAGGCTGGAGTAGTTCCTGAATGATGAAAGACCGAGTTGAGACCCTTCTCAGGCAGGCCAGGGGAAACCTTGAAAAGGGCAACAGGGAAGAAGCCCTTCAGTGCGTGAAGAAGGCCCTGGAGGAGGATCCCGGCGAGATGATAATAACGGAAGTAATACTGAGCATGGAAACCTCCGAAGACCATCCCGACGGATTTGATATAAACCAGAATAGCCATAAGGACCGCCCGCCCTCATTTGAAAGGACAGAAGCTGAAGATATGGATCCAAAACTCGAAAAAGCGTTCAGGCTTTCCGATCAGGCTTTGGCCTCGGGAGACGACGCCAAAGCACTTGCGTATCTAAAGAAGGCTGCCCGGCTCTTCCCGGATGACCCGGCGGTAGAGGAAAAACTCACCCTCCTGAAAAATGAGATCAGAGCGGCTAACCTTGTCAAGATAGGTTTGAAAAAGCTCGAGGAGGGTGACCTCCCAAAGGCAGTCGCCGCCTCCAGAAAGGCCTTCGAACTTATGCCCGAGGCCCCTGGTCTCCATGGCCTTCTATCCATGCTCGAGGATACGGACACCTCTCCCCGGAGTTCCTCCGATGAACAGGAAGAGGCTGAAGACCCGGATGATGCGGTGATCCCCGATGCCGGGGCAATGCTCTGGGCGGACAGGATAAGGGCGGCGGTGAAGGACGACCGCTTTGAAGAGGCGGGAAAGATGGTGGCGGAGGCCGTAAGGAACCATCCCGACGACCCCCTGCTGGATTCATTCCACACGAAACTGAAAAGACTGGGGTTCGTGGAATAGGATCGGTTCAGCCCGAGAAGAATCCCGGAACACTGGTAAGCAGTATCCCCATTGCGAGGGATATCATGCCAAGAAGAAAGAGAACAGCCGGCCCAAGGCTGGTGCCTTCGGTTTTCCCGTTCCTGACGAATCCTGTTATGGAAAGGGCCAGCCCCGCCACAACCAGTATCAGATATGCATAGTTCAATTTAACCCCATCCTGTCAGGAAGCGCTATCCCTGACCTTCTCCCAGATACGCTTCTGTTCGTCAGTAAGCTTCTCCGGTAGTTTTACATCGATGGTTACCAGCTGATCGCCCTTCAGGCCGTTCTGCTCTACTCCCCTGCCCCGAAGTCGAAGAACCGAACCGGGCTGGGTTCCTCCGGGAACCTTCAGTTTCACCCGGCCGTCCAGGGTCCTTACCATGACCGTGGCCCCAAGTACGGCCTGTGCCGCCGATACGGCCACGCGGCAGAGAATATCCTTCCCCTGTCTTTTAAAGAACCTGTCGGGTTTTACCTTAAGGTGAACCATTACAACCGTGCCCTTTATGGTGGCCCGAAGAACAGTGCCCTCGGATGAGCCCCCGGGTATTCGAAGGGAGATCTTCTCCCGGCTCTGAACCTTGCCCGTACCCCTGCAGGTTGAGCATGTGTTCCTGAAGGTGTAACCCCGGCCACCGCAGTTGGCGCAGGGATGTACCGAAGAGAAAAAACCTCCTCCGGAGGAAACCCTTCCGGAACCACCGCAACTGGCGCATGTTTCCTTTCCGCTACCTCCGGCGCCACTGCACTGCTGACACTGCACAGGAAGGTTTATGACCCTGTCCACAGTGCCGCCCCTGGCGGCGGTAACGAAGGGGATCTCAACCTCCAGGCGGACCGTTTCCTGCCCCCTTGGCCCCATGGAGCCGAAGGGATCCATCCCTCCGCCGCCGAACATGGACCGCAGAATGTCGCTCAGGTCGGAGAACTCAGCGGTTCCCGCCGCACCTGCGAAGGGATCGTGTCCACCCTGGCGCATCTGATCATACTTCTCCCTCTTTTCAGGGTTTCCAAGTATGTCGTATGCATCGGAGATGGCCTTGAACCTCTCCTCCGCCTGGGGATCACTCCGGTTGGCATCGGGGTGGTTCTTCTTGGCCAGATCCCTGTAGGCTTTCCTCAGTTCCTCGGCGGTGGCGTTCTCATCTACTCCAAGGATTTCGTAAAGGTCTTTGCTCAAAGAACATCAGCCCCCATTCTTCCCGGAGATCCTTCCGACCTTCACCATTGCCGGTCTGATGAGATCCTGACCGTATCTGTATGCCTTCTGATAAACCTCCAGAATGATGTCCACATCGCCTTCTTCGATGTCTTCAGCGAACATGGCCTCGTGTACATTGGGGTCGAAGGGATCACCCGGTTCAGTGGCAACCTCCTCAAGTCCCTCCTTTTTCAGGATGCTCTTCAGCTGTTCGGAGGTCTGCATTATGCCATCGACTATCTCCTTGTCGGAATGTTCTCCCTGGGCGGTGGCCCTGGCTCGATCAAAATTGTCCAGCACGGTGATAAGCTCCTTGACCAGGTTTCGCCGGCCCTGATCAATGAGCCTGTTGAAATCCCTGGCCTGACGCTTCCTGTAGTTGTCGAACTCCGCCGCGAGACGCTGATATCTTTCAAGGATGTCGTCTTCCTTTTTCGAGCTGTCCTCGTTTCCGTCCGCAGCAGCTTCCTTATCAGGCTCTTCGGGCTGCTCAGCCGGTTCTTCATGAAGGATTTCCTCTTCGTCTGGCCGGGGACGGCGGGGTTGTTCACCCCGCCCGCCTCTGCCTTCGGCTTTCGCTTTTCTTCTGGGGTCTCGCATCAGTCATCCACCACTTCGAAGTCGGCGTCGACTGTGTCTCCGCCCTGATCGTTATCGGTGGCCTGGTGTTCCCCTTCCTGTCCAGGGCGCTGGCCTGTTCCCCGTGCTGCTGGTAGAACCTGGCACCAACTTCCTGCCATGTCTTCTCCAGTTCCTCCACCTTTGCGGATACAGCAGTATCATCATCTCCCTCAAGGGCCGTTCTCGTGGAGGAAATGGCTTCCTCGAGCTTAGCCTTGTCCGCCGGGTCGAGCTTGTCGCCCATTTCGGCGATCTGCTTCTCCACCTGGTAGGTAAGATTCTCACCCTTGTTACGGGTTTCCACGGAGGCCTTTTTCTTCTCGTCCTCCTCGGCGTGGAGTTCGGCATCCTTGACCATCTGGTCGATATCCCCCTCGGAAAGACCGCTGGAGGACTCGATGCGGATCTTCTGTTCCTTTCCGGTGGCCTTGTCCTTTGCGGATACATGAACGATCCCATTTGCGTCGATGTCGAACTCGACCTCTATCTGGGGAAGACCCCTGGGAGCCGGCGGGATTCCCTCAAGGGTAAATCTGCCCAGGGTTCTGTTGTCCGCAGCCATCTTTCTCTCACCCTGAAGAACATGGATCTCAACACTGGTCTGATTGTCTGCGGCTGTGCTGAATATCTGGCTCTTCTTCGTTGGAACAGTAGTATTGCGTTCAATTATAGGCGTAAAAACGGCTCCCAAAGTCTCTATACCGAGGGTGAGGGGAGTAACGTCCAGAAGCAGGACATCCTTTATGTCGCCGCTGAGAACACCCGCCTGGATGGCGGCGCCGATGGCAACCACCTCATCGGGGTTTACTCCCTTGTGGGGTTCCCTCTTGAATATCTCGGTAACCTTCTGCTGAACCAGGGGCATTCTTGTCATGCCACCCACCAGGATGACCTCGCTTATGTCCTCAGGTTTTACCCTGGCGTCCTTCAGAGCGTTCAGACAGGGCTGAACCGTTTTTCCACCAGCGGTCCCGCCAGCTGTTCGAACTTCGCCCTGGAGAGGTTCATGTTAAGGTGCTTGGGGCCAGAAGCATCGGCGGTAACAAAGGGAAGGCTTATGTCGGTGCTCATGGTGGTTGAAAGCTCACACTTCGCTTTTCCGCGGCTTCCTTCAGCCTCTGAACCGCCATCTGGTCCTTTGAAAGATCGATACCCTGCTGCTTCTTGAACTCGTCCACCATCCAGTCCATGATCACCTGATCGAAATCGTCGCCACCCAGATGGGTATCGCCATTGGTGGATTTTACCTCGAAAACGCCGTCGCCTATGTCCAGTACGGATATGTCGAAGGTTCCTCCGCCAAGGTCGTAGACCGCTATGGTGGTATTGCCCTTCTCCTTGTCGAGACCGTATGCAAGGGCAGCGGCGGTTGGCTCGTTCACAATTCGCAGAACCTCAAGCCCCGCTATTCTGCCGGCATCCTTCGTTGCCTGCCTCTGACTGTCATTGAAGTATGCCGGAACGGTGATCACTGCCTGGGTTACCTTCTCTCCCAGATAGTCTTCCGCGGTCTTCTTCATTTTCTGCAGGATCATGGCGCTTATCTCCGGTGGGGAGTACTTCTTTCCGGAAACCTCCACCCATGCGTCACTGTTCTTGCCCTCGACCACCTTGAAGGGAACCCGTTTTATCTCCTTCTCAGCCTCGGAGAAGTGCATACCCATGAATCTCTTTATGGAGAACACCGTTTTACCGGGGTTTGCCACGGCCTGACGCCTTGCAACAACGCCAATGTGCCTCTCTCCGCTGTCGGTGAAGGCCACCACTGAAGGGGTGGTCCTGGTGCCCTCGGCGTTGGGTATAACAACCGGCTCACCACCTTCCATGACGGCGACGCAGGAGTTCGTTGTACCCAGGTCGATTCCTATTACCTTTCCCATTATCTACCTCCTTCAATATTATTGTCATTTATATTTATTCATTTGTTTCAAATCGGCGATTTCACTTATCGCATTTATCTTCTAAGCAAATGTCTTGCCATTGGGTTCATTTCGCCTATTGGCATGCCATACAATGCTTTGCGTCTTGCCTATCTCCATTTTCCCAGTGAAGGCCCGTACAAAGGTGCTATTGTGGCACACACATGCATGGAAATTCCCATTCCCATTATATTAAGGGCTAAATTTCAACGGCTGGAGGAAAATGTCCGCTGGAAAGATTACGGTCAGAGGAGCCAGAGAGCACAATCTTAAAGAGGTATCGCTGGAAATTCCCAAGGACGCCATCGTGGTGTGCTCGGGGGTTTCAGGCTCGGGGAAAAGCTCCTTCGCCTTCGATACCCTCTACGCTGAGGGGCAGAGGCGTTACATAGAGTCACTCTCCTCCTATGCCCGTCAGTTCCTCGGTCAGATGGAAAAACCCGACTTCGATTCCATCGAAGGGCTTTCTCCCGCCATTTCCATCGAACAGAAAACCGTAAGCCACAATCCCCGCTCCACCGTGGGCACCGTAACAGAGATAGCGGACTATCTCCGTGTCCTCTGGGCGAGGGCAGGCGAACCCCATTGCCCCTCCTGCGGACGGGCGGTCACCACCCAGACAACACAGCAGATGACCGACAAGGTCCTGGCCATGCCCGGGGGAACCAGGCTCTACATCACAGCTCCTGTACTCACCAACCGGAAGGGTTCACACGAAGACCTTATCTCCGAGATCCGGGAGAAGGGTTTCGTAAGGGTTATCCTCAACGGTGAGCTGATGGAGATAGACCAGCTAAAACACCTTGATAAGAAGAAACGCAATTCACTTTCCGTGGTTGTGGACAGACTGGTGGCGGGGGATGTCCTCGAAAGCAGGCTTAACGATTCCATTGAAACGGCTTCCAAACTGGGAGATGGAGTTATTGCGGTGATTAATGCCGATACCGGCGAAACCACCCTGATGAGTGAACACAATGCCTGTGTCCACTGCGGCATAAGTCTGCCGGAAATGTCCCCCCAGCTCTTCAGTTTCAATAATCCACTTGGTATGTGCCCCGCCTGCTCAGCCTGGGCTATACGCTGAAGGTCGATCCCGATCTCATCGTGCCACGGCAGGGAATGTCCATAAAAGCTGGTGCCATAGTGCCCTGGGGAATACCACAGGGATGGGTATCCGCTTCCCTCCGCACCCTCAGCCTGGAAATGAACTTCAACCTTGACACACCATGGACCAGGCTGCCCGAAGAGGTACGGAGGACCATTCTTTACGGTTCCGGCGAAAAGGCATTCAAGATCAACTGGAAGACCTCGAACTCCTCAGGCGCCTGGAACGGTCCCTTCGAAGGGGTAGTGAACCGCATCGAGAGGCTCTACCATCAGACCGGCAGCGACGACATGCGCAAGTACTATGAAAGGTTCTTCAGGAAATACACCTGTGATCAATGTCAGGGAACAAGGGTCAGGGAGGAGGCCAGGGCGGTTCTCATCGGAGGAAAGGGCATTCAGGAGATCTCCGACATGACCGTGGGAGACGCGCTGAATTTTTTCAGCACGGTGGAACTCACCGACTACCAGGAAAGCATCGCCCACCGTCTTCTGAAGGAGATAACCGCCAGACTGGGCTTTCTGCGCAATGTGGGCCTGCACTATCTCACGCTGAACCGGGCGGCTCCCTCCCTCTCCGGCGGAGAGGCCCAGAGGATAAGGCTTGCCAGCCAGATAGGCAGCGGCCTCACCGGTGTACTCTACGTCCTTGATGAGCCAACCGTGGGCCTCCACCCCAGGGACAATGCCAGGCTGCTGAAAACCCTGGAGCACCTGCGGAACATCGGGAACACCGTAATAATAGTAGAGCATGACACCGACACACTTATGAGCGCCGATCATATCATAGACTTCGGCCCGGGGCCGGGTCCCACGGAGGTGAACTGGTCTCCCAGGGAACCCCCACCGAGATAATGGAGGATCCCCTTTCCATTACCGGAGGATATCTCTCGGGAAGGCTTGAGATAATCAGGCTGGGTAAACCTCGAAGGAAGAAGTCCCCTGTCCTCTCCCTCAAGGGAGCTTCGCTTCACAACCTGAAATCCGTAGACCTGCACATCCCCCTGGGAAGGCTTGTGGCGGTGTCCGGAGTATCCGGTTCAGGGAAAAGCTCCCTGATAGGCCAGACTCTCTACCCGGCGGTTTCAAGGCTCATAGGTGGAGCCTCAAGGCTGAAACCGGGGCCCTACGCCGATATCGAGGGTCTGCAGCACATAGATAAGATCATCAACATCTCCCAGGATCCCATTGGGAGAACACCCCGATCCAACCCGGCAACCTACACCAAGGTCTTTGACGACATAAGGAATCTCTTTGCAGAACTTCCTGAATCAAGGATAAGGGGTTACAAGCCGGGCAGGTTCAGCTTCAACGTCAAGGGCGGTAGATGCGAAGACTGCCGCGGCGCCGGTGTCAAGCGCATAGAAATGCACTTCCTGCCCGATGTTTTCATTGAGTGTGAAACCTGCCAGGGGCACCGTTTCAACAGGGAAACGCTTAAGATCAGGTTCAGGGAAAAGAACATCTCCGAAGTTCTGAACATGACCGTCGAGAACGCCATGGAGCTTTTCGAGCGGATACCTTCTATTTATTCCACTCTGAAGGTGGTCCACGAGGTGGGTCTTGGCTACATGCAGCTGGGCCAACCCGCTCCTACCCTTTCCGGCGGGGAGGCCCAGAGGGTAAAGCTGGCCAAGGAACTCTCCAGACCCTCCACATCACATACCATGTACATCCTTGACGAACCCACCACAGGCCTTCACCCCACGATGTCAATAAGCTCCTGAAGGTCCTTGACCGCCTGGTAACCGCCGGGAATACAGTGGTTGTGATAGAGCACAACAGCGATGTGATAGCCAACGCCGACTGGGTGATAGACCTTGGCCCCGACGGAGGCGACGGCGGCGGAGAAATAATAGCCACCGGTACCCCGGAAGAAATAGCGGAGAAAGAACACTCATACACAGGCCAGCACCTTAAAGCCATCCGTAAATTTGACAAATAGATTGCGTATTCACTTCTGCTGCAACGCATTAAGCATGATACCATTTGTCCCTTTTTTGAAGGTATGCGCCACCGCCTGGCGGGTTCTTCCAAGATACCTTGCCGCATCGGAATAGCTGAACCCACAAAAGAGAATGAGGTAGTTGATAAGCATTCTTCTGGCCTGATAAGCTTTGCCGCAGCGGCTTCGGCCCATGATAACGGGAAGGGGGAGGTCAAAGATCTTCTGAACCTTTCCCAGGGCGGCTTCAGCCATTTTGTGCTGTTCATGCCTGTTTCTGAGTGGTTGAAGCCTTCTGTCTGAGGATGATCTCACCACATCCAGGGCGTAGGCGTTCTCCCCGAGAATTTCCACATGGTCATCGTCGAAAGCCGGGCCCTTTTCAACCCTGTCCTGGAAAGCACGCTGGTGGTGTTAGCAGAGAATGTTTCATCCAGTTTAAGCTTCTGCCTGAGAACGGATTTCCTGTATTGCTTTGAATAGTCTCTGTCGGAATGGATATCGTATTCCCATTTGAACCTCTTCCTGGCCCCTTCGCTGTAAGAATGTCCGCCGAAGGGATAGGCCCCAAGATCATTTTCATTTTCCACATAGCCGGACCTGAGGGGATTCAGGTTTATATAGGCGATTACTGTAAAGTAGTAGCTCTCCTTATCTATGAGTATGGACTTGAACCTGTTCTGAAACACACGGCCCTGGCGCTCTTCCAGGAAGTTGTACCGTTTGGACCACGAGGTTAAAAGACGGTGCATAACCGCACTCAAGGGAACATCCCCGGTTTCTGTGAGCAGATGAAAGTGGTTGTTCATAAGTGCCCATGCATGCACTTTTAAACCGGCATCGGGTAGATAGCGGTTCATCAGATGGATGAACTCCGTTTTGTGGGATTGTTTTTTCAGTATTTCCATTCCGTTAACCCCCCTTGACATTACGTGGTGAAGGGCCCCCGGCCAGTCATATCGTCTTCCATAGGGCATTGGCTCCTCCTTGTTCTTTGCCTGAGAAAAAGATCTCTATAAGGAGTAACCGACACAATCAGTTATTTGTCAAGTTTACGGATGGCTTCAGGGTGAGATCGCCTCGGAGGAGAAGGCAAGGTTGATGTCCTGTGAAGGAGGGAGTAGGCGTAGGCGGCACGGGAGGTGGAGTAGGGGCGGCGGCGATGACAAGGCCCGGGAGGAAGAGAGAAGGCAGCCCTCCAGGTAGGAGGCAAGGGCATCGATGTCGGTGTGATTGCGGAAGCTGTCAACATGGAAGGTGGTGGCCCTGCCGGAAAGGATGTCCTCGGTGAAGGTGGGGGTTGGGGCACCGGCTGTGCCGATGAGAACCGAGGTCCTTACAACGCAGGCTGAGGGGGCCCGGGAAAGGACTGCCCGGTCTCCCAGCAGTTTGGTCCATCCGTAGAGGGACCTTGGCACCGCCGGTGAACGGGGCTTGTAGGGTGGGATCCCCCCGGAATAGACCAGATCGGTGGATATGTGTACCAGCCTGCGGTTGCTGGCGGCGCAGAACCCGGCCAGTCTGGCGGGCCATCTGGTGTTCAGAGCGTAGGCGGAGAAGGAGTCACGGGAACAGCCGCCTCTGGAGGACATAGCGGCGCAGTTCAGGACAAAGTCGGCCTCTTCAGGAACAACATCCCCGGGTGAAGCGGTCCTGAGGTCGTCACCCCCGCTCCTGGAGCGGGGGTGAATGACCCATGTCGGTGTAAATACCCGTTGGACCGTTCTTCCCAGGCGCCTGTGGCACCGGTGAGAAGGAGATGGTTCACCGCATGTCGCCGGCCCTGGAGGTGAAGTAGGCGAAGATGCCGTCGGTGCTGAGAACCAGTTCGTCATCGCTTCCTATGATGGTCTCCAGGGTTTCCATGGACTGCATGAACCTGTAGAAATCGGGGTAGCCTCGTAGGCCGCGGCATAGGTGGCGGCGGCGGAGCTGTCGGCGTATCCCCTGATCCTCAGGGAGTTCATTTCCGCGGCGGAGTATATGCTGTCCACCCGGAGATCGGTTTCAGCCAGTATGGCCTGGGCCATTCGGTGGCCCTCTGCCCTGTACCTGGTCGAAATACGGTTTCTCTCGGCCTGCATCCTGGCGAATACCGCCTGCTGATTCGCCGCCGGAAGGTCAGCCCTCTTGATCCTTACATCCACCAGATGGATGCCATACTGATCGGTGAGCTCCCGGGTCTTCTCCGTTACCCTGGTCAGAAGGGCCTCGCGACCCTGGCCCTCGGGAACCCTTACCAGTCTGATGACCTCGACTATCTCGCCGGTTCCGGTCATCACTATCTGTTCTTCCCCTGTCTGGGAGTAAGTAACACTGTTAACAAGGGTTACATACTCTCCCAGACCAACTGGATCGTTGGTGTTACGGACGATGTGTATCAGGTCGCTCTGCCCTATCTCCTGCCTGAGAACGGAGTAGATCACGTCGTCGAGACGGGACATGGCGGCGGATTCTGTCTGGACGCTCTGAAGGAACAGAAGCGGGTTTTCTATCCTCCACCTGGCATAGCAGTCCACCTGGAGGTGTTTCTTGTCACGGGTCACCACATCGGAGGGAGCGTCATCGTATTCCAGAAGCCTGTCGTCGAAGACCGGAGCTGCTGAAGGAAGGGGATCTTGAAGTAGAGTCCGGCACCGGAACTGAGGGAAACTCCCGGGGCGTTCTCCGTCATCCATGCCTCAAGTTCCGCCATCTCTGCTTCCGTTCTGTTTCCGATTATTACCCTGACCGGCCTGCCCAGCTGGAGAATAACCGCCTGTTCGGTTTCCTTAACGGTGAAAAAGGCCCCGAAGAATACCAGCAGGGCGAAAAGGACCACCACACCGGTCAGGCAACCCTTGAACTTAGGAGGAGTTCTCATTGCGAACCCCCTTCCAGGTTGTAGTGTGTAAGGGCTCCGGCGTCCTGGGCTACTATTGTGAGCCTTACATCCTGCATCACGTTCTGAAGCATCTCAAGATGAAGCCTGGCGGAGGTCACGCCGGGGCTTTTCGAGTATTCGGCGGCCACCGCGGTGAATCTTTCCGCGGCACCCTGGGCCCTGTTTATCCTGACAGTGGCGTATCCCATGGCCTCGTTAACGAGGGTAACGGAGTCTGCCCGTGCTCGGGGATAACCTGGTTCCTGTAACCCTCGGCTTCGTTGATGTATGCCTGCATGTCCTCTCTGGCGGTGGCCACGTCCTTAAAGGCGTCGGAGACCTGGGCAGGGGGCTGGACGTCCTTCAGCTGAACCGCCACTATGTGAACACCCATGCCGTAATCGGACACCATTTCCTGGACCTGCTGCTGAATTCTTGTCTGTATGTCCAGTTTCCCCGTTGTAAGCACCGCGTCCACGGCGTTGTCCCCAATCACCTGCCTGATGCTTGCTTCGGCGATGTCCCGCAGGGTGGATTCCGGATCGCGGACATTAAAAAGGAACGCTTCCACATCGTTGATCCTGTACTGAACGATCACCGAGCAGTTTATGATGTTCTCGTCGCCGGTGAGCATCTGCCCCTCGCGGAGCATTTCCGGGTCGGAGAACCCCACATACTGGGTGGTTCCACCGGATTCATAGGATCTGAAACCTATCTCGATCCTCTGGACCACGTTCACAGGTGCCTTGATAACGTTCTGCACAGGCCAGGGAAGCTTGAAGTGAAACCCCGGCCCGTTCACCGAGGTGAACCTCCCGAAGGTGAGTATCACCCCCGCTTCCTCGGGACCGACGATGTAAAAGGGCCCTCCCGCAAGTGTCCAGACGATTACCACAACCGCCAGCACCGCAAAGAGGACCTGTTTGGCTCCGATGGTCTGTTGTGTGACTACTTTCATACCATCCCCCTCCTGTTCGTTCTATTTTGATTCGTATGATTCAAGTTTTCGCTGAAGAGTTCTTCTCCCTATCCCCAGTAGCGAGGCGGTTTTCGTTCTGTTGCCACCGGTAAGGTCAAGGGTTTTCTTAACGACCTCTTCCTCCACTTCCGAGAGTTCCATTGGAAGGCAGAGCTCAAGACTGCTGCAGTAGTCTTCCTTGACCCGTTCCAACTCCGGGGGGAGGTCATCCAGGGTTATGGTTCCTGATGATGTTATCAGAAGGCTTTCCATCATGTTCTTAAGTTGCCTTACATTCCCCGGCCACCGGTATGTTTTCAGTCGTTGAATTACCTCGGGCTCCACTTCGGGCATGGAAAGGTGGTGCCTTTCCGCTGACTGTCTCAGAAGGGCCATGGCAAGCAGGGGGATGTCGCTCTTCCTTGCCCTCAGGGGCGGGACATTGAGCTCGATGACCTTGAGCCTGTAATAGAGATCCTCCCGAAAGGAACCATCCTGAACCATCTCCAGCAAGTCCCGGTTCGTGGCGGCAATCACCCGCACATCCACTGGTATTGGCCTGTTGCCCCCAGCCTGGTGACCTTTTCCTCCTCCAGGACCCTAAGGAGTTTGGCCTGTATTGCCGGAGGCATGTCGCCTATCTCGTCCAGCAGAAGGGTGCCATGGTCGGCGGCTTCGAATTTGCCCTGGCGCTGGCTTTCGGCTCCGGTGAAGGCTCCACGTTCGTGGCCGAAGAGTTCGCTTTCCAGCAGGGTTTCAGGTATGGCGGCACAGTTAATGGCAATGTAGTTCCCCGGACGCCTGCTGAGGCGTGTATCTCCCTGGCGAGGACATCCTTGCCGGTACCACTTTCACCGGACAGCAGCACGGTGGTGTTAACCGGCGCTATCCGGGCGGCCTTTATCATCAGGTCGGTCATGGACCTGCTTCTGTAGAGCATTTCTCCACCGGACTTTTCACTCCGGCCAGCCTCTCCGGAGCTTGATGCTCTGTTGATCAGCTTGAGGGAAGACCTGGCGAAGGAGGTTTGCAGGGCATTCCGAAGGCTTCGCCGTCGGAGGGGTCAAGGAGTATGTCCACCACCCCGGCCCGCATCCAGGATATGGCCTCGGCGGCACTGATGTTCCTGCCGTATATGACCACACTGGAGTCCACATTCGCCCTGGACAGGGCTTCCAGGAAGGTGTCCATGTGAAGGTCTGTCAGTTCGGCGCTGGCTACTATCACATTTACAGCACGGCTTTTTACCCGTCTGAGGGCGGTTCTCGCCGTGTGTTCCACCGTGCAGTTGTAACCGAGGCCGATGCCTCGGCCCTGAGCCTGGAGGCACGCTCCATATCGCCATCTACGAAGAGGACGGTCCCCCGCCCGAGTATAGTGCTCACTTCAGTCCTTTTCTTCCGGTGAGCTCTCCTTCATGAACAGATATGGGGGCATTGCGAGGGCGTCGATTCCCGTTCCGTAGAAACACCTTACCGCATCGACCGGAGTGTTCACAATGGGCTCACCCCTTATGTTGAACGACGTGTTCAGTATAACAGCAACCCCGGTAATATCAAAGAAAGCTCGAATAACATCATAATAAAAAGGGTTATCTTCCCGGGAAACCGTCTGTACCCTTGCGGTATTGTCCACATGGGTCACCGCCGGGATCACTTCAGCCATTCCTTCCACCACGGGATATGTCTTTATCATGTGGGGTGAACTGCCGCAGCCCAGGAAATATCTGCCCGCTTCCTCTTCAAGGCATGCCGGAGCGAAGGGTCTGAAACCCTCGCGGTGCTTGACTACGCTGTTCACGATATCCTTCATTTCCGGCCTCCGGGGATCGGCCAGTATGGAACGGTTGCCAAGGGCCCTGGGGCCAAACTCCATTCTGCCCTGGAAAAGGGCAACCACCTTCCCTTCGGCTAAAAGAGAAGCAACCCTTTGGGCCAGTTTCCCGGGTTTTTCCGGATAAAGCTTAGCCATTCGAAGATCTTCATCTATATCGGTCCTGGAATAGCCGGGCCCCAGATACATTGTCTCCACAGGCTTCAGCGGCGTGTCGGGAGCAACGATCCGGTGAACCGCCGCCGCGGCACCCACTGATGTTCCTGCGTCATTGGGAGCCGGGAAGGGAATGACCTCGGAAAAGCCGCTCTCCCGCTCGAAAAGCCCGTTCATCACACAATTCAATGCCACTCCACCGGAAACCACCAGAAGGTCTTCCTTCGCTTTTGCCCTGAGGTACTTCACAACGGCCATCCCGGCCTCCTCCAGGGCCCTCTGGGCACTTGCGGCTATGTTCTCGTGCCTGGTGTTCGGCTCCCCCTGCGCGGGATCCCTTGGTTTACCGATGATATCTATTACCTCACCGCTGAAATTCGAATGATGAACTCCACGGGTAACATCAAGCAACCGGTGATCGATAACGAACCGGCCACTCTCTCCCCGGATTATCCTTCTGAACAGATCGAGATATTCCGGTTTTCCGTAGCTGGAAAGACCCATTACCTTGTATTCGTCGTTGTCCGGGGTGAAACCGAGAAAGGATGTAACAGCGGAGTAGAAGAGCCCCGGTGAAGCGGGCAGGTGGGTTCTGGCATATTCCACCAGGCCATGGCTGGAAATGGAACCAAGAAGGCTGGAATGCATTTCGCCGGCGCCATCCATTGTAAGGACAGCGGCGTCCCTGCACCCGGCACCGAGCCAGGCTGACCAGGCATGGGCTTCATGGTGGTCTATGAAATGAAACTTCGGTTTGAACCCCTCTCCGAGGTGCCCCCGCATTTTCGCCGGGATCGAAGACATTCTGGCGGAACCCTGCAGCTGCCCCAGAAGGAATCTGACCGCACCGGGCTTGAACATATAGCCACGGTAAGCCCTGAAGGATTCCCTGCGAATTTTTCCCGGAACCATGTAGAAGGCGACGTGGTCAATATCAGAGGGCTTGAGCCCTGCCTCCCGAAGGAGGAAACCAATAGCCTTTTCCGGATATTCCGCATCGTGCTTCCTTCTTGTGAATCTTTCCTCTTCCGAAGCCCCCACAAGAACTCCGTCGATGAAGAGCGCAGCCGATGCATCGTGCTTGTAGCAGTTCAATCCGAGAATTGCTGTCATCTGTTATCCTGTCCGTTACGCCGGAAAACCTCAGCGAGCGCCTTCCTGCAGTAATAGAATGTAAAGCGTATGTCCCGCTTCGCCAGGCCCGGGATGATGAAACCCAAGATGAGCCTGCACCCCTGCAGCACCCCCATAAAAGCCCTGAAAAGGGCTATGGAGCCTTTGTAACCATGCTTTCGCAAAAACTTGATCTTCGCCTGAATATACCTCGTATAGGTGGTTTTACCAAACTTTTTCCTGGCTGAGGCCCCCTCCACATGTATAACCTCAGCGGCGGGTATGAAGATCGATGGATAGCCCAATCTGGTCAGCCTGTACTGAAGCTCCGTTTCCTCGTGGTAAAAGAAGAAGTCCCTGTCGAATCCTCCGCTTTCAAGGAAAACGTCCCGCCGAAATACCATCACCGCTCCCACAAGCCAGTCCACATTCTTTTTTTCTGTATGCGGGTCGTTCACCGCCGAACCCCTTCTGAGAACCGGCAGATGTTCCCTGATAAGCACCCGGGAAGGGGAAATCCCTCATGGACCTCTGCAGCGTTCCATCGGGCCAGAGAAGTCTTGGGCCCATCACGCCGAAAGGGCCCCCTTCCTCCGCAGCGCTGAGGAGTTCCTCCAGGCTGCCGGGGAGGAAAAACGTGTCTGAATTGGCCAGTACTATGATCTCAGAGTCTATGTCATCAATGGCCCTGGAAGCCCCTCCGGCAAAACCCAGGTTCTTCCCGGACCTCACAAGGCGGAACCAGCTTCTGTCGCCCCATTGCTTCTCTACGAGATCCTGGGAGCCATCGGAGGACCCGTTGTCGAAAACCACCAGTTCACCGCCGAGCTCCTCAACCGGCCCTGCCAGGGACTCCACCATCGCCGGAAGAACTTCAAGTCCGTTCCAGTTCAGTGTCAGAACGGTGAATCTGGCCATTACTCGCCCATCCGTTCTCTGCAGGCGTCCACATGGCCTCTGAAGGATGTCATGTCCCCTTCGGTCAGGGTCCTTCGGTGACTGCTGAAGTACAGATAGGGATCTATGGAGTATCCCTCAGGATCGTTGATCTGATAGTGAAGATGGGGTGCGGTTGATATCCCCGTGTTGCCCACGGTTCCGATCCGCGCTCCGGGTTCCACATGGACCCCGGGTCTGATGGAGCTGTCAATGCTATTCAGGTGAAGGGAAAGCTCGGAATAACCGCCGAACTTTATCTCAACGCAGTTCCCGTTGTATACGGTGTTCCAGTTGGTTCTTTCAACGGTGCCTCCGGTAACTGTATACACCGGAGTCCCTTCAGGGGCCTTGAAGTCAATTCCCGCATGGGTATGAGTTCCCCTGGGTTCGCCATAAACACTGGTTATCTCCTCGAAGGTCCTAACTGGAAGCCTGTCCATCAGCTTCACCAGTTCGGTGCCGTCGGGCTTCCACACCGATGGCCAGTTGTCACCGGTCCTCTTATAGACGAAACCGGAAAAACCATGGTTGGAGGAACCCGCCACGGGAATGTATTCAAAGGCCATTACCATGTTCTCCCTTTCGGAGCCCACGGGGTCATAGAGAATGATCAGGGAGTCTCCCCCTATGAATCCGTTCCAGGGATTCATTTCCCATACGAGGTATCTCACGCAGTGTGCCCCCAGTATGTCCGGGTCGGCATCGGTAACTGCCGCAAGGGTCCCGTAAAGAGAGCCCCGTATTTCCAGCCTGGCAACATTCCAGCCCTCCACGGGCGACTCCAACTGCAGAGTGTCCGGCATAGCCTCAAGGGTATCCACCTGCAGGGAGTCCGGGGGAAGGCTGTCCGGAAGGATCACCAGGGAATCGGTCAGGAGGGTGTCTGCAGGCAATGAATCCAGGGCAACTGTGTCAGGAAGAACCACCAGAAGGGTATCCGCAGGTGGAACAGGCTCGCTCTGCACAGTGTCCACGGACAGGCGGTTATAGTCATCTATGGTTATAAAATAGCTGTCCTCCGGAACAGGCTCCCTTGAGCAACCCAAAATCAAAAGAATGGTGACAAAATATTGCCAACGATCCATCCGGCCCCCTGTCAGGTAATTGACGCAGCATACATTAATCGTAATACTATACGCATGGATGCTTCAAGGAGGGGATACAGGGTTCTCGTTGTGGACGATGAGCCGGAAATCCTCGGTTTCGTAACCGAGGTCCTTTCCGCAAACGGATTCACCTGTCACACGGCAACCAGCAGCAGACAGGCCCTGTCCAGAATGCGGGGAAGTGAATATCACCTTCTGATCACCGACATAAGGCTGCCCGACGGATCGGGGATCGACATCGTCCGCATCGCACGGGAAAAGCATCCCTACATGGCAGCCATCGCCATTACCGGTTTCGCCTCCATCGACGGCATCAGGGAGGCCATGGACCTCGGCGCCATGGACTACATCCCCAAACCCTTCACCGCGGCCCGTCTCCTGGAGTCGGTGGATTCCGTCATTAGGAAGCAGAGGATACGCCGGCATTCCTCAGGGAAGTCCCTTATCATCGAAAGCCAGTCCATGCAGATGGTGATGGATCTGGCGGAAAAGGTGAGCACCACCGACAGCACCGTGCTTCTCACCGGAGAAAGCGGAACCGGCAAGGAAATGATAGCCAGGGCCCTCCACAGAATGAGCGGACGTTCCGCCGGACCCTTCATCTCGGTGAACTCCGGAGGTATTCCCGAGGGGCTCCTTGAAAGCGAGCTCTTCGGCCATGCCAAGGGCTCCTATACCGGTGCCCACACCACCACCATAGGACATTTCCAGGCGGCGGAGAACGGAACACTGTTCCTGGACGAGATTGGAACCATGGGCCAGCCCATGCAGGTCAAGCTCCTCCGAGCCCTTCAGGAGAGGGAGGTGACCCCGGTGGGTTCCACCACTCCGGTTCCGGTGAACACCAGGCTGATCTCAGCCACGAACAGCGACATAGGGAAAGATGTTGAAAGCGGCCGCTTCAGGAGGGATCTCTACTACAGGCTAAATGTTTTTGAGATCCGGATCCCGCCCCTGAGGCAACGGGATGCCGACATCATTCCCCTTGCGGAGCATTTCCTCAGAAGGATGAAGGGGCCCTTCGAAGGTAATACGCTTTCCGATGCCGCTGTTACTTCGCTTTTAACATATCACTGGCCGGGGAATGTCCGGGAGCTTGAGAATGTCATGGAGAGGGCGGTTGTACTGGCCGGCAAGGGAACCATTCGGGATGAACACCTCCCCGCCTGGGTACGCTGCGGCTGCGGCACCGAAGACTCTCCGGAGGACCCGGGTTTCAGTCTCGATGCGATTGTTGACTCGGTTGAGCGGCACTATATTCAAAAAACGCTGGATGCCTGCAATGGTGTAAAAACCGCTGCGGCAAAGAAGCTGGGGTTAAAGCGGACCACTCTTCTGGCGAGAATGAAAAAACTTGGTATCAACGGGGGTCGGGAAGGAAACTAGTTTGGAAACAAGTCATCCCAGGATACTTGTGATCGATGACGACCCCGTTGTCTGCGAGATCGTAACTGAAACACTGAAGAAGAACGGCTACATTGCCGATTCGGCCAAATCAGGAAAAGACGTATCCGTTTACCTCTCGGCAAAAACCTATCCCATAGTACTCTGCGACATACTGCTGCCGGACACCAACGGTCTGGAACTCATGGCTTCCATAAAGGACATGAACCCCGACACCTTCGTTATCCTCTTCACCGGCCATGCCTCGGTGGACCTTGCCAAGGAGGCGATACGGCAGGGCGCCTACGATTTCATAACAAAACCCTTCTCCGATTCGGAGATTATCGAAGCGGTTCAGAGGGCCGAGAACGAGCAGAGAACAAACTTTTCGGAGATCACTTACACCGAGCTTCGCATACTGCATGAACTCACCGTCAATAACAGAATAACCAAGGAAACCAGAAAGAAGTCCCTCGACCGTTTCGGGGCAAAGACCGCAGAAAGCTTCGGGGCCGATTCCCTCAGGATCTACCTGAGAAATGAAAGAACCGGCACGATGCTTGAAAAGGCGGTTGACAAGGGCAAGGGAGATTTTGCCGACGAGGTCACCTGGTACTTCCTTGCCAGCAGGACCATGCAGTCCGGTGGCGAGGTCCTTCTCGACCCCACTGATGCCTCCAATACCGACATGTCCGGCACCAGCGCATCCTTCATGGGAACGGTTATTCCCACCGACGAGGAGAACCTGGGGGTGATCCTTGCCGGCCGTTCCGGTAAAAGGGACCGTTTCAAGACAAGAGACCTGAAACTTCTTGCCCTGTACGCCGCCCAGTTGGGCAATCAGCTCCAGAACCTCCGCATGACCGAGGAACTGCTTTTCAACAACAAAGAGCTTGAGAAGATCAACCTCGTCACCAGCGGCTTCTCATCTTCCCTTGAGGTGTCATCATCGGTATCCACCATCGCCAGGGGCCTGCGGGACTTCATACCCTTCGACGTGATAGGCCTTTTCATATCCCTGGAAAACGGCAGCCCCTTCCACTACGTACTCAGCAACCAGGCCATTCCCGGAGAGCGGGTTTTCGCCTCCATTGAAAAGCAGCTGGTAAAGAGCCTGGGCAAGAAGCTTACCGGTGAGCTCATGATGGGCATAAGGTCGGAAACCTTCGTGGGTGAGAAGATAAAGACCTACGAAAACCCCCCGGAGTTCACCGTGACCAACCTCGACGACTACGGCAAGATCCAGGGATGGATGATCATGGGCTCCTGGCAGGGCAGGACCCATCTTCTGCCCTCAAGCCGTTTCATACCCATACTGCTTCGGCACGCCACATCGGCCATGTGCAATTCCCTTCAGCACCGGGAGAACCAGAGCAACTACCTGGAAACCATCACCGCACTGGCACAGACGGTGGACGCAAAGGACAAGTACACCCACTTCCACTCACGGAACGTAACAGCCTACACCCTTGCCCTTGCGGACAGGCTGGGAATATCCGGCGACGAAAGGAACGACCTCTGGAACGCCGCCCTCCTCCACGACATAGGCAAGATCGGCATCCCCGAGGGCATCCTGAACAAACCGGGAAGGCTTACCGGTGAAGAGTACGAGATAATCATGACCCATCCGGTGAAGGGCTGCAGCATACTGAAACCCATCAAGGCCTTCAAGAACCTGCTCCCTGCAATACGCCACCACCATGAAAGGTACGACGGCAAGGGCTATCCCGACGGCATCACCGCCAGGAACATCCCTATGGCAGCCAGGATCCTAACAGTTGCCGACTCCTTCGATGCCATGACAAGCAACCGGGTCTACAGGGCATCACCCGGGGAAGAGTACGCCCTGGAACAGCTTACAAGCAACTCCGGCACCCAGTTCGACCCCAACCTTGCCCGGGTGTTCAGCGAGATAATAGCCGCCAGACCCCACCTCGACATACTGAGGGCCTATGGGTCGGAACAGTCGGAAGACCAGCCGGTCATTCATAGCTGAAACCGCATACACTATATTCCCGGCGGTCAGAATTCAACGCAAGGAGAAGGAATATGCCTGAAATAATAGATATACGCGCACGACAGATCATCGATTCCAGGGGAAATCCCACCGTGGAGGCGGATGTTCACCTTGAAGACGGCAGTTTCGGCAGGGCAGCGGTACCCAGCGGAGCCTCCACCGGGGAGCACGAAGCCGTTGAACTCCGGGACGGGGGAAGCGGCTTCATGGGCAAATCGGTCCTCTCCGCAGTAAGCAATATCCACGGGGAGATCGCCGCTGAACTCCTTGGCAGGGAGGCCCTCTGCCAGATAGAGATCGACGGTTTGATGAGGGAACTCGACGGCACGCCGAACAAGGGCAGACTTGGGCCAACGCATCCTTGCGGTTCCATGGCCTGCGCCAGGGCCGCGGCGGACAGCCTTGCCCTTCCCCTTTACAGCTACCTCGGCGGCCCGGCGGCCAGGGTCCTTCCCGTTCCCATGATGAACATCATCAACGGCGGGCAGCACGCTTCAAACCCCATCGACCTTCAGGAATTCATGGTGGTACCCGCTGGCTTCGGAACATTTTCCAGGGCCCTCCAGGCCGGGGCGGAAATATTCCAGACACTGAAGAAAAGGGCGGCCAAAGCCGGAATGTCCACCACAGTTGGCGACGAGGGCGGCCTTGCCCCGGACCTCCCTGACAATTCCGCGGCTCTGGAGTTCATAGTGGATACAATAAAGGAAGCGGGATACAGCCCGGGCAGGGATGTCTTCATAGCCCTCGACCCGGCGGCAAGCGAGTTCTACAAAGACGGCAGATACTTCATGCACGGTGAAGACCCCTCCGGTCTCACCTCCGAGGCCATGGTGGACTACTGGGCAAAGCTCGTTGACCGTTTCCCGATCATCAGCATAGAGGACGGGCTGGCTGAGGATGACTGGAAGGGATGGCAGCTTATCACGGAAAAGCTTGGAACCCGGATCCACATAGTTGGCGATGACCTTTTCGTTACCAATGTGGAAAGGCTGAGGAAGGGGATCGCCCTGAAGGCAGCCAACGCCATTCTGATCAAGCTCAATCAGATCGGAACCGTTTCCGAAACCCTCCAGGCCATAGACGACGCCCACAGGAGCAACATGGCGGCGGTGATAAGCCACAGAAGCGGCGAAACCGAGGACACATTCATAGCGGACCTCGCCGTTGGCAGGAACACCGGTCTCATAAAGACCGGCTCCATCTGCCGAACCGACCGCACCGCAAAATACAACCAGCTGCTCCGCATCGAGGAAGCCCTCGAGGGTTCAGCTGAATATGCCGGAATGGCAGTTCTGAAGGGCTGAAGCCATGTACGAGCAGAGGCGGCGGGAGGAGGTCAGGAACACCAGGCTCCTTACCACCCTCCTTGTCACCGTGGCCTTTCTCATAGCGGGGCTGATCCTCATCTACAACAGGAACGGCTTCATGGCCATCACCGAGATACAGGGGGAGATCCAGGAGATCAGAGCCGCCAACGATTCCCTGTCACGGGAGATCGATTCTCTCACCAATGTGATCCATCTCCTTGAGAACGACTCACTTTACATGGAGAAAAGGATCCGTGAAATCCTCGGCTGGGGCAGGGAGGACGAGTTCATAATACGATTCATGGAGCCTGAAAACTGAAATCCGCCACGCTGCTTCCCCTGGCCCTTATACCGGTGGCCGCGGCGCTCCTTCTTGCCGCCGGGGACCTCCCCGACCCCGACCGGAACGCCCATGACATGTGGGCCCTGCAGTTCCTTGAGGAGGGTTCCCTCACTATATCGGAGAACGGCGTCACCGACGATTGGCGCCTCTACTATCCCAACACCGTTCCGAAGCCCCTGGAACTCCTCATCGGCATCCTGCGCGCCCCTGGAGGTGTTCTGTACCACTCTCTCCTGGTGCTTCTTGGCGTCTCCTTCGTTCTGGTCTCGGCATGGTATGCCGGGGGCAGGAACGGCGCCGGCACCGCGGCGGCATTCTTCATTGGCTTCAACCCGGTTTTCGTGCTCCTTGCAGTCAGGGGAAACCCGGCAATCCCCTTTATAGGCGCCATGATGCTTCTGCAGACGGCGAAGGGCGGCATCGCCGGAGCCTTATCGCCTCCCTGTCCAGACCGGAGGGTTTCATCTACGGAGGATGGAGGGCCGTCAAGGACCGGAACTGGAAGCTCATGCTTCTCCTGGCAGGTTCCGCCCTTGTCTGGCTTTACTTTCACAGGACCGCCTGCGGATCATTCACCTGGGCATCCCGGGAGGTAAGGTACTCCGTGGCGGCAATGAACTATCCCACCCCGAATTCTCTGACCTTCCTGCCCTGGGCAGGGCTCCGCTCCATTCTCATACTGGGCGCCCCCGGGGCGGCGGTCTTCTACGGCTGTATAAAGCGCTGGAAACTGGCGGTTCCCTTCGGGGCGAACTTCGCCCTTCTCACCGTATCCCTTTCCATGGGGCTCCCTGGTGCTTCCCAGGTACATCGACCAGCTCTTCCTTCTGGCAGCCCCCTTCGTTTTCATGGAGATATGGAGGCTCTTCAGTGGCAAGACACGGCTGGCGGTGGTGGCCGCGGCCCTTGTTTTTCCCTCCTTCCAGTGGGTGGCAACCCTTCCGGAGTTCAGGGAATACGCCGAGGTCAGGGAGTTCTACTCGGAAGTCCGGCTTCCTGAGGAGGGCGTTATCGCCGCCAACGAACTGCTGATACCGGGAATAGCCCTCAACAACTCCATAAGCGACCCCCGTGGAATATTCGTCTCCTCCGACAGGGCCGCCTGGGAGGGAGCATCCCGGGAAGACCTGAGGCTCATGGGGTGAGTGGAATAGTAGTTCTGGAAAAGGGCATATATTATCCCGGGCACACACAGGAATGGCTTGAAACAATGAACGGCATCGAGGTGTATTATTTCCAGTAAAGAAACCCGCCCCGCAAGGATATCCTCCGCGGGAAGAAGGGGAGTAACCCTTCTCTTCCCAGGGGGTGAAACATCCCGGGCCCGTGTATCCAGCAATGTATTCAGGGTCACGGGAAATCCCGTCTGCGGCGACAATGTGGTGGTGCGGAAGGACCGGGGCGAGTGGTATGTGGAGGAGGTCCTCCCCAGGAAGACCTGCCTCGAGCGCACCTCCCCCTGGGGAAAAGGCAGGTCCTCGCGGCAAACATCGACCTTGTTGTGGTGGTGGCATCCATCTCCAGCCCGCCCCTGAGACGGGGTTTCCTGGACAGGGCACTTGCCTCGGCGGAATGGAACCGGCTGGCCGCTGCAATAGTACTGAACAAGATCGACCTCACCGACAGGGAGGACGCCGCAGACCCCGATGAGCTGGAGGCCGTTTACAGAGGTATCGCAGGCTACACCGTCCTCAGGACCAGCACTGTGAAGCCACAGGGGCTCGAGGAGTTCAGCGGGCTCATCCGTGGAAAGACAGTGGTTCTGGCCGGCGTATCCGCCGCGGGGAAGACATCGCTGATAAAGGCGGTTAACCCCGACCTCGATCTCAGGGTGGGGGCTGTCAACCTGAAGACCACCAAGGGGCGGCACACCACGGTTCAGCCAGGCTTCTCAGGCTCGGGGAAGACACCTTTCTGATGGACACACCTGGCCTCAGGGCCTTTTCCGTGGACCACATACCCCGGATGAACTGAGATTCTGCTTCAGGGAATTCAACGACCTGCCCCCCTGCAGATTCCGTAACTGCCTCCATGAGACCGAACCGGGCTGCATGGTGGTCCAGGCTGTAAAAGAGGGTAAGATAGACCCCGGCAGGCACGCGTCCTACCTGAAACTGCTCCACGAGGAAAACTGAAGCGCCCGGCGGTGAAAACGCCGGGCGCATCTTATTCAGAAAGCAGCGGTAACTAGCAGACCGTTGCCACCATCAGTGCTTTGATGGTGTGCTTCCGGTTCTCGGCCTCGTCCCATACCACGGACTGGGGGCCCTCGATAACCTCGAAGGTAACCTCGTTGCCCTTCACCGCCGGCAGGCAGTGCATGAAGATGCATTCAGGATTGCCGGTGGCGGCCATGAGGTCTTCGTTCACCTGGTAGGGCTTGAGCATGGCAATGCGTTCAGCGGCCTTGTCTTCCTCGCCCATGGAGGCCCAGACGTCGGTGTATATCACATCGGCGCCGGCCACGGCTTCCTTCACATTGTCGGTAATCCGGATCTCGGAGCCGCTGACCTCGGCGAGGCCCATAACGGTCTCCACAAGATCCTCTTCGGGCTGCAGGCTTTCCGGGGCGAGAACTGTGCAGTTCATTCCCGCCATTGCGGCGCCTATCATGAGGCTGTTCGCCATGTTGTTCCTGCCGTCGCCGGTGTAAACGAAGTTCACTCCCCTGAGCTCGCCCAGGTGCTCTTCTATGGTCATCAGGTCGGCGAGTATCTGGGTGGGGTGATAGAGGTCGGTGAGGCCGTTGTATACCGGAACGCCGGAGTACTCTTCCAGGGCCTCCACCGTATCCTGGCTGAATCCCCTGAACATGATGCAGTCGAACATCCTGCCCAGAACCCTTGCTGTGTCCTCTATGGATTCCTTGGAACCCAACTGAATGTCAGCGGAGCTCAGGAAGACCGGGTGGCCCCCCTCTTCGCCGAAGGCTGTCTCGAAGGCGCAGCGGGTTCTGGTGGAGCGCTTCTCAAAGAGCATTGCAAGGGTTTTGCCCTGGAATCGCTGGAAGGTCTGGAAGCCCAGCCTTTCCTGCTTCAGGTTGTGGGAAAGGTCAAGAAGGTAACGGAGCTCCAGGGGGGTGATGTCAAGGAGTGTAAGCAGACTCCTGCCCTTGAGGTTCATGGCCATTATGGTCTCCTCTCGAATGGATTATTGGAAATCGGGGGTTGGCGGAAAGATAGCGGTTTAAACTTTTCCGTCAATGACCGCACAAAAAAAGAAACCCCGAGGCGGCTGCCCCCGGGGCTTCACTGAGAAATGCTACTGAAGGGCGTTCCAGATGGTGGTGAAGCCCAGGTCGGCCTTTCCCGGGCAGCAGAGACTGCTGGTCAGAACGGAAACGCCGTATTTCCCCCCGTCGGGTGTGAAGACTATGAGGTTGATGCTTCTGGTGTCTCCGCCGTCGCTTATCCAGCCATAGACGATGTCGTCCGGGGCCAGGGCAGCCCTGAGGTCTTCCGAAAGGGGCGGGTTTGAGGCCATTCTCCTTACCGCCTGCTCTCCAAGGGAGCCGTAAACTATCTCCATGAAATCGAGGCAGTCGGAGGCGGTGAGATAACTGGGGTCAACAACCGGTGCGCCCTCCCAGTCAAGCTGAACTCCGGGAAAGCTTGTTGAACTGAATCCCGATGCGGAAAGCCAGTTATCCACAACCTCGAGCCCCCCCATATAGAACCTTATGGACTGGGAAGCCTCTCTGCTTCCCTGCTGCCCCCTTCTGACTATCTGCCAGAGCTGTTCATCACGGGATACCAGACTGTCGAGGGGAAACTCGCCTGAATCGTGACGGCTTACGCAAACTGCCGCTGTGACTATGTCCGCCCTGTCTGTCTGAAACCTGCGGGTCCCGTTCCTGGTGATGCGTTCTCCGGTGTTCAGATCAACAACACCCAATCCGAAGGTGGCCCCGGGAAGAGCCAGAACCTGGTCCATGACTGAACCGAGGTTCGAGGGAAGACCCTCAGATGAAGTGCCCGTGTAGGCATCAGGGTTTATCAGCATGGGAGGAAGCCCCCCTGCTTCACGCCGGAGAAAGGAGCAGAGAGAAGAACGCTGAGTAAAAGTGCCGTCATCCGTTTCCTCCTGTACCTCTAACGAAAGAGGAGGAGGGTGTCCCCTCCCCCTCTTTCAGGTCACAAATAACGATTAGTTGGCGTTGCTTGTGAAGAGAGTGAGCCCGAGATCGTTAGGCTGGTACTCATACATGAAGCTTACGCTTGTACCGTTGTTGCTGTCGGGATCCTGGGCAACATTGAGGCCGTACATTTTGGCGTAGGCAAAGCTGCCACCCTGGTAGGGAAGGCAACGAATACAACGCTGTCGGAGGTGTAGAGGATGTAGGATGTACCGGACCATGAGCCGTCGGGGTCGCAGTTGCCGTAAACACCGGATGCAGGCTCCTGGAAGTAGCTCTGATTGCCGTTTCCGAACTGGCCGAAGTTGCCGCTGTAGAGCCAGACATCTTCATCGCCCTTGCTTTCGTCGTAGGCATAGATGTCCTGGACGAAGCCTGAGCTGGCGGCGCTTCCGGTCTGACCGGAGTTTTCACCGAAGATGAATCCGCTGGGCTTATCTTCCGGGGAGTAGTTGTCGTAAATGGTGTAGGTAACATTCACGATGCTGGGCATTGTGCTTACTTCGTTGGACATGTTCTCGGAGTAGTTGTCGCCCTTGTAGGCCTTCACTGCGTAGTGGCCTGCAACCACTGCGTTGTGGGTGAAGGTTGTGGTGTTTGACTCGCCGGCGTCGGCCCATGTGCCGGTGCCGTCGGCCTTGAAGTAGATCTTGTAGCCGTCGATGTCGTCGGATACCTCGGCCCACGTGAGAACCACTGTTCTGCCCGTGCTTGTGTTATCAAGCTGAAGGTCCTGCACAGTGGTGAGAGTGCCGGTGTCGCCGGATGAGTCATCACCGGCGCAGCCGGCGATTGCGGCGATAAGGACCGCCATGAAAACAATACTGAGTTTCCTCATAGATTTCTCCTCGCTTTCGTTCTTTTTTTACACGAAGAGCTACGCCCCTCGCATAGGCAAGATAGCTCCAAGATGAAACCGTGTCAAACCCCTTTCAACCGATACCACTATTCATTGTCGTTTATTCCTTCAATGGACCGGACCGCCGCTGAACGCACTGAAAGGGAACTGTCTTCGGTCATCGCCTCAAGGACCGGGAGGGCTCCGCTTCCCAGTTTGCCCAGTGTTACCGCGGTCTGCCTTCTTACCCTTTCGGTCCCGGAGGAGGCAAAGGGTACTATCACATCAAGGGATCCCGGGTTCCCCAGGTCCCCCAGTGAGCTGATGAGGATCACCGTTATGCCCGTTGACTGGGAATCCGCCAGCATGGATTCCAGAAGGGGTCTGGAGCCCTCGCCCCCGGCCTCCCCCAGCCACTGGATGACATTGCCCAGTTCCCCGCCGGGAAGGCTGTCTTTCAGAAGTTCCATCATTTTCCCCACGGCGTAGTCGGAGTTTTCGGTGAAGACCGCCTTTATGGCCCTGTGTTCCAGGCCGTCCCATGAATCCAGGTGCTCCCGGAGTATGTAGTCCACCGCCGCCCTGCCCCGGGAGGCGAGCTCCTCCCTGTGGGCGAGGACCCTTTCGCTGTTGCCGGATACCCCCCACTCCGAGGCCACGCTGAAGAGGGAGTCGATGCCCAGCTCACCGGGGTTGCCGATATCAACCACCTCGTCCGGGGGGACCGGGGTCACACCGGGTATGTCCCCTCCGGCGGAATACTCCCTTATCCAGGATACCCCGTCCTCCCCCTGGCCCATGTAGAAATCGGTGTCCGCCATGTCCAGGAAAAGGCCGGAACCGGCGGAACCCCTGGCCCAGCGGGATTCACCCCGACCAGACCCGAGGCGTAGAGGTCGGAGCCTGAAGGTCCGCGAACACCGCGGCTGAATTGGTGAGGGCAAGGCCCTGTCCGCCGTCGGTGGCGTAGCAGTCTTCCCCCTCCATGTCCAGCAGGAAGCCTGTGGAAAGGTCGTGGGCGGCGCCCTGGGAGGGGCCCCGGCGGCTTATGAACTGGTCGTCGCCCCCGGCGTCCACGAGGATCCCCGAGGCAAGGTGTATTCCCGAACCCTGGCTGTACTGGGCGGAGGAGTAAACATCCTGGCCGCCGGTGTCGTAAGGACCCCCAGGGAGTAGAAGTAGCCCCGCCCTGGCCGAAGACCTCGGCCCTGTATGTATCGTTGCCCCGGCCGAGGTCGCAGAGGGTGCCCACCCACCGGCGATGAAGGGTCTGAGGCCGGTTCCGAATCCCTGGGCCATTGCTATGTGGTCCCTGGGCAGAAGGGCTCGTGGGGGTAGGTGAATCCCGCAAGGTATGTGTCGTGACCGCCTCCGTCGATGAGGTTCCCGTAACCCCCGGGGCCGCCGAACCCCTGGCCGCAGGAGCTTACCCTCCTTGTGTCGTCCCCCTGCAAATCGATAAGGAACGCCGTTCCCAGTGTTGCCGCAGCCTGTGAGTGAACATCGGCGGTGAAACAGTCGTCACCGGCCAGGTCCGCCAGAAGGCCGCCACCCATCATTGCCGACCCCTGTGAAAAGGAGGAACCCCTGTAGATATCGTTGCCCTGGAGGTCTATGAGAGCGCCGTAGCCCATGAAACCGGATCCCTGGGAAACGGGAAGGGCGGAAAGGTAGGTGTCGTCACCGGACAGGTCCGCTATAAGGGACACCGGATGGCCGAGAACACCAATACCGTCGGCTCCGCAGAGGTAGAGGTCGTCCCCCCCTATGTCAACGATGATGTCGTATCTGGTCTCCCCGGTGTAGACATTCCTTTCCCGACCTCCGACGACCCATGTGACCGGTGGGTCCAGGCTGTAGTCGAAGACCCTGCCCTCAACCCCCGGGGCGAGGAGGGTGCCGTAGGGTTCCTCTACTTCGATACCCGCCACAAGGCCTATCAAAAGCTCCGGTGAGGGGTTCTCCACCGGGACCCACCCGGCGAGGAGCCCAGCCAGTTCATCGAGCTCCATCTCCAGTGAATCCTGTTCGATCGGTATGTCGAATCCGCGGGAGGAATAGAGAAGCCCCCATTCCCCAGGGGTTCCCGCGGAATCACTCCGGGCCCACATCCCGCAGCAGAGAAGGGCAAGGGAATCGGCGGACGGCAGTGTGTCAAGGGCGCTCCGGTAGGAAAAATGCAGTTCCTCCATCAGTGAAACAAGGGAGTCCATGCCCCCGGGAACCGTTTCCCGGACTGTGAGTTCCTGGGCCCCGGAGAGGACTGAATCCGCAACCTCCGGCAGGGCCCACACATCCTGTATGCACCTCACCACGGTGCTGTCGGCGAATTTCACACCGGTGGCCCAGTGCCTGTCGAAGTTCATCTGTTCAGGGGTCATTCCCCCCTGTTCAAGAAGCCCCTGGGCGGCGTTCTCAACAGGACCGGGGAGGGATAAAACCGTTATTGCCAGAAATGCTAACATCGTTTTGCTTTCTTCCTTTGTTATCTGAAGGGTTATGGGTGAAGATAATTCTTCACCCCTGCGGAAGTCACTTCACCCTCCGGAATTTACATGACCACTTTAAATGACCATATTTACTCATGGAGGAACAATGAGAACAATGACGGTGACACATTTCAAGACACATGCCCTGAAGGTTCTCTCCCAGGTGTACCAGACCAGGGAATCCGTTGTGATAACCAAAAGGGGCAAACCCCTGGCAAGGGTGGTTCCCTGTACCGAAGAAGCCCCGAACCCGGGAGTCTGGCGGAAACCATCGTCTACGAGGGGGATGTAATTTCCCCGGTGGCGGAGGAGGACTGGGAGTCCTGCAGGTGAACTTCCTTCTGGACACCCATGTATGGATCTGGTGGGCGGCAAGGCCGGAAAAGCTTTCATACAGGGCCAGGGATATCCTTATCAACGGAGGCGGCGATCACAGGCTGCTGCTTTCGACCATATCCCTGTGGGAGTTCTGCAAGCTGGTCGAGAAGAAGCGCCTCAAGCTGAGTTGCACACCCGGGGAATGGATCACGGAAGCCCTGGGCATGCCCGGGCTGGAAACCGTTCCCATCACCCCGGAAACCGCCTGGGATTCAACCAGCCTGCCGGACTGCCCGGTGAGCGATCCTGCGGATCAGATCATCACGGCAACCGCAAGAACCACCAGCGCCGCGCTTATCACCGCCGATTCCAGGCTGCTGGCCTATCCCCATGTAAGGACCCTCTGGTAGATACCCGGCATTGACAGGAGCCCGGGCATGGGGCAGTTTTGCCCCGTGGGTTGGGGGTGGCTTTTTGCCTGAGATCATACCCCTGGAACTTGATCAGTTTTCTGCGGAAGGAAATCCATGAGCACTGTTTTGACGGAAAGGCCGCTGCGGCGGCAGAGGCCCGGGTACGGGACCTCCATCCAATGATACACCACATAACCAACTCGGTTGTGACCAACTTCACCGCCAACATCACACTTGCCATGGGAGCGGCCCCGGTGATGGCCCCTTCTGTTGCCGAATCCCCCAGATGGCTGAATACGCAGGGGCACTGGTGCTGAACATAGGCACCATCACACCGGACCTTCTGAAGAGCATGGTGGCCGCGGGGCATTCGGCGAACGAAAAGGGAGTTCCCGTTGTGCTTGACCCCGTGGGAGCCGGGGCAACCATGCTTCGCACCAACGCTGTGAAAACCCTGCTCTCAGAGCTTCGAATTTCCGTTGTGAGGGCAACGCCGGGGAAGTCCTCTCCCTCGCCGGAACATCAGGCGCTGTCAGAGGGGTTGATTCACTGGCAAGCGGCGAGGGCCACCACGCACTCTTCATGTCCTTCGCCGGGGAAACGGGAATCGTCACCGCGGTGAGCGGTGAAACCGACTTCATCACCGACGGAGTGAACTGGATAAAGGTGCACAACGGCAACCCCCTCATGGGAAGGGTCACAGGTACCGGCTGCGGAGCCACCACCGCGGCGGCGTGTTTCGCCGCTGTGGGGCAACCCCTTCTTCATGCAGTGGCCGCCGGGATAACATGCTACAACATAGCCGGGGAGCTTGCCGCCGGTGCCAGCCGGGGCCCCGGTTCCTTCGTGCCCGAGTTCCTGGACAGGCTTGCGGCGCTGGATGGGGGGACCATAGTCTCAACCGCCAGGGTGGAGTCCAGCCTGTGAAGCCCCCCCTTCGGGAGGCCCTGAAGCTCTACCTCGTGACCGATCCGGTGCTCCATGGCGGGCGGGGTGTGCTTCCCACATGCCGTACTGCTCTGGAAGCCGGAGTGAGGTTCCTTCAGCTCCGGGACAAAGAAGCCTCCACCCGGGCCCTGTGTTCAATGGCTGTGAAACTCAGGGAGCTCTGCGATGAATTTTCAGCGTGGTTCGTGGTGAACGACAGGGTTGATGTTGCCCTTGCCGCGGGGGCCCACGGTGTGCATCTGGGTCAGGATGACATGCCCGCCGGTGCCACCAGGGAAATACTGGGGCCGAAGGCGGTGATCGGAGTATCCGCAAGAACCGTTGAAGAGGCGGTGGAGGCATCCAGAGCAGGCGCCGACTACATCGCAGCCAACCTGGTCTTCTCAACCAACACGAAAAAGGGCTTGGCGAACCCCTGGGGCTGGATATGGTTGAAAAACTATCCAGGGCCTCCCTGCTTCCACTGATAGCCATCGGCGGCATCAAGCCGGGCAATGCCTGCGCCGTAATGGAGGCCGGGTGCTCCGGGGTTGCGGTGGTAACCGCTATCATGAACGCGCCTGACCCCGGCGCCGAGGTCCGGAGGTTCCTCTCCGCCCTCAGTGGCTGAAGGGGCTCTTCCTGGTAAAGTCCGGAAGATAGCTGTCCGGGGAGGATCCAGGATCCTGTATCAGCGTCCGGTGAAGGCCCAGATCATGGGCTGTGTCCACCGCCTTCCAGTACTCGGTGGGGCTGACCCTCCTTGAGAGAAGGGGATGGTCCGCCGCCCGGTAGACCGGGTTGTACTGTGACATGAGGCTCACCGGGATATCCGTTGAAAGCTCTGCTATGAAATGGAGCACCTCTTCCGTGTCCCCCAGTCCATTGGGAAGCACCAGGTGCCTTATGGCAAGCCCTCCGGTGGCGAGGCCGTTCTTCACACTAAGGGCCCGTCTGTCTGAACATCTCACTTATTGCCGCCCTCGCCGCTTCGGTGTAGCCCGGAGCGGCGGAGTAGAGCATTGCGTTCTCCTCCGTAATGTATTTCAGATCGGGAAGGTAGATGTCCACAAGGCCTTCAAGGAGCTTCAGGGGCTCCACCGTTTCATATCCGTTGGAGTTCCATATAACGGGAACACTCAGCCCTATATCCCTGGCCCGGGCTATTGTCTCCGCAACCAGGGGCAGATAGTGCCCCGGGGAAACGAACCCCACGGTGGGACAACCCCTTTTCTGAAAGCCCAGAAGGACCTCCGCCAGGGCTCCGGGGGTGTGTTCCTTCCCCCCTCCCCGGCGGCTTATCTGGTGGTTCTGGCAGAAGACGCAGGCCATGGAGCAGTGGTTGAAGAAGATGTTGCCCACGCCTGTATCCCCGGTCAGGAAGGGCTCCTCCCCCGGATGAACAACGGCTGAGGCAACCTCCATGGTGCTCCCGGCGCCGCAGAAACCCCTTTCCCCCGAGGCCCTGTCCACGCCGCAGAGACGCGGACAGAGCCTGCAGTCCTCAAGGAGGCTAGAGGTAGGTATGGGCCTTTTCAATGGCTTCGTTCAGCAGTTCCGTACCGGGAAGGACGAACCTGCCCCGGCTGATCACGGCAATCTCACTTCCGTCGGGATGGACTGCGGTTATGGAATCCAGTGAGCTGTAGGGAAGGGTGACATCGGTGTGCTTGTTGGTGTAGGCCTTCGAGGGGTCTTCCTTCCTGAGCAGTGTCATCTCGTTGTCCACAGCCACCATGGTCTTGCCGGTGACCGGACAGGGCTTCTGGCTGTCTTCCTCCCAGGAGAAGCAGGTGTCGCCTATTGCGAAATGAGGACCCATCTTCTCCAGTATGAGTATGGGCAGCAGCCCCATGATGCGGTGCTTCAGGGCCATCTCGTAGACCAGTGTGTTGGTGCCGATGGCGAACTCTCCCAGGGGGAGGGTCTTGTGGGGAAGATCAGGTTCTCGTGTATGTATTCCTTCCCCTTTTCCCTGTCGTCGAAGTTTTCGCATGACCAGTCCTCAAGGTAGCCGTCCCTGAACCAGAGCCTGATGTCCGTGTACCTCAGGCCATCCAGGAATGACTCCTCCACATGGAGAAGACCGGTGGTGCCCTCCAGCTTCGGCGAGGTGAACACCTCTCCCAGTGGCACGTTGACCGAGGCCAGGCAGTTAATGAAGGCGGTCTGCCGCCGGGGTCTGCAATTGGGCACAGGGCCACAGTGAGGTCGGTCTCGTTTGTGCCGCTTCCCTTCACCCTGGCGTACTCCGCACCGTCCATGGCGTCTATGATAGCCTGCTGAACCGGCCTGTAAACCTGGTTGGAAAGGGTGTTGACCCCTACGGTGTCCCTGAAGATCTCCCTGAAATCGCCCTCTATTTCCGGGGAGGGGAAGGCTATTATCTCAAAGCTGGTCTCCTCCCTGGGCATGTAGCTGTTCCTGAGTATCATGGATCTCTGCATGAGCTGGTTGTAGAGGGCTGAGGCTTCCTTCCCCGCTTTGCAGGCCTCGGGCTTGGGCACCGGGCTGAAGGGCTTCTCGCCGAAGACCTCGAGGAAGGCGATGCCGGAGTAGGCCTCCATAAGACCTTTGTGCTCCTGGTAGGCCTTTTCCATGGCCATAAGCTGCCGGTTCACCCTGCCTTCATCGATGTACAGGGCGTAGTCGAACCTGTGATCGTAGTCCATCTGCCGGTTGAGCTTCGTTCCCTGAACGGTGATCACGAAGGCCCTGAGCCCGTGCTTCGAGAACCCCTCCACCAGAAGAGGAACGATGCGCTCGTAGCCCGCCTGGATTATGAGACCGACGGTACTCTTCGTCGTTATGTCCTTGGAGTCCTCCCGGAAGCCCTCTATGTAGGCGTCCACCATGGTCTCCGCAAGGAGTTGCAGGTCCTTCAGCGGCATGGAGAAGATGAACTCGGCTGTCTTCAGGTCGTTGTCGGTTATCCGCTCTCCATAGGCGTAGAGGTAGGAGAGGTCATCCCCTGAAGCCTTTTCGGCTATGCCGGTCCATGGGGTTCCGCCGGGGTTGAAGCCCTGGGTGGCTTTCTCCCTGTAAACGTCGGCGCTGACCCGCCTGAAAGCTTCTGTAAGGGTCGCTACGAACTCTTCCTCCCCGGCCATGGCCGCCTCAAGCCACTGGTCCGCCACCTCCTGAAGCCTGGCGGAGTTTCTGGAAAAGGCGGCTCTGAACAGAGTGTAAACCCGGTGGGCCAGGACCGATGCGAACCGGCCCTTCTCCTCTCCCAGGAGCTTTACCGCCATGGCGGGGTCGGCGAATGTCTTCTCGTAGGCCCCCTGCAGGAGCGGTGCCTGGCAGTGAATGTTCAGCTCCTTCACCCTTTCAAAAGACGGGCCTTCATTCAGCTCCTCCGCCATGGAGAGGGTGAACAGAAGCCGTTCACCGGTTTCCCTGAACAGCCTGTGGAAGGGAGGATCCCCGGTGTGGCCTTCAAGGACTTTTCCTATCTCTTCGGTTCTATACGGCATCCTGTTCCTCCAGTTCCATGCCACGGATAACCCTGGCGTAGTCCGGGTTCCGCTGGAGGAGTTCCCGGTGGGTTCCCGTGTCCTCCAGTTTTCCCCTATGTATAAAAAGAACTCTGTCGCTCTGCTTAACGGTGGCCTCCCGGTGGGTAACAACAAGGGTGAGGGGGTGTGAGTCCCCGGACCTGAGGTTGTTCCAGAAAGCCTCCTCCTTAGCTGCGTCCAGGGCGGCGGTGCAGTCATCCAGAAGGAGAAGTGACGGGTTTCCCGCCATTGCCCTGGCGATGGCGATCCTCTGCCTCTGGCCACCGGAGGCGCCAACCCCCCTCTGGCCCAGCATCTTCCCCTGCTCCAGCTCGTCCTCGCCTATGCCCGCCAGGCAAGGGCCTCCTCTATGTCCTGGCAGGAAACGAAATCCCGGCCGAACTTCACGTTCTCGTCCACGGATTCCCCCAGCAGCACCGAGTCCTGGGGCACATAACCCGCCGCCCTGCTTATGTCCATCCTGCGTGAATCCACGCCGTTCACCGTAATCTCTCCCTCCTCCGGGGGAAGGAGGCCGGCGAGCATCTTAAGCAGGGTTGTCTTGCCGGAGCCGACTTCCCCCACAACAGCCACTATCTCAGGGGCCCGCAGATGGAAGTTCAGCCCGGTGAGCCCACCGGAGCCGTCGTAGGTGAAACCGGCATCGGTGGCCTTTACACCTGTTATCCTGCGCAGGGGGTCGTCGGTGGTCCTCTCCGGGGGTTCCGGGAAGTCCATTACCTCCATCTCCCTGTCAATGGACACGAAGGCCTGCCTTGAGGCAACGAAGAGGTTGGGTATGTCCATCATCGGGGCAAGGAGCATGTCAAGGTAGACATAGAAGGCGTAGAAGTCTCCCAGCCCTATCCTGTTGTCTATCACCATGAGGCCCCCGGCAAGCATCACCGTAACCTTTCCCACCTGCCCGATAACGCTGTACAGACCGTGTATTATCATCTCCAGCTTTATCAGGGAATAGTCAATGTCGAACCGCTCGTTCAGCAGCCTGTGAAGCCTCAGGGCCAGGGGTTTCTCCGCCCGGTAGGCCTTCACTATGGCAATGCCGTCGAAGGTGCTGTCCAGAAGGTCGTTGGTGTGGCTGGTGGCCTTTCTGCTTGCCAGGACCCGTTTCCCCAGCCGGTGCTCCACGGTGTAGAAGATAAAGAGCATCACCGGAAGCGGGGCCAGGGCCAGCAGCGTGAGCTTCCAGCTCATGAAGAGCATCACCGCCATGCAGAACAGAAGCCTGGAGCTGGATTCAAGGGCCCTGAAAAAGGCACTGCAACTGAACCAGGCTATCCTGGGATAGTCGGTTATGTCATCGGTGAGCCTTGTGGTCAGGTCGCCGGGCCTGAAGCGGTTGAAGAACCTCCAGTCCTTCCTCATAATGGAGGCGAAGACATCGTCCCTTACCAGAACGCCTATGGCGGCGTTGATTATTCCCCTGGCGCAGGGGTAGAGCCCGGCCACGAAACGGGCCAGGGCAAGGCCGCCCAGTACCAGCATCAGCCTGTTGAAACCGGCGGACTCCGGTGTGCCCATTATTGTCTGCACATTGTCCAGAAGATGCCTGAACACCAGGGGGAAACCCAGGGCCACGGCGCTGGATACAAGGGTGAACAGTATGAGGAAGACCAGATACTTCCTCACCGGCTTCCAGTAGTTGTATATCCATTTAAGGTAAACGGTCCATCCCCGGATCCCTCTAGCCTTCACTGCCCTCACCTCCAAACTGCAGCCCGTGGAGACCGGCGTAGATGCCGCCCTGGCGAAGGAGTTCGCCGTGGGTTCCCGTTTCCACCACAGCTCCGTGACGAACCACGAGTATGCTCGAGGCGTGCTCTATGGTGGCCAGCCTGTGGGCCACCACAAGGGCGGTCCTGCCCTCAAGGGCTATGTCCGTGGCCCTCTGTATCCGCTGCTCGGTGCCCGGGTCCACGCTTGAGGTGGCCTCGTCGAGAACCAGTATCTCCGGCTGCCTCAGCATGGCCCTGGCTATGTTTATCAGCTGCCTCTGGCCCATGGACAGGTTGGCGCCCCCCTCGCTTATCCTGCCGTCCAGCCCGCCGGGAATTGAGTCCAGAAGCTCACCGGCCTCTATTGCCCGGAGGGCCTTCTCCTGTTCTTCCCTTGAAACGGAGTGGTCAAAGAGTGAAAGGTTGCCCGAGAGGCTGCCCGAGAACAGGTTCACCTCCTGGAGGACCAGCCCCAGGCCGCTGCGCCATGAATCCAGTGTGTAGTCGTTTATGTTCACCCCGTCTATGGTGATGGCGCCCTTCTGGGGGTAGTGGAAACGCATCAGCAGGGAAACGATGGTGCTCTTTCCCCCTCCGCTGTCCCCCACCAGTGCCATGGTATCCCCCCGGCGAAGAACGAAGCTCACCCCTTTCAGTGCCCACTGGCTATCCTCGGAATAGCGGAACCAGACATCCCTGAACTCTATCCGCTCCCAGTTCCCGGGAAAACCGCCACCTATGGCTCCGTCGGGCGTGAGGGTTTCCGTGTCCAGTATTTCCATGAGCCTCTCCCCCGAGGCCAGGGCCCTCTGAATCTGGTTCAGTGTCTCACCGAACATCACAAGGGGGCCGAAGAGACGCCTGGTGTACTCAACGAAGAGGACCACGGTACCCACGGTGACCGCTCCGCTTATCACCCCTGGCCTCCCCGCCACCAGGATCACCGCCACTGCTCCTATCTCAAGGGTCCCCAGGAAACTCCAGAAACTGTATTCGAGAACCGAGGCCTTCATTTCACGGCGGAAGTACTCCTTTCCCTCCCGGTGCATCTTGTCCCTTGCGAAACCGGTGGTGCCGAAAACCTGCATCACGGGAACCGCCCGGACGAACTCCGAGGCAACGGCGGCGATGCTGGCGTATGACCTTCTCACCTTGCCCCATATCACCCTCATTTTCCTCAGGACCGGAATTGATACAAGGGCAACGGGAACGGTTATTGCAAGCACCCTGAGGGCGATGTAGGAATCGGTCCTGAACATGATGATCATGGTGCCCAGAACCATGGCGGCGTTCCGAAGGAGGGCCATGCTGGTCTCGCTGAAGAGCATCCGGACACGCTCGGTGTCGCTCTCCACCCTGGCCATGAGCTTGCCCGAGGGATTTGCGTGGAAAAGCCCATGGAAAGTGTAAGGACATGGTCGAACAGTTTCCTTTTCAGGGCCCGGACGATGCCCAGACCGATCCTGCTGGCCATTATCACCTGAAGGTAGGCGATGGCCATGGTAAGAAGGAAGAGTCCGGCAAAGATCCCGGAAAGCCTTACTATCTCCGAAGAGCTTCCGGAGGGGATGGCATCGTCGATCACCGCCCGAAGCACCAGGGGCCCTGCAAGTTCTCCCGCTATGGCCAGAAGCAGCAGCAGAACCGCCACAAGGAAGGCTTTCCAGTATGGTCTTACATAGGGAAAGAACCTCGCCAGCAGCTTCAGTGAGCTGACCTTAACGGCTCTGTCGTCTGTGAAATCGTCGTAAAAATTAAGCATCTATTGGAAGGCTCCGTTCAATCAGGGTGATCGGCCCGCGTAAGCAGCGAACCTGAAGGCAAATAGGACGACAAACAGGGGAAAACCCCCGTGTTATTCTATGATGTAATCCTTCTGATCATTAAAGACCTCCTGTTTTGAACGGCGAGTCTATGATAATTGTGAACTGGAATTTGTCAATAAGATAAACTGCTTTTCCCGCTGGAACATTCCCGGGAGTCCGGGAATACTTCGAAAAAAGGAGGAGGGCCCCATGTTCCCTGAACTAACCGCTATTGTCGGTTCACTGGCCGCAACGCTGCCCCGGACAGAGCTCCAGGAACTCTTCCAGACCGAGGACTGGAACACACTGAAAACCATCTGGAGAACCGTTAACAGGGTAAGGCAGAGGGACGGCTACAGCAGCTTCCCCATTGCAACGGAAAAGGGTGATTCACTGCAGACTGTCCTGGAAAGTCTGTTCCAGGGCATGGAGTTCGAACACTCCGGAATTCCCCGGGTTCTGGATATGACCATCAGCCTGGCCGGCACAAGGACGGTAAGGCTTTCAAGGATGAACCCCATGCTGATGACCAGGATGATCCCCCCGTGGACGGAAACGGTGCAGGACGGACTGCTGTTCAGTTCGAGGAACGGATCACATCCCTCACCGAACTCCTGGAAGAAGGTGAGATAACCGCTGCCGAGTATGCCGCCGCAAGGGACAGTCTTCTTGACAGGGCCATCATCCTCTCCATTCTTGAAATGGTGAATGGGGACGGGAGAGCGGCACTTTACGACTACCACTTCTATGATGAAACCTCAGTAACGGTGGACTCCATACTTCACAGGCTGGACATGTCCTACACCGCCGCCCTGGACACCCTGGCAAAAACACCCCCCAGCCAGTACAAGGGGCATTACAGCCTTGTGGTGGAACAGCACGAGGAGTTCCTGGAGGAGTATGCCCTGTTCCAGGAGGACCTGCCGGTTTTCAGGGCAATTCTCACCGAGCTGATGGAGGCGGGATCTGACTGACCGCTGAGTTATCTGTTTACTATCTCGCAGTTCTCCAGGCCCACCGCGCCAAAGAGTTCACCTGCCACGGTTCCTCTTATCTGAACCATGTTCCTGTCTGCGACCATGGCGTCATTGACCTCTTCAGGTATCTCTGCTGTCATCCTGCAAGCGGCGACCTTGTTGTAATGGTCGTCGCTGGCACCTAGATCAACCCTGACAGTTACCCCGTCGTTCAGGGTTGAAGTGGTGGTGGAGATGTAGTAGCCCTCAACGGTTACTTCCATACCGTTCCATACATTGAACATTTCAACGAACTGATCAGCGGGTATGGCTTCATCCCCGTAGACCCAGGGGCTCGTTTCCACCGGTGAGAGATCAGCCGGGGCTTCTGCGATAACAGCAGAGTTGAGTTCGGGACCGTTCCATCCCTCCTCAACGATACCCCTTACAGCGACGATCTCCCCGCGGTACACAGACTGTCCGGGGTTTTCGTCGAAGTTGGCAACCACAAGATCGTCATCATCTTCGGGGTCCATTACAAGACCGAGCTCGTCTTCGACCACCATGCTGTCGCCGTACCAGATAGAGGGGTAGCCGGCAATTGTTACTTCCCTGTCGGTCCAGGCGAAATAGGATTCGTTCAGGTCCCCGGCGGATATCACCTGGTCCGGGGATACCGTGGCCGGGTCGATGGTACCTTCCGGGTAAAGGACGACTACCTCAACTGGTTCCGGTACCACTTCGGATGTGTCCCCGGCGTTCTTCCACCGCTTCCTCTGCTGTTGTTACTTCCTGTTCTTCCGCGGCGGCTTCCTCTCCCCCGCAGGAGGCGGCGATCATGGCCAGGATAAGGAACGCGGCCAGCATTATGCTTTTCATTCTTCCCTCCTCTGTTGTAATGAGCATGCCCGTAAAATCGGTGTTCGGTTTTAGGCAGGCCAGTTACTATAAAACCTATCCGATTATCTTCATACGGGAAAGTGACAATCCTGTTATGGACAAAGGACGGAGATATACCTGGAAGCCGCCCATTCCCGAATCAGACACTCCGATTCAAACCATGGGAGGCGTAGCGATGATCCACTTCCTCGTCCAGGGTAAGGGAGGTAAGGGAAGCAAGCTCTTCGGCAAACATCCGCATCTTCATGGTGTCCATGGAGTACATGAGAATGTGTCTGCCTCCATCCCGATTCTCCAGGGTGAGTACGGAAGCCCTGGCGGGGATAGTGTTGATTATTATACGCTTCAGAGATGCGATATGAACCCTGTAACGGTTGGATCCCGGTTTTCTGTAGGAAAGCGTTCCGCGGGAGAGGTCCACCACTATTCCCGATCCCAGTCCTGCCTTTCTCAGCGCCATGGACATCCCAGAGCTGAAGAGAAGCACCGCCATTCCTATGATCAGCGGTGTTCTGTTGTCGGGATTCTCCCCCGCAGGTGTGAAAAAAAGAATGTAGGCAACAACTCCCACCGAGAGAAGGAGCATGAGCAGCCTTAATCCTCTTCTTGCTCCGGGATTCCCTGAAATGGATTCCGCCATGAACCGGTCGCCTTTTTCCCTGAAGAATTCCACTCTATACCCCCTCTAATAGCTCAGTCTCAGATCCAATCATAACGGATAAAGACCGGGAAAACCCTTTATAGGGAAGAGAAGCAAAGGGCTCAGCCCCCCCCGGCTGCCCTTTCCAGGAGATCAGCCATCTTATCCGTTTCAACACGAAGGGATCTTCCCGTCAGCACGAAGTCTCTTCCTGCGGCTGCCATTGCTGATGAGTCAATCGCATCCGTGGAAAATTTCCGAACCGCTTCCGCAATGGCTGATGCTTCGGGTTCCACAAGAAAACCATTCTCACCATGAACTATGTTCTCTCTGAATCCTCCCTCATTAACGGCAACCACAGCGGTGCCGCAGGCCATGGCCTCAAGAGGAACGAGACCATAGGGCTCATTGCGCTGGGGGCATAGGGTAACTAATGCACTGCGATACAGTTCCAGGAGCCTCAAGTCCGAAACGCCTCTTTCTATCGTCAGATCCACACCTAGTTTCAATGCAAGGGAAGAGAGAAATACAGCGTAGCCTTCGTCCCCTCTGTCGGCAACGGTTCTCATCCGGGGTCGGCTGTTCTCGGGGATCAGAGACAGGGCTTCAACCACCAGGTGATGCCTTTTGAATTCAGAAAGAGCACCAACGGTCAGCACATAATCACCCTTGCTCCCGCCTGGGGTGAAAAAATCCGTATCTACACCTGGAGTAACGGTAACTGCTTCTCGCTGATACACTTCACTGAGCTTTTCAGCTGTGAACGTAGAATTTGCGACGAGGATCTCAGCCTTCCGGGCTGCCCGTCTGTCAACTCTCTTCTCCCATTTGAGAAGAGGGGCGATCAATAAATCAGTTACTGCTGAACCTGTCTTGTACATTCCCTTCTCATAGATATAGCGGGGGTACTCGTGACAGAAATAGACAGAAGGAGGTCCCTGGAAACAGAGTAGAGGAGGACCGGCAATTATCATTGAGGAGTGAGCAAGGAGCACTTTTGCACTGCTCGCATTGATGTCGTCCGCTATTCTTCCGCAGAGAGCCTGATAGGCAAAGGCCTTGCGCCAGAGCAGGACGGGGGCCAGTATCCTGGCTGCTCCCTTCAGTCTTCTGCCGGCGGGGAATGGTAGGATCTTAGAGGAACTCCCGATTCAGGCAGAAGATGAATGCCCCCTCGGGCTGATATGCACACCAGTCGAAACGATCCCGCAGGCTGTTGAGTTGCTGGCCGGCAACCCTGGCTGCTCCTCCACTGGGCAGAAAACTGAAAAAGCTGCTTTCATGGAGAATCTTCTTCTGTTTCAATTGCTCTGAGGCAGGTATCAAGGGTCATTTCCGCGACTTTGTTCCAGGAAAGCCTGGAAACCCTGGCGAGCCCCCGGGAGGCAAGGCTTTCTCTCAGTTCTTCATCCGTCGCCATCTTCAGCAGTTTTGAGGCCATATCCTCCACGCTCTCAGGGTCTGCGAGAACAGCAGCCCCTCCTGCAGCCTCTGGAAGAGATGAAACGGAAGAGGTGAGAACAGGGGTTCCACAGGCCATGGCCTCGACAACGGGTAGACCGAAGCCTTCATAAAGCGCCGGATAAGCCACAATATCAGCCATGCTTAAGATGGAAGCCAGATATTCATCATCAACGAATCCGGTAAGATGAATTCTCTCACGAATATCACTATTCTTCAGGAACTGCATGAGGATCTTCGAGTCCCAGCCCATCCTTCCGGCCAGAACGATATCCTGGGTGATCCTGCCTGCAATTGATTCATAAGCCCTCAGTAATGCCGGAAGATTCTTTCTGGGCTCCAGGGTTCCCAGGAACAGGATGAATCTGTCCGGGAGATTCAGTTTTTCCCTGACAGCCTGCAAAAAGGTCTCATCAGTTACACGGGTCAGACTGGGTGAAGGGCTTCAAGGATCACATCGATTCTATTTCCAACTTCAGGAAAGTTCTCCTGATCTCATCAGCCGTAAACTGAGAAACTGCGATAATTCTTCTGGACCTTCTGACAAAGAGAGGGATCAATCTGTTCCGGGCAACTACACTGCGAACATGCAAGTCCTTCAGAAGAAGACCGGAAAGATCGTGTATTGTAAGAACCGAAGGAATAGTAGAAAGAAGAGGAAGTCTGTGAAAAGGGCCGAGGAACACATCAATTCCATCGATCAGCATTCTGAGTGGAAGACCAAGCTGAAACCAGATCTGCATTTTGTGGAAAGGCAGCCTGACAACTCGGACAGTAAAATTGTCCGGAAGCTTGAAGTTGAAATCTATTGCCTTGTTGGTGTAAAGAACAAAACTGTGGTCTGAACCTGTAACCGCAAGCCCCTGCAATATGTGCCGGACATAGTTCGATATGCCGGAAACATGCATATACAGTGGAGAAACATCAATACCTATTTTCAATGGAACTCCTGATCGAAAAACGCCAGGAGTATGATAGGAAAGCTGATTTTACTGAACTCCCATACCTACTCCCGAAACACCGATTTCGGGCCAGTTTCATCCAATATCGTAACTGAATTCATTACCGAAACTGATGATAGTACCCGAACTCCTTCGCTGTCAATGAAGAAACCCGGGTATCCCCTTCGGGAACATTCTGCATGTGCCGGTAATACTCTGAAAAAAAGGAGGAGCGATCTGACCAGCCGATGGTTTGCCCTGGAGGTCACCAGGCGGTGCAACCTTGACTGCGGTTTCTGCTACAATCCCCCTGGCTCTGTGAAAGAGCTGGAACCGGAACTGTACGGCGTGATAGCTGACTCCATCGGCTATGGGGAAGAGGGGGTCGGAGTCACCCTCACCGGTGGTGAACCCCTTATGAGAGCTGACCTTGAGCACATCGCGTCCACCTTCTACTCAAGGGGCTTTCCCGTGGCGGTGGCCACCAACGGAACACTGCTCACCGATGAAAGAACACGATCACTTGTTGCGTCCGGGGTCTCTCACTTCGACATAGGCTTCACCAACCCCTCCCATGAGACCGTGATGGCTCTTACCCATGTGGTGAGGACCGGGGCAACGGTGACGGCCTCGCTCTGCATCACCGGGAACAACCACCACCTCACCGGGGTCAGGGTTCGAACCGCCGCTGCGCTTGGGGCCGATTCGGTATGCCTGAACAGATTCATTCCCACGGGAAGGGGGAAGCACGGTGCAAAAGCCCTTATTCCCCATGACGAACAGCTTCTGAATGCACTTGAACAGGCACAGAGCGCAATTGAATCCTGCCCGGTTCACGTTTACACCGGGATCCCGGTGGAGCCGGAGCTGGCGGACAGCATGATTTCCCCGGGATCGAGTTCACCACCTGCAGGTGCGGCGACACGAAGTGGGCGGTGGACCCTGCGGGGAACCTGCGAACCTGCGAGCAGAGTGAGCGGTCCCTGGGAAACCTTCTTGAAATATCCTTCTCAGAAGCCCTGAAGATTCACTCCGTGGAGATACGGGAGTTCAGAAGGACCTCGGCACGGGGATGCCGTTTCCTCGGGTAGCTCCCCTTAAAAGATCGGCATTTTTTATGCAGATCTATCTTTGAATACTAATATTGCATAACTCCCTCTGAAATGGTTGACCTCAGTTTTTTTAGCGGCTATTCTCATCATCGACCCCGAAGAAAGGAAGGAAGATGCTCACAGCCGTTCTCATTGTCTCATCAGCCGCTGTTCTGCTGCTTTTCTATCTGGCGGTGAGAACCAGGGCCGACGGCCCCCGCAGGGAGGAACTGCTTCGGGCCAGGGAGGAATCCCAGTCCCTCAAGATAGAGAACGCTACACTCCGCACCGAACTTGAGAACCTGAAGAGTTCCATGAAGCAACTCACCGAGTCGGAGGAAAGGCTGAAGAAGGAGTTCGAGAACCTCTCCAACAGGATCTTCGAGAACAGGAGCAGGGTCTTCGCCGAACAGAACGCCGAGCGGTTATCCGGTCTCCTGAAACCGTTCCGTGAGCAGATGGATTCCTTCCGGAAGAGGGTGGACGATGTCCACACCGAAGAGGTGAAGACCAGCGCGAAGCTCATCGAGCAGATACGCCAGCTTCAGGAACTGAGCAACAGGGTAAGCGACGACGCCAACAACCTGGCAAAGGCCATAAAGGGAGAGAGCAAGGCCCAGGGGGACTGGGGCGAGCTGATAGTGGAGAGGATCTTCGAAGCCTCCGGGCTGCAGAAGGGTGTTCAGTATGAAACCCAGACCTCATTCCGCGATGGGGAGGGCAAGCTTAAAAGACCGGATTTCCTTGTTCATCTTCCCGGGGAGAAAATGGTGGTGGTGGACTCCAAGGTCTCCCTCACCGCATACGAAAGGTATGTCTCGGCGGAAGAGGATCCTGTGAGAAACGCTGAACTTAAGGCCCATGTTACATCCGTCAGGAAGCATGTAGAGGAACTGAGGCAGAAGGACTACAGCTCCCTTCACGGGAACCGTTCACTTGATTTCGTTATCATGTGCATTCCCCTTGAGCCCGCCTACCAGGCTGCCATGCAGGCGGATCCAGGGCTCATCTATGACCTTTCCTCCACCAATGTGGTGGTTTCCGGCCCCTCCACACTTCTCATCACTCTGAAGCTCATCGCCCAGATATGGCGCAGGGAGAACGAGAACCGGAACGCTGAAAAGATAGCCGAGAAGGCGGGCAGGCTCTACGACCAGGTCTCCCTGGTGGTGGAGGCCATGAACGACGCCCAGAGAAAGCTCTCCGGCGTTTCCGACTCGTTCGATCTTGCGCTGAAACGGCTTCATTCCGGCAGGGCAATCTGGTCAACCGGGTGGAAAGATAAGGAAGCTGGGGCCAAGGTAAGCCGGCCCATCCCCGGGAACATACTGGAAGAGGCCGCCGGGGACACCGAAGACTGAGAAGCCCCCGCCTTCCGGCAGGGGGCATTCCATTCCCAGCGAGAATACTATCCCAGGATCTCCTTCAGGTCCTGCTCCGGCGTGGTTATGGGAGCTATGTTGAACTTTTCCACAAGGACATTGAGGATCGCCGGGGTAACGAAGGCAGGAAGGGTGGGCCCCAGCTTGATGTTCTTTATGCCCAGGTGAAGGAGGGTGAGGAGAATGGCCACCGCCTTCTGCTCGTACCATGAAAGTATCATGGAGAGGGGCAGGTCGTTCACCTCCACTTCGAAGGCCTTGGAGAGGGCCAGGGCTATCTGTATCGCCGAGTAGGCGTCGTTGCACTGGCCTATGTCCAGAAGCCTGGGAATTCCTCCGATGTCCCCGAAGTCCAGCTTGTTGAACCGGTACTTGCCGCAGGCAAGGGTGAGTATCACGCAGTCGTCGGGGATGGTCGTTGCAAGGTCGGTGTAGTAGTTCCTGCCGCTCTTGGCCCCGTCGCAGCCGCCTACCAGGAAGAAGTGCCTGATGTCCCCGGCCTTCACCGCTTCAATAACCTTGTCCGCAACACCGAGAACAGCGTTCCTGCCGAAGCCCACCAGGATGGTCTTCTCCGGTTCGGTCTCCTGGAATCCAGGGGCTTCCAGGGCGGCGTCTATCACAGGCTTGAAGTCGTATCCCTCGATGTGCTCGACTCCCGGCCAGGCAACCAGGCCGGTGGTGAATATCCTGGCCCTGTAGTTTTCCTTCGGCTTCTGTATGCAGTTGGTGGTCATCAGAATGGCCCCCGGGAACTTCTCGAATTCCTCCTGCTGGTCCTGCCAGGCGCCACCGTAGTTGCCTGCAAGATGGGTAAACTTCTTAAGGCCGGGGTATCCGTGACAGGGAAGCATCTCCCCGTGGGTATAGACATTGATGTCCTTTCCCTCGGTCTGCTTCAGTATTTCCTCGAGGTCCTTCAGGTCATGTCCGGAAACCAGTATGGCCTTGCCCTTTACCGGGGTGATCCGCACCGGGGTGGGTTCAGGATGGCCGTAGGTGCCGGTATTTGCCTCGTCGAGGACCTCCATTGCCGCAAGGTTCGCCTTTCCGCACTCCAGGTTCAGACCCAGAAGGGTATCGATATCGCTTTCCTTCTCCGCCAGGGCGTTAAGGGCTTTATGGAAGAAGGCGTAGGTCTCCTCGCTCTCCCTGCCCAGTATGTGGGCGTGGTCCATGTAGGCGGCGGCTCCCTTGAGGCCGTAGGTAAGCAGTTCCTGGAGGCCTGTCACATCCTTGCCCTGGTTTGACATCCTCTTTTCTATCCCCACCTCCAGCCCCTGGGCTGTCATTTCCTTCAGGTCGTCGGCCACCTGGAAACCGCCGGCCCCTGGAGTTTTTCCGGGTTCTTCGAGGCTTCTTCGTAAAGCTTTCTGGCCTTTTCCCTGGCAGCCACTGTCTGTCTGATAACTCCGGCCATTCTTTCAGGATCGAAGTTCACATTGGTAACCGTTGAGAAAAGGGCCTCCGCCGTTGCAAGGTTCACCGAATCGTCCAGAGCACCGTTCTTCCTTGCCCTGTGGGCGTACTGGCCAAGCCCCTTCGTCACATGTACCAGAAGGTCGATCAGCGCCGAAACCTCCGGGTCTTTTCCGCAGACACCGAAGGTGTCGCAGCCGCTTCCCTTTGCTGTCTGTTCGCACTGATAGCAGAACATCTTGCTCATTCTCATTCCTCCTATTTCTCTTCCAGGACGCTGCCCTGGATGCCTATCTTTATCCTTCTGTATGGTATTACTTTGCCCGAGTCGGCCAGGGCTCTTTCCACCATGGCCACCAGACCGGAACAGCATGGAACCTCCATGTGCGCCACCGTAACGCTTGAAATGTCGTTGTGCCTCAGGATATCCGTGAGTTTTTCCAGGTAGCCCTCGGTCCTGTCCAGCTTGGGGCAGGCTATCACTATCCGCCTGCCCTTCAGGAGCCTGTTCTGAAAGTCGCCGAGGCACAGGCACGCAGCTCGCCGCTATGAGAACGTCGGCTTTGTTCCAGTAGGGAGCGGCGGGGCTCACCAGATGAAGCTGCACCGGCCACTGCCCTAGCATTGATATTGTTTCCTTTTCCGCTTCCGGCTCCTCCTTTTTACCGGCGAAGCTCATTGCGGCCATCCCCGGGCATCCACCGGAGGCCTTCGGCTTCTCCAGGTGTTCCTGAACCGCCTCCTCGTCGAAGGGATCAGCCTCCCTCTCCTCCATGGTGATCGCACCCCTGGGGCAGTCCCCCAGGCAGTTACCCAGCCCGTCACAGTAGGCTTCCTTCACCAGCTTCGCCTTGCCGTTAACTATCCGCAGCGCGCCCTCGGCGCATGAAGGAACACAGAGGCCGCAGCCGTCGCACTTCTCCTCGTCTATCCTTATTATCTTCCTTATCATTTCTCCTCCAGCGCAATGTTCAGCGCTATGTAGTCAGCCAGGGTAACCGATCCCAGATGCTTCTCCACCAGTTCTTCGGAATCCCTTATCAGAGCAGCGAAGAGGCAGGTCTTAAGGGAGCAGTGCTTTCCCCTGCCGAAGAGGCACCCCGTATTCGACGGTTCCCCGTCGATGGCCCTGTATATGTCCAGAAGGGACACATCCCCGGGTCCCGGGCCAGTGTGTACCCTCCTCCGGGGCCCCTCACCGCCTGAACGAAGCCGGACTTCAGCAGACGCTGCATCACCTTTGAGGAATGGTTGGAGCTTACTCTGAAAGCCTCGGCGATAGAGGCATTGCTCACAGGCCTGCCTTGCTTTTCCGCCAGGTGTATCAGTGCGTGCATGGCTATTGAAGCCCCCTCGGATATCCTCAGTGTCTGTGCCATTTCCCAGCCCTTCTATTTTGGTATAATGGTACTCTAATACCACTTCTTGCCTCCGTCAACCCCGGTTCCCCAAAGCCTCTCTGAATCGCATATTCATCAGTGGAGGTTAAATGGAAGAAACACTGAGAGAGCTTGCTGAAACGGTTCTGCCCGGCTGCTTCCAGCTTTCATGGAGCACCGTTCCCATACCCGAGGGCGGAGTTCCCGGGGATTCCCGTGCTTTGATGGAGATCGCGGGGATCGCACTGGGATCAGGATCGGATAAGGCGTACATGGATGTGTACGGGAAGGGGCTCACCGCTTCCCTGGCCCTTTCCCTGTGGTTCATGGAGTTCGACGAGGACAACTGGTTCGGTTTTCAGGACGTTCACCGGGTGCTTAAGAGGGAGTTCCTCTCGCGTATCAGGTTACGGGACAGGCTGGAGCTCAGGCTGTTGAAGGGATCCTTCCCCCCTATGATGCTGGATCAGCCGGTGCTGGTGGATCACCGGGAGGGGAAGATCATATCACTTTTCGGGGAGCTGCTGGACTGATCAGAGGATTACGGTGTAGCCTTCCCTGGTGGCTGGATCCATTTTACCAGTTCGAACTGCCCCGGGCGGTAACCGCGGTGAAGGGGCCGCTGCCCCTGGTGTATGAGCCATTATGGCGGCGAGGGTTCTGATGTTCTCTTCGGTTGCCTCCCCCAGAATGGTGCCCAGGGGGCTTGGAACATCGGCCAGGTCTATGAGACAGCCGAATGCCTCCCTGCCGATATCCCTGTTCTCCGCCTCGCTTCTGCCGGCAATGCCGATGGCCTTCTTCAGTATGAACATTCTGCCCAGGCGTATCATTCTCGCGTTGCCGGCACTGAGAAGCCCATGCTCCTTCAGCACCCGGAGCCTCTTCGAGTATCCGGGGTCGGTGAGCAGACAGCCCCCAGCCGGGGCGGGGATCAGTTTGAAGCCGTATCTTTCGGCCAGTTCCAGCTGGGCGGTCCTTCCCCTGCCGTTAAGGCCCAGAAGCCCATCGCGGTCAACAAGCCCCTGCTCCTCCATGGGAGTGGGATCAAGTATCCTGGCGGAAAGCGGTCTCAGCAGGACACCGGCGGTGCCGGAGAGGTTCCTTACCCTGTTGAGGGAACCCCTGTTCTGGCTCATCGGTCTCTGGCCAACCACTTCGCCTGAAAATATGAAGTCGAATCCCTCTGCCCAGGCCAGTTCAGCCAGTCTTCTGAACATTATCGCGTGGCAGTCGATGCATGGGTTCATGTTCTTTCCGAAACCGCTGGGGGGGGATTCCAGAAGGGCCAGTATGTCCCCGGTGATGTCCACCCCCCGCCAGGGTATGCCCAGTTCCTTAGCCGCCCGTCTTCCGGCATCCACATCGAAGAAGGGGCTGTCGAAGGTAACCGCCTCCACATGTATGTTCTGGTCCATGAGGACCCTGGCGGCAAGCATACCGTCGAGGCCGCCGGAGAACGCTCCCAGGGCCCTGACCCTTTTACTTCCTTCGTTCAATCACCCTCCATCCCCTTGCGTCGGCCAGAGCGGCCAGCTTGCCTCCGGGATCAACCGCGACTGCTTCGCCGCAGAGTTCCATAACGAAACGGTCCGCCCAGGAATCACCCAGGGCCAGGCATTCTTCAGGAGCCGCCCCGTACTGTTCCATAAGCGCCAGGGCCGGGGCCACCTTTGCCCTTCCCCATGGTCTCTGGCCCACGAGATGACCGGTGCATACACCGTTCTTAGCATGGGGAGAACTGCCCCGGAAATCGGAAAAGCCCAGGGCTTCCGCAACGGAACGGACTATTGGCGTAATGGATGCTGAAAGGATCGCCACCCCGGCGCCCTGGCCCTGGCGCTCCCTGAGAAGGGAGAGGACCCCTGGTCTGACCCTTTCCAGAAGAACGGGAAGATCACCCTTGACCTCCTCCATCATTACCGGGACCGGAAGGCCCCTGAAGTATCCCCTGTTCCATCCCCTGCCCTCCTTGAAGGTGCGAACCGGATGTCTGAGGTAGTGATAGAGAAAGTTAAGTATCACCGCAGGGGGGAGAACCCCCCTTCTGAGGAGGCCCTTCACGAAAACAAGCTCGCTGGAAACAGAGATGAGGGTTCCGTCGAGGTCACAGATGACCAGTTTGCAGCTCAACCGTTTACCAGAACGCCCCGACCTGTTCCCGGCGTGTTGTCGAAGGTTTCAAGCACATGGACCAGTATGCCGGGGAACATCCGTGGGAACTCGCCGTGGAAGTAGGAATGGGCGATGTTGGTGTACTCCACTATCTGAAGCGCATAGCTGCCTTCTGTGGGCTCGGAGTAGTCCACCAGCTGGCCTACCCCCCGGACCTCGTAGGATTTGCTGTCCAGGAAGACCAGGCTGGTAACAGGCTCGCTCATCAGGTTAATGAAGGTATGGGTTTCGAAGTTCGGTGTGGAATAGAGTTCAAGGCTGATCAGCTTGGTGGTGTCGAAATTGGTCCTGTCGGAATACATTTGCTTCAGGAACTCTATTTTCTCCGGCATGGGGTCGCCAATGGTATCCCTCATGTGCCGTATCTTTTCGGCTATCAACTCCCTGCGGGGACATAAGCCCATGCCTTTGAAGGCATTGTTTATGGTCAGCACGCTGTCGTTCCTTCTGGCTCCCCTTGTGGCCATGGCGGCGTTATGGGGGCCGGCCAGTGAAGGAGGAGTGCCACCCCGGCCGGTGACCATGTCAAGGATCCTGTCGAGGACCTCCAGCCTGGCTTCCAGATTCCAGTCAAGGAATCTGTCCGGCAGGTTCGCTGTCTGGTAATCCCCCCAGACTCCGTCGACCCTTGCCTGATCATCCCCCGGGCTTCGCCGGAGGCGTCAACGCAGTCCTGAAGGAAGGATCCATCGTTCCAGAGTTCTTCCATTCCCTGCTCCATTTCCCCGGCGAGGCCCTGGAGGCAAAAGAGGAAAGAAGCATTGCCCCCCCGGCCTTTCCGGCCTTTTCCAAAAACTCCCGTCGATCCATGAATCTCTCCTTCCGCGGCCAGACTAACACAGCGAACCTCAGAGTGTTATTTTCCAGTAAATATACCGGGAAATACTATCGGAGAGGAAAAGCAATTGTCCAGACTTGTTAAACAGGCGGAAACCGCCGAGATCAGCAGCTTCGAAACCCATTGGCAGGCAGCGTTGAACGGCGGAACCAAAGTAGAGGACCTCGTGGAATCATTGAGGGTCCTGGGAAAAAGGGACGAAGAGCTGGCACTTCTTCTGGCGGAAACCGCAGCGGAAAAATTCGACTCGGAGGACATCGGAAAGGCCTTTGAATTCACATCCCGGGCCGCCCTCCTCTTTGACCGTTCGGAAACCCTTGCCTCGGTGCTGGTAGAATCCCTCCGTGACAAGTACCTTGTCTACGAACCCCTGGAGGCTTTCATCTCAGCCAGCGGAATACAGGGAGGCAAAAAGTCCCTTCGTGAATCCTGGACCAGGCTGAAGGACCTTTTGAAATACAAGAAGGGGAGTTTCATACTTCACAGGGAGTTCGGTCCCGGCGAGATCATCAGGGTTTCCCGAAGTCTTTTCACCGTGGATTTCCAGCGGTCCAGGGATCATGACATGTCCCTGGCGGCACTGATGGACTCCACCACCCCCATCGACCCCAGTTCCCTCTTCGTTGTAAGATGGAAAAGGCCAGAGGAGTTCACCAGGCTTCTCGAACAGGGCGGTGAACAGCTCCTTGAAAGGGCCTTCAGTGACATGTCCAGCGATGGAGCTCTAACCGAGGTAAACCTCTTCAGGCTCCTTGAGGGTTCCGATGTGATGCCGAAACAGATGTGGAAAGCCCTTAAAAAGGCGGCGGAGGAATCCCCCGGTTTCATATTGATGGGAGATTCCATAATTCCAGCGGACAATACCTCCCTGGCGACCCAGGTAAGTGCGGTTCTCGATACTGGCAAGATACCCCTGTCGGAAAAAACGAGAACCGTTACATCCCTGATAAAGGCCGCCCCCGCCGGGAAACTCAGTGATCTGGAGGTCCTTTTCCCGGATGTGGTGGAAATGGTGGACATCGAAAAGGGAGCGGTTTTTGAACTTGCCTGGCTCTGCTCCGGAAAGGGTGAGATCAAGGGCTTCCAGGAGAGCACCGAGCACCTGGTGGAAACGAAGGCGGTCAGGGTGGAGAGGGCCATGGGGGAGATCCATTCGCTGACGTGCCGCAAGGTATACCTGGAAAGATTTTTCAGGACAGCCCCCGGTGGCTCTGAAATATTCACCCTCCTCGACCGTCTCCCCAGGAACCTCAGGGAACTGGCGGCGGACTTCGCGGCTAAGTACAATCCCGAACTCCATGCCGAATATCTCCTCAGGGCGCTGGATTCTCCCGGGGAAACAGCACATTTCATGTGGGCCCTTGAGAGGGCGGCCAACCTGGGCGAATACATGGAACCGGGCAGGATCGTCACTCTGGCCCTGAAAAATCTCAGCTTTGCCAAGTCCGAAATGCAGAGACGAATCTGCAATCTCCTCATGGACAAGCTCAGACCCCAGCTTGAACAGCACATCTCACTCCTCGATACCAGAAGGCTGGAGGCACTCACCGATCTCCTCGAGGAAAGCATCGCGCCCAGGAAAGCGGCCTGGTCCTCCTTGCCAGGCGGGAGCTGTCCGGAAGACGGACCGGGGGCTTCACCAACATCAGGAAGTTCTGGGAAGACGAGGTCATCTACAGCAGCAGGGCGGGGATAGCCCGAAGGATGAAGGAGCTGGAAAACCTCCAGGGAGAGAAGATCCCGGCGGTGGCCAGACAGATAGCCGAGGCGGCCTCCCACGGCGACCTGTCCGAGAACGCCGAATACACCGCAGCCCTGGAAAACGGGATTTCCTTCTGGAAACACTGAACCGTTTCCGGAAGGAGCTCAAGCTCCTCAGACCCTATCCAGTGGGTCAGGTTACCGCGGAAATGGTCTGCCCCCCCACCGAGGTCCTTCTGGAATCCATGGATTCCAGCACTGACCTGAAAACGGTAAAGGTTGTCGGCCCCCTCGATTCCGATTCCAGCGAGGGCTGCATCAACTATAAAGCACCCCTTGGAGCGGCTCTTCTGGGACTTTCCACAGGGGATACCGTCCAGCTTCCCGGAGAAAGGGAGGACAAATGGAGGGTTACCAGCATAAAGATCCTCGAGGAGTTCCTCTAGAATGAGGTGTATTCGCTGCGGAGAGGAGTGGCCTCTTCAGAAAGTCGCCTTCAGCTCCGTTTGCGAAGGCTGCGGAAGCTGGCTTCACAGCTGTGTTCAATGCCGTCTCTGGGACGAAGGGGCAAGGATGTGCCGCTCCATGACCACCGAACCGGTCCCGGACAGGGAGGGCAAGAATTTCTGTGAAGAGTGGCAGCCCCTGGAGAGAACCGGGAAGAACGAGACCGGCCCCTCCGGGGCTGACAAATTCGATTCACTCTTCGGGAGCTGACTTGCGAATACTGGTAGCCACCACATCCACCATACCGGGGTATTCCGGCGGATGGACCACACCCCTCGACCTCTTCGGGAACCAGCACGAAGCAATGTATCTCATACGGGACTTTCCCCCGGGGGAAAGGACCATTGAGGGGATCAAGGTGGCGGGAGTGCTTTCCGGCAGGTCCATGTCAGGTCCCGTCAACCGGTTCAGGAACGGAGCCGCAAGGCGTCTCTTCCGGGCAAAGATGGGCAGATACTATAAGAGCTTCCAGGCGGACTTCATTCTCTGCCTTGACTCCGATGCCGGCTTCCAGGCCCTCTATGCCGGCCTTCCCTATGCCCTGCGCTTCCACGCCCCTGAACCTTCCCTAACCGGGGAAAGGCTGAACCGGCTTTTGTCCGGCGCCCTCTTCGCCACCGCCAGTCCACTGGTCTATGTGCCCGGCGTGGAGGTGCTTCCCCACAACCAGGACCTTTCCCGGTTCACCTACACCGAGCATCCCGCGGCGGAAAGGGTGGTGCTTCTCACCACTATCAATCCCTTCAGGGAACCGGAGCTCTTCATAGAGGGAGTAATGCTTCGAGAAACATGAAGGGCGACATAGTGGGAACAGGAGAGGATACCCGCAGGATAGATGCCATCTGCGGTAAAACAGGGGGCCGGGTCAGACGGCTTCCTCCGGTGCCAAGGCTTGGGGTTCCGGAGCTTCTTCGGAACTATCAGGTGGGGGTAGCAACAATAAAGAAGGTTCCCCTTCACTACCAGATGAAGGTTAACGCCTATATATCATCGGGCTCTTCACCCTGGCGAAACCCTGGACTCACATCGCAGTTGAGGCCCCTGAACTGGTAAGGACATTCACCACCGCCGAGGAGCTTGCATCGCAGCTGGACTTCCTGGAAGAGAACTGGGAGGAAACCCTTGAAACCCGACGGGCAGCCAACCGCTGGATACACGAGAACTACTCGGTGGAGATCCCCAGAAAGCGGTTCAGGGAAATACTGGCGGACACCTTCTAGCCACGGCGCAAGATACGGTTCCCGAACTTGTTGAAGACCTCCACCCTTGCCCTCTGGAAGGATGTGCTTCTGAACAGCTGCAGAAGCACCACCAGAACCGACAGACCGGTAAAGGCGTAGACCACCAGCTGCAGGACCTTGTGGTGAAGGGCGCTTCGGTGCTGAAGGCCCAGATGTATCCTGCCCCGAGGCAGGCCGCCACTGCCAGCAGGTTTGCCGCGAAGAGCTTCAGCTGTTCCCCGGCGATCAGCTTCAGGTTCAGTCCCCCCATCTTCCTTGAGAGCGACCAGATGAGATAGACGGTCTTGGCCGTTGAAGTAACGGTGGTGGCAAGGGCGAGGCCGCCGATGCCAAGGGGGCCGACCAGTATCAGGTTCAGGAGCACATTAACGATAACCCCTATGATACCAATGGTCACGGGAGTTCTGGAGTCCTTCTGGGCATAGAACGTTCTGGAGACCAGTGAGCCGATGCCGAACTGTGCCAGCCATGGAGCATAAAAGGCAAGGGCGTATCCTATGTACGCGGCATCGGAACCGGAGAGACTACCCCTCTGAAAAAACACCGAAACCACCGGCACCGAAAGGGCGGATAGAAGGAATGCCGTGGGGAACATCACCAGGGAGGTTACATTCATGTTCCTCCGCAGAACCTCCAGCAGAGAGTCCATTTTACCCCTAGCAGCTTCGGCGGAAAAGGAGAGGTCGGCAAACACAAGGACGGGTCCCAAAACTATGGAAAGAACTATGGTCTTTATCCTGTTCGCGTAGTCAATGGCCGTGACCGAGCTTTCCGGCAGGAAAGAAGCAAGCATCTTGTCGGCTATGGGGCCGAAGAAACCCACAAGAGTGCCCATCACCACCGGCAGTGACATTCTCGCCAGCTGACTGAGGTAGGGGTCCACAGCCACGGAGGGTTTTATGAAAAAGCCGCTCCGCCATGAGTGATACAGGAGGAAAAGGGTTTCAATGAAAGCTCCCACCAGCATTGATATCGGGATGATAGTTACGCCGATGCCATCCCTTACCACCATTATTATCCCCAGGGAGATAAGCAGGTCCAGCATTATTCCCATGGGCAGTATCCTGAAACGCTTTTCGTAGGTTATGAAGTTGGTGAGTATCCCCTTCAGGGGGCCGATGATGATAATGGGCAATATGATCCTGAGAAGGTTCACCCCCAGGGAAAGAAGCTCCGGGGAGCCGTTGGGGCTGACCAGCCTCACCAGAGAGGGGCTGAGGTACCAGAGGGAGGGCAGTAAAACCATGCCCACAAGCATTATCCAGCAAAGCACCCTGTTCACGAAAACCACGCCGTCCCGTGGACTGCCGTTCTCCATTACCCTGGAGTAAATGGGAATGAAGGTTGAGCCGAAGGAGTGGGCCACCACGTCCTTCACCAGTATGGGAAACACCATTGCCACCGCCAGGGCGTCGGTCTGCCAGTTTGCTCCGAAAATGGCTGTGATCTGGGCGAACCTGAAGAAGGAAAGGATGGCGGATGCCGCGTTGCCGAAGGACATTGCGGAGAGTCCCAGCAGCTTCCCGTCCTGACGGGGCTTCTTCCTCTCAGCCATTGGCACGCTCCGGAAGGGCAGGTGGGATACCCCTGAACACCGCATTGAAACCCTTCATGTATCCCGACGCCCTTCCCGGGCTGAGCGGAAGAAGGATGACGGCGCGAATCAGGCACTTCAAAAGGATAAGTTTCCTTACGGCGAAGAAATCCTCCCGTCGGTGGTTCTGAAAAAATCTAGCCATTCCCCAGTGGAAACCTGCCAATCTCACGGCGGCGCTGCCCGATGAACCGGTTCCCTGGTTGTGTACAAAAGTGGCTTTCTCGTTGTATGATATTGACATACCAGCCTTTACAGCCCTGGCGCAGAGGTCCGTATCCTCGAAATAGAGGGGGTAGCCAGGGTCAAAACCGCCCAGGTCAAGGAAATCCCTTTTGCAGGCCATTATCAGCGAGCCCTGCAGCCAGTCCCTCCTGGATCTTCGCCAGAGGGTGTCCGCCGGTTTCAGAACCTGTCTTCTCACCCAGGCAGGTCGGGCCACACACCCGATGAGGGCACTTCCACCCCCCGGTGGTTCACCGACTGACCGGCGGAGAGCGTTTTCCTTCCATGGAAGGCAGCAAGCTCTTCCAGTGAACCCTTCCCGGCGGGAGGGTATCCGGGTTCGTTATCAGCACGAGGTCCGAATCGGCCCCTTCAACCGCTCTGTTGATTCCACCGCCGAAACCGGTATTCCCAGTGAATGGCAACAGGAGCACGCCGGGGAACATGTCCCCGGAAAGTCCCCCGCCGTTATCCGTAACAACGCATCGGGCACCGGCGCCGGTCCAGGCGTCTGCCCACTGCCTGACACTTCCTCCGCTGCCGAAGGCGGCGGTTACCACCGTGACCGAAAGAGCCACTGAACCCCTCCTGTAAGCATCTGTCAACACTAATCAGGGTGCAATATAGTGAAAACAGTGGCCCGGGTTTCCTTTGCCTCCTCCAGCTGTTATTTTCGCTGAGTCTCTGATTCGCCTTTGCAGTAACACATCACAACCGGAAAGAAATCAGGTTTCAATGTCCTCTTCCTCTGCTCCAGCTCTCCCTTCAGTCGGCATATTGATGATCAACCACAACCAGTGGGGATTCACAAGAAAATGCGTCAAGTCCCTCTTTGATTCCAGGGGAGTGAAGGTGATCATCGGTCTCGTTGATAACTGTTCCAGGGAAAAGCCGCCGGACTGGGTATTCAACGAGGAAAGGATCTGCTTCCACCAGAGTGATTCCAACGACGGGTTCATCGCCGGAAACATCAAGGCCTTTGAGATGGTTGCCGAAGGGATGTAGACTTCGTGATGCTTCTCAACAACGACACCGAGGTCGAGCCGGATACACTGGCCTTCTGGTAGAGCAGTTCAGCAAAGAAGCGGACAGCGGCCTTGTAACACCGGCCATTACCTATGCCGAGAACAACAAACTGATCTGGCACGCCGGAGGAAGGTTCATCCCCTGGAAAATGGGGGTTAAGCAGCTGTACGCAACCACCTCCCAGCTCCCCCGGGAGCCGGTGGAGGTGGATCTGGTTTCAGGCTGCGCAATGATGATGAGAACCGGCCATTTCCGGGAAATAGGATATCAGGACGAGAATTTCTTCATCTATCACGAAGACGCCGAGCAGAGCATAAGAACACGCAAAATGGGCTACAGGAACTATCTGGTCCCCGGGGCCAGGGTGGTACATCATGTTTCCATTACGGTTGGCGGCGTACTTTCTCCCTTCGCGGTTTATTTCACCCACAGGAACAGGTTCATCTTCGCCCGGCGGAATCTGGGTTTCCTAAACATGACACTTTTTTCTTTCTACTACTTCGCGGTAACCATGATGAAAACCATCGTCTACCCCGTCAGGGGATCAGGGAAGCTGGTACCCTGGATGTGGCTGGCGGTTATTCACGGAGTTACGGGACAACGGGCCAAAAGACCGAAGGCCCTTTTCCGGTGAACATTGTCCTCCATCCGGACTGCCCGCCGGGAGAGGAGTTCCCAGCGCTGTATCTCCAACCTGTGCCCCTGTAACTCAAAGCAGAGAGTAAAGGGTGTCAATGAAAAGAAGGCTGGCCGTTTTCCACATGCTCCCCTCGGGAGGGGGTATAAGGGTCGCCGGTCAGTTCGCCCGGGGTCTCGCCGGGGAATATTCCCTGGAGGTGCACCGCCCCCGGGGCAGCGGCTCATTCCCCCCCTCCGAAAACATCAGGGAAACTGTTCATCCCTACCCCATGTGGAAAAGACCCGCCGGCCTCCTGAGGCCTGTGGCTCCGGTTTTCCTGGCAGCCAGGCTGCTCAGCTTCAGGAGGGTCTGCCGCCGAATAGCGGAGAACATCAACGGCAGGGCGGACATCGCCCTTGTTCACAACACAATGCCCGTGGCGGCGCCTCCAATACTGAGATATCTCACGGTTCCCTCCCTCTACTTCTGCTACGAATACCCCAGGCACATCTACGAGAAAGACATCATAAGAAGGACCGGTTCCCCGGCTGGTGAACTTGCCCTTAAACCCCTGGAAGCCCTGGAGAAACGCATGGATCTTTCATCGGCGTCCTCCGCTGACCGCATGGCAACCTTCTCCAGCTACATGAGGAAGAGGATAATGGATATCTACAGCCGGGACTCCGCGGTGGTCCCCCCGGGGGTTGATACCGATTTCTTTACCCCGGCGGCCTCCGGGGCTAAGAGGAGGGGCCATGTTTTCTCAGTGGGTGCCCTCTGGCCCTTCAAGGGACACGAAACCTCCATAAGGATACTCAGCCTGATCCCGAAGGAGTCCAGACCACCACTGATCATCACCGCGGACAGGGAGTTTCCAGGCTATGGAGATACCCTGAAGGAGGTGGCAGAGCGGCTCTCGGTGAGAATATCGGTAAGAAAAGGCGTCTCCAACATCGAACTCCGGGAACTCTACAGGAGCGCCGTCGCCGTTCTCTGCTGCCAGAGAAGGGAGCCCTACGGTCTTGTTCCCCTTGAGGCCATGGCATGCGGAACACCGGTGGTGGCCATTTCCGAGGGGGGCTTCACAGACAATATCAGCCACAGTGAAACCGGCTATCTCTTTGACGGCACCCCGGAACAGGGCGCCGATGTCCTTGCCGGGGTCATTGCGGGAAACTCCGGGGAGGTAACCGGCAGGGCCCTTGATTTCGTAAGGGGAAAGAGAAACCTGCTATCCGGCATACACCGCCTGCTCGAAGTTATCGAGGATATTCGGTAAACTGTGCGAAAAGGGTCCATTCTGTTATTTTACCCAGTCAGTGAAACAAAACTCAGCGGCGCGGAGAGCCATTCCCTCCCCGTGCGAATCTAAGGGGGATACAATGGGGAAAAGGGTTCTTATCACCGGCGGAGCCGGTTTCATCGGCTCCCATCTCGCGGACCTTTTTCTTGAGCAGGGATATTCTGTAAAGGCATATGACAACCTTGATCCCCAGGTCCACGGTGAAAACGCCGTAAGACCGGGCTATCTCAACGGTGAAGTCGAGCTTATCGTTGGGGATGTCCGGGATGCGGAATCCTTTGCCGGCGCCCTGGCGGACAGCGACATACTGGTTCATTTCGCCGCGGCGGTGGGAGTGGGCCAGTCCATGTATGAGATAACCAGATACACCTCCATAAACACCATGGGAGCCGCGGTTGTCCTTGAGGAGGCTGCGAAGCAGAAGGATCACATCGAGAAGATGCTTGTTGCCAGCTCCATGTCCATATACGGCGAAGGGCTTTATGAGTGTCCCAGTGCGGCGGAGTGTTCCCCAGGTTGAGAACCCCGGAGCAGCTGTCCCGCCGGCAATGGGAAGTTTTGTGCCCGGTCTGCGGAGGCGGGTGCGTCCCTGCACCCACGCCGGAAGCAAAACCCCTCTTCCCCACCAGTGTCTACGCGGTGAACAAGCGCGACCATGAAGAACTCTTCCTGGCCGTGGGGGACGCCTATGGCATACCCGCTGTGGCAATGAGGTTCTTCAATGTCTACGGAGAAAGACAGGCACTCTCCAATCCCTACACCGGTGTGGGAGCCATTTTCGCCTCCAGACTCCTTAACGGAAAACCCCCGGTGATATTCGAGGACGGCGGCCAGAGCAGGGATTTCATCCATGTTCGGGACATTGCCAGGGGCTGTCTTGCAGCCATCGAAAATCCCTGTTCAGCTGGCAGGGTCTACAACCTGGGCACCGGTAGAAAGCTCTCGGTCAGGCAGGTGGGGGAGGCCATTGCAGGGGAACTGGGTCAGCCCACCGACAATTTCATAGTGAACAACCAGTACAGGGCCGGGGACATCCGCCATTGTTACGCCGATGTATCCCGAGCAGGGGAGGAACTGGGCTTCAAGGCTGAAACCTCCTTTGAGAACGGTGTTAGCGAACTCTGTGAATGGGTGGCCAGTCAGAGCGCCACCGACATGGTCGACAAGGCTACCGAAGAGCTAAGAAAGAGGGGCCTCGCCAGATGAGCCCCCACCTGCTCATCGACGCCCGGGCAGTACAGAAGAACGTTGACGGCATAAGCAGGTTTGCCCTGAATGTTACGAAGTGCATCATGGAGAACCGCCGGGAGTGGAAGATCAGCCTTCTAATGCAGCAGAACGCCTCATTCCACATGGAAGGGACCGACGCCGCCATCATACACGACAACTCCTCCAGGTTCAGGGCCAACTCCAACAAAAAGCTTTCCCGTAGGATCAACTCTCTCTCCCCGGATGTGTTCCTTAATTTTTCCATGGCCGGCCCCCAGCCTGAAGCCCCAACCATAGTTACGGTACACGATCTCATGGTACTGAACCTTCCATGCTATTTTGGCGACAGTGTCATTCGAAACGCCTTCAGCAGGGCTCTTTTTCAGAGGGCGCTCTCCAGATCCGTTGGCCACGCCGAGGCGGTTGCCGTTCCAACAATGGCCACTAAGCTCGATGTCCTCCGCAGGTTCAATTCATCCTCCAGCAAGATATTCATCACAGGAGAGGGGCAGGCCCTCTTCACCTCACCTGTGGAAATTCAGCGGAAAAGGGAGAACTTCTTCCTGTATGTGGGCAATGCCAGGGGCTACAAGAACATACCCCGTTTCCTCACAGCCTACGGCAGGCTCTGGGCCATGGACAGGTCCACACCGCCCCTGAAGATGGTGGTGCGAAGGGACAGGGCCTGGAACCACTTCAAAAAACACCTCGACTCAAATCCCGCAAGATCAGCCATAACGGTACTCACATACATATCCGACGACGAGCTTCGGGAACTCTATATGACCTGCAGGGCCCTGCTGATACCCTCAGTATACGAGGGTTTCGGTCTGCCGGCCCTGGAGGCCATGGCCACCGGCGCTCCGGTGATGGCATCCAAGGCCACAGCCCTTGAAGAGGTGGTCGGGAACACCGGCATACTGATCGACCCCTATTCAGTAATTGACATAATGAGGGGCATGGCGGAACTGAAGGTGGCTTCGCCGGAGAAGCTGAAGGAGCTGGGTGAAAAGGGAAGGGCCAGGGCAGGCCGGTTTACCTGGAGAAAGACCGCCGATCGGTTCCTTGAGAAGATCGAGGGTCTCCTATGAGGGTGGCGGCGGTTAACCCTCCCTTCATGAATGGCCGCTTCTCACGGTCTTCCCGCTCACCGGCCATAGTGAAAAGCGGAACCATGTACTGGCCCTTCTGGATGGCCTACGCGGTGGGCATGCTGGAGAGAAATGGTCACCAGGTGCTTTTTCTGGACTGCCCGGCGGCTAACATTTCCAGTGAAGACCTCCTGGAAAAGCTTCGGAAGTTCAAGCCGGAAATCACCCTCATCGACACCAGTACACCGTCCATTCACAGTGACCTGGAAAGGGCTGAAGAGATAAAGTCCGCCCTGCCGGACACGATGATATTCCTCATGGGAACCCATGCCAGCGCCATGCCTGAAGAGGTTCTTCGGGAAGCTCCCTTCATCACCGGTATTGCCCGGGGGAGGCGGACATCACCTTGTCGGAAACCGCCGACGGGGTTCAGATGGGAAAAGACCTCCGGGAGATTACCGGACTGTGGCTGAACACCGGGGAAGGCATCGTTCATACCGGCCTCAGGGAACCGGTGGAAAACCTCGATTCGCTCCCCCTGCTGGCCGATGTTTACAGAAGGCATCTCAAGCCGGAGAACTATTTCTTTGCCGCGGCCAGGTATCCTTCCGTAATGATGATCACCAGCAGGGGCTGCCCCTTCAAGTGCTCCTTCTGCGTATGGCCCCAGGTTCTCCATGGCGGAGGCTACCGGACCCGCTCGGCGGACAGCGTGGCCGGTGAGTTCATGAAAATTCAGCAGTACTTCCCCCAGGTACGGGAGATCGTTTTCGAGGACGATACCTTCAGCGTGGATTCAAACCGTGTTCAGGAGATATCCCGTGCCCTGATAAAGGCAGGCAACAAGCTCCCCTGGACCGCAAATACCCGGGCAAACCTGTCCCTCGAGGCAATGAACATCATGAAAACCGCCGGCTGCAGGATGATCATCGTGGGCTACGAATCCGGCAGTCAGGAGATACTCAATAATGTCATCAAGGGGACCACGGTGGAGCAGAACCTGGCCTTCGCCGAGAGGGCCAGAAAAGCCGGGCTCCTGGTCCACGGCTGCTTCATGGCGGGTAATCCCGGAGAAACACGGGAAACCCTGGAAAAGACATTCCGAATGGCGGTGCAGCTCAAGCCGGACACAGCCCAGTTCTTTCCGGTGATGGCCTATCCCGGCACCAGGCTATACAGCCAGCTGAGATCTTCAGGCTGCCTGAAGACCGAGGATTACCGGCGGTGGCTCACCCCCGAGGGTCTTCATAACTGCGTGGTTGACCTTCCTGGCCTTTCCTCGGAGGATCTCGTCGCCTGGTGCGACAGGGCCAGGCAGAGGTTCTACCTGCGGCCGGGTTATATAGCCTACAAAGCCTGGCAGACCCTCCTTCACCCGGCAACCGAGGGTAGAAGGACCCTCAGGGCATTCTCCACATTCAGAAAACATCTTTTCAGGAGGAGCCGATGAAAAGAACTGTTATCTTCATCGGTATGCTTTTTGATGGTCTGGCTGCGTTCACTGCCCTCTATTTCGCCGCCCTGATCAAGTTCAGATGGGGTATTTTCCCCGGGATCTCGGCGGTATCCACCGATGTGATCACCACGGGCAGTTTTTTCTCCATCTTCTACTGGTGGTTTATCTTTGCCGTCACCGGAGCTTACAGGCTTCACTGGGACAGAAGCTGGGCCGACGAGATACGGATGGTCTTCAAGCCTGTCCTCGCAGGCTTCGTGATTCTCTCCCTCTTGCTTTCTCATCGCTCCGGAAGCATCCATAGGCCGCTGGATCTTCTTCATTTATTTCACCCTCATGAACTTGCTGGTGTTCCTGGCCAGGTGCGTCTCCAGGCTCCTGGAAAGGCGGTTGGCCAAGAGGGGAAAGCTAAGCAGGAATGCCCTTGTAATAGGTCTGGGCCCCTCGGCGGAAGAACTGGTGGAATACCTCAGGATAAACCCCTCCCTGGGATACTCCATCAGGGGATTCATCACCCCGCCCCATCCGGTGGCTGAACCTGCGGTAAGCGAAAAACCTCTGGGGAACATTAAGGACATCGACAGGCTGGCAAGGGAACACGACATTTCCGACCTCCTCGTGACCATTGCCTCGAACTTCCACGACGATGTACTCTGCGTTCTCATGCCGGCGGTTCAGAACCATCTCAGGGTCAAGCTTCTGCCGGACCTCTTCGACGTTGTCGCGGGACACGTCCATAACACCCAGATACTGGGGCAGCCCCTTATGGAGCTCCTTCCAGACAGGTTGTCCTTCTGGGAGAAACTGGTAAGGACCACCGGCGATTACCTGATAAGCCTCCTTGTTATCCTGCTTGGAATGCCTGTGTGGATAGCTGTCTCAGCGGCCATTGTGATCGACTCCCCGGGAGGAGTTTCTACAGGCAGAAAAGGACAGGGGAGGGAGGCCGTGAATACCGCATCTTCAAGTTCCGTTCAATGGTACGCAACGCGGAAAAGGGCACCGGCGCGGTGTGGGCGGGAAAGGATGATGCCAGGGTTACAAGAGTTGGCAGGTTGATACGGAAAACCCGCATAGATGAAGTCCCCCAGTTCCTTAATGTTCTCTCCGGTGACATGGCTGTGGTGGGTCCCCGGCCGGAAAGGCCGGAGATAATCCGGGAACTGAGGGAGATCTATCCGTTCTATGACAAGAGGCTCACGGTGAAGCCCGGAATAACCGGCTGGGCCCAGGTGAAACTGGAGTACGACACCACCATCGAGGATGTGTCCAAAAAACTCAAACACGATTTTCAATACATAGAGAACCAGTCCCTGTTCCTGGATCTGGAAATACTGGCCAGAACGGTGCTTGTGGTTCTCACTGGAAAAGGCGCTCACTGAGCCCTGGGAAAGGAATGCAATGCCGGTACCTCTGCTGGATATAAACAGACAGCACGCGGAGATAAAGGAAGAGCTGAAAAAGGTTTTCAGTGATGCCCTGGAAACATCCAGGTTCATAAAGGGCCCGGAAATGGAGAAACTTGAGGAGGAGTTCGCCGATTACTGCGGAGTTTCCCACGCAGTGGGTTGCGCCTCGGGAACCGATGCGCTGATACTGGCCCTGCAGGCGGCGGGTCTCAGAAAGAACGACATCGTCCTTACAGTTCCCTTCACCTTCTTTGCCACAGCGGGAGCCATAGTTAGGGCCGGGGGTATTCCAGCCTTCGTTGACATACTTCCGGACACATTTAATATGGACCCTGAAAAGCTCGATGAATGGCTTAACGATCAATGCGCCGTCACCGAGAGGGGGTAATTCACCGGGTCACCGGCAGAAGGGTTGCAGCGGTCCTTCCGGTGCACATTTTCGGCCAGATGGCTGACATGGACGCCCTTTGCGAGATAGCCGGCAGATGGGAACTCCCGGTGGTTGAAGATGCCGCCCAGGCGGTGGGAGCCCGGTGGCGGGACAGAAAAGCCGGCTCCGTTGGCGCTGCGGGATGCTTCAGCTTCTTTCCCTCGAAGAACCTGGGGGCCCTGGGCGACGGCGGTATGGTAACCACCGGAAGCGCTGAACTTGCAGAAAGGCTGAGGAGCCTCCGTGAACATGGCGGACAGGGCTACCTCCACTGCGAGGTGGGAACGAACAGCAGGCTTGATGCGCTCCAGGCAGGCTTCCTGCGGGTAAAGCTCCGCCGGCTGGAAGACTGGCACCAGGGCAGAAGGGCAAACGCTGAAGCCTACAATAGCGCCTTTGCCGACATCCAGGCGGTCAAGACACCGGTGATAGACCCAGGGCATGGTCCATCTACAATCAGTACACCATAATGGCGGAAAGCCGTGATGAACTTCTCCAGTGGCTGCGCAGCAGACAGATAGGCTGTGCCATCTACTACCCCCTCCCCCTTCATCTCCAGGAATGCTTCCGGGAACTGGGGCATTCCCGGGGGGACTTCGGTGTATCGGAAATGTGCAGTGGGAAAGCCCTTTCTCTGCCGGTTTTCGGTGAACTCACAACGGAAGAGCGGAATGAGGTCATACAGGCTGTCGGGGATTTCTACAGGAACTGAGCTCCTCCTTGTTCTAATTGCCGCGGGGATTGCCTCCGGAGGCCTTGTGGACAACACGCTGGAAACCGGCGAGAACCTCTTCTCCGGCAACCCCCTTCTCATTCTTGGAGCCGGGTCCGCAGGGGCTTATGCGGCGGGTTTCCTGGAATCGCCGGAGGGCCACGGGGATTTCCTTCCCGGGTCACCCTTTAGCACCTTTGATCGGGTGGACGATCTCCTGTTCGGTCCTGTGCTGCCAATTTCCGCCACCGGTTTCTGGATCACCGGAATACTCGCCGAGGAACAGGCAATGGAAAACACAGGAGAAGACCTCTGCAGGGGCCTTCTCTATACCTACGGTCTGACAATCGCCCTGAAGAGGATCACCGGTCGCACCAGGCCAGACGGCTCCGACAGCCGCAGTTTTCCCTCGGGTCACACCGCCGGCGCCTCATGCGCCGCGGCTGTTCTCTGGGCCGACCATGGCCCCGCCGCAGGGATCCCTGCCGCCTCCCTTGCTTTGTATACCTGTCTTTCCAGAGTAAACATGGCACGGCATTTCCCATCGGATGTAGTAATGGGAGCGGCCATAGGCGTGGCCTGCGGTATTGCCGCGACAGCCATCGGGGGATGAAGGAGGGGAACAAGGTCTCTCGCTTTCAATTTTCATAGACAGCCATGGAAGGATACACCCGGGATTATGGTGAAAAAGAGAATAGAGAGCTTCGGCCACGCTTTCAGAGGGCTGGGAACACTTGTGAAGTCACAGATGAACGCCAGGATACACCTCGCAGCAACACTGGCCGTGGCTGCTCTGGCTGCGGTCCTTCGGGTGACGGCGCTGGAATGGGCGATCCTGGCCCTGGCCACCGGTCTGGTTTGGGCCGCTGAGGCCCTTAACACAGCTGTGGAGTTCCTTGCGGACCGTGTTGCCCCGGAAAGGCACGAACTCGTCAAAAAGGCCAAGGATACCGCCGCCGGGGGCGTTCTGGCAGCTTCCATTGCCGCTGCGGCCACCGGCCTGCTTATATTCCTCCCTCATATTTTCTAAAGGAAGCCGGAGGGGCAGAAATGCTTGACAGAAAAATACTCAGGAACGAGCCTGAACTGGTAACAGCGGCCATCGCCGACAAGAACGAGAAAACCGACTATAAAGCCTGGGTTGAAGCCGACAGCAAAAGGCGAACCCTGATGCTCTCCATAGAGGAACTCCGAAGCGAAAGGAATGCCCTCAGCAAGGCCGTTGCCTTGAAAAAGAAGAGCGGAGGTCCGCCGAAGAGGAGATGGAGAAAAGCCGCGCCACCGGTGAGAAACTGTCCTCCCTTGAAAAAGAGCTCTCCGGAATAGACGGTATGCTGGACCGGCTCGAAATGGGATTTCCCAACATACCCGACCATGACGTGCCCCGGGGCGGTGAGGAAAACAACCTTGAGGTGGACAGGCAGGGAACCATCCCCAGGTTCACCTTCCAGCCCAGACCCCACTGGGAACTGATGAAGGGTGTTTACGACCCGGCGGAAGCCGGGAAGATAGCAGGATCGAACTTCATACTCTTCCGGGGCTGGGCAGCCCGGCTTCAGAGAACCCTCATCAACTGGATGCTGGACTACCACACCCAGCGGGGCATAGAGGAAGTCTGGTCGCCATTCCTGGCCAATGGGGATTCCATGACGGCCACGGCGCAAATTCCCAAAATGGCCGATGACATGTATGAAATTCAGCGGGACGGCCTCTACCTCATTCCCACCGGTGAGGTCCCCCTGACCAATATCTACAGGGACCGTACACTGGAAGAATCCCAACTTCCGGTGATGCTCTGCGGCTACACCCCCTGCTTCAGGCGTGAAGCGGGAAGCTACGGCAAGGATACCAGGGGCCTGAACAGGGTTCATCAGTTCGAAAAAGTTGAAATGGTAAGGCTGGAACACCCGGAAAGGTCCGACCATGCCCAGGGGGAAATGGTGGATCATGTCACCGGTATGCTCAGGGAGCTGAACATCCCCTACCGGGTGCTACTTCTGGCAACCGGAGACCTGAGCTTCGCCGCGGCGCGGTGCTTTGACATCGAAATATGGTCCGCGGGACAGGAAAAGTGGCTGGAGGTTTCATCCATTTCCAACTTCAGGGATTTTCAGGCAAGGAGGGGATCAATGAAGTTCCGTCCCGCATCCGGCGGAAAACCCCGTTATCTCCACACGCTCAACGGGTCCGGGCTTGCCCTTCCCCGGCTGATCAGCTCCATTGTTGAGAATAATCAACTGGAGGACGGCGGCATAAGGCTTCCCGCTGTGATAGCGGAAAGGATGGGGGTTGAAGTGATCCGGTGAGGTGAATCACTTCTTCCTTTTGAAATCTCCCCGGATATCCCTGAACATCTCATCCCATTTCGCCCAGACTTCAGGCTTCTCTTCCTTAAGGGCAAGCATCTTCTCCCTGGAAAAGATGAAAACGCCGAGCAGGATCGATGCCGCAAGGAATACCTCTATCCAGATGTAGAGCTTCTTGGGCTTGCTCTTCCAGCCGGGATGCCTTGGAGGATCCAGGAGCCTGATGGAGCTTTTGATGTTCTCCTCCTGAATCAGTGCCTGTTCAACCTGCAGCTCAAGGGCGGCGGCCATCTTCAGGTGCATTTCGAAATCGGTCCTCAGCCTTGCGTACTCGATTACCGCCGGGGGAAGCTGGCTTATGCCGGGGCCCATGTTCAGGTCGGAGTATTCGTCGGAACCGGTTTCAATCATGGTTATGGCCTGGCTCAGTGCCCGTGCCTCGGTTTCCAGTTCCAGGATCTGGGCGGTGGTTCCATACCTGATGCCGTTGCGTATTGCATTGGCCATGAGGGTGGTCTCAATGTACCTGCCTTCATTTCAGCCATTACGCCCATGAGTTCGATGATCTCCTCCTCGGGCATGATGGAACCGTATTCCTCCTCGAAACCTACGAGGCTTGCGGTGGTTCTCTCCAGGGCGGCCCTGGAAACCTGAAGCTGGTTCTCGGTGATCTGCCGGCTCTCCCTGTAGCGGGTCAGGGTTATATCGGTGTTGATGCTGTCGAGGAGGAAGACCACCCTTTCGGAAACACTCACTGAGTAGTAAGGATCACCGGTGGTCACCTCGATCTCAATGAACCCCGATGAGCCCACGTTTGCGCTGTAGTTCTTGCTGAAATGGCGTCTGGCCAGGAACATGGCCACTTCAGGATTATCGGGATGCTTTTCGTTTATGCCCACGGTGTCAGCATACCCCGTGCTGATTATCACATTGTCTATAAGGGTTCGGCTGTTGAGTATTTTCGCGTAGACATCGGAAAGGGTGGTCATCAGAGGAAGGGAATACCCCATTCCTCCACTGAAGAAGCCGGCGAACTCGCCCACGGACAACCCGCCAATGTTCAGACCCGGTGAAGCCGGTTCCTCCGGGGGCAGTATGACCGTTTTCACCGTGTATTTCTTTGGCAGCAGGAACGTAACCCCGACGGTGATCGCCATGACCAGGAGCAGGGCTTTGAGTATGAACTTCCTGTTCTTCAGGATTGTGTACAGAAAACTGTCCGGCGTATTTCTCATAAGATCCCCTATTGAAACAGACTCTGGTAAGAGATAACTACAGTGGCGACTCCGGTGAGGATCGTGAGGTATTCCTGCCAGAAATACACCGCCACCCTGGGAACCTCCACCGTGGTACCCTGGGGCACAATGGTGGTTAGTTCGGCCTCTACGCTTTCGCCGTCGGGACTGACAAGTCTGATCGAGTTCCGCCTGGCGGTCTGCAGGAAGCCGCCGGCCATGCCTATATAGTAGTTAACTGTCATCCCCGGGGAGTACGCCACCGGAGCTGAGGACCTGACCTCTCCGACAACATTTATGAACCTTTCCGCGAAGGGAACGATTATTCTGTCCCCGGGAGCCAGGAAAAAGGTTTCGGAACTCCGGCCAAGATCGAAGGGTAGCACCTCGAACCCATGACCGGAATCGGTTGGCCGCTGAACGAAACAGCCGGAAACATTGGCCGCCTCCGATGCGCCGCCGATCCTTCGAAGGGCTTCCCCCGGGGTTTCTTCAGGAATGTACTCGATCACCATCCTTTGTGAATCCAGCATAGAAGAAGGCTGCTGAACCTCCTGGGGAGTTCCCTCGGATAATGATGAGAGGCGCCCTCGAGGATTATGGTGGACTCCGATGGGAATACATGCACCCTTGTGTTCCTTCTCATGAGGGGGTTCGAAGCCATATCCCCATGGAGGGTAAAAGCGTTCAGGTCGTAGTATGAGGAATCTCCATTGGAATGCACCACGAGAATGTTGGACATGGCGGCGGTGGCGGTGGCGCCGCCGGCTTCGTATATCACTTCGCTAAGCCTTGTGAGGCCGTTAACCGCTGTGATGCCAGGTTGCCTTACCTGACCGGTCACGGGTATTTCGAAACTGGCGGACCTTGCCAGGCCGGATGTGACAGCGAAGCTGCCGTAGTTGCCTCTCACCATGTTCTCTATGATAATCTGAAGATCGGACAGGTTCAGGCCGGATACGCTTATAGGGGGCATTCCGGGCACACTCAGTATGCCGTCGAGACCCACCGGAAGAACGATTGTGGAAACGGATTCTTCAGACCTGGCGAAGGGAACGCCGCCGGGGAAGGAAATCCATATCTGGTCACCGAAACCGACCTGATACTCTTCAGGATCGAAGTAGTCTGCTGATGTTATGCCGTTGTACTCTGTCTGGACAATGGGAATATCGCTCCCGGAAACCGAGGGTACATTGGAAAACAAAACAGCGGCTATGATTCCGATGGGTATCAAGAAAACCTCCTTAGGTTGCTCGGCCTACCTGGCACTATGATCCCAGATCGCCGCCGATCGGGCGGTAACGGCTTTGTGAACACCCTTCAGTGAAGCAATGCACATCAGCCAGAAGAAAAAAGGAAGCTTCAGAACCGAAGGCATGCTGCCCTTCATGAGCTTCCCGGCAAGGGCCAGAAGGTTGAAAACCAGAACGCTGATGAACAGCCAGTTCGTGAAGGAATGAAAAAATCCCAGGGCAATCCCGGCAATGGTGGCGGTAATGGCAAAGAACCCCATGTTCCACCTTAACACCTTGTGAATGAGAAGCTGCAGAACCAGGCCCACCCTTCCCGCTTTAAGGGCTCTCCAGAGAAGGGTGAAGGCGGAGCCCATCATCCAGCTCACTATTCGGACCAGACGGTGATACTGGCTGGAGTTGTCGGGGGTGGGTTCCGCGGCAACGGCCTCGGAATTGTAAACACAGAGGTGCCCCTTTATTCGAGTGGTTACCGCGGTCTCGAAGTCGTCGGCCCGGGAGGGATCTCCCGGCGTATAAAGGGATTTTCGCACTGCGAAAACGGCTCCAGTGGCCCCGAGAACCGCTCCGAGGCGGCTTCCAAGGGCTTTCAGCATTTGTTCGTAGCGCCAGTACACCGATTCACAGGTGATGTTGTTCAGGCTGTTCTGCTTCGATCCGTCCACACAACCCACAGCGGGGTCGGCGAAGGGTTCCACCAGGGCCCTTACAGTGTTTGCCCTGAACTGGGTGTTAGCGTCGGTGAATACCAGTATCTCACCCCTGGCGAGCCGTGACAGTTTCACCATGAGGGCGGATTTTCCCAGCCTCTCCTCGGACCTGTAGAACCGCACCTTAGGATCCTCGAAAGCCTTAATGATGGCATCGGTGGAATCGGTGGACACGTCGGAGGCCACCAGGACCTCGAACCGGTCCGCCGGATAATCCTGCTGGAGGAGATTTTCGATCCTGGTTCCTATGCACTTCTCTTCATTCCTGGCGGCAACCATGACACTGACGAAGGGGTACTCATCGAAAGACCGGTGCTTTCTCTTTCTGGACAGCACTCCGAGAAGCAGCATGAAAGCCGGGTAAAACACCATGGGAAGAAGAATAAGGCCCAGGGAAACCCAGAACAGGCACTGAAAGAAAGTAATCAGGATCGACCCCTCTAATAGAAACAATATCCGAAATCTATAGTGAATCCTTCTTCTTCACGCAACAAGGATAGGCCATTGCAGTGAGAAGGGCGAACACGATCCAGAAGAAGGCTCCCGTCTGGGGCCAGGGAATAAGATTGTCGAAAACCTGGTGAAGGGAAAAACCCGCCACGCCACACAGAAGCCCGAACCCGGTGGAGGATTCCGCGCCTGAACGGAGGATCTTCATGGCCGTAACCCCCAGTGCAGCCATCAGGAGAAGAAGTGATAAAGCGGAAAATCCTCCACCTTTCAAAGGCATCTCAAGAACAAGGGAGTTCAAACCTCCGAAACCCTCAAGCTTGTTCACGCTGTCTTCGTGGCGCACTTCCCAGAATCCGTAGAGAGCTGTCCTACCATGATAAAACTCCCTGCCGCCCCAGCCGGTTCCCTCCAGAGGGTTCACCATCATCTCCTCAAGGTAGCCCTTATAAGAAGTGTAGCGGTGAAGAAGGCTGGTATCAAGCATCAGCGACCTCATATCGCTGAACATTGTAAGCTGTCTGTGGAAGTCTTCCGCGTTGGCCACCACGAAACCCACGAAGAGGAGCAGCGAGACCACCGGTATCCATATTTTCCTTCTGAACCTGTAGATAAGGTAGAGCAGACATGCCCCTGAAACAGTGAGGAAACCTCCCCGGGAGTAGGTATACATCGTGTTAAGCACCCCAAGGATCACCGTGGAGAAGGCAACAGCCTTCCACAGCCTGCTCCTGAAGTGGAACATGGCGGCAAGAACGGTTGGGACCAGCAGCTCGAGAACACCGGAATAGGCGTTGGGTCCGCCATCTATCGTCGAGTAAACCCTTCCTACTATATCGAATCCGGAGGACAGCTCCCCCAGACGATTGAGGTTTCCCGATGAATACTGATACAGACCGTAAACAGACATTGCAAGAAGCATGAGGGTGAGCACCTTAAGCATCCTGGAAAGCCATATCCCCCTGCCGTACCAGTCATACACAAGGGGAAGCAACAGAGCTCCGATGAAGATCTTGTGCCCCTCTCTTAGCACATTCCAGGGGGGGCTGTCGTGGAGGTATAGGGTGGCGAAAATGGAAGCCAGCTGAGCAAGGTATGCCAGAGCAACCAGTTTAACCGGAAGGGGGAAATCGACCCTTTCCCCGAAACCGTTCAGCCTGTTTACGAAGTATACGCCGGCTGCGGCTACGATCCCGACGGTGGTAAGGGAAAGAAAAAAGGGACCGTGGCTGAAGGAGACACCGCCGAAGGTCACAAGCACCGGCAGTGCCAGGACCCATTGCTTTACACCGGTGAACAGAACGCCGGCTGCGAGAAGCAGTACAGACCCCAACAGAGCATAACGGAGATACCAGACCTGATAGTTCATCAGATAGAGATAGACTCCGGCGGTGGCCAGTATGATGAACCATGTGTACTTTGAAGGGCTGTAGGGCTCGGGTCCCGTGTTCATTGCCCGGACATTGCTTGAGATCAACTGATTACATCCGTTTTCCTCGATTGGCTCAGGTCCCGGCGAAGGGGCCGCAAGGACCCTTCCGCCGGGACCTTCAGCTCAGTTCATACCGGCCACCGCGATGGCTGACCCGGAGCCTCTGCTTCTCGAGAAGGCTATAAGCCTTCCAGCGAGGGCAACCTGAGAGTGGGGATCTCTCTCAACTGCTTCCTCGTAAAGAAGAAGCGCAGCACCAAAGTCTCCATCCTCCATGGCACTATCGGCGGCTGCCAGATAGGCCTCGGTGGTGGACGGAATGGCTGTCTCCGTGACCGAAGCCAGCAGAACCGTCGGAAGAAGCAGTGCCGTAAGCACTATGATCTTCCACATGCGAGCACCTCCAATCCCCCGTCCTTGGACGGGGCGTCAGGTAACCCGGCCGTCCTTCCCCCGGAGGGGCTGGGACCCGTAGGCTTTGCGTCCCGGGATCTCTCCCGGTTTGCCATTATCAAACGGCGGCCCGGCCATCCTTCCCGCATCCCCTGTGCGGGTTAGGACCCGTAGCTTTGCGTCCCGGGATCTCTCCCGGTTTGCCAGACGGTGCTCAACCGCCTGTCTAACTATGAATTGAATACCCCGTCAATGTAAAGGGCAGGGAATGTATTCCCGGGACCTGAAATACCCGTATTCCCTGAAGCCGCAGTCTGCAAGCAGTTCCCGGCCCTTCCCCAGGCCGAAGAACACATGTCCCTCTCTGTGCGTGTCGGAACCCATGGTAACTCGACGGCCGCCGAGTTCATGATACAGCCTCAGCACCTGCGGGGTTGGATAGGTGGTTCTCTCCGGTCTTCTGAGACCGGAAGTGTTCAGCTCAAGGGCCATGCCCCTTCGATCATTGTGGAGAGAATGTCACTGAGAAGATCGGGGAACAGAAGGGTTTCGTCGATGTCCACCGGCAAATCCGCCCTGGCCATGCCCCTTCTGAATAATCCCATGTGGGCAAGTATGTCCACGCTGCCCCCTTCCACGATGGAGAGGGTCTGCCTGTAGTACTCCTCTATCAGGGGGAGGGGCTTCTCGCGAAGGAAGGGCCTCTCCTCCAGTATCATCCTGTCCCCCAGCCAGTGAAGGGCTCCAGTGATGAAATCATATCCCTCGGGGCTGAACATTTTCACCGCACCGTCCATGAACCTGTGGGGCTCGCCTATCTCCAGTCCCCGTAGCACCGATGCGCCGCCGGCCTTCTCGGCAAGGTCGAGTTCAGCGAGATACTCCTCTTCCCGAAAACCCCCGTGGCAGAAATCCCCGGGGTGGAGATCGAGATGGGCCACGAAACCTATCCGCCCAACACCTGCAGCGGCCCCGAGCCTGCAGAGCCGAGAGGCGGATATCTCTGCGTCGGGGGAGGATGCGGTGTGAACATGCATATCATTAAGCTGCATAGCCTTATACCTCACTAACGCAATCTTAACAATTCAAGTATAATATTCAGTTAAGCTTCGAAGGACGGAGTTTCATGTACTCTCACAATATACTAAAGGAGATCCCAATGAGATTTCTTCTTCCTTTACTCCTTGTCTCCCTGCCCCTTACGGTACTGGCCGCCACCGAGACATGCGGCTGGGAGGGCACCGACACCATACTGGGCAGCTACGGCGACATCATAGCCAGCATCGACACCGATCCGGTCTATGCCGGAAGCCAGAGCCTCAAGCTCGAGGATGATATGGCCTCTGGAACTCCCCAGGCTTTCATAGCGTGGGTCACGGGTCTCGACGACGGCGACACCGTTTCAGCCTCCTTCTGGAGATACGATGTCACCCCAAGCTCCGCTCCCAGCTGCAGGATATGGGCTCACTGGAACGATGACCCCGAGGATATCAACGGTTACGACGGCAGCGCCGGTGGCCAGAGCGATTACGGCCCCGGAACCGGATGGGACATGGCTGAATGGGAGTGGACAGTGATCGAAGGCCATACAGGCCTGGTCATCGAAGTGAGAACCTACTCGAACCCCGGAGACATCGTCTGGATCGACGACCTTACCGTGAACGCCCCGGACGGCGCCACGATAATCGTTCCCGAGGACTATGTCGCACTCACCAGAAGCACCTGGGGAGAGATCAAGGCCTCCTTCTAGAAAAGTCCTGCTTCTTCTGGCCCGGTCGCATGTCGGCCGGGCCTCAGTATGTAACAGCAAGGCCGAACATCACCAGGTTCCTGGAAAGGTCCAGGGGAACGGAAAACTCAAAACCGGCGGCTTCAGGCATCCACTCCCCGCCGGCGGGGGGAAGGAAATAGAGAATGCCTGCGTTCATGGCGTGGTGAAAGGTGTTCTCAACCTCATCCCAGTCGTTCCCGCCGTCGGCATTCTCGGGAATGTTGATCACATCAGGACCATATCCGCCGTCCCAGCCGGCGTATATCTCCAGGGACCCCCCGAAGGAGTACCCGGCGGCGGCTCCAAAGCGTGTCCCAAGCAGCTTGGCGGGAACGATATAGCCGGCTCCGGCATTAACGGAGACAGCATAGGGCTTCCCGGGGTCAAGAAGGCCCACCCTTATCATCGGGCCAAGACCGTAGGCCCTGCCGAAGCTCCTATATCGATCCTGTCCGTGGCCCCGGAGAGAAAGGTAAGCGATGGAGAGACAGGCACATCGTCTATACTGCTCTCCCCGGCTTCCCGCCTGTCGTCGGCGGTGAGATATGCCGGCAGCCCCACCGCGCCGGTAACAGTCATGTGATTTTCCCGAGGGTCCTGGCCCCGGTCATGGAGCCGTAGTAGCAACCCTGGAAACCGAATAAGATGAGAACGGAAAGAATTGTCAAAGGCTTTTTCACGATTCCCCTCCCTGTAAACCGTCTTCCTTCTTAACATATTAGAAACAGCGGGAAAGTGTTCTTCAGAAGGGAAAAGGAGGCAAGAATGAAGAAGGCCGCGGTTCTTCTGTCAGGATGCGGCAACATGGACGGAAGCGAGATACACGAGGCCGTTTCCGCCATTATAGCACTGGACGAAGCCGGGTGGGAAATTCTTTTTACCGCCCCGGACACAACCCAGAAGAAAACGGTTTCATACATCACTGGAAAGCCCATGGAGCCCAGGAACTCCCTTGAGGAAGCCGCAAGGATCGCAAGGGGCAATATTGTGCCTCTGTCTCCGGAACTGGCCGAGGAAGTGGATGCTGTTGTTATCCCCGGCGGGCTTGGGGCGGCCCTTACACTGTGCGATTTTGCACTGAAAGGGGCCGACTGCTCCGCCCTGAAAGTCGTGGAAGAGTTTCTGAAAAGGGCGGTGAAGGGCAATAAACCGATAGGCGCAATGTGCATAGCTCCTGCGCTGGTGGCCAGGTGCATTCCAGGGGCTTCGGTTACAGTGGGAACCTCCGAGGAAACCGCGGCCCGAATAGAAAAGATGGGCTGCATCCATGTTCAAAGCCCCGCCACCGAAGCGGTAACCGACAGGGAGAAGGGCATAGTGACCACACCGGCCTACATGACCGCCGCCGGGCCGGCTGAGGTGTTCAGGGGAGCGGTGGAAATGGTTAGGCAGCTGGACGCTCTGGTCAGTCCCAGTTGAAAAGGTCCTCCGGGGAAAGCATCATTACATGGGATGAATACTCCGCTCCGTTTCCGGGAAGGGATAGCTTCCCTGAAACCAGGAAGCCCCCGTTCTCCGTGGTTCTCACCGAATAGAAGATGGCATCAGAGTTGGTGAGTTCCATCTGCCATATTCTGGAAAGCCATGGATCGAAGCGTATCAGCCACGGCCGGTAGCCCTCACCGCCGCCACTGTTGGAATTAACCAGAACGGCGAAACCCGCCGGGGGAACCCCTATTACCGCCCGGGCCATGTCCGGACCGTCCTGCCCCCATGAATGGTCAGAAACCACCATCCCGCCCGAGTCGAAGAACACCATCAGGGCATCGGAGAAAAGTGCACCCTGCCTGGTGCTGCCTGTTACTATGTAACCGCCATCAGCCAGAGGTGCTATGTCGGTGCCGGTCTGGTGCCCCTCGATGGCGTGGGTGGTCTTCCAGTTCCAGTTGCCGGCTTCATCTATCTTCATCAGGAAAACGTCCCCCTGATCGGAACCGGTTATGAGATAGCCCCCTCTGGCGAAATGTCTGCCGTTATTGAACTTGCGGTCTGGTATCCCGGCGCGGTATAACGCTTCTTCCAGAGCACTGTACCGGAATCGGTGAAGCACGCCGCGAGAAGGTCTCTGTCTCCGGTCTCACAGTTGAATGAATAACCCACGGCTATAAGAAGGCCCTCGGAGGTCAGTACGATGTCGTTGAATGAGTCTTCCCCGGAATACCCTTCCCTGGCAGTCCAGAGGGTGTTCCCTTCGGCATCCAACCTCATCAGAAAGCCTTCGGTGCAGCTGGTGTCTTCAACGGAGCCGCAGACGATGAAGCCGTCCTCCAGGGTGACAGCGGAAAAGCCAGCTGCATCCCCCAGGGAAAGGGCTGTGCGCTCCCAGAGAACTGATCCGTCAGATTTGAAGGTGCAGAGGTTCAGCGCCCTCCTTCCCTCGGTTCCGATATTGATTTCCCCAACGGTGAACACGGTCCCGGAAGGGCCTTCCACCGCATCCCAGACAACGGACTCACCGGCGGACGGGAAGCAGGAACGCCAGAGTATCTCCGGCTCCCCTGCAAATGAAGCCAGGGAGAACACAACAACCACCGAAAAAACCAGAACGGTTTTCTCAAAACTTCCTCCCGATACTGCTTAATAGGTTAACTTTATTGGTTTGAGTCAATCCCTTTGGGTTCATAGCCGAATGTGCAATATTTCAGAACCGTGAACTTGCAAGGCCGGAGGAATGTATGAAGCACGATTTTGACACCGTGGCGAACCGCAGGGGGACCCACTGCATAAAATGGGACTACCTGAAGGAGTTCTTCGGGAAGGAGGACCTCAACCCCCTGTGGGTGGCGGATATGGACTTCAAGGCCCCGGAGGCAATACTCAACCCCATCATCGAGAGGGCTTCCCACGGAGTGTTCGGTTACACGGCAAAACCAGAGAGTTTCTACAGAGCTGTGGTCAACTGGTTCAAAAGGCGGTACCACTGGGAGATAAAGAGGGACTGGATAGTAACCACACCCGGCGTGGTGCCGGCACTTAACCTTGCCATTCAGACATTCACCGCCCCTGAAGACGGCGTGATCATTCAGCCGCCGGTGTACTTCCCCTTCATGGATTCGGTGAAACTTAACGGCAGGAAAATCCTGAACAATCAGCTGACCCTCCAGGACGGCAGATATCAAATCGACTTCGAAGACCTTGCGAAAAAGGCTGAACGGGCAACAATGCTTATCCTCTGTTCCCCGCACAATCCCGTCGCCAGGGTTTGGACCCTGGCGGAACTGAAGAAACTGGGATCCATATGCAGGGACACCGGTCTGATCGTTTTTTCCGATGAGATACACGCAGACATTGTTTTTTCACCCTTCCGTCATACACCGGCGGCAATGGTTAACGATTTTCTACATGGGAACTCGATCTGCGCCTATGCCACAAGCAAGACCTTCAATCTGGCAGGGCTCCAGCTTTCGGTGAACATCATCCCTGACAAGGGACTCAGGGAAAGGTTCAAACTGTCCCTTGAAAAGCTCCACCTGGGCATGTCCAACATTTTCGGGATAGTGGGAACAACGGCGGCCTATGCCCACGGGGAGGAATGGCTGGACCAGCTGCTTCCCTACCTGTGGAACAACTACGAGGCAGTAAATACTTTCCTGGATCGGGAGGTCCCGGAAGTCTCGGTTCTGAAACCAGAGGGAACCTTTCTTCTATGGCTGGACTGCAGGGGGCTGGGCCTCACCGATGAACAGCTTGCTTCACTCTTCGTGAACAAGGCCGGTCTCGCCCTTTCCAATGGCGCGATGTTCGGCCCCGGGGGAAGCGGCTTCATGCGGATGAACATAGCCTGTCCGAAGCAAAACCTCCTTGATGCTCTTGAAAACCTGAAAAGAGCCATCGAGGACGATTCCCCAATCCCCGAGAACACCGTCTGCGGGGATGCTCCAGGGGATACCTGATAGGGTCCTCAGGGAGCAGGCTGTTCCCCGGGAGTTCCAAATATCTTCAGATCGATCCTTCCCCGGGGGCAGAACTCTACTCCCTCGGACTCCAGAAGAACCCTCTGCAAAATCCTGTCATCGTCTCCCTGAAGGGTTCGTCTGGAACTTATCTCACCCCTGGAGTTCACAACTCTGTGCCAGGGGATGTCCACTCCTTCTGGTATTGCCCGGAGTGCATAGCCCACCGCCCTTGAAGCCCGGGGATTGCCCGCCATTGCCGCTACCTGACCGTATGTGATGACCCTGCCCGGGGGAATGCCCGAGACTATTTCGTGCACCCTTTTAAAAAATCCTCCCATTACCACCTCCGGTAATGGAAAATATATTACCCCCGTCGGCAGCGTCAGGGAAGCGGGTGAGACTCCCGCGCGGCCCCGCCGCTGTAACCGGTATCGATTCCGCACAGGCCATTGCGGGTACCCGCGAGAAGGCGCGGAATCATAATGACCGGAAGCCAGAAGACCTTCTGCCGACACTGAAACTTCACCTTCGCGGGAAGGGTGGGGGGATATTCCTTTCCATTTTTTCACGCGGCCGAGCAACGGGAGACAACCATGTTCTCAACAGGGATCGGCCTGCTTCTGCTGTCGCTTGTTTCAGGGGATGCCCTTGTGATCTGCGGCGGAGATCTGGCCCATATCGACATCGTCACCGGAACCGTAACTCCATCCGTAGGAATACTTCACACCTACCCCAACGATGTGAGGATCCACGATGGCTTAGCCTTCGTGGTGAACTCGGGCAGTGATTCGGGCACCCTTCAGAGGTTCGATATGGACACATGGACCACCACAGAGCTGGGAATGGGCACAGGCTGGAACTGCTGGGCTTCCCTTCCCCTCTCAAACGGAAGTCTGGCGGTAACCGCCGCCCTGAACAACTCCATCACCATGGTGGATCCCAGTTCCATGACCATCATGGACACCCTTGCTGGAATAGGCCCCGCTCCAGAATGGATGGCGGAGGACCAGGGCGTACTCTACACCGCCTGCGGAGGCTGGGGCACAGGGAATTCAATAGTGGTGGTAGACATCGCAGATGGAAACGTCACCGACACACTCACCGCCGGCACCAACTGCCAGTCCCTTGTGGTCGCCGACGACGGCAGGCTCTTCGTCACATGCAGCGGGACCTACGGCAACGACGAGGGCAGCGTTGTGGTGCTGGATCCTGAAACAGGCTCCACAATAGCCACCCTTGAAGTGGGCGGATTCCCTTCATACTGCGTTTCGGCAAATGGGATCTTTTACACAGCGGATCCCTGGGGCGGAGGGGTGTTTTCCGTTGACATGGAAACCCTGGAGGTGCTCCACGACATGAACGACCCGTTTTGCGCAGGAGGCAACGGACTGGCCGCCGACAACGGGGGAAACCTCTGGGTAACCGACACGGCAGCCAGCGAGGTGAGGGTTTACGACGCAGGGGAAACACTGGTCCAGACCTATTCCCTGGTCCTTCCCGGGCCAATTGCGGTTTCCGGTTCACTGACCGGAGTTCACGGCTCCGGTGAGTCCGGCAGTCCTGTTATAGAGGTGAGCCCCAACCCCGCCACAGGCTCCATTGCAGTGAGGGGGGTTCCCGCAGGAGCTTCAGTTGAGGTTTATGACATCACCGGCAGAAGGGTTGCCGAAGCCTTGGGATCAGAGGGAAGCGTTGAATTCTCCGTGGCGCATCTTCCCAGTGGCCTCTATACCGCGATATGCCGGGAAGCCTCTGTGAGGTTCGCGGTGATCTCGAGATGATGGCCTGATGCTTCTCTGCCTTATTGCGGATCCATGGGGGGACGGCTCACCGGCGATCCAGTACGGCCCCGGGCCGGCTACGGTCAGTCATACTATCCGAACAACATCCTGGGCCCCCTGATCCAGAAGCCACTCCGGAGTCTCCGGCTGTGGGAGAAGATGAACTCCTTACGCTGGGCAAGGATGGCTGGGTGATTGTGGAGTTCATTGACAACACGGTGGTTAACGGCCCCGGAACGGATTTCACAGTCTTCGAGAATGTCATGCAGACGGGAGGAAGCTACTTCAGGGAATGCGCCTTCGTAGAGGTAAGTCAGGACGGAGAGAACTGGCTGATGTTCCCCTGGAACGATGCTACACTCGAGGGCCTTGCCGGTGTATGGCCCACCTCCGGGGAGGACCCCACCAACGGAGGTTCCGGGGGGACCAGTTCGATCTTGCGGACCTGGACCTCGACTGGATAAGGTTCATAAGGCTCACCGACTGCGGCGACTCGGTTGAGGACGGCGGTCTTTTCGACCTTGACGCGGTGGCGGCGGTGAACTCCACCACGGGATTACAGCAGGAACCAAACACCTCGGGAAACCTTGCGGTCTCTTCTCCCTTCTCCTCCTGGTTCACTGTAACCGCGGAGGAGAAGGGTCTTCTGATGTGCTACACCGTCGACGGCAGGCTGGCGGGGGAATGGCCGGTGGAAGCGGGAACCGCAGGCTTCCATGCCAGGGGCATTCCCCCGGGACTCCTGCTCTTCAGGCTGGGGAATACATATTCCTCTGCTATAAAGCTGATGCGATAATAAAATCCTCCTTACTTGGTCCAAAGGGCATGCTTAATTGGTTTGCCTGCTTCTTTTTAGGCAATCTATTTGTCAAATTTACGGATGGCTTCGAGGTTCTCCGATGGCGTGGTGAGGAGAAAGCTTCCGCTTCCTATTCTCCGTTTCAACTCCCTGGCTATCTCCTCACCAAGTCTTCTGCTGGAAAGGCTGAAGGTCCGGGACTTCACTCCCTTTACCGTTATCTCCCCGGAGTAGAGCTCCCTGTAGGACACATGCCCCAGCACCCGTCCGGAGGCGCTGGGGTAATCCGATGAGTAGTCAACCACAGGGGCCATTATCTGGTCGTCCGAGACACCTGTGAAACTGGCCATCTCCTCGTCCAGTACAGGGATGGGGATCCCTATGCCAACGCTCAGGGAAACGCCGTAACCCTTGATCCAGACCCCGCGGAGGTATTCAGGGCGCATGGTCTTCAGGTCGCCCCGGACGGAAATGGTCCCGGCTCCCTCTATGGGAACGCCGTTGGCTCCCCTTGCGGGGTCGGGACAGTGCTGGGTGCCGGGGCCGGTTATCCACCCGGTTCCACCGCCCAGGAAGATCCTTGTTCCGGTGCCTATGGTCCTGAAGTAGGGATCGTTGATAAGGGGCTGTATTCTCCGCTGCCGCTGTAGCCGGCGTTCCCGTAGCCGGGTTTCAGCACACCGAGGTAGGTTCTCCTTTCCCTCCGGGAACCATTCACCGCCACATTGTAGTTCTGGTAGGAGTTGCGGAAGTTGGTCAGTTCCGCGCTCTGAAGGCTTTCCAGGCTCAGGGCCCTGCTGAGTTCCCGGGCAGGGTAGCAGTCGGTTCCGTGACCGGTTGCCTGTAGGTAGACGCACCTTCCGCTGACAAGGTCCTCTATGACATGGCCGCCTCCATAACAGGGATTCCCGCTTCCTGCGGTGGCCCCCAGGAATAGATCCACCGCGGCTATGCCGCAGTAGGCGGCAACACCATTCATCGACGCCTCCCTGTAGTTTATCCTGGGGATGAATGCCCGGTATTGAGAAGAACGCCGCTGGAGCACATGGGACCAAAGGTCCCCGTTGTAACCACATCCACCCTTTCCGAGGCCTTCCCGGCCCCCTGCTCCCTCACCAGGGAGCTCATCTCCCCGGCGGTGAGGACCACTGCGGTTCCCCGGGCGATCTTCTCGTTGATCTCTTCCATCGTCCGTGGCATCTCATGCCCTCCTCTTCAGCTTGATGTCACCCCAGATGCCCATTGATTCACCGCACACCGCCAGTATTCCCAGGAGTTTCCGGGAAGCGGCAATGGACTCCACCACGGGGGTAATGTCCTTTCCGCCGCGTATCCTGTTGGCGATGGAGGTTGCGGCGGCGTCGGCAACTGCCCCTGAACGGTGAATGACGGTTACCGAATCCGCCCTGCCCATGGAAAAGGATGGGCCCACCCTTCCGCTTGAGGTGCACACGGATACTCCCTCCGCCGCCCCCACGGTGAAGGGTATTCCACCGGAGAAGGGGGTATCTTCCCCGGGGTAGACCAGGAACTCCAGGGGAACCGGTGATAGTGCCCATACATCCCCTCCGTTCTCAACTATGACCGTCGGGGAGCGTTCCGAGAGCAGACGCCCCACTTCATTGGCTATTGCCCCGGCAACCGAGGCCATGGGTCCGGTGTTCCAGAGTTTTCCCGATTCCTCCATGGACCTGAGGAAAGTCCCGGGTTCCGGTCTCCACCGGAACCATGGACCTGAGGAACACAGGATGACGGGAAATGTGATCCCGAAGCCTGGCCCTTATGTCCTCAAGGAGACCATGGCCTCTTTCTCAGGCACTTCTCTGCATATATCTGAAGATCGCTCTCGCCGGAAACCACCCGGAATGACTCCAGGCCGTTGCCGGCGGTCCAGCTTCTGTAAAATCTTTCGGTGTACATGATTCTCCGCCTGTTGGTGAACTGTGTGGATATCCTGCCTCTGAAAAGGCCCCGCGGAGATACGGGAGGGGGTGGCTACCGCACCCGGGATTCCCGAACCCCGCAGGCCCGGACATCATCATGCTTCCGGAAAATGGATCGGAGATGGAGCGGCATGGCCGATGAGACGGCGAATGGTTCCCTGTGTTTTCAGCCATGTGAACTCCTCCATATAAGAAAATCGCCCTGCATCAGCAGAGCGAAGGGCAGGTTTTTCGGGTGTTCCCGCACATCGGCTCAAAGCCTGACCACCGTGGACCTGGGTCTCGGTTGGCGCCCCTTCCGGGGTTACTCCTGATGCTGGGCGCTATGATACCGGTTTCTTCCACCTCCGTCAATATACCTGTTTAGACATGCCCGATGTGATTATTTTCCCTGCTGCCCTGTAATACTTTTTTGCATGGAAAGGGTCTGTCTTGAGAATTGCCGACCTCTACAAGTGGGAAAAACCAGTGCTTTCTCTGGAGGTGTTCCCTCCGAAGCCGGAACACAGCCTGAAAACCGTTTTCCGGACATTGGACGGCCTGCGGGATATTGAGCCCTCCTTCGTCAGCGTTACCTACGCCTCCCAGGGGCACTCGGTGGAGAGAACGGTGGAAATAGCCTCCCGCGTCCGCGACCAGTACCGGTGCGAGTCCCTGGCCCATGTAACCTGCATAGGCCAGAGCCGGGGGGAGGTTTCTGAACTCCTCGACGAACTGGAAAACCGGGGGATATGCAACATCCTCGCCCTCAGGGGAGACATCCCCCAGGGCAGAGGTCCCCTCTGCACCGACTACACCTATGCCTCGCAGCTCATAGAACACATCGCGGAAAGGGGTGGTTTCTGCATTGGCGCCGCCGCCTATCCCGAGGGACACTTCGAGTCCTCCCGGATCAGCACCGATCTCCTCCATCTGAAGAAGAAGGTGGCGGCGGGGGCCGAATATCTCATCAGTCAGCTTTTTTTGACAACAGGATATTCTACGACTTCCAGGAAAGGGCCGAGGCCCTTGGAATAGATGTCCCCATCATACCCGGGATAATGCCCATACTGAACTACACCCAGATAAAGCGCATACTGATGATGTGCAGGGTATCGGTTCCAGCGGGTCTCCTCAGCCTTTTCGACAGACACGCCGGGGATCCTGACGCCCTTGCCCGTGCCGGTGTGGAATACGCCACGGAACAGGTTGCCGACCTGGTGAACAACGGCGTCAGGGGAATACACCTCTACACAATGAACAGGGTGGAGCAGATAAGGCGAATTGTGAACGATTCGGGGCTACGGGAGCTCCGGTGAAGCCTTCCGCCCGGGGCTGCCCCTTCCACTGCCTTCTTTGAAGCAGGTGCTCTGGCGGTCCGGCTGTCCTCCCCGTGATGCCGGCGCCGATGTCACAAGGTCAGCGGAAAGGGCCGTTTCCGCGTTGTCCGCCCTGGGCACGGTCTGGTGCGGCGCGGTCTTCCTGGAGGGGCCAGAGATCCCCTGTTCCCTGGCGGGGGTCTTTCCCGGAATACCTCTTTCGGTTATGGCGGTCACCCTGGGCCCCGGGATTGACCCGGCTATATCCCATCCCGATCCCCTCCAGGGTTTCATGAACGATTCAGCCGCGTCGGTGGCCGCTGAGGCCCTGATGAAAAAACTGCAGATATTCCTTTCGGATCAGCTGGGAATGACTCCCACCAGAAGGGCGGCACCGGGGTACGGAGACCTTCCCCTTTCGGTACAGCCGGAGATAATAGCTATGTTTCCCGATTCGGGAATAGTCTGCAGCGAAGGATTTATGCTGTCACCTGTAAAAAGCATGACGGGAGTGGTCGGATGGATTCAGCGGAAAAACTGAGGGAACTTCTTGGAAGAAGGATAGCCTTCCTCGATGGCGCCATGGGAACCATGCTCATGAGGCACGGAATGCCCGCCGGGGTGTCTTCGGAGATGTGGGCCTTCGATAACCGGAGGGTTCTCCGCTCCATCCACGAGTCATATGTACAGGCCGGCAGCGACATCATACTGGCCTGCACATTCGGCGGCAGCAGGTTCCATCTGGGAGACCGGTGCGCGTGGTGAACGCCGCCCTGGCGGAAACCGCCCTGGAAGCAGCGGGGACCACTGCAATAGCCGCGGCGAGCATCGGCCCCTCAGGCCGGCTCATCTATCCCGTGGGAGACACCTCCTGGACCGATGTCTACAACGGCTTCCTTGTCCAGGCCAGGGCCCTTACCTCCGCTGGCATTTCGGTTTTCTTCCTTGAGACCTTCACCGACCCCAGGCAGCTCAAGGCCGCGGTACTTGCAGTGAGGGACGCCTGCCCCCATGGGTTCATCAGCGCCCACCTCACCTTCGCGGAAAACGGCAGAAGCGGCGCCGGAACATCCCCCACCGCCCTCTCGGTACTCTGCCAGCAGCTGGCGGTGGATGCCCTGGGGGCCAACTGTTCCACCGGTCCCGAGGGGCTGCTGCCGGTTGTGAGCCAGCTCGCCTCCACCTCCACGAAGCATGTAACTGTGGAACCCAACGCCGGCCTACCGGACAGCAGGGGAAACTATTCAATGGACCCAGAGCTGTTCGCCGGGGCAACCGAGGAAATGGCATGGGCCGGGGCCTCTATCATCGGGGGCTGCTGCGGCACCACCCCGGAACACATAGCCGCCCTGCGAAAGCTGGTGGGAAACCGTTCCCGGCAGGAGATGAACCCAGAACCGGTGAGGGCTTTCTCCTCTGTGGACCGGGTGGTCCCCATCGGTGGAGCCATGCTGATGGTGGGTGAATCCATCAACCCCACCGGCCGGAAGGAACTGAAGAAGGCAATACGTGCAGGCGACCACCAGTTCGTTGTCTCCATGGCCCGCCGCCAGGAGAAGGCAGACCTGCTGGATATCAACCTTGGCCTGGAAAGGCTTGTTCCACCGGGGCTGCCTACCAGGATAACCGCCGGCCTGTGCACCGGTGCGCCGCTTTCCATCGACCTTTCGGCGCCGGAAATGATAGAAGAGGCCTTCCGGCAGCTTGGCGGAATAGGTCTTCTCAACTCACTGATGTCCACCGAAGGACACATAGCCGCCAGAGTGCCGGTCCTCCTTCGCCACGGCGCTACGCCGTTCTTCTGCCAATAGGGGAGAACGGCCTTCCGGACTCTCCGGCGGAAGGCTGGCGGTACTCAAGCGGGCCTGAGGATACTGGAGGACCACGGCTTTCCCGAAGCCGGATTTTTGCCGACCCCATCGTGAAGGCAGTTGCCACCGGTTCATCCCCCGACGCCACGGTGAAGACCCTCAGCCTCTTCCGGAAGGAGGGGCTTCTCACCATCGCCGGGGTCTCCAATGTTTCCCACGGTCTGCCACACAGAGAAGGTATTAACGCCGCCTTCCTGGCAATGCTGGCCTCACATGGGCTGGATGCGGGAATAGTAAATGTCACCAGCCCCTTCACGGAACACATCACCGCCGGGGCCGGGGTGCTTTCCGGCAGGGTGGATCCGGCGGACATTCCAGTGCCGCCGGGTGAGCAGGAAAACGGCGAAGACGGCTTTGCCCTCCTTCGCAACGCCCTCACAGGCGGCGACTCCGCAGGTGCGGTCAAGGCTTCATCCGCACTGCTGGAGAAGGGTGCCAACGCCGGGGAAATAGTCACCGAAGCCCTTGCTCCGGCCATGGACAGGCTGGGCAGACTCTATGCGGAGAAAAAGCTGTTCCTGCCCCACCTTATCGCCGGAGCCGGTGCTGCGGGGCACTGATGAAAGTGCTTGAACCCCACCTCAAGGCATCCGGGGCGGAACCCCTTGGAACCATAGTTCTGGCTACTGTGAAGGGGGACATCCACGACATAGGGAAGAACCTCGTGGGTCTTTTCCTCTCCAACGCCGGGTTCAGGGTTATTGACCTGGGCAAGGATGTGGAATCAGGCAGGATCGTTGATGCAGCCGCCGAGCACCGTGCCGACGCCATCGCCCTCTCGGCCTGATGAGCACCACCGCCTCCAGAATGGAGGAAGTGGTGAACCTCCTCAGAAAAAAGGGCTCATCTATCCCCGTACTGATAGGGGGGGCAGTAGTTTCCCGGGAGTTCGCCCTGGAGATCGGTGCCCATTACGGGGAAGACGCCTACTCGGCGGTGGAATCAGCCAGGAAAATGCTGAATTGTTAATTGGCAGGGTTTTGCACAGCCCCGTCCCCTTTTGCTAATTTTCGCAGCCTAATTAAATTGACAATACCGGTCCCGCGGCAACTCCACCAATCTGCTATGATTTTGGTTATGCCATGGAGCTCAACACTTTGCGCAGATATAAATACAGAATAAACCCCGGCGGCATAATGGGCAGAAATTCACGGATCCAGCTGTGGATAACTTTGTGGATAACCCCTATCTTCACCTCTGACACCCAGTACCGGCCGAAGGATTAACGGTTTCTTAACCGTTTTCATCACAGGCAAGGAGGGGTATCCTCAAAACCCTGTCCGCCATTTCAACGGAAGACCGCCGGTGGGCAATGATCAGGCAGGTGCGGTTGCTCAGCAGTCTGCCAAGGGCTTGCTGGACCTTTTCCTCACTGGCGGAATCAAGGGCGCTGGTGGCCTCGTCAAGTATCACTATCGGGGGTTCTTCAGAAACACCCTTGCCAGGGCGATCCTCTGCACCTGGCCTCCGGAAAGGCTGCTTCCCCTTTCACCCACCACGGTTTCATATCCCAGGGGAAGGGCGGTTATGAACTCATGGGCGTGGGCGGCCTTCGCCGCGCTCCTGACCTCTTCCATGGAGGCTTCCGGTCTTGCAAGAAGGATGTTCTCGAAAACGGTGCAGTGGTAAAGGAAGGGGTTCTGAAAAACAACTCCGATGTTCCGTCTGAGGGAGGCAAGGGTGGCTTCCCTGATGGGTTTCCCGTCTATCAGTATCTCCCCATGCAAAGGGTCAAAGAATCTCAGAAGAAGTGAGACCAGTGTGGTCTTTCCCGCTCCGCTTTCCCCGGTGAGGGCAACGGTTTCCCCCGGGGATATGATCCCGGAGAAACCTGAAAGCACCGGCAGCTCCGGTGAGTAACCGAAGGACACCTTCCGGAGCTCGATCTCCCCCTGAACATCCTCCAGCTCAAAGGCCCCGGGTGCGTCCTGAACCTCCGGGGGGGTGTCCATGATGCCGAATATCCTCTCGGCGGCACCCATGGACTTGAGCATCTGTCCGGCGACACCGGCAATGGAGCCCACCGGTCCGAAGAGCATACCGAAGTAGCTGATGAAGGCGATCAGCACACCTACCTGCATCTCGCCCCTGATCACCTGATTGCCCCCGAACCATATCACAAGGATCAGGGTTGAGGAGGCCAGAAGGGAACCGGCGTTGAAAACGAATCCCTTTACGGTCATCCTTATGTTGGAGTGCATGAGATCCGTCATGGAGGAGCGGAACCTTCCGCTCTCCCTGTCCTCCAGATTGAAGGCCGCCGATGTCCTGAGCCCGGACAGCTGCTCCTGAAGTGTGGCGGTGAAAAGGCCTCTTGTCCTGGACCTCGGCGCTTGCCTTCTTCAGCATGGTCCCGGCGAAGGCAATGATCAGGGCGAACAGGGGAATGGATGGAACCGCCAGAAGGGTCAGCCCCGGGTTTATGGTTATCATCACCGCCAGTACCACGAAGAACCTGATCATATCGCTGAGGGCGCTGGACAGGGTTGAGGAATAGAGGCTCTGCATCACCGGTATGTCGCTGCTGAAGCCGGCCATGAGCTCGCCAAGCCTCTTCCTGCCGGTGAAGGCCAGTGAGAGGATGTTGAGTTTGCGGTAGAGGGCCATCCGCAGGTCGATGGCGGCTCTCTGGCCTATCCAGCTGAAGAGCACAGACCTGGCCATTCCCACGATGGAACCCAGAAGTACCGCGGCGAAGAAGGCGAAGCAGATCTTCACAAGCATTTCTGTGTCGCCCTGTATAAGGACCTTGTCGATGAGGAGCCTTGTCACCCAGGGCTGCACCAGGGCAAGCCCGGCGGTGATTATCGTAAGGATAAAACCCAGACCGTGCCAGCCCAGCCAGGGCTTCAGGTAGGCCAGGGTACGGAACAGCAGCCGGCGGTCCTGCCAGAGCTTCCTCAGGTCGGATGCCGTGCTGCCGTTCCTCAATTCGACGCTACTTGTACTGGGTGGAGATGCTGTCGAGATATGCACCTATGCCGCCGGCTGCCAGGGCTCCAACAACACCCACTATCAGTGCAATTCCTATACCCACCAGCATCCAGATGAGTATTGCCCTGCTGTAATTCTGAAGGTTGATGTTCACCGAGCCTGCGAAGGCGAATATCAGAAGCAGTATCAGGTTCACCACCGGTATCATCAGCGCGAGCTGTACGAGAAAGAACCCTCCGGTGGAAAATGGAGCCATCCTGTCGTCGGGCATTGAAGTCCTCCTTTTGCTGGGTGTTCTCTTCAGGGGTTCCGCCGTAAGGCCGGTAAAAGACCTTTCCTCTTAAGCAGAACCCAGGCATTTTTACAGAATGAAAGATAACAGCAAACACAGCCGGGACAAACCGGCGGAAGCTGTCTTGTGAAAGGACGGTACTTCCCATATCATTGTATGCGTTCTACATTTTTTTCTTGAGGAGGATCCCATGATCAAACCTTTCATTTCCGCTGCCTTCGCCGTTCTCCTGTTCTGCTTCAGTTCATTCGGGGAAACCGGTACCGCAGAGTTCTCCGCCGTGTGTCCCGGGGTGAATTCACCGAGACCATTACCGGGGAGTACACTCCGGGATCTCGCCTCCAGCCCCTTTACGAACCTCCGGAGGTCCTCTGGCACTATTCCCTTCAGACCGGCGCCCAGCAGAAAATGGCCCCCATTGGCTTCGGGGCTCAGTATGTCTTCACCGGCGGCTGGTATGGCGGTGCACAGATGTTCCAGGGGTCAACCGGAGACGGCACGGTCCTCTGGAGCTACGAGCCCCAGGAGGGCTGGACCGGCCTGGGAACAAGCACAGCGGCGGCCAGGTCCGCCGATGTTTTCTACGCGGTTCAAAACTGGGATAATGCCAGGGGCGCGAACACAGCGGTCCACTGTTTTGCCGGGGGTTCCGAAACACCCGTCTGGAGCTACGACGCCGGTGGCACCTTCGACTCCGGCTCGGTTGACGGCCCGGGCAAGTTCGCCTGCGCCGCCGATGGGTCGGTCCTGGCTGTTGGGGGAGCCATGGGCGGCCACCTGGCCATTCTTTTCTTCTCTCCGGACAGTGCAACACCCATCGCCGTTTATGAAGACCCCTCCCTTGCCTACTATCCCAGACAGCTTCGAATAACCGAGGACGGCTCGAAGTGCATCTTCCGTGTGTCCGCCACCCTCTACCGCGTGGATACCGCCACCGGCACCCTCGAGGCCTCCATGGCCCTGGACGCCTCAAACGACTGCTTCGGGGTCTCCCCGGACGGTTCGGTGGTTGCCTACGGCTTCACCGCCGCAAGGGTGGCGGTATGGGACGGCTCTGAATACAGCCTCGTCGGCGGCATGGCGGTCACCGGCTACTATGGCGGAGCCGCCGCCGTGGCGGCGGACAACTCCACGGTCTACTTCGGTTTCTACAGGAACGACTACCGCACGAACAGAATAATCAGGTACGACCTCGACACAATGTCACCCCTGTGGACATACGACTATCCCGTGGGCTCCGGTGCCCACCAGGATGTCATGGAGTGGATGGAATGCTCCGCCGACGGCAGGTGGATGGTGGCCGGTTCATGGGGATGCCAGACCGGCGGAGGCGCGAGGTGAATGTGTTCGACGACCTTGCCCCTGAAGCCCCGGTCTTCTCCATAAACACCCCGGGTTCCGTGTTCCATGTGGACATCTCCTCAGACGGCAGGTACATAACCTCAGCTGGGAAGCATGTTCACGCCAATCAAATGGGCTCCGGCACCGATGTGTACATGGCTGAGATCGATGTAATGGGTACAGAGGGCTCCCCGCCGGAGCCTTCGGGCTTCAGCATCTCACCCAACCCCGCCGGCAGAAGCTTCGGCATTCTCTACACAGCAGCCGAGCCTGTGGAGCTTCCCTGGTGATTTACGACCTCGGAGGAAGGCTGGTTCACAGGGAAACCTTCTCGGCCTCAGCGCCGGGCAGAAACACACTCCAGGTAACCACAGGCCTTCCCGCAGGGTTTACACCTGCGTGCTGAAAACCCCCCTGGAGGAAGCAGCTGCCAGGCTCGTCGTTACCAGATAGAACGGTCCTGTGGCATGTCTCCTCCCACGGGTGGGGACATGCCGCAAGACAGCGGGAGGTCATAAGGGGCTGAAAAGAGCCCTGCCCTCCATCAGGATAGTTCTTTCAACCTCCACGCCTGAATGGTTCTGGAGGGGTGTCCCGGTGGATTCCGTCATTCCCGGGAAGCTCTCCCCAGTGGCGGTTGAGAAAAAGGGCATTCCCAGCGTTGAGCTCACCGGAAGGAACCTTAACACTTTCATCAGGGAGGAACCCCGGCTTCTTCGTGAGGAGATATCCCTGCAGAGGGAGCTCCGGGCCGGAATGATAGTAACCGATATCGACCCCCTTCCGGTACGGGCAGCACAGGAGAACGGAATACCCGCCATCGGCATAGGCAACTTCACCTGGGACTGGATCCTTGAAGGAATGTGCCCGGAACGGACCGGGCAGATCAAAAAGGTATCACGGATGTACCAGCGGGGAACATACCTCAGGCTCCCCATGGGCCCCTGTCACTCACCCTTCCGCTTTACCGTGGATATGCCCCTTCTCAGGGGCGGCCCGGAGGGAGACCCCGGGAGGGTCGCACACCTCCTGCCCCGGGAAGGACTGAGGTGTCTCATGGCCTTCAGGCATCTTCCCGGAGACTTCCCGGAGATGCCTCCCATGGGAGTGGCGCCCTTCACTTCACTTCCAGAGCAGGCAAGACCCGGGTGGCCCAACATCCATCACCGGACACTTGCCGCCGCCGGGGCGGGGTTCGCCGACCTGGTGGCCGCCGCGGACGTGGTGGTGACCAAACCCGGCTATGGAATAGTCTCCCAGATACTTGCCATGGGCAAACGGGCCATACTTGTCCCCGGCGGAGCCTTCCCCGAAGAGGAATACCTGCTGGCTTCGCCGAGGCCTCCGGGGGAGTTCTTGTGCTGAGGGATGGGAACACCGGCAGTGTCTTCCGGAAAGCCCTGAAGATCGCCGGGGAACCGGTGCCAGGGAAAGTAGCAGCATCCGGGGAGGAACATATCGTAAATTACCTTACTAAAATGCTGTTCAGTTAGCAGACTTTCTTTTTATCACATTCCTGCTTATAGTTTTCCTGAAACCCCTTAGCGCGTCAACTATCTGGAGGAAATATGCTTAAACTGCTAATTGTCGCCCTCTTCGCCGGCTGCTCCCTGGGTGCCGTGGTTAACAGCGGTTCCGAAGCTGCGGCCCTTGTCATGGAAACAATCCTCACCGACTTCACCAACAAGGAAGTGAGAAGCCTCGACCAAATCCTTGAAAGCGGCGAGATCATGGGTGCCTGGTCATACCCGGGCATCATGGTTCCCTTCGACAGCTATCTTGTTCTGGTGGACGACTACGCCTATGCGAACTGGGCACATCCCTGCCGCTGGGTTTTCGTTTCTCCTCAGGGAGAGATGGAAGTCGTGCGGAACTTCGTTCCCCCGGATGCTCTTCCCAGGATGGTTGTGGATTATACATGTCTCCCGGACCCGGGCTGCGGCCGCGGTCAGTACGAGGATTTCATCCAGTGGTTCGAACCAAATGTGCAATCCACCTCGGCAAACGCTGAGAACATGTACGCCTGGATCATTTCCGGTGGTGCCAATATGGGGAACAATCACATCAGGTACTACGGCGATGTGCAGTTCATCTACAATGTTCTCGTTTATGACTACCTGCTTCCAGACGACCACATAATCGTCTGTTTCGCAGACGGCCTGAACCCGGCCCCGGACCAGTCCGGAGGAATAAATTCCATCCCCGATTTCGATGACGACGGCGACAGCGATATTATCTACGACGCGACCCTCACCGGAGTCACCAACGGCTACAACGATATGGCCTCCATGGTTGGCTCCGAGGACCACCTGTTCATCTTCACCACCGATCACGGTGGACAGGGAAAGGGCGGATTCGACAACCCCCCCGAGGTTATTTTGAACCTCTGGAACAGCCAGACCCTGGATGACGATGTTTTCGAGGACTGGTTGAACGACTTTACCGCCGCTTCCATCCATGTTGTTATGGAACAGTGCTTTTCAGGCGGTTTCCTGGAAGAGGTCATACACTCTTCAGCAGATCAGCCCAGGACCTTCGCAAGCGCCGCGAATGGAAGTGAGTACAGCTGGGCCGGCAACACCTATCCTGAGTATGACGAGTATGTATACTGGTGGACCGGTGCCATGCACGGAAGCGTCCCACCTGCAGGTTCATACTCCGGCGGTGCCCTTCCGGGAGATCCCGACCTGAACTCCGATGGTGTTGTCTCCATGTGGGAAGCCTATGACAGGGGCAAAGAGTGGGACTACTACGCTCAGACAGGCCAGGAGCACCCCCAGTGGGACGACACACCGGACAGCTGCGGAGACACATACTGGCTCGGCGGGGTCATTGAAACATCCGTCTCCGATTTCAACCACGGCATTCCCTCGGTGGGCTTCTCCATCTCGATGAACCCCATCGTTTCAACGGCGAATGTCAGCTTCACCCTCCCGGCGGCCTCCCAGGCAACGGTTGAGATACTCGACCTTGCGGGAAGGATAGTCAGCACACCGGCAAATGGAATACTGGAACAGGGCAGCCACACCATACAGGCCGACCTTGAAGCAGCCCCTGCGGGGGTTTATGTGATAAGGCTTACCACCCCTCGGGTACAGAAACCCTCAGGGCGGTGAAGCTCTAGCTCCGTAAACTGAACAAGGCACAGGGGGAAGGCTTCGGCTTTCCCCCTTGTCTTTACCCCTTTACGAGGAGCGGGGAAATTCACATTCTCAGTTATCTCAAACCGACGGGTGGAATCATGGAGGAAAAGGATCTGCGCAGGGTGTTCGATTCCATGAGCGAGGCCTATTTCCGGGTGGACAGCGCCGGTGCCATTACCGCGGTCAATCGCAGGGCAGTGGAAATGTTCAGGTACGATTCCCCGGAGGAAATGATGGGGCTTCGGCTCACCAGGGACTTCTTTCCCCCGGATGAAATGCGCAGGGAGTTCCTTCACGGTCTTCATGACCAGGGGGTTATAACGGGCTGCGCCGGTCTTCTGAAAAGGAAGGACGGATCCCTTGTCCACTGTGAGATCAACGCCGCCAGGCTCCCTGCGGACGGGGGGCTGGAGGGATACATCCGGGACGTTAGCAGTCTGGCTGCCGCCCGTGAGGCCCTGGACGACAGAAAAACCTACTACAAGAAGGTCCTCAACGCGGTCCAGGAGGGTATCGGTGAGATCGACACCGAGGGAAGGCTAACCTATGCCAACGCCTTCCTGGCAAAAAAGCTGGGATACGCCAACAGCAGAGAACTTATCGGTGTAAGGTTATTGGACCATGTGCCGGAAAACTGCCGGAGGGGCTTTCAGGAGGTTTTCGAAAGGGCCTGCGACTCGGGTCACGTTGTTTTCAGAACCTCTTTCCGTACACTTGGAGGAAGTGTATTCCCGGCACTGGCCAACACCATTCCCAACTGTAATGCCGACGGCAGTATTGCCGGTTTTTTCGGCTCCTTCGCCGACATCTCGGAGCTGGAGGAGGCCAAGAAGGAATCGGAACACCTCACAAGGGCCCTCATGGCCATCCGCCAGGTGAACCGACTTATCACAAAGGAAAAGAACATCGACAGAATGGTACAGGGGTCTGCGACGCCTGATATCCACCAGGGGATACGCCTCGGCATGGATATCCCTGTTCGACGATTCCACCGGGGTCTTCTACAAAACCGTCTCCGCCGGGGTTCCCCGGGAATCGATCGATGCACTCCACAGTAATCTTTCTTCAGACAAGCTGTGCTTCTGCGCCGACCTGGCAATGAAAACCCAGCAGATCGTTACCATAGCCGATGTCCAGCACAACTGCGCCGACTGCCCCCTGCTGGGTCTCGACCCCTCATCAAGGCCCTTCACAACCATTCTCGGTGTCCGGGCAGGATACACGGCGTTATCTCCGCGGAGCTCCAATGGAACTGAGCGGGAAAGAGGACGAGAAATCCATTTCCAGGAGGTTGCCGACGATGTGGCCTATTCCATAGACAATATGCTCATCGAAAGGGAAAGGAACGCCAACCGGAAGGAGATCGAGAAGACGAACAGCCAGCTGGAGGAAGCCCTGCGCATGGCGGAAAAGGCCGCCGAGGGCGCCAGGGAAGCCAGCAGGGCAAAAAGCGAGTTCCTGGCCAACATGAGCCACGAGATAAGGACCCCCCTCAACGGAGTAATAGGGATGACCGGCCTGCTCATGGGAACCGACCTCACACCGGAACAGAGGGAGTTCGCCGGGACGATAAGGACCAGCGGCGATGCCCTGCTTACACTCATTAACGACATTCTTGACTTCAGCAAGATAGAGGCGGGAAAACTTGAGATAGAGGAGACCCCCTTCGACATCAGGCTGCTTCTGGAAGAGGTGGGCGATCTCATGGCCATGAGGGCCCAGCAGAAGGGTCTTGAGTTCATTCTTATGATAGCCCCGGAGATACCAGCCGGTGTCATGGGAGACCCGGGCAGGATTCGGCAGATACTTCTGAACCTCACGGGCAACGCTCTGAAATTCACCCATAAGGGAGAGATCTCCGTTTCCGTGACACCGGAGTTCGAAAGGAACGATTCGGTCCACCTGCGCTTCTCGGTGAGGGACACCGGCATAGGAATCCCCCCCGGACAAGCAGGAAAGGATCTTCAGCGCCTTCAGCCAGGCGGACTCCTCCACCACCCGGAAGTACGGGGGGACCGGCCTTGGGCTGTCCATCTGCAGGAAACTGGTAGAGCTCATGAAGGGAAAGATCGGTCTTCTCAGCCGTGAGGGGGCCGGCTCCGAGTTCTGGTTCACCCTGTCCCTGAAAAAGCAGAAGGACCTTCCCGAAAGGGTCCGGCCGGGCACCATAGAGAACTCCCGTATAATTGCCGTGGACGACAACTCCACCAACAGACGGCTTATCTCCCTGCTTCTGGATTCATGGAAATGCGACTACTCCATCGCCTCCGGCGGCGCTGCCGCACTGGAAACCCTTCGAAGGGGCACAGCAGGCGGCAGGCCCTTTGAGATAGCCATACTGGACATGCAGATGCCGGAGATGGACGGGGAGGAGCTTGGCCGAAGGATCATTGAGGACGAAACCATAGAAACACCGAAAATGGTGGTGATGTCCTCCATGGGCGCAAGGGGCGACGCGGCACGACTTCATGAACTGGGGTTCTCCGCATATCTTACCAAACCGGTAAAACAGTCTCAGCTCTATGACTGCCTGGCAAGGATCAGAGGACAGACCTTCGTGGAGGAAAAAACCCCGCTGATCACGAAATACTCCCTGAAGGAGTCCAGGAAGGCTTCAATTTCCATTCTTGTGGCCGAGGATAATCCGGTTAACCAGCTTGTGGCAGTTAAGATCCTGGAAAAGCAGGGCTACCGGGCGGATGTGGCCGCCAACGGCCTGCTGGCGGTGAAAGCCCTTGAAGAGAGGCCCTACGACATTGTGTTCATGGACTGCCAGATGCCGGTGCTGGACGGCTATGAGGCCTCAAAAAAGATACGGAAGGAAGGCCTGGGAAAACCCGGGCTGGTGATAATCGCCATGACCGCCAATGCCCTTAAGGGAGACCGCGAGAAGTGCATACAGGCTGGAATGGACGACTATATTGCAAAGCCCGTAACACCGGATTCACTGGCGGAGGTGCTTGACAGATGGGCGGGGAAACTCCTCCAGGCGGCTTCGGAACCTGTGGAACACCGTTCATCTTTCGATGCCGCCAGGCTTGAGGAGGACTTCGACGGAGACACCGACACAATAAGGGAAGTGCTGGGAATGTTCCTTCGAACCTCAAGGGAGAACATGAAAGAGCTGGAGGCCGCGGTACGGTTGGAAGACCGGCGGAGGGTTAAGATACTTGCCCACACACTGAAGGGTTCCGCGCTGAACGTCGGGGCCAACGGCTTCGGAGAGGCTTCCTCCAGGCTGGAGAAACTCGCCTCTGGGGATGACCTCTCCAATGCTGATGTGATCTATGAAGTGATGGAAGGCGAGTTCTCCAGGCTTATAGCCATCCTGACCGAAAAGGGATACAGCTAGAGGCCCTGGGCTATGAACTCCTCAATGATCGGCAGGAAATCCTCCGGAGAGCCCATGACACCGGTGATCCTGTCCAGCTCGTTTCCCTGGCTGTCCAGAAGTATCAGCGTGGGGATGGACTGGATGCCATATCTCGAGGCCAGTTCCTGATTGTTGTCGGTGTTTATTTTCACGGTGACCGCCCGGCTGAGGACTTCCCTGTAGTCCTCCCTGGGGAAATAGTCTTCGGCGAGCATTCTGCACGGGCCGCACCAGTCGGCGTACATGTCCACGAATACCGGCTTGCCGGTTTCAGCGGCAAGGGCAAGGGCAGCGTCGAGGTCATCATGGATCCATTCGGCTTCAGGGGCTTCCCCGGTGCCCGCCGCCGAGGCTTCCTCGGTTTCGCCGCAGGCTACAAGGGCCAGGACCAGTGTCAGGGGCAGCAGATATTTCATAGGTTCTCCTTTCAGGGATAGTTTCGATTGTTACGAAATATACAAACTTTTGCCGAAAGTGTTCCATGGAGGTTCCAATGCGACCGAAGACACCTGAGCTTACCGTCGATGCCGTGATAGAGATGCAGGACCGGGGAATAGTCCTAATAGAGAGGAAATACACTCCCGCCGGCTGGGCCCTCCCCGGGGGATTCGTGGACCCCGGGGAAAGCCTGCTTCAGGCGGTGAAGAGGGAAGCCCTGGAGGAAACCGGCCTGGAAGTAGAGGTGCTGGACCTCTTCCATGTCTACTCCCGCCCCTGGCGGGATCCAAGGGGGGACACTGTGAGCGCCGTTTACTGGTGCAGGGCTTCGGGGAAACCCCTTGGCGGAGACGACGCTGCCAGGGCGGAGGTCTTTTCGGAGTATGGCCTTCCGAAGCATATCGCCTTTGACCACGAAGAGATCCTCAGGCAGTTCTTCCACTGGAGAAAAACCGGACAGCGGCCTCGCTGGATTTATAACATTACAGATAGAGGGAGCTGAGACTCCTTCCCTCGTTTATCCTCTTGATGGCCTCGGCGAACATATGGGCAACGGAGAGTATCTCTATCTTGGTAACAGGACCTCCGTTAACCTGCTCCGCCCCATCGCGGTGGAACTCTACGGTGTCAGTTATGTAGAGCCTTGTGATGGGGCTTTCCTCTATTTTCTTCACTGCGTCACCGCTGAGGATAGCGTGGGTGATGAAGGCATAGATCTCCTTCGCCCCCTTGCCGCCACCGTTTCAGCGCAGAGGATGAGGCTTCTGCCGCTGAGTATCTCGTCGTCGCTCATGATAACAGTTCTGTCCGACAGGTCATCGAGGCCCTCCACCGTTCTCACCAGGGATTCTCGCTGTCGTCCACCCGCATTTTCTTCACATATCCCGTTGTTATGTCCGGGGTGCCTCCGGCGTCCCTTATACCCTTGGCGGTGTGCAGGGCTATGAAATCGTTGTCGAGTATGCTTCCGGAGTCCGGGGCAACGAAGGAGAGCTTCTCCCGGCCCATGGAAAGTATCTTCTGAACGAAAACGCTGTAGGAATGGAGCTGGTCCACCGGGATGTTGCTGAATCCCTGGGACTGGGGACAGTGCAGGGACATGGCTAGTACCCTGTCGGTCTTGACCGCCTCGAGGAGCTCGAACATCATTTTCGCGGTGATGGCTATTCTGGGCTTGTCCTTCTTGTCGCTCCGGGCGTAGGGGAAGTAGGGGGTTACCGCGGTTATTCTGCCGGCGCTGTCCTTCAGTGCGCTTATCATCTGGAGCATTTCAAAGATGTCACCGGAAACCGTACGGTAGGCCTCGGTCTTGCTTTGAAAGACCGATCTTTCCCCGGACTGGATCACGAAAACATCCTTTTCGCGAACGGTTCCTCCGGGAAAATTGACCATCATGTTCCCGTTGGAGAAATCGTGGAACTCCACTGGCTCCTGTTCTATTCCCAGGATAGTGCAGATATCCTCGGTAAGCTTCCGGCTGGCCCTGCCGGAGCAGATGGCTATGCTGCCATACATCCCCCTGAATCCCTCCTTTTAGAGTGCCGCCAGCTCTTCGGCGGTTTCGTCTATGGTACCGAAGACGACCTGCAGCATAGCGGCGAAGGCCTCGAGACCCACACCGTTCTCGGTGGAAAAGGTGTATGTGCAGATGATCTCTCCGGTTGACATGTCGTGTTCGAACTTAACGAATGGATACACGGCGTTCAGCTCGGCCATTTTTTCAAATGCCGCCGCCCTGCCAGCCCCGGATTCCGGAACCAGACCCGGTGTGGGGCCCGCCATGAAACAGGCTTCCATGGGTGCGTTCACCTCGATGTAGAAAATGGGAAAGACATCTCCGCTGAGAGAGTCGGTGGCCAGAAGCCAGAAAACACCCTCCTCCTCTTCGTAGGAGGCGCCTATCTGATCCAGATAACCCGCCACTGTGGAAGGTGAAAGGGCTGCAAGGGATACAGCGGTGACTAGACCCATTAGAATGATGGAAAATTTCATTGGTTCCTCCGTGTTCGTGATTGGTACTGGAAATCCAGCATCGTGTTTAATATGCTTCCTTTTCCGGTATTCGGGAAGTGCGAAGCCGAATCTTTACAACGGCGCCCGGGTGTTCTAGATTTGGTTATTCTTTTGTCATGTAAACACATACTCGCTTCTTTTGGAGGCATAATGGATCGCAGGATAAGAGTTCTGATAGGCAAACCGGGCCTCGACGGCCACGACCGCGGAGCCAAATACATAGCCCGGGCCCTCCGCGACGCAGGCATGGAAGTGGTGTACACCGGAATAAGGCAGACCCCCCAGGCCATTGCCGACGCCGCCATACAGGAAGATGTGGATTTCGTTGGCATTTCCCTCCTCTCCGGAGCCCATAATCACCTCTTCCCTGAGATCGCTCGAATACTGCGGGAAAAGAACGCCTCGGACATCGTTCTCTTCGGTGGAGGCGTGATCCCCGAGGAAGACATCCCGGGCTTGAAGGAAGCAGGCTATGCCGCCATCTTCACACCGGAACCCCGCCTCTGAAGTTGTCGACTTCATTAACTCCACCATGAGAAAGGCAGTAACCCTCGATGACCGTCCCCTCCGGCACTATCCGGGAGATCACCGAAGTCCATCAGATCCATCGCAAGGGCCCTTACCATGGTGGAGAACGGAACCCCGGAATCCAGGAAGATACTTGATGGCCTGTTCGGTCAGCAGAAGGGTTTCACCCTGGGTGTCACCGGTCCGCCCGGGGCTGGAAAGAGCACCCTGGTGAACCGGATGATAGGCAGGTACAGGGAAACCGGGAACCGGGTGGGCGTGATAGCCGTGGACCCGTCCTCTCCCTTCAGCGGCGGTGCCCTTCTGGGAGACCGCCTCAGAATGCAGACCCACGCCTCCGACCCTTCGGTGTTCATAAGAAGCATGGGAAGCAGGGGCCACCTGGGCGGTCTTGCCGGAGCCACCCGGGACGCCTCAATGGTCCTTGCCGCCGCCGGTTACAGCCCGGTGATAATAGAAACCGTGGGGGTTGGACAGGCCGAGGTCGAAGTGGCGGAACTGGCGGACATAACGATACTGGTCCTGGTGCCGGGACTGGGGGACGATGTACAGTCCATGAAGGCCGGCATCATGGAGATAGGCGACATAATAGTGCTGAACAAGGCGGACAGAAGCGGTGTTGACGAGCTTGAGAACTATGTGAAGGCAAGCCTTGAACTCATGCCATCCCACATGAAGAAGCCCCGGGTCATAAGAACCTCCGCCGTTACCGGAGAAGGCCTTTCCGAACTGTGGAAGGCCCTGGATTCCCTGAAGGACCCATCGGCTGTAGGGGGCGGTGTTCCCCCCAACGCCCTGAAGATACTTGACGGTATTCTCGAGGAGAACGGCAAAATTCTGTTCAACCGTCTTCTCGAACTTGAATACAATGGCAGAGAGGGTGCTGAAAGGCTTATCTTAGCCGGTGAGGTAACGCCCTACGCCATCGGGGAAAAACTGCTTGAAAAGGCGGAAAGGATGTTGAAATAAATGAATGTTACCGGTATAGACCACATCGGAATAGCCGTTGAGAACCTGGAAGAGTCTTCCGCATTCTACCGCGACGCCCTGGGCCTCGAATCCGCGGGCACAGAGGAAGTGCCTTCCCAGAAGGTAAAGGTGGCCATGTTCAAGGTGGGAGAAAGCAAGATAGAACTCCTTGAGCCCACCTCCCCGGACAGCCCCATAGCGGTCTTCCTTCAGAAGAGGGGCCAGGGTATCCACCACATCGCCTACAGGGTAACAGATGCCTCCGGTGCCGTTTCCGAACTGATGGAGAAGGAAGTAAGAATGATAGACACCGAGCCGCGGGAGGGTGCCGGGGGTTCCAGAATAGCCTTCATCCATCCCGGAGCAAGCGGCCGTGTGCTCACCGAACTCTGTCAACACTAATCCCTGAAGGGAAAGGGAAAGAATGAGCTCAAACCATAATGCCGACAAACTCAGTAAGCTCAGGGAAAAAGCCCTCCTGGGCGGCGGCGAGAAAAGGATCGAGAAGCAGCACGCCCGGGGAAAGCTCACCGCCAGGGAAAGGATCGAATTTCTCCTCGACGAGGACAGCTTCGAAGAGTTCGACATGCTCAAGACCCACCGATGCACCAACTTCGGTCTTGAAAAGCAGCAGTTCCCCGGCGATGGCGTGGTTACCGGCTACGGTACCATCGACGGCCGACTGGTATATGTGTTCAGCCAGGACTTCACGGTTTTCGGCGGCTCCCTTTCCGAAACCTTCGCTGAAAAGATACTGAAGGTCATGGACATGGCCGCCCTGAACGGAGCACCCCTGATAGGTCTCAACGACTCAGGTGGCGCAAGGATACAGGAGGGAATAGAGAGCCTCGCCGGCTACGGCGACATCTTCCTGAAAAATGTGCTTTACTCCGGAGTGGTACCCCAGATATCCGCCATTCTCGGGCCATGTGCCGGGGGAGCGGTCTACAGCCCGGCCATCACCGACTTCACCGTTATGGTGGAAAACACCAGCTACATGTTCGTAACCGGCCCGGATGTTGTGAAGACCGTCACCGGAGAAGATGTAACCAAGGATGAACTGGGTGGCGCCCACATCCACGGAAGCAGGAGCGGTGTTGCCCACCTCGTGTGCAAAACGGAACAGGAAGCCCTTCAGCTCATAAGGAAGCTTGTGAGCTACATTCCCCAGAACAACATGGAAGACCCCATCTCCATCCCCCCCACCGACCCGGTGGACAGGATGGACGAATGGCTTGACTCATTCGTTCCTGAAAATCCGAACAAGCCCTACGACATGCGTAAAATAATCTCCGGCCTCCTCGACCACGGCGAATTCCTTGAGATCCAGCGGATGTACGCCCAGAACATCATCATCGGCTATGGCAGGCTCAACGGAAGACCTGTTGGGGTGGTGGCAAACCAGCCCGCCTATCTGGCAGGGGTTCTGGACATCGACGCTTCGGTGAAGGCAGCCCGTTTCGTAAGGTTCTGCGATGCCTTCAACATTCCAATACTGACCCTTGTGGATGTTCCCGGGTTCATGCCTGGAACAAGGCAGGAGTACGGCGGAATAATCAGGAACGGAGCCAAACTCCTCTACGCCTATGCCGAGGCCACCGTTCCGAAGATCACCGTGATCACCAGAAAGTCCTATGGAGGGGCCTACGATGTTATGGCCTCCAAGCACCTCCGGGCCGATGTGAACTTTGCCTGGCCAACGGCGGAGATAGCGGTAATGGGCCCCGACGGCGCAGTGAGCATCATTTCCGTAAGGAGATAGAGAAAGCCGAAGACCCTGTGGCAAGGAAGGCGGAGCTCGTTGCGGAATACCGCGAAAAATTCGCCAACCCCTACAACGCAGCCGGCAGGGGATACATCGACGACGTCATAGTACCCTCAAACACCAGGTTCAGGATAATCAAGAGCCTGGAAATGCTCCAGACGAAGAGGCAGGAACTGCCCTCCAGGAAGCATGGGAACATTCCTCTATGATGACGGCGACACTCCTCCGCGGGGCGATCTTAGCCATTCCTGAAACCTTCGGTTTCGGCGTAAGGATTGCCCTGGTGGGCATGACAACGGTCTTTGCCGGCCTGGCCATACTGGCCCTTGCCCTCCCGATCATCAGAAGGATCGCCGAGGGAAAGAAAAAGCCCCCGGCAGCCACCGGCGGGACAACGGAAGCCTCCGAGCCAACCCGGGAAGAGGTGGTTGCCATTACCGCCGCCATCCACGCCCATATCACCCGTATCAGCATGATGCAGAAAGCCAGGCTAACCTGGGAGATGTATGAGAAACCCTACACTCCCTGGCGGCTGGCGGGAAGGTCCAGGGTCCTCACCAATCAGTCCCTCTTCAGGCAAAGGAACAGGAGCCGATAATGCCCGAATACAAGATAACAGTGAATGACAAGACCTATTCGGTCAACATCGGCCGTATAGAGGACGACACAGTGGAAGTGAAACTGGGAGAGCGTTCCTACACCGTGGGCATCCAGGCTCCCGGGGGTGTTCTGTCCAAAACCCCCAGACTTTCCCTTGGCAATACGGTTCCCGATGCATCCTCATCTCCGGACAGAACAACCCCTCCAGGGGGTCTGTCCGGAAAGGGCGACATACTCGCTCCCCTTCCCGGGGCAATACTGAAGGTCCTTGTTTCCGTGGGTGACCAGGTCACCGAGGGACAGACCGTAGCGGTAATGGAAGCCATGAAGATGGAGAATGAGATAGAGGCTCCGGTGGCCGGCAAAGTGTCGAAGATCGCTGTTAAAGAGGGCGACACCATTCTCGAGAACGCCCTTATAATGAGAATAGGTTAGGGGGAGAACCATGACCTTTGCCTCCCGACTGCTTGCCGCCCTCACCGCCTCGCCTGAAAACCTCCGGCTGGGCGACATCAGCATTGCGAACTACCTGGCCGATTCGGGTTTCGGCCAGCTGGAGCTGGGCAACGCGCTGATGATGGTGGTGGGAATGTTAATGATCTACCTGGCCATAAGGAAGGAATACGAACCCCTTCTCCTGATACCCATCGGCTTTGGTATACTTGCGGGGAACATGCCCTACAACCCGCCCTGATACCCATCGGTTACCAGGACCCCGGCTCTGTTTTCAGCCTGTTCTACTTCGGCGTAAAAAGCGGCCTGTTCCCCCCACTAATCTTCCTGGGAATAGGAGCCATGACCGACTTCAGCGCAATGCTTTCAAACCCTAAGCTCCTCCTTCTGGGAGCTGCTGCCCAGATAGGTATTTTCCTCACTCTCCTGGGATCCCTGTTCCTGGGGTTCAACCTCAGCGAATCCTCTGCCATCGGAATAATCGGAGGCGCCGACGGACCCACGGCAATTTTCCTTGCAAGCCAGATGGCCCCGCATCTGCTTGGGGCCATTGCCCTTGCCGCCTATTCCTACATGGGCCTGGTCCCGGTTATCCAGCCGCCTGTAATGAGGCTTCTAACCACTCCCGCCGAACGCAGGATGCGGATGAAACCCGCCAGGCAGGTCTCCCAGACGGAAAAGATACTCTTTCCCATAGTAGCCTTCATTATCACCGCCTTCATAGTCCCCGGGGCCATTCCCCTTCTCGGAATGCTCTTCTTCGGAAACCTCCTCAAGGAGAGCGGTGTTACCAGAAGGCTCGCCGAGGGAGCCCAGGGCCCTTTGAACAATGTTGTGGTGATCCTCCTCGGCTTCAGCGTTGGAACCACAACGATAGCCAACACATTCCTTACCTTCGATTCCCTGAAGATCTTCATCATGGGAATAGTCAGCTTCATGATCGCCACCGCCGGGGGCATTCTATTCGCCAAGTTCATGAACCTCTTCCTCAAGGGCGAGAACCGAATCAACCCCTTCGTTGGCGCCGCCGGTGTCAGCGCCGTTCCAGTTGCGGCCAGGGTTGCCGAGGTGGAGGGCAGGAAGTACGACAAGACCAACCACCTCCTCATGCACGCCATGGGTCCCAATGTTGCCGGTGTCATAGGAAGCGCCATCGCAGCGGGTATCCTCCTCAGCGTGGTGCCCCGCTAGTGCCCGGCGAATACGATGTGCTGGTAACGGGTGGAGCCGGTTTCATCGGCTCCCACCTGTGCGAGAAGCTTGTCTCCCAGGGAAAGACCGTATGCGTTCTGGATGACCTCTCAACCGGGCATCTGGCAAACATCGAAGCCCTTCTGCCCAGGAAGGATTTCCTCTTCGTTGAAGACTCCGTTCTAAACCCGGATGCGGTGAACAGGTGCGTCCACGGTTCGAAAACGGTGATTCACCTTGCCGCAGCAGTGGGGGTGGAGAATGTAATAAGGAAACCGGTTGAAACCATAGAAACAAATGTAAGCGGTACCGAAAATGTGCTCCGCGCGGCAAAGGACAGGGGCACCAAGGTCCTCATCGCTTCCACAAGCGAGGTTTATGGAAAAAGCTGGCAGGTCCCCTTCAAAGAAGACGGCGACATAGTGCTGGGGGCCACATCCCGGAACAGGTGGAGCTACGCCTGCTCCAAGGCCCTCGACGAGTTCCTGGCCCTGGCCTACAACCACTCAAGGGGGCTCCCGGTGGTTATCTGCCGATTCTTCAACACCGTGGGTCCAAGACAGTCCGGCAGGTATGGAATGGTCCTTCCCAGGTTCATCAACCAGGCCCTCACCGAGCAGCCGATAACCGTTTACGGGAACGGAACCCAGACAAGGTGCTTCAGCCTGGTCCACGAAGTGATAGACTGCGCCCTGGCACTCATGGAATCCCCGGAAGCAGTGGGCAGGGTGGTAAACATAGGTTCCACCGAGGAGATAACCATACTGGAGCTCGCCAGACGGGTTCGGGAGATATCCGGGTCCAGTTCGGAGATAGTGAAGATCCCCTACGAAGAGGCCTATCCCGCGGATTTTGAGGACATGCAGAGGCGTGTCCCAGATGTCTCCAGGCTGGTGAGCCTCACGGGAATTCGCCCAACGGCGCCTATAGAAGAGGTGATCAGGCAGGTGATAGAGGCGGGTATTCCCGAGGGCGCCCAGTGATAGAAAGCGTTTCCAGCCGATCCAATCCCCGGATCAAACTGGCCGCCTCCCTGGGCAGATCCTCCCAGTGCAGAAAGAAGAAAAGCTATCTGCTGGAGGGCCCCAGGTTCATCCGGGATTTCATCTCAAGGGAGGACAACTCCTGTTTCGTCATCCTTTCGGAGAAGGCCACTGAGGAATGTGTGGATACCGCTCGAATGGCTTCTTCGAAGGGCTTTACGGTGCTCCGGGTACCCGAGGCCATTTTCAGCGACATCTCACGTACGGAACACTCCCAGGGCCTGGCCGCGGTGGCTCCCATACCGGTGCATGAAGCCGAAGGGGTTTTCAACGGAGGAATCGTTCTTGCCCTGGACGGCGTGGCCGACCCGGGCAACGCCGGAACCGCGGTGCGGTCCGCCGCAGCCTTCGGCTGCAGCGGCGTGGTGTTCCTGCCTGGCAGCGCCTTCCCGTGGAACCCTAAGGTAACAAGGGCATCAGCGGGGCTCAATTCCGCCATTCCGATAATCGAGGTCGAGTCCCTTGCCCTTCTGAAAAAGAGATTCAGCAACTACCTCTTCACAGGCACCGACACCGGAGGCAGCAGAACCCCTGAATCCCTTGAGGGGAACTCGCTCTGCATCGTTACCGGCTCCGAGGCCCGGGGGCTCTCCGGTGAAACCATCGAAGCCCTGGACTGCTCGGTAGGGATACCCATGGCCCCCGGCGTTGAGTCCCTCACGCCGGTGTAAGCGCCTCGATAATCCTTTACCAGCTCTTCAGAAGGAGGCCTTGATACCGGCGAAGGTGGTCTGATCCAGGGCAAGGGGGTCGTAATCGATCCTCAGCATCTGCACTATCGTAGAGGCGAAACCCGTTGGAGAGGTGGTACTGGTGCCGGACACCGAACGGTTCTCTCCGGCATTCCAGCTCCAGGAATACAGACTGCCCTGGCCGAAGGGCACAGGAGTCGGCCCGGACCATACGATCTCGATCAGCAGGTTCTGGCTGCCATCGTACTGGAATGGGGTATCCAGCTCAATGGTAAACCAATCGCCTATGACAACATCAGTAAATATCACCGTTGAGGGCGGCAGCACGGTTGTCCCCGATGTGCTCCAGTTGTCGTCATAGGTTTCAGTGAGGCTGGAAAGCCCGGTATGGCCCATGAGAACGGTAAGGTTTTCGTAGGGTCCCTCGGGGTCGGAGGGTGGGGCGGCATTGAAGCTGATGGCGTTCACTTCCATTGCGATGTTTTGCAGTTCTTCCGCTGTCACCATCACCTGATGGCGTCTGGAACTGCCCTGTCAATGGCAGAAGGGGTCGGTTGAGGGCGTCTGTGCCTGGCCCACCACAATGCTGTCCCCAGCGGCGAAGACCGTAGCGAAGCCCATTATCAGAAGTACTAATTTCATTTCTCCTCCTATTTCAGGGAACAAACCGCTTACGGATATAATACACCTTCATGGACAAAAGTGTTCCCCTGCAGTGTGAAACCTTTCTCTATCCAATTTGTACATATTAGCGGTGTATTTTTCCCGCCATATCCTTGGAGGTATTCATGAAGACCGTACTGCTGCTTCTTGCGGTACTCGCTGCAACGGCCCTGGCCGGCCAGCTTTCCTGATCCCCGACGGCACCGCCGTCGCGGAACAGTCACACATTATAGTTCACAGAACCCCTTCCCATGTGGTTGCCTTCGGCACACCCACGGTGGATTCCAGGGTTCTCAGTGAAACCGACGGCGGCCTGGAAAGGTTCGCCATGGTCACGGTGAAGAACGACAACGGAGTTCTTCAGACAACGGAACTTGGCAGTGTTCTCTACCGGAACGGCAACACACTCATCATTCAGCTCCACAACCCGCTGAACGGCGGCTTCAGAAGGCCCGATGTGTTCCATGTGGCCCCCTCCGGGAAACCCTGGCCCCGGCTGAACCCATCCCGGTGCCGGTGAGAAGCGGCTACGACGACACCATTTCGGACATCGTCACCGCAGTAAGCGAAGACAGCCTGATCTCCATCACATACAATTATGAGAGCTACCTCACCCGGTACTCCAACACCGACGGCTACGACACAGCCTGCGACTGGAGCAACGACCGCTTCCTCTCCCACGGCCTCGACTCCGAGATTCAGTACTTCTCCATGATGGGATACCAGTGCCAGAATGTTATTGCCATCCAGCAGGGAACCCTTTACCCCGACCAGTACTGGATGATCTGCGGCCACCTCGACAGCACCTCCCCCAACACCCAGTACGACGCCCCCGGTGCCGATGACAACGGCAGCGGCTCCGCCGCTGTGGTGGAAGCCGCCAGGATAATGAGCCAGTACGACTTCGAGTATTCCGTTATCTACGCCCTCTGGGGCGGCGAAGAGCAGGGCCTCCACGGCAGCGCCACTACGCCGATTCAGCGGCGGCGGCTGGAATGGATATACACGGGGTGGTCAACCTCGACATGATCTTCTACGGCCCTCCCCCGGACGACCAGGCATGGCTCCACTACAACACCGCCTCCACCGGTCTCGGCCTGGCCTTCGACGCCATAAGCGACACCTATGTGCCGGCCCTTGTGAAGACCGTGGCTTCCAATCCCACCGGGGCCAGCGACCACGCAAGCTTCTGGAGCGCCGGATACCCCGCCATGCTCAGCATAGAAAAGAATGTATTCTCCAACCCCTACTACCACCAGACATCGGACCTGATGGACAACTACCTGGAGTACTTCCCCTTCGGCACCGACATGGCCAGGGCTGCCATCGCCACCGTGGCCTACCTTGCCACACCGGTCACCACATCGGTGGAAGAGAATCACAGCGGTGTGCCTGAAGGCGGATTCGGCCTCGCCGTTAACGCCAACCCCGTTAGGGGAGCCGCCTCCCTCACAGTAAGCCTTCCCGGGCCGGGCACCGTTGCCCTGGGTGTTTTTGACCTCACCGGCAGGCAGGTCCTCTCCACCGGCGAGGAACTCTCAGGCGGTCTCAGCCAGGTTTCCCTTGCAACGGAAGCCCTTCCGCCGGGGATGTACCTGGTAAGGGCCCAGAGCATGGGTAACACGGTTACAGCAAGGATGATCATCGCCCGCTGACATCGATTAAGTTCCTGAAAGGGGGCGGCGACTGGCCGCCCCTTTCTCATATAAGAAGGGCTCCCTGCAGACGAAGCCACTTTTTCGCCCGGGGAATGTCCGGCACATGCCGGGCAAGTTCCCGCCAGAAAGCAGCTGAATGGTTCCTGTGTATCAGGTGGGTGAGTTCGTGCAGAACGATGTAGTCAATGATGTGAGCCGGGGCGTGGACCAGTTTTCTGTTTATCATAACCACCCCCCTGTCGGAGCAGCTTCCCCAGCGTCCGGGCATTGCCCGGACGGATCCTTTTCGGAATCTTCCCGGTTTCCCTGGAAAAGGCCTCCGCCGTGGAGTTCACCCTTTCGAGAAGCATCCCGTCCAGCCACTCGCAGAACTTCCTCCGGGAGAACCAGGAGATACCCATGGTAAGCAGAGGGGGATTTATCACCGGGGGAATGTCCCCTTCGGCGGTCCTCAGCTCCAGTGGTTCGCCGAAAAGCCACAGTACGGAGCCTTCAGCGGGTTCTTCCAGGGGAACCGGGCCCTTAACGGACAGGAAGAGGTTCAGCTTCCCCCTTATCCAGCTGGATTTACTTTCAATGAAATCATCTATCACCTTTCGAGGGACGCCCCGGGGGGCCACCACCTCCACGGAGCCGGGTCTCACCCGGACGGTTACTCTGGATGCCCTTTCGCTGTATCTGATGGAAGGGTGGAAATGGTCATTCCCAGCTGGAGTCATTGTAGTACAGGCTGGAAACCGGTTCGGTGATCCGCCTGATTGTGCTCTTCTCCCCGTCGGTCAGCCGGGTTTTCCAGATCACCGAGACACCGGCGGAGTCCTGAACGAAATGATGCGATACTTTGCCCTGAACCACTTCGTTCCCGGGGTTGCACTGGGCTTCTATGGTGGCCTCTATACTTTCGGTCCATGTGAGGTCCAGTTTCTCATAAAGGGCCTTGAAGCCGTCTATGTAATCCCTGCTGAGATCTTCGTGGAAAACGGTTATCCAACCGGGGTGGGTTTTCCTGTAGCCGTCAACCACTGTGTAGAAAACCTTCCAGTACAGCGCGGCATCCTCCAGTACATAACCACGGGGCGGTTCCCTGGAGGCAATTCGGGCGCGTATCTCCTCCTGAAGGGTTTCCGGAAGGGTCTTCATAAGCCATGGCTGTTCTTCGAACTCCTCCACCCTGGTGGGCCAGTTCAGCCTTTTTATACTGTTCACATAGGCTCCGGGGTGCCGCACTGTAAGTACCACCCGTGCGTTGAACTCTTCGGCTAACCAGGGTGCGGACATGAGGGCAATGGGGTCTTTGAACAGCGGCTTCTTCCCTCCTGTGATGTAACCGTAATAGTTTGACAGGGCCCTTGCCAGCTTCCTCAGTTTGTTCCGGAGCCCTGGGCCGCCCTCGGCGGACCTCAGCATTTCTATCCACATCTTCTTTCTGATGAAATCGGCCATTACCGGCTCTTCCCGGGGAAGAAGCCTGCGATAGTGTTTTTCCAGCGGATGTTTCAGCAGAGGAACTGTGTCCTGTTGATTGAAGGACTCCCACACGAGGAAGAGCTCCCGGGAGAGGCAGAGGTTCCTGCCAACCCAGGAGGTGCCGGTTCTGTTGCCGCCGGTTACGATCACCGGCTCATCGGGTTCCAGTCTTCATCGCGGAAACATAACCCGAGGTCATGGAGTCAACAACCATCTTGACACGGAGACTCGGCAGGGGCATTGTGAACCCCGGGAAACCGGAGGGAGACCTGTGATAAGGATATCCGTCAAATCATCCCTGTGCACAGGCTGCAGGAACTGCGAAGGGGTCTGCGCCCTGGAACGCCGGGTAAGGGATCTTCCTCCCTTTCCGGTAATAAGGGTGAACCTTCAGCCCTTCACCGGAATGAACACCCTTGTCTACTGCAGGCACTGCAGCGACCCGGCATGCGCCGCTGTCTGCGGAAGTGGCACCCTCAAGAGGAACCCGGAAACCGGGGCTGTGGAGCTGAAGGGATCTACATGCACAGCCTGCGGAGCCTGCGTATCCGCCTGCCCCTTCGATGCGATATTCCTGACAGGAGGAACGGCCCCGCCGGTGAAGTGCGACCTCTGCGGGGGGAACCCCCTCTGCGCCGGGGCCTGCGCCTTCAATGCGATACAGCTCACCGGGGTTCGCCGGTGAAATACGGAGGCTATGGCGGAACACTGCTGAGGATCGACCTGTCCAGGGGCTCCGTAGAAGGCCAGCCCACCTCCGACTACCTGCCGGAATGGTATGGAGGCAGGGCCCTGGCAGCCCGGCTGGCCTGGGACGAGATACCCCAGGGCACCGGGGCTTTCAGCCCTGAGAGCCCCCTGATGATACTCGCCGGACCCCTTACTGGAACCGCCGCACCCTTCAGCGGCAGAACAACCGTCTGCGGTCTGGCTCCCCAGGGATATCCCTCCGAGTGGTTCTCCAGGTCCTCCTTCGGAGGCCACTGGGGGCCGGAGCTGAAACGCGCCGGTATCGACGGCCTTATCATTACCGGAAGGGCTTCTGGTCCGGTGTATCTGAAAATAGAGAACGGGAACTGCTCCATAGAGGATGCATCAGACCTCTGGGGCATGGGGATCTACCGTACCCAGCAGCTCCTGATGAACCGCCATGGAAGCCGCTGGAGGGTTTTTGCCACCGGCCCCGCCGGGGAAAAACTTGTAAGGATAGCCATCGCCGCCACGGAAACGGAAAGCGCTTCCGGCCAGGGCGGCTATGGAGCGGTGATGGGCTCTAAGAATCTCAAGGCTATAGCGGTACGGGGAACCATTCCACTTCACATAGCCAGGCCCGGGGAATTCCAGCGGGTTTGCCGGCTTATCAGGGAGGAGGCCCACGCATCCCACGGCTGGCCCCATGAACCCCAGCTCGACCCGGACAGGGTGAAGAAGTATGGCCAGCGCTATCAGGCATGCACCGAGGGCTGCGCGGTGAAATGCTACGACGCCAGGTTCTACACCACGGTTCCCGCGGTCCTGCAGAGGGGAAAGGTCTTCTCCGGCCAGGTGGACTGCGTGGCTGGGCTCTTTCCGGGTTTCCCCGGCGGATTCTACGACTGGGAACTGGGTTTCGAGGCGGGCTTCGAGATCGGCCGGCTTGCCAACGACCTGGGCCTCAACCACTGGGAAATACTCATAGGCATGGCCCCCTGGCTGCGAAGCCTCCATACCGAGGGGGTCCTCACGAAGATAGACGGCATGGAGATAAACCTCGACGACCCGGTGTTCTGGGACTTTCTGCTCAGGGGTATCGCCGCCAGGGAGGGGGAGTTCCGGTCTGCCCTCTCCGAGGGGACCGTGAGGGCCTCCGCCGCTCTTGGGGTGGGCAGGGAACAGCTTGAACGCCTCTTCCCCGCATGGGGATATGCCGGCCACTGGGACGGTCACGGCGACAGGATAAACTATGTGTTCTTTCCATACTGGATAGTCAGTGCCCTGCAGTGGGCGGTGGACACACGGGACCCCATATCCAGCGCCCACGGGTACGCCCAGAACATCATGGGCTGGAGCCGGATCTGCTCCCCTGAACACGGGCTGTCCTGGGAGAGGATAATGGAGGTTTCCGCAAGGATATACGGAACCACCGATTCCGCCGACCCGAATGGGGCTACAGGGCAAAGGCCTTCCCCGCCTGGTGGCACGGACAGCGCTCGGTAATGAAGGATTCCCTCACCGTGGGCGACCAGGTCTTCCCCAGGATCTACTCAAGGAAGACCCCGGACAACTTCGCCAGGGCCGGTGATATGGAGGGCCCCTCCTTCGAAAGGCACATGTTCACCTCCTGCACCGGTGTGGACTGGAGCGACAGGGACCTCGAGTTCGCCTCTGAAAGGGTAATTCAGCTTGAACGGGCACTTCTTTTCAGGAACTTCAAGAGGACCAGGAAGGACGACGAGGGGTCATACCCTACTACGAGAAAACCGAGTACCTCACCAGCCCGGTCACCGGGGTGAAAACCTCCATGGACAGGAATGAGTTCAAAGGGGTAATGGACGAATACTACCGTCTCAGGGGATGGAACACCGAAACGGGAATACCCGAAGGTGAAACCCTGAAGAGATTCGGTCTGTCCCGGGAGGCAGAGGATATTGACAGGCTCCGCTGAGATCTTCGTCCCGGGAAGGCTGTGTCTCTTCGGCGAACACAGCGACTGGGCCGGGAGTACCGCCGGGAGGACCATCCGTACACCCTGGAGCCTGCATCGTCGCAGGAACCGACCAGGGCATAACCGCAGAAGCCCGGCTTGAAGGACCAGGATTCTCCATCAGTCAGGTTCTTCCCGGGGGTCATTCTCCACCTGGGAACACTACTCAACGGCGGAAGAGGCAAAGGAGGCGGCAAACGCCCGGGGAACTTCAATGCCTACGCCGCGGGTACAGCCTCTGTAATACTCCGAAAGCATCCCTCCGCCGGGCTCAGCCTCAGGGTTCACCGAAGAACCCTTCCGCTGCGAAAGGGCCTTTCCTCTTCGGCGGCTGTGTGCGTGGCCACCGCCCGTGGGTTCAACAGACTTAACCGCCTGGGAATGACCCTTCGGCAGGAAATGGAGGCGGCATACCGGGGAGAGCTTCTCACCGGTTCCCACTGCGGGCGCATGGATCAGGCCTGTGCCTGGGGAGGAGGGCCGGTTCTGCTCTCCTTCAGCGGAGACATCATGGAAACCGATGAACTCACCCCGGGCGGAGACTTCCACCTCCTGATAGTCGACCTGGGCGGGAAAAAGGACACGAAGAGGATACTCAGGGACCTGAACGCCTCCTTCGCCGGCGGCGACCCGGGCCTGAGAAGGGCTCTGGGCGAGGAAAATCTCAGGATAGTCACCTCAGCCCGGACCATGCTGGAGCGGGGCAACCCCCGGGGGCTGGGTTCCCTGATGAACGAAGCCCAGGAGATCTTTGACGCGCTGGTGACCCCACGCTGCCCCGGCGAACTGCGTGCCCCTATCCTTCACGGTGTGCTCGAAAAGGGCAGAGGCACAGGCCTGGTTTGGGGGGGCAAGGGCGTTGGGTCCCAGGGCGACGGAACCGCCCAGTTCCTCTGCCGGGGGGAGGGGGAAAGGGGAGGCCCTTCGCAGGATCATGGAGGCTGAAACCGGGCAGAAGTGTTATTATCTCACCATGTGAAGGGGAGGGATGCTAATGGAGTATTTCAAGGATCAGGGCGACAAGTATTTCGCAAAATCCTTAGGCGGAGTCTCCCGGCTCAGACCGGTCATTCTGCTCGTACCGCTGATCATTGTCGTCGCAGTGGTATTTTCTTCCAGTGGTAACGACGGCCGGGGGGCAACAATGCTCCTCGCGGCGGGGGGGTGGTGGTCTTCTCCATGCTGCTGTCCATGGTTCTGCAAAAGGCCGGTCACGGCCCGGGGATCACAGTGGACCAGATCAACCGCACAATATCCTACAAACGCCAGAGAACCGGCGTCCGGAAGGTACGCATCCAGGACGCAAAGGATATTTCCTGCTTAACCGCGTCCGGTGTCTTCGCTGTGATCTTCCTGAACATGAAGCAGGGCTCAAGGATCCTGCTTATGCAGTCCCCGGAGCAGGACAGGCTGAAGGCCCTGGCTGAAGAGCTTTCCGCCCTGACATCACTCTCCCTCAACAAGGGAACCCTGACCGCCAGAGGGGAACAATGACCAGGATAGGGGTATTCGACTCGGGCATAGGCGGGTTCTCCATCCTCAGCGAGATCCTCTCGGAGGTGCCCGGTGTTGTGGTGGATTACATATCCGACGATCTCTACGCTCCCTACGGGACCAGGTCAGACGGGGAAATAACCGAAAGAAGCCTCTACATCACCGGCATACTGCTCCAGAGGGGGCGAACCTGATTGTTGCCGCCTGTAACTCCGCCACAGCCGCTGCCATTTCCCATCTGAGGGAAAAGCACCCTTCGGTGCCCTTCGTGGGGGTTGAGCCCTACATAAACGTTCTCAACCACGAATCCCTCTACCCAGGCATAACGAAGGCCGCGGTGATAACAACTGTCCTCACCGGCAACTCGATAAAATTCAGGGAGCTGAAGAAACGGCTCGATCCCGGGCAGAGCATAACCCACCTCACCATGCCGAACCTGGCCACCATAGTTGAAAGAATACTACAACAGGGATATACAGCCGAACTCCGGAGGGACCTCACAGAAGAGCTGGAACCCCTGAGAAACCTCAACCTCAGCCACCTGATACTGGGCTGCACCCATTACCCCCTTATAGCAAACCTCATAGAGGAGTTTCTCGGGGTGAAGACAATAAGCCCCGGGCCCGGGGTGGCAAGGAGGGTAAGGGACCTTCTCCCCTCCCCGACGGGAACCCCTTCCGGGAGCTTCTCCTTCCTTTCCACATCATCCGGCGTATGGAGGGAAATGACACACGGGGAGCTGTTTGAACTGATGAAGTACGGCAGGACCGGAGACAGTTTTGAACATCAGGCCTGAGTTTCCGAACTGGCCAGGATGGACGCCGAGTGCGAGAAGCTGGCCCGGGAGATATGCCTGGAAACCGTCTGCCCTTTGCGGGATCCAGGATACTTGAGGTTCCACCATTCTTTACAGAACAGGCCACGGCCTTGTGGTGAAGATATTCTCCTCGGAAGAGCCGGAGTTCTGCAGTAACGAAGCGGGGTTCCTGAAACTGCTCCAGGGAAGGCTTTCCGTTTCCACACCGGAGCTGATAGCCTCCGGGGTCCACCGGGGATACCCCTACATAGTCATGGAGGAGATGACTGGTCTTCCCCTGAAGGCCCTGTGGGGTGATCTCTCCCGGGTAAACAGGGAAAGGCTGATGGAACAGACAGCCCATCTTCTTGGGGAACTTCACTCCATTCCCGTTGAAGAGGTAAAGACCCATGAGACCAACTGGGAGGAATTCATCCGGGGACAGATAGCGAACCTGGAGGCAAACCACAGGGGATTCGGCCTCGATGAAAGATGGACAGGTCTGATACGGGAGTACATAGACTCAACGGAGCCCGTTGAGAACCTTTCAAAAGAGCGGTCTGCCACACCGAGATAATGAAGGAACATCTCTTCGTAAGAAAGAACGGAGGCAGACCGGTGATAACCGGGCTGGTGGATTTCGAGCCTTCGATGGTTGCCGTTCCCGAATACGATTACTGCGCCGTGGGCCTCTTCCTCAGCTGCGGGGAGCCGGGTCTTTCAAAGGGTTCCTGAATACCTGCGGGTATGCCGGGGATACCAGGGGAATAATGCGAATGCTTCTTCTGCACCGCTACTCCAACATGAAGTGGTTCATCTCCACCATCCCCCGGGAAGTCCCCGCTGAAACCCCGGAGGACCTTAGACTCTACTGGTACGGCGGCTAGTTCACCGAATAGGAGAGCAGCTCCGATTCGATGGTGGTCACCAGATTCTGGTAGGAATGGGTGTATACATTCTTCACCCTTCCCACATCCGGAGCAAATGAGCTGACATTCTCCAGGGTGCTTCCGCTCTCTATCCACCATACGCGCAGTTCAAGACAGTTCTCGAAGGTGCCCGCCGGAACCGTGACCGTTTCGGTGAGGGACACGATTTCAGCTGTCATCGGGGGATTCTCGGAGAACTGCCATGTGGCACCCACCTGCAGGGGGAAGGGAACGAAGGACACTGAATCTCCTCCGGCGAGGCTCACATAGCTGTAAAGCCCCTGGTCGGTAAGGCGCATGTATGTTGTGTAGGTGGAATCGATTACGAGGGTCTGCCCGGCGCTTTCCATCGTGTCGGCAATTGAGTATTCCTGCACATACACATCGAACCCCAGTTCGTGGGTTACCTCGCCTGTGATGTCGCAGATGTTCATCCCGTTCAGTTCCCGTCTGGAAACCTGCCACTTCCATCGTGCCGCTGCGGTCATATACCCACTGATTCCCCACGGAAAGGGGATAGTAGGCGGAGTCTTCCCCGCCCTGCTCAGGCCCGGAGGGTGAGTCGTCGTCTCCGCATGCGAACACCAGGACCATAACCGCCAGAGCGCATAATATCTTTCTCATGATCTCCTCCTTAATATCCTCGAGCACCGGTGATACTATAGAGTATCAGGGCTGTTCGAAAAAGGTCAGTTCTGATTCGATGTAAACCTCTATGTTCCCCGTGGTCTGGGAGTAAAGGCATTTGACCATTCCGACGCCGGGGGCCAGATACATCAGCCGGTCGAACTCGGCATCGGCCCTGCTCCAGTTCAAGCGGATTCCAACGCAGTCGGTAAAGCTACCAGCTGGTACCGTGACCGTTTCACCGCTGATCACCACCTCGGCCAGTGTAGGAGGCGTCCGGGAAAACTCCCAGGGGTTACCCTCTTCCAGCGGGAAGGGTATGAACTCCACGGAGTCGGCATCCTCCGGGTCGAGGTAGCTGTAGTGCCCATCCTCCTCGAGCCTTCTCCAGGTGGTGTAGCTGGAGTCCATCAGCATTGTTTCGCCAATGGTGACAACGGTATCCCTTACCGATGTATCCACCCTCCTTACCTCAAGGCCGTTCTCCAGGGTGTCGGTCCCCATGACGGTTTCGATCTTCTCCCAGAGCATTTCCGTGGTCTCGATACCAAGGGAAGACATGGAGCCTTCCATGGAGTAAACCCATCTGGTTCCCGGTTCAAGGGGGAAGTACAGGGAATCCGGGGCTGCAAGAAGGGCAGTCGCTATTAAAGTATAGATTAAAGTGCTAATTGTAGTTCTCCTTTCCTATGGTTTCCTAAAAAGACAATAGTAAACTTAGGGTCCAAAAAAAGGGGCGGCCGAAGCCGCCCGACTCACAAGGGATCCGGTCAGTCGATCCTGTTGTACATTTTACCCATGGCGCCGCATACCGGGCACCTTTCCGGGGCCTCCCTGCCAATTGTGTGACCGCAGACGGGGCAGACGAAGTAGGGATATTCCTCCTGTTCGCCGGAGAGGCCCTGAAGCATATCGCTGTAAAGCCCGGCGTGGATCTGCTCCACCTCGTTGGCGTACCTGAAGGAACGCAGGGCAGCCTTCTCCCCCTCTTCCTCGGCGGTCTTTATCATGTCCGGGTACATGCTCCTGAACTCGTGGGTCTCACCCTCGATCGCTTCTTTCAGGTTCTCCTGTGTGGAACCCACACCATTCATAGCCCGAAGATGGGCATGGGCATGGACTGTCTCAGCGGCGGCTGCGGCGCGAAAAAGCCTGGCGGCCTGGGAGTAGCCCTCCTTCTCCGCCTTATCGGCAAAGGCCAGATACTTCCTGTTGGCCTGGGATTCCCCTGCAAAGGCTTCTTCGAGGCACTTCTTCGTTTTTTCCATTTCAGCTCCATTCTTGTCCGGTATCTCCAGCGAAAACGATGTCAAACACAATATATCACGAAATCAGTATCAGGGATATCCCTCATCTGATGCACTGTTACAGGAGTTATTTGTCAAATTTACGGATGGCTTCCTGGCGGAGGAGGTGGGATTCGAACCCACGGTCCCCGAAAAGAGGACAACGGTTTCGAGACCGCCCCGTTCAACCGCTCCGGCACCCCTCCGCGCAAGGAGAGGAAATATAAGGAATAAAGCTGAGTTCGCGAAGGGGGCACCCCTCACATTTCGGCTGAGGACGGCAGAACCCCTTGGCGCAGGCAACCAGCAGGGCGTGGAACTCGTTGAACACTCCCACGTCGGGAGAAAGGGCATCATGGAAAAGCTTCTGAATATGGTGGCAGGAAGCCTTCTCAGGGCAGAGCCCGTGCCGGGAAAGGATGCGTCTGGTGTAGGCGTCAACCACGAAAATGGGCCTTTCCAGCACATACAGGAGTATGCAGTCCGCGGTCTCCGGCCCTACTCCCTTGATGGACAGTAGCCCCTTCCTCAGGGAGACCGTATCCAATGTCACCGACCCGGGAGTTCCGTTCCAGCTCAGCTCTGCCATGTATGCCCAGACTCCCTGGAGATACTCCGCCTTCCTTCTGTAGGTGCCGGAGCCCTGAGAAGCAGGGAGAGTTCCTCAACCGGCACATCCAGCAGTCTGTTTCCTTCAAGGATCCCCATGTCCTTAAGGCGCCGGATCACCGGCTCCACCCTGTCCCACCTGGTGTTCTGGGCAAGGACGCATCCGGCAAGGTGCTCTTCGGAGGTCTCCCCGGGCCACCAGCCTGGGGGCCGAAATGCTCCAGCAGCCGGGTGTAGACATCCTTCAGCTTCACGGAAGGTACCTCCCGAAGGGGCCGTCGCCAACTATGTAACCCTGGCCCCAGCCGTTGCCGGCTACTCCGTTAAGGTCTGAGGAGACCCCGGAATTCACAGGTCTCCAGCTGCGGCCGTTGTCACGGGAGAGTATGATCGTACCCCCTCACCAACGGCGCAGAAGGTCTCTCCGAATACCAGGTTGGCCACCCCGTTCAGGTTCTCTTCGCATCCGCTCTCAACCCCTGTCCATCCGCCGTTCTCGAAGAGAAAGACCGCGCCCCCCTCACCAACGGCGGCGCAGGGGCTGCCCGCGGAAACAAGGGGAGTTACCCCCGCCCCGGGGCTGCCAAAAGCTCAGCCTCTCCGGAGCAAAGGCTGACGCAGGATCCGCTAACGTTGTCCAGCTCCAGCCGGCCGTCAGAAGCGCTGTGAACGAAGCCGTTCTCTCCTGTTATCACGAAATTATCAGGGCTTGTGGGGTCGAAGTTCACGCTGAACAGGTCAGCCCCGCCGCTGTCGAACTGGTCCCATACCCTCCAGGTGAAGCCTCCGTCGAAGGAAGAAAGGAGTGCTCCATCGGCGCCGCATGCCATGCAGACACCGCGGCTTCCCATAACCACTGAGAACAGGTCTTTCCGAAAGCCTGCCGGGGAAACATCCTCCCAGATACCTTCTTCATCCCTTCGAAGTATTCTGCCATTGTCTCCCACAGCGAGAGCGGTTCCGGTGAAAATATCAACAGCGACTCCATTGAGATCGCAGGCAGTTCCCGAGAACTCCCGGTGCCAGGTTTCCCCTCCATCCGTGGTACTGAGTATGGTTCCGGCAAAGAGGGAAAATGACAGAACAAGTACGGACATGACCTTCAGCAAGAAACACCTCCTTCTTCTGGAATATAGCGATCCCTCTCCCTGAGTTTCCAGAAACGGTTGTCCTTTTCCCGTTGACGATACATAGTACCAGCTTAGGAGGTATATATGATGCTCGGGAACAGACTGATCCTGATTACAATTGTTCTCCTTGCCGCTGGCGGGGCCTGTATAAACCAGGCGGACAACCCGCTTATCCCCCCGTCGGGCATAAGCTCTAACGCACTTACAGTTCAGCTGGGATATACAGCAGGAGGTGAAGCAGCGTGGGCTCCGGAGAGGATAGGTGAGTACTCCGCCTTTCTAATGAGGTGGAGCGAGATGCCGGATGCTGATTATTACGAGATTCGGGCATCCGAGATCCCGATAACTGTGGAGAACTGGGAGGATGCGATTCCCATGGAGATGATACCTGCCCCCGCTGACAGCGGTATGGCATTCAATGTCATCGAAGCCTGCCGGAACCATGCATTGCCTGTGGCCTCTGCGTGGCTGAATGCCCCAACGACGCCATAACCGTTCAGGGAGGGGTTGCGATAATTGACTACGACAGATGCACCTCCTGCGGTATCTGCCAGGATGTATGTCCTGTTGATGCAATCACCGGAACCAGGAACGGAAGGGACTACTACTTCGGGATAAGGGCATTCTATAACGGGGATCAGCCCTCCAGTGAGATTGCCGTTACCGATCAGGCTTATCGGATCATCTTCTACAACAACAAGTACCCGTACTTCGGGCCTGACTTCGTATCCAAGAACTGTGGTCTCTGCCAGCCCGGGTCCGACTCACTGGGATGCTTCGGTGGATGCCATATCATGGAAGACTACCTTGATGAGGAGAGGACCATATCCACGGGTACAGGATGCCCCTTCGACGCAATGTGGCAGGATACTCTCATTCTTCCGGATTCCGTCTACGTCGGGGATATCCCTTACATGGTCTATATCGACTACGATCTTTGCCAGAACTGCGGCAAATGCTTCGTGGAGTGCTGGAACCTGAACGCTGTGATTGATCCGACTGAGAGCTATGCAGGTCTCAAGTCGCTTATGCACAGAGTCGTTCCTGCCGGCTGGGAATCTGATTATCCTGTAAGACCATAAAAGTCCATCGGCATCAGAGGTTTCCAGAAACGGTTGTTTTCTTCCGGAGAAGGAACCATAATTGATTCTCTGGAATAGATTAGGTAGACACTGTCTTCGGAGGCGGAAATGGAAAAAGGAAACAGACTGGCTCTAGTGGCCATCATCGTTCTTGCTACGGTGGGAGCATGTATAAGCGAAGCGGACAATCCAGTTATTCCCACTGCAGTAAGCGCCGGTACCCTTATGGTGGAGATAGGGTACACCCAGGGTTCGGAGGGTCTCTGGCAATATGACAATCTCGGAGAGTACTCAGCCTTCACCATGCACTGGAGCGAGGTGGAGGGAGCGGCTTTCTACGAGATAAGGGCTTCCGAGGAACCTATTACCGCAGAGAACTGGGAGAACGCAATCCCCATGGAAATAGTAGTAGCCCCGGCGGACAGCGGCTTGGCATTCAATGTAATCGAAGTTCTTCCGGAACCCTGCATTGCCTGCGGCCTCTGCGAGGCTGAATGCCCCAATGACGCAATTATGGTTCAGGGCGGCGTTGCGGTAATAGACTACGACAAATGTACCTCCTGCGGCCTCTGCCAGGATGTATGTCCCGTGGAAGCGATCACAGGGACCAGGAACGGTAGGGACTACTACTTCGGTATCAGGGCCTTCTACGGTGAAGACCAGCCCGCCGATGAGATCGCCGTTACCGATGCCGCCTACAGAATTGTCTTCTTCAATGCCTGGGGCTCGATCTGGACTCCCCTGACCAAGAACTGCGGCCTCTGCCAGCCCGGCGAAGACAGCCTTGGATGCTTCGGCGGCTGCCATATCGTAGAGGACTGGGCAGACGAGGAAAGAACGGTATTCACCGGCACAGGCTGCCCCTACGATGCGATCTGGCAGGATACGGTGGGAGCCGGGCCAGTGAACTACATGGTGTATGTCGACTACGACCTCTGCCAGAACTGCGGCAAATGCTTTGTGGAGTGCTGGAACTACAACAGCGTAATTGATCCTACCGAGAGCTATCTCGGCCTGAAATCAATGATGCACCGTGTAGTGCCCGCCGACTGGGTAAGCGAACAGCCTGTAAGACCATAATTCTGATAAAACGGGAAAGGAGCGTAAATGAAGAACGCTGCCATAGTACTGGTTTGCGCCTTCGCCGCCGCGGCGGGAGTGTTTTCCATCAGCTGGGGCCAGGTGGAGGGCGATTTCGCCCGACTGGAGGTCCGTGCCGGTGGAGCGGTTCTCGCTGTACTGGAAAAGGAAGAGGGGGTTTTCCCCGGGGGCACTGAACTGAAGGAAGCCTTTTATGTGGTTCCCGAGGACTGCATCAGCTGCCAGCTCTGCGTCAGCACCTGTCCGGTGGAGGCCATTTCCGTGGATGAATGCGGAAAGGCGGTTATCGACCCGGCCCTGTGCATCAACTGCGGCATCTGCGCTGGAAGCTGCCCGGTGAACGCCATTCACCCCCTGAACCTTGAGGACTGCTCCCTGATCGGCATAACACCGGAGAACGATGAGATTATCCTGCAACAGGGGTTCGAGGAGGACTGATGCTTAAGAGGGGGATGATGATCCTGGTCCTTGCGGCGGCGGTGGCTGCGGCCTTTGCCGGAGCGGGATACCAGGTGGAACCGGATAAATGCAGCGGATGCGGTGACTGCGAGAAGGTCTGCCCCGTGGATGCCGTTACCATTGAAGACGGCGTTTCACACATAGACCCGGAAGTCTGCATCAACTGCGGATTGTGTCAGGGGGTGTGCACCTATGACGCCATCCACTAGGCTCGTTTTGCTGGCGCTGCTGGTCCTTGCCGCCCTGGCGGCATGCAGCAGCCCACTGGCCAACGCCATGATAACCGTTGACACCGCCAGGTGCATCGGATGCGGTGAATGCGAAGAGGTCTGTCCCTATGGCGCCATCGAGGTGATAGACGGCGACGCGGTGATAAACCCGGTGCTGTGCCACCAGTGCAACCGGTGTATCGAAGTCTGCCCGGAAGGAGCCATATACTGATGAAATACACAGCTTTGACGCTCCTGCTCGCGGCCACGGTCTTCGGTGTTACCATGGAGGAGTGGGTACAGATCGACGGAGTTTCCGACAGCCTCACATACGGCGACGGCCTTCGTAAGGAGATAACCGCCGGCTTCAGGGCCACCGGTGAAACCTGGAACATCACACTGAACGAGGACTGGTCCACCGCGGGAACCGGCGCGGCACTTCCCCGTCTGCACGGGAACAGGCTTGAGTCCCTCCTCGAGGGCAGGGTCCGCTTCGGTGGATTCACCGTGAATCCCGAACTGCGGTATGACATTGACTTCGACAGCTCACAGACCATTTACCCCGCTTCCCTGGGTGAGGGCTACCACAATTCTTCCCTGTGCCCTGGCATGACCCTCAAATGGGCCCTTCCCGGTCTGTTCGAGGTCGAGGCAACCGGACGGTACACGTTAAGGGATGTCGCCGCCCTCGATTCCGATCTCGACGCCGAATGGTCGGAAACAGGTTTCGGCGGAGGGGTGCTCTGGCACACACCAGTGGGGGCTTACCTCTCAGCCGGTGGAGTTTCACACACAACGAAACTCGACGGATACGACTACCAGGGGGACTGGTCCCGTGTGGATATCGCAGCGGGATACACACCCGGCCGCTTCCCGGTGCTTTCCTTCGTAACAGCTGAAGCGGAGTATTCCTTCTATACCGGGGAGGACTACACCGGCATGGACCTTCCAGACCGCTTCACCGGAAGGCTCCGGGCGGTGCAGAACATTGCCCGGAATGTCGCCTTCAACATCACCTTCTCCCAGGCGGCGGACTTCTACGAAGACCAGACGGCAATGGGCCCCTTCCAGAGCGCCCTCAGAACGAGGTTCAAGTTCGCAGGCTGGGGAAATGTCCCCTCTTCCATCACGGTGGGGGGCCAGTTCACACAGTCCGCGGTTACAACAAGGCTGGGCGAGGTCGAGGGCAGGATCAGCCTGGTATCAGGTCTTTCCGCCCTTCTCACCGGCAAACTCTGGTACGGCCCCAGTTCAGTTGCGAACACCGGGGGCTACAGAACCAGGGAAGTTGTCGGGGGAGGCCTGGAATTCCGAATGGAGAACGGCCTGAATGTATACGCCCTCTACGAGCGTGAGGGCTCCAACCTTGACCCCGCGGAAGTATGGGGCAGGGTCAGAAGCGGAATAGGGTTTTACCCCGCCGCCCATTAACGGCATAATGGAACAAATACCGCCGCGGCTGTTATCTTATTGAGAGCAGCCGCGGTGTCCTTTTCACCAGACAGAGGAGTTAATAATGTTTCCGGACTTGCTGAGGGTGCCGGGCTGGGCCTTGCCACCGGTATTTCCTGTCTTGCTTCCTGCGGGCCGGTCTATCTTTCCTACCTGCTCAGCGAAGAGCGCACCGGAAAGCAGTCCGTCATTACCATATTGCTTCTGAATCTCGGGAGATTCGTTTCCTACGCCGCCTTCGGGGCGGTAATGGGCCTGGTGGGGGGCTACTTTCCCTCATCGGTGAGAATTCCCCTGGCCTACGCCGGCTACATCCTTTTCTCTGTCTATCTCGTTGTATCGGTGGTCAGGGTTCACAAGAGCTGCGGTGGCTGCAACATCCCCAAGTGGATGAAGTTCACCAAAAGCCCGATCCTGCTTGGGATGCTCACTGGATTCTCCCTTTGTCCGGCGTTCCTCATGGCGGTTACCAGCGCCTTCAAGTCCAGCGGCGCCCTGGACGGCGCCCTGCTTTTCACAGGCTTCTTCTTCGGCACCACAGTGTACATCCTTCCCTTCGCTGCATTCGGCCTTTTCAGCGGAAAGAAGTGGCTTAACACCGTTGCCAGGTACGCCGCTATCTTCGTGGCGGTCTACTTTGGAATACTGGGGATCCGGGGGTAGCCTCCTATTACTTCTCCTCCGGGGATGTTGTTGTAGACAATGCCGGGGATTCCCCCCATGCGGAGGTGTTCAATGCCATGGAGGAAGACACCCTCTACATACTCACCTTCCCTGAAATGGAGGAGGACAGAGGGCGGGACATGTTCGCTGACCTCCGGGATTCAGGAGGACCGGTCTTCGTTCTTGTGGAGTCAACTGAGAACCGCTGGAATGAAAGCCTTGCATCCATCCCTGAGCTCTCCGGGGTCATAGGACCCTGGTGGATGGATTTCCGCTCCGGAGCTGAACTGCAGCCCTGGCAGATCCAGGCCAACGAACTGGCGGCCTCAAGGAATTTCCGCCTTTTCGCGGTGGAATACGAGCCCTATGATTCCGAGAGGGCGGGAGTAGTCTATCAGTATCTCTCAAGCTACAGTTTCAGATGCCACCCCGAAGAGGGTTTCACCTTCCTGCTCACCAGCGACGCCGGCTGCAGCACGCTGGACTGCAGCACCTGCCCGGCTTATCAGAACTATTAGAGGAGGAAAGATAATGGCCTCGAGTGCCGGTTATTCAGGACCAAGGGTTAAGTCCGACATCTTAGTTACATACACCCCCGGCAAAGGGGAGCTCAGCCTCCGGGGCTTCACCCCTGCCCAGCTGAAGCAGGTTGAACGAGCTGCGGAAAGGCTGGAGCTTACAACGGGAACAGCGGTTGCGGAGGACTCCGGCTCCGCTCCATGGGTTGCCGCCGCAAGGTTCGAGGCGGCGGTCCGAATGGAACTGGGAGACGATTTCCTGATACTCCCCCTGCGGAGAAATGGTCCGTCCACGAGAAGGACCGGCCCAGGCGAAGCCGTCTCTATGCCCCGGGAAACAGCCCCCGGTTCATTGAGAACGCCGCGGCTTCCGGTGCCGACGGCGTTATCCTCGACCTCGAAGACAGCGTTTCCCCGGAACGGAAGGGTGAGGCCAGGATACTCACCGCCTACGCACTGGCCAACCTCGACTTCGGCGATACCGAGGTAATGGTAAGGATCAACCAGGGATACGAGGCAACCGACGACCTCAGCTGGATAGTGCCCCAGCCGGTGCAGCACATACTTGTCCCCAAGGTGGAGAGCGCCGATCAGGTGGCCGCCAACCGTGACATGATAGAAATGGTAATGGAACTCTGCGGCAGGGAGCAGTTCCCCTGGATAATGCCCATCATCGAAAGCCCCCGTGGGGTTCTCAACGCCCTGTCCATAGCCGATTCGGTCCCGGAAATGGCAGCCCTTACACTGGGTCTTCAGGACCTTACCGCGGAAATGGGAGTGCTCCCCACTGCCCAGGGAAGGGAAAGCTTCACCGCCAGGAGCATTGTGGTCATGGCCGCACGGGCAGCGGGGCTGCAGCCCATCGACACCGTCTACACCGATGTTAAGAACGAAGAGGGTCTGAAGAAAAGCGTTGAAGAGGCGAAAATGCTGGGCTTCGTGGGAAAGGGCTGCATTCACCCGGCACAGGTAGCAACCGTGGAACAGGGCTTCATGCCAACCCCGGAACAGGTGGAAAGGGCCCGAATGATAGTAGCCGCCATGAAGGAGGCGGAAGAGAAGGGTCTTGGCGCCGTTGCCCTGGGTTCGAAGATGATAGACCCTCCGGTGGCCCGGCAGGCCCGGTCGGTTCTGAAGCTTTTGGGAGAATAGCCGATAAGGCGATATAAACAGCAACAGACTCTTGACATAGCTCTCGAACTGTATTCAAATAGGTACAGAAAGAGAGGTATTCATAATGGAATTTAATAGATTTTTCATTCTGACAGTCTTCCTGCTTCCCCTGGCGGCCCTGGCGATTACTTTCCAGGACGATTTCGAGGACAACGATATAAGCGACTGGGAATCGCGAATTGGAAACGGTTCCTGGTCTGTTTCCAGTGGTATGGTAAACGGCAGCATTTCCGGTTCTCCAGGGGTGCTGGCGCCAATTGCCCAGATGGAACTGACAGACATAACAGTAACCTCTTCCTGCACCGGTGTTCATGCCTTCGGTGTAATGACAAGACTTACCGAGGATAACTCCGGTGTCATAGCTTATGTTTCTCCGGATCATGATGTTGCCAGGATCCGGCTTGTGGAACAGGGCTCGCTTTCCACATCTTTGAACAGCCTGACAGCTGATTTCCCTTCCGGAGTTTTCTACGATCTTACCTTTTCATGTCAGGACGATCAGCTTGACTTTCTGATCGAGGTGCCATCAACCGGAGATTCATGGTCATTTTCAGCGGAGGATCCTTTGCCCGTGGCCGGGTTGTTCGGTCTGCTCATGGGCAGTGAACCTTCCGCTCACTGGGATTGGATCGAAGTGGATGGGTACATCTCCGGGTTCACGGAGCTTTCATGGTTCACAACCAGCGACCAGTCAGCCGGCGACGGAGACTTCTGCCTTGAGCCTGGAGAGACCATCGCACTCGCGACAGAGGTTTTTAACAGCTCTGACTATACCCTTCAGAATGCCTTCGGTATCCTTCAATCCCTCAGCCCGGATCTCCAGGTAACACAGAACTACACTGAGTTCGGCACTCTGGAAGAACAAGGCTACGCCTGGGGCAGCCAGGATTTCTCTGTAACTGCACCCCTTGTTACCCCATCGGAAGAGGCCTATGAAATGCGCCTTACCATCATGGCGGATGAAGGCTATCAGCACCAGATCGAGTTCCTTCTACCAGTTGGCTCCGGTCTTTCAACCGACCTTGAAAGCGATTCCTTCGGCTGGTCGTGGTCCCCGGTAGAAACCGGATGGGAGAACGACTGGCACGTTTCCTCCTCCCGGAACCACACCCCTTCCGGGCAGTACAGCTTCAAGTGCGGATCAACAGGAACCGGCGACTACTCCAACAACCACTACGGCTATCTGGAATCCCCATATGTGAATTTCCCCCTCGATGGTGAAGTTCTTTTCTGGAGCTGGCTGGATGCACAGGAGCTCTCCTCTTCAGTGGCATTTGATGGAGGAACCGTTCAGTTCCGCAGAACACAGGAATGGATTGATCTGTTTCCCATACCCGCCTATTCCCATACGATCTCCACGGGCACCACTGGACCTTTCCCCTCCGGTACGCCGGTATACAGCGGAATCATGGACTGGACGGAATACACCATAGAGATCCCCGACTCCCTTGCCGGCCCCGGGGCCATCAGGTTCGTCTTCGGTTCCGATGAGTCCGGCAACCGAGAGGCTGGTACATAGACGACATTGAAGTAGCCGGGTCCTCCTCCGGTACCGAGGGCTACTCATCGGCGGTTGAACAGCCCTTCCTCTCCGTATCGTCCAATCCCCTGGGGGAATCCGTTGTCTTCAACTGCTTCCTGCCCGGAGTGGCACTGCCCCGGGTCGAGGTGCGGGACATCTCCGGAAGGATAGTGGCGGAACTTCCCGCCGGGCCTTCCCAGGGCGGGTACTCAGCTGTATGGGAAACAGCGGGCATTCCCTCCGGTGTGTATTTCGCCTCGGTACCCGGCAGCAGTGTCCCGCCGCTGAAACTGGTAAGATTCTAGGAGTTACTTGTCGAATTCCTCGTCGGAGTCCATCTCCGGGAGTTTTCCTTACTTCCCGTGATGCGGCTCCAAAGGCTGAGCCTTGAGAATATCGCAAGGGCCGCTCCGTAGAAGCAGAGATATCTGCAGAAGAACCTTCTGATGAATATGGCCAGGAGGATTGTTGCCCCGGCGATAACAAGACTGCCGAAGAGGAACAGGGTGAACATGGTATGGAAGGGGTCCACCGCGCAGAATGGAGCTTTCCAGGCCATGCTTATAACGCCGTAGCGGTTGAGGAGAATGGCGGCAATCAGGGCGAACAGAACCACATGGCTCATGTAGCGCAGTTTCCGGTGGAGCCTTCCCGAGGGAGAGAACCGCCCGGGAACATGTATCCTGTAAAGAAACTCCTGCATTGCCCCCATGGGGCAGACCCATCCGCAGAATATCCTTCCAAAGAACATGCTGAATAAAAAGGGAAGAAGAAGAATGGCCAGGCCGGTCAGCCCAAGGAACACCAACCCGCCCTCGGTGAATATGTACTGGAATGTACCCAGGGGACAGAAACACCCCTGAACCCCGAAGCCCAGTATCATCAGGGAGACCCCCCGTGTAACATGGTGGGCAGTGTTCCTGTTAAGGCGGTCCTTCAGCCTTTTCCCGTAGTACTTCCGTGACATGTATGTGGAGGCCGTCAGAAGCACCGCCAGAGTGATCAGGATGATGTTCACCCGTCTGCTTCCCCCGGCGGGGTTGGAGCATACGGTGCCGGAGGTGACGCCGTACCAGTGGGGACAGAGGGCCAGTGAATCCGGACAGGCCCCCTCAGGGGGCAGACCCAGGGGGCAGCCTATTATGGAGGGGCTGTCGAGGCCGCAGAGGGTGTCTTCCTCGGCGGGGCATTCGGTTCCCGGGTTATCGCATATGCCGTCGGCGTTCAGGTCGGCATAAAGGCCACAGGAGGGGCTGCTCTCCGGGCAGGCTTCCGCAGGGGTGAAGCCCAGGGGGCAGCTGTACAGGCCAGTGGCTTCAGCGGGGGTCTCCAGTGTATCCAGCTGCACAGGGGACTCCACTGGGGAAGTAAGGGAATCCGGGTGGGGTTCCTCCGGTCCTTCAACAGGTTCTGGCTCCGGCTCCGGTTCCGGCTCTGGCTCCGGTTCAGGTTCCGGCTCTGGCTCCGGTTCAGGTTCCGGCTCTGGCTCCGGTTCAGGTTCCGGCTCCGGGCTGGGGGCCCGGGTTGTCGCAGAG